>NZ_FZOD01000096.1 GCF_900188345.1 Streptosporangium subroseum | reverse complement strand
GGCGGCGGTGGCGGTGGTGGGGCCGGTGGCAACGTGACCTCCGGGCGGGGCAGCATCCTGGGCGGCAACCAGATCGTCGCGCCGATCACCGCTCCCATCAACGTCTGCGGCAACTCCGTGGCCGTCCTTGGCGACGCCTTCGCCGGTTGTGAGGGCGGTGCCAAGGTCACCGGCCGTGACAGGCCGGGCTGGCCGGACGGACCGGGTAGGCCGGGCTGGCCGGGTAAGCCGAAGGGACCGGGTAAGTCCGGCTACTCCGAGCGCGGCTCACGTCCCGGCGGGCACGGCGCAGGCTCCGGTTGGCAGGGCCCGCGTTCCGGTGGGCAGGGTTCGGGCCCCGGCTGGCAGGGTTCGGGTCCCGGCTGGGAGATCCCGGGTTCCGGCGCGGGGGGCAACCGCACCTCCGGGCAGGGCAGCATCGCGGGCGGCAACCAGATCGTCGCGCCGATCACCGCTCCCATCAACGCCTGTGGCAACGTCATCGGCAGCGGTCAGGCGGGCTGCCTCGGCGGTTCGTCCGTCGAGAACGGCTGGGGTGGCGGCGGTGGGGCCGGTGGCAACGTGACCTCCGGGCGGGGCAGCATCGCGGGCGGCAACCAGATCGTCGCGCCGATCACCGCTCCGATCAACGTCTGTGGCAACGCCGTGGCCGTCCTGGGCAAGGCTTTCGCCGGTTGTAAGGGCGGCGCGTCCGTCAAGAGCTTCGGCTGGGGCGGCGGTGCCGGTGGCAACCGTACGAACGGCGACAACTCGATCCTGGGCGGCAACCAGATCATCGCGCCGATCACGGCACCCATCAACGTCTGCGGCAACGCCGTGGCCGTCCTGGGTGACGCCGCCGCGGGCTGTCTCGGCGGCGCCCACGTCGGCGGCCCGTCCGGGCACCCCGGCGGTAACGGTGGCGGCCAGGGTGGCTGGAGCGGCGGCTGGAACGGCGGCGGCCAGGATGGCAACGGCGGCGACTACGGACACAGGGTCGGCAAGCAGCGGACCAGCGGCCTCATGTCCGCGTCCCCGTTGACCCCCGCTTCCGAGGCCAAGGACGCAAGCGGCGCCGCCCGCAAGTCCGGTTCCGCCCTGTCCTCGCTGCCCGTCGTCGGTGGGGTGCAGGATGCGGCCAAGCTGCCGGAGCTGCCCATCGTGGGAGCGGCGCAGGACGTGGCGGGTCTGCCCGCCACCTCCGGAAGCGCTCAGGCTCCGGAGTCGCAGGGCTCTTCGGCGGTGGACTCCGTGACCAAGCTGGCCCCCTCCACCCCGCTCGACGGCGTTGTGCCGCTCGGTGACGTCGGCCTGATGAGCGCCGCTCAGCCCGTCGGCATGACCGGGATGAACTCCGGCTCGCTGCTCGCCCTCGTGCTCGGCGCCATGGCCGCCGCCTCCGCGACGCTCTTCGCGACCACCCGCCGCATCCGCCTCGGCCGGAAGTAAGGCATCAGTAACTCATTGGACATGTCTCCTCAAGTCTATTGAGGAAGACACACAGGCGCTTTGCCGGTGGCGGGGGAGGATAGCCGTACCCTCGAGGTACGACATCCCCCCGCCCGGTTGAGCACAGAAGCTTTGCCCGTTCCGGGGGCGCGGCCCGGGGCGGGCAAAGCCATGTCCGGGGTCACATCGTCCTGGTCACACGTATGATCTTGCGACGCAGTCGAACGTCCCGGCGGCCGTCGGGATACAGTCGCAGACGGTCGAGTTCCCAATCACCGTATTCTGCATGTTCGGTCAGTATCCGTCGGGCCGCGTCCCGGGAGGTGCCTCGCGGAAGATGGAGAACCAAGTAGGAGTAGTCGAGCACAGCGATTAGTCTCCGAGGGTGAGCTGGGGGACGTCGATACTCATAGGGCTTTATTCTGCGTCCTTGCGGCTTTCCTTGGGAGTGCCCCCGACCCAGATCGGGTAACCCGAGTGAAGGAAAACGGGGAACGAATGCGAACAGCGAGGTAGGAAGCAGCGTGCCAGCCAAGAACGGCAACGCCGGCGGAACCCGCCTGGTGATCGTCGAGTCGCCTTCCAAGGCGAAGACCATCGCCGGGTACCTCGGCCATGGCTACATCGTGGAGTCCAGTATCGGACATATTCGCGATCTCCCCGAGAAGGCCGACGACATCCCGGAGAAGTACAAGGGAGAGTCCTGGGCGCGCCTGGGCGTCAATGTGGATCATGAGTTCGAGCCTCTCTACGTTGTCAATCATGACAAAAAGGCGCAGGTGAGCAAGCTCAAGCAGCTGCTCAAGGACGCCGACGAGCTCTATCTCGCCACTGACGAGGACCGGGAGGGCGAGGCGATCGCCTGGCACCTCCGCGAGGTGCTCAACCCCAAGGTGCCGGTCCACCGCATGGTGTTCCACGAGATCACCCCGCGGGCGATCCAGGAAGCCGTGGCCAATCCGCGCGACCTGAACCTGCGGCTGGTCGACGCCCAGGAGACCAGGCGCATCCTCGACCGCCTCTACGGCTACGAGGTCAGCCCGGTCCTGTGGAAGAAGGTCAAGCCCCGCCTGTCCGCCGGTCGCGTGCAGTCCGTGGCGACCCGGCTGGTCGTGGAGCGCGAGCGCGAGCGCCTGGCGTTCACCAGCGCGAGTTACTGGGACCTGCAGGCGCTGTTCGACACCGGCCGCGACGAGGTTCCGCACGAGTTCACCGCCACGCTGACCGGCGTGGACGGCAAGCGCGTCGCCCAGGGCCGCGACTTCGCGAGCAACGGCACGCTCAAGGGCACCGGCGTGCTCCACCTGGACGAGCAGGCCGCACAGGCACTGGCCGGACGGCTGGGCGGCACCTCGTACAAGGTCAACTCCGTCGAGCGCAAGCCGTACACCCGCAAGCCGTACGCGCCGTTCAGGACGACCACGCTGCAGCAGGAGGCCAGCCGGAAGCTCGGCTTCTCCGCGAAGTCCACCATGCAGGTCGCTCAGCGCCTGTATGAGAACGGCTTCATCACCTACATGCGAACCGACAGCATCACGCTGTCGGAGACCGCCGTCGCCGCCGCCCGCAGCCAGGCCATCAAGCTGTACGGCGCGGCGTACGTGCCCGACAAGCCGCGCACCTACGCCAGCAAGGTGAAGAACGCCCAGGAGGCGCACGAGGCGATCCGTCCCTCGGGCGAGGAGTTCCGGACACCGGGCGAGACCGGGCTGAGCGGTGACATGTTCCGCCTGTACGAGCTGATCTGGCAGCGGACCGTGGCCTCCCAGATGAAGGACGCGGTCGGCGAGTCGGTCACCGTCAAGGTGGGGGGCACGTCCAGCTCGGGAGAGCTGGTCGAGTTCAGCGCCTCCGGGCGGACCATCACCTTCCACGGCTTCCTCAAGGCCTACGTCGAGGGCGCGGACGACCCGTCCACCGACCGCGACGACTCCGAGAAGCGCCTGCCCAACCTGGCCGAAAATGACCGCCTCACCGCCGCCGGGCTCAACGTGCTGTCGCACGCGACTAAGCCGCCGTCCCGGTACACCGAGGCCTCGCTGATCAAGGAGCTGGAGGACCGGGAGATCGGCCGCCCGTCGACGTACGCGTCGATCATCGGAACGATCCTGGACCGCGGTTACGTGTTCAAGAAGGGCACGGCCCTGGTGCCGTCCTTCCTGGCGTTCGCGGTGGTCAACCTGCTGGAGCAGCACTTCGGCCACCTCGTCGACTACGACTTCACCGCCGACATGGAGAAGGTCCTCGACGACATCGCCAACGACCGGGCGGAGCGGGTGCCCGAGCTGCACCGGTTCTACTTCGGCGTGAACGGTGACGAGGGCCTGAAGGAACTGGTCACCGACATCGACGAGATCGATGCCAAGGAGATCAGCTCCTTCTCGATCAGGGACACCGACATCATGATCCGGGTGGGCCGCTACGGTCCCTACCTGGACCGTGACGGCTCCCGGGTGAACGTGCCCGAGGACCTGGCCCCCGACGAGCTCACGGCCGAGAGGGCCGAGGAGCTGTTCACCCGCTCGTCGGGCGATCGGGAGCTGGGCAAGGATCCGATCACCGGCCACGTGATCGTGGCCAAGGACGGCCGCTACGGTCCCTACGTGACCGAGATCCTCCCGGAGGAGGCGCCGCCGGCCGAGGGCAAGAAGAAGACGAAGAAGGCCGACGTCGTCAAGCCGCGCACCGGATCGCTGCTCAAGACGATGGCCCTTGACACCATCACGCTCGACGACGCCCTGCTCCTGCTCTCGCTGCCCCGGACGCTGGGGGAGATCGACGGTCAGGAGGTGACGGCGCAGAACGGCAAGTTCGGTCCCTACATCAAGAAGGGCACCGACTCGCGCTCGCTGACGTCCGAGGGCGAGATGTTCACGGTCACCCTGGAGCAGGCCAAGGAGCTGTTCGCGCAGCCCAAGGCCCGGGGCAGGGGCCGCGCCGCCGCCGCGCCCCCGCTGCGCGAGCTCGGTGAGGATCCCGTCTCCAAGAAGCCGATCGTGGTCAAGGAGGGTCGTTTCGGCCCGTACGTGACCGATGGTGAGACCAACGCCTCCCTGCGCAAGGACGACGAGGTCGAGAAGGTCACCACCGAGCGTGCCGCCGAGCTCCTCGCCGACCGCCGCGCCCGCGGCCCGGCGCCTAAGCGCCCCACCCGCGCGAAGGCCAAGGCCTGAGCGAAAAGGGCCGGCCAACAGGCCGGACGAGCTGAGCCGGACCGGCTGAGCCGTCGAGCCCACGAGGAGACCTCAAGGTCGCGAGACCGCAGGGCCCCAAGGCGTCGAAGCCCTGAGGCCCTGAGGTCCCGAGGCCGCAAGGTCCCAAGGCGTCGAAGCCCTGCGGTCCCGAGGCCGCAGGGTCCCGAGGCGTCGAAGCCCTGAGGTCCCGAGGCCGCAGGGTCCTAAGGCCCTGAGGCCTGAGATCTCGGACCTGCTGAGGCCCTGAGATCCCGGGCCTTGAGATCCCGGGCCTTGAGATCCCGGGCCTTGAGGGAACGCATCCGCCGTCCCGCGCGTTCTTCGCAACGCGCCGGGTACGGCCGGCGGACGCGAGGGGTGGGTACGTTTCGATGGTGGGCTTCGTGACGCTGATCCTCGGGGTGGTCACGCTGGTCCACTACTACCTGTGGCGTCGGCTGATCCGTTCGACCACGCCGCCCGGGCGGGTTCGCCGGGTGCTGACGTGGATCCTGGCCGGTCTCGGGGTGCTGGCCCCGGTGACCCTCGTCGGCTCCCGCAGCGGGTGGGGGCACTTCCTGGCCTGGCCGGGGTTCTTCTGGATCGCGGTGATGTTCTACCTGTTCGTGTTCCTGCTGGTCCTGGAGATCCCCCGGGCGGTGGCCGTACTGGCTCTGGGAGCGGCCCGGCGCCGGGCCGACCGCAGGATCCCACCGGCGGTCGCGGCCCGTCGCACGACCCGGGCCGAGGCCCTCGCCGATCGGCCCGTGCCCGCCGATCAGCAGGTAACCGCCGATCAGCTCGTACCGGCCGATCAGTATGTGTCCGCCGGTCAGCCGGTACCCGATGATCAGCAGGCAACCGGGCAGCACGTATCCGCTGGTCAGCCCGTACCGGCCGATCAGCAGGCAGCCGGGCAGTCCGTGTCCGTCGGTCTGCCGGTGTCCGCCGGTCAGCAGGTAACCGGTCGGCCCGTGTCGGCCGAGCAGCCCACGTCCGTCGAGCAGCCCGTGCCCGCCGCCCGTGAGGTGCGGTCGGACGGGGGCTCGAAGGCCGGGCCGAGCCTGATGGGCCGCAGGCTTTTCATCGCCCGTACGGCTGCCGTCGCCGCCGGGGTGGGAGCGCTGACCACGGTCGGGACGGGGATCAGGACGGCCCTGGGCGATCCGGTGATCGAGTCGGTCAAGGTCGCGCTGCCCAGGCTGGATCCGCGCCTCAGCGGCCTGCGGTTCGCCGTGGTCAGTGACATCCACCTCGGCCCGCTCACGGGCGTGGGGCACACCGAGCGGATCGTCCGCATGATCAACTCGCTGAGGGCCGACGTGGTCGCCGTCGTCGGGGATCTGGTCGACGGCACGGTGGCCGAGCTCGGCCCGCTGGCCAGGCCGTTGAAGAGCCTCGAGTCCCGCTACGGCGCCTATTTTGTCACCGGCAACCACGAGTACTACACCGCCAACGGCCCCCAGGAGTGGATCGAGGAGCTCCGCGGGCTCGGGATCCGCCCGCTCGGCAATGAGCGCGTCGAGATCGCGCACGCGGGAGCCGTGCTCGATCTCGCCGGGGTCAACGACGTCAACGGCGCCGCCTCGGGCGACGGCCCCGACTTCGAGCGGGCGCTGGGCGGCCGAGACCGTTCACGCTCCACGGTCCTGCTCGCCCACCAGCCGGTCCAGGCCTCGGAGGCGGCCCGGTACGGGGTGGACCTCCAGCTGTCCGGCCACACCCACGGGGGCCAGATGGTCCCCTTCAACCTGGTCATCCCGCTGCAGCAGCCGGTGGTCTCCGGCCTCGGCGAGGTGGACGGCACCCAGGTGTACGTCACCCGGGGTGCGGGCTTCTGGGGACCGCCCGTCCGAGTGGGGGCTCCGCCCGAAATCACCCTTTTAGAGCTCCGAAACTAGAAATTGTCAAAACGTTGAACACTGGAGATTGATTTTTCGCAGGCGTGACCTGCGAGGTACAGGCCGGACGTACTACCCTCATGCGACGACAGCCGGGTATATCCGCCTGGCCAGTGTTTTCCCCAGCCCAGCGAGCATCTGGATACGCTGACACTATGACCACCCTCGGCCGGAACACCGCGCGCCGCAAGCCCCCCCACGTGCTGGCCAATGCGCCGTTCCGCAAGCTGTGGACGGCCATGTCGGTGTGCAGCCTCGGAGACTGGCTGAACCTCCTGGCACTGACCGCCCTGGCGGGCAACCTCACCGCCGGTGAGGGCTACAAGTTCCAGAGCCTGGCCATCGGCGGTGTCTTCGTCGCGAAGATGCTCCCGGCCATCGTGCTCGGCCCGCTCGCGGGCGTGTTCGCCGACCGGTTCGACCGGCGGCTGACGATGTTCTTCTGCGACCTTCTGCGCTTCGCGCTGGTGCTGTCGATCCCGTTGATCGGCAGCTACCAGTGGGTGATCATCGCCACATTCCTGGTCGAGTGCGTCAACCTCTTCTGGGTCCCGGCCAAGGACGCCACGGTGCCGAACCTGGTGCCCAAGGAGCGACTGGAGGAGGCCAACCAGCTCAACCTCCTGGTCACGTACGGCACCGCCCCGATCGCCGCGCTGCTGTTCGCGGTGCTGTCGGTCGCCGACGACGCCCTGGCCAACCTGGTCCCGTTCCTCGCCGGGCGTGACACCTATCTCGCCCTGTTCATCAACGCGCTCGCGTACCTCGTCTCGGCCGTCATCATCTTCTCCCTCAAGGACATCCCGAAGAACCACAGGGACGCCGCGGCCTCCACCCCGTCGGTGCTGCGGCAGATCGTCGAGGGCTGGCGGTTCGTCGGAGGCAACCGGCTGATCCGGGGCCTGATCATCGGCATGCTCGGCGCCTTCGCCGCCGGCGGCGCGGTGGTCGGGGTGGCCAAGATCTATGTGGACGCACTGGGCGGCGGGGACGCGGCCTACGGCGTGGTCTTCGGCGCGGTCTTCGTCGGCATGGCGTCCGGCATGTTCTTCGGGATCAAGCTCCTGAAGGAGCTGTCGCGCCGCCGGTTGTTCGGGCTGTCGATCATCGTGGCCGGGCTGGTCCTCGTCGCGATCGCGCTCGTCCACAACCTGGTGATCGTCGTCCTGCTGACCGTGCTGCTCGGGGCGTGCGCGGGGATCGCCTGGATCATCGGCTACACCATGATCGGGCTGGAGGTGGACGACAGCCTGCGGGGCCGTACGTTCTCCTTCCTGCAGTCCCTCGCCCGGGTCACCCTGCTGCTGGTGGTCGCGGTCGCCCCGACGCTCGCGGGCCTGTTCGGCAGGCGCGTGATCATGGTCGGCCGGGAGGCGGTCTACCAGTTCGACGGCTCCAACCTCGTGCTGGTGATCGGCGGGCTGCTCGCGTCGATCGTCGGGATCGTCGCGCTGCTGCAGATGGACGACCGCAAGGGCGTCCCGATCGTCTCCGACCTGATCTCGGCGGTGCGCGGGGAGCGGTTCGCACCCGAGGAGACCGAGCAGGCGCGCGGGATGTTCATCGCGTTCGAGGGCGGTGAGGGGTCGGGGAAGACCACCCAGTCCCGGCTGCTCGCGATCTGGCTGCGCGACCAGGGCTTCGACGTCGTGCAGACCAGGGAGCCCGGCTCGACCAAGGTGGGCATGCGGCTGCGCGCGATCCTGCTGGACGCGGTGCACCAGGGACTGTCCGCGAGGTCCGAGGCGCTGCTGTACGCGGCCGACAGGGCCGAGCACGTGGAGAAGGTCATCCGGCCGGCTCTCTACCGGGGCTCGATGGTGATCTCCGATCGCTACGTGGACTCCTCGCTGGCCTACCAGGGCGCCGGGAGGGCCCTGGACCGGGCGGACGTGGTGAGGATCAACACGTGGGCCACCGGCGGGCTCGTCCCGGACCTCACCGTGCTCATCGACACGCCGCCCTCCATCGGCCTGGCCCGGCTGGGCGGGGCCGCCGACCGGATCGAGGCCGAGCCGCTGGAGTTCCACGAGCGGGTGCGCCGCGAGTTCCGCTCGCTGGCCGCCGCCGAGCCGGATCGCTACGCGGTCATCGACGGAACGCTGCCCCAGGACCAGATCTCCCTGCTCATCCACGACCGGGTCCGTGAGCTCCTGCCCGACCCGGTGCCGCAGGAGTCCGAGGACGTCACCGGGACGATGCCCGCGATCCGCGACTGACACGGCGGTAGGTTAGGCGCGTGGGAGTCTTCGATGACCTTGTGGGGCAGGAGCGGGCTGTCGTAACGCTCCGCCGGGCGGCGGCGGCCGGGGCCGACATGCTGGCCGGTGGGCGCGGGGCGGGGATGACCCACGCGTGGCTGTTCACCGGGCCGCCCGGATCGGGTCGTGAGGAGGCCGCGCGGGCGTTCGCCGCCGCGCTGTTCTGCCCCGACCAGGGATGCGGTCACTGTGACATGTGTCACCAGGTGGCGATCGGCTCCCATCCGGATCTGGAGATCGTCCGGCCACAGGGGCTCTCATACGGGATCAAGGACACCCGCCAGCTCATCCTCCGCGCCGCCGGGGCGCCGACGCTCGGCCGCTGGCGCATCGTGCTGTTCGAAGACGCCGACCGAGCCACCGAGGGCGCCTCCAACGCACTGCTCAAGGCGATCGAGGAGCCGCCGCCGAAGACGGTCTGGCTGCTCTGCTCGCCCTCCCCGGACGACATGATGATCACTATCAGATCCCGCTGCCGGTTGGTCACGCTTGTCACACCGCCCACCGCCGCCGTCGCCCACGTGCTGGCCACGCGGGAGAACGTGCCGCCGGCGATGGCGGAGTTCGCCGCCAGGGCCGCCCAGGGGCACATCGGCAGGGCGCGCAGGCTGGCTCTGGACGAGGAGGTGCGCAAGCGCCGCGACTCGGTGCTCGCCATCCCCAAGTCGCTCACCGGTGTGGGGGCGTGCGTCATGGCCGCCGAGCGACTGGTGAAGACCGCCGAAGAGGAGGCCGCCGCGGTCACCGCGGTGCTGAACGAGTCGGAGATCACCGAGCTGCGCCAGATCTACGGGGAGGGATCCTCGGGCAAGGGGCTCAACAAGGGCCTGATCCGGGGCGGAGCCGGAGCACTCAAGGATCTCGAGGATCGGCAGAAGTCCCGGGCCACCCGGACCAAGCGCGATGTCATCGACTCGGCCCTGCTCGACCTGGTGGCGTTCTACCGCGACGTGCTGGCCGTGCAGCTCGGCGCGCACGTGGAGCTGGCGAACGAGGATCGCCGGGCCGACCTGGACGACCTGGCCCGCTCCTCCACCCCGGAGGACACCCTGCGCAGGATCGACGCGATCATGCGCTGTCGCCGGCGGCTGTCCGCCAACGTCAACCCGCAGATGGCCGTGGAGTCGATGACCATCTCACTGCGTCAGCCCTGGCTCTGACCGAGTCGCGAACGCCTGGCTCCGAAGAAGCGGAGAGGCGCCTTCCGCGCCATTGAGGTCGAGTTTCTCAGCGTCATGTCGGACCCCGAGCCAATCAGTTGAAATTTAAAGTACAGGGTTGCCTTTATAGGCGTGTCAATCGTTGCGCTCTCAGCGATCCCCGGGTGGCTTTCGCCTTTCCGGTGATGCGGGCCGAACAATTGCGCCCGATGTGGCCGTACCTCTCCCTGGGGTTCCGGGGTGATCAAGGGGCTCACCGGCATGTTCGCGTCGTGCGCGTTCCTGGCGGCGATCGCGGGCCGATCGCGCGAGGTTCGGGCGGCGGACCGGAGCCGCATCGGGGATCGAGTGACTCTTATCAACTGATTTCAAGTTGAGTGGAACCATTCCAGGCTAATTCCCCTCAAACTGTCGGTGTGGATCGTTAGAATTCCCAGCGAAAATCGATTCATTCGTTATAAATCGACTTGACAGTGTCCTGCTCCGTGGGGATGAGCAGAGAAGACCGGGGGACTTTTGGTGAGCACTGGAGCGCGTCACGGGATGGCGGCGTCTGAGGTCAGGCGGGCCGTCACCAGTCGCGTGGACAACGACGACATGCTGAGGATCGAGTGGCCGGAACCGGATGACGGAGAGATCATCCTGCGGCACGCGGAGACCGGGCAGGAGCGCGGGACGGCGGACCTCGGCTTGCTGTCCGCCGGTGTCTGGACGGCGTCGCTCGGGGGAGAGCCCGTTGCCACCGACGACCCGGGCTTCTCGCTGGATGGACTGCAGGCCTACGCCCAGACCCCTCGCAGCCGGGAGATCAGGGCGTTTCGGGCACCCGATGGAACGCTCGCCCTGACCGTCCGCGAGGTCGAGCCGTACATCGAGGTGACCGGCGTGGTCGCGGACGACGGCGTGATCGAGATCGAGGGCGTGATCGCGTACGGCGAGCCGATCCATGGACCGGCCAGGCTCGTGGCCGTGGCCAGGAAGGGACCGGAGCCGGTGAGCGGGCCGGCGAGCTTCCTCGGGCGGCGATTCACCGGGAGCGTCCAGATCGCGCCGCTGGCCGAGGCGCAGGTGAGACGGCGAGTCTTCTGGGATCTGTACGCGGAGGTCGCCGATGTGCGGATGCCGCTGGCAGCCCGCCTCGACGACATCACCGACAAGAAGAACAGGGTCCGCTTTCCCGCCCAGCGGGAGGGACGGGTAAGGGTGCGGCCCTACTACACAGAGACCGACAGCCTCGCCGTCGCCCTCAGCATCGAGGAGGAGAGCTCGTGAAGATTTCCTTCCTGATCCTCAACGCCTACGGCATGGGCGGAACGATCCGGGCCACCTTCGACCTCGCCACCAAGATGTCCGAGCGGCACGACGTCGAGGTCATCAGCGTCTTCCAGCACGCCGACCTGCCCTTCCTACGGCTGAGCCCCAAGGTCCGGCTGCGCTCGCTGGTGGACCTGCGGGAGGGCGCCAGGGTCCGCTGGCCGTACACGAAGAGGGCGGAGCGGCTGAGCTCGCAGGAGAGCGCGCTGATCCACCCGGAGGAGCGCGCCTATGCCTCCTTCAGCGCCTGGAGCGACGACGTGCTCAGGCGCGAGCTGCGGAGGCTCCGTACGGACGTCCTGGTCACCACCCGGGCCGGGCTGAACATCATGGCCGCGAGGTTCGCGCGCAAGCGGGTCGTCACGATCGCCCAGGAGCATCTGCACTTCGAGGCCCACCTGCCCGGGATCTTCGAGGAGATCAAGGAGTGGTACCCGAAACTGGACGCGGTGGTCACGCTCACCGAGGCCGACGCGCAGGACTACCGGACGATGCTCGGCCAGGCGCCGACGCGCGTGTTCACCATCGGCAACGGGCTGCCCGGCGGGCCGCGTCCCCGCTCCAGGCAGGAGAACCGGGTCGTGCTGGCCGCGGGGCGGCTGGTGCCGGTCAAGGGGTACGACCGGCTGCTGAAGGCGTTCGCCCAGGTGGTCAGGGAACGCCCGGACTGGAAGCTGCGGATCTACGGCGAGGGCCGGGTCAGCGACAAGCTGATCAAACTGGCCGTCAAGCTGCGGCTGCACAACAACGTCACGTTCATGGGCCCGACCAGTGACATCGAGGGCGAGCTCGCCAAGGCCTCGATCCACGCGGTCAGCTCCCGGTTCGAGGGCTTCGGCATGACCATCATCGAGGCGTTCGCGTGCGGGGTGCCGGTGGTCAGCTTCGACTGTCCCCGGGGGCCACGGGAGATCATCACCCCGGGGTACGACGGACTGCTGATCCCTCCGGACGACGTGGACGCCCTGGCCGGCGGGCTGCTCCAGATGATCGAGGACGAGGAGGGCCGCCGCCTGATGGCCGCGAACGCCCTCCAGACGGCCATGGGCTACGACATCTCCATGATCGCGGACCGCTGGGAGAAGTCCTTCGCCGAGCTCGGACGCTGACGCCTGGGACGCATGGGTGAACTCCCGTGTTGGAGCGGTCCGCATGGTGGGCGGAGCCGTGCCCGAGCGTGCGCGCTGGGATCGTTGGTGGGGCGGAGCCGTGCCCGGGTGGAACTCGCGCGTTGAGTGAAGCAGCAAACGGCTCCGCTCGGCGTCTCTGTGATGTGGAAGTCGAACTGCTCTCCCACGGAGAGCCCCTGACCAGGGACCGCGTCGACGTTGCGACGCTGTTCGCCGAACATCATCTCGGGCTGGTACGGCTGGCGCTGCTCATGGTGGGTGACCAGGCCACGGCCGAGGACGTCGTTCAGGAGGCGTTCGCCCGTACCCATGCGGGCCGGCGCCGCCTGCGGGATCCCGAGCGCACGCTGACCTACATCCGCTCGGCGGTGCTCAACGGTTCTCGTTCCGTGTTGCGCCGCCGGGCGGTGGCGTTCCGGCGGGCCGTGCCGTACGAGCCGTCCGTCTGGTCCGCCGAGCATGCGGCGCTGCTCGGTGAGGAGCGCCGCGAGGTGCTCCTCGCCCTGCGCGCGCTGCCGAGGCGACAGCGGGAGGCGCTGACGCTGCGCTACTACCTCGACCTGTCCGACCTGGAGATCGCCGAAACCATGGGGGTCGGCGCCAGCACGGCCCGGTCCACCATCGCGCGCGGGCTGGCCGCCCTCGCCCGAGTGCTTGGAGAGGAATCATGACCGCCACCGAGAGCCGCCTGCGCGAGTCCCTGTCCGCCGCCGCCGCGACCACCGTCAATGTCCGCCCGCTGACCCTTCCGATCCGCCGCAGGTTCCGGATCCCGATGCTGCTGGCCGCCGGCGCGGTCACGATGGCCGCTGTCGGGGTCGGGTTCGTGTGGGCGGGTCAGTTGGACCCCCGGACGACCACCGCCGTCCAGGCGCCACCGACGCCCCGGTTCCAGCCCCAAATGTTGATCTCGGTCTTCCTGTGCAAGGAGCACGACGCGTTCCCGCAGTGCAAGGGCCGTAAGGCCGACAAGGTGAAGATCGCCGATGCGCTGTGGAGCCGGCCGGACGTGGAGTGGCTCGGTTTTGAGAGCACGGCGAAGTCCTACCAGAACTTCAGAGAACAGAACAAGGACAACAGCGCCATTCTCACCACGATCAAGGTCAAGGACATGCCGGAGGTGTTCCGGGTCGTGCCGGAGCAGGACGCCGACTGGGACGCGCTCATCAACGCCGCCATGGCGCTGCCCGGCGTCTCCAACGTGATCGACCAGAGGTGCGTGATGGACAAGGGGAAGTGCTGAAGCAGCGAAGAGAAGGGGCGTGCACTCCTCGGGACCGTGCAGGAGACCATCGGTGGGACACCGCTTATCCGTGGGTAGGAAGCGTAGGGTGATCCGCAGGCCGTCCCCCAGCTTTGGAGCCACATGAGCATGATCATGGCGGTGAGCTTCACCCGCTACGGCAGGCTGTACTACCTCGATCCCGGCGAGCACAGTCCCAAGGTCGGCGACAAGGTGCTCGTGCCGACCGAGGCGGGGCCGGAGGTGGCCGAGTGTGTGTGGGCGCCGCAGTGGACGAGCGAGGAGGTCGGCGGGCTGCCCGTGTGCGCCGGCATCGCGGGCGAGGAGCACCTGACCCGCGACGAGGGCAACAAGCGGCTGCGCGCGGAGGCCCGTAGCGTCTCCAAACGCCTGATCAAGCGGCACACGCTGCCCATGAAGGTCGTCGGCGTCGACTACATGGACGACGACAACGTCTACACGGTCTATTTCTCCGCTCCTCACCGCGTCGACTTCCGTGCCCTCGTCCGCGACCTGGCCCGCAACCTGCGTGCCCGGGTGGAGCTGCGCCAGATCGGCCCCCGCGACGAGGCGCGCCTCCAGGGCGGCATCGGCCCGTGCGGCCGTGACCTGTGCTGCGCGACCTTTCTCAAGGACTTCGAGCCCGTCTCCGTGCGCATGGCCAAGGACCAGGATCTGCCGGTCAACCCGCTGCGCATCGCGGGGGCGTGCGGGCGGCTGATGTGCTGTCTGAAGTATGAGCACCCGCTCTACATCGACGCGCACAACAGGATGCCTCGCGTCGGGCTGAAGGTGGACACCCCCGAGGGCGCGGGAACCGTGGTGGGACGCAACGTCCCCTCCGACTCCGTCGTGGTCCGGCTGGACGACGGCGGACGTCGTTGCGCGTGCCCTTCCGCCTCGGTCTGCTCCCCCCGCAAGCAGCACGACACGATGTACGGCGACGCGGTGGCGGTCGCCGAGGGCGGCCCCGAGCAGTAGCCGTCGCCGGTGGCCGTGTGTCTGCCGGGCGGACGCGCCCGGTGACAGATTCTCGGTCATGGCCCCGGCGACGTACGGATTCCCGCCTCTGCGATGATCTCGCCGGAAATGTGCGTGGGCGCAAGCGTAGGATGTCACCGATATGCGATTGGTCACTCACTCTGCGCGCCCGAGCTTCCGTGCCGGATGGTTGTGCGGCCTGACTTACGGAGCGGACAAAGCGTGAGATTTCGTATGGCTGCCGCATTTGCGGCGGTGGTTCTGCTCGCGAGCGCCTGCACCGGAACCACGGGCAAAGAGGCGGCGCTCGACTGGTCGGACTGCGGTGACGGTTTCGAGTGCGCGAAGCTCGCGGTCCCGCTCGATCATGAAAAGCCCACCGGTGAGAAGATCGGGATCAGCGTGATCCGGCTCCCGGCCTCGGGCGACAGGATCGGTTCGATCCTCATCAACCCCGGCGGGCCGGGCTCCTCCGGGATCCAGTACGCCCGTGGTGCGACCTCGGCGCTGAGCAAGGCCGTACGGGCACGGTTCGACGTGATCGGATTCGATCCACGCGGGGTCGGAGACTCCTCACCCGTCCGGTGTCTGTCGACGAATGATCTGGACAGCTACGTCGGCCTCGACGGCACGCCCGACTCGCCCGACGAGGTCGCCATTCTGGAGGAGAGCTCGCGGCGGTTCGCCTCCGGGTGCCAGGCCCGTTCGGGTGACCTCCTCGCGCACATCGGCACGGCCGACGCCGCCCGGGACATGGATCTGCTGCGCGCCGCTCTCGGGGACCCGCGCCTCACCTATCTCGGCAAGTCGTACGGCACGCAGCTGGGTGCCGTCTACGCCGACCTCTTCCCCGACCACGTCCGCGCCCTGGTCCTGGACGGCGCGGTGGACCCCTCGCTTCCCCCGCTGGAACTGAACGCCGCTCAGGCGCGCGGTTTCGAGGTCGCGCTCGACGCGTTCCTCGAAAACTGTTTCACGGCCGACGACTGCCCCTTCGAGGGCTCGATCACCTCCGCCCGCGCGGAGATCACCAAGCTGCTCCGCCATACGGACACGACTCCCCTGGCCAACGCGATGAACGACGGCCGTCCGGTCGGCGAGGGCTGGACCGCACTCGGCCTGCTCACCCCGCTCTACGACCGGCAGGCCTGGCCGATCCTCCGCCAGGCGCTCGGCCAGGCCCTGAAGGGCGACGGGACCACGCTCCTGCGCATGGCAGACCTGTTGGTCGACCGCCAGGAGGACGGCGGATACACCAACCAGACCGAGGCCAACATGGCCATCAACTGTGTCGATTCCACCTATCCCCGTGATCCGGAGGCCTTCGCCGCGGCGGCTCGCAAGGCGGTCAAGGACGCCCCGCTGTTCGGCTCGTACGTCATGTGGGGCTCGCTGCCCTGCGCGTACTGGCCGGTCAGGGCAGGAGCCAAGGAGAAGATCGACGCGCCGGGGGCCCCACCCATCATGGTCGTCGGCACCAAACGTGATCCGGCCACGCCGTACGAATGGTCCAAGGCTCTTGCCTCCGAACTTTCCTCGGGTGTCCTGGTCGGTTTCGACGGCGACGGCCACACCGCTTACCTGAGCGGTTCCCCGTGCGTGGACAGGCTGGTGGACGAGTACCTGATCGATCTGGCGGTTCCCAAGGACGGAACCAGCTGTCCCAAGATCGGCTGATTCCAAGGCGCGTAGAGCGCCCCGGAACCTGTAGACTGCCGTAGGCCATGTGAAACCTGCGTGGCACGCCGCCTTAGCTCAGTCGGCCAGAGCACTTCACTCGTAATGAAGGGGTCTGGGGTTCGATTCCCCAAGGCGGCTCCAGGTCAAAGGCCCTCACCGGGTTCCGGTGGGGGCCTTTTGCTAACACCTTTGCTAACAGCCTTGTGGGTCCGGCGCTTCTCCCAGGACAGAGTGAGTATCGGAGAAATGATCGATCCTCAGCACATATCAGTCAGACGATCAACCGTGTGGCGGCTGTCGGTAGCCCTAGAAGTTCTAGACCGTCTTGCTCAGTATCAGAGACCGCCGAGGGCAACCCTGTCAGGGCGATGACCCGTCAACGTGTTCCTTCGTCGCCGTCAATGGTGCTGCGCAGCCATTCCATGACAGCTAAGGACCACTCCAGTTCTTTCTGATGTACAACTGGGCGAATCTCGGCCAGGCGGTGGCGGATGGCCCCGGTGATGGTTTCCAGCGCCTCCTCCTGCCGCCCTACCTGCCCTAGCCGTATCGAGAGGTTGTTCAGGCTCGCGGCGAGGTCAAGTAGGAAGGTGTCGGGTTGGGTCTCGGTTAGGTGGCGGTAGGCCTGGATGGCTTCGGTGATGGCTTCTAGTGCCTTCTCTCGCCGCCCCAGATCCCCAAACCGAATCGAGAGATTGTTCAGGCTCATGGCGAGGCCAGGCAGGTTGGAGCGTCGGCGGTGGTTGTCGACTAGGCAAGCGGTCAGTTGGACGGCCCAGTCAGCCAGAGCATGACTGGTGCGCGGGGGTTGATTACCCCATTCTTGCAAGGTTTTGGTGTTGATGTCCGGGCTGGACAGCACGCGGTGCAGGGCTGCCAGTAGGGGCTGAGGGGCTTCGACTTGGGTGGCGGTCCGGATCGCTGGCTTGGCCAGCACGTTCGCATGCCGCACGCACAACTCGATCAGGGCCGCATCCAGGCGGTGGGTGAAGACCGGGTGGGCGACGGCGCGCGTGTACATCGTCAGCAGCCTGATGGCTTGGGCAGGGTCGGCGGCCAGAGTGAGCTGGTCAGCCAGGCCAGGGGTGGTGTGCAGATGGCGGCCGAGGAAGCGTTCGGCGAGCCGATCGGGTTGTAGGTCGCCCCAGGGTAGGTCTTGCGTCGGCGGTGGGTACAGGTCGGCGATCCAGGCGCGGACGCTGGCGCGGCGATCGGTGGACTGGTCGGCCAGGCCCGGCACTCGGGCCAGCAGCGCGACGGCTTGCTCGCGGTCGTCGGCACCCCAGCCGATCGCAGCGGCCGGCGCGTCGGTAAGGGTGGTCACCCCAGGACGCATTCTCCCGAGCCGGTCGCAGCACCAGGAGGCGGATAGACCGCACGGTGCGCGGACGTCCTCGCCGCCGGGGTGCGCAGGCCGTGGCGTGACGGCGCCGTAGTAGATCACGATGCCGGCGCATAATGGTGTCCGGGCCCACCAGCAACGTGAGGTGTCGAAGCTTGCCCATCGGCACGTGGTGAAGGAGCCCTAGGAGGAGGAACCGGTCATCCGGCGTGAACGCAGGCGCGGCCACCTGCCGCCGCAACACCGTCAGCTGATGCCGTAGCACCAGAATCTCGATCTCTTTGTCATGATCGCTCCTGGGCGGCAACCGGATGAACGCGAGGATGTTCGTTACCGTGAGGTAGGCCAGGCGCAGCAGCACGACAGATCATCATGCCGTTCTGGTGTAGCTCTCACAGCTCCCGGACGGGAGCACGTGATCGCCCATTACGCCTGCAACCTGCACGGATGAATTTTCGCCACCCGCAGAGTTCGCAGCCGCTCCCCCTGCCGGTGTTCGCTGTCGGGATCGTTGGGCGGCATGGAGAAGATGCCCTGTATTTGAGGAACCGGCGCACAAAGATTGCCCGGTCTGGTGCCGACCAGACCGGGCAGTCATCTGTGTGGTGCTCTACGGGGTCGGGTAGTCCACTACATACACCGGAGACCCGGTTCTGGTCGTGTCGGCAGGTGCGCCCACACCGTTGACGACGTGGTCGAGTGTTCCGGCGCCGAGGTTGGCGGTCATGATGTGGTGCAGCTTGACGCCCGGGGTCTGGGGCACCTCGAAGCCGTTCTCGGTGTGGATGGCCGGGTTGTTCTGGTTGAAGACGTAGGAGCCGCCGCCGTAGAGGGTGTGCGTCTTCACGCCGTCGCCGACCTTGTAGGCAGCCCAGCCCTTGATGTCGCCGTTCATCCAGTCGGCCTGGGTCGGCGGGTCGTACGGCAGCTCGTTCTGGTACAGGATCGTGGTGCCGTCGTCGCCGTTCCAGATGGTGTTGTACTGCTGGAAGTGCTCGACGAACAGGCCCGTGGCCGTCACGTGGTCGCCGTTGATGATGACGCCGTTGCGGCCGACGTTGGTGTTCCAGCGTTCGGTGTTGGTGAAGCCCTCCACCCCGTGGTCGGCACGCCAGACCCAGGTGTGATCGATGAGCACGTTGTCGCTGTTGACCTCGAGCGCGATGTCGGCCTTGCCGACGTGCGGTCCACCGACGCGGAAGTACACGTCAGACAGGGTCGTCGGGTCCTCCGCCGAATCCCGGTGGTTGTTGCCGTGCTCCTTGCCCACCCGCAGCAGAACGGGTGACTTCTCGAGCCCTGCGTCGACTGTGACGCCGGCGATGACAACGCCGGGGACGTCGGCGACCTCGAGCGGGGTCGAGCCGTCGACGGCGGTCAGCGTCGCGTGTCCGAGCCCGAGGACCACCGTGTCGGCACGCTTGACCTTGATGCTCTGCGCGATGCCGTACACGCCGGGCGTGAGCAGCAGGTTCTTGCCGCGCGACAGCGCGTTGTTGATGGCCTGCACCGAGTCCGACGGGGTCGCGACGAAGAAGTCGTCGATCGGGACCGTGCGGCCCGGCGTGATGCCGTTGGCCCATGAGACGCCACGAGTGTTCTTCTGGGCGGCGGGCACGCGGACGTTGTACGTGCCGTCCGTGTCGACGAACAGGTACGGCTTCTCTCGGCTCACCGGAGTGGTGTCGAGCGTCGTGTAGGGCGGGTTCGGGAAGCCGGTTTCCGCCGGAGCGCCGACGACACCCGAGAAGACCTGGTTCCACACGCCGTTGGACCAGCCGGCGACCTCGGTGTTGCGGGTGAGCCACTGCTGCTGCGATCCGTTGGTGACGGACGGCAGTTTGGAGTCGGCGATGTAGCCTCCGCTGGCGAACTGCGGACCGGCGGTGCAGTAGTCCATCAGCGACAGGTTGCCACCGCTGATGTTGAGGCGGCGCATGGACACGGCCTGGGAGACGGCCCAGAAGTCGGCCGATGCCCGGCAGCCGTCCTGGCCGGCCGCATTGATCTTGATCGACAGATTGGACAGGGTCCGCCAGAAGGTGTCGAGCGCGAGGCAGTTGCTCGTGCCGCCGCCCTCCAGGCAGCGGTTGTAGACCTCGACCTTGCCATTGATGACAACGTCGGTGGGTGATGCACCCAGGCCGGCGATCTCGGTGTAGTAGCCGACCTTGATCTGGAGCGGTTTCTGCGCGGTGCCGTACGTGCCGGGCGCGAAGAGATAGGCGTGGCGCGTCGTGCCCATCTCATTGTCGACCTGCGCGGCGTTCGCCGCGTCGAGGGTCGCCTGGATCTCGCTGACCGGCATGCTCGGATCGAAGACGGTGACGTTCGTCCCGAGGTCCGACGTGCCGGGGGCCGGCGAGTCGGCGACTGCGGCCGTTCCGGTCGCCATGACAGAAGTCGCCAGCACGACGCCGAGCGCGAAGGCCCGGCCAAGTCGGCGGCGGGTGGGGCGCTGGGACGGGTGACCCGCACTGCCAGGAGGCAGGGTCATCATAAAAATCGTCCTTTCCGCTTGGGGCGCGGAGCTAGGTGGATAGAAAGATTTGATGGCCGGCATGAGGACGGTGGCACATGGGGCGCGCTTCTAGGGATGCGAAAGCGCTCTCTCATGCCGGGATGGCTGACGAATTGTCACCGATCCGCCTCCTCAGGGGACGCCGGCTGGACACCGTGGGCAGCCGAGGGGGCTCCCTAATTTCCCGACTTGTAGCAAGTCATGCACTGCTGGGATGTTTCTACTGTGTGAACCGGTCCATGCGCTACGTTCGCGCGGCCCGAGATTCTTACGGATTGCGAACGTCCATAAGGTCCAGCCGGGCACGGAAAGCCGCCGCCGCAGGTGGTGGCGGACAGGAGAGATCGCCAAGGCGGTGTAGGGGCGTGAAGGGTGTCAAAAGTCAGCCCAAGGCATTGACCTGCACCTCCATGACTGGCGCGGCCGTCGTTAGCCAGCTCGCTCGTACTCGTTGATCAGCCCGCCGAGGACTTGACGGTGCTCGATCCGGCCGACCGGAAGCGGCATCACACCGGGATCGTCCATGGGAGCTCGAAGGCCCAGCGAGCGATGCGGCCTGTGCCGGTTGTAATGATCGGCATACTCATCCAACACAGTACAGAGGTGCCGCTCGTTAAAGATCAGCATCCGATCGGTGCATTCCGAACGCGCGGTACGCACCCATCGCTCGGCGAACGCGTTCGCACGAGGCGCCCGCGGCGGGATCTTCATCACCTGTATGTCGTGGCCCGCGAACACCTCATCGAAGCCTTCAGTGAACTTCGCGTCCCGATCCCTGACCAGAAACCGGAATGCGCCGACCCGCTCCTGCACATCCACGAGAAGGTTACGGGCTTGCCGGGTGACCCACCCACCATCGGGGTGGGCGGTCACGCCGAGTACGTGCACAAATCGGGTGCCGACCTCCACCACGAAGAAGACGTACAAGCGGCGCAGCGTGACGGTGTCCACCGTGAAGAAATCACAGGCCGGCGTGCTGGCGACGTGTGCGCGGAGGAAATCGCGCCAGCGGTCGTCGGCACGCCGTGGCGCCGGGCCCAGTCGCGCTCGTTTCAGGACTCGGCGGATCGTCGCAGCGCTCACGCGATGGCCCAGGTGCTGGAGTTCGCCTCGGATGCGTTCATACCCCCAGCGCGGGTTCTCCCGCGCCAGTTTCTGGATCAACGCCACGATGACCGGATCGATGGGAGGCCGTCCCTCCCATGATTCGGGTAAGTCCATTGGCGGGCGATCAGACGCCGATGCCAGCGCAACAGCGTCCCTGGGGTCACCAACCGGTGGGCACGCAGCACCGCCGGCAGTCCCCGGGCCAGCGCGGACAGGACCGCCGATCCACCCACGACAGCCGCGGACGACCCGCCTGGCGCCGCAGCACGGCTACCTCGTGCCGCAGCACGAGGATCTCCATAGTCTTGGACGCGTCCCTACGAGCGAGCAGCGTCAGCCAGCCGACGATCCGGCAGAAGATCATATAGATGAGACGCAGCGCCACGATCCCCGAGCATGCCCGATCCCGGCCACTGCTTCGGCCAAGGCAGTCGGGTCATCTCCGCAGCTCACAGCCGTGAACGGAGTATTGACACCCTTCGCGCGTCGTTCGCGGCGCTTATTTCGCGAAATACGCTTTCACCGCCGATACGAACATATCGATGTCCGCCTGCTTGACGTCCATGTGCGTGACGAAGCGCGATGCGTACAGCATCTGCGTGAGAATGCCGCACTCTTTCAGCGATGCTTCGAGCGCCGCGCAATGCGCCTGCGGAAACTGCGCGAACACCATGTTGGTCGCTTGCGATTGCACGCGGACCTCGTCGATTTCCGCGAGCCCGCGTGCGAGATGCTCGGCGTTCGCGTGGTCTTCCGCGAGGCGATCGACGTTGTGTTCGAGCGCGTACAAGCATGCCGCCGCAAGCAGGCCAGACTGCCGCATGCCCCCGCCCAGCATCTTGCGCCAGCGGCGCGCGCTCTCGAGCAAGGCGTTGCTGCCGACCAGCACCGAACCGACAGGCGCCCCCAAACCCTTCGAGAAGCAGATCGAGATCGAATCGAACGGTGCGCAAAGCGCGGCAATCGATTGATCCGACGCGACGGCCGCATTGCAAACGCGCGCGCCGTCGAGATGCGTCGCGAGACCGCGGCTCTTCGCCAGCGCGACCGCTTCGGCAACGTACCCGTTCAGCAGCACCTTTCCGCCGATCGTATTTTCGAGCGCGAGCAAGCGCGTGCGTGCGAAGTGATCGTCGATCGGCTTGATCGCGGCGGCGATCTTATCGAGCGGCAGCGAACCGTCCGAGGCGTTTTCGATCGGCTGCGGCTGAATGCTGCCGAGCACGGCCGCGCCGCCGCCTTCGTACTTGTACGTGTGCGCCAGTTGGCCGACGATGTATTCGTCGCCGCGGCCGCAATGCGCCATCAACGCGGCGAGGTTGCTCTGCGTGCCGCTCGGAAAGAATAGACCCGCTTCCTTGCCGGCGCGCTCCGCGACGGTTGCTTGCAGGCGCAGGACGGTCGGGTCGTCGCCCCAGACGTCGTCACCGACTTCGGCGGCCACCATCGACGCCAGCATCGCCTGACTCGGACGGGTAACGGTATCGCTGCGCAAATCGATCATGTCGGTGCCTTCCTGTGAATAACGTCAACGGCCCACAGCAGCTCGAGCGCTCGTGCGGGCCAGATGACGGGGTCACAGGAGTGTATTGTGATCCGACAATACGCATTTAAGTGGGTCAAACCTGGTCAAGTAACCCTGAATGCATCGACCAATTGTGGGGAGTTCGCCAGATACGTGCTGGACAGCATCCTGGACGCCGACGACGCCGACCACCTCCGGCTGCGCAAGCTCGTGTCGCGCACGTTCACCGCGCGTTGAGTCTCCGAGTTACGGCCACGAGTGGAGGAGGTCACCGAGGACCTCCTCGACAGTGCGGGTGCCGATTAATCATCCGGGCAGCTCAAGCCGCATGTTGGTAATCCCGGAGGACGCCGCTGAGTCGATCATGTCGACGGATGTCGAGGCGGGTGTTCCCGGTTGGGACGGTGCTGGGATCGGGGAGCGATCGGAGCGGAGCGGCCTGTCCGAGAGTTCGGTGTGGCCGGTGTTCGTTGTAGAACGTCTCGAACTCGCGCAGCGCGTGTAGAAGGTGGTGCTGGTTCCAGATCAGGGTGCGGTCTAACAGCTCGCGTCGGCAGGTCTGGATCCAACGTTCCATGATCGAGTTCATCCGGGGTATTCGGATACCGGTCTTGATGACCTGTATTCCGGCATCGGCCAGCACGGCGTCGAAGGTCGCGGTGAACTTGGAGTCGCGGTCGCGGATGAGGAACCTGGCCTGGCTGCCTGCCTCCTCCAAATCCATGACGAGGTTGCGTCCGAGTTGGATGACCCATGGCCCAATCGGGTGCGCGGTGGCGCCGAGGATGTGGAGGCGGCGGGTGGCGTGTTCGATGACGGCGAAAACGTAGAGCCGTGCCCCGGTCAGCGTGCGGACCTCGAAGAAGTCGTAGGCCAGCAGCGCGCCGGCCTGGTCGCGCAGGAAGTCGGCCCAGGTGGTGTGCGCACGTTCGGGAGACGGGGCGACGCCGTGATCTTTCAGGATCTCCCAGACGGTGGAGGCGACGACCTTGATACCGAGCCCGGCCAACTCGCCGTGGATACGCCGGTAGCCCGACGAGGGGTTCTCCCGGGCCAGTCGCAGCACCAGGGCTTAGATGGACCGGACGGTGCGCGGGCGTCCTCGCCGCCTGGGTGCGCAAGCCGCGGCGTGACGGCGTCTCAGCAGGTCACGGTGCCAGCGCAGGATGGTGTCCGGGCGGGCCGGCAACGTGAGGTGCCGGAGCTTGTCCATCGGCAGATGGTGGAGCAGCCCTGAGAGTAGAAACCGGTCATCGGGCGTGAACACGGGCTTGGCCACCTGCCGCTGCAAGACCGTCAACTGATGCCGTAGCGCCAGGATCTCAAGCTCCTTGTCACGCTCGCTCAACGGCAGCAGCCGCATGAACGAGAACGTGTTCGTCACAGCGAGATAGGCCAAGCGCAGCAGCACGATAGATCATCATGCCGTTCTGGCGCAGCCCTCGCGACTCCCACGACGGAGCACGTGATCACCTATGGGCACTACGACCTGCACGGATGAATTTTCGGCACCCGCAGTCCAACTAAAGCACGACCTCAACCGGGCCAAGGAGAAACGACGTCGGCGGGCAACCACCACCGATTTTCAGCCCGGAACGGGCATCACCGCAGGGATATCAGGGACTAAAGCGGGTGCCGCAGGTTCGAATCCTGTCGGAGTACTTCCTTGACCTTGCGATTTGCCGTCTGACCTGCACTAAAGGTAGGCATGGCGCAATCCTCATGACCGCAAGACGACCACGGCAGGCGGCTTACGCCCATGTCAACCAAAATCGTCCGTGCACTCCCTTTTTTAGCGGGGAGGACTCACTCTGTGTTTAGGCCGCGTAGGTCTAGGGAGGAAATGATCTTCTTGTGGCCTGCAGCATCTTCAGAGTGCTTCGAGCTGACGCTGGCCGATAGCCGCGTTGGGCAGGTGCTGGCCACGCAGCTCCTCATGCTCCTTCCTGACCTTCGGCCAGAGCCGCTTCCGGCTGGCTTGAACCTCTTCCTCCCCTAAGCCCGTATCGATACACAGAGCCCCTTCTGCGTACCGCCACGACTCAACTCTCCGTGAGCGGTGGTGCGGTTCTTCCCCAAGGATGCCGTTCGCGGGGAGGTATGCCGCTACAACCGAAAGGATCAGCAGTGGACCTGAACGATGCCCGGTGGCGCAAGAGCAGCCGCAGCAACGGCAACGGCGGTGAATGCGTCGAGGTCGCCACCAACCTCCTCGGCGTCGTCGCCGTGCGCGACAGCAAGAACCCGGCGGGATCCGCGCTGTTGTTCGCCCCCGAGGTATGGGCCGACTTCCTGACCCGGATCAAGACCGACTCCGCCGTCTGAGCTACGAGAGGACTCCCCAGCAATGAGCAGCCTGTCTACCGCCGGGTGGCACAAGAGCGGGCGCAGCACCAACGGAGGGGACTGTGCCGAGGTGACCATTGTTCCGGCCGATGACCCATCCGTGGCGCAGCACAAGGCCGCCTCGGGCGGGAAGGAGTTGTACGTCCTGCGGGATTCCAAGGACCCTGACGGCCCGAAGCTGTACTTCACCGATGCGGAGTGGAAGGCATTCGTCGGGGGCGTGAAAGACGGCGAGTTCGACGTCCCGCCTTCGGCCGGCATCCCCAACGGTGACGATGCTTCCGAGCCGAGCGGCGCCCCCTTCCCCGAGGAGGACGGTGATCCTCAAGGTGCGCAGCGTTCTGAGGTGACCGCTGCCTAGGCTCCTCGTGCGATAGCGCCCGCCGAGGGAGACACCCTCGGCGGGTTCTTTCTGAAAGCCCGGTGGTGGGCTATCGCCCAGGCGCCACAAGACGTGATCACGGCTGATGGGCAGGCGCTGCGACGACCACTGGAACGGAAGTCGTCTGGAAGGGCCTCCGTCGTATCGATCAAGGTTTCAGCGGCTGCGATGTGTGGCCGCCCCATTGGCGCTCATTGATCGTTTCGGTCGTGGAACTCTAGAATGCTGTTCTATGCCCCCCGTGATGTTAGGCGGCCTCGCCGCCGCTCTTCTGCTGGCCTCCACCGCTCCCGCCATGGCCGCAGCCCCCGTCAAGCCTCCTACTTCGGCCCAACTGCGCGCTGCCCTCATCACTCCCGAGGACCTGGGCGATGAATACACCCCCAACCCGAAGCGCAACCGCGAGGCGCTGGACTCTAAAACGGCCCGCACAAAAAAGTGCGTGAAGGTTATCAAGGCACTGAAACCCCTCCTCGGAAGTAAGGCGGCGGTCTTCATCGACGAAGAGGGCAAGCCGTCGGGGGTCAAGCAGTTCGCCATAAGCGGCACCCCCGCCCAGATGGCCCGTTGGCAGACGGTGGGCAAGGTCATGGTTCGTGACTGCATCAGGGGCAACACGAGCGCCGACGGCGTTGGGGGGAGGATCACCAAGCTCTCCATCGGCAAGCTCGGGGACTGGGTATACGGGATCAGGTACAGCGAGACGGTCCCCGAGGCGAAAATCAGCCCGATCCACGCGATGGACGTTGTGCTCATCAGAGTCAAGAACACCGTCACGCTGCTGGTGAGCGACGGTTTTTTTGCGACGTTCGACCCCGGCCTCAGCAAGCGGGCCGCGAGGGTGGCAGTGCCAAAACTGCGGGACGCCCAGTAAACGGTCTCGAAATAAGGGAGGCCGTTACGTAGCGGATTCGCCGTATTCGTGACTGGAGCCCTTTGCGTCAAACTCAAGTGGGCCACAGCCAGACCATGCCGTCACGGACATGCTCCAGCGATGGGGATCCTGGCTCTTCCCTCGCGCCGTGGAGATCTGGCCTAAGGGGGAGGTTGGGTCATGGGGAAACCAGGCGTGGTTTCGGGCCGGAGGTCCGGGCGGGTGCGGTGGGCATCGTGTGGAAGGCCGGGAAAACGATCGCCTCGCCCGCCGGGCCGTCCTGAACTGGCCGGTCTCTTTCCATGGCCGCGTGAGTCCGTGACGGTCAGCCCGGAGACCAGCCCGAACAGCCCCCGGTGTGGTCGCGGCAGGGCGAGCACCAGGCAGACCGGCAACAGCAGGTTGGCCAACCCGCCCGCCGCCGGGACGAAGGGGGCGAGCCCGACGAGAAGGCAGTAGCCGAAACCTCCGAACAGCAGCGCGGGGACGATTCGAGTGCCGGGCCGGGCGCCGTCCGGGCGGGTCCGGCGCAGCCGTACGGCATGCTGGCCCAGCGTGGCGCCGTCCGCGCCAAGCGAGGGGAGAGCGAGCAGGAGCACCGCGGGCAGCCAGGGGTTCAGTGCGGAGTTCGCCAGGGCGCCCCACGGCTGTTCTGCCACCCGGACACCGAGGCCGTATTGGACGATCAGGTCGAGGGCGGTGGCGAGGACTCCGCCGAGCAGGAAGACCGCGACGAGGTCCACCAGCATCCCCAGCAGCCGTCGCCCGGCGGTGAGCGGACGGGCGGCGTTCGCGGGGAGGGCGGCATGCCGTCGGTAGACCAGGTGCAGCAGCGGCGCGAACAGAACGCCGACCGCCGCGCCGAGACCGTTCGCGAGCAGGTCGTCCACGTCGAACAGGCGGTAGGGGCACGGGAACAGGAACCAGTTCCCGGTGGCCTGGGTGACCTCGATCAGCAGCGACGCCACAGCCCCCGCCAGCACCGTGGTGACCGCGCCGAGCCGGAAGTAGCGGCGGACGTACGCGCCGAGCGGGACGAACAGCGCCACGTTGAATGCGACCTGCTGCACCGCCGGATTCGCCAACAGCCCTCGTCCGAACGCGACAAGGCCCGTTTGTGTGTCGTAGTGCACGCTCGGCCCTATGTGTGTGTTTGTACGCAGAACGGGACGTTGTGCCTGCCTAATGTCAGTGCTGTCCGGAGCGCAGCACTGAAAAAGCGCACCGGGCGCAAGGCACACAGGTTCTCCTCCGAGCACCCTCACTCAAAGGAAATCCCCCATGCGTAAGCTTCGCAGTGTTCTTGTCGGCACCGCCCTGGCGGGCGCTCTGGCGGCCGGCATCGCCGCCGCCCCCGCCCAGGCCGCCACCGCCACCACCGCCGGTACGGCCTCAGTCGCCCAGGCCCAGTACACCAAGCACTGGTTCTCCGGCTACTCCAGCTTCGGCCGCGGCGAATCCCGTGGCGACCGCTCCGACTACAAGGGCTACTGGTACCACTCCAACGGCCGCTACTACTTCGACTTCAACACCTACGACCGCGACCGCGACCGCCAGAACACCTACATCGACTTCTACTACCACGACGACAACGGCTGGCACAACCGCCGCTTCTCCACCGGCGGCCACCGCGAGTGGAAGTTCAGCTTCAGCGACAAGAACGGCTTCGACGGCTTCCGCGCCCGCATCGGCGAAGGCCGCTCCGGCGCCTTCGACTGGGGCAACTACTACCGTCATTCCTTCTAAAACACCCCGGTGACGCGGCCACGTCTCCGACGCGTGGCCGCGTCCTGACCCAAGAACGGCTCCGGCCGGCAGAGACGATCAGCGGTCCAGCTGACACCTCTGCC
>NZ_FZOD01000094.1 GCF_900188345.1 Streptosporangium subroseum | reverse complement strand
GCCTACGCAGGTTCAAGTCCTGCACCTGCCACACCAGCTTTTCCCAGCTCAGAGCCCCGCAAGGGGCTCTTTTGCTTTTCCGGGACATGCAGCCAGATGCCGCTCTGAGCGGCCTCATGTCGGTGGTCGCGTAATATACGCGCAATGATCTTGAGGCTGTTTTCCCAGGTCGCGCCGGGCTTTCAGCGTGGTTCAGAGGCGAGAAGCAGCTGGTGAAAGGTCGAAGGGTCCCGGATGGTGTCCGGGGTCGAGGAACATGGGGACAGCCATTAGCGGTACGGGCTGTTCGAGCAGGTTAGGGCGGTGCCCGTGAGTCGGCTTTCAGCTCGACCATGGCAGGATAGTCCGGCGAGATACCGCGATCTTGCATGTTTCCGCAGGTCGCGGTGATCATCTGTACCATGATCCATCTCACCGCTAATGGCTGTCCCGTCGTTCCTCGACCCCGGACCACGCGCGAACCGGGGTGGCAGGGCCTGCCTCGGTTCCCCTTCGGCGCATGCCCCGCGGGTGACCCCTGCATGTTGGCCGCTCCTCAGGTGGCGGTGATCCGGCTGTCGAACCAGCTCGCGTGTTCCCTGGGTGCTGGATCTCAGCGATCACCTGGGTGGGGCCGGCCGACGCCAGGCAGCGAAGGTGCCTGAGCCCTTGTTCATGATCTGGATGAGGAAAGAGGGCGCTGGCCCTGTCACCTCATGGCAGGAGACCGAGGCGGCGGGCGGCGACGACCGCTTCCAGGCGGGAGCGGGATCCGAGTTTGCGCGTGGCGCTGCGCAGGTAGCTCTTCACCGTCTCCATGCTGAGGCCAAGCTCGGCGGCCGCGTCGGCGTTGGTCTGCCCGACGGCGACGCATGCGAGCACGTCCAGCTCCCGGGGCGACAGAGCCGGTCCGCCGTAGGTCCCAGCGGCAGGATGGCGTGCGGCGGCGAGTTTGTCGCACGCGGTGTCGAACCGCTCGCGCGTGTCCGGGTCGGTGATCTGCTGCGCCAGGACGCGCAGTTCCGCGTACGCCTCCCTGACCTTCTCCCACTGGTGCGTCATGGGCGCCGGCGCTCGGTCCGCCGCAGTCCTCCGCTCGCCCAGCCACGCTAGGTGGCGGGCGATCTCGTCACGCACCGCCAGTTCCTGCTCCACGTCGCGGGCGGCGCTCACGACTGCCTGGACGGCGCGATCGCCCAGCGGCAGGGGCTGGCGCACCGCTCCGTACAACACCGCGCGCACCGTCCGGCGCACCACTACAGGCGCCGCCACCATGGCGCGCAGGCCTTCGGCGGTGATCACGCGGTCGTACTCGTGGCTGATCCGGTCGGTGGCGACGTAGTCGTTGACCGCCAGCGGGCGCCGCAATGCGACCACCTTGCCGCCGAGACCGAGGCCGAAGTTGAGCATCACCCCGCGCAACGCGCCGTTGGTGACCCCGGCGAACTCCTCAAGCCGCACCTGCCCCCGTGCGGTCACCACCCCGCCAAAGGCGAGCGGCAACCCGGTGCTGGCGCGCAGCTCGCCGAGAGCACGGCCGATCAGCCGGCTGTCCTCGGCGAACGATGTCGGCCTGGTGATCACGACGCCTCCTCGGCACGAGGGGCGCTGCCGCGGCGCCTCCCCTCATTCGGGGGTAGTCCACCCCGGCTCGGCCCGGGAAACATGCAGTTAACCGTACGCGTCGATTCACCGCGTCTTCAAGGAGTCCGATGACCAGTCCGGAACAGCGCATGGCGCAGTTGCTCGCGAGCTTCGGCTCACCGCAGGCATGCGCGGCGGAGTTGCTGTGTGACCGGCATCCGGCCGATGCCGTGGCGTTCACCGTCGTCGAGTCCGACCTGACTAGCCGGGATCTGACGTTCGGCGAGCTGTACGAGTCCTCGGCCCGCCTGGCGAGCGCGCTGGCGAAGCTGGGCGTGGGCCGGGGAGACCGGGTCGCCACGCTGATGGGCAAGTCCGCCGAACTGGTCGTCGCACTGCTGGCCATCTGGCGACTGGGCGCGGTACACGTGCCCTTGTTCACCGCTTTCGCACCGTCGGCGATCGCGATCCGGATCACTGACAACGCCACCAAGGTGGTGATCGCTGACACCGACCAGCGCGCCAAAATCGACCCGTCCCCCGACATTCCAGCAAACGCCCCGTGGCAGGTCATCACCACCGGGCCGGCCACCGGCGAGGATCTGGCCTTCGCGGAACTGGTCGCCGGCCACCCGCCCCTGGAGCGCGCTCTCCCCGCCGGAGGCGACGCCCCCCTCATCGAGTTGTTCACCTCCGGCACGACCGGATCGCCCAAGGGCGTCCCCGTCCCGCTGCGCGCCGTCGCGGCGTTGGCGATGTACCAGGAGTACGGCCTGGACCATCAGCCCTCGGACGTGTTCTGGAACGCCGCCGACCCCGGCTGGGCCTACGGCCTGTACTACGCCATCGTCGCTCCGCTCGCCCTCGGCCGGACCAGCCTCCTACTGCACGCCGGGTTCTCCGCAGCGCTGACCTGGTCGGTGCTGTCGCGGTTCGCGGTCACCAACTTCGCGGCGGCGCCGACCGTGTACCGGGCCCTGCGCCAGGCCGACGCACCGGTCCCGGACGGCCTGCAGCTGCGACACTGCTCCTCCGCCGGCGAGCCGCTCACTTCTGAGGTGATCCCTTGGGCCGAACAGACACTGGGCGTGGCTGTCCTCGACCACTATGGACAGACCGAGGTCGGCATGGTGATCGCCAACGCCTGGCACCCAGCCCTGCGGACCGAAGTGCCACCCGGATCCATGGGACGCGCCCTGCCGGGATGGACGGTCCAGACACTGAGGCTGGACGACGACGCCCCCGCCGGAGCGGGCGAGACTGGCCGGGTCGCGGTCGACTGCGCAAACAGCCCCCTGATGTGGTTCTCGGGCTATCAGGACGCGCCCGATCGCACGGCTGAACGGTTCAGCCCCGACCGGCGCTGGTATTACACCGGCGACACTGCGGCGAAGGACCAGGACGGTCACCTGTTCTTCGCCGCCCGCGACGACGACGTCATCCTGATGGCCGGCTACCGTATCGGACCGTTCGACGTCGAAAGCGTGCTCGCCCGGCACGAGGCCGTCGCCGAGGTGGCGGTGGTCGGCGCGCCCGACCAACTGCGTGGTGAGGTGCTCGTCGCCTTCGTCGTGCTCCGGCCCACCGCCCAACCCAGCGGCGATCTCGTCGCCGAACTTCAGCGATCGGTCAAGACACAGTTCGCCGCGCACGCCTACCCTCGGGCCATCCACTTCGTGCCGGAACTGCCCAAGACCCCCAGCGGCAAGATCCAGCGCTTCCTGCTGCGACGACACCTCCCTTCAGGTTCACCACAGATGTAGCCGCTGAATCCCTGCCCGGCACGACCTCGCCGCCAAGAGCATCCATGTGCCGGGCCGGGCGCACCCACCCCAACAACGGAGAGGCCTCACCGTGGCCATGTTCCAAGACGCCCCGCAGCGACCGGAGCAGTACCGCAAGTTCGACCGAGAGACACCACGCTGGTTCAGCGACGCCAAACTCGGCATCTTCGTTCATTGGGGACCATTCTCGGTGCCCGCGTGGGCGGAGCCGATCGGCGCATCCGGAACGATGGACCTGGCGCATTTCTTCAAGCACAACCCCTACGCCGAGTGGTACCACAACACTATCCGCGTCCCCGGCAGCCCCGCAGCCGAGCGCCACCGCGACGTGCACGGCGGCGCGCCGTACGACGACTTCCTCGACCAGTGGACCGCGAAGAACTTCGACGCGGACGAGTTCATGGCGCTCGTCGCCGCCACCGGCGCTGGCTACTTCGTGCCGACGGCGAAACACCACGACGGCGTCACCCTGTGGGACGCACCCGGCACGGGCAAGCGCAACACGGTGCATCGCGGTCCGCGCCGAGATCTCATCGGTGAGTTCAGCGCTGCGGCACGCGCGGTCGGCATCCGTTTCGGCGTGTACTATTCGGGCGGACTCGACTGGCACTTCGGCGACAGCCCGCCCATCGTCGATGAGAGCTCCTTTGGCGCGCGCCCGATCGACCGGGCCTACGCCGACTATGCCTTCGACCATGTGTCCGACCTGATCGCCCGCTACCGGCCGGACGTGCTCTGGGGTGACATCGAATGGCCAGATGCCGGCAAGCCCGAGGGACCCAAAAGCCTCGTGCGCCTCTTCGAAGCGTTCTACGCCGCGACCCCAGACGGTGTCGTCAACGACCGGTGGGGCGAGACCCACTGGGACTTCCGCACGAGCGAATATCAGCACGGGCGCGGCATCGAGGGCGCGAGCATGTGGGAGAACACGCGCGGCACCGGCTACTCCTTCGGCTACAACCAACTGGAGGACGAGGGGCATTCCCTGAGCGGCCCCGAAGCGATCCGGCACTTCGTCGACGTCGTCTCGCGCGGCGGCAACCTGTTGCTCAACGTCGGGCTGATGGAGGACGGGACCGTGCCTGCCCTGCAGCGCAGGACGCTCACCGAGCTCGCCATGTGGAATGCGGCCAACGGTTCGTCGGTGTTCGGGTCGGTCCCCGTCGCCGGCGACATCGCCAAGCCCGGCGCCGAGCCCTGGGTGCGCTGGACGCGAACCGGTGAGGAGGTCCACGCCTTCATCTCGACCACCGGATCCGCCGTGACGCTCGAGGTGGACCCTGCCCGCATCGATGCGGGATCGGCCCGCTTCACCGGCGGTGAGCGAGCATCGGCGCAGGTGGCCGACCTGGGTGTCATCCTCACCATGCCTGTGAACCCCGCCGCTGGTCCGGTCCAGGTGACGTTCGACCTCCGTTCCGCGTAAAGGGGAGACAGCATGTCAGGCACCACGCCGACCCGACCCAAGCCGCCGCTCATCGCACGCATCATCTGGAGGATCCCGCTCCTGGCCGGGCCTCGGCTGGCCACGGCCACTGCTGAGCAGTTGAACAAGCAACAGGAGAAAACGCGCGCGAAGAGTGGCCGCATGACAGCCACGACCCATCAGCGCGTGATCGACGGGCCGGGCGGCCCGATCACTCTCCGCATCCACACGCCCACCACCCCCACCTCCGGGGACCGCGCCGTGGTGGTGCACTTCCACGGCGGTGGCTGGGTGTCGGGGAGCCCGCGAGAAGCGGATTTCATCTGCTCGACCATCGCCGAGGGGACAGGGGCGATCGTTGTGTCGGTCGACTATCGCCTGGCACCCGGACATCCCTACCCCGCGGGCCTCGACGACTGTTACGCCGCGCTCGTATGGGTGAGCGAGAACTCGGCCGCGCTCGGCGGCGACGCCGCACGCATCGGGCTGGTCGGTGAGAGCGCGGGTGGCAACCTGGCCGCGAGCGTGACTCTGCTCGCGCGAGATCGTGGCGGCCCGGCGATCCGTCACCAAGCCCTGCTCTATCCCGCGACAGACGCCTCGACGTCGGCGCCGTCGCACCGCACCAATGCCAACGCCCCCTGGCTCACCGCGGCCGGTGTCCGCAACGCCTACCACCACTACCTGCCCACTGGTATCGACCGCATGGACCCGGGGGTTTCGCCCCTTCATGCGGCCGACCACGCAGGCCTGCCGCCCGCGGCGATCGTCGTGGCCGGCCACGATCCGCTCCGCGACGACGGCGTCTGGTACGCCGAGCGCCTGCGGCAAGCTGGAGTTCCGGTTGACCTGTTCAACTATCCCCGGATGGTGCACGGTTTCGCCAACGTACCCGGTCTGTTCTCCGACACCGCCCTCGCCCTGGCAGAGGTCATAAGAGCGCAGCGCCGTCATCTGCCAGGCAAGCAGACGGCCTCCGGGGTCGAGGAACATGGGGACGGCCATTAGTGGTACGGGCTGTTCGAGCAGGTTAGGGCGGTGCCCGTTGAGTCAGCTTTCAGCTCGACCATGGCGGGATAGTCCGGTGAGATACCGCGATCTTGCATGTTTCCGCAGGTCGCGGTGATCATCTGTACCATGATCCATCTCACCGCTAATGGCTGTCCCGTCGTTCCTCGACACCGGTGTCCCGGGACCCTGGCCGTACGGTGTGCGTCTCATACGGTCAGTGCGTCACTGATCCGCTGGTTGGCGATCTCTTTGTGCCCGTCGAGGCACTTGGCGTAGACCCGTAGCAGGACATCCACGCCATGGCCCGCTCGTTCGGCCACGTCGGGGGCGGAGACGCCCACGTTGAGCCAGAGAGAGACCGCCGCGTGCCTCAGGTCGTACGGCCTGCGAGCGAGGGGAGACGCGACCTGAGCGGGAGTAAAGGCGAGTGCCCGAGCCTCCTGCCAGACCTCGGTGTAGGCCGTCGAACCGATCACACCACCGCGCTCACTGCGGAAGAGCCGCCCGTCCGGGCCGGTCCCGTACTCCTCGATGTGCTGCCGGAGGATCTTCACCAATTCGGGAGGGATCGGCACCGGCCGCACATCGGCACGGCCTCGATGCTTGAGGCCCCGTTCCTCGTGAGTACTCCCGCTGTCGGTCCACTTCGTGTTGACCTCGGGCCGGGAGACATCGATCGTCAACCGTCCCCAGCCTTTGGCGGGCAGGTGGCAATCCTGGAGTCGCAGGCCGACCGCCTCAGCCGGACGCAGGGCCGCGTAATACATGCAGGCGAACAGCGCCATGAGCCGCCGGCCCCGACCGCGTCCGCCCACGTAGGTCACCATCGTCAGGAGTTCCTGAGCCTGTCGAGGGTTGACCGCAACGCGGGGATCAACGGTCTCGGTGGTCTTGGGAGGCTTCCACTTGACCTTGTGCAGCGGGTTGGCCGATAGCTCTTCCAGCTCCACCGCGTACTCCAGGACGGCATGGAAGACGGCCCGCTTACGGGCGATCGTGTTCGGCGCCGCGGCCTTGCCGTCGAGACGAAGAGCCAGCGCATCCAGCGCCAGCCGTACGACCCTGGTCTCTCCCAGATCCACCAGGTCCAGAGAGGCGCCTTCAATCCAGCGGATCGCCTGCGCCATGTCGGTGGGAACGTCTGGCCTCTTGCCGTCGGGGAGGAGCGCGTACTTACGAAGTGCGGTCCGCAAGATCTCGGCTTCGGGACGCGCCGGCCGATCCTTGGTCAGCGCGGGGAGCAGCGTCGCGAGCGCATCAGACGCGCTGTCTCGGCTCTTGGCCGCGGCGTGAGGCCACTTCATGGCGATGTAGGCTCGTACGAACTCGAAGATCGTCCGGGCGCTCTTGGCCTGGAGCATGGAGAGCGGAAGCCCGGTCTCCATGTCGAACGCCTCACCCTGCTTGGCCGCCTGCCGCAGGTCCGACAGGAAGCTCTCGGCGAGAGCCTTGGTTCGCAGAGTCTTGGACTTCTGACGACCGCCGACCTTCCAGCGGATCACGTAGGACGGCGTCTTGCTCGTCTCGTTCCGGCGGATCTCCCAGAACTTCACGTCGTACGAGGTGTTCACGCCGCCTCCCGGAGAGTCTCAAGCCATGCGGTGAACTCGCTGCGGTAGATGCGGATCTCGCCGTTCGGAAGCTTGAGGCCCTGGGGTGCGTGGCCGATCTCCCGCCAGCGGTAGAAGGTGCGCCGGGACACCCCGCCTAGCTCGTCGAGGATCTCGGGGACGGTCATGAGTTGGTCGCGGCTCTTGCTCACGCTTCCTCCCGTGTCTCGACTGCCGAAGGATCTTGCCCGGTTGCTTTGGCTTGCAGGGCCAGGAGGGTTGCTCGCCAGCGTTGGCGTTCGGCCACCATCCGCAGCAGCCGCAGGGCCAGGGAGGGGATGGTGCCGTCGCCGGCCGGGACGGGCTTCCACAGGTAACGGTGCGGATCGGTGGGCTCATCGGCCAGGCCGAGGGCTTCCATGACCCAGGTGCGGCGATCGCGCTTGTGCTCCGACAGGGTCTTGTTGGACCACTTGCGTGAGACCAGGACGCGGCGTCCGGCGTAGCCGAGGTGTTCGGGCTTGTGTGCCTTGCCCCGGCACCGGCCCGGCGTCATGCCCGCCTTGGCGCCCTTGGGTTGCACGCCGTAGCGCAGCCAGTTCGGACAGGCCGCTGAGCACGGTTCGTAGCGCAGTGCCTCGATCATCCGGGCGGCGTGCTGGTGTTGGGCGGGGTTGTCGGGGTCGAGGGTGTCGCCGAGGCTCTTGGTCAGGTACTTGGACAGGTAGCGGATGCATTGGTCGGCATCGGGGGTGCCGCCGAGGACGCCTTGCACGTCGACCTGGGGGCCGAAGCGGACCACGTGTAGCGGTTCGGCGTCGTCATCGGCGTCGAGCCGGTCGAGAGCTTCATGCCAGGTCGGCAGGAGCTCCCCGGTGGCCGGGTCGAGGTAGTCGCCGTCTTGTCCATCGGGGTAGGTCTCCCCGTCGGGCAGGTCGGCCCGCGTGACCCACACCGGCAGATGCTCGCCGTCGAACTTCACTTCATCGACTGAAGGCCACCACACCTGGTGATAGGTGGCCGCCGCGATCGCCTTGACCTCCGCGCGGGCCATGGTGCCCCGCACAGCCATGTGCAGGTGCGGGGCGAGGCGCTTCTGAGGTTCGACGGAGGAGAAGTACTGCACGTCATAGCCCGCCACCCGCCGCAGGTTCTGCACGAAGCGATCCACGAGCTTGGAGAAGTGCAGGGCGTCGCGAGCGGCCCGCGGGTAGTCGTAGGTATCCGGATCGACCGGCACGCCCTGGCCGGCGCGGATGCGGCCGTAGGAGGGCAGGGTCAGGGTGATGAACAGCGACGGCCGGTAGACCATCCCGTCGGAGCCGGTGAAGGTCCGCCCGAGCGTGGTGTTCTGCCGGACCTTCTTGGGCAGGTCGGGGGCATCCTGACGCCGCTTGGTGGAGCGGTTGCGCTTGGATGCGGTCCGGCCGCGCAGGCTGCCGCGCATCCCGACCGCGTTGATCTCCTCATCCAGGCCGACAAGCACCGCGTCCAGATCGGTGGTGTCGTGGCCGGCCTGCTCGGCGGCATCGCGCTGAGCCTGCATGTCGGCGCGAAACTCCACCAGCCAAAGCTGTTCCTCGGTCGGCTCATCCGGGATGGTGGAGGGTTCGGCCTCCAGGTGCCAGCCCTCCCGGCATTGCGCCATCCGCAGGTAGCGGTTGCGCTTGGCACACGAGGGACACTTGGCCTCCCGGGTGGTGCCGCAGGGCACGTTGACGTCCTCGGTGATCCCGGTCTGGACGTCCAGCCGCCGCAGGAGCACCGGGCGAATGCACACCCCGTGCTGCTTGGCGATCTCCACCGCGACATCCAGGGCGAGCGGCATGGCCTGTCGGTCGGCCCGGGAAAGAGCGCGGTCGTTCGGGTTGGTCATTCGTCCTCCTCTTCGTCGTCGGGGTCGATGAGGGCGCCCTGTCCACACGCGTGGCACTCGACCAGGCCGCGCATCAGGTCCAGCCACAGAGTGTTGACCGCGCCGCAGGCTGAGCAGCACAAGCCGTCGAGGATGTAGGCCAGCTCAGTCACGCCCGTTCGCCTCCCGCCGCACCTCGGTCAGGTCGGCCACCAGCCGAAAGACGGTCCCGTATGGGTCGGTGCTGATGCGGACGTTGGACAGTTCGAAGGCCAGGACCGGCTGAGTGCGGCGCGGTCCCAGGAGGGCCAGGACGGGCCGTTCACAGATCCGGGTGATCTCTTCGTCGGTGCCGTGGAAGCAAACCCTCATGCGGTCACCTCCCCGGCCATGGCGCGGATGTCGGCATCGGAGACGTAGGCGGCGCGCACCCGGATCGGGTCAGGTGAGGTTTCCAGGCGGACGTAGGCGATGCCCGCGCCGAGGTCGGGCTGAGGAGAGATCAGGTCGGCCAGTGCGCCGCGGTCTCGTGCGCCGTCGCCGAGGACCATGTCCACCTGCTCGGACTCATCGAGCCGCAGCGCGATCTTGTCGGGGAACAGGTTGCGGATGCTGAGCACGTCTTTGCGCGGGTCTTGGAGTGCGGCCAGGACTCCGACGCCGACCGCCCGCCCCTGGGTGGTGAGCGTGGCCAGCGCGGCGGAGATGCGGAGTTTCAAGCCCTTGTCGGATTGGTAGGCGGTCAGGAACGCCACCTCGTCAACCACCACCAGGACGAACGGGTCTCGGACGGTAGGGGTGTGGGAGCGTTGGAGGCCGGCGAACCGGTCGGCCCGCTCCTGCATGACCGCCACGGCTGCCTCTAGCAGATCGGCGCAGTCGGCCGGGGCGGCGGCGTAGCGGTCTTTGAACAGGTCCCGGCCGAAGGACAGCTCCATCCGCTTGGGATCAAGCGCCCACACCTGGACCAGGCCCGCGCGGACGGCGGGCAGCAGGCCGCGGATCGCCGACCAGATGACCGAGCCCTTGCCCGCCCCGGTGGCCCCGGCGACCAGGACGTGGGTGCCGTGGACTTTGAGCAGCCACGGTTTGCCGTCTTCGCATTGGCCGACCTCCACCGGCCCGACTGATGTCTCCTCGGGGATCGTCACCGCGGGTAACGGTGTGGCGAGGGGATCGTGGCGGGGGAAGACGAGCAGTAGCCGGCCCGAGCGGGCGATGGAGACGCGGCAGGAGGTCGCGCCGAACCCATGGGCCAGGTGCTCGGTGCGATCGGACCAGTCTTTGACCGCATGGCCGGTGAGCATCTTCACCGTGACCACATCGGCCCAGGAGGTGCAGCGGACGCCGAGGACACGGGGCAGGTAGTCCCGGCCGCGGACATGCCTCCCCAGCCCAGAGATGATCATCACTGGTTGCCAGTGCCGCCGGTAGATCCACACCAGCCGCCACCAGGCCAGCAGACGCCAGCCCACCAGCCGGGCGAACGAGGGACGATCGACCAGCGCCCAGGCGGTGAGGCCGAGCAGCACCAGGGCAACGAGTCCGAGGCCCCATTGCCAGCCGGACAGCCAAGCCAGCGCGCAGGGAACTGCAACGACGGCCGAGGCGATCGGGTAGCGCCAGAGCAGCCGCACCACACCAGCCAGCAGCCGCCAAGCGAAAATGATGAGGGTGACGATCGCCGGGGTGCGCAGGACGGCTGGGCGAAACACCACGGCGGTATCGGGGGTGGTGGAGACGAGGTGTTGCGCCTCGTCGCCGGGCAGTTTTTTGAACATTAAGCTTGAGCCCTCTCTTGATTTGCGTCTGGGGAGAACCGAGGGGCCGCCGGAATGCCAGTTCCAGCGGCCCCGCTTCATGTCAGGCCGCTTTGCCCTGCTCGGACTCGCCGGTCTGGCCGGGGTTGGTGGATTGTTCGATGTGGATGCGCTCGCAGTCGGCCAGGTAGCGCGTGGCGGCGTCGGCGATCTGCCGGGCGAGGGTCACGTCTTGTTCGGTGACCGGCCCGCCGCCGGTGGTGGAGATGACCACCTGCGCCTCAGGCGAGTACAGGTGCAGGAACGGTCGCCCGCCCTCGGCGCCCAGCGCCATGACCGACAGGTGCGGAGTGCGGAACGAGGTGTCGAGCCGGGTGCCGTCCTCATCGAGGGTCACCACGGCGCGGGTGTAGGGCAGGTGCTCTTTCACGCGGCCACGTCCTTACCGGCCGCCGCTTGCCGGGCCGGAGCAGCGGTGCGGGGAGCGCGCATCGCCCGTGCCCGGATGGACCAGGCCAGCCGGCCGGTGTTCTGGCCGACGTAGGCGGTGACGGTCATGGCGTCGAACTCCACCGGCACGAACGGCAGCCCCGGCAGCGCCGCGGGGGGTATCGGCTGTACCGGGGACAGGATCTTGACCGACACCGTTTTCTGCCCGGCCTTGACGGTCGGATCGGCGTCCATCACCGCGACCTGCCAGATGAGTTCTCCGGTGTTCTTGTCCTTGGCGTAGACGGTGCGTCCGTTGTTGGAGGCGTCGAAGTCCTTGACCTGCTCGACTTCGCCGACGATGTAGCAGCCGTGCGGGAAGACCTGCTCAAAGCTGATCGGGATGGGGCCTTGGATGGCCATGGTGGTAGTCCTTTCACTCTGGAAAACCGATGTTCGGTCGTCCACTTGTCCGATTGAGTTGAGAATAGCTTTTCCAACTCGTCCGCACAAGTGATTGAGCTAGAGAAGGCTTAACTGGGCGCTGGGCGCCCAAGGCGGATGCACGATCATGTCGGTCATGGCCTCTATGACTTCGCCGGAGCACGACATCACCGAAAACAGCAAGATCAAGATCTGGTTCCGGTTCGTGCCGCGAGAGGACTGGCTTCCCTACAGCACCGAGGGACTCTGGGCCACACGGCTCAGTGAGGACACCGCCCGCCTAGAGAACGCCCCCTTCCTACAGGACGGGGTGGCCGAGGGGGAGACCGTGCGATTCACCACCGATGCCGACGGCCTCCACTGGGCCAAGGAACTCGTGGAGGCATCGGGAAACTGCACCATTCGGATCCTGCCCGTTCCCAGTGGTCCACTCGGGCCAAGCGCCCAGGCCGTACACGAACGGTTGGCGCCGTTCGGCCTGGGTGGAGAGGTCTTCAGTGAAGACCTACCTCTGGTCGCCGTCACCGTGCCGGCCGACGCAGAGCTTGGCCAGATCAAGGCGCTCCTGATCCGCGGCCAGGAAGACGGCTGGTGGCACTTCGAGGCCTCCTGCGTCACCGATGCCTGGCGCAACGCCTAATCAGCTCACCTGGTAGACATCCTGAAGTTCATGAAGATCACCAGGCAGCGCCGAGCTGATCACCAGGAGCACGGCCCCGGCAGCGTCGTGCACGGTGGCCAGCACCCCGAGAACGGGCTTGGGGGAGCCGAGGAGTTCAGTCTCTTCCTTCGTGGGATTGCGCGCGGTCAGCCGCTCGGTGATGTGATCGAAGCGCAGATGCTTGACCGCCTGGAGGTGCTGGCGGATCCCATGCCGCAGCGGTTCAGGCTTGTCCAGGTCGGTGCCGAGCGCGATCTCCAGCGGAAACCACAAGGTCTCCACCGCAGACAGCCGGCCGCCCTGCTTGGCCACCCGCTGACGGGCAATCACCGGGGTCCGCTCCTGCACGCCCAGAAGGCGGGCGATGTGCCGGGGAGCCGGAAGGCGGCGAACATCGACGACGATCTCGGTGCCTTCGGGCTGCTCGGCCACGGCCAGGCCCGGCCGGACGCGATCGGGTGAGCTTTCCGGGCGGCCCTTCACGAACGAGCCGCGCCCGTGTTCACGCTCGATCCAGCCCTGCATGGCCAGGGTCTGCAGCGCCCGGACCACGGTGGTGCGGCCCACGCCGAACTCCCGCACCAACTGCGTCTCGGACGGCAACATGGTGCCCGGGGCGTACTCGCCGGCCTCGATGCGCTGCTGAATCGCCGTCATCACCTGGGCGTACTTCGGTGGCGCGAAGTCCATGCTCATCTCAACCGCCCGATCAGTCTTCCACTTGTCTGCATAAGCACAGTACCGGCTGAGCAGCCACCTGTCAGGACCTCCACCAGCGACAAGAACGACTATCTCACCGCACCGGACAGTAAACCCGCCCACATGATCCGCGCCTGCGCGCACGACCACGCCTCACTCCGGGAAATGATCGTCTTTCCTTCACCGGTGTTTGTCCGCTGAATAAAGGACAGGCCCGCCGACTCACACAACTCGTAGGAGATAACCCGGTGCTCATGACAGGTCCAGGCCACCACGCGAATTCGTTCGAAACGGCGGAACGTATACCAGGTTAACGGCGAGTACGTATTCATCAATGCGGGCAGATGCGGAGCCGAACACGATGCACCCCAAACGCCCGCCTGACCATTCACGACGTGACACGCTTAAAGCGCACCGACCCCGCCGGATCCACGGTCGCCCGGAAGATCACCCGCCGGGACCAGTCGTCCGGCACGGTGCCGAAGTCGTAGACCCGGTGCGTGATGCGCCCCCAGGCCACCCCGTTCGGCGCCATCCGAAGGAGGTTCGTGCGCAGCGTGTCCATCGCCGTGGCCTGGCCCGAGCTGATCCCGCACGGCCCGAGATCGTCGATCCCAGCGGTGGCGAACACCTCCCACTCGAACATCTCGACGACCTGCTGCGTGCCCTCGCAGTACAGGCAGTCCTCTCGCGCCGAGAGCTCCATGTGCAGGCCCATGGCCGCCACACATCCACGACGGGTGACGATCTTCCAGCCGCGCCCGTCGCATTCGTCGCACTTAACTGGTGTTGTCATGCCGAAAAGAATGTCTACATGAACTTTCCGGCCCTATCCCACGCAGGTATACCGCCGAGAATATAGAGTCTCGCTCTACAGCGATGTGCCACCTCGGGGACCGATGACCGGAGGGCGGAATGCACGGAAACGCTTTCAACCCGATCGAAATTCCGGCATGGGTTTGGGATCGCGACGAAAGCAGGGAAATCCTCAAGAATCGTGACGTAGTGCGGCTCTTCAACCTGGCTGTCAAGTACAGCGGTGCCAGTCAGACCCGTCTGAGCACGGCCACCGGGATAGCCCAGGGCCACGTGAGCCTGATTATCCGAGGGCGCCGTCAGGTCACCGACCTGGAGGTCTACGAGCGGATCGCCACCGGTCTCGGCCTGCCCGACCACGCCCGCATGCTCTTCGGCCTGGCCCCCCTCGACCTCGCATCCCCCACCGGCGACCACGACGACAACCACCAAGAGCAGGCTGACGAGCTAACGGCCCGGATCGAAGCCGCCGCCGCCATCGACCCCGTCATGGTCATGATCCTCAGCACCGACACCAACAACCTGCGGCTGCTGGATCGCCGACTCGGCGGAGTCGCCATCGCCGACAAGATGCGCGCCCAGATCACCCAGGTAGAACGCGCCCACCAGCACGCCGTACGGCCCGGCATCCGCGCTCAGCTCGCGCACGTCCTTGCCGAGACCTCATCGCTGGCCGGATGGCAGGCCATCAACACCGGCGCGCTCAACGACGCATGGGATCACTACGAGCACGCCAAGGCCGCCGCCCGCGAAGCCGACGACCCCGCGGTTCTGGCCTACGTCTCCGGCGAACAGGCCTATGTCCTCATGGAGCTGGGACGGCCGGCCGAAGCCACCGAACTCCTCCAATACGTCCACGCCACCTACCGCGACCGCATTCCGGCCCGCCTGCGAACGTGGATGTCGGCAGCCGAGGCCGAAGGCGCCGCGATCCTCGGCGACGAGAGCACCTGCCGCGCGGCTCTCGACCAGGCCGCCGCACTCCTACCCGAAGGCGACGCCGACCCCGACATGCCATACCTGTCCGTCAACGCCCACCACCTCGGCCGCTGGCGCGGAGCCTGCCTGGTGCGCTTCGGCGACCCCGGCACCGTCGAGGACCTACGCTCCGCGCTGGCCGGGATGGACGGCACCTACAACCGCGCCGAATCCGGGGTCCGCTGCGACCTGGGCCACGCCCTCCTCGCCCGAGGAGAGCCAGAGGCCGCCCAACCCCATATCCAACGCGCCCAGCAACTCGCCACCATGACCGGATCCCGCCGACAGCGCCGGCGCATCGAGGAACTCGCCCGAGCGGTTAAGCGCTCGCTCCATTGAGCCGCTCACGAGCCGCGTAAAGACCAATCAGCGTTCCCGACGTCCAGATGTCACCGCGGGCGATCATCCCCGTTATCTCCGACATCGGCACCCACTCGATGAGATCCGCCTCGATCTCCCCGGTCGGCGCTCCCACGAACTCAGCACCCCGCACCAGGAACAGGCTGTGCTCGGAGTCGACCATGCCGGCCATCGGCTGATAGGTGATCAGATGCTCGATCTCCTTGGGCCGATACCCCGTCTCCTCCTCCACCTCCCGAGCCGCCGTCGTGATCGCGTCCTCACCTGCGTCGACCAGACCGCCAGGCAGCTCCCAGCCCCATCGGTCGGACAGAAATCGGTGCCGCCACATCATCAGCACCCGGTTCTGCTCATCGACCACCACGGCGATCGCCGCTCGATCCAGATGCACCGCGTGATGCTCGAACCGCTCCCCATCCGGAATCTCGACATCAACCAGCCCCAACCGGATCCACCGGTCGTCATAGATCAGCCGCTCGCCGTGCACGATCCACCGCGACCGCTCTTCGTTGGTAGCCACACCGCGAAACTACCGCTCAACAACCCTGACGTACACGGGCATCGTGACAGAGGGCGCCATCAAGCGAGACGGGACAGGTGCCACAGATGCCTAATCCCACCTGATGCTTGACGGCTGGCCCAGGGATCGTGCATCGATTCCTCATCGACCGTGATGTAGGCCCGGGAGGGAGCCGCTACATCCGCTCATGCTGATGAGAGAATGTTCGCCGCCAAGTCGAATTGTTCTTACGGGCATCAAAGGCGGCGCGCCACGTGGTCGTCTGTCGCCCGAGCGTGCGGCTTAGCGTCCGATCACGCGGGAGAAGCGTTTGACTGGCGTAGCCCGCACTATGATGCAGTAACAGACGCCGCTGCTCCTTGGAGATGGAATTGGACTCAGGTGTGTTATCCGCTTGGCTGGGCGTTGTTGCCGCTGTTGCTGCGCTACCACTAGCCTTAATTATCTATCGCCTGCAGAAGAAAACCAAAAAGCTGGTTTATAAGGTGACCAGCAGCGATCTGCGCCCTACTGAAGCGAGCGTCCCACTACAGGTTGTACATGGCAGCCGCCCTCTGACGGAACCACGGCTAGTACTAGTAACGTTTATTAATGCCGGGAGTGCCGAGATTCGAGCTGGTGACTTTGAAGAGCCGGTGAGGATAACTTTTACAGATAAAACCAAGATTGAATCCGTCGCCGTATCCCAAAGCAAGCCCCATTCGCTCGGCGCTAGCACAATCCTTGAGAGCGACGAATCAATTCAGCTTCAGCCGCTTCTACTTAACCCGGAAGATCGATTTACTCTTGAGCTTCTCGTTGATGGGCAAGGAAGTGCAGTAAATGTTTCAGGGCGAGTCGCCGGCGTTAAAGAACTTTTAAATATAAGTCCAACGTCTGAGCCTAAGTCATCGATTAGCTTTCGTCGCCCAATTCTCGTTATTCCTGTAGCCATAGCTGGCCTTCTCGCAACGTTTATACTGATCTTCTTTGCTGCTGCACTGGCAGTTCAAATGTATACACCATACTCGTATAGTGATTCGAACAATGGCTACGGTGAGCAGGCAGCCATGCCCACACCTCCTTTCGGCGACGGGGCGGACAGTAAGACAACTCAGTGCGAAAGTGATGCGAACCTTTTGGAAGAGGTCCCCATTGCAGACGCAAATAGTCGGCGCATTGGGACGTTGCGCTTGATGAAGTCAAATCGATGCCAGACGGCCTGGGCAACTGCCAGTTTTCAGGAACGACTGGTATCTGTAACAGTCGTTAAGGTAGTGCGCCCACATGATGCACGAGCAGTAAGTAATACATTCAACCTTGGAGTGGAGGAAGGTTCCTATGAATCCCTAACTGACCATCCGAGTGGGATGCTTGATGTAAATAAGGACTGCGCGCAAGCGGAGATAACGATTACTTTGGGAGAGAAGTCGGTTGAGGTGAAGACAAAATGCAGAGGATGAACTTCCTGACTTGGAAGCGCTTCTCCGGTTTCGGCCTCCTAGATATTGGTGCTGCGTTTTGAATTGTAGGCCGGGTTGGATCTATCAGCTCTAATAGCGATATTGGGCTCGACCGTCACTCCCTCGGCGCGTCCAAAAAGAGCTGAACTGCAAAAAGAAAAAAGGAGACAGCAGCACCTATGAGAGCGCCCGAAATAAAAAGTGAACGGTCGTTTTCCTCCTCACGCTGATTATCGGCGATAATCACACTCTTCTCAATCCCGTCACACCCTGCCCACCTCAGCCCTGGACCGTCAGGTGCAGGTTTTACACCCTCTATTTTTTGATCGGCACGCGTAGGGTCCATTCGAGTTACGCAGCTATATTCCTTAATTGGATCTAAGCTTTGGTTTTTTATGATGTCAATAAATGCCAAAAGTGGCTTCTTTTGAAATACTACACTCTCCCATTTGCTCATTAGTGCGTTTAGGGTTGGCATCCAATAAACTTCCGTGAGAGGAGCGCTGGGATGTTTGTAGGAGTAGGCGGATATTTGGCCAATCGTTTGATTTTTAACTTTTCCTGGTGGCTTCGCATCGTATAATGATTGATAGTCCGGTATTTCTATGGAACACATTTTTCCACGGACAACTTGAACACCATGACCCAATGGACTATTGTCCGATTTGAGAATTAGCGGTTTTTCTTCGTCTTGATATTGCTTGCCAAGTTGTGTATTCATAAGATCGTTGGCATTTTTTAAAATGGCATCCCGTTCTGCCACCATAATATAAGGGATACATTCTTTTGGTTTTTTCCGACCATATCCCCAAAGTGTAATTTTTATTGAAGGTTCATCGAATTTTAACCCTCCTTCTCCTTGCTTCTCTATGGGTGGGTATTGGCCGTAAGTAACTCTTAGGGCCGCAATATCGGAGGGAAGTATCATCGTAATCTTTCCCGTGCCTACCGGTGTTTGAGGCAAATTCTCAGTACCTTGACTGTAAGCGAACCAACTCTGTATCGCTGTCGCTATTGATAAAACGACTAAAAGAGTTGCAAGTGCTGTCCGCCGCGAGACGCCACGTCTAGCGAGGGGTGCTGAATTGAGAAGAGTTTCTTGCGGAGGTTTAAGTGTAGTCTCCGATAAAGGATTCGGTAGAGTATCTGCTCTCTGGGGATCGGGCAAGAGAGGAGAGAAATCCTTTCCTTTTTCTGGCCTCGCGATGCGTCCACGCAGCACCCGACGCATTACGACCAGGGTGAGAACGGTAAGGGGGAAGAGACTCATATACATAAGACGTCTCAGTGCTCCTATAAGTGCCCGAGAGTATCAACAGAGTAAGCTGCCTGCCGTCTGCCTGAGGGAAATGCGCTCGTCTGAGGGGTATTGAAGCGGACTGGCGCCGTATGTGCGTCGCTAAAGCCGTCGGCTTCGCCTACGCAGGTTCAGTCCTGTACCTGCCGACAACCAGACTGGCAGCTTAGAGCCCCTTGCCTAGCAGGAAGAAGTTTGCCGAATTGTTCTTATAGATGATCAAGCGGCGGCGCGCCGCGCCGCCGTACCCGGCCCTCTGCCGCCCGCCGTCCAGGCGTGCGGCGTGGGCGCCGGTCCCGGCCGGCGGCGACCCGGGCCGTCCACCGACCGACCTACCCGCCGTTGCCGAACGAACTCGTCGACTCCAGCGACACACCGCCGCCCATCAAAACGCGAAGTCGTCGGCTCAACCGTTTCGTGGGCCTTCGGGTGTTTCACGTTGCGCCAGCCGCTCCGCTCACATTCGTTGAGGGATCTCTTCAGGCGATGCCTCCGGCGGGGGTCTCCGCTCCGGGAGCGGATCGTTCCGTCGCCATCGTCCCAGGCAAGCCGAGCAGACCGGGGGTGAGGGGCGCAAGGTCGTTCGTCCAGTGGGGCGCTCCACCTTGCGCCCCTCACCCCCGGCCCGCTTGCCCTTCGGGTGGGACGACAGCGACGGGACGATCAGCAGCGAGTTTCTACAGGTCGGGATATTCAAAGGAGCGGAGATTGGAGGTTCGAGCCTCTCAGTCGCCCCCATCCCCGCGCGCCTCTACAAGTGGCGCGCCGCATGGCTAGGCTTAGTCCATGCATGCTCACGACGGAGTGGAATACCGGCAGGCCGTATATGAAAAAGCCGTTCAATTCAGGTCAGCCTTGGAACAGGGCGGCCTCCAACTACAGAGCTTCGCTAAATTTCCTCGCGCCTCATGCGGTGACACCTGCGAGATGCTCGGCCAGTTCCTAATCGACTCCAATCTCGGTATCTGGACCTATCGAACCGGAATCGACTCGTCCAACTCTTCGCACGCCTATCTTGAACGCAATGGGCTGCTACTCGACATCACCGCAGACCAGTTCGACGATGTCTCAACGCCTGTCATGCTCACGGAAGATCAGACTTGGCACCGGCAGTTCAGTCTTACCGCTGGCTCCCACGCTGCGAGCCTCGAATGGTGGACGGGCCATAACCGCAGTGACTGTGCGGCGGCACTCGCCGACTACGCACTTCTCAAGCAGCGTGCAGAGGGGTCACTTTAGAGACGCCCTACCCGAAAACCCCAAGATGTAGGTCAATTTCATAAGGTAATAAGGAAGGGGTCTAGGGTTTGTTGAGCATTCTGATTTCACGCCACACATGCTTGTATGCCTGCCGGGCCTCTTCGACCCAAGCGGGTACGGAGCTCCAGTCAACGCTCACCTCGCGTTCGCCCCAGGCGACCTGCATAATTCGTCGATGGTCAGCAAAATCGACGATCAAGTCCTGTCGTATGAAGAGCAGCTGTCCGCTCCACGGCTTTTCAGCGCGGAAAGTCGCCGAGGCGCGGACGCCATTGAGGTCGACTAGATCCAAAATTCCTGGCAGCTGACGAAGTTTGAATCGGGCAGCGAAGTCAAATGATGGCACGTCATAGGAGTGCTTCAGTCCCGTTGGTTTCTCACCTTCACCAGTAGAAAGTTCCACGGCCACCTGGCCCACCCCGATTCCCGCGTCACGCCAGTCCCGACGCAACGCGAGGCGCGAGTGCGTGTCATCCTCATCGAGGCGTACCTCGAACCCAGGACTCCAGGGTGCTTCTCCGGCAAAAACACTGCGCACCGTCGGGAGTTCGGGAAAGAAGTGGTTCCCGGGGTACTCGAGCCCGTTGACGAGTTCGAGTGCGGGATTCACATCGTCCGGCTCCAACAGGAGTGTGCGGAAGAATCCAAACACCTTCCGCCCATCGCGCTGATGCTTCAGATAGCCCTCGACCAGCAGCCATCCGCCGGAGACATCGTGGATTTCCTCAGGTAACCACAGGTCTACTGGCACTTTTACTGTACCGGCGTGGAGCCACGCTTTGTCATCCATCGGACCGGAAGGGGCCCACTCAGGCAATGGTACGGGCGTTGTAGGAGGCTCCTCGGGAAAAGACGGGTCGATATCAGGAGGCACGTTGCGCCTGCCATCGACCCACCAATCGCGGCTTTGTCCAGCATCCGCAAGACGGCCGGTCAGCTCGTAGTAGGCGATCCACCCGTACTTCTTGCCGTAGCGCTCCACCGTTACCCGCCTGCGCCCGAAGCGGCCAGCAGCCTCAGCGATTGCTCGATCGATGTCGCCCAGCAGTGCGGCACGCCACCCGAGCCCCCAGACGCGAGCCATTACCTCGCCGCGAGCGCGACGGAACTCAGCATGGTTAAAGTCGTAGTTCCCTCTGTCTCTGATAGCGGACCCAATCACGTAGTTCTCGAAATCCATGCCGAAGGTGCTGTCGCACTCCTGAGCGTTCGGGTCATTTTCAGCCATCACCGGTGCAGGCAGCACCGTCGCGAACGGCAGTGCGAATGGATCAACGCCTTCAGGTACCGCACCGGGGTGAAGAGTTCCGGCGAACTCGAAGATCGCCCGTACGTAACTACGTAGCAGTTCGTGAGACGTTGGATTTGAACCGCTGGCGAGGAAGTGGTCTCGCAGTTCGGTGAGCCACCTGGCAAGCGCGCGCTCGAACGGCCCACCAGGATCAGGCATCTGGTGGGTGCTAGCGGCACCGAACGCGGCACCGACAATGCGCTCGACAACATATGGATCGTCAACATCGAGCATTCGAATAGCGAGATCAAACAGTCGCTTCGGGTCCGGCCGACCATAACGCTGCAATGCCTTCGTCGCGAGATCTCGCACCGTTCGATTCGTAGATGTCAGTAACCAGGCTGTCGCAAGCGCATTGAGGTCATCTCCTTCAGAGCGATCGAGGTTCTCTGACCATTTCTCGATCACTTTCTTCAGGTTGGACAGGAGCAGATCGTCGTCGCGATGGCGGACCCATTCGGTCCATCTGCGATCGCGTTCAGGGAGCGGCAGCATACGAAGGACGCGGTCAAGGAAGGCAGCATTCAGGCGGTGTGCAGGAGAGAAACGGATCTCCCACAGGCGGTCGAAGGAGTGTCGTCGCCCGAATCTGGAAAACGTTGGGGCCTTCCAGTCAGGTCTCGCGATCAACGTTGCGAGCTCATCAATGGTGCCCTCATCAAGATACTCGGACTCTGAGGCGAACTCCTGGGCGAGCACCCATCTCCGATGTTCTTGTGGGGCCAGGCGCCAGAGGTGATGCCCGCCGAACCGGCGAGGCAACAGACCGATCAGGCTGATGACGATGTCCTCACCGAAAGAGTGGTGATCCTCTCCCATCAGAGAATTCCACAGGGTTACTTCCGCGAGCCGCTCCTCAACTTCGGCGTATGTCATACGCGTAAGGAGCGCGTCAGCAATCAGGTAACCGGCGAAGCGATCGAACAGAATCCCAGTTTCGGTGTCGTCACTACCACTGACCTCATCGCGGAGAAGTACCCCTTCCTCTTCGAGACGTCGGAATAGGCTCTCGTCCCAGTCGGTCTCACCAGCGTCGAGGATTACCCTTGCCTCATCGGATGGGAGTCGACGAATCCCGCGAGTCCACATCTCCCGTGCGAGCTCAGCAAGACGCCGCTTGATCTGGTCAGCCGGTACCAGCTTGCGAACAGGATCTTCGGCAAGGCGTTTGGTTACGGCGTCGCGATACAGCTCGAATACACCGACTAGGGATGTCGGAAGTGCCTCCACGCCAACCAAATTTTTACGGAGAGGGTTTGCCGCTTGGCAGTACATGCGGAGGAACAACGGGTTGTGGAACATCCAGGTCGGCAGCCAGGCACCACGGGCATCGATCAAGTAATGGTTGAAGTAGGCGGCGACGATGTCATTAATCTCGGCCCGGTACCACTCGAGATCAAGTTTGGTTGTTGTGTCTGGAAGGGCGCGATCAGCGAGTGCTTCGCGGAGAGTGATAACAACTAATACGTTCGGGTAGCTGGCGAGTGCTGGCATTAGCTGATCAAGTAGCGGACGCCACTCCGAGGGCCTCTCCGCCTCATTCAAGCCGTCGATGATCAAGGGGATCCGAGCACCAGCACGGCCGCCGGCGGAATTGAGTGCCAGGAGGAGATCTTCGAAGCGATCGACCTTCAGCCCAGGGATCCGACGCGCTAAGTCATCCAGGTTTCCACCGGCCCGCAGGTGCCCGCCCTGAATAAACACTCCAGCAGTCGATCGTTCGGCCGGAGCAGTCAACTGGGCAGCAAGGTGAGTCTTGCCCGTTCCAGCCGCGGCGACGATCGCAGTCAACGGGGCCTGCAGATCCGTATGCAAGTCCTGCAGCCAACAGACGACATCACGGATTTCTGCGGCGAGGCCAGTGACAGCAAGGGCAGCTGGCAGCCGCTGCTTCCTTAAGCCGAAGACGAGCGAGCGCAGCTTACGCGGCGATGTTACTGGTGGCTGCTGATCGGCAATGCGCTCACGAGCCTCCGTTGGCCGACGGTTCCGCCCAGCTTCGGCAATGGCCCGGAGATCAACGACGAACCGGTCTAGATTATCGACGACTTCCTGAGCACCCGCGCGGATGACATCGTTCCCGATGGCGGGCAGTGCGTCACGGAGTGTCTCAACCCGAACAGCGATAGCGGCAATGCGATCATCGAGCCAGCCGAAGGATGCTGGGCGAAGCAAGGCTCGCTCGATCCGATGCTCAACGTGATTCGAAGTGTGCAGCGGTGCCACCCACCGCGCTTTGACGGGGGCTACAGAGCGCTCATGTGCCTGCGCGAGTATGCCTGGAGACAGGACGAGTTCTCCGAAGAAGGTAGAGCGGAGCTCGTCGAGCCCTGACAGCTGCGCGTCGAAGTTCTCCGCCGCCCACAGCTTCGTCGAGATCCCTTTGGCCATCCCAAGACCATCGATCCAGTCAATGTCCTGCTTTGCAGGACGTTGGGGAAGGCACAGTACAAAGTCGGTCAACCCCTCAACGTGCTTGATGGCTTTCTCGACGGATTCCTCGATTTGCGTGCGCTGGCCCGAGGTGAGCTCATTTTTGGGTCCAAGAATGAACCACTTGCATGACCATCCCCATATACGGCCTGGATCCCCGAGTTCACCTCGGTGTTCGACTCGCAGGTAGAACTCGACGCCTGGCTGTTGACGCCGCTCCCGGAGAGTGCCTAGCGCGCCAAAGCGCCGAGACACAATCGCTCGTGTGAGTGCTTCGAAATTCTCATCAGCTGCTCCTCGCAGGAGCGCCAGCTCGGTCAGGTCTAGCGTCACCTCAGTCGCCTGCGGCTTTCCGGGGGGTCCCGTCGTCATTCCAGTCATGACGCGAGAACACTTCGACTCGCGCACCGAGGTGGAGGAGCACCTTCAAGAACCCTTGGACTTCGGACTCTTCGGTCCAAATATGGATGGTGGACCCATCGCGTTCGACCGAGTGGTCAAAGGCGTAGATGTCGACGTCGGATCGCCCTAACTCGTAGAGCTTCAGCTTCATCAACTCGTCGACTAGAGCGTCCGGCATTCGCTTTTCAGGGAGCCGCCAATCATCGTCGGACCATTCGGCCTCCGCGAGAGCCTTCAGCGCCTCCATCCGCTCGATCGCCGCCTCTGCGCCGGAGACCGTTTCGAACTTGCCGATCAACACCAGATCCATCGAATGCTCGGAACCGTAGCTGTGCCAGATCTTCACGCCGCCTCCCTCAGGGCTTGCACGGCATCCATAATGAAGTCCTCGATCGGGGTTCCCACTGACGCGTAAGCATGAGGACGGAGAACACCAGTCGCGTCAACGTGCATGTGCGCGTCCAAAGGCTGCTCACCCGGGATGGTCTCAACCGCTGGCACGGAGCCCTCGAGTCCCGAACGGGAGATTGCGAGCCGGACCTGCGGCCTCGCAGTTTGTACCCATCGGACCAGTCGCTCGGCGTCCCTGTCAGAAATTCCAGAAGTAGCCGCAGTCGGCTGTTCCGGCAGGAGCAGCAGTTCAGACGCCCCAGCATCGGCAGCGAACTCAGCAAGCTGATCGAGTTCGCCGATCGTATCTGCGTTCACGACCACGTTGACGCCGAATGGGGCAACCGAACGAAGCAGAGCAGCAGCGGCAAGGACCGCCGCGAACGGCCGCCGCCGGAGCCGCTCATACGTGGCGCCGACCCCATCAACGGACAGGCGCGAAAAATGCACGGCCCCCCTCAAAATATCGGCGAGTTGGGGTGTCAGCCGATGTCCATGTGTGGTGAAGGTGACCGCCATCGACGTCGCCGCAGCGATCTGTGCGCAGAGCTGAGCGAAGCGGGGGTGAGCGGTCGGCTCCCCGCCTCCGAAGCCGATACCGAGGCACCCCGCGCCATCAAGCTCGGCCGCCCACGCGACCACGCGGCCCGTATCGAGCACAGCAGCATGCTTGGGCGCATAGCAGTATGCACAACGAAGCTCACAGGTGTTCGTCAACGCCACCGACAGGTATCGAGGAGCACGCGAGACCTGTTCTGCAGGCACCTTCACCTCGTCGAGGAGGATGTTCAGCCCAGAAACGCGGTCAAACAGGTGCATGCCAGCCTCGGACAGGCGAACCTTGTAAGTCACCTACATCAGGATGCCATTACTCAGGGCTTGCGTAGGCCATGCAGATGAGCGTTCGTACAAGGGGATGGCGCGGGTGAGGTCTCTGGCCGACTCGTAGGCGTCGGCGAGGTCGTTGCGGTTGGTTAAGGTGCCAGATGATCTTCACCTAGGACACAACATGATCACGAGATCGGTAGAGGCGGTCCCTGTCCTGGCAACCATGATCCGGAACATGCGCGGAATACCGACTCCGCGCTAAGGAGGATCACATGCATTGGTGGCTGGTCAGCACGTCACCAGGCAATCAAACGTCGCTCCACTTCTAATCCGACGGTCGCAGGTTCGAATCCTGCAGGGCTCCTGTTCCGCAGCGGTGGTCAGTCTGGCCCAGGGGTCGCCAGCAACACCACACGATCGGCTCCGACATCGAACCCGAGCACTGGATGATCCGAGTCACCCTCCGGCGACATCAACACCGGCTTGCCCAGCTTCCGCCCGATCGCCGAGAAGAACTCACACAGGAGGTCCAGCCGTTCCTGCCCCTGCAGCTCCCGCAGATCGACATCGAAGTCGATCGTGTCCTTCGACAGGAACCGAAAGATTGCCAGTACATCAGGAGCCGGCCAGACCCGCAGACTTGGGCAGTCTCCATCAGTAGGCCGGGACAACACGTGCTCGGCGTGAGGCAGCGGCATGACGATGTCGCCCTCGGAGTACTCACTCCTCCAGCCATGGGCCTCAACCAGATCAAGGACCGTCTGCCAGTCGCCGACCGAGGTATCCGCAACCCATACATCCGGCAGCGTCCCCATCAGATCAAGGTCGAAGAAACTCCTGACCTCATCCCACAGCAGATCTGGCACTCTGTCATGCTGCCCGTTGAAGGAAGCCAATGCATCACGCTATGACAGCTCGACCCTGCGAGGTCGCTCTGGCTGGCGATGCGAGACCAGGCTGTCCGCTCGATAGTCGTCATGTACCACGGCAACGACGACGCCGGGCTGAGGTTCAACAAAATCGTCTAGGCGATTGGAAGCCTTCAACAAGTGGGCGGGATGTGGCTCATCACCGCATCTGGCGCGCGAGTATGCCCATGGATATGCTCACAGACTAAGCCTTTGAGTATTTCGGACCTCTCAGTCGAGGAGTCGTGCTCGGTGGAAGAACGTAGGGCTCGATCCAACGGGTCTGCCTCATTTCGAATTGAGATCGGTCTCGGGCCGTGGGGTTTGCCGGAAGAGGTCGCCCAAGCCGCCGTTCTCCTGCGCCGAGACCTTCTGCAGCTCGACATTCTGGCAGTCGACGCGATTCCGAGCACTCTGCCCGAGGGCGCGAAAGGTGTTGACGTTGGCACCATTGGCGTGATGCTCGTCAGCCTTATCGAGCCCGTCGGGATAACGGCTGTGATCGATCTGATCAGCGCATGGGTTGGCCGGGGACCGGGGCGGTCGGTGAAGATCGAGCTCGGCGGGGATGTCCTGGAGATCACTGGGGTTTCCCGGGCGGACCAGCGTCGGCTGATCGACCACTGGATCGAGCGTCATGCCGAGCCCTGAGCCTGGCTCGTACGCGCTGATTGTGGGAGCGGACACTTACGCCGACAAGGCACTGGGACAGCTGAGATCTCCGACGCACGATGGCCGCGAACTATCCAATGTCCTGTCGGATCCAAGAATCGGCGGCTTTTCCACCCACCAGCTGTTGAACCGGCCCGCCTATGAGGTGGCGGAGGAGATTGAGGGATTCTTCGCCGACCGTCGGGCCAATGACCTTCTAGTGCTGCACCTTTCCTGCCACGGAGTCAAGGATGAGTCGGGTCGCCTCTACTTCGCGATGTCGTCGACCAAACTCGATCGGCTGGCGGCCACGGGCCTTTCCGCGGCGTTCGTCAACGAGCAGATTGACCGCAGCAGGTCGCAGAAAATAGTTCTGTTGTTGGATTGTTGTTACAGTGGAGCATTCCCAAAGAACCTCATTCCCCGGTCGCCCGAGCGTATGGACTTGGATCGGTTCCAAGGGCGCGGCCGGGTGGTGATCAGTTCTTCCACCTCCCTCGAATACGCCTACGAATCCGACACCAGGCTTATGATCGGCACCGGTCGGCCATCCGTGTTTACGGGGGTGCTGGTAGAAGGGCTTCGGACCGGCAATGCCGATCTTGACGGCGACGGCGCGGTGTCGGTGGATGAACTGTACGACTATCTCTTCGATCACGTTCGTCAGATCACACCGCACCAGACTCCCGAGAAGATCAGCACAGTACGAGGCGAGTTGATCATCGCTCGTAATCCCCGATTGGCATCCCATGCGGAACTCGCCCCTCCCGGCAGTGCCGACCTCCGACAAGACGACACCGAGGACGAGTTGGCTAAGGCCAGACGGGTGGCCGAGCAACTACTGTCCAGGGAGCAGGCCCAAAGGCAGCCCAACCTGTTTCGCCGCCTGAGCCGTTCACACAAATCGAGGGAGGACGTCACCGTCGGGGAGCGCGACGTCAGGTCCACGCTGCTCGGCCACCGGCGAGAGGTGCTTGGGATGGTCCTTCTTGTCCTGGCCGGGGTGCTCGTCCCCTTCCCCTTCGCCCCGATTTCGATCTTCCGAATCCCCGTGCTGGTCTGGGCGTTCGCTGTGCTGGTCGTGACGATCTGTGAGGGCTGGGAGAGCGCTGACAAGGTGCGGGGGACCGCCGCGCCGATCCTGAGCTACACCATCGGCGGCTGCCTGGTTGCGTTCTTCCGAGCCAGAGACGATCTCAGCTTGGTGGTGGACCAGTTCTTCGCGATCAGCGGGCTCATGTTCATGCTGGGAAGCGCGGCGGGTGTCTTCTGGCTGGCCTACCGCCTGTTCAACCCGGCCACCCCGGTCGGCAGACGCAACAGGCGACTTAACTGATCGCTTTGGTGGGGGATGCCACACAGGAGGCCGCGGTGCTTGAACAGGCTCATGACCATGAAGAGATTGTCTAGCAGGTCGCCGCACTGGACATTGGCAAGGCCACCTTGGTGGACACCCGATGAAGACGCTCCCGGCCAACTGCAAGAGACGTAGATCAATACCTGAAGACGAGCTTGCGGGATATACATGGGATGATCTTCGGCCCTTGACGGTGCCGAGCAGGCTGGCTACCCCACGAGGAGCGCGAACGTGGGCCGCTTCAGGCTTCGGGCGTTTCTGATTGCCGATCTCGCCCCCGATGATGATCCGCTGTGGAGTCCGAACCGGTTGGCCTCAGATATCTTGGATGCTCTGCCCCTAGGCTTGGAGTAAGCGCGAGATCGGGTGATCGATTGGCGTACCCGTCCTCGACACGAGATCCTGGCCCTGCGCATGTGTAAGAACCTCCTCGGCCCGATGGGGTTGATCGCGGATCGACTGGCGACAGGGCCGGTAAGAACTCAGATTGATCGCTGGTTGGACCTTCGGCCTCACCTGCCGTGACGTGCAATATGCGTGCAATGATCATGGTGGCGAGAGCAGTGAAGAGGTGTCGCGCCGCAGGTCAGGAGCCATGTCACGGCGGGAACTGGCATGGCCTGTAAAACCGTCGGCTCAGCCTACGCAGGTTCAAGTCCTGCACCTGCCACACCAGCTTTTCCCAGCTCAGAGCCCCGCAAGGGGCTCTTTTGCT
>NZ_FZOD01000093.1 GCF_900188345.1 Streptosporangium subroseum | reverse complement strand
TCGTCGGGGGGCGCCGGAGCGCTGAGGCTGGCCGCGGAGCTGGGCCCGAAACGAGTGTGGGCGGTCGCCGCGGCGTCACCCGCCGTTACCGCCTCACAGGCGCCGTTGCGCGATCTCGTGGACATCCCGGTATGGCTGGGCTGTGGCGAGCGCGACGACTGGGCCCTGCAGACTCAGACGATGCTGAAGGGCCTCAGAGCGCTGGGTGCCACAGCCGAGGGAAGGGTTACCTCCGGATGCCAGGACATGGCCTACCGCCGCCGGGTGTTACCGGAGCAGTTGGCCTTCCTTTCGCGCCATATATGACAAGGGACGCCCCGAAGAGGCGCCCCTAGGACAGTGTGTTTCCGTCCCGGCCTCTAGGTAAGGGCCGGCTCGCGATCCTGCAGACGGTTGAACTCCTCGTCGCGGGTGTTGGCCGCGAGTTCGTCGTTCTGGGCCTGGAGCCGGGTGAGCTCTCCCTCGAGATCCCGGATGCGCTGCTGGAGGCGACGCATTTCCGAGACCATTCGAGGGTCGGGACCGCCGACGTGGCCGAGTAGAGCCTTCGCCATGGTAAAGGGTCCTCCACGCTGAGTGACCAGACTGGTTCGCGCACTTCTTTGCCGCGGGAGGGGTGCGCGCGGTTCTCATCAAGAGTCGCACCGGTGAGGGAGACGGTCAAGTTGAACGCTCCAGGTGGATGCACCAGTAGGCACTCTCGACAGATAACTATACCTTATTTTGGGGGTTTTGTGGAAGCGGTCAGCGCTCTACAAAGCTCACCAAACCGCCTTTGGGCTCATTCCAGTGCTCTACGACCCCGTCGACCAGGCCGGGCGTGTCACCCCCGCGAAGAAACTGCAGAAGTTTGACACAGGATTCCTCCGAACCCTCCGCGACGATCTCCACCCGGCCGTCCGCCATGTTGCGGGCCCAGCCGGTCAGCCCGAGCTCCAGCGCCCGCGACCGCGTCCACCAGCGGAAACCGACCCCCTGCACGCGGCCCCTGACCCAGGCGGTCAGCCGCCGGTCCGTCACAGCCCGGCCTTTCGCGGGCGGGGCTGGCAGCGTGGGCAACTGTAGGACGAACGGTTCATGAACGACTCCCTGATGATCGGGGCGCCACACCTGGGGCAGGGTTCGTCCCGCCGGCCGTACACGGCGAGTGACCGGTCGAAGTAACCGCTCTCGCCATTGACATTCACGTAGAGACTGTCAAAGGATGTGCCGCCCTCGGACAGGGCGGCGGCCATCACCTGACGGGCGGCGGCCAGCAATTCGGCGATCTTCGGCTTGGTCAGCGCCCCGGTGGGCCGGACGCCGTGCAGGCCGGCCCGCCAGAGCGCCTCGTCGGCGTAGATGTTGCCGACGCCGCTGATCAGCGACTGGTCCAGGAGCGCCCGCTTGACCTCGGTCTGCTTGGCCCGCAGGCGGCTGGCGAACTTCTCGTCGTCGAAGTGGGCCTCGAACGGGTCGGCCGCGATGTGGACGATCGGCTCCGGCACCGGCCTGCCCCCGGAATGGCCCATCGCGGTCACCAGCACGTGCCCGAAGGTCCGCTGGTCGACGAAGCGCAGGTCGGGGCCGCCGTCGGTGAAGGCGATCCGGACGCGGAGATGCTTCTCCGGGGCCGAGTCCGGCTCCACCATCAGCAGTTGCCCGCTCATCCCCAGATGCGCCAGGATCGCGTCGGAGCCGTCGAGGGGCAGCCAGAGATATTTGCCCCTGCGCTCGGCGGAGCCGACCGTGCGGCCCTTCAGCCGGGAGACGAACTCCTCGGCGCCGGGGGCGTGTCGCCGGATCGCCCGCGGATGGAACACCTCGGCGTGGGCGACGACCCGCCCGGACACCCAGCGCTCCAGGCCCCGCCGTACGACCTCGACCTCGGGCAACTCAGGCATGAACCCCTCCTTGAGCAGGCTGGCCGTCCCGTGGTCGGGTCAGCTGGCTTCGCGCCTGTCCCGATCCTGACGGATCCGGGTCCAGGCCGCCTCGGCGGCCTGTTGCTCGGCTTCCTTCTTCGAGCGGCCGGAACCCGAACCGTACTCCTCTCCACCGACACGAACGATCGCGGTGAAGGACTTGGCGTGGTCGGGACCACTTTCCTCGACGTGATACTCGGGCACACCCAGCGATTCGGACGCGGTGAGCTCCTGGAGCGAGGTCTTCCAGTCGAGCCCCGCCCCGAGCGAGGCGGAGCGGACGATGAGGGGGTCGAAGAGCAGGTGGACGACACGGAACGCCTCGTCCAGGCCCCTGTTGATGTAGACGGCGCCGATCAGCGCCTCAAGGGTGTCGGCGAGGATCGAGGACTTGTCACGTCCTCCGGTGCCCTCCTCGCCGCGTCCGAGCCGCAGGAACCGGCCCAGGCCCAGCGTGCGGGCCACGTCGGCGAGGGCGCGCATGTTGACCACCGCGGCCCTGAGCTTGGCCAGCTGCCCCTCGGGCAGGTCGGGGTGGTTGCGGTAGAGGGTGTCGGTGACCACCAGGCCCAGCACCGAGTCGCCGAGGAACTCCAGGCGCTCGTTGGTGGGCAGTCCACCGTTCTCGTACGCGTAGGAGCGGTGCGTCAGCGCCCGCTCCAGGATGGCGACGTCCAGCGTCACCGCCAGGACTCGCTCCAGCTCGTCTTTGACGACCTGGACGGCCACCGGTTTGATGCTGCTCATACCCACGTCTTCTCCTCGCACGTTTCTCATCGAAGGCGCGATGGCGAAGGGGAGAACGAGAAGTGCCCGAAGACGTGGTGGGCGCCGGGAGGGTACGCGATTACACGCGAACCCCGGCGTCCACCACAGCCGCGGGCGGACCGCCATCGCATGGGATTGCAAACGGTAACGCCGGCCGGGGCCGGAAAGGGACCCGGCCGGCATCCGTCAGTCAGAATGCGATCAGGCGGAGGGCTCGATCACCTGACGGCGGTTGTAGGTGCCGCAGGTCGGACACGCCACGTGCGGACGCTTGGGCGAGCGACACTGGGGGCAGCTCACGAGCGAAACCGCGGCAGCCTTCCACTGCGACCTGCGGGAGCGGGTGTTGCTCCGCGACATTTTGCGCTTGGGGACAGCCACGTCAGCTCTCCTGATCGTTGTTATGTTCGGGTATGAGACCTTGCAGCTTGGCCCACCGGGCGTCGACCACTTCGTGCTTGTGGCCAGGCTCGGCGTCGGCCAGCCTGATCCCGCACTCCACGCAGAGCCCCGCGCAGTCTTCACTGCAGACCGGGCTCAACGGCAGTGTGAGCACCACCGCGTCGCGGAATGTGGGTTCGAGATCGAGCAAGTCACCGTCGAGAAGCGAGTCATCCTCGGCAGCATCCTCTGCCGAGTAGAAGAACAGCTCCTGGAAGTTCACCTCGGTTTGCGAGGTGACCGGTTCCAGGCAGCGTGCGCACTCCCCCCGCAGCGGGGTTCGCGCAGTGCCCGTGACGAGCACACCCTCCATGACCGCTTCAAGCCTGATGTCCAGCTCGACATCGATGTCCTTGGGAACACCGATCATGTCGACGCCGATGTCCGCCGGGGCCGGGAGAACGAGATTCATCTGGCGCATGAGCCCTGGTCGTCGCCCCAGTTCATGGGTAGAAAGCACCCAGGGGGCTCGGGGGTTCAAGTTACGCTGAGTCATTCCGCTCTCATTAGGCATGTTAGGCATGGCGCATCGACGCCGTCGTGCAAGGCCGAATTCAGAGAATACCAGGGCCTAGCCCCTGAGCCGTTCGACCAGGAGTTCCTGCACAAGATCAGGCACGAGGCCGGACACGTTCCCGCCGTACTTGACGATCTCCTTGATACGGCTGGACGACAGGAATGAGACCTCCGGCCCGGTCGCCATGAACAGGGTCTCCACCCCGGACATCCGGTAGTTGAGCTGGGCCATCTGGAGCTCGTAGTCGAAGTCGCTGACCGCGCGCAGGCCCTTCACGATGGCGGGGATCTCCTGCTGCTTGCAGTAGTCCACCAACAGGCCGTGAAACTTGTCCACTCGCACGTTGCCGTACTCCTTGGTCACGGTCTGGAGCATCTGGATGCGCTCCTCCACCGTGAACAGGCTTTTCTTCTCGAGGTTGATCAGTACGGCCACGACAACCTCGTCGTACTGCCGGGAAGCCCGGCCGATGATGTCCAGATGGCCGTTGGTAATGGGATCAAACGATCCCGGACAGACAACGCGACGCAAGGTGAACCCCCTGCTCTGTGGCTCTATGGATTCCCGGCGGCGCGACCGTACCAAACGGACGCTTCACCATAACGACGGACCCTCTCCTCTTCGTATCCGAGCGGCCAGACCAGGTCCTTACCCCGGCTCTCCCGTTCCACCGCGACCAGCGCGTCCTCGTGAAGCCAGCCGTGATCCCTCAGCTGCCCGAGCGTCGCGTCCACCGCCTCCGCGGTCATCGCGTAGGGCGGGTCGGCGAACACCAGGTCGTACGGCTCGCCGGTGCCCCTGGCGAGCACCCGCTCGACCCTGTCGGCCGCGAGCTCGGCTCCCGGCAGCCCGAGGGCCGCGATGTTCTCCTTGATCGTCCGGACCGCCCTGGCGTCGGACTCCACGAGAAGGGCGTGGGAGGCCCCTCGCGAGAGCGCCTCCAGCCCGAGCGCGCCCGACCCCGCGTAGAGGTCGAGCACCCTGCTCCCCTCCAGCGAGCCGAACAGCGATCCCACGGTGGAGAAGATCCCCTCCCTGGCCCGATCGCTCGTGGGGCGGGTCCCCCGCCCCGGCGGCACGGCCAGCCGCCGTCCTCCTGCGCTTCCCGCGATGACTCGACTCACCTGCCCATCCTCTCAGTGCCGGTCAGATGCCGGTCAGATGCCGGTCCTGGGCCGATGCCGGTCGAATGTCGTTCCCGGGCCGGTCGCGGGCCAATTGCCCCTCACGATCCTGATGAATTACGGCCTAATGCTTAGGGAGTGTCATTGCCATGCGATTCGGGCAAATCGCCGCTCCACAGCCTGGATGATCGACGCGCCCTCACAGCGCGGCGTGTCGCGACGCATCACATAACCGCAGGTCAAAAGGGTCCTGACAGGTGATCTAGGTCAAGAGTGGGCAAGGAGTGGCGACGAAAGCGCAAGGGTCGTTCCGCCGGGTGCCGGTGCCTTGCATGATGAGTCCTGCGGCCTCCAAGTGACCCAGGGGGAGGCCGACCGGCGTGATCGTGAGCCCTTCCGCACGCCGGTGCTCTCGGCACCTGACCCGGGAGTGGGCCCAAGCGGGGACGGCATTCGGGGGGAGGCCGTCCCCGCAGTTGGGTCCATCGGCTTCTCAGCGACCGGACAGTGACCTTCCAGCGGCCGGACAACCGTTTCCCGGCGATCGGGCACTCGCCCTTCCAACCACCGGACAGAGCCGGTCGGCCTCGGGTCCTTTCAACGAGCCTCGGCTCCTCTCGATGCCGGACGGAGCCGGTCGGCCCGGTCCCTCCCCATCGGCGGGCGGAGCCGGTCGGCCCGGGTCCCCACGGTGAGCGGACCCGGCCCGAGCCTCAGGTCTTCTCGAGGTATTCGGCGCGCTCGTCGGCGAGGAGCCTCTCGATCTCCATGCGGAGGACGGGATGCCCGGCCAGATCGGGGTCGTCGGTCAGCATCGTCTCGGCGTCCAGGCGGGCGGCGTGGATCACGTCTTCGTCGCGGAGAAGCCTGAGCATCTTCAGAGACGATCTGCGGCCCGACTGGGCCACTCCCAGCACATCACCCTCCCTGCGCTGCTCCAGGTCCACACGGGACAGCTCAAAGCCGTCCAGGGTCGCCGCCACCGCGTCGAGCCGTCCCCTGGCGGGCGTGCCCCCCAGGGACTCGGACACCAGCAGGCACAGACCGGGCAGTCCACCACGGCCGACCCGGCCGCGGAGCTGGTGGAGCTGGGAGACGCCGAACCGGTCGGCGTCCATGATGACCATGACCGAGGAGTTGGGGACGTCCACGCCGACCTCGATGACCGTGGTCGCCACCAGGACGTCGATCTCGCCCCTGGTGAAGGCCCTCATCACCGCGTCCTTCTCCTCGGGCGGCAGCTTGCCGTGAAGCACCGCCGTACGGAGACCGCGCAGCGGCCCCTCCGACAGCATCTCCGCCACGTCGAGCACCGCCAGCGGCGGCCTCCGCTCGTCGTCGTCCTTCGACAGGTCGCCCTCGTCGCCCTCCAGGTCGCCGATGCGCGGGCACACGATGTAGGCCTGCCGGCCCAGCTCGATCTCCTCGCGCAACCGCGTCCACGTCCGGTCGAGAAAGTGCGGCTTCTCCGCGGCGGGCACCACGTGGGTGGTGATCGGGGCGCGTCCGGAGGGCAGCTGGGAGAGGGTGGAGACCGTGAGGTCGCCGAAGACCGTCATGGCGACCGTGCGCGGGATCGGGGTGGCGGTCATGACGAGCACGTGCGGGCGCCCGCCGCCGGCCTTCTCCCGCAGCGCGTCGCGCTGCTCGACGCCGAACCGGTGCTGCTCGTCGACCACGACCAGGCCGAGATCGGCGAACTGCACGCGCTCCTGGAGCACCGCGTGGGTGCCGACGACGATCCCCGCCGAGCCCGAGGCGGCGTCGAGCATGGCCGAACGGCGGGCGGCCGCGCCCAGCGAGCCGGTCAGCAGGGCGACCACCGTGCCACCGAACATGCCGCCGGCGGCCAGCTCGCCGAGCATGCCGGAGATGGAACGGTGATGCTGCTGGGCGAGCACCTCCGTGGGCGCCAGCAGCACGGCCTGGCCTCCGGCGTCGACCACCTGGAGCATGGCCCGCAGCGCCACGATGGTCTTGCCCGCGCCGACCTCGCCCTGGAGCAGCCGGTGCATGGGATGAGCGAGCGCCAGGTCCGCGGCGATCTCCTCCCCCACGCTCCGCTGCCCCTCCGTGAGCTCGAACGGCAGCCGCCCGTCGAAGTCGGTCAGCATCCCGTCGCCGCGCGGGGGCCGGGGCGTGGCGGGCCAGGAGGCGGCGGCCATCCGGCGCTGCAGCAGCACGGCCTGGAGCAGGAAGGCCTCGTCGAACCTGAGCCGCTTGCGCGCCCTTTCCACGTCGGCGCGATCGCGCGGCCGGTGGATCGCGAGCAGCGCCTCCGCCAGGCCGGGAAGCCTGTGCCGGGCCCGCAGGTCGGCGGGGAGCGGATCCTCCAGCTCTCCCATGGTGTCGAGGACGACTCCCATCGCCCTGCGGATGGCCCAGGGCGTCACGTCCTTGCCCGCCGGGTAGATCGGCACCAGCGCGGCGGCGAACTCCTCGGCGCCCGCCTCGGCCTCCTCGAACATCTCGAACTCGGGGTGGGACAGCTGCCACCTGCGCTTGTCACCCTGGCCGAACGCGCCGACCTTCCCCGCGAACATGCCCCGCCGGCCCGGCCGCAGCCGCGTCTCCGCGATGTGGGACGTCTTGCCGAAGAAGGACAGGTAGATCTTGCTGCCGCGGCCGTCGACGACCTCGACCTCCAGCCAGGTGCCGCCTTTGTTCCGCATCGGCCTGCGCATGGCCCTGGTGATCTCGCCCACCACGGTCACGTGTTCGTCGATCTGCAGGTCGTCGAGGTTCGTCAGCTCACCCCGCTCGGCGTAGCGCCGCGGATAGTGCCGCAGCAGATCGCCGACGGTGCGCAGGTCGAGAACGCTTTCCAGCAGCTTGGCCGTCTTGGGGTCCAGCGCCTTCGTCAGCGGCTCGTCGAAGCTCGTCACCCCAAGTTTCTATCGCGTCCCGGCGACAGAATTCACTCAACGCCGATGAGCAACGGGTAACCGCCCTGCCCACCCTCGTACAGAACCACCTCGACGTCGGGCCTCGTCGCGCCCAGATGATCCTGTACGGCCCGCGCCAGTCCCGGCGGCGCGTTGGCCCCTTCGAGCACGGTCACCAGCTCGCTGCTGGACGACACCATGCGCCGGACGACCTCGAGCGCGGTGCCGGCGAGGTCGGTGCCGATCACCGCGGCGTCCCCGTCGATCACGCCCAGGACGTCTCCGCGCGCGGTCAGCCCCGCGCTGGTCATGACCTCGCGATCGGCCACCCAGACGTGCCCGTGGCGGGTGTGCGCGGCGGCCTCGGTCATGGCCACCACGTCGTCGTCGAAGCGCCGCAGCGGGTCGTGGACGGCCAGCGCCGACAGGCCCTGCACCGAGGCCCTCGTCGGCAGCACGCTGACCACCAGCCCCTCCTCCCTGGCGATCTCGGCGGCGGCGGCCGCGACCTCGCGCGCCCCGCCGTCGTTGGGCAGGACCACGACCTCCGAGCCCGCCTCCCGGATCGCGGCGAGCACCGCCGCGAGGGGCGGGCTGGAGCCGGGCTCGCGGCGGACCACCACGGCGCCCGACTCCTCGAACACGGCGGCCAGCGCGGGCCCCGCGGCCACGGCCACCACCCCTCGCCCGCGGGCGACCGGGTGGGTCCTGCCGGGCCCGGCCAGGTAGGTCACCTTTATCCGGTGGGGGCGTCCCAGACGCAGGGCCGCCTCGATGGCCGCGCCCGCGTCGTCCACGTGGACGTGCACGTTCCACAGGTCCTCGCCGCCCACGATCACGAGCGAGTCGCCGAGCGCGTCCAGCTCCCCGCGCAGCACGCCCACCGCGGCCGCGTCGGCGTCCAGGAGATACATGACCTCGTAGCCGGGATGGCCGGGCCCCTCCTCCGGCTCCGGGCGCGCGGCACCCGGGCCGGCCGGGTGGACCGGCACCGGGATGTCCACCCGCCCGGTGTAGGAGTCGGTGATCACCGCGGCGAGACTCTCAAGGATGATCGCCAGGCCCGCTCCACCGGCGTCCACGACGCCGCTGCGGGCGAGCACGTCGAGCTGGTCCGGGGTACGGCGAAGCGCGGAGCGCGCCTCCTCCGCCGCCTTCCTCGCGACCGAGACGAGATCGCCCCGCAGGTCGCCCACCGCCGCGGCGACGGAGGTGAGCACGCTCAGCACCGTGCCCTCGACCGGCCGGGACACCGCCTCACGGGCCAGTTCGGCGGCTCTGACCAGGCCCCGCCCGAGGTCGGCGCCGCAGCCCTCGGCCCCCTTCAGCACCTCGGCGAGACCGCGCAGCGCCTGGCTGACGATGACCCCGGAGTTGCCGCGGGCGCCGATCATCGCTCCCTGCGCGAGCGTCCGCCAGGTGGTCGCCGCGTCCGCGTCGCCGGGCAGCCCGTCGAGCGCCTCGGCCGCCGAGAGCATGGTCAGGTACAGGTTGGTGCCGGTATCGCCGTCGGGCACGGGAAAGACGTTGAGCGCGTCGATCTCCTCGCGCGCCTTTCCCAGGGTCTCCGCGGCCAGCCGCGACCACCGCCGGATCGCGGACGGGTCGAGGACCTGCAGCATGCCTGCCCTTCTCCCCTCCGGGATGCGCTACCGTTGCCAACGGAGATTATCCCCGTTCGGCCAGTCATGGCGGCTCACGTTGCCGTGCATGGCCGAACATCGGATATCCTCATATGGCCAGCCGGTCGTCCCGGCGTGCCCGATGACCGCCCGCTAGCGCGGCGGATCGGGCCTCTCGACTGATATGAAGGAGCGAACCGTGGCTTCCGTCTGCGATGTTTGCGCTAAGAAGCCGACCTTCGGCAACAACATCTCCCACTCGCACCGACGCACGCGTCGCCGCTGGAACCCGAACATCCAGCCCGTGCGCGCAGTGGTGAACGGCACGCCGAAGCGGCTGAACGTGTGCACTTCCTGCATCAAGGCCGGCAAGGTCACTCGCTAGCCAGACCTTCACAGCAGCCCGCCGTCCCCTTCCCAGGGGACGGCGGGCTGCTGCTTTTGGCGCCTATGCCGGTGCGGCGCTCTCAACGCCTGTCCGGCGGGGTCGCCCCAGCCGCAGAGCCGCCTCGCCACCCGCGCGGTCCACGGCTTTCGGTGCCTGCTTCAGCGCTGGCGCCAGGCGTGGTCCACCGGGCCGATGCCCGCGCCCAGCGGGAAGCCGTGCGCGATCGCGCCGGTGACGTACGCCTTGGCCTTCTCCACGGCGGAGGGGACGTCCTCGCCGAGGGCCAGGTGGGAGGCGATGGCGGAGGCCAGGGTGCAGCCCGTGCCGTGGGTGTGCCGGTTGTCGTGACGCTCGGCGGTGAAGCGGAACTCCCGCGTGCCGTCGGTCAGCAGGTCCACCGGGGCGCCGGGCAGATGACCGCCCTTGACCAGCACCCACGTGGGGCCGAACTCAAGGACCGCGTCGGCGGCCCGGCGCAGGTCTCCCTCGTCCTCGACCTTCACCCCGGTGAGCTGTGAGACCTCCCACAGATTGGGGGTGACCACGGTGGCCGCCGGCAGCAGACGCTGCTTCATCGTCTCCACGGCCTCCGGTGCGAGCAGCGCGTCACCGTGCTTGGACACTCCCACCGGATCCACCACCACGGGCACGTCCAGCCCCGCCAGACCCGCCAACACCTCGGCGACGGTCTCCACCAGCGCGGACGAGGCCAGCATCCCGGTCTTGACCGCCTGGGCGCCGATGTCGCCGAGCACCGAGTCGAGCTGGGCGCGGACCGCCTCCGGAGGAAGCTCCCAGTATCCCTGCACGCCCAGCGAGTTCTGGGCGGTCACCGCGGCGATCACGCTCATGCCGTGCACGCCCAGGGCCAGCATCGTCTTCAGGTCGGCCTGGATGCCCGCGCCACCGCCGGAGTCGGAACCGGCGACGGTCAGCACGCGAGGAGGGGTCGAATCGGTCATGTCCCCATCCAACCAGTCTCAGATCAGGAGACCGAGCACTCCCCCTGGCCGCTCTCACAGGTCTGGGGGATCTCCGCCCGGCCGCGCGCGGTGAAGTTGACGATCAGATCTTCACCGGGCTCCAGGTCCTTGCCCGACTCGATCACCAGGGTGTCGCCGATCTGCTTCCCGGCGGCCCCGCTCACCGAGGAGACCCTTCCGCTCACCGGCAGGCTCAGCCTCAGGCCGTTGACCCTCTGGCCCGCAGTGACCACGAGCCTGACGGTGTATTCCCTTGACTTCTCCCTCACGACGCCGGCACCGACCCTGATCGTCGCGGGACCGTTCGGGGCGGGCGCCTCGGAGGTCTGGGCGGGCGCGGGCGCGGTGTCCACCGGGGGCTGCGCCGGAGCGTCGGTCTCGTCGGCTTCGAGCGGCCCGGAGACGGGGCTCGAAGAGGGCTCAGGGCTCTCCTCCGGCCTGTCCGCGGACTCCGGCTCGTCCGCGAGCTCCGGTCCGTCCGCGGGCGAACGCGCACCGGTGGACAGCGGCTCGGCGGCTGCGGACCGGGGGGCGCGGGTGGCCTTGGGCGCGCGGGTCGGACTCGGGGCGGAGACGACGGCGCCACTCCGGCGGGTGGCCTCGGGGGTCGGAGTGGCCTCTGGCTCTCCCTGCTTCCCCGGCTCCCGGTCGGGCTCCTCGCCGAAGGCGGGATCGCCGGCCGGTTCGCCGGTCTCGGCCTGCGGCACCGGCTGGTTCGACGCCGCCAGGACGCAGCCGCCGGGCGGGCAGTCGGTGCTCGACCCCGCGGGGCTGGTCATCACCTGGACGCCGACCACGGTGCCGCCGAGAACCACGATCATCGCCGCGACGGCCAGCAGCATCATCTTCCGCCCGCCGGAGCGGCGTCTCTCCTCGGGCCGGACCGAATCGGACAGCTCGGTCTCGGCGGAAGACCATCCCGACCCCAGGAATCCGGTCCGTGTCTCGACGATCGCCGACTCCTCGGGACGGAGCCGGCGCCCGATCGCCCCGTCGGGGTTGCCTGGCTCCGGGGTGTCCTTCGACCTACGTTTTCCCCGGCTGGAGGAAGCGTCTTCCCCGTGTTCCGCATGGCGGCCCATACTGCCCCTTTCCTCTAGGGAATCTCGACCGCCCATCTTCATACCAGTTTAATAACCGTTTGTCGCAAATTTCACTGATGTCACAGGAGGTGGGAAACGTCACTCATGGAAGTGGTCCCAGCCGCCGCGGACCAGCGAAACGCCCTTGACCTGTACACCTTCCCCCTCGATCACGTGGCCCACCACGGTCCAGGCCGGCGAGAGCCGTGCGTGAACGGGAAAAGTCGCGGCGAGGGCATGGTCCTCGCCACCGGAGAGCACCCACTCCAGCGGGTCGGCGCCGAGCTGCCGGGCGGCGTCGGCGATCGGGGGAGGGATGACGAAGGCCTCCGGGTCGAGCACGAGGGCGACCCCGGAGGCCTTGGCGACGTGCCCGAGGTCCTGAAGCAGTCCGTCGCTGACGTCGAGCATCGAGGTCGCGCCGAACGTGGCCGCCTCGATTCCGCAGGCGTAGGGGGGCGCCGGCCGCCGGTGGGCCTCGATCAGCTCCGCCGGCCCGTCACGGCCCTCGCGGAGCAGTGCGAGCCCCGCGGCGGCGTGCCCGAGCCTCCCGGCCACCGCGACCAGGTCTCCCGGACGCGCTCCCGAACGCGTGACCGGTGCGCGCCCGCCCAGGTCACCGAGAGCGGTGACGCCGATCACGACCAGATCGCAACGGGTGATGTCCCCGCCCGCCACGCTGGCGCCGACGAGGTCGCACTCGTCGCGGAAGCCGTCGGTGAGATCGTCCAGCCAGGTGAGGGCGGCGTCGGAGGGCAGACCGAGGCCGACCACGATGCCGGTGGGCACGGCCCCCATCGCCGTGATGTCGGACAGATTCTGTGCCGCAGCTTTACGACCTATGTCGTAACCACTGGACCAATCACGCCGAAAGTGCCTACCCTCGATCAAGAGGTCCGTTGTCACGACGACCCGACCGTCAGGAGCACTCAACATCGCGGCGTCGTCCCCGGGACCGAGCAGTACGGTCCTACCTTGTGGCAAGCGTCCGGCAATACGTGCAATAACCCCGAATTCGCCGAGATCTCCGACTGTGATGACACACCTCCTGTTCATGACAGGGTACGGTGACCTTTCGGCACTGATCCAATCGCCCGGGAGGACGTTATGGTGCAGGCCTATATTCTCATTCAGACCGAAGTCGGCAAGGCCGCGAACGTGGCCAGCGAGATCTCCGGAATCCCCGGTGTCACGCAAGCCGAGGACGTCACCGGTCCCTACGACGTGATCGTTCGGGCCGAGGCCCGCAACGTGGACGAGCTCGGCAAGCTCGTGGTGGCGCAGATTCAGGCGGTAGAGGGAATCACACGTACTCTTACGTGTCCCATCGTTCATATCTGACCATCAGGAATGTGAGATGTCTCTCCGGTTCGCCCGCTGGACGGGGTGCGCCTGCGCCCTGCTGATCCTGGCGGGATGCGGCGGCACCGTCCGGATGGAACCGCCCGTCCCCGAGGGGGCGGCCGTGGCCGCGTGCAAGCACCTCGGGGAGCGGCTCCCGCAGAAGCTCGACGGCGCGGACCGGGTGGAGTCCACCCCCGCCTCGCCGTACGTCGCGGTGTGGGGGGAGGCCCAGATCGCGCTGCGCTGCGGGGTGCCGCGGCCGGTGACGATGGCCGCCACCGACCAGGTGCCGGAGATCGACGGGGTGGCGTGGTTCCCCGACCCCACCAGGCCGACGCTGTTCACGGCGATCGGCCGGGAGGCCTACGTCGAGGTGACGATCTCCCAGGAGCACACTCCGCAGAACGTGCTCATCGATCTCGCGGCACCCATCAAGGCGGCGCTACCGTAGGCCGGGAGAGCGGTGCAGCGCGAGCTGGATCAGCCGCTCGACCAGCTGGGGGTAGGACAGTCCGCTGACGGCCCACAGTTGCGGCGCGACCGACATCGCGGTGAAGCCCGGCATCGTGTTGATCTCGTTGAGGATCAGCTTGCCCTCGTCGGTGTAGAAGAAGTCGACACGCGACAACCCCTCGCAGCCCAGCGCCTCGAACGCGCGGACGGCCATCGCCCGCAGTTTCTCCGTCACGTCCTCGGGGATGTCCGCGGGCGCGGAGAGGGACATGTCGTCGCCGATGTACTTGGCCTCGAAGTCGAAGAACTCGTGGTCGCCGCGGACCAGCACCTCGCCGGGCACGCTGGCCCGCGCGGCCTCGTCGCCCATGGACTCCAGCACGGCGCATTCGATCTCACGCCCCGCGATCGCGGCCTCGACCAGCACCTTGGGGTCGTGCTCCCGGGCGAACTCGATGGCCCGCTCCAGCTCCTCCAGGTTGTGCGCCTTGGAGATGCCCTGGCTGGACCCGGCTCGGGCGGGCTTGACGAAGACCGGCCAGCCGAGCTCCTGGACCTCCTTGAGGATCCGGTCGCGGTCGGTCCGCCAGTCGCGGTCGCGGACGACGACGTACGGGCCGACGGGCAGACCCGCGGCGGCGAGCACGATCTTCATGTAGGCCTTGTCCATGCCGACCGCGCTGGCGAGCACCCCGGAGCCGACGTAGCGGACCCCGGCCATCTCCAGCAGCCCCTGGATCGTGCCGTCCTCGGCGAACGGCCCGTGCATCACGGGGAAGACCACGTCGACATGGCCGAGCTCAATCGGAATGCTGCCCGAGTCATAGGCCACCAGTGGCCCTCCGCCGGATGGCAGTGCCAGCCCGGAGCCCTGGGCGTCCACGGCGGGCAACTCACCGCCGTCGATCTCATAACGCTGGTCCCCCGAGGCGAGCACCCACCGTCCGTCCCGGGCGATCCCCACGGGAACCACCTCGTACTTGGACCGATCGATGGCCTCCAGCACGCTGCCGGCTCCAAGGATGGAGACGGCGTGCTCGGAGTTACGACCGCCGAAGACGACGGCGACCCGCGGACGGGGTTCGTGCTGTTCACTCATGAAGACCGAATCTACCCCCTCTTAGGGGGCAATCTGCCTGTTAGACGCGCCTATCTACCCGATACGGGGAAGGGAGTCCAGAGCCTTGGTCACGTCCATAATGAGGTCCTCCGCGTCCTCCAGCCCGACGGAGAACCGGACCGCCCCCGCGTCGACCCCGGAGCCGTTACCGAGCCGGCGGTGGGTGGCCGAGGCCACATGCGCGGCCTTGGTGCGCGTGCCGCCGGCGGAGGTGGCGATCGAGGCGAGTTTGAGAGCGTCGGCCAGCGCCACGCCCGCGCTGTAACCGCCGTGCGGGGTGATCGTCACGCAGGCGCCGTATCTGGTGCCCTCGGGGCCGGAGTCGAACAGGCGTCTGGCGAGCTGGTGGCCGGGGTGGCCGGGCAGCCCCGGGTAGTCGACCCGGCGCACGGCGGGGTGCTTGGCCACGGCGGCGGCGAACAGCATCGCGGTGGAGCACATCCGGCGCACCCGCAGCGGCAGGGTCTCCAGTCCCCTGCGCAGCAGGAACGCGTCGTCGGGGGAGAGCGTCCCGCCGGTGTCGATGCGGACCTCGCGCAGCTGGGCGACCAGGTCGGGACGGCCGACCGCGACGCCGCCGGTGCAGTCGTCGTGGCCGCCGAGGTATTTGGTCGCGGAGTGGATCACCAGGTCGGCGCCGTGTTCGAGGGGGCGGCACACGATCGGGGTGGCGAAGGTGGAGTCGACCACCAGCAGCGCCCCGGCCATGCGGGCGATCCGGTAGAGGCCGCGGATGTCGGAGACGGCCATCGTCGGGTTGGAGAGCGTCTCCGCATAGATGATCTTCGTATTGGGCCTGACCTCCGCGTGCACCCGGGCGAGATCGCCGTAGTCCACGAAGTCCGCGCCGACCCCGAACCTGGACAGCACATTGGTGATCAGGGAGTGGGTCCCGCCGTACAGGGGGGCCGGGGCCACGATGTGCGCGCCCGCGCGCAGGAACGTCATCAGGACGGTGCTGATCGCGGCCATCCCCGAGGCGAACGCCTGGCCCGCCACATCCTCGGGCGCCGCGGCGCCCTCCAGCGAGGCCACCGCCGCGGCGAAGGCGGCGGTGGTGGGATTGTCGATCCGGCCCTCGGCGAAACCGGAGCCCTTCTCGTCGAACGCGTCGGCGTATTCGGCGGAGTCGCCGAAGCTCCACGCGGAGTTGCGCCACACAGGAAGGCCGAAGGGGCTCTGCTGGGGCGCGAGCGCGGGGGGCAGGTGCACCGATCGGGTGTTCTCGCCCTGCCTCCTGCGTGTGCGTCTGTTCACAGACCGTACCGTTCCGCTTTGGGAGTTCGCGACATCAGCAGCACCGCGGCCTCGCTTGGTGGCATTGCGTCGTGGACCACCGCCACCACCACCTCGGTGATCGGCATCTCCACGTCGTGCTTCCTGGCCAGCTCGAGGACCGACTCGCAGGACTTGACCCCCTCGGCGGTCTGTTTCGTGGCGGCGACGACCTCGGCCAAGGTCATACCCCGTCCAAGATTCTCACCGAAGGTACGGTTCCGGGACAATGGGGACGTACAGGTCGCTATCAGATCGCCCATCCCCGCCAGGCCCGCGAAGGTGTGCGGATCCGCGCCGAGCGCCTCGCCCAGCCGGGAGATCTCGGCCAGCCCGCGCGTCATCAGCATCGCCCCGACGTTGTCACCGAGTCCCATCCCCGCCGAGATGCCGACCGCCAGGGCGATCACGTTCTTGATCGCCCCTCCGAGCTCCACCCCCACCACGTCGGGGTTGGTGTAGGGGCGAAACCACGGCGGCATATAGCAGGCCGCCTGGAGGCGTTCCATGGCCCGCTCGTCGGTGCAGGCGACCACGGTCGCGGCGGGCTGGCCCCGGACGATCTCACCGACCAGGTTGGGTCCCGACACCACCGCGACCCGCTCCTGGGGCACCTCCGCGACCTCGCAGATCACCTCGCTCATCCGCTTGGTGGTGCCGAGCTCGATGCCTTTCATCAGGCTGACCAGCACCGCGTCGGGCGGCAGATCCGCCTTCCACCGGCTCAGGTTGGACCGCAGGGTCTGGGAGGGCACCGCGAGCACCACGAAGTCCGCGCCGTCGAGAGCCTCGGCGGGATCGGTCGTGGCACGCAGGGTGTCGGGCAGCACCGCACCGGGAAGGTAGTCCGGATTCTCGTGACGGCGGTCGATCGCCTCGACCACCTCCGCCCGCCGGCCCCACAGGGTCGTCCGGGTGCCCGCCCCCGCAAGAATCATGCCGAAGGTAGTGCCCCACGAGCCCGTGCCGAATACAGCCGCCTTGGTCATTTCATCACCGTACGCCGAAGTCAGTTGTCAACGGGTTTCGGCGCCCCTGGCGCCTTCTCCCCTCGCAGCTCGGCGAGCTGAACCGTGATCGCCGCCATGATGTCGGCGGTCGCGTCGCGCAGGACGTCCGCGTGCAGCGGCTGCCCCTCGTACTTCGACAGGTCAACCGGCGGTCCGGTCAGCACGTGGAAGGTCTTGCGCGGAAAGAGGCTGGGCCTCTTGCTCCCGTAGGGCAGGATTTTCTGGGCCCCCCAGTGAGCGACCGGGATCACCGGCGCGCCGGTCGCCAGGGCCAGCCTGGCCGCGCCGGTCTTGCCCTCCATCGGCCAGAACTCGGGGTCACGGGTGCAGGTCCCCTCCGGGTAGAACATCACGCACGCCCCGTCGGCGATCCGCCGCTCCGACTCCCCGAGCGAGCGTGCCGCGTCGGCGCTCCCCCGGTAGACCGGGATGGCCTGGAGCTCCTTCACCATGTGCCCGAGCCCCGGCACGGAGAAGAGCCCCGACTTGGCGAGGATCGTCGGCCAGCGCCCGTTGTTGTAGAGGTAGTGCGAGATCAGGATCGGATCCAGCCACGACAGGTGGTTGGTCACCAGGATGATCCCGCCGGCCTTGAGCAGGCGGTCGCTGCGCCGCCAGTCCTTCTTGACCAGGAGCCAGGAGATCGGCTTGACGATCGCGACAGCCACGGCGACCCAGAATCGCGAAGGCCATCCAGGACGTCTCATGGGCTCCTCCAGATGAGCGGGGTGCGCCCCCAGTCTCCCGGTTGACTCCGCGAGATGTCGAGGCGGGATGCTTAAGGTTATGCCTGCTCCGGAGAGTTTCACCTGGACCCTCGTCGTGCCGGTCAAGACGCTGGTCGCCGCCAAGACCCGGCTGTCGGCGGCGGCGGGCCCGCACCGGGCCGCGCTGGCCGTGGCGATCGCCTGTGACACCGTCGAAGCGGCGCTGAGCTGCGTGCTCGTCGCACGGGTCGTCGTGGTGACGGGCGACCCTGTGGCGGCCGAGGCGCTCGGCGGCGTCGGTGCCCACGTGGTCGGCGACCCCGAGGCGGGGCTGAACGCCGCCCTCCGCCGCGGTGCCCGGGAGGCGGTACGGCTGGCTCCCGCCGACGCCGTCGGCGCGCTCCAGGCCGATCTCCCCGCTCTGCGCCCGGCGGAGCTGGCCCTCGTGCTCACCGCCGCCGCGGAGTTCGACCAGATGTTCCTGCCCGACGCCGTCGAGGTCGGCACGACCTTCTACGGGGTACGGCCCGGCGTGCCGTTCACCCCAGGATTCGGTGGCGAGTCACGGGACCGTCACCTCCGGCGGGGCGCGAAGGAGCTCTGCCTGGACGGGATCGACTCGGTCCGGCGGGACGTGGACACCCCCGACGACCTCCGGGTGGCCCTCGCCCTCGGCGTCGGCCCCCGCACCCTGGCGGTGGTGGAGAGGATCAGGGGCGGGGAGCCGGACAAGTGAGCCGGGGAGCCCCCTCCGCCTCCGCTGGAGGGGGCTCCCCGGCCGTCTGGACTCCGTCCGTCACGAAGCTCGGTCCCGGGCGCGGCGCTCATCGGGCTCCCCTGCCGTCCGGCCTCCGCCTGCCCCGGTCGGGGGATCGCGCTCCTTGAGCTCAATGTCCGGCGTTCTCCTCCACGGCGTGCTTCGGCAGGAGGAAGGCGGCGAGGAAGGTCGTCAGCAGCATCCCGGCGACGATCCAGAGGACGATCCGCGTCGCCCCGATGACGTCGGGATTCGCTCCGATCCCCAGCTGGTCGAAGAAGACCGTGCCGAGCAGGGCGACGCCGAAGGCCCCGCCGAGCTGCTGGACCGCGGTGAGCGTGCCGGAGGCCGAGCCGCTCTCGTGCTGCTCGACCCCGGCCAGCACGATGTTGAAGAACGGCGCCATCAGCAGGCCCATCCCGATGCCGGTGACCGTCAGCGCCGGAACGAACTGCCAGGGGGTCACGTCCATCCCCGCGAGGGTGACCGTCAGCAGGACGCCGAGCGTGCCGAGCGCCATGACGAGGACGCCGCCCTGCAGGACCTTGCGGCCGAACCGCTGCACCATCTGGGCGAGGCCGAAGCCGACGACCATTCCCAGCGACCAGGGGATCATCACCAGGCCGGCCTTCAGCGTGGAGTAGCCGAGACCGACCTGGGTGTAGAGGTTGAACACCAGGGCGAAGCCCGACATAGAGGAGAAGAAGACCAGGCCGGTCAGCAGGCCGCCGGTGAAGGCCCGCTTGCGGAAGAGGCTGGGCACGACCAGCGGATCGCCACCCGCGCGGCTTCTACGGGACTCGAACCAGCCGAAGATCGCGAAGACCACGACGGATGCGCCCATCATGACGAAGGACCAGGCGGGCCAGTCACTCTCACGGCCCTGGACCAGGGGAAAGACCAGGAGCAGTCCGGCCAGGGAGGCCAGGAGCACGCCGCCGAAGTCGAGCTTGAGGGGGTGTGGTGAGCGCGACTCGGGAAGGTAGCGCAGTCCGGCGACGATGGCGGCCAGGCCGAGCGGCAGGTTGATCAGGAAGATCATGCGCCAGTCGGTGCCGAAGAAGTCGGCGTCGATCAGCCATCCGGCGAGGATCGGGCCGCCCACCGAGGACAGGCCCATGACCGGCCCGAACAGGCCGAACGCGGCGCCCATCTCCTTCGGCGGGAACATCTCCTTGATCATGCCGAGCCCCTGCGGCAGCATGACCGCGCCGAACAGTCCCTGGACGACCCTCGCGCCGACGAGCAACTCCGGCGACTGCGCGACGGCACAGAGCAGCGAGCCCACGGTGAATCCGGCGGCGCCGATGAGGAACATCCTCTTTCGGCCGTAGATGTCGCCGAGCCGTCCGCCGGTGATCAGGCCGACCGCCATGGAGAGTGTGTAGGCGGCGCCGAGCCACTGGATGACGGCGGCGGTGCCGCCGAGCTCGGCCCGGATGGTGGGCGCGGCGATGTTGGTGACCATGGCGTCGAGAAGGTCCATCACCTCCGCGGCCAGGATCACGAACAGGGCGGCCCAACGCCAGCGGTAGAGCGGGGGTTCGGGTGGCGCGTCGACTGCGGCCGTCACGTCACTGGTCATGGTGCTCTCCTCAGGGGATCTGGGTGGAATTCGAGGGACACAGCGCCCACCTCTGATGAACGTCGTTCACTATAGGCGATCGACGTTCTATTAGAGAACGGCGTTCATTCCACAGTGCGACGTTCTTAAGATATGTCGCATCGGTTCGCGTGACAAGATATATCGTGAAAATGAGCGGTGTTCTCCACACCGATCATTGTTCGGCGCAGCGTTACACTGGCGTCATGAACGACGAGTTGCCCGCGCTGCCCTGGGAACGGTCACGCCGGAGGACGGCTCCCGCACGGATCCCTCTCACCCGGGACCGGATCGTCGACGCGGCCTACGTCGTGCTCGACCGGGAGGGTTACGAGAAACTGGGCATGCGCCAGGTCGCGGCCGAGCTCGGCGTCGCGGTCTCGGCCCTCTACTCCCACGTGAGCAGCAAGGACGAGCTGTTCGAGCTGATGTACGTCAGGATGTTCGACGACTGGGATCTGCCCGAACCCGATCCGGAGCACTGGCGCGAGCAGGTCGCGGAGTACGCCCGCGACGGACGGGCCAGACTGCACAAGCACCGCGACATGGCCCGGATCTCGATGGGCGGCATTCCCTTCGGCCCCGAGACGCTGCCGTACATGGACAGGATCCTCGGCATCTTCCGCGCGGGCGGGCTGCCCGACCGCGTCGCCGGGGCGGCCGGCGACGTGATCTCCACGTTCATCGACGGCTTCGCCCTTGAGGAGAGCATGTGGGAGACCCGGCGCCGCGAGTCCGGCCAGAATTCCTGGGCGGAGATGCGGGAGACCCTCGAGCGATACTTCGAGGAGTTGCCGCCCGACCGTTTCCCACACCTGGTCGCACTCTCCAACACCATGTTCGAAAACTCCAACGACGACCGGTTCGACCTCGGCATCGAGATCATCATCCGAGGGTTGGCGTCGTTCGTGGAGGAGGTGGAGAAGACCGAAGCCGGAGGATCTTCCGGGACGTCAGCACCGGAAGATGAGCGACCATGATGCCGGCCGTGGCGACCCACAGCACGGTGTGCGCGTCGAAGATCTCTCCCAGCACCCCGCCCAGCAGGCCGCCGACCGGTGCGGCCCCCCACATCAGGAAGCGCATGCTGGCGTTCATGCGGCCGAGCAGGTGCTCCGGGGTGATCCGCTGGCGGTAGCTGAGCTGGTTGATGCCGAACACCGCGCCGCCGATTCCGCTCAGCAGGCAGCCGAGCGGAAACAGCGCCAGCCGCCAGCCCTCGGCCGTCAGCGGGGAGATCAGTACGGCCAGGGCCGCCAGGGCGGCTCCCCCGTACATGGCGCGGCCGATGCCGAAGCGGACCGCGACGCGCGACGCGAGCACCGCGCCGATCAACCCTCCGACGGCGCCGCCGGAGAGCAGCAGACCGTAGATCCCCGGGCTCACGCCGAGCGCCCTGATCAGGAAGAGCGGCTGGGCCACGGCCCAGATGCCGTTGGACAACATGACCAGCGCGCCGAGCACGGCGATACGGCGAAGCACCGGGTGTCCCACGACGTGACGGACGCCCTCGCCGATCTCCTCCCCGAGCCTGCGGCGCTCCGCGACCGGTGTGATCGTCTCCTCGGCGCGCACCCCGCCGAGCAACAGCGCCGAGACCAGATAGCTGACCGCGTCGGCGAGCAGCGCGATCGGCGCGCTCAGCGCGTGCACCAGCCAGCCGCCCAGCGCGGGACCCGACAGGACGGCGGTGTTGCGCAGCGTCTCCAGCGTGCCGTTCCCCCTCAGCAGATCGTCCTTGCCGACGAGCGAGGGCAGGAAGCTCATGTGCGCGACGTCGAAGAAGACCGCGCCGACACCCATGAGGAGGGCGACGGCGTAGAGGTGGGGCAGGGTCATCGCGTCCAGGGCGACGGCGGCCGGGACGGACAGCAGCGCGGCGCCGCGGAGCAGGTCACTCCAGATCAGGATCGGACGGCGGCGGAGCCGGTCCACCCACACGCCCGCCGGCAGCCCGAGGAGCAGGAACGCGGCCATCTCGGCCGCGGTGAGCACCCCGATCTGGAAGGAACTCGCGTCGAGGGTGAGCATCGCCACGAGCGGCAGGGCCACGAGCGTGATCTGGGTTCCGACCTGGCTGATCGCGTCGGCCCCCAGAAAAAGCCGGAACGACGCGTCTTGCCACATGCCGGTTCTTCTGTCACCCGCGCCCATGATGAGGCATCGTGGCGGCCCCCCGCGAAGCCGGTCAACCGCTTTTCCGGCGGGTTACGCTGATCGGGTGCAGGCAACGGTGCGGATCTTTGACGCGACGACCCGGTCGGGGTCGGTGTTCCTCGACGACGGGAGCGAGATCCCGTTTGATGCGGCGGCGTTCGACGCGGGACCGCTGAGACTCCTCAGGTCCGGCCAGCGGGTCAACATCGTCATGGACGGCGACGACATCACCTACGTCACGCTCTCGACCTTCCCCGTGCCCCGATAGGCCTCGGGCCTCGTGCTGGGAAAGGCCCCCGGCCGATCTCCCCGCACAAGGCCCTCCACCTGCCCGGCAGAGCTCTCCCCCGTAAGGAGAAGCCGGACACCCGGACTCCCTCGGCGGGAATCCGGGTGCTCGCGTGAGGGCTACTTTTTCTTCGCGCTCTTCTTGCCACCCGTGTTGACGAGTTCCTTGAAGTCGGAACCGGGCCGGAACTTCGGCCCCCAGCTCTCGGCGACGTGGATCTCGGCACCCGTCGAAGGATTGCGGGCCGTACGGGCAGGCTTGTGCACCATCTCGAAGGCGCCGAAGCCCGTGAGCGAAACCTTGTCACCGGTGGCGACCGCTGACTGAATGGTCTCGATCACCGCATTCACAGCCTCGGTGGCCGTCTTCTTGTCGCCCATCTTGTCCGCGATGGCGTCGACGAGTTCCTTTTTGTTCATAAGGTTGCTCCCCCTGTCTTACCGATGTCCGGGAGTGGGTCATGAGGCAGAAAACCCGTCTCACCCGTTTTGTCACGACGAGAGGTCTCAACTCAGAGAGAAACCCCTTGCCCGCTTGAAATTAAGGGACAGAGCCGTATGACTCAATCACCTTCCGCAATGTTTCCAGCACTCGGCGTATCTGAAACCAGAACATCAAGGTCTAGAAGGAATAAATCGAGACGCCCTGCGGCATGATCAAGATCATGTTTTGACACATCACAGATGGCGAGCAGGCGTCTGGACAGGCGTTGTCGCTCTGCCGGGGGGATGGGCAGCACGCGAACGCGACGGTGCGCATCGCGCAACCGCCGCGCCAGCTCGTTCTCTGAACGTGTCAGACAGTCGTCGGCAGCCATGGCTGCCGACCATTCTCGTACACCGTCACATCGTCGGCGTTGCGCAGGGTCAGTCCGATGTCGTCCAGGCCCTCCATCAGCCGCCAGCGGGTGTAGTCGTCGATCTCGAATCCGACGGCCTCGCCGCCCCAGCGGACCTGACGCCCTTCCAGGTCAACGGTGACCTCCAGGGAGGGGTCCGCCTCCACGGCGCTCTGCAAGGCCTCCACGACCGCGGCCGGCAGGACGACGGGGAGCAGCCCCATCTTGGTGGAGTTGTTGCGGAAGATGTCGCCGAAGCGGGCCGCGATCACGACGCGGAAACCGTACTGCTGCAGGGCCCAGACCGCGTGCTCTCGCGAGGAACCGGTGCCGAAGTCGGGTCCGGCGACGAGGATCGAGGCGCCCTCGTAGGCGGGGTTGTTCAGGACGAAGGCCGGGTCCTCGCGCCAGGCGGAGAACAGGCCCTTCTCGAATCCGGTCCGGCTGACCTGCTTGAGCCAGACGGCGGGGATGATCTGGTCGGTGTCGACGTTGCCGCGACGCAGCGGCACGGCCCGGCCGGTGTGGGTGGTGAAGGCGTCCATCGCGAAAACTCCTTACAGGTCGGCGGGCGCGGTCAGTTTGCCGGTGACGGCGGTCGCTGCGGCGACCTGCGGGGAGACGAGGTGCGTACGGCCGCCCTTGCCCTGACGCCCCTCGAAGTTGCGGTTGGAGGTCGAGGCACTGCGCTCGCCGGGGGCGAGGGTGTCGGGGTTCATCCCCAGGCACATGGAGCAGCCGGCCTCACGCCACTCGGCGCCCGCGGCCTTGAATACCTCGTGCAGCCCCTCCTGCTCGGCCTGGAGCTTGACCAGCATCGAGCCGGGGACGATCAGCGTGCGGGTGACGACCTGACGGCCGCGCAGCACGTCGGCCACGGCCCGCAGGTCCTCCAGCCGTCCGTTGGTGCAGGAGCCCACGAAAACCGTGTCCACCCGCACGTCACGGAGCGGGGTGCCCGCGGCCAGCCCCATGTACTCCAGGGCGCGCGCGGCCGCGGCCGGGTCGTCGGTGTCCTGGGGATCCGGCACGGACGCGCCGAGGGGAGCCCCCTGGCCCGGGTTGGTGCCCCAGGTGACGAACGGGGTCAGCGTCGTGGCGTCGATCTCCACGACCGTGTCGAAGACGGCGTCCTCGTCGGACGTCAGCGTCTTCCAGTATTCGACCGCGGCGTCCCAGTCCGCGCCGGCCGGCGCGTGGGGACGGCCCTTGAGGTATTCGAGCGTGGTCTCGTCCGGAGCGATCATGCCCGCCCTGGCGCCCGCCTCGATGGACATGTTGCAGACCGTCATCCGGCCCTCCATGGAGAGCGCCCGGATGGCCTCGCCACGGTATTCGACGATGTAGCCCTGGCCGCCGCCGGTGCCGATCTTGGCGATGATCGCCAGGATCAGGTCCTTGGCGGTGACCCCGGCCGGCAGCGTGCCGGAGACCTCGATGGCCATCGTCTTGGGCCGGTAGGCGGGCAGCGTCTGGGTGGCCAGCACGTGCTCCACCTCGGAGGTGCCGATGCCGAAGGCGATGCCGCCGAAGGCTCCGTGCGTGGAGGTGTGGGAATCGCCACACACGATCGTCATACCGGGCTGGGTCAGACCGAACTGCGGGCCGATGATGTGCACGACGCCCTGGCCCGCGTCACCCATCGGGTACAGCCGGACGCCGAACTCCGCGCAGTTCTTGCGCAGTGTCTCCACCTGCACCCGTGACACGGGATCGCTGATGGGACCGCGTACGGTCGGGACGTTGTGGTCCTCGGTGGCGATCGTCAGCTCGGGCCGCCGAATGGGCCGGCCCGCCATACGCAGGCCGTCGAACGCCTGCGGGCTCGTCACCTCGTGAATGAGGTGAAGGTCGATGTAGAGCAGATCAGGCTCGCCCTCGGCACGTCGTACGACGTGCTGCTCCCAGACCTTCTCCGCCAGCGTGCGGCCCATGTCGCCTCCTTGCGATCGCCGATTTCGCACCCCACTTGCTTTCTCATATGTCGAGACGTCAGTATCGGTGCATGGACAACTCTAGCGGAGTCGGCGTACTCGACAAGGCCGTCCTCGTGCTCAACGCACTTGAAGCGGGCCCTGCATCCTTGGCACAACTCGTCCAGGCCACCGGCCTGGCGCGCCCCACGGCCCACCGGCTGGCCGTCGCGCTGGAGTATCACCGCATCGTCTCCCGCGACACGCAGGGCCGATTCGTGCTGGGCCCGCGTCTGTCCGAGTTGTCCACCGCGGCCGGTGAGGACAGGTTGCTGGCCGTCGCCTCTCCGGTGTTGACCCAGCTTCGGGACATGACTGGCGAAAGCGCGCAACTTTACCGGCGCCAAGGTGACGAACGAGTGTGCGTGGCCGCCGCCGAGCGTGCCAGCGGGCTGCGCGACACCGTGCCGGTCGGCTCGGCGCTACCGATGCTCGCCGGGTCGGCGGCGCAGATCCTGCTGGCGTGGGAGGAGCCGGACCGCCTGCACCGGGGGCTGCGCGGGGCCAAGTTCACCGCCGCCACGCTGGCGAGCGTCAGGCGCAGGGGCTGGGCGCACAGCGTCGGCGAGCGCGAGCAGGGCGTGGCCAGCGTCTCGGCGCCCATCCGCGGCGCGGGGGGCAAAGTGGTGGCCGCGGTGTCGGTCTCCGGTCCGATCGAGCGCCTGACCCGGACTCCCGGCCGGCTGCACGCCGCCCCCGTCGTCACCGCCGCCGAGCGGATCACCGAGTCGATGCGGCGGGCCAACTGAGCCCTCCCGCGAGGGATCGCGACGGATTCACGCGCCGTCCGCGCACGATCGGCCTGGCCTGTCGGTGAGCCACATGACATCGGCTGGGCTGACCCGTGCGATATGAGGAGGCGAGCACCCTTGCGGCCCCCTAGGCTGGGTAGGTGACAGATCGCATCGAGGCAGCCGCCGCTGAACTGCGTCCCCTGCTCCAGAACTTCATCCTCTGGGCGCGTGAGAACGCGCCCGGCAGCGATGCCAACCTGGTCGGCTCCGTCGCCCTATGGCACCGGCTGATCGCCTCCGACGACGTCGGCCGGTGGAAGCAGGCCGATCTGCGCACGGTGCTGCTCGACCGGATGCCCCAGGTCGTGGAGGATCCGGACGCCGCCGCCGACGGCATGGTGCCCGCGGTCCGCGCCTATCTGACCTTCCTGTCGGAGTCGAACCACCTGAGCAAGGGCTCCGCCTCACTCGACGATCTGCTCGTCGAGCTCGACCGCCTCGAAGACGATTTTGTCGACGCGATGGAGGAGCTCGTCGTCGAACAGGACGAATACGAGGACGAGGACGAGGAGGAGTCCGAGGGACTGGGCGACTTCGAGCCGTTCGCGGACGAACTCTCCGATCTGCCGACGATCCGGCTCCGCCCCGACGCCGAGCTGGCCGCGGCCACCCGGAAGACGACCCTGATCGCCAAGGCCCGTGACCTCGCGGTCTGGGTCGGATCCGAGCGCCGCGTGGGCGAGACGAGCCTGCTCAGCGACGCCGAGATCGGCGAGGCCCTCGCCGCCCTGGGGCTCGCGGCCCCCGAGCCCGGGGACAAGTCGCTGGCCGACTCGGTGCCCGCGCTCTGGAACATCTGGAACCTCGCGATCGACCTCGACTTCCTCCAGCCCGAGGGCGAAGACACCGTCAGTGCCGACGCCGACACCGCGGACTGGCCCTTCGAGGAGGACGACGACGCTCTGGACGCCTGGATGGCCGGTCTGCACTCGATCGACTACGGCGACCCCGAGCTCGAAGACGAGGAAGCCACGATCGCCCTGTCCGGGCTGACCCGGGCCCTGCTGATCCGGGTGCTCCTGGCCACCGGCTCCAAACCCCTGGCCGAGCTCCGCACCGAGCTGGCCGAGGCCGCCGCCGAATACGACGACCTGGGCGCCGACGCCTGGGCCGCGGCCGCCGAGCGGTACGGCGACCCGCTCAACCCGGTGCTTGAATGGCTGACCGGCTACGGCATGATCGAGGTCGAGCACGATCAGGTACGGCTGACCTCGCTCGGCATGGAGGGCCTCGTCCATCTGGTGGACGACGCCGACATCGAGCTGGATGCCCGGCCCGCCATCGACGCGATGACCGCCCTGGATCTGCTCTCCTTCAGCGCGGAGCTGCCCGAGGAGGAGGCGGACGCCGAGTTCGCCGCCTGGATGGAGCTGCGTGCCCCCGCCCAGGCCGCCAAGGAGCTGCTGGAGGCCGCGGCCGAGGACGACGCGGACGCCCTGATCCGGGTCCAGGCGGCCAGCATGGTCGGCTCGCTCGGCGAGGAGGCCGTGCCCGCCTGGAAGGACGCTCTCGACGAGCCGTCGCTGCGTCCCTACGCGGCCACCCATCTGGCCCAGCTGGGCATCGACGACGCTCCCTCGCCCACCCAGGCCGACACCCACTGGCTGATCCTCGACATGCTGACCATCTCCGCCGGTCTCGGCCGCCCGGAGTTCGTCAGCAGCCTGGACGACATCGGCGACCTGGTCAACCTGCTCGACGTGATCTGGAAGGTGCCGCACCCGCACCTTGAGGAGCTGCTGGAGGCCATCGGCAAGGCTCACCCGGACAAGCAGGTGGGCAAGGCCGCCAAACGGGCCCTGTTCAAGGCCCGCTCCAACCACAACTAGCGCGGCGGGAAGCTCGCGCGGGGCGTGAGTGGCTCGGGCCTACGGCCTGCCGTCCTCGCCACTCACGCCCCGAGCCCCGACCGTACCGGCGATCCGGCCCGCCACCCATGGTCCGGATCCCGCCACGGCGGCCCGGCACCGCGGTGAGCCACCTCCCCGGGGATCCTCCCGCCGGTCGGGCAGCGTCGTCCTCGCTTCCCGACGGAGGGATCCCCTTCCGGGACGTCTCACAGGGAATCCTCCTGCCAGTCGGGCAGCGGCCGATAGATCGCGATGCCCTCGGCCTCCAGCTCATCACGGAGTTCGAAGTACTGCTCGCCGAAGGGGTCGACGCCGCCGAGCGGCATGAGGCCCCGGCGGATGGCCAGATCATGGGGGGCGAGAGCCGCGGCCTCCGCCAGGTGCCGCTCGGCGGCGACCCTGCGATCGCCACGGAACAACCACGCGGCCAGCCGTGCGTGCAGCCGGGCAAGACGCTCGTCGTCGGTGGAGGCTCGTAGCTCCCGGGAGGTCGTCCCGGCCTCGCCGTCGATCACCCACCTGCGCAGTGCCGCGGTGGCCTGCTCGGAGGACAGTCCGTTCATCGAACGGAAGGTGTCGGTGGCGGTCATGGTGTCCTGGGGCCGGGCGATCCGGCCCTCCTCATCGATCCAGACCACGGTCGGCACGTTGATCACGTTGTAGAGCTCGGCGATCCGGCCGTCGGCGTCGACCACCGCCGGATGGGTGAGATCCGCGAGCCACTCCCCGGCGGCCTCGGGGTCGCGGTCGAGCGAAACGCTGACGACGCTGAAGCCGTACCCGCCGAGCTCCCGGTGCAGGGTCTCCCAGGCGGGCAGGTCGTAGCGGCAGCCACACCAGGAGGCCCAGAAAACCACCGCGACCTTGGTGCCGCGCAGGCCGGGGAGTGGCCCGAACTCCGGCGCCCGGTCGAGGGCGAGTCCGGTGGGCTCGCCGATCGCGAGCACTCCCTCGTCCGTGTCGGCCACCGCCGGCCTGCCGAGCAGCCCGGCGAACCTCAGCAGGTCCACACCGTCCTCGGTCTCAGCGGCGGCGGCACGGAACGACGGGATGCACGCGTCTCCACTGCACCAGCCGTGCGGCTTGCGCTCCCAGCCGAGAATGGTCGCCCCGTGCGGCACGACCAACCCCTCGATCTTCTCCTCGTGCCCGTCCGCCAGCAATGTGATCATTTGGATCTCCCCGGATAGTATCGCTATCCAATCATTGGACAGCAGGACTATCCAGTCAAGGGCGTGTTCGGGAGAAAAAATTGATTTCCCTCAGAAATGCAGAAAGCCCCCGAGAGCCAATGCTTTCGAGGGTTTCACGATGTAGTCCCGACCGGATTCGAACCGGCGCTACCGCCTTGAGAGGGCGGCGTCCTGGGCCACTAGACGACGGGACCTTGTAAGAGAAGACAGTGGTA
>NZ_FZOD01000031.1 GCF_900188345.1 Streptosporangium subroseum | reverse complement strand
GTCAGGGCGGGCCGATGGGGAACGGTCACGGGTCCACGCGGTCAGGGCGGGCCGATGGGGAACGGTCACGGGTCCACGCGGTCAGGGCGGGCCGAGCGGGTCGCGGATCTACCCGGTGGGAAAGGGATCCGGGTGGGCCGGAGGCAGGCCCGTGGACGGCGTCCGCGCACGGTAGACGACGGGGAAGGCCCCGGGTCTGCCCGGTGGGAGAGGGATCCGAGCGGGCTGGTTGGCGGCGTTCACGCGTCCGCGCGCACGGTGGACGAAAAGTGATGGGTTGCCCGTGGTCATGCGGTTAGGCTGCGTCCGTGGTCATACGGATCGTCATCGCGGAGGACTCCCTGCTGGTGCGGGAGGGCGTGCGGCGGGTGCTCGACCTGCGAGACGACCTTGAGGTGGTCGCCACCTGCGCCGACCTGCCCGGCCTGCTGACGGCGGTCGGCGAGCACGTCCCCGACGTGGTGGTGACCGATATCCGGATGCCGCCCACGTTCACCGACGAGGGGATCCAGGCGGCCATCCGGCTCCATCAGACCCACCCGGGCACCGGAGTGGTGGTGCTCTCCCAATATGCCGAGCCCGCGTACGCGACGCCGTTGCTCGCCTCCGGCAGCGCCGGGCGGGCCTATCTGCTCAAGGAACGGCTCAGCGACCCCCGCGAGCTGATCGAGGCGGTTCGCTCGGTGGCCAGGGGCGGTTCGGTCATCGACCCCGCCGTGGTCGAGGCTCTGGTCGCCGACTCGATCCACGCGCGGTCCTCGCCCCTTGCCGGCCTGACCCCGAGGGAGCGCGAGGTGCTGGCCCACATCGCGCAGGGCAAGAGCAACGCGGCCGTGGGAATGGCGCTTTCCCTCACCGAGCGGGCGGTGGAGAAACACATCAACACCCTGTTTCCCAAGCTCGGCCTCGGTCCCGAACCGGACATCAACCGCCGGGTCATGGCGGTGCTGCTCTACCTGTCCGCCCAGGTGTGACAGCAGTCCCGCGACGATCGGTGAGCACCCGTCCGTCCAGGTGTGACAGCCGCCCGACAGCCGTCGGCATCAAGTGCGGGCACGCATCCGTCCGTCCCCCTGACCACCGGCACGGATCCGTCCGCCCAGGTGGAACGGTGGCCATGTGATCATCCGTACGGGGTGCTGGCACGCCGGGACCGTGGTGGTCACACCCTTGGAGTGCGTCTGGGGTTGGGGAAGACTGAAGAGGTGACAGCGTTGGGGAAAGGCGAATGGCCATCGTGACGGCGTCCACGGTTGACGTGCTTATCGTGGACGACCAGGCCCCGTTCCGGTCGGTTGCGCGCTCCCTCGTCCGCCTCCTGCCCGGGTGGCGCGTGGTGGGCGAGGCGGCTAGCGGTGAGGACGCCTTCGAGATGGCCACGGCGGCCCGACCCGGCATGATCCTGATGGACATCAACCTTCCCGGCATCAGCGGGATCGAGGCGACCCGCCGCATCCTCGCCCACGCACCCGAGATCACGATCGTGCTGCTGTCGACCTACGCGGTGGAGGACCTTCCCCCGGACGCGGGGACCTGCGGCGCCGTGGCCTATGTCCGCAAGGACGATCTCACCCCGGCGGTGCTGCGGGCCCTGCCCGTCTGAGCGCGAGACCCGTGGCGCCGTGGTCTGTGTCCGCCAGGACGACCTCACTCCGGCGCCGCTGGATCTCATCCGTCCGAGTGCGAGAGATCGGGGGAGAAGCGTCCGGTCGATGAGGCCGTTGCAGTATTCGCCCCACAGGACGCCACGGGAGGATCTCCTCAGCGAGGGTTCAGGATCTCGGTGATCCGGAGGAACCCGTCCGCGCCGTGACCCCGTCCGATGGCGCGGCGCGCCAGGCCTTCGGCCGCACGCATCACACCCGCGTCGATGCCATGGGCCTCGGAGATGTGGACGATATGGGCCATGGACGACACCGCCGAGGTGATCGGATTGCCCTCACCGGAGAACCTCCCGCTGTCCACTTCCTCCGCCTCCTGCTCAAAGATCGGCGGAAGGATCGTGCCGATGCCTCTGGCGAACGGTGCCAGCTCCCGGGCGGTGATCCCCTCGGCCCTCGCCACCGCCAGTGCGTGCGCATAACCCGCCATCGCGGTCCAGAAGATGTCGAGCAAGGCGACGTCGTATGCGGCCGCCCGGCCGATTTCCTCACCGAGGTGAGTGTGGGTGCCACCCAAGGCGTCCAGCACCGGCCGGTGCCGGCGGTAAAGCTCCTCGGGGCCGCTGTAGAGGAACGTCGCGGCCGGGGTCCCGATGGTCGTGGTCGGCGTCATGATCGCGCCGTCCAGGTATTCGATGCCGTGCTCGGCGGCCCAGGTCGCGGTGCTCCGGGCCCGGTCGGGGACGTCGGCGGTCAGGTTCACCACGGTGCGCCCCTTGAGCGCGTCGGTGACCGCGCCGCGCCGCACGATGGCGTCCGCCGCGTCGTAGTTCACCACGCAGACCACGGTCAACCTGCTTGCGGCGACCGCCGTTTCGGGTGATCGGGCGCCGACCGCACCCCGCTCGACCAATTCCCGATCCTTGCCCGGCGTCCGATTCCAGACCGTGGTCCGCAGGCCGGCGTCCAGGAAGGCGCCGGCCAGGGCCCGGCCCATCGGCCCCAGACCGAGCACGGTGACGGCAGACTGTTCGGTGGACGAGGTCATGCTTCAACTCCTCACGACGAATGAGCACATGGCGATGAGATGGGATGAGATGACGCGTAGCCGGGCCCAGGACCCCAATGTCTGCGGAGTGACCGCCGCGATCGCCGTGATCGACGGCAAGTGGAAGACGATTCTGCTCTGGCTCCTGGAATCCGGTCCGCACCGTCCCGGCGAGCTGCGCCGGCGGCTGCCGGGCCTCACCGAGAAGGTGCTGACTCAGACACTCCGGGAGATGGAGACCGACGGACTGGTCCACCGGGAGGTGCACGATGTGCGGCCACTGAAAACCGTGTATTCCCTGACCGCGTTCGGCCGCGAACTCTCCGAAGCGCTGGCGCCGCTTTCCGATTGGGGCCACCGCCGCCTGGAGAAGCTGGCCGAGTTCGAACCGGTCTCCTGATGCACCGCCAACCTCCCCGTCTCATCTGGATCTGACGACCCGCAGGCCGCCCACGACCAAGCTTCAGGCCGCCCCGGCCCGCCGACAAGTACCCACAAAAAAGTGGCTACAGGACGGACCTCACTCCGCCATGGAACCCGCCCTCCTGAGTGCGAGCCGGGCCGCCTGACGGCCGCCCATGCCGTGAACGCCCGCGCCGGGCGGAGTGCTCGCCGAGCACAGGTAGAGCCCGGGCACCGGGGTCGCCCACGGATGAGGCGAATAGGCCGGTCGGCCCACGAACTGGCTCAGCCGCGCCGAGCCGCCCCCGATGTCGCCGCCGACCAGGTTGGCGTTGTGCGCCTCCATGGCCGCCGGGCCCATCACGCTCCGCGCCAGGACAAGGTCGCGGAATCCCGGTGCGAACCGTTCGATCTGGGCTTCGATCGCCCCGGTCATGTCCATCCCGGAGCCGTTCGGCACGTGGCAGTAGGACCACAGGACGTGCGACCCGGCGGGCGCGCGCGTGCCGTCGGCCACGCAGGGCTGGACGAGCAGGACGTACGGACGTTCGGGATGCCCTCCCCGCGCGACCGTCGCCTCGCTCGCGGCGATCTCCTCCAGGGTGCCGCCGAGGTGGACGGTGCCGGCGCCGGCCACGGCCGGGTCGATCCAGGGGACGGGACCCGAGAGCGCCCAGTCGATTTTGAAGACGCCGGGCCCGTACCGGTAGCGTTCCAGCCGCCGACGGTAGCCCTGAGGCAGCCTGTGACCCGCCACGGCGACCACCTGGCGCGGTGTGAGGTCGAGAAGGACCGAGGCGGCGTCGGGAAGCTCGTCCAGGCTGCGGACGGTCTGGCCGGAGACGACCTCCCCGCCGCTCCGCACGATACGGGCGACGAGGGCGTCGGCGAGCACCTGCGAACCGCCCCGGACCACCGGCCAGCCGACCTGGTGGGCCAGGGCCGCCAGGAGCAGGCCGTAGCCGGCGGTGATGGGCGCGCGGAGATCGAGCATCGAGTGGGCGGCCATGCCCGCGAGGGCCGCGCGAGCCTCCGTGGTGCGGAACGCGGAGCGGGCGAGCCAGGTCAGGGGCAGCGCGCCCGCTGCCGCGAAGCGGGCCGCACGCAGCGGAGCCCTGGGCAGAGCCAGCGGGGAGAGCAGGGTGTCGACCAGCCGGCTGCCTCCTCGGGAGGTCGCGCCCACGGTGGCCCGCCAGGCCGCCGCGTCCCGTCCGAGCGAGCGCGCGGTGCGGTCCAGATCTCGATGGATGAGTACGGCGGAGCGCCCGTCCAGGGGATGGGCGGCGGGAACGGGGGGATGCGCCCACTCCACCGTGCCCTTCTCCAGGTCCAGTTCCCGGAACGCCGGGGAGGCCAGTGCGAGAGGCAGCACGGTGGCGCAGACGTCGTGGTGGAATCCGGGAAGTGTGAGCTCCTCCGTGCGCAGCCCGCCGCCGAACCGGTCGGCGGCCTCCACCAGCAGGACGCGCCGTCCCGCTTCCGCCATGGTGACGGCGGCGACCAGCCCGTTGGGGCCCGAACCGACCACGACGGCGTCGAAACCGTCGGCCCGGCTCATGGGGCGTCCCCGACCGGGATCTCCCCGCGGACCGTCGTGCCCGCACTCCGCTCGGACTCGACGAACAGCAGGCCGCCGATCGCGCCGAGGCGGTCGGTCATGTTCACGAAGCCGTGCCCCTCGCCGGTTCCGGCGGCGAAACCGAGGCCGTCGTCGGAGACCGAGAAGCGCAGCATCTCGCTGTCCGCGTGGATCCGCACCTCGATGGAGGCGTCGGGTCCCGCGTGCTTGCCCGCGTTCTGGATGGCCTCCAGGCAGCAGAAGTAGACGGCGGCCTCGATCTCCTCCGGATATCGGCGGGGAAGGTCCACGTCGACCTGGTAGGGCAGGGACACCCTCCGGGTGACGGAGCGCATGGCCTCGCCCAGGCCGTGGTTGCGCAGGAGCGGCGGGTAGATCCCGTGGGCGAGTTCGCGAAATGTCGCGTTGGTGTTCTGCACGTCGCTGTGCAACTCCTCGAGTAGCTCTGCGGCCAGGGCCGGGTCCTCTTTGATGATCTCGCGGGCCAGGCCAAGCTTGACGGAGAGGGTGACAAGGTGTTGCTGCGCGCCGTCGTGCAGGTCGCGTTCGATGGCCCGGCGGGAGGCGTCCGCCGCGGTGACGATCCTCAGGCGTGAGGCCTGCAGTTCCTCGTTGCGCTGGCGCAGCTCCTCCAGCGACGCCTGGAGTGCCGAGTCCAGCCGCATGTTGTGCAGGGCGAGCCCGACCTGCCGGGCGAGTTCGATGAGCACCCGGTCGTCCTCCTCGGTGAAGTCGAGCCCCTCGGGCGTCCGCCTCACCACGAGCAGCCCGAGCAGGTCTCCCAGGTGCGCGGCCGGGGCCACCCGTACCGGCGCCTCCTGCGGGTGGCCGGCGAGCAGGCCGGGCAGCCAGACCCCCATCCAGGCGGGTCCGCCGATCCGGGTACGGCCGACGACGAGACGTTCCTTGTCGCTGAGGGTGATCTGCCCGCCGGGCCGTTCGGGCACGCTCACGGTCCTGTGCAGGAGGCCGTCGGTTCCGACCCAGACCTCCGCCCCCGCCGGGCCGAGGGTGGCCCGGAGCGACTCCACCAGCTGGAGCAGCAGTTCGTCGAAGGGGACGGCACGGCTCATCCGCGCGCCGAAGGAGGCCAGCGCCTCCTCCGGGGTCTGGCCGCGCCTGCCCAGCAGGGACTGGCCGAACGACACCAGCCGGAACCGCAGGGGCAGCGCCAGCACGACGGCCGTCAGGGCCGCGACGACGCTGGCCACCAGAACCTCGCGCTCGGGACCGACGGGGGAGCGGGCGAGTCCGATGATCACGACCAGGTAGACCGAGACCACCAGCATGGCCAGCCCGGCGACGACCACGGCCTCGACCAGCGCCTGCTCGGCGAGCCTGGACGTCGCCGGGAGCTGGCTGAGAAGGAGTCCCGCCGGCATCACGACCAGGGCCGCGAGGACCCATGGGAGCAGCTCGCCGGGGGTGCCGAGCAGCATGTTCAGCGCGATCAGCACGGCGTCCGACGCCGCGGTCACGACGGCCGCGGCGGCGACCCACTGCAGCGTGCGACGGCGTGCGGCCGGTGCTTTCGGGCAGCGTAGCGCCACCGCCCCGAGGGCGACGGCGCACGCTCCCAGCGCGGCCGCGATGAGCGGTCCCCGGTCCGGGGCCGTACCGGTGGCGAGCAGCCCGGCCGTCCAGCCGAGCCCGGCGACCGCGGCCCCCGCCGCGAGGGTCCGGCGCGGCCACGAGCCGAGGACGCCGTCGGGAAGACCGAGCCCGCAGGCCAGCCAGGCGGCGACCGCGAGCGGAGCGCAGGCGGGCCAGATGCCCGCCGCGGCCTGGGCCACGGCGATGAGGCCCGACGCCCGTGCCAGCGTGGGCCTGCCGGTCAGCAGAATGCCGAAGGCGACGAGCGCCCAGGCGGCGGCCACGACGGCGGATGCGAGGACCATCGTTCACTCCGTTCGCAGGACGTGGCCGATGCGCAGCCGGGTGGCGACGCTGCCAGGCCAGGCCGCCAGAAGGTTGGCGAGCAGGAGGGTCACCGGTCCGGCCAGGAGCAGCGCCCACAGGGCCAGCGGCGGTACGTACACCAGCGGGGCGATGTCCGCGACGATCCTCCACAGGGTGCGGCCGAACGCCACGCCGAGCGGCACCCCGAAGAGCAGCCCCACGACCGCCAGCAGCGTGGCCTGGGTGACCACCATCCAGCGGGCCTGTGGACGGGTCATGCCCAGCGCGCGCAGCACGGCCACCTCGTGCCGCCTCCGCCGTACGGTGGTCGCCAGCGCGTGGCCGACCGCCCCCACGGCGAGCAGTGCGAGGAACCCGGCGAGCAGGACCGGCAGGGACTGGACGTCACGGATCTGCGCCACCTGCGGGAGCGGCAGAGGGTCGGTGAACGGCAGGCCCCCGCCCCCGGGCGGAGCGGTGGCGGACTCCAGCCGCCGTTTCACGGCGGCGAGGTCGGTCCCGGGACGCAGGGCGATCTCCGCGCCGTGGAACTTGAACGCGAAGTGGGCCCCGGCGAAGAGCCGGTCGTACCCGGCCGGGATGACCCAGCCCCCATCGGCATAGCCGTTGTGCGGGCCCTCCGGCATGAAGCCGATGCCGGTGACCGTCATCGGCACCGGCGTGGGACCGCCGCCCATCGGGACCCTGCCGCCGACGGCGACGCCGAGGGCGTCCGCGCTCGACGGCCCGAGGACGATCTCTTCCGGCGTCGCCGGCATCCGGCCTTCGAAAAGCACCACGGGCAGCGGTCCGCCCACCGGGTCGTAGGTGTAGACGGTGACCGGTGCGCTCCTGGATTTCTCCGCCCCAGCCCCGGTCGCCGTCCTCGTCGCCGGTACCTCAGCCTCCGCCACCGCGATCCTCGCGTCGTTGACCGCCTGAACGGCCGGGTCGCGGGCCACCGTCTCCAGCATCTGCCGGTACGACGGCACGAAGTCCTCGTTGTTGAAGCCGAGGAAGATCTCCAATTGGTGGGTCTGTCCGAACCTGGCCGGGTTCTCGGTCGCGTCGCGAACACCGGCGGAGAAGGTGAACGCGGCGAGCACCCCGACGACCCCGGCTATGGCCCCCACCAGGGCCGGGCGGACCGGGACCGCGCTTTTGCCGCGCCCCGGCTCCAGGGCGAAGCGGGCGCCGATCACGATCGGGACCGGCAGGCCCGCGCGGGCCGCCGCCAGCGCCACCCCGGAGCGGCGTCCCGAGATCCTGCCACGCGTCGCGACCAGCGCGAGGGCGGCCGAGGCCGCCGATCCGGCCAGGACGAGGGCGAGGATCAGTGCCCAGCCCGTCCCCAGGATCAGCCAGTCGACGTCGAAACCGGGATGGGGTTCGAGCAGGGCCGCCGCACCGATCGGCATCCACGTGGAGGCGGCCGCGGCGGACACGATCCCGAGAGTGGTCCCGGCGAGCGCGGCGAGGAACGGCCCGGCCGACGCCGCGACGACCGCCTGTCGCGGTGTCAACCCCACGGCGCGCAGCACCTGCAGGTCGGCCATGGTCGCGGCCGTGTACCGGGCCACCGACTGGCCGATCAGCACGATCGCCGCGGCCAGTGCGGCAAGCCCGAAGGCGAGCAGGGAGGCGGCCTCGAAGTGGGCGACCTGGCGAGACGGTGCGATGATCTTCATCTCGATGTTCCACATGTCGATGTCCGAGCGCTTCGAGGCGCGGACGAGTCCTTCGCGGAAGGCGGGGATCGCTGCCTCGCCGCCCTTCAGCCGGACCAGGGCGTTGATGTACCCCTTGGGGCCGACGATGTTCGCGTGATACCTGGCGAACAGCGCGGCCGAGGGGAGCACGCCGCCTCTGTCCCCGAGCTTCTCGGCGAACCACGTCGAGCGGATGACGCCGACGATCGTGACGGGAACCGAGGGACCGAGCAGCGGGTCGCTGCCGGAGGGATCGAAGTCGTCGCTTCCGGCCTGCTCCACCGACATCAGGCGCAGGGTCAGCCTGTCGCCCACCCCCCGGTGGTAGGTGGCGGGGAACCGCGAGCTGACCACGACCTCGTCGATCCGGGTGGGGTCGGGTAGCCGTCCTTCGAGGACGACGGGCCGTTCGATGGTCCGCAGGAGTTCGTCGTCGACCGGAGGGAACGCCGACACCTCCTCCGAGTTGGAGATGCCGTCCACGCCGAAGCCCGACACGGGAAACTCCGTGAGCGCCTCGACCTGCGGGAGCGCCCGGATCCCGGCCCAGTCGAATCCGGGCTCGTTGGGGAGCACGGCGACGGTGGCGGGCAGCGTCAGGGCGGCGAGCCTGTCGACCGCGGTGCCGCCGCGGCGGGCGCCCGCGACCGAGGCCAGGACGGTCGCGGTGGCGAAGGCCACGAGCAGCGCGAGCACCACCAGGGAGCGCCAGCGCCGCCGCAGCTCCAGCCGGAACCAGGTGACTGTCACGATCATGATCGGTCACTCCGCTCGTAGGGTCTGGCCGACGCCGAACCGCGTGACGAGGCGGCTGGGCCAGGCCGCCAGCAGGTTGGCGACCAGCAGCGCACCGGGGCCGACCAGCAGCAGAGCCCACAGGGCGACCGGGGGTTGGTAGAACAGGGGCGTGTGGTCGGCCACGACGCGCCACAGCGTGCGGCCGAGCGCCAGGCCGAGGGGCACGCCGAAGGCGAGACCGACCAGCGCGAGCAGCGAGGCCTGCGTGACCACGACCCAGCGCGACTGCGTGCGGGTCAGGCCGAGCGCGCGCATGACCGCGATCTCGTGGCGCCGCCGGCGGATGGCCGTCGCCAGTGCGTGGCCCACCGCTCCCACCGCCAGGAGCGCCAGGAAGCCGCCGAGGAAGAGGGGCAGGATCCGCATGTCCTGGACCTCGGCGAGCTGGGTGGGCGGGTCCTGCGTGCCGAAGGCGACCTTCTCGCCATCCTTGATCGCCTTCACGGCCGTTGTGAGGCGGACCCGGAGGGCGTCCATGTCCGCGCCGGGTCGCAGGGCGATCAGCGACTGGTGATACTTGAAGTCCGCGCCGAACAGCGCGTGGAATCCGTCCGCGCTGGTCCACGCTCCGGCGTCGTAGTCGTTGTGCGAGCCGTGCGGCACGAAGCCGATCCCGGTGACGCGCAGGTCGCGCGGCGCCGTACTGCCTGCCAGCCGTACGGCCGAGCCGATGTCGGCCCGCAGGTCGCGCGCGCTGGTGGGGGCGAGGACGATCTCGCCGGAGGACTCCGGCATCCGGCCCGAGACCAGGACGACGGGGAACGGGGCACCGACGGGGTGATAGCTGTACACGGTGACCGAGACGTCATCCGCGTCGGGGTTCGGGTCGTCACTCGTGCCGGGGTTCGGGTTGTCATCCGCGTCGGGGTTCGGGTCGTCACTCGTGCCGGGGTTCGGGTTGTTACCCGTGCCGGGGTTCGGGTTGTCATCCGTGCTGAGGTTCGGGTCGTTGGCGTCGGGGTTCGAGGTGGTGTGCGCCTCGGCGACCGAGACCCGGGCGTCGTTCACACTGAGGACGTCCGGGTCCCGGGCGATGACGGCCATGGCCTGTTCCGCGGGCGCCCAGTCCTGGCCGCCCTCGCCGAAGTAGGTCGCGACCTGGAAGGTCTGGCCGAACCTGGCGGGATTGCCGGCCGCGTCCGCCACGCCCGCGGCGAAGGTGAAGGAGGCCAGCACCCCGAGCACCCCGGCGACCGCGCCGAACAGCGCGGGCCGTACCGGAACCGAGGTGCGCCCGCGCCCGGGTTCCAGGGCGAAGCGGGTGCCGATCACCAGGGGCACGGGCAGCCCGAGGCGGGCCACGGCGCGGGCGACGGCGGACCGCCGGGGCGGCGCCTCCGAGCGCGCCGCGGCGATCGCGAGCCGTGCGGCCGCGAGGGCTCCGGCCAGGACCAGGAGGGGCACGATCACCCAGCCCGCGGCGAGCACGGGTCCGTCGACGTCGAGTCCCGGCGTGGGTTCGAGCAGGGAGGCGGCGCCGATCGGCATCCACAGGGAGCCCAGCACGGCACCGCCGACTCCTGCGGAGGCGCCCGCGACCGAGGCGAGGAACGGTCCGGCGGAAGCGGCGGCCATGACCTGCGGGGTGGTGATGCCGGAGGCACGCAGGACCTGGAGATCGCTCACGTTGGCCGTGGCGTAGCGGGCCACCGACTGGCCCACGAGAACCAGCGCGGCGACCAGGGCGGCCAGCGCGAACACGCCGAGCGCCAGGCTCTCGTAGGTGTTGACCCGCTGGCTGCGCCGGGCGTTGTCGGCGCCGTTCCAGATCTCGATGTCGGTCCGCCCGGTGACCTCGCTCAGGCTTTTGCGGAAGGCGGACAGCCCGTTCTCTCCCCGGTCGAGGCGGACCAGCGCGTTGGCGAAGCCGTACGTGCCGGCGCCGAGGAAGTTCTTCGGGTAGGCCACGAAGAGCCCGGCCGAGGGGTGCATGTCACCCCTGCCTCCCACCGCGTCGGAGTACCACGGGGAACGGATGACGCCGACGATGCGGGCCGGCACGCGAGGGCCGTGCGGGACGCCGCCGAAGTTGGGGTCGCCGGCCTCCGCCACGGTCATGAGGCGAAGGGTGAGCGCGTCCCCGACGCCGAGACCGTACGAGCCGGAGAATCTTCCGCTGATCACGACCTCGTCGGTGCGGGAGGGATCGGGCAGACGTCCCTCCAGGACCACCGGCCGTTCGACGGTCCTCATCGCCTCGCCGTCCGCGGGCGGGAGGTAGCCCGCGTAGCCGGGAAGCTCCTCGACGAAAAAGGGCGCGACGGCGAACCCGGCCACCGCCGCGACGCCGGGCAGCGCGCGGATCTTGTTCCAGTCGAACGCGGAGTCGTTGGGCAGGACGACGGCGTCGGCCGGCAGGGTCACGGCGCGCAGCCGTTCGACCGCGCTCTCGCCCCGCCTCGCCCCGGCGACGGCGGTCAGGATCGTGGCGGTCGCCAGGCCCACGAGCAGCGCCAGAACGAGGAGGGGGCGCAGGCGCCGCCGCAGTTCCAACCGCAGCCAGGCGGCGGCGATCGCCATGGTTCCCGGCCGTAGCGCATGGGCACTGCCCGTCCGGTGTCCGGTGACGGTCATGGTTCCGCCCAGCTGTCGCACGTGAGGGCTGCCCGTCCGGTGGCGGTCATGGCTTCGTCCGGCTGTCGCGTGTGAGAACCGCTCGTTCGGTGGCGGTCATGGCTCCGCCCGACCATCGTGTGAGCACCGTCCGTCCGGTGTCCGGTGGCGGTTATGGCTCTGCCCGGCTGTCGTGTGTGAGCGCCGCCGGTCCGGTGTCCGGTGGCGGTCATGGCTCGACCCGGCCGTCGCGCATGAGAACCGCCCGTCCGGCACCCGCGGCGACGTCCGGGGAGTGCGTCACCATGATGATCGTCTGACCGTCGTCGTGGAGCCGCCGGAACAGCTCCAGGACCTCCATGCCGCCCTCGCTGTCCAGCGCGCCGGTCGGCTCGTCGGCGAGCAGCAGTGTCGGCTCGTTGACCAGGGCACGGGCGATCGCGAGCCGCTGCCGCTGGCCGCCGGACAGCACCGCGGGCACCTGGCGCGTGCGGTCGCCGAGGCCGAGCAGGTCGAGCAGGTCGCGTGCCCGCGACTCCGCGGCCCGCCGTTTCATCCCCGCGAGCACGCCCGGCATGATCAGGTTGTCCAGCGCGGACACGCCGTCGAGCAGGTTGAAGAACTGGAAGACGAAGCCGACGTGGTGCCGCCGGAAACGCGCGAGCCAGTTCTCGTCGCGGTTGTCGACGCGCTCGCCGGCGACCTCGACCGTGCCCTCGTCGACCGTGTCGAGCCCGGCGACGATGTTGAGCAGCGTGGACTTGCCGCAGCCGGACGGGCCCATGACGGCCACGAACTCGCCGTTGCGCACGTCCAGGTCGACGCCGCGCAGCGCGCGGACGGGGGCGAGCTCCGCGGCGAACGTCCGCTTGGCCCCTCGGACCCGTACGGCGAGCGCCTCCACGGCGTCCTCGGGGGGCGTTGCCGTGACATCGGTGGTGGTCATCGGGTCACCTCTAGGTGATAGACGTTGACGGGGGCGGAACGGCCTTTCACCGATTGGGCGCCGAGAGGTTTCCACGGCCACGCGCCGCCGCCGGCCTGGACGGTCGCCTCGGCCGCGGCCGTGCGGCCCGCGGGCCGGGCCAGGTCCTGCATGCGCTGGGCGAGGTTCACGGTGTCCCCCACGAGGGTGTACTCGACCCGCTCGTCGCTTCCGAGCAGGGCCGCCGCCACCTCGCCGGTGCACAGTCCGATGCCCAGCCCGAAGGGGGCCAGACCGTCGAGCGCCCACTCGGCGTCCAGGGCGCGTTGCCGTACGTGCATGTCGCAGGCGGTGCGGATGGCCTGCTCGGCGTGCTCGGGCGACGGGTCGGGCGCCCCGAACACGGCCATCACCGCGTCCCCGACGTACTGCATGACGGTGCCGCCCGCGTTGAGGATCGCGGCGTTCATCGCGCGGCGGTGGGCGTTGAGCTGGCCGGCGAGCACCGCGGGATCGGTTCTCTCGGCGATCGCCGAGTAGCCGCGGACATCGGACATGAGCACGGTGACGACGAGGCGTTCGGTCCGGGAGATCGCGCCCCGGTCGCGGAGCAGCTTGTCGGCGAGGCCGCTGGGCAGCAGGCGTGAGAGGGTCTCGCCCTGCTCCTCGCGGCGGAGGATCGCCGTGTGCAGCATGCGCAGCCGGCGGAGCGCGCCCTGACGGCCCGCGGTCGCGCCCTTGGCCAGGTCGAGGAAGAGCTGCTCGATGGCGGCGTTCACCGTTTCCGGGGTCTCTCCCGCCGAGGCGGCGATGGCCTTCACCGGGCGTCCCTCCGCGACCTGGCGGAGCAGATCCTCCTCGGCGGCCGAGAGCTCGCCCTCGTTGCGCGCGGGAACGACGAGCTCCTGGACGATCAGCGGGTCGATCATGGAACCGCCGGTGGCGACCTCGCGGATCGCGCGGCCCAGGAGCCCGGCGTCGGAGACGCGGTCCTTGAGCAGGTAGGCGTACCCCGCGGCCCCGTCGTCGAGGAGCCGGATCGCGTACTCCGGATCGTCGTACTGGCTGAGCACGACCACACCCGTGCCCGGCAGGTGCCTGCGGATCTCGCGGGCCGCCTCGATGCCCTCGTCCTGGAAGGTGGGAGGCATCCTGATGTCGGTCACGATGACCTGGGGGCGCAGCCGTACGGCGCTCTCCACCAGCTCGTCGTAGTCGGCGGCCAGCCCGACGACCTCCAGCGCGGCGTCGCGGCCCAGGAGTGCGCGCACGCCTTCACGGACGATCAGATTGTCGTCGGCCAGCACCAACGTGATGCGATCCACGAGTTGAATTACATATCGGGACGGATCTCGCGTGAAGGGTGCTGGGACGACGGTTGAGGGGTGCTGGCACCCCCTCGTGTTCGCAGGGTGACGCCCTGGTTCGAGCGCGCCGCGGTTTCTACGGTCGTGTCATGGATCCCGCGCCGGCGGGTAACGATCTCCCCTGGAGGGGAACCATGCGCGTCGAGTCGCAGGTGACGTCCCTGTCCTGGATTCCGTCCGAGGCCGTCAAGGGCTACACCAGGCCCGCGTTCACCGTGGGGATCGCGCACTACGACGACCCGCCCCCGGACAAGGTCGGCGACCTGGAGGCCCTGCGCGGAGCCGACGGTTTCCGCTTCGCCAACCGCCTGACCGCCTGGGCGGAGTTCACCGACGGCCGCCTGACCGGTCACGGCGTCGACGGCGGCCTGGTCATGGGGGCGACGACCATGCGTCTGGGCCCGCTCGGCGTGACGTTCACCGCCTTCAGCCTGCCGGACCTGCGCCCGGAACCCGAGATCGGCGACGGCTGGATACGTTTCACGCAGACCGCCGGAGGTCGTACGGCGATGCCGTTCCCGCGCAGGATCTCGCGTCCGCCGTACATGCGGCTGCAGTCCCCGCTGGTGTGGACGACGCTCGCTCTGACACTGCACGCCGACGGCCACGCCTCCTCGACGCTGGAGGGCGCGAGCCCGTTCCCCCGGCACTGGGTCTACGGGGCCGACGGCGTGCTGGCGCAGAAGGCGGGGGTCACCGACTTCGAGGCGTGGGCCGGCCAGGAGGGCGCGCACCGTACGCCGTGGGGAGACGAGGATTCCCCGGTCCTGGTCACCGCCGCCGAGACCGCCCTGGAACGTGAGATGTCGACGCTGATCATGCGTGGCGGCCACAGGCCGACGATCCGGTCCCTGGCCGCGGGGGAGGCCCTGATCCGCCAGGGGGACCCGGGCGACGCGCTGTTCCTCCTTCTCGACGGCGTGCTCTCCGTCGAGGTCGACGGACGCCGGCTTCCGGAGCTCGGCCCCGGCGCCATCCTCGGCGAGCGCGCGGTGCTGGAGGGCGGACGCCGTACGGCGACGCTGACGGCGCTGACGCCGATCCGGGTCGCCGAGGCACCCGCGCACATCATCGACAAGGCCGCCCTGGCGCGTCTTGCCGAAGGTCACCGGCGTGAGGAATCCCTCACGTGAGGCTCGTCCTGCTCGGGGTCCGGGGATCGACCCCCGCTCCCGGTCCCGCGTTCGTCCGGTACGGCGGGCACACCAGCTGCGTCGCCGTACTGCCGGACGACTCCGATGTCCCCGCGCTGATCCTCGACGCGGGCACCGGCCTGCGGGGGCTCCCCGACCTGCTCGGCGGGGCCGCGTTCCGCGGCTCGATCCTGCTGACGCACCTGCACTGGGACCATCTGCAGGGCCTGCCGTTCTGTCCCTCTCTGGACCGCCCCGACGCCCGCGTCGATCTTCACCTCCCGGGAAGCTCGTCCCCCCACCCGCCAGGAAGCACGTCGCCCCACCTGTCTGGGAACGCGTCCTCCCACGAACCGTCAAGCCCGTCCCCCCGCGAGCTGCTCGCCCGGGTCATGTCGCCGCCGCACTTCCCGATCGGTCCTGACGGCCTGCTCGGGACGTGGCGGTTTCTCCCCGCGACGACGGAACCGGCCGTCATCGAGGGTTTCACGGTGCGCCGGGCCGAGATCACGCACAAGGGCGGGATCACCCACGGAATCCGGGTAGAGGGCGACGGGGTCTCGGTGGCCTACCTTCCCGACCACTCTCCCCAGCTGGGGTCGGCGGCGGCGCGGGAGCTCGCCGCCGGGGTCGACGTGCTCCTGCACGACGCCCAGTTTCTCTCCGCCGAGCAGGCGACGGCCGATGCCTATGGCCATTCCACCGTGGCGGACGCGCTGGCCTTCGCCGATCGCTGCCGGGCCCGCCGCCTGGTCCTGACCCACCACGCGCCGGGCCGTACGGACAACGAGCTCGACGTCCTCGGCAAGGAGCTGGCCGACGCGGACCGCCTCGACGTCGAGATCGCCCGCCAGGGCGACATACTGCACGTGCGCGGCCCCGGCGGCGAGCGCCCGCCTCCCCCCTCCGCGTTGTGAAACAGCTACGCGTTGTGAAACAGCTAAAGGCCGGCCACCGGTGACCCGTCGCCCGGGCTCCCGGTGCCCGGCCGGGATCGTCGCCGCGTTCGGGCCGTGGTGCGTCGCGTCGTCCTCGGCGGGGAGGCAGAGCCCGGTCTGGTGCGTTTCCCGCTTACGGCCACCGGCCTGGTGCGTTTCCCGCTTACGGCCACCGGTCTGGTGCGTTTCTCGCTTACGGCCACCGGTCTGATGCCTTTTCCGCTCACGGCCACCGGTCTGGTGTGTTTCCCGCTCACCGCGATCGGGCGAGCCGGAATCCGAGGTCGTCGACGCGGAAGGTCGGGTGGCTCTTGCGGCGGCACGACGCCCGGCATCCTCGGGGCGGGTCGTACGCACCTCCGCCGCGGAACACGCGGTACGGGCCGTAGACCTCGGGATCGTAGACGTCCCAGCACCACTCCCACGCGTTGCCGATCATGTCGTAGAGGCCCCACGCGTTCGGCGCCCTGGTCGCGACGTCGTGCACCTCGCCGCCGGAGTTGCCGCGATACCAGGCGATCTCGTCCAGCTCTCCGTAGCGGACACCGGAGGTCCCGGCCCTGCAGGCGTACTCCCACTCCGCCTCGGACGGGAGGCGATAGCCGTCGGCCTTCCCGTCGAGGAGCACGTCCTGCGCGTCGGGATCGTCGGGGTTGTCGCCCATCGAGTAGCAGGGCTGGAGGCCCGTCGCCTGCGAGAGCAGGTTGCAGAACCGGACGGCCTCCTTCCAGGAGATCTCGGTCACCGGCGTCCGCGGCCCCGCCGAGCTCGTGGGCGCCTCGCCGTGAACGGCGCGGTACAGCTCGCGGGTCACGGGATACGGCGCCAGCCGGAAGGCCCCGACCTCGACCTTCCACCTCCTCTCCGTGCCCTCGTCCCGCAGGACGATCTCCCCGGCGGGGATCTCGATCATGCGCTCGGCGATCGCCTGGTGCGGCGTCAGGTCGAGGCTCATCGCAGGTCCCCTCCACATGGTCGGCTCCGCGTCAATGGCATGCGGGCGCACCTGCCTGCGAACGCGACCATGCGCGCCAGGGGGCGGGCTCGCCGGGTGCCGGCCACCGCTCCAGGAAGTCGCGACGGTGCTTTTCGAGGGTGCGGGCGCCTTCGGCGGAGGAGTGAATGCCGGTCACGGCCGGTCCTTCGCCAGCTTGTTGATGATTGTGAGCAACTCGACGCTGCTGTCCAGGCCGCCCAGCACGATGATTTTCATGCGGGCCCGCTCCTCGTCGTAGATCGTCTCGATGCGCAGGCGTCCGTCGTCGTGGGGGCCGCCTGCGGTGAGGGCCATGAGCATGGTGCTCAGGCGGTTCATCTCCTCGGGGCCGATCGCGTCGATCTGCACGATGCTGGACACGTCGAGGTGGCGCCGGCGTCCGGCCGTCTCGGCGGCGGGTGGTTCCACCGGGTGGCCGGTGAAGGCGTCCAGGTCCTCGCGGGCGATCCGGTACTGCTTGCCGATGCGGACCGCTTTCAGCCGTCCATCCCGCACGTAGGTGCGCACCGTCTTGACATGGAGGCCGAGCAGGTTCGCCACCTGCTCGACCGAATACGGCGGTTGAGACACCCGACCCCCCTCGCAGCGCACCAATACATTCTCTAAACTACCCTATTCAGATAACATTAGGGAGTTATGCGGAAGTTTGGGGAAGCTTCTGTCTGAGGCGTGGTCCCGGGCGGTCTCCGCTCAGCCGCCGATCAAGCTTCACGATCCATTCGAGGCGACCGTTGGATTGAGGCGGCCCGTATCGCTCCGGCCGAGCAGCGAACGCTGCGCGACGAGGCCGACGAGCGCCAGGAGCACGGTCACCGCTCCGTACCAGGCGACCGTCGACACCAGGCCGAGCGGGGCGGCGAGTTGGCCGGCGATGACAACGGGCAGACCGAACGCGACGTACGCGACGACGTAGATTCCGGCGACGATCCCTGCCCGCTGGTGCGCGGCGGTGAGCGGGAAGATGAGGCGTAGCGATGCGGAGGCGGCTCCTCCGGCGGTTCGGCCGCGGCGCTCGCCGCCGGGTTCGGTGCCATATCGATCGGCCGCCGCCCTTTCTCTGAGTCCCGTTGCGGGGCAGCGCCGGGAGCCTCGACGTCCGTTTCAGGGTCGGTCCGTGAGGGTGTCGACCAGGGCGGCGGTCAGGGCCTGCTGGCCGGCGAGGGAGAGGTGCAGGCCATCGTCGAGGTGAAACCGCTCTCCAGCCTGTCCGGCGATGACGGGCCGGGTGTCGACCACGGGGTCCGGTTGCGCGTTCAGAAACGTCCCGATGGCATCGATGTCACGATTGACCCAGGTGATCCCCGCTCGCTGGAAGGGCTGGTAGGCCCTGACACGGGTCTCGTCCACCCTGGTCGGGGTGAGCCCCACCCATCGCGCCGGGGTTCGCTCCGTGATGAGATCGCGCAGGGCGCGTAGGTTGCGTTCGGTTTCGGCGAGGCTGACCAGGGTCGGTCCGTCGGCCGATCCGAGACGCTGGGCGTCGTTGCCGCCGAGCATGCACAGCACCCAGTCCGGGCGTTGGAAGGACAGCCCGGGCAGCGTGGTCAGGGCCTGGGTGGTGGTCTGCCCGGAGACCGCCATGTTCGTCAGGACGATGCCGTCGGCGGGACGCCGGAGGTCAAGGACGTGGCGCAGGATCTCGAACCACGACAGCAGGTCATCGGTGATGCTCTCGCCAACGGCCACGACGCGCTGACCGGGCGCGAAAGGCAGCCGGTCCACCTTTCCCGCGAACTCGGGATCGTCGAGCAGCTCCGTCGCCGCGCGATGTGCCTGCTCATCGTGAGATCGGCGGATCTGCCGGTAGGAGCCCGAATCCAGTCCGTACAGAGCGGCGATGCGGTCGTCGTCCAGCCCTCCCAGATATCCCAGGACCTTCTCGGGGTGCTGGAAGCGTACAAGCCGTTCGGTCAGTGCGGTGTTCATACGGCGGCGTCCTTACGTGCTTGCCTGCGGGAACCGGTCCTGCCGGCTCTGCTGCGGGGCAGCAGGAAACCGGCGGCGATGAGCCAGACCAGGGAGGTGAAACGGGCCACGGGCAGCAGCACGGCCGCGCCGGAGACAAGCAGGGTGAGCGTGGAAAGCTCGGCGATGACGGCGATGGCCAGGCCGGCGAACGCCAGCGGACGCGGCAGCAGACCGGCCAGCAGACCCGGTACGGCGATGCCCGCGACGAGCAGGCCGAGGAAGACGACGTGCCCGGCGCCGCCGGTGACGAAGGCGAGGTCCTGCAGGGCTCGGACCACGGCGGACTCGGTAAGGACCTCCGGACGCGAGAGCACCCAGCCGAACAGCGCGGACAGGGCCAGCATGCCGGCGGCCAGCAGGCCGCCCGCCAGGGCGATGGTGGCACCGGGCGCCCGGATGCCGAGGTTGTGCAGGCGGGCCGAGGCGGTGGCCGCGTAGATCGCCATCGGGACCGAGGCGCCGAACTGCAGGAACGCGCTGACCTGTACGGCGCTCTGATGGTCGTGGAAGTAGGCCAGGATCTCGGCCGAGGAGCCGAAGGGCGACGGGAAGGTGACGCCGCCCGCCATGACCGTGCTGATGATGATCCCGGCGAGGAACAGCGCCGTGAACACCACGGCGAGGATCCCCAGCGGTGGTCCGGCCTCGTTCTGCCGCGGGGTGCGCTCGACGGCTGTCACATCATCACCCGCCCACCGGTCAGGTCGAGGGTGACCCCGGTGACCCAGGACGACGCGTCCGAGGCGAGATACAGCGCGGCCTGGGCGATGTCGTCGGGCTGTCCGATGCGGCCGAGGGGGAAGGCCGTGGCCAGCTCGTCGAGTTGCCCGGCGGACATGAACCGTCGCATACGCTCGTTGAGCACAGCGGAGGGGGCCAGGCAGTTGGCCCGGATGCCGTGCCTGCCGACCTCGTTCGCCAGGTGCTTGGTGAACATCACCACGCCGGCCTTCGCCGCGGCGTACGCGGCGTTCGCGCCGCCCGGTTGGCGGCCTGCCGTGGAGGACATGGTGATGATCGACCCCTTGCCCCGCTCGATCATGGTGGGCAGGAAGGCCGCCACCGTCAGATACACCGAGGTCAGGTCGGACTCGATGACCGCGCGCCACTGATCGAGTCCGAGTTGGGCTGTGGGCGTCGGGGCGCCCAGACCGCCGGCGAACGCCGCGAGGATCTCCACCGGTCCCAGCGCGTGCTCGACCGTGTCGCGCACGTCCCGCACCGCGGCCTCGTCGGTGACGTCGCCGGGCGCCGCCACCGCCGTGCCTCCGCCTGCCGTGATCTCTGCGACGACCACGTCGATCGCCGCCAGGTCACGGCCGTTCACCGCGACGCTGACCCCGTTCGCCGCCAGGGCGTGGCAGGTCGCCGCTCCGATCCCTCGTGAGCCGCCGGTCACCAGCGCGACTCTGCCGATGAGGTCCGGGTAGTGCGGCGGGCTGTCACTGGCTTCGCTGAGCATTTTAATTCCGTTCTCTTGGGTGAACTATTCATAGCACGGAACCATTCTCTGCCACTACCATCGGCGCATGACCACACAACGGCAGCCCGGCGGCGAGGCCGGATCGGCGTCGCGGCTTCGGCCGAGGGGGACGGCGTTCCTGCTCGCGCAGGTGGGCGCCCATGCCTCGGCGCGGTTCGCCGAGCGGATCAGCGAACTCGGGGTGGTCCCCGCCGATGTCGGGCTCCTGCGCATGGTCGCCGTCCAGCCGGGGCGCAGCCAGCAGTCCCTGGCCGAAGAACTGGGAGTCGTGCCGAGCCGGGTCGTCGCACTGGTCGACGGTCTGGAGCGCAAGGGGCTCATCGAACGACGGCGGAATGTGCGAGACCGCCGCAACCACGCGCTGCATCTCACCGCCGAGGGCACGCACGTGATGAGCGAGATGCGCACGCTCGGCTCCGCGCATGAGGCGGAGATCTGCGCCGCGCTCGACGACACCCAGCGCGCACAGCTCGCCGAGCTGCTCGAAGCCATCGCCGCCCAGCAGGGCCTCACCCCGGGCGTCCACCCCGGATACCGGCAATCACCGCAACCGGCAGAGGAGCCCCATGGCAGACCTGGATCGTGACGTCGACCGGCAGGACGAGGTGCCGCTGGTCGGTGACGGCGTCACGCAGGGAATCGTGCGCGTGGGAGACACCGTCCGGCGCCCGGTCCGGCCCTTCACCATGACGATCCAGGCATACCTGGCGCACCTGCGTGCCGCGGGCTTCGAGGGTGCCCCGATCCCCCTCGGCCTTGATGACCAGGGTCGCGAGATGCTCTCGTTCGTCCCCGGAGACGTTCCCCGCGAACCACTCCCGCCGGACACGGCGGGCGAAGAGGTCCTGGTCGAGCTCGCACGGCTCATTCGCCGGCTCCACGACGCCGCCCAGGGCTGGACGCCGCCCGCGGACGCGACCTGGGGAGGGATTCCCGGGACGCAGGGCGCGAGTTCGACGCCCGACGACGAGCCCCCGGTGGTCAGCCACCGCGACTACTGCCCAGGCAACGTCGTCTTCCGCGACGGGCTGCCCGCGGCTCTCATCGACTTCGATCTCGCCAAGCCGACCACGAGGATCTACGACATCGCCAACGCCGTCTACTACTGGGCGCCGCTGCTGCACCCGAAGGACAGGTCGCCCGCCTTCGCGGATCTCGACATCCCTCACCGGGTCGCCGTGTTCGCCGACGCCTACGGCATGAACGCGGGCCAGCGCCACGCCCTGATTCCCCTGGCGACCACCATGATCCACCGTTTCCACGTCAACATGCGCGCCGCCGCCGAGATCGACCCGGTGTTCAAGCGTTTCTGGGACGAGGGCGTGAAGGACCGCCTGCCCCGGGCCGAAGCCTGGATCCACGACGAAGGTCCGGCCATCACCGCGCGGCTCACCGCCGGCCCGTAGAAGACGAGGCCCCGGCCATCACCGGCCGGCCTGTGGGGACAGCACCTCGCCGTCCGGCCGGAGGGGGTGCCCGACGGCCGGCCGATGTGCTCGATCACAGTCGACCGTTGTGGACAGGACACGACAAAGGTTCTGTTGTAGCCTCTTAGTAACCGAACAATGCTCGGTTTCATAAGCAGGAGGCACTGTGGCAGAGGCGTACATCGTCGGGGCGGTTCGCACCCCGGTCGGTAAGAAGAAGGGCGGCCTGTCCACCGTCCACCCCACTGACCTGGCCGCGCACACCCTCAAGGCGCTGATCGACCGTACGGGAGTCGATCCGTCCGCGGTGGAAGACGTGATCATGGGCTGCGTCATGCAGTTCGGCCCGCAGAGCATGGACATCGCGCGCAACGCGTGGCTGTCGGCGGGTCTGCCGGAAAACGTGGCCGGTGTGACCATCGACCGCCAGTGCGGCTCCTCCCAGCAGTCGATCCACTTCGCGGCCCAGGGCGTGCTCTCCGGCACCCAGGACCTCGTCGTGGCCGCGGGTGTGGAGTCCATGAGCATCGTGCCGATGGGCTCCTCGATCAGCGCCGCGATGGAGAAGGGCATGCCCTTCCCGTTCGGTGCCGGATGGGTGGAGCGGTACGGCAAGCAGGAGATCTCCCAGTTCCGGGGCGCCGAGCTCATGTGTGAGAAGTGGGGGCTGGAGCGCGAGGAGCTCGATCGATTCGCCTTCGAGAGCCACCAGCGGGCGGCCAAGGCCATCGCGAACGGCTACTTCAAGGACCAGATCGCCCCGCTCAACGGCGTCGAGGACGACGAGGGCCCGCGCGCGGACAGCACGCTGGAGAAGCTGGCGTCGCTGAAGACGCTGCGGGACGGAGGCCGCATCACGGCCGCCACCTCCTCGCAGATCTCCGACGGCTCCGGCGCGCTCCTGATCGCCTCCGAGCAGGCGGTCCGCGACCACAACCTGACCCCCCGCGCCCGCATCGTCACCCTGGCGCTCACCGGCGACGACCCGGTCTACATGCTGACCGCGCCGATCCCGGCGACGCAGAAGGCGCTGAAGAGGTCCGGCCTGTCCATCGACGACATCGACGTCACCGAGATCAACGAGGCGTTCGCCCCGGTGCCGCTGGCGTGGATCAAGGACATCGGCGCCGACCCCGCCAAGGTCAACCCGAACGGCGGCGCGATCGCCCTGGGCCACCCGCTGGGCGGAACCGGCGCGATCCTGATGACCAAACTCCTGCACGAGCTGGAGCGCACCGGAGGCCGGTACGGCCTGCAGACGATGTGCGAGGGCGGTGGCCAGGCCAACGTCACCATCATCGAGCGCCTGTAGCGAAGCGCTCGTGAGTGAAGCGCTCATGAGTGAACGCCTGTGAGCGAAGCGCTCATGAGTGAACGCCTGTGAGCGAACACCTGTGAATGAGGCGGTCGTGGGCGAACGCCTGTGAGCGAAGCGACGTACAGAAATGCCCCGGCCCTGAATTGGCGTTTTTCGGGACCGGGGCATTTCTTCTCAGCGACCGCCCTTGCCGGGAATCCGGCGCGGCTGCTGGGTAGGCCTCGACGGCGTGCGCGGCATCGGCATGTGCCGAGGCGCTTCCGGAGGCATGTTTCGCTCGGGCAACGGGGTGTGGGTCTTGGTGGTCTTGCCCTTACCGCTGCGCTTTTTACCGGCATGAATTCGCATATGGACTCCTTGAAGATTGTGACGACGCGGCGAAATCCCGGGTCGGAAACTCAGCTGCCGCGTCAGACGAACGGGCCAGAACGCTGAGTGCGGGCGGATCAGCGAGGCTGATCGACGCCGGCTCTTAGGAGTTAATCCACATGAGAAGACCGTACGACGGCCCTTCGAGCGGTGCAACCTATTTATTTTCTTGCGAACGCGGACGGAGTCCGCCTGTGCGGATAGTCGGTGCGGACAGGAGTCTCGGCGTGAGCAGGGGCCACCGATAGGGATGCGGGCTTCGGCGTGGAGGCGAACGCGGACGTTGGTTCGGACGTGAACTCGGTTCGGGGAGTTGAGTGTGGTTTCTGCTTCCCCGGTCGGATGCGTCGCGGACACGCGATCCAGCGGTAGGGGACCAAGACGGCCCGGCCCTCTTCGGAGGACGGGCCGTCTTCTGCCGCACTGAGGATCCTGCTGGTTTTCAGGTGCCGCCCTGTTGCGGCTCTTCACGCGGGCACCAAGGTTCAGAGGCAAGTCCTCCTGGGTTTCAGGCTTTACGGAAGGTCGCCCACGCAGGTTCCCGCCGGAAAGCCTCGGCCGGAGATCCGATTGGTCGGTTCCGTGACGTCGGCCGTCTGGCAGCCGTCGCCGACAACCACTGAATGCTTGAGGAGCGCTCCGAATCGGTGAGAGCGAAGTCGCCTTCGACCACTATGAAGCCCGGACCTGTCCGAACCGGTGTCGAGTTCGGACAGGGAACGAGGAAAGGGCGGGTACGGCACGCGTGTGCGCGCCGTACCCGCGCCTCCTCAGTGGATCGGCCGGTGCACGTTCTCCGCGGTCGACGGGCCGGGTTCGGCGGCGGCGATCCACGGTCCCTCTATCGAGGGGTCGAGGATGCCCTCCTCCAGGAACGTGTAGCGGCCCTGGAGCAGGTAACGCGACAGTCGTACGTCGCGTGAGTCGCTGTTGTCCCACAGTCGGTCGAACAGTGCGTCGGCGCGGAGTCTGGCCTGGTGACAGAAGGTGTCGGCGATCTCGACGGGCCTGAGCCCCAGGTCGGCGGACTCCTCGTGGGCTCGGATGCACGTCGCGGTGATCGCGAACAGCTCCGCGCCCACGTCCACGATCCGGCCGAGGAACCCCTGCCGGTGTTCGAGCTTTCCCTGCCAGCGGGACATGCCGTAGAAGGTGGAGCGGGCGAGCTTACGGCTGGTCCTCTCGACGTAGCGCAGGTGCTGGGCGAGCGGGCCGAACTCCGTGTAGGAGCCGGGCCGGTTGCCCGAGCCCGCGACCAGCGTCGGCAGCCAGCGCGCGTAGAACCCGCCCGCCTTCACCGCGGCGCGGGCCTTGGTCCTGTTGTCCAGCGACGGGTCGATGAGCTCGCCGGCCACCGTCAGGTGCGCGTCAACCGCCTCGCGGGCGATCAGCAGGTGCATGATCTCGGTGGACCCCTCGAAGATCCGGTTGATCCGCACGTCCCGCAGCACCTGCTCGGCGGGGACCCCGCGCTCGCCCCGGGCGGCCAGCGACGCGGCCGTCTCGTAGCCGCGCCCGCCACGGATCTGGACCAGCTCGTCGGCCACCCTCCAGGCCATCTCCGACGCGTACAGCTTGGCGAGCGCCGCCTCGATCCTGATGTCGTTGCTCTCGTCGTCGGCCAGGCGGCAGGACAGGTCCATCACCGCCTCAAGGGCGTAGGCCGTGCCGGCGATGAAGGCGATCTTCCGCGCCACCGCCTCGTGCTCGCCGACCCGGTGCCCCCACTGCACCCGCTCGTTGCTCCACTCCCTGGCGATCTTCACCGCCCACTTCGCGTTGCCCGCGCAGACGGCGGGCAGCGAGAGTCGTCCGGTGTTGAGCGTGGTCAGCGCGATCTTCAGGCCCTGGCCCTCGCGGCCGATCAGGTTCGCGGCCGGGACGCGGACGTCGTGGAACCTGGTCACGCCGTTCTCGATGCCGCGCAGGCCCATGAACGCGTTGCGCCGTTCGACGGTGATCCCGGGACTGTCGGCCTCGACGACAAAGGCCGAGATCCCCGTGCCGGTGCGGGCCATGACGACCAGCAGGCCCGCGACGACCCCGTTGGTCGTCCACAGCTTCACACCGTTCAGCACGTAGTCGTCGCCGTCCCGCACCGCGGTGGTGGCGAGCCTCGCCGGGTCGGAGCCGACGTCGGGCTCGGTCAGCAGGAAGGCCGACACCTCTCCCTTCGCGCAGCGGGGCAGGAATCTCTGCTTCTGCTCCGGGGTGCCGAACTGTTTCAGCGGCTGCGGCACCCCGATCGACTGGTGTGCCGAGAGCAGCGTGCTGAGCGCCGGGCTGTACGACCCGACCAGCATCAACGCCCGGCCGTAGTCGAGGTGGCTGAGCCCCAGCCCGCCGTACTCCTCGTCGGTGGTGATGCCGAACGCGCCGAGTTCGGCGAGCCCCTTGACCACCTCGTCGGGCACCTGCGAGGTCCGCTCGATCAGGGCCGGATCCACCTGGGTCTCCAGGAACCGCCGCAGCGTCCGGAGGAACTCCTCCCCCCGCTTGGTCTCGGCCTCGGGCAGGGCGGGCGCGGGATGGACCAGATCGAGGCGGAAGTTTCCCAGGAAGAGCTGTTTGCCGAAGCTGGGACGGGACCATTCCTTCTCTCTGGCCTGCTCGGCGACCTCGCGTGCCTTGGCGTAATCGGTCATCGGGACCTCCTTGGGCGGATGATGCCGGGATTATGCCCAGGTGGCCGGTCCGGGAAGACGTTGACGCCGAGGGAGTTCAACCTGGACGGAGGTGCCCTCGCCGGGGGCGGAGGTGATCCAGCAACGGCCGCCGTGCGCGTCGGTGATCGCCTTGACGATCGACAGCCCGAGTCCGGCGCTGCCCGGCAGCCGCTCCTCGCCCCGCTGGAAGCGGTCGAAGGCCCTGGCCACCTGATCGCCGGACATTCCCGGCCCGTCGTCGGAGACCTCGATCAGCACGCCGCCGACCGGCGTCTGCGCGAGCCGTACGGTGGCCGTGGTGCCCCGGGGAGTGTGAGCCCGCACGTTGGCCAGAAGATTGACGAGGATCTGGCGGACCCGTGCCTCGTCGACGGTGGCGGACAGCGCGTCCGGAGCGTCGACGACGATCGGTGACCCCGGATCGATCGCCGTGTGGTCCGCGCTCACGTCGCGGACGACCGCGGCCAGATCGGTCTCCGACGGCTCCAGCGCCGCGTTCCGGTCCAGGCGGGCGAGTTCGAGCATCTGGCTGACGAGATCGCCCATCCGTGTCGCCTCGCTCTCGATTCTGCCCATGATCCTGGGCAGGTCCTCGGTGCTCAGCGCGCCGGTCCTGTAGAGCTCCGCGTATCCCCGGATGGTGGACAGCGGGGTACGGAGCTCGTGCGAGGCGTCGGCGGCGAAGCGCCGGACGCGGTCCTCCGACGCCCAGCGGTCCCTGAAGGCCTCCGCGATCCGGTCGAGCAGGAGGTTCACGGCCGTCCCGAGCCGCCCGATCTCCGAGGAGCCCTCGGGCATGCGGACCGACAGGTCGCCGTTGCCGGCCATGCCGTGGGCGGCAACCGCTATCCGCGCCAGCGGGGAGAGCCCCCTGGTGATCAGGGCGCGGCCGATGAGGGCGAGCAGCAGGATGAGCACGCCGCCGGTGAGGAGCTCGGCGATGACGAGCTGGCGGACCGGCGCGTCGACCGACTCCAGCGGAACGGCGACGATCACCAACCGGTTGCCCTGTTTGGTCTCGGAGACCCTCGCGATCATGGGGTAGCCGCTCGAAGGGGCGAGGGTGAACCGGTCCTGCCTCGCGGCGTGATCCCTCATCCGGCCGAGGCCGAGGGTCTCGACCAGCCCCGGTACGGCCGCCGCCTCCGGGGCGTCGCCGTTGACCAGCCGGGTCCGCCCGGTGCCGAGGTTCATCGAGGCCACCGCGTAGGTGGATCCGGTCAGCGTCAGCGCGAGCCGCCCGTTGGGGGCCGCGGCGATCTTCTGGGCGGCGGTCGCGGTGGCCGCCCGCAGCTGTACGTCGATCCTTTCGAGCAGGTGCTCGCGCAGGACGAGGACGCTCACGCTGGACAGCATGACCAGCAGGATCGTGCTCACCGCGAGCAGGCCCGCGAGCAGGCGTGCCCTGAGCGACATCAGGGGGCCTGGGGCGGGCGCAGCGCGTAGCCGACCCCGCGCTGGGTGTGGATCAGGGGTGGGCCGAGCGGATCCAGCTTGCGGCGCAGGTAGGAGATATAGGTCTCGACGACCTGGGAGGAGCCCTCGTAGCCCCAGACGTGTTCCAGCAGCTGACGCTTTGTCAGCACCAGGCCGGGATGCTCCATCAGGAAGGCGAGCAGGCGGAACTCGGTGGGGGAGAGGTCCACGGGAACTCCGGCGCGCCGCACCTCCCACCGTGACTCGTCGAGTTCCAGGTCCGCCACCCGGAGCACGCCGCTCCCCGGCTCGTCGGAGAGGGCGGTCCGGCGGAGCACCGCCCGGACGCGGGCGACGAGAGCCTCGACGGAAAAAGGCTTGGCGACGTAGTCGTCCCCGCCCAGCGTGAGGCCGCGCACGGTGTCGGTGGGGGTGTCCCTGGCGGTCAAGAAGATCACGGGAATGTGCTTGCCCGCCGCTCGGATCCTGCGGCACACCTCGAATCCGTCGATGCCGGGAAGCATCACGTCCAGCACGATCAGCGCGGGAGGATCGCGGTCCACCTCGGTGAGGGCGTCATCGCCGGTCTCCACGCCCGTCACCCGGAACCCGTGAAAGCGCAGGGCGACCTCGACGATGTCGCGGATGTTGGGGTCGTCCTCGACGACGAGGATGGCGTTTTCGTCCATGGAGGACTAATTCTCGCCCATTCGTTCCCACGCGAAAACCGCCGCTTCCTGCATGAACATCACTTTTGGCTGGATGGATGTCATGAAAATGCCATGAAGCGGTGGGGTCACCGCGTCTTTGGTGACCCCACCGCTTCCCGATCAGCTCCCGGTGATCGGTGGTTCCTGGGTGGCTGGCGCGGCGGCCTTACGGGGTGCGAACACCGAGGCCGCCGTGGGGTTGGAGGAGGTCGCGGTGCCGATCACAAAGACCTTGTCTCCAGCGGACCCCGCGGACCCGGCGACCAGCTTGGAGAGATCGGCGCGCGCGCCAAGCTTATGGATCTTGGTGGCCTGGTCGATGTTCCAGGTCCAGGTGACCCCGTCCTTGCTCTTGACGGTCAGTGAGCTCTCGCCCTTGGCGGTGATCACGCCTCGCTGCCAGGTGCGGTTGACGAACTTCGCGTCCTTGCCGCCGACCGTGGCCTGCCCGTGGATTCCCACCATCCGGGAGCGCGCCTTGGGCTTGCGCGGCTTGCCGTTCGCCTTCGGAGGCCGGTTGGCGGTCGTGGTCACGCCGTCCGACGCGAGGGCGGCCGACCCGGTGTCCGACTGGGTGGCCCAGGCGGAGGAGCCCATCAGCAGCACCGCCGCCGTGACGGCCCCGACGCCGATGGCGAGTTTCTTCTTCATCAAGCTCCTTCAAGGGTGTTTCCCAACGGGAGACGCTGATCAGACAACCGTCTCGCGCTGGGATCCTCGAAGGAGAAGCCTGGGAATTCCCTGAGAACGAAGAAGAGGCCCGGAAATCTCAGGGGGGCACAACCGACGCGAGGCGCCGCTCACGGCCTGTTCCCGGCCGTTCGTGAGCGGCGCCTCGTGTCGGCGGTGTTGCTCGGAGCTATTCGGGGACGCGGGCCACGCAGAAGACCGTCTGTCCGAAGGGCGGGCGGATGAAGCGCTCGATGAGGCGCGTCAGGGGGACCACCGTGCGGTCGTAGATCTTGACCAGGCGGGGGTCGGGGTAGCCGACGCCGCCGCGGCGGACGGCGACCCACCAGGCGATGCCGCCCAGGAAGTTGATCGGCTTGAGCACGTCGATGTCGAGGCCCGCCTTGGAGACCGTGCTGCGCAGGGTGGCGGGGGTGTAACGCGTGACGTGGCCGACCTTGCGGTCGAAGTCTCCGTACAGCTGCATGTAGCCCGGGACCCAGATGATGATCCGGCCGCCGGGGACGGTGACCTTGGCGAGGGACCGCAGCGCCTCGACGTCTTCCTCGATGTGCTCCAGGACGTTCATCATCACGACGGTGTCGACCTTGTCGCCGATCGGGATCTCGGTCGGCAGGCCGAACTGCAGCACGTCGATGTCGTCACGACCGGCGAAGCGCTTCTTGAGCTGCTCCACGCAGTAGGGATCGAAGTCGCTGGCCACGAGCCGGTCAAGGCGGGGCAGGAAGGCCTCGGCGAAGTGGCCCAGCCCAGAGCCGATCTCCAGCATGGACCGGCCCACGTGCGGGGCGACCATGTCGAGCTCGTACTGCCGGTAGTTCTTGGCCTCGTCCCCACCGAGGTGGTTTTCCAGGGCCTCGTCACCGGCCGCGGGTTGCACTACGCGGTCATACCCAGACATGCGGTTCCGTCCAGCTCGCTCACGGAAAGCGTGGCGCGAGGGCCACGGCTATGGACAGCCAGAGTCTAGTGGCGGTTCGGGCGGAGCGGCCCCCAGACGGAGCGTCGCGGCCTAGCATGGGCACCCCCATGGAAACTACCTTTGTCGGCCGGCCGGCGGAGACCGCACGGCTGGTTAGCCTGCTGAGAGAGTCTCGCCTGGTCACCCTCATCGGACTCGGGGGCATCGGCAAGACGCGCCTGGCGAGCCGGGTGGCCGAGGAGGTCGGGGCGGAGTTTCCCGACGGCCTCTGGATGGTCGAGCTGGCCTGCCTGACCGATCCGTATTTACTGCCGGAGACGGTGGCCGGCGACCTCGGCGTGGCCGACCAGTCCGCCAGGGAGCAGGAGGAGGTGCTGGTGGAGTGGATGAGGCCGCGCACGGCGCTGCTCATCCTGGACGCCTGCGAGCACCTGGTCGACGCGGTCGCCTCGCTGGTCGACACCCTGTTGCGCGGCGCGCCCGGCCTCCGGGTCCTGGCCACCAGCCGCCAGCCGCTCGGGGTGTCCGGCGAGCACGTCTACCCCGTCCCGCCGCTCCCGGTCGAGGAGGCGGTGGCCCTGCTGCGCGACCGCATGGTCCCGTCCCGGAGCGCGGGCCCGCCCGGCGGCACGGGCGGGGGCGCGGATGCGGATATATCCGGAAGTGCGGGCGACATGGCGCGGCTCTGCGAGAAGCTCGAAGGCATCCCGCTGGCGATCGAGATGGCGGCCGTACAGCTGCGCACCCGCTCGCCGGAGCAGCTCACCCGGCAGCTGGAAGACCGCTACCGCCTGCTGACCGGGGTCCGCGGACCGGCTCGGCACGAGTCGTTGCGCGCGGCGATGGGCTGGAGCCACGAGCTGTGCACGCCCGCCGAGCGACTGCTGTGGGCGCGACTGTCGGCGTTCGCCTCCGGGTTCGACCTGGAGGCCACCGAGTGGGTCTGCGCGGGCGGGCCGCTCCCGGCCGAGACGGTGCTCGAAGCGCTGACCGGTCTGGTCGACAAGTCGCTGGTGCAGCGGGAGGAGCATTCCACCGGCGTACGGTTCCGCATGCTCGACACCGTCAGGGAGTTCGGCGCCACGTGGCTGCTCCGGCTCGGCGAGGTCGACGAGATCCGGAGCCGCCACCGTGACCACTATCTCCGCCTGGCCGGGCGGCACGCCGCGGAGTGGTCCGAGCGGCAGGTGGAGTGGTACGGGCGGATGCGTGCCGAGCGGCGCAACTTCCGCAAGGTGTTCGAACTGTGCCTGGACGACCCCGAGTGGTCCCGGGCGGGTCTGGACCTGGCCGGCTCCCTGTGGTTCCTCTGGATCTGCTGTGGCATGCAGCGGGAGGGTCGCCACTATCTGGAGGCGGCGCTGCGGGCGGATCCCCGGCCCAGCCCGGAGCGGACCAGGGCGCTGTGGATCTGCGCCTGGGTGGCCGGGCTCCAGGGTGAGCTCGACGTCGCGCAGGAGCGGCTCGCCCGATGCCGCGCCGAGGATCCCGAGGGGAGCGCCACCGGCTACGTCATCCAGTTGGAGGGCATGTTCGCTCTCATGCGGCGGGAGTTCCCCCGGGCGGGCAAGCTGCTGGGCGAGGCCATGGCCTGGCACGTGGCCAGGGGCGACGTGCTCTCCGGGCAGCTGCCCTGTTACACGCTGGCGGCGCTGAGCCTGCTGGCGGCGGGCAGGCTGGAGGAGAGCGTGGCGAAGCTGTCCGAGGGGCAGGCGCTCTGCGAGGCACACGGCGAGAAGTGGAGCCTGGCCCAGATGGAGTACGTCTTCGCCTGGGCCGAACACTCCAGGGGCAGTACGCCCAGGGCACTCGGTCACGCCAGGGCGGCACTCACCGGAGCGCGGCTTTTCGACGACCTGATCCTGACCGTCGCCTGTGTCGAGCTGATCGCCTGGGCCACGGTGACGGCGACGGCCGCCGTGACGGTGACGGTGACGGCCGCGGTGATGGCGGGGTCCGCCGCGAAGGCGGCCCGGCTCCTGGGCGCCGCCCAGGCCATCATGGACTCCTCGGGGCTACCGCAGCTCGGTTCGCCGACCTTCATCAGGATCCGCGAACGGGCTGTGATCCAGGCCGTCAAGGTTCTCGGTGGGGGAGAGTTCGACACCTTTTTCACTCAGGGGCGAGGGCTTGACCTGGCACTTGCGGTGAAATATGCACTGGAGGAGAAAGATCCGTAACCAGTGGTATCCGATCGCATCGGATGTGTGACCGGTTCCGTGATTGGCTTGCCACCTCAGCGGAGGGGCTGGAAATTCGGTGGTGGAGACACGCGTACGCCGGGGTAACGTCCCGGCGGAGACGAGCAGTCTGGTCGGGCGGCGGCGTGAGCTCGACGAACTCGCCGCACTGGTCGGCAGATCACCGTTGGTGACCGTCACCGGGGTCGCCGGTGTGGGCAAGACCAGGCTGGCGATCAGGACGGCGGGCCGTCTCCGCGACTCCTTCGCCGACGGGGCGTGGGTGGTCGAGCTCTCCGCCCAGCAGAACGGCGACCTGGTCGGGCACGACATCGCCGCGGTGCTCGGCCTGCGCGAGCAGGCGGTCCGGCCCCAGAGCGAGGTGCTGGCCGACTTTCTCGCGGACAAACATCTGATGCTGATCCTGGACACCTGCGATCACCTGATCGACGCCTGCGCCGCGCTGCTGCGCCGTGTCCTGGCGGACGCCCCGCACGCGCGGGTGCTCGTGACCAGCCGCCGGCCGCTCGGGTTGCCCGGAGAGCGGCTCTTCCCGGTCGAACCGCTGCCCGTGCCCGAGACAGGGGGCGCCGGCACGGATGCGGTGCGCCTGTTCACCGAGCGGGCTCACGCGCTGGTTCCCGGTCTCAGCCTCGATCCGGAGGCGGTGGCACGGGTCTGCCGCCTGCTGGACGGCATCCCGCTCGCCATCGAACTCGCCGCCCGGCGGTTGCGGGCTCTGTCGCCACAGCAGATCGCCGAACGGCTGGACGACCGCTTCGCGCTGCTCGTCGGCGGGAGCCGTACTCCGTTCGCGCGCCACCAGACCATGCGCACCGCGGTCGGCTGGAGCCATGAGCTGTGCACGGCGGAGGAGCGTCTGCTCTGGGCTCGCCTGTCGGTCTTCGCCGGGTGGTTCGACGCCGACGACGCGCGGGTGGTGTGCGCCGACGAGCGGCTCACCGGGTTCGAGCCGGCCCGGCTCGCGGACAGGTCGATCCTGATCGCCGAGGGGCCGCGCTACCGGATGCTCGCCACGATCCGCGACTACGGCAGGGAGTGGCTGCGGAGGCTGGGCGAGGAGGAGGCCTTCGTCCGGCGGCACCGCGACCACTATCTGACGCAGGCGCGCCGGGCGGAGGCGGAGTGGTACGGCCCACGCCAGCCGCAGTGGGCCGACTGGGCTCACCGCGAACTGCCGAACCTGAAGGCGATCCTCGATCACGATGAGGGGTTCGACCTGGTGACGGCGCTCTGGTTCGTCTGGTGCTGCCTGGGCCAGGCGGAGCAGGGCCGCCACTACCTGGACCGGACGCTGGATCGGCACCCGGAGCCGAGCCCGGGACGGACCAAGGCTCTGTGGGTGCGCGCGTGGACGGCACTCGACGCGGGCGACACGGTCGCGGCCGGAAAGCGGGCGGGCGAGGCCTACGCGGCCGCGATGGCGGACGGAGACCTCGCCGCCGCGGGATGCGCCAGGCGGTGCGCCGCCGCCGTCGCCCTCGCCCGCGGAGACCTCGACGAGGCCGAGCGCCTGGCCACCGAGTCGGCGGAGCTGTTCGAGCGGGCGGTCCACTCCCACATCGGGCTGCCCGTCGCTGAGGTGACACTGGCGGCGGTGCTCGACGCCCGGGGTGAGCCCGGCCGGGCCGTGGAGGTGCTCGTGCGGCAGTGGGGGAGGTGCGCGGAACGCGGTGAGCTGTGGGCGAGGTCCAACGGTGATCAAGCCCGGTCGCTCACCGAACTCGGCCGGGGGGAGTTCGACGCGGCCGACGTCTACGCGCGGGCGGCACTCGATGTGAAGTGGCGTCTGGGCGACGTGACGGGCAGCGCCATGATGGCCGATCAGCTCGCCGCCATCGCCACGGCCCGCGGTGACGGCCGGAGGGCCGCCGGTCTGCTCGGCGTGGCACAGCGGATGCGGACGGACGCGGAGCAGTCGCGAGGCGGCGTGGACCGGCGGCCCGAGGCGGTCCGGCGGGAGATCGCTCCGGAACAGTCCCGGCGCGATCCGTACGGACTTCAGGCCGCTCGGGAGCACACCGAGACCGAGGCCAGGGCCCTGATCGGCGACGCCTGCTACGACCACGCCTTCGCCCAGGGACTGATCATGGAATCATCTGCCGCGGTGGCCTGGATCCGGGACGTCTAGAAGGTCGGTCACCCTCGGTGGGAACGCGCACTCCGAGGAGATTGCGAACCATTTCCCTTTCATCGGTGTTCGTCGATTCTTATGCGCTTTCTTCTGTTTGGCGGGACACGGGGGGTCGCCGGGCGCAGAGCGGGCGGAGTACCGGCGATCGCGGGGAAGTTGTCAGGAGGGAACGCCACGGGCGGCGGTTCGCCGTGCCTGGTCCGTGCCGGGGATCGAGCGCCTGGATTTGCCCGTTCTGGCTTTGATTGGCGAATCTGCCATGTTGTCTGTCAAAAAGTCGTAATTCTCGAGTTTCACGGCGCGCGGGGGGAAATCCGACCTAGATGCGGCGGTCAGATTTGCACTGGAGGAGGAGGAAACCCCACCCGTGGGCGGTCCGCCGACCGCTTCGTGATGCTGAGAAGGTGCGATTCCTCCAAAGTGGTATTTCCACCAGGTGGAAGGAGCGCGAGCCGATGGCACAGGTTCCATGGTGGCGCGGGAACCTCCCCGCGGAGACGAGCGGCTTCATCGGTCACGAGCGCGAGGTGCGACGGCTGCTGAAGCTCCTGCCCGGGACATCGCTGATCACGGTCACCGGCTCCGGAGGCGTCGGCAAGTCACGGATCGCGGTGAAGGCCGCGGAGCGGTGCCGCGACTCCTATCCGGCCGGCGCCTGGCTGGTGGAACTGTCGGGTGAGCACAACGGCGACCTGCTCGCCCACACGGTCGCGGCGGTCCTCGGCCTCCGCGAGCAGTCGGCGCGGTCGCAGATCGAGGTGCTCGTCGAGTTTCTCGCGGACAAGAGGTTGCTGTTGCTCCTCGACGGCTGTGAGCATCTCCTGGCCGCCTGCCGCGGTTTGGTCGCCGAGATCCTGGCCGCCGCCCCCGGCGTGCGGATCGTCGTGACCTCCCGCCAGACCCTCGAACTGCCGCAGGAGACGCCGCTGCCCGTCGAGCCGTTCGAGACGCCCGAACCGGAGGCCGGGACGCCGACCGCGAACGACGCGCTCCGGTTCTTCCTCGACCGGGCCGGGGCCGCGGTGCCGGGCCTGAAGGCGGACGAGGCGACCCTGGCGGCCGCGGCGAGGATCTGCCGGCGGCTGGACGGCATCCCGCTCGCCATCGAGCTGGCCGCCGGGCGGCTGAAGACCATGACGGTGGAGCGGCTCGCCGACCACCTGGAGGAACGGTTCGACGCCCTGTACGACGATCGGGCACTGCTCACCCGCCACTGGACCCTGCGTACCGCGATCAGTTGGAGCCACGAGCTGTGCGGCCCCGAGGAGCGCCTGCTCTGGGCCCGGCTGTCGGTCTTCGCGGGAGACTTCGACGCGGCGGCCGCCGTGTGGGTGTGCGGCGACCGGCGCCTGGTCAACGTGCGTGACCTCCTGGCCGACCTCGTGGAGAAGTCGCTTCTCATCCGGGTTCCCGGCGGCTACCGGCAGCCGGGAACGGTCAGGGACCACGGCAGGGAGCAGCTCGCCCGGCTCGACGACGAGGAGCGCCTGACCCGGCGGCACCGCTACTACTACCTCGACCTGGCCCGCCAGGCCGACGCCGACTGGTACGGCCCCCGGCAGGAGGAGTGGGCGGACCGCCTGAATTTCTCGGTCACCAACCTCCGTCTCGCGCTCGACTCCGACTCCCCGTCCACCTCGCTGTCCATCGAGCTCGCGGGGACGCTCTGGATCCTCTGGTTCTGCCTGGGCCGGTTGAGGGAGGGGCGCTACTACATGAAGCGGGCCATCGACGCCGCGCCCGTCACCGATCCCGGGCTGCCCAGACTCCTGTGGACCGACGGCTGCGTGGCCATCGCCCGGGGTGAGCTGGAGCTCGGCCGGCTCCGGGCCGAGGCGGCGCTGTCCGCGGCACTCGACTGGGGCGACTACGCGGCGGCCGGGCACGCTCAGCTCCGCCTGGCCCGCCGTTCCCTGTTCGCCGGTTCTCTCGACGAGGTCGAGCCCGCCGTCGATCTCGTACGCGAATACTTCAGGAAGGCCGAAGCCGTGACCGTCGATGAGCCGATCGCCCTGGTAACCCTGGCCACGGCCGCGACATGGCGCGGCGAGTTCGCCAGGGTCGTCTCCGTGCTGGAGGAGGTACAGCGGCTCTGCGACGCGCGCGGCGAGCTCTGGGTCCGCGCCTGCGGCGACTACGTGCTCTCCATCGCCCAGCTCGGCCTCGGCCGCGCCGCCGAGGCGGCGGTGGCGGCCCGGCAGTCGCTCGACGTCAAATGGCGGCTCCGCGACGCCGCCGGCGTGGCGTTGGCGCTGGACCAGCTCGCGGTGATCGCCGCGGTCGAGGGCGACGGCCACCGTACGGCCAGACTCCAGGGATCGGCGGCGCGGCTGTGTGACACGTTCGGGCTGCGGGGCCTCGGCTCGAAGAGCGTGTCGGAGCCGAGGACGGTGGCCGAGCGCACGGCCAGGCAACTGCTCGGCGACGACGCCTATGACGCGATCTTCGCCGAGGGCCACGATGACGACCTCGACTCCGCGATGGCCTACGCCCTCGGCTGACGGCTTCGAGAGGCCCACCGAGGGCTTCCGCCGGCTTCACGGACTTCCACGGAGCTCACGGGCTCCACGGAGCTCACGGGCTCCACGGACTCCACGGACTCCACGGAGCTCACGGATCCCACGGAATCCACGGATTTTACGGGCATCGATGGAGGTTCCACGGACCTCATGGACTTCGACGTCTTCATGGCCTTTGCGAATTCTGTGGGTTCCGATGGTCTTCCCTTTACGTGCTCCCGTGCGGTGAAATCTGTCACGACATCCGCGAAGGAGCCCCGACGGACGACGATGAGGCGATAGCCCGCTCTCTGGCCGGTGACCTGGACGCCTACGAGGCGCTGGTCACCCGCTACAGCGCGCTCGCGCACCGCACCGCGTCCATGCTCGGCGCCGGGGACGAGGCCGAGGACGTCGTCCAGGAGGCGTTCGTCAAGGCCTACCGCCACCTGGCCACCTTCCGCCGTGGCGCGCCGTTCCGCCCCTGGCTGCTGCGGATCGTGGCCAACGAGACCCACAATCTGACCCGTTCACGGGGCCGTCGGGCCGAGCTCGTCGTGAAGCTCACCGAGGTCGATCCCGCGAAGGGCGAGGTTCCCGAGGACGCGGCCGTCGCGACCGATCGGCGGAGCCGGCTCCTCGAAGCGGTGCGCACGCTGCCCGAGCGGGAACGTCAGGCCGTCGTCTGCCGGTACTTCCTTCAGCTGTCCGAGGCCGAGACCGCCCAGGTGCTCGACCTTCCGATCGGTACCGTCAAGTCGCGGACCTTCCGCGGACTGGCCCGCCTGCGTGAGGGGGTGGCACGTGACCTCATCTGACGATCTCGAAGCCGGGCTCCTCGCCCTCGGGGAGACCCTCGACGTCCCGTCCCCGCCCCCCGCCGAGGTGGCGCGGGCCGTACGGGCACGCCTCGAGTCGCTCCCGGGCGCGGACGGGCCGCCCGCACCGGTCGCGGGGGCCGTACGGGCACGGCTCGGATCGGTCGAGGGCGCGGACCGGCCCGCGCCGGTACGGCGGGCATGGCGCGCGCTGAGGCCCGGTGCCCGCCCGCGGAGGCGGGCGATCGTCTCCGTCGTCGCGATCCTCCTCGCCCTGTTCTTCGGCGCGACGCCCGCGGGAAGGGCCGCGGTCGTGGAGGTCCTGCGGTTCGCCGGGGTCGAGCTCAGGATCGGCGACCCCGGGCCGCTGCCGTCAGGGGTGCCGAGCCCGCTGCCGGGAGAGCGGAGGGTCACCCTGGAGCAGGCCCGCGAGCAGGTGGCGTTCGCGATCTCCGTCCCGTCCCGGCTGGGCGAGCCCTCCGAGGTCAGGGTGAGCGACGGCGGCCGGGTGGTGTCGCTGTTCTGGCCGGGCGTCAGGCTGGACGAGTACGACGGCGTCCTTGAGGTCGCGTTCCGCAAGGAGCTGGGACCACCCTGGCCGGACCAGGTCAACCTGGGCACCTCGCAGGCGTGGTGGATTCCGGCCAAGCACGGTCTGACCTACCTTCCCCGGGGCGGTGGCGAGGCCCCGGCCCGCGCCCGCCTGGCCGATCCCACCCTCATCTGGCAGCAGAAGGGGGTCGGCCTGCGCCTGGAGGGCGTCGGTGACCTCCAGGGAGCTCTGGAGATCGCCCGCTCAGCCCTCTGACGCCAGCCAGTCGTCGATCCCCTGCAGGAGGTCCTTGCGCACGGACTCCGGGGCCGCCGACGCCCGGACCGACTGCCGGGCCAGCTCGGCCAGCTCCGCGTCGGAGAAGCCGTACACCTGCCGGGCCAGCTCGTACTGGGGCAGCAGTCGCTCTCCGAACAGCAGCGGGTCGTCGGCGCCCAGCGCGATCGGCACGCCCGCGTCGAACAGCCTCCGCAGCGGCACCTCCTCGGCGCTCGCCGCCACTCCGAGCCCGACGTTGGAGGTCGGGCAGACCTCGCACGTGATCTGCCGGCGGGCGAGCTTCTCCATCAGCCGCGGCGACTCGGCCGCCCGGACGCCGTGCCCCACCCGGTCCGCGCTCAGCACGTCCACGCATTCGGCCACGCTCTCGGCGCCCAGCAACTCCCCGCCGTGCGGCAGGGACAGCAGCCCCGCCCGCTTGGCGAGCCGGAAGGCCCCGTCGAAGTCGCGGGCCCGGCCGCGGCGCTCGTCGTTGGAGAGCCCGAACCCGACGACACCCTGGTCCATGTAGTGCGTGGCGAGGCGGGCGAGCGTCTTGGCGTCGAGGGGATGGCGGGTCCGGTTAGCGGCCACCACGACCGCGACGCCTATCTGTGCGTGATCGGCGGCTCTGTGCGCCGCGTCGAGCATCAGCTCCATGGTCGAGGTGAGCCCGCCGAACCTCTGCGCGTATCCGGACGGGTCGATCTGGATCTCCAGCCAGCCCGACCCCTCCGCCGCCTCGTCCTCGGCGGCCTCGCGCAACAGCCGGTAGACGTCGCTTTCCCGCTGGAGGCTCGACCGTGCGATGTCGTACAGCCTCTGGAACCTGAACCAGCCCCGCTCGTCGGTCGCCCGCAGCCGGGGTGGCCAGTCGTCCTCCAGCGCGTCCGGCAGATGCAGGTTCTGCTCGCGGGCGAGATCGATCAGGGTCGAGTGCCGCATCGAGCCGGTGAAGTGCAGATGCAGGTGAGCCTTGGGCAGCTCTCTGAGGGGACGTGGCATTTCAACATGGTGCCGCAGGTCTGACGTGCGCTGACAATTTTTGGTCTCAACCTGACGGTTCGTTCGCGAGGTGGGAAGATCGAGAGGAGACCTCGTCGATGAGGGAGGGCGCCGGCATGCTTTCCAGAGCCGGGGCCTGGGGCTCCAGCCAGAGGAATTCGACGGGGCGGTCTTCGGCGATTTCTCGATCACACGGAGTTTCGACTCCGGAGCCGAATGAGTGGCCCCTGCCGGTTTCCACCGAATTTCCGTGCGCAAGAGCGCCGTACATGTCACAGATTGTGTTTCATTCATGAAAATCAGGAGCGTGACTCGCATTACAGCAGGAGTGCGAATCCCATTACAGGTTAAGTCTTATCGCAGGAAATGTGAGCAACGGGGTTTCAGTGGGCACTGCCTACGTGCGACCGTAGGTGCACGTGTAGTCAGGACGACGCAGGGGCTGCCATGAGAGCGGATGTCTTCGTCGGCAGGAAAACCGAGCTGGCCGACGTCTCCACCCTGCTCGAAAGGGTGCGCCACGTCACGCTGACCGGTCCCGCCGGCGCCGGGAAGACCTGTATGGCGCTGCGCCTGGCCCGTGCCCTGGAACACGAACTCCCGGGAGACGTCCATGTCGTCGAGCTGTCCGAGGCTTCGGCGGACCTGGAGGCCCTGACCGGCATGCTCGCCGACACGATCGGCGTTCGCAGGCAGCCGGACGTGCCCGTGCTGCGATCCCTGATCGACGAGCTCGTCCCGCGCCGCAGCGTGATCGTCCTCGACACCTGCGACCGCGTCGTCGGCGCCGTGGGCGTCCTGATCGGTCTGCTGCTGCGGTCGGTCGAGGGACTGCGCGTCCTGAGCACCAGCAGGCAGCGGCTGGGGCTGCCCGGCGAGCACCTCTACCCGGTCGGAGGCCTGTCCGACGCCGACGCCGCCCACCTGCTCACCATTCTCGCCGGCAGCCGGCTCATCGGGACGGACCCGGAGGAGCTCTGCAAACGGCTCGACAACCTCCCCCTGGCGATCGAGCTTGCCGCGGCCGGTCCCGATCCGGGGGAGGCCGACATCTTCGCCACCGCACCCGGCACCCGGCGGCACGGTTCGATGCGCGCCGCCTACGGCTGGAGCCACGAGCTCTGCAGTCCGCAGGAGCGCCTCCTGTGGGCTCGGGCGTCGGTCTTCTCCGGCACCTTCGACCTCGAAGCCGCGGAAGGCGTCTGCTCCGGCGGCGTCCTCGGCTCCGAGGAGGTTCTCGACGCCCTGCTCGGCCTGCTCGACAAGTCGATCCTCGCCCGCGAGGAGGGTGAGGGCGGCGTCCGCTACCGCCTGCTCAACACCGTCCGCGAGTTCGGCGCCGTCTGGCTGGAGCGCCTCGGCGAGACGGAGGAGACGGGGCGGCGCCACCGCGACCACTTCCTCGGCCTGTCCGCCCGCGCCGAGATGAGCTGGCAGGGCAGGCAGCTCGAGTGGTACCGGAGGCTGGTGCTCGAATGCGCCAACATGCGCGGGGCCATCGAATACTGCTACTCCCGGCCCGAGGAATACCGCAAGGGCCTCGACCTGGTCGGCAACCTGTGGTTTTTGTGGGCGTGCTGCGGCATGCAGGCCCCCGGGGACGATCTTCTCCAGCGTGGTCTGGATCTCGACCACACCCCCAGCCCCGAGCGGGTCAAGGCACTGTGGGTGCACGCCTGGGTCTCGATCCAGCGCGGCGACCTCGACCGGGCGGAGAGCATTCTCACCGAGTGCGCCGCCGAGGACGCCGACGGCTATGCCACGGCCTACGTCAGCCAGTTCCAGGCCCACCTGGCGGTCGTCAGGGGCGATGTGGTGGAGGCCCTTCAGCTCATTCAGCACGCCAGGGTGCGCCACCGCTCGACCGGCAACGTCTTCCCCGGCTTCCTGCCCACCTACACGGTCGTGGCCACCGCCATGATGCTCACGGGCCGTAACGACCAGGCCGTGTCCGTCCTCGAGGAGGGCCGCGAGCTCTGCGAGTCCTGCGGCGACTACTGGACCCTCATCCGCCTGGACCTTCTCCTCGGCCAGGCCGAGCACCTTCTCGGCAACACCGCCTCCGCCGTCGTGGCCGCCCGCGGAGCTCTCCGGGGCGCCCGGCTGTTCGGAGACACGATCTCCCTCATGGAGGCGCTCGAGGTGTTCGTCGTGATCGCGGAGACCGACGCGAACGACACGTTCGCCGCGACCATGTTCGGCGCGGCCCAGGCCGCCTGGGAGACCGCCGAGGTCCCGCCCAGCCGTTCGCCCATGATCACGACCCTGCTCCGCAAGGCGGAGCTGAGGTTGCGCGGCCGGATGGGCAGGGCGGAGTTCGAGCGGCTGAACGAAGAGGGAGGGATGATCGGTCTTCGAGCCGCGGTGGAACACGCACTCCAGGGGGCCTTTTCTTGACCTCGCGCGGGAACCTTCCGGCTGAGATGAGCAGTTTCGTCGGCCGTGCCGATGAGCTGGAGGAGATCGGGAAGCTCCTCGCCCGGACACGTCTGCTCACCCTGCACGGCTCCGGCGGAGTCGGTAAGACGCGCCTGGCCCTGAAGGCCGCGCAGAACGCGCGGAAGGACTATCCCGACGGCGTCTGGGTGGTCGAGCTGTCACCGGAGACCAACGGTGATCTGCTCGCCGGCCGCATCGCCGGGCTGCTGGGCCTGCACCTGCAGTCCGGACACTCGGTCCTTGAGGCGCTCACCGAGTTCCTCGCCGAGCGGCGCCTGCTCCTGGTCCTCGACACCTGCGAGCACCTGGTCGGCCCCTGCAGCGACCTGATCGTCTCCATCCTGACCGATGCGCCCGACATCCGGATCATCGCCACCAGCCGCCAGGAGCTCGGCCTCCCCCTGGAGGTCGTCATGGTCGTCAACCCCTTTCCCGTCCCGCCGCCCGAGACCGCCGACCTCGCCGGCTACGACGCGATGAGTCTCTTCCTGGACCGCGCGAAGGCCGTGGCCCCCGGGCTGCGCACGGACGAACGGGCCATGATGGCCGTCGCCAGGCTCTGCCGCAGGCTCGACGGCGTGCCGCTCGCCATCGAGCTGGCGGCCAGCCACATGCGCGGCCTGTCCGCGATCCAGCTCGCCGACCAGCTCGACGACCGGTTCAAGCTGCTGGCCGACGGTGACGGCCTCCTCATCCGCCACTACACGCTGCGCACCGCCGCGGGCTGGAGTCACGAGCTGTGCACTCCCGCCGAACGCCTGCTCTGGGCCCGGCTGTCGGTCTTCGCGGGTGCCTTCGACGTCGAGTCCGCCTGCGGCGTCTGCCAGGACGAACGCCTGCCCGACGTGCCCGCCGTGCTCTCCTCGCTCGCGACGAAGTCCGTTCTCGCGCGGGTGGGCGATCACTACCGCATGCTCGACACCATCAGGGACTACGGGCGTGACTGGCTGAACGAGCTCGGCGAGGGCAATCTCATGATCCGCCGGCACCGTGACCACTACCTGTCCACCGCCCGCCGCATGGACGCCGAGTGGTACGGCCCGCGCCAGCTCGAATGGGCCTACTGGGCGCACAAGGAGCTCCCCAACCTCCGTACGGCCCTCAACCGCTGTCTCACCGCCGGCAACCATCGGGCCGCCCTGGAGCTGAGCGGGGCCCTGTGGGTGCTCTGGTGTCATCTGGGCCTCATCCGGGAGGGCCGCTACTACCTCGACCGCGCGCTGGCCGCCTGTCCCGGCCCCAACCCGGCCAGATCCAAGCCTCTCTGGGCCGTCGCCCACCTCGCGCTCATCCAGGGGGACATGGTCCTGGCCCGCAGCCGGGCCGAGGAGTGCCTCGAGAACGCGCGGCGGTACGGCGACGCCGACGCCGAGGCGAACGCCTACCTTCGCCTCGCCGGCAGTTGCCTGTTCACCGCCGACCTCGGCGGCGCGCGGGCGTACGCGCTGGAGGGAGCGGTCAAGTTCCGGGAGGCGGACCCGGATTCCGTGAGAGGGCCGTCCATCCCCCTGCTCCTCGCCATGGCGGCCACCTTCGGCGGCGACTTCGACGAGGCGGTGGAGATCCTGCGGGAGGCCCGTCTCCGCTGCGAGGCCTGTGGCGAGCTGTCCCAGCGTTCGCTCTGCGACTACGTTCTCTCCCTCGCCCTTTTCAACCGGGGCGAGGTCGCCGGGGCGGCCGAGGCGGCCAGGGCGTCGCTGGAGGTCAAATGGCAACTGCGCGACGTGGTCGGCAGCGTCCTCGCCATCGACCAGCTCGCACGGGTCGCCGCCGCCGCGGGTGACGGCGGGCGCGCCGCCTGGCTCCTGGGCGCCGCCCAGCGCATCTGGATCACCTTCGGACTGCCCGGCCTCGGAGCCGACGCCATGACCCGCCCTCGCGAGAGCGCCGCGACCCGCGCCATGGACCTGATCGGCCCGGCCGCCTACGCCGTGGCGTTCGAGGAGGGCGCGACCTCCCACATCGAGGCCACCGTGGCCTACGCCCTGAAACCTCTGGAGATCTGACCCCCGGATCCGCGGACCGGGGGGCGCGGTGAAGGCGCCCGCCACATGGAGACCTGACCTCCGGATCCGAGGCTCCGAGGCGAAGGCGCCCGCCATAGGAAGATCTGGCCCCCGGATCCGCGGACCCGGGGTGGCGAAGAGGCGGGGCCCGTCGCCCGGTCGGTCCTCTGCCAGCCGTCGCGACCCCCCGGCCCGGGAGACGAGACGGACCTCGGGATCGATATCGATGAGGGCCGGGCCTCCCGCGTCCGGTACGGCTAGCGGCTCTCGCCCAGGAACTTGGCGATCCGGCCGACTCCCTCGACGAGGTCGTCGTCGCCGAGGGCGTAGGACAGGCGGAAGTAGCCGGGGGTGCCGAAGGCCTCGCCGGGGACGAGGGCGACCTCGGCCTCCTCGAGGATGAGCTCGGCGAGCTCGGCGGACGTCTGCGGGCGCCTGCCGCCGAAGTCCTTGCCCAGCAGCTCCTTGACCGACGGGTAGACGTAGAACGCGCCCAGGGGCTCGGGACAGAGCACGCCCGGGATCTCGTTGAGCATCCGGACCATGGTCCGGCGGCGGCGGTCGAAGGCCTCGCGCATCTCGGCGACGGCCGACAGGTCGCCGGTGACGGCGGCCAGGGCCGCGATCTGGGCCACGTTGGAGACGTTGGAGGTGGCGTGCGACTGCAGGTTGGTCGCGGCCTTCACGACGTCCTTGGGGCCGATCAGCCAGCCCACCCGCCAGCCGGTCATCGCGTAGGTCTTGGCGACGCCGTTCAGCACGACGACCTTGTCGCCCAGCTCGGGAACGACGGTGGCGATGCTCGCGAACGTCGCGTCGCCGTAGGTGAGGTGCTCGTAGATCTCGTCCGTGACGACCCACAGGTCGTGCTCGACGGCCCAGCGGCCGATCGCCTCGACCTGCTCGGGGCTGTAGACCGCGCCGGTCGGGTTGGACGGGGAGACGAACAGCAGGACCTTGGTGCGGTCGGTGCGCGCCGCCTCGAGCTGCTCGACGCTCGCGAGATAGCCGGTGGTCTCGTCGGTCACGACGTCGACCTGGACCCCGCCGGCCAGCTTGATGGCCTCGGGATAGGTGGTCCAGTAGGGGGCGATGACCACGACCTCGTCACCGGGGTCGAGCAGCGTGGCGAACGCCTGGTAGACGGCCTGCTTGCCGCCGTTGGTGACCAGCACCTGGGCCGCGCCGACCTGGTAGCCGGAGTCGCGGAGCGTCTTGTCGGCGATGGCCTGCTTGAGCTCGGGGAGCCCGCCGGCCGGCGTGTACTTGTGGAATCTGGGGTTCCGGGCCGCCTCGACGGCCGCCTCGACGATGTAGCCGGGCGTCGCGAAGTTCGGCTCTCCGGCGCCGAAGCCGATGACCGGGCGGCCCGCCGCCTTCATCGCCTTAGCCTTGGCGTCCACGGCGAGCGTGGCGGACTCGGAGATCGCGGAGATGCGTGCTGAGATGCGAGGACGGGTCATGCGTCCATGTTTACAGATCCGCACCGCCGTCTCCGCTCCTTATCCATGATGCGGACGGCGGGTCTCGGTCCCTGCGCGCCGTTCACGATGCGGACGGCCGGCCACGGGCACCGCGCGCTGTCCATGACGCGGACGACGGGTGACAAGCCCTACAAGCCGTACAAGCACGTAAACGGGCCCTTGATCTGGGCAATCGGCCGCTGGTTCGACGTAGTGGCCATTCCGACGTAGAATCCGACGTGGTCTTTCCGCCGCATGCCTGAACCGGCGGCGTGAGACCGTGAGCCGCGACCAAACTTCGGTCCAACCGATGTATGGTGGTTCATGTCTTAGGGCACTAGCGCAATTGGTAGCGCACCGGTCTCCAAAACCGGCGGTTGAAGGTTCGAGTCCTTCGTGCCCTGCGAGGAGCGGTCCGCGCATCTGGCGTCTAGCGCGCCGCTGATATGCGTTGGACTCGACGGATCAGGTGAGGACTGTGGCGATCGACACGCGCGGCGAAACCGCAGACAAGCCGAGTGGTGAGAAGAAGGCCAAGCGCACTTCTCCCGCCCTTTTTTATCGGCAGATCATAGCTGAGCTGCGTAAGGTCATCTGGCCTACGCGCAAAGAGCTTATCTCTTACACCATCATCGTTCTGGTCTTCGTTGTGATCATGATCGGAATCGTGTCCGTGCTGGACTACGTGTTCACCGAGGGTGTGCTGAGAATCTTCGGCGGAGCCTGAACCGGCATCCGGCGGGTTGTCCCGCGGTCAGTCCATTCAGCCCATCGACGGAAAGAGAATGAGTCACCGTGTCCGAGTCTTCACAGTCGGCTGGCGAGTCCCGCGCGGAGCGCGTGGAGGAGCCGGAAGCCGTCGACGTTGCGGAGGGTTCGCTCGACGAGTCCGATGAGTCGGCCGTCGATGCCGGATCCAACGTCGACGTCGACGCTGAAACCGAGGCCGAAGAGGCCGCGGCCGGCGCCGTTGACGAGGACGGTGACGTCCTTCCCGGCGACGAGTCCGATGAGGACGACGCCGACGAGGACGACGACGAGTCCGATGAGGACGACGACGTGGCCGCCGAGGCCGCTGTGGTCTCGGCGGACGGCGCCGTCGACGAGGACGGCGACGTCCTTCCCGAGGTCGACCTGGTCGAGGAGTTCAAGGACCACCTGCGGAGCCTGTTCGGCGAGTGGTACGTCATCCACTCCTACGCGGGTTACGAGAACCGCGTGAAGTCGAACATCGAGACCCGCACGCAGTCCCTCAACATGGAGGACTACATCTTCCAGGTCGAGGTGCCCACTCACCACGTGACCGAGGTGAAGAGCGGCAAGCGCCAGCTCGTCAAGGAGCGGGTCCTGCCCGGCTACGTGCTGGTCCGGATGGAGCTCACCGACGAGTCCTGGTCCGCGGTGCGTAACACGCCCGGCGTGACCGGCTTCGTCGGCCTGTCCAACAAGCCGAGCCCGCTGAGTCTCGAAGAGGTCGCCAAGCTGCTGGCGCCGGAGCCGTCCGAGGAAGTCAAGAAGTCGACCGCCAAGGCCTCGGCCGCGACCGTCGACTTCGAGGTCGGCGAGTCCGTCACCGTCATGGACGGCCCGTTCGCCACTCTGCCCGCGACGGTCAGTGAGATCAGCGCCGAGTCGCAGAAGCTCAAGGTGCTGGTGTCGATCTTCGGTCGTGAGACCCCGGTTGAGCTCTCGTTCAACCAGGTCTCGAAGATCTGACCGGATCGCATAAACTAAGTCGTTCGGGGGCCGTGCTTCGCGAAGCGCGGCCCGCCGACATGCTCCCCGTGTCTGCGTGGGAGCCGCACCAACCCGATTGAGGACCCGGAGAGAACCATGCCTCCTAAGAAGAAGATCGCGGCACTGGTCAAGGTCCAGCTTCCCGCTGGCCAGGCCACTCCCGCACCGCCGGTCGGTACCGCCCTCGGTCCGCACGGCGTCAACATCATGGAATTCGTGAAGCAGTACAACGCTGCCACCGAGGCCCAGCGCGGCAACATCATCCCCGTCGAGATCACCATCTTCGAGGACCGCAGCTTCGTCTTCATCACGAAGACGCCCCCGGCGCCCGAGCTGATCAAGAAGGCCGCCGGCGTGGCGAAGGGCTCGGCAGTCCCGCAGAAGGACAAGGTCGGCAAGCTCACCAAGGAGCAGCTGCGCCAGATCGCCGAGACCAAGATGCAGGACCTCAACGCCAACGACCTCCAGGCGGCCGAGAAGATCATCGCCGGCACCGCCCGGTCGATGGGCATCACGATCGTCGACTAGCAGCACCCGATCATCCGGGCAGGGCGGTGAGACGGACCCCATCGGGATCCGCGACACCGGCCAGAAGCCCGGCAGCGACCGCGACCAAGAGCGCGTTCGTCACCACAACGTCGAAGTAAGTGGAGGGGCCAGGCGCTGGCCCGTACCACGGACACTCGGATTCACAGGAGTGAGCAAGTGAAGCGCAGCAAGGGATACCGCACCGCAGCGGCCCAGATCGACCTCGAGAACCTGTACAGCCCGGCCGAAGCCGCCAAGCTGGCCAAGGACTCCAACGTCGCCAAGTTCGACGCCACCGTCGAGGTCGCCCTGCGACTGGGCATCGACCCCCGCAAGGCGGACCAGATGGTGCGTGGCACCGTCATCCTCCCGCACGGCACCGGTAAGACCGCCCGGGTCCTGGTCTTCGCGACCGGCGACCGTGCAGAGGAAGCCCGCGCCGCGGGCGCCGACATCGTCGGCGCCGACGAGCTGATCGAAGAGGTTGCCAAGGGCCGCCTCGACTTCGACGCCGTCGTCGCCACCCCGGACCTCATGGGCAAGGTCGGCCGCCTCGGCCGCGTGCTCGGCCCGCGTGGTCTGATGCCGAACCCCAAGACCGGCACCGTCACCCCGGCCGTCGGCAAGGCCGTCACCGAGATCAAGGGCGGCAAGATCGAGTTCCGTGCCGACCGGCACGCGAACCTGCACTTCATCATCGGCAAGGTGTCGTTCGGTGAGCGTCAGCTCATCGAGAACTACGCCGCCGCCCTCGACGAGGTGCTGCGTCTGAAGCCGTCCGCGGCCAAGGGACGCTACGTCAAGAAGGTCGTGTTCGCCACGTCCATGGGCCCCGGCATTCCGGTCGACCCCAACGCGACGCGCGGCCTGACCGCGGAGCTCGACGCCTGATCCCAGGCTCTTTTCGCGAAAGACCTCAACCGAATGGCCATTCGGTTGAGGTCTTTTTTCGTTTCTTCGTTCTTTCGGAGGACGCACCCGAGTTTGCCGCCGCGTAGTGTCGTAGACAAGTTCATCGGGGGACACGAAAGGGTGAAGACGAATGCGTCGATTGGCTCCCGCACTTGCATTGGGAGGGGCCGCGCTGGTCGCGGTCGCGGGATGCGGTGCGCAGGGCACCAGCTCCCTCGGAAACGTCAAGCTCGCCGCCGCCGAGGCGGTGCAGCAGAGTGTGCAGAAGGCCGAAGCGGTCACCTCCTACTCCGGCGACGTGGTCCTGGAGGCCACCGGTGGTGACAAGGGCGCGAGCAAGATCCAGGGCAGCCTGCTCTACCAGAGCAAGCCCCAGCTCGCGACCGACATCAGGCTGGACACGATCACCTACGGCGGCCAGAACGTGCCCGGCGGGGCGCGGGCCATCCTGTCGGGTGACACGGTGTACGTGAAGTCGGAACTCCTCAACAAGTTCGCGGGCGCGAACAAGCCCTGGATCAAGGTGTCGCTCGCCGACGTCGACGCCAAGGGACAGGCTGGGATCAAGGGTTTCATGGACCAGGTTCAGCAGTTCGACCTCGCGAGCACCGTCAAGCTGCTGACCGTGTCGAAGGACGTCAAGGCGGTCGGCACCGAGACGGTCGGCGGAGTGGACACCACGCACTACAGCGGCACCTTCCCGGTGGCCGAAGCCGCTCAGGCGATCGACCCGGCCAAGAGCGAGCAGCTCCAGCAGGATCTCTCGCGGGTCAAGAACGTGAAGTTCGACTTCTGGTCCGACGCGCAGAACCTGCCGCGCAAGGTCACGCTGAGCGGCTCCGAGCAGGGGAACACGTTCAACCTGACGGCCTTCTTCAAGGGCTTCAACGAGCCCGTGGAGATCGCGGCCCCGCCCGCCGACCAGGTGGGCGACCTGCCGAAGAACCACGTCGGAAACTGACGTACGCGCGGCTCGCGCCCCCGGCCATCCGGCCGGGGGCGCGAGCCTTTTTCCTTGATCTGGTCGAGCTTTTTCTTCGATTCGGTACGGGTGCCGGGTTTGATTTGGCACAAGTCCCGTCAGGACGTAAGCTGTCAACGCCGAAGACCGCCGGTCGTCATCGGGCCTCATGGCCTGATGACCCAAGGATCCACTTCAGTGGACGGCCTGCGTAGGTTGTGTTGTGAGTTTTCATCTGGACTAACCTCCTTATGTGAGCCCCCGCGCGCCTGCGCCGGGGCTCGTTTGCTTTTAGGGGCCTTCACGCCGGCGGCACATCTGGAAGGAGGCCCATGGCGAAGGCAGAAAAGGCAACGGCAGTAGCCGAGCTCACGAGCAGCTTCAACGGCTCCAACGCTGCCGTTCTGACCGAATACCGCGGTCTCACCGTCGCCCAGCTCAAGCAGCTGCGCGTTTCTCTCGGTGAGAATGCGAAGTTCGCCGTGGTGAAGAACACGCTGACCAAGATCGCGGCCACTGAGGCCGGGTTCAGCCAGCTCAACGACCTGCTCGCGGGTCCGTCGGCGATCGCGTTCGTCAACGGCGACGTGGTCGAAGCTGCCAAGAGTCTGCGTGAATTCGCCAAGGCCAACCCCCTCCTGGTCATCAAGGGCGGCGTCGTCGACGGTAAGTCGATGAACCCGGCCGAGATCAGCAAGCTTGCCGACCTCGAGTCGCGCGAGGTTCTCCTCGCGAAGCTGGCCGGCGCCATGAAGGCGAAGCAGGGCCACGCGGCCGCTGTCTTCAACGCGCTGCCCACCAACATGGCTCAGCTGGCCGAGGCCCTGCGCGCCAAGCGCGAAGGCGCCGGCGAGTAGGTCCGCGCAAGCGGTCACAGGGGATTTAACGCACACCGCGGTCCCATTTCTTAGTAGTTAGATTCATACGGAGGAACCACCATGGCGAAGCTCAGCACCGACGAGCTGCTCGACGCTTTCAAGGAAATGACTCTCCTTGAGCTGTCCGACTTCGTGAAGCTCTTCGAGGACACCTTCGACGTCAAGGCTGCCGCTCCGGTCGCCGTTGCCGCCGCCGCCGCCCCCGGCGCCGCTGCCGAAGAGGTCGAGGAGCAGGACGAGTTCGAGGTCATCCTCGAGTCTGCCGGCGAGAAGAAGATCCAGGTCATCAAGGAGATCCGCGCCCTCACGAGCCTGGGCCTCAAGGAGGCCAAGGACCTCGTCGACGGCGCTCCCAAGTCCGTCTTCGATGGCAAGGTCAACAAGGAGCAGGCGGAGAAGGCCAAGGCCGCTCTCGAGGCCGCCGGCGCCGGCGTCACCGTCAAGTAATTCAGTTTCACCACGTAATTCGTTTCACCAGAAAAGGGCGGGTCCACCAGGTGCCGGTGGTCCGCTCTTTTTTGTTTTCCCGCCCCTCCCGTGCCGGCGGATCTCCCGGCCCGGCACGGGAGGGGCGGGGTGGGTGCGACGAGGCGCAAAACGGGTAGCGAAAGCCTTCCGTACGGATGTGCACGGCGGGTTATGATCCGGCGACCGGGGGGCTCGTCGATTCGGACGGACGAAGGTTCCATGCTCACCGGCCGGCGTTCCGGAGACCGTGCGATGGGAGAAGAACGCATGGCAGTACATGCCGCCCGGCCCCGTCGCCCGCTGGGGATCGCAGGGCCGGTGCTGGGCGTGCTGATCGCGGTGCTGCTGGTCGTGGCCTTCTGGGTCGGCAGGGACCTGGGCGCCGCCCAGGCCGCGGCCGATGACAGGCAGGCGGCGATGCGGGTGGCGGGGGCCCACGCGGTCTATCTGCTCTCCGTCAGCCACCAGAGCGTCGACGCGGACATCAAACGCATCCTGGATACTTCCACCGGCCCGGCCAGGACGGAGTACGTCAGGACCGCTGAGGCGCTCAAGGAGGCCACGATCAAGGGCCGGATCGTCCAGGCGGGCGCGCTCCGTGCCACCGGGCTGGTCTCGCTCAAGGGGACCACGGCTCAGGTGATGGTGGTGGGGGACACGGTGATCCGGAAGGACGGCGATAAGAACGCTCCACAGGAGCGGTTCTACCGGTGGAACATGGAGGTCACCAAGATCGGAGGGGTATGGCTCGTGTCAAAGGCGGAGGTGGTCCTGTGAGGCGTGTCTCCCTGTTGGTGATCGGGATGCTGACGGTCGTGGCGCTGGCGCTCACGGCCGTTATCTGGATCATGTTCACCGATCTGAACCGGCTGCGGACGGAGGAGACGGCAGGCGCGGAGGCGCTCGCCGCTGCCCGCTCGGTCGCCTCCGCCATGCTGTCCTACGACTATCGTACAATCGAACAGGATTTCGCAAGAGCAGGTGGTTACACCGCCGGTGGTCTCACATGGCACTACAAGCAGCTTGCCACAACTCTGGTGCCCCAGGCCAGAAAAGAACGGACCGTGCAGCAGGCGACGGTGGCCGGGGCGGGGGTGGAGTCGATAGGTTCCGACCGGGTCGAGGTGTTGTTGTTCATGAGCATGAGCACCGTGAGGACCCTCCCCGGAGAGAAGGAACCCCGGCGGCAGGTCAGTCAGAATCGGGCCCTTTTCGTCATGGTCAAAAAGGATTCTCGCTGGCTGGTCGCGGAGCTGTCCACGCTGCTCGGAAGCCCTCCGAGACCCTAGTCGGCGTGGCGGGTTACCCAATTGTTAGTAAAGCTTCGGTTTGAGATGTGTGCTGCGGGGGGTACATCAGCCACGGCAGCGTCGATCGTCAGTCGAACATCGGCTAGCGTTCGATCCGCCGTGTGACTGAGCGTCAGCCGCACCAGGTCGGGGTACCGTCTTGGACGCGGTGGTGTGCGCAGGTCATCCGGTGGGAAAACTCCCAGCATCTCGGCTATTGCTTGGCCGAAATGTCGGCTCGCGGGCTTGACGTTTCGGCGATGACGGGCGATGCTGCGACCAACGTGGAGCTTGCAGCGAGACTGAAGTGGACAGGTGTGTGCCGTTCGGCTACACTGCCCCTTTGCGCTGCCCTTTGACGACCCGCTTCTTTTGGTGCTCTGATGCATGGTCGTCTGGCGTGCGTGTAGTCAGTCCGCCGCGAGCCCTCGGAAGGACATCCTGTTGGCAGCCTCGCGCAACGCCTTCGCCGTACCCGCCGGTCCCCGTCGTGTGTCTTTCGCACGAATTCAGGAGCCGCTCGAAGTTCCTGACCTTCTCGCTCTCCAGACCGAGTCCTTCGACTGGTTGCTTGGCAACGAGAAGTGGAAGGGGCGGGTCGAGGCGGCTCGCCAGGCCGGGCGCAAGGACGTTCCGGCCCAGTCGGGTCTCGAAGAGATCTTTGAAGAGATCAGTCCCATTGAGGACTTCTCCGGAACCATGTCCCTGTCGTTCCGCGATCACCGGTTCGAGCCGCCAAAGTACTCAGTAGATGAGTGCAAAGACAAGGACATGACCTACTCCGCCCCGATGTTCGTCACGGCGGAGTTCATCAATAACACCACTGGTGAGATCAAGAGCCAGACCGTGTTCATGGGCGACTTCCCGCTCATGACCGGCAAGGGAACGTTCATCATCAACGGCACCGAGCGTGTCGTGGTCTCCCAGCTGGTCCGGTCCCCGGGCGTCTACTTCGACCGTAGCGTCGACAAGACCTCCGACAAGGACCTCTACGGATGCAAGGTGATCCCCTCCCGGGGCGCCTGGCTCGAGTTCGAAATCGACAAGCGCGACAGCGTCGGCGTCCGCATCGACCGCAAGCGCAAGCAGGCCGTAACGGTCCTGCTGAAGGCGCTCGGGTGGACCAGCGAGCAGATTCTTGAGCGTTTCGGACAGTACGAGTCCATGCGCGCAACCCTGGAGAAGGACCACACGGCCGGCCAGGACGATGCTCTGCTGGACATCTACCGCAAGCTGCGTCCTGGCGAGCCGCCGACCAAGGAGTCGGCGCAGACGCTGTTGGAGAACCTGTACTTCAACCACAAGCGTTACGACCTCGCGAAGGTCGGCCGCTACAAGATCAACAAGAAACTCGGCGTCGACAGCGAGATCACGCAGGGAACGCTGACCGAAGAGGACATCGTCGCCACCATCGAATACATCGTCCGGCTCCACGCCGGCGAGGTCTCGATGCCCGGCGCGAACCGTGAGATGGTCGTCGAGACCGACGACATCGACCACTTCGGCAACCGTCGCCTTCGCACGGTCGGCGAGCTCATCCAGAACCAGGTCCGTCTGGGCCTGGCTCGTATGGAGCGCGTCGTCCGCGAGCGGATGACCACTCAGGACGTCGAGGCGATCACGCCGCAGACCCTGATCAACATCCGTCCGGTCGTGGCGTCGATCAAGGAGTTCTTCGGAACCTCCCAGCTGTCGCAGTTCATGGACCAGACCAACCCCCTGGCCGGTCTGACGCACAAGCGTCGTCTGTCCGCGCTGGGCCCCGGTGGTCTGTCCCGTGAGCGGGCCGGCTTCGAGGTCCGTGACGTTCACCCGTCTCACTACGGCCGCATGTGCCCGATCGAGACGCCCGAAGGGCCGAACATCGGCCTGATCGGTTCGCTGGCCTCCTTCGGCCGCGTGAACTCCTTCGGGTTCGTCGAGACGCCGTACAGGAAGGTCATCGAGGGCCGGGTCACCGAGGAGGTCCACTACCTCACCGCGGACGAGGAGGACCGGCACGTCATCGCCCAGGCGAACACGCCGATCGGCCCCGACGGAACGTTCCTGGAGCCGCGCGTGCTCGTCCGCCGTAAGGGCGGGGAGTTCGAGTCGCTGCGGGCCAACGAGGTCGACTACATGGACGTCTCGGCACGCCAGATGGTGTCCGTGGCGACCGCGATGATCCCGTTCCTCGAGCACGACGACGCCAACCGCGCGCTCATGGGTTCCAACATGCAGCGTCAGTCGGTGCCGCTGCTCAAGAGCGAGGCGCCGCTGGTCGGCACCGGCATGGAATACCGTGCCGCGACCGACGCCGGTGACGTCATCACCGCGGATAAGGCCGGTGTGGTCGAGGAGGTCTCCGCCGACTACATCACCGTGATGAACGACGACGGCACCCGCACGACCTACCGTGTCGCCAAGTTCAAGCGCTCCAACCAGGGCACCTGCTTCAACCAGAAGCCGATCGTCAAGGAGGGCGACCGGATCGAGGTGAACCAGGTCGTCGCCGACGGTCCCTGCACCGAAACCGGTGAGATGGCGCTCGGCAAGAACCTGCTCGTGGCGTTCATGCCATGGGAGGGCCACAACTACGAAGACGCGATCATCCTCTCCCAGCGTCTGGTCCAGGACGACGTCCTCTCCTCGATTCACATCGAGGAGCACGAGGTCGACGCCCGTGACACCAAGCTGGGCCCGGAGGAGATCACCCGGGACATCCCGAACGTCTCCGAGGAGGTCCTGGCAGACCTCGACGAGCGCGGCATCATCCGCATCGGCGCCGAGGTCACCACCGGTGACATCCTCGTCGGCAAGGTCACGCCCAAGGGCGAGACCGAGCTGACCCCCGAGGAGCGCCTGCTCCGCGCGATCTTCGGTGAGAAGGCCCGCGAGGTCCGTGACACCTCACTGAAGGTGCCGCACGGCGAGTCCGGCAAGGTCATCGGCGTCCGCGTGTTCAGCCGCGAGGAGGGCGACGAGCTCCCCCCCGGCGTCAACGAGCTGGTCCGCGTCTACGTGGCCCAGAAGCGTAAGATCACCGACGGCGACAAGCTGGCCGGCCGCCACGGCAACAAGGGTGTCATCTCCAAGATCCTTCCGGTCGAGGACATGCCGTTCCTTGAGGACGGCACGGCGGTCGACATCATCCTCAACCCCCTGGGCGTGCCCGGCCGAATGAACGTCGGCCAGGTCCTGGAGACCCACCTCGGGTGGATCGCCGCCAGAGGATGGGATATCTCGGGCATCCAGGAGGCGTGGGCCGAGCGGCTACGCGACAAGGGCTTCGCCCAGGTCGCGCCGCGGACCAACATGGCCACCCCGGTGTTCGACGGTGCCAACGAGGAAGAGATCATCGGCCTGCTCGACAGCACCCTGGTCAACAGGGACGGCGGGCGCATGGTCGGCGCGAACGGAAAGGCCCAGCTCTTCGACGGCCGTTCCGGCGAGCCGTTCCCGCACCCGGTCTCGGTCGGTTACATCTACATCCTGAAGCTGCTCCACCTGGTCGACGACAAGATCCACGCTCGTTCGACCGGCCCGTACTCCATGATCACCCAGCAGCCGCTCGGTGGTAAGGCCCAGTTCGGTGGACAGCGTTTCGGCGAGATGGAGGTGTGGGCGCTCGAGGCGTACGGCGCCGCCTACGCACTCCAGGAACTGCTCACGATCAAGTCCGACGACGTTCTCGGCCGGGTGAAGGTCTACGAGGCCATCGTCAAGGGCGAGAACATCCCCGAACCGGGCATTCCTGAGTCGTTCAAGGTCCTCATCAAGGAAATGCAGTCGCTGTGCCTGAACGTTGAGGTGCTCTCCAGCGACGGCATGTCCATCGAGATGAGAGACACCGACGAGGACGTCTTCCGCGCTGCGGAAGAGCTCGGCATCGACCTGTCCCGGCGTGAGCCGAGCAGTGTCGAAGAGGTCTGATCCAGAAGCTGAGGAGGGGATTACAAGTGCTCGACGTCAACTTCTTCGACGAGCTTCGGATCGGCCTCGCGACCGCCGACGATATCCGCCAGTGGTCGCACGGCGAGGTCAAGAAGCCCGAGACGATTAACTACCGGACCCTCAAGCCCGAGAAGGACGGACTCTTCTGCGAGAAGATCTTCGGCCCGACCCGGGACTGGGAGTGCTACTGCGGTAAGTACAAGCGCGTCCGCTTCAAGGGCATCATCTGTGAGCGCTGCGGCGTCGAGGTCACTCGCGCCAAGGTGCGTCGTGAGCGGATGGGCCACATCGAGCTGGCCGCGCCCGTCACGCACATCTGGTATTTCAAGGGTGTCCCGTCCCGTCTGGGATACCTGCTCGACCTGGCCCCGAAGGACCTTGAGAAGGTCATCTACTTCGCGGCCTACATGATCACGCATGTCGACAAGGAAATGCGTGAGCGTGACCTGCCCTCGCTCGAGGCGAAGATCTCCGTCGAGCGGCAGCATGTCGAGCAGCGTCGTGACGCCGACATCGAGGCCCGGCAGCGGAAGCTCGAGGCCGATCTGGCCGAGCTGGAGGCCGCCGGGGCCAAGGGCGACCAGCGCCGCAAGGTCCGTGAGGGTGCCGAGCGTGAGATGCGGCAGCTCCGTGACCGGGCCCAGCGCGAGCTGGACCGGCTGGACGAGGTCTGGAGCCGCTTCAAGAACCTCAAGGTCCAGGACCTTGAGGGCGACGAGCTGCTCTACCGCGAGATGCGCGACCGTTTCGGCCGCTACTTCCGCGGTGGCATGGGCGCCCAGGCCATTCAGGAGCGTCTGACCAACTTCGACCTCGCTCTCGAGGCCGAGAACCTGCGCGAGACGATCCGCAGCGGCAAGGGCCAGAAGAAGGCCCGCGCGCTCAAGCGTCTCAAGGTCGTGTCCGCGTTCCTGAACACGCGCAACTCGCCCAACGGCATGGTCCTGGACTGCATCCCGGTCATCCCGCCGGACCTGCGCCCGATGGTGCAGCTCGACGGTGGCCGGTTCGCGACCTCGGACCTGAACGACCTGTACCGTCGCGTGATCAACCGGAACAACCGCCTCAAGCGTCTCCTTGACCTCGGCGCCCCCGAGATCATCGTGAACAACGAGAAGCGGATGCTCCAGGAGGCCGTCGACGCGCTGTTCGACAACGGCCGTCGTGGCCGTCCGGTCACGGGTCCCGGCAACCGTCCCCTGAAGTCCCTCAGCGACATGCTGAAGGGCAAGCAGGGCCGATTCCGCCAGAACCTCCTGGGCAAGCGAGTCGACTACTCCGGCCGTTCGGTCATCGTCGTCGGCCCGCAGCTGAAGCTGCACCAGTGCGGTCTGCCCAAGCAGATGGCACTGGAGCTCTTCAAGCCCTTCGTGATGAAGCGCCTGGTCGACCTGAACCACGCGCAGAACATCAAGTCGGCCAAGCGGATGGTCGAGCGTGCACGCCCGGTCGTGTGGGATGTCCTCGAAGAGGTCATCACCGAGCACCCCGTGCTGCTCAACCGCGCGCCGACGCTGCACCGCCTGGGCATCCAGGCCTTCGAGCCGCAGCTGGTCGAGGGCAAGGCCATCCAGATCCACCCGCTCGTCTGCACCGCGTTCAACGCGGACTTCGACGGCGACCAGATGGCGGTGCACCTGCCGCTGTCGGCCGAGGCTCAGGCCGAAGCCCGCATCCTGATGCTGTCCACCAACAACATCCTGAAGCCGGCGGACGGCAAGCCGGTGACCATGCCCACCCAGGACATGATCATCGGTCTGTACTCCCTGACCACGCTGAAGGACGACACCCAGGGCGGAGTCGGCGAGGGCCGGGCCTTCGGCTCGGTGTCCGAGGCGCTCATGGCCTTCGACCGCCGCGAGCTGGACATCCAGTCCAGGATTCAGATCCGGATGAAGGGCGACGTCCCGCCGCCCCGCGACTGGACGGCTCCCGAGGGCTGGGAGCCGGGCGACACCTACCGCCTGGAGACCACGCTCGGCCGCTGCCTGTTCAACCAGACGCTGCCGGCGAACTACCCGTACGTGAACGCGCAGATCGGCAAGAAGCAGCTATCGGTCATCGTCAACGAGCTTGCGGAGAAGTATCCCAAGGTCGAGGTGGCGGCCGCGCTCGACGCCCTCAAGGACGCCGGCTTCTACTGGGCGACCAGGGCCGGTGTGACGATCTCCATCGAGGACGTCATCGCACCGCCGAACAAGGCCGAGATCATGGAGACGTACGAGCGCAGGGCCGACAAGGTCCAGCGGGAGTACGAGCGCGGTCTGATCACGGACGAGGAGCGCCGTCAGGAGCTCATCGAGATCTGGACGCACGCGACCAGTGACGTGACCGACGACATGCAGAAGGCGTTCCCGAAGACCAACCCGGTCTGGATGATGGTCCAGTCGGGCGCCCGAGGAAACCTGATGCAGGTCCGCCAGATCTCCGGCATCCGTGGTCTGGTGTCCAACACCAAGGGTGAGACGATCCCGCGTCCGATCAAGGCCTCGTTCCGCGAGGGCCTGTCGGTGCTGGAGTACTTCATCTCCACCCACGGACAGCGCAAGGGCCTCGCGGACACCGCGCTGCGGACCGCCGACTCGGGTTACCTGACCCGTCGTCTGGTGGACGTCGCGCAGGACGTCATCGTCCGCGAGATCGACTGCGGCACCGACCGCGGTGTCCCGCTGCACGTCGCCGACCGCGACGCCCAGGGCAACCTGGTCAAGGCGGAGAACGCCGAGAGCAACGTGCACGGCCGCATCCTCGCCGAGGACGTGGAGGTCGACGGCAAGATCATCGCGACCGCGGGTGTCGACATCAACGACATCCACGTCACCGCGCTGGTCGAGGCCGGTGTGGAGACCGTCAGGACCCGCAGCGCTCTCGTCTGCGAGGCCAAGATCGGTGTCTGCGCCACCTGCTACGGCCGTTCGCTCGCGACCGGCAAGCTCGTGGACGTCGGCGAGGCGGTCGGCATCATCGCCGCCCAGTCGATCGGTGAGCCCGGTACCCAGCTGACGATGCGTACCTTCCACACCGGTGGTGTGGCGGGCGCGGACATCACGCACGGTCTGCCCCGTGTCCAGGAGCTCTTCGAGGCGCGCGTCCCCAAGGGCGTCGCCCCGATCAGCGAGGCCGAGGGCCGGGTCCGCATCGACGAGACCGACAAGACCCGGAAGATCGTGGTCGTCCCGGACGACCCCGACGCCGAGGAGATCGCTTACCCGGTCTCCATGCGGTCGCGCATGATGGTCTCCGACGGTCAGCGTGTCGGCGTCGGTCACCAGCTGATCGCCGGTGCGGTCAACCCCAACGAGGTGCTGCGCATCCTCGGCCCCCGGGCCGTGCAGCTGCACCTGGTGGCGGAGGTCCAGCAGGTCTACCGCTCGCAGGGTGTGTCGATCCACGACAAGCACATCGAGATCATCGTCCGGCAGATGCTCAAGCGCGTGAACGTGCTTGAGTCCGGCGATGCCGACATGCTGCCCGGTGAGCTCGTCGAGCGGCCCCGCTTCGAGCGGATCAACCGCGAGTGCGTGGCCGAGGGCGGTACGCCGGCCTCCGGTCGTCCCGTGCTGATGGGCATCACCAAGGCCTCGCTCGCAACCGAGTCCTGGCTGTCGGCGGCGTCCTTCCAGGAGACGACCCGAGTGCTCACCGACGCGGCGATCCACGCCAAGTCGGACTCGCTGCTCGGTCTCAAGGAGAACGTCATCATCGGAAAGCTCATCCCGGCCGGTACGGGCATGCCCCAGTACCGCAACATCCGGGTCGAGCCCACCGAGGAGGCCAAGGCCGCGATGTACACGGTCGGCGGCTACGACGGCTCCGCGGCGGACTACACCTTCGGTTCGGGCTCTGGTGAGGCCGTGCCGCTGGAGGAGTACGACTTCGGTCAGTACAACCGCTAAGTGGTCATAGGCAGCGTCCGGTTCTCCCTTCGGGGGGACCGGGCGCTGTCGTCTTGTCAGGGGTTTCTGAACACTTTTGGGCACTACCGCCACCACTGCCCGGGCCCTTCATCGGCCCGGGACCTTCCGCGGAGGCGTCCGCGTGCCGGGTCTCTTCCCGGGCGTCTTCACCCGCCGGTGTCCCTTCCCGGATCTTCGTCCGTCGAGTTCAGAGGTGCCGTGTCCTTTCCTTGACCGGAATGTTGCGGCGAAAGCCGTACGTTAATGAGGCGAACGGCTGGAGAAGTCCTCTGCGGCAGGTAAACTCAGCACGGACCCAACAGCGGTCGGCCGGAAACCGATCGCGGGAGTCACGGCACGAATACGGGCGCCGATAACGGCGCGCGGCAGACGTAACCGTTTTGACGTGTTGCGTTGGACTAGGTAGTCTTGCCCTTCGTGCCCGTGGCTTCATGGGCTCTCATGCGTGCGCGTCGACAGGTTTCCCGCGGGGAGTCGGCAGAGGCGCCGTATGGCCTCCTCCACTGGACTGGCCTAGCTGGGGTGTGGCGCGGTAATTGCGCGACACGCCCGACCGCGTGGGTCGGAGTGGACGGAAAACCCGCAGGTCATGACACCGGCAGTGCCTGCAAAATGCACGATATTCGAATAACCGGCAAGCACGAACGGAGACGCGGTGCCCACGATTCAGCAGCTGGTCCGCAAGGGCCGCCAGGACAAGGTCACAAAGACCAAGACCCCGGCGCTCAAGGCCAGCCCCCAGCGACGCGGCACCTGCATGCGCGTTTACACCACGACCCCGAAGAAGCCGAACTCCGCCCTCCGCAAGGTCGCGCGTGTCCGGCTCACCAACGGCATCGAGGTCACGGCCTACATCCCCGGTGTCGGCCACAACCTCCAGGAGCACTCCATCGTGCTCGTCCGCGGCGGTCGTGTGAAGGACCTGCCGGGTGTTCGCTACAAGATCATCCGCGGTTCGCTGGACACCCAGGGTGTCCGCAACCGCAAGCAGGCCCGTAGCCGTTACGGCGCGAAGAAGGAGAAGTAAGAATGCCTCGCAAGGGTTCTCCTGGCCGTCGTCAGCTCATGGCTGACCCGGTCCACAACTCGCCGCTGGTCACCGCCCTGATCAACAAGGTGCTCCTGGACGGCAAGCGCTCCATCGCCCAGTCCATCGTGTACGGCGCCCTTGAGGGTGCCAAGGAGAAGACCGGCAACGACCCGGTCGTCACCCTGAAGCGCGCGCTGGACAACGTCAAGCCCACTCTTGAGGTCCGCAGCCGCCGTGTCGGTGGCGCGACCTACCAGGTCCCGGTCGAGGTGCGCGCGGCGCGCAGCACCACCCTGGCCCTGCGCTGGCTGGTGCAGTACTCCCGCGCCCGCCGCGAGAAGACCATGACCGAGCGCCTCATGAACGAACTGCTCGATGCCAGCAACGGCCTCGGCGCCAGCGTCAAGAAGCGCGAGGACACCCACAAGATGGCCGAGTCCAACAAGGCCTTCGCCCACTACCGCTGGTAACAGCGGGTTCGACGAGACGACGAGGACGCGAGAGAAGTGGCCACCACGACCGCTCTTGACCTGGCTATGGTCCGTAACATCGGGATCATGGCCCACATCGACGCGGGCAAGACCACGACGACCGAGCGCATCCTGTTCTACACCGGTATCAACTACAAGATCGGTGAAGTCCACGATGGCGCAGCCACGATGGACTGGATGGAGCAGGAGCAGGAGCGTGGTATTACCATCACCTCCGCCGCTACCACCTGCGAATGGCTCGGCCACACGATCAACATCATCGACACGCCGGGCCACGTGGACTTCACGATCGAGGTGGAGCGCTCGCTCCGCGTCCTCGACGGTGCCGTTGCCGTATTCGACGCCGTCGCCGGCGTCGAGCCCCAGTCGGAGACGGTCTGGCGTCAGGCCGACCGCTACGAAGTCCCCCGCATCTGCTTCGTCAACAAGATGGACCGTGTCGGCGCGGAGTTCCACCGCTGCGTAGACATGATGATCAGCCGCCTGCACGCGACCCCCGCGGTCATCCAGCTTCCCTGGGGCGTCGAGGCTGACTTCAAGGGTGTCATCGACCTGGTGAGGATGAAGGGCCTGCTCTGGAGCGCCGAGGCGGCCAAGGGCGAGATGTACGACATCGTCGACATCCCGGCCGACCACGCCGAGACCGCTCGCGAGTGGCGCGACAAGCTCGTTGAGACCGTCTCGGAGAACGATGACGAGCTCATGGGCCTCTTCCTGGAGGGCATCGAGCCCACCGAGGAGCAGCTTGTCGCCGCGATCCGTCGCGCGACGCTGTCCAGCGCCATCAACCCGGTCCTGACCGGCACCGCGTTCAAGAACAAGGGCGTTCAGCCCCTGCTCGACGCGATCGTCGCCTATCTTCCGGCTCCCATCGACCTCAAGCCCTTCAAGGGTCACGCGGTCGGTAAGGAAGACGAGGTCATCGAGCGTCACGCGGACGTGTCCGAGCCTTTCTCCGCACTTGCCTTCAAGATCATGAGCGACCCGCACCTGGGCCGTCTCACCTACATCCGCATCTACTCGGGCACGCTCGAGACCGGCACCGCAGTCGTGAACTCGGTGAAGGGCAAGAAGGAGCGGATCGGCAAGATCTACCAGATGCACGCCAACAAGCGCGAAGAGCGCCCGTCGGCCGTCGCTGGTCAGATCGTCGCCGTCATGGGTCTGAAGGACACCACCACCGGTGACACCCTGGCCGACCCGGCTCACCCCGTGGTCCTGGAGTCGATGAACTTCCCGGCGCCGGTCATCAGCGTCGCCATCGAGCCCAAGACCAAGAGTGACCAGGAGAAGCTGGGCACCGCGATCCAGCGTCTGGCCGAGGAGGACCCGTCCTTCCAGGTCCGTCGTGACGACGAGACCGGGCAGACGGTCATCTGGGGAATGGGTGAGCTCCACCTGGAGATCCTCGTCGACCGGATGCGCCGCGAGTTCCACGTCGAGGCCAACATCGGCCGTCCGCAGGTGGCCTATCGCGAGACCATCCGCCGCAAGGTGGAGAAGATCGACTACGTCCACAAGAAGCAGACCGGTGGTTCCGGCCAGTTCGCCAAGGTCATCATCGACCTTGAGCCGCTGGGCGAGGGCAACGACGGCTACGAGTTCTCCAACAAGGTCTCCGGTGGCCGCATCCCGAGGGAGTACATCCCCTCGGTCGACGCGGGTGCCCAGGAGGCCGCCCAGTTCGGCGTGCTCGCCGGCTACCCCATGGTCGGGGTCAAGGTCACCCTGCAGGACGGTGCCTACCACGAGGTGGACTCGTCCGAAATGGCCTTCAAGATCGCCGGCTCGATGGCCTTCAAGGAGGCCGCGCGCAGGGCGGACGCTGTAATCCTGGAGCCGATGATGGCCGTCGAGGTCACCACGCCCGAGGACTACATGGGTGATGTCATCGGAGACCTCAACAGTCGCCGCGGGCAGATCCAGTCGATGGACGAGCGCTCCGGCGCTCGCATCATCGCGGCGCTCGTGCCGCTCTCTGAGATGTTCGGCTACGTGGGCGACCTCCGTAGCAAGACGCAGGGACGCGCGAGCTACAGCATGCAATTCGACTCCTACGCGGAAGTGCCTGTGCACGTCGCCAAGGAGATCGTCGCGAAGGTGCGGGGCGAGTAAGTCCAGCATCCGTTTCGGTGAGGGTGGCGAGGATCTCGCCGCCCCACCACCGGAGGGGTGCGGGGCGAGTAAGTCCGGCACCCGTTTCGGTGCGGACGGCGAGATATCGCCGCCCAGGCCGAGGGGTGCGGGGCGAGAACCTCTCGTCGGCCGGTTCCGGGAGGAACCGGCTTCCCCAAGCCCGAATAAAAAGACGCAAGTCAAGTCAGAATCTCTAAGGAGAGAGCAGTGGCCAAGGCCAAGTTCGAGCGGACCAAGCCGCACGTAAACATCGGCACCATTGGGCACATCGACCACGGCAAGACCACTCTGACCGCGGCGATCACCAAGGTACTCCACGACCGTTTCCCGAACCTCAACGAGGCGACCGCGTTCGACAAGATCGACAAGGCGCCCGAGGAGAAGGCTCGTGGTATCACGATCTCCATCGCGCACGTCGAGTACCAGACCGAGAAGCGCCACTATGCCCACGTGGACTGCCCCGGTCACGCCGACTACGTGAAGAACATGATCACCGGTGCGGCTCAGATGGACGGCGCGATCCTCGTGGTCGCCGCCACCGACGGTCCGATGCCGCAGACGAAGGAGCACGTCCTCCTGGCCCGCCAGGTCGGCGTCCCCTACATCGTGGTTGCCCTTAACAAGGCCGACATGGTGGACGACGAGGAGATCCTGGAGCTCGTCGAGCTCGAGGTCCGTGAGCTTCTCTCGGCTCAGGAGTTCCCCGGCGACGACCTGCCCGTGGTTCGCGTCTCGGCGCTGAAGGCGCTCGAGGGCGACAAGGAGTGGGGCGACTCCATCATCGCGCTCATGGACGCTGTGGACGAGAGCGTCCCCCAGCCGACCCGTGAGACCGAGAAGCCGTTCCTCATGCCGATCGAGGACGTCTTCTCGATCACCGGCCGCGGCACCGTCGTGACCGGTCGTATCGAGCGTGGCATCGTCAAGGTCAACGAGACTGTCGACATCATCGGCATCAAGGAGACCAAGACCACCACCACGGTCACCGGTGTCGAGATGTTCCGCAAGCTGCTCGACGAGGGCCAGGCGGGCGACAACGTCGGTCTGCTCCTCCGCGGCATCAAGCGTGAGGACGTCGAGCGCGGCCAGTGCATCATCAAGCCGGGCACGACCACCCCGCACACCGAGTTCGAGGCTCAGGTCTACATCCTGTCGAAGGACGAGGGTGGCCGCCACACGCCGTTCTTCAACAACTACCGTCCTCAGTTCTACTTCCGTACGACTGACGTGACCGGTGTTGTGACTCTGCCCGAGGGCACCGAGATGGTCATGCCCGGTGACAACACCGAGATGAACGTCGCCCTCATCCAGCCCATCGCGATGGAGGACGGACTCAAGTTCGCCATCCGCGAGGGTGGCCGCACCGTTGGTGCGGGTCGCGTTACCAAGATTCTCAAGTAAGACGATCGCGGAGTGGCGGTCGGCCCTCATCGCAGGGCCGGCCGCCGCACCACAAGGGGGTTCGTGCCGTAAGGCACGCACCTTCACAAAGTCCCACGAACCGTGATCTCGCAGTTGGTTCGGCCGCACGATGACCGAAGTAACTGCCAGATCACGGAAGAAAGCGCAGATCAACAGCGTCTGCTACGTGGGGTTTGGCAATGAACGGCGGCAACAGGCCGCATGTAACTTTTTCAGACGACAGCGAAGGACACCGAGGCCATTATGGCGGGACAGAAGATCCGCATTCGGCTCAAGGCCTATGACCACGAGGTCATCGACGTCTCGGCCAAGAAGATCGTCGAGACGGTGACAAGGACTGGCGCCAAGGTCGCAGGCCCGGTGCCGCTGCCGACCGAGAAGAACGTGTATTGCGTCATCCGCTCGCCGCACAAGTACAAGGACAGCCGCGAGCACTTTGAGATGCGCACGCACAAGCGGCTCATTGACATCATCGATCCCACGCCGAAGACGGTCGACTCGCTTATGCGACTCGACCTCCCCGCCGGCGTTGACATCTCGATCAAGCTCTGAGGGAACGCACTGACATGGCTAAGCAGATCAAGGGCGTCCTGGGCAAGAAGCTCGGCATGACCCAGGTCTTCGACGCAGACAACCGGATGGTCCCGGTGACCGTCGTCGAAGCAGGTCCGTGCGTCGTGACCCGCGTCCGCACCCCCGAGAAGGACGGCTATTCCGCCGTGCAGCTCGGCTTCGGGCAGGTCGACCCGCGGAAGGTCAACAAGCCGCTCGGCGACTACCTGCGCAAGCACGACATCACCCCGCGCCGGTATTTCACGGAGATTCGCACCGACGACGCCGGCAACTACACGCTCGGCCAAGAGCTTCTGGCCGACACCTTCGAAGCCGGCCAGTTCGTCGACGTGACGGGCAAGAGCAAGGGCAAGGGCTTCGCCGGCGTCATGAAGCGTCACGGGTTCAAGGGCCTGGGCGCTTCGCACGGCACGCAGCGCAAGCACCGTTCGCCGGGTTCCATCGGCGGCTGCTCCACTCCGGGCCGGGTCTTCAAGGGCGTACGGATGGCCGGTCGGATGGGTAACGTCCGCACCACCATCCAGAGCCTGAAGGTCCACGCCGTGGACGTCGAGAAGGGTCTCATCCTGATCAAGGGTGCTATCCCCGGCGCCAACGGCAGCCTGGTTCTCGTCCGTACCGCTGCCAAGAAGGGGGCTGCCAAGTGAGCACCATTGACGTCCTCGACGTGAGCGGGACGAAGACCGGCACCGTTGACCTTCCCGAAGACGTCTTCGGCGCGAAGGTCAATGTTCCGCTGATTCACCAGGTTGTCGTGGCGCAGCTCGCCGCTCGTCGGCAGGGCACCCACAAGGCCAAGACTCGTGGCGAGGTCCGCGGCGGTGGCAAGAAGCCGTACCGCCAGAAGGGCACCGGTCGCGCCCGTCAGGGTTCGACCCGCGCCCCGCAGTTCGCAGGCGGTGGCGTCGTCCACGGCCCGCAGCCGCGTGACTACAGCCAGAAGACTCCCAAGAAGATGAAGGCCGCCGCTCTGCGTGGCGCCCTCTCGGACAGGGCGACCGGCGGCCGCGTTCACGTGGTCAGCGGTCTGGTCGCGGGGGAGACCCCGAAGACCAAGGCGGCTCTCGAGTCGCTGCGCAAGATCACGCAGACTCGTAGCGTCCTGGTCGTCGTCGACGAGGGCGATGAGCTCACCTGGCTGAGCCTGCGCAATGCTCCCGAGGTCCATCTGCTGGATGCCGGGCAGCTGAACACGTACGACGTGCTCTGCTACGACGACGTCGTTTTCACTCAGGAGGCGTACGACCAGGTCGTCACGCGTCTGAGCAAGAGCGGGAAGGAAGACGCCTGATGGAGAAGATCGCCGACCCGCGCGACATCATCATCAAGCCGGTTGTCTCCGAGAAGAGCTACGGCCTGATCGACGAGCACAACAAGTACACGTTCCTGGTGCGGAAGACGGCCAACAAGACGCAGGTCAAGATCGCAGTTGAGAAGATCTTCGGCGTCAAGGTGGCCAGCGTCAACACCATCAACCGCCAGGGCAAGCGCAAGCGGACCAAGTTCGGTCACGGTCAGCGCCCCAGCACCAAGCGAGCAATCGTGAGCCTGGTCGAGGGAGACCGAATTGACATCTTCGGCCAGATCGGCTGACCCGCTCGCTCAGTAAGTACAGGGAGAGCGCCCCTTGCCAGTAGGCAAGGGGCATTCGACCAGATTAACCGACGAAGGATGAACGAATAAGATGGGCATCCGTAAACTCAAGCCGACGACCCCGGGTCGCCGCGGCGCCAGCGTCTCGGACTTTGCCGAGATCACGCGCAGCACGCCCGAGAAGTCGCTGCTTGCACCCCTGCACAGCAAGGGTGGCCGTAACGTCCACGGCCGAGTCACCACCCGCCACCAGGGTGGCGGTCACAAGCGCGCCTACCGGATCATTGATTTCCGGCGCCACGACAAGGACGGGATTCCGGCCAAGGTCGCTCACATCGAGTACGACCCGAACCGTACCTCCCGTATCGCGCTGCTGCACTTTGCCGACGGGGAGAAGCGCTACATCCTCTGCCCGACCGGTCTCAAGCAGGGCGACAAGATTGAAAACGGCCCCACGGCCGACATCAAGCCGGGCAACTGCCTGCCGTTGCGCAACATCCCGACCGGTACCTTCATCCACGCGGTGGAGCTCCGTCCGGGCGGTGGCGCCAAGCTGGGCCGGTCCGCCGGTGCGCAGATTCAGCTCCTCGCCAAGGAAGGTCAGTACGCCACGCTGCGTATGCCCTCCGGCGAGATGCGCCAGGTCGACGTTCGCTGCCGGGCCTCCATCGGCCAGGTCGGCAACGCCGAGCAGGGCAACATCAACTGGGGCAAGGCCGGCCGTATGCGGTGGAAGGGCAAGCGCCCCACCGTCCGCGGTGTCGCGATGAACCCGGTCGACCACCCGCATGGTGGTGGTGAGGGTAAGACCTCCGGCGGTCGTCACCCGGTTAACCCGAAGGGCAAGCCCGAGGGTCGTACTCGTGCGGCGAACAAGGCCAGCGACCGGCTGATCATCCGTCGTCGGACCAAGCGGAAGAAGCGGTAGGAGCAGCCAAAATGCCACGTAGCCTTAAGAAGGGTCCCTTCGTGGACGACCACCTTCAGAAGAAGGTAGACGTCCAGAACGAGAAGGGCACCAAAAACGTCATCAAGACGTGGTCGCGGCGCTCCATGATCGTGCCCGACATGCTCGGTCACACGATCGCCGTTCACGACGGTCGCAAGCACGTCCCGGTGTTTGTCACCGAGGCGATGATCGGCCACAAGCTGGGCGAGTTCGCGCCGACGCGGACGTTCCGCAGCCACGTCAAGGAAGACCGCCGCAGCCGGCGGTAAGCGCCTTAGAAGAAGGTAAGAGGAGTAAGCGATGGAAGCCAGGGCTCAGGTGCGATTTGCGCGCCACACGCCCATGAAGGCCCGCCGTGTGGTGGACCTCATTCGCGGGCTGCCCGCTTCGGAGGCGCAGGCCGTGCTGCAGTTCGCTCCCCAGTCGGCGAGCGAGACCGTGTACAAGGTGCTGTCCAGCGCCATTGCCAACGCGGAGCACAACTTCAAGCTCGACCGCGGCACGCTCTTCGTGAGCCGTGCGTGGGTCGACGAAGGCCCGACGCTGAAGCGGTTCCGTCCCCGCGCCCAGGGTCGTGCCTATCGGATCAACAAGCGGACCAGCCACATCACCGTGATCGTGGAGTCCCGCGAGCCGAAGGGGAGGACCCGCTAGTGGGTCAGAAGGTTAACCCGCACGGGTTCCGCCTCGGCATCACGACCGACTTCAAGAGCCGGTGGTATGCCGACAAGCTCTATAAGTCGTACGTTGCCGAGGATGTGGCGATCCGTCGCATGCTCAAAAAGGGCATGGAGCGGGCCGGCATCTCCAAGGTGGAGATCGAGCGGACCACCGACCGGGTACAGGTCGACATTCACACCGCCCGTCCGGGCATCGTCATCGGCCGCCGCGGCGCCGAGGCGGACCGGATCCGCGGTGACCTCGAGAAGCTGACCAAGAAGCAGGTCCAGCTGAACATCCTCGAGGTCAAGAACCCCGAGATCGACGCTCAGCTCGTCGCTCAGGGTGTGGCCGAGCAGCTGTCCAGCCGTGTCTCGTTCCGTCGAGCCATGCGCAAGGCGATGCAGTCGGCCATGAAGAGCGGCGCCAAGGGCATCCGGGTGCAGTGCTCCGGTCGTCTGGGCGGCGCTGAGATGTCTCGTTCGGAGTTCTACCGCGAGGGCCGCGTGCCCCTGCACACGCTCCGTGCGGACATCGACTACGGCCTCTACGAGGCCCGTACCACCTTCGGCCGTATCGGCGTGAAGGTGTGGATCTACAAGGGTGAGGCTCCGACCAGCCGCGCCGAGCGTGAGGCGGCTGCCGCCGGCGCTCGTGCGGGCCAGCGCCGTGACCGTGACGACCGTCGCGGCCCCGGTGCGGGTGGCGGTGCCGGCGGCGGTGACCGTCCCCGTCGTGGCGGCGGCCCCGGTGCCGGTGGCGCTCGTCGTGGTGGCGGCGCAGGCGGTGGCCGTGGCGACCGCGCACCCAGGACTGAGGCGGCCTCGCAGGCTGCCCCCGAGACCGGCCCGGCTGCGCAGCCGGGTGCTGAAGGGAGCTGACCATGCTGATCCCGCGCAGGGTCAAGCACCGCAAGCAGCACCGGCCCGACCGTCACGGAGCCGCCAAGGGCGGCACCAGGGTCGTGTTCGGCGAGTTCGGCATTCAGGCGCTTGAGCACTCCTATGTGACCAACCGTCAGATCGAGTCGGCTCGTATTGCCATGACCCGCCACATCAAGCGTGGCGGCAAGGTCTGGATCAACATCTACCCGGACCGTCCCCTCACCAAGAAGCCCGCCGAGACCCGCATGGGTTCCGGTAAGGGTTCACCTGAGTGGTGGATCGCCAACGTCAAGCCCGGTCGCGTCATGTTCGAGCTGTCGGGTGTCGCTGAGCCGGTGGCTCGCGAGGCCCTGCGTCGTGCGATGCACAAGCTCCCCATGAAGTGCCGGTTCGTTAAGCGTGAAGTAGGTGAGGCGTGATGGCTAAGGGCCTGACCGCCGGTGAGCTGCGGGTGGAAGACCAGGACACTCTGGTCAAGAAGCTGAAGGAAGCCAAGGAGGAGCTGTTCAACCTCCGCTTCCAGGCTGCGACCGGCCAGTTGGAGAGCCACGGGCGGCTGCGTGCCGTTCGCCGCGAGATCGCCCGTATCTACACCGTGATGCGCGAGCGGGAGCTCGGCATTGTAACGGTTGAGAAGGAGTCGATCGATGGCTGAGACCGAGACCACTGAGGCAACGACCGAGGCGCGGAATTACCGCAAGACCCGTGAGGGTCTGGTCGTCAGTGACAAGATGGACAAGACTGTCGTGGTCGCCGTTGAGGACCGCGTCAAGCACCCCCTGTACGGCAAGGTCATCCGTCGGACGACCAAGTACAAGGCGCACGACGAGGCCAACGCCTGTGGCGTTGGTGACCGGGTTCTCCTGATGGAGACCCGGCCGCTGTCCGCCAGCAAGCGCTGGCGAGTCATCGAGATCCTCGAGAAGGCCAAGTAAGCAACGCGCCTCGTGGGGGTGGCCCAGCCACCCCCACGGCGGTGTCCAAGGGGGCGAAGTAATCTTCGTCTCGCCTGCGACGGCGGTTGGTTCAGCTGACGTCGGAGGAAAAAGACCCCATCGGTTCCGCAAGGCTCACCCACTGGGTGAGAACCAGCGAGACAAACAGGAGTACAAGTGATCCAGCAGGAGTCGCGACTCAAGGTCGCCGACAACACTGGTGCAAAGGAAGTTCTTTGCATCCGTGTGCTCGGTGGCTCGGGTCGGCGCTACGCGGGAATTGGCGACATCATCGTCGCCACAGTCAAGGACGCCATCCCTGGCGGCACCGTGAAGAAGGGCGACGTCGTCAAGGCTGTCATCGTCCGTACTGTCAAGGAGCGCCGCCGGCCCGACGGCTCCTACATCCGCTTCGACGAGAACGCCGCCGTCATCATCAAGGACAGCGGTGACCCTCGTGGCACGCGTATCTTCGGTCCCGTCGGGCGTGAGCTGCGTGAGAAGAAGTTCATGCGCATCATCTCGCTCGCGCCGGAGGTGTTGTAAATGCCGAAGCTTCATGTGAAAAAGGGTGACCTCGTACTGGTCATCGCCGGTAAGGACAAGGGTGCCAAGGGCCGTGTGATCGCCGCCCACCCGCGCGAGGACCGCGTGGTGGTCGAAGGCGTCAACATGGTCAAGAAGCACTCCAAGGAGACCAACGAGGGCCCGCGCGGCGCCAAGACCGGCGGCGTGCAGACCATGGAGGCTCCCATCCACGTGAGCAACGTCAAGAAGCTCAAGGATGACGAGAAGCCTGCCAAGGACGAGAAGCCTGCCAAGAAGGAGTCGGCCAAGGCCGCTTCTGACGAGTCGGGTGAGGACAACTGATGACCGCGAACACTGAAGAGCGGACCCTTCCGCGGCTCAAGCAGCGCTATCGCGAGGAAATCATCGCGAAGCTGAATGAGCAGTTCGGGTTCGAGAACATCATGCTGGTGCCCACGATCACCAAGATCAAGGTGAACATGGGTGTCGGCGAGGCCGCGCGCGACTCGAAGCTCATCGACGGCGCCGTCCGCGACCTCACCGTGATCACCGGTCAGAAGCCGGCGGTCGTCCGGGCCCGCAAGTCCATCGCCCAGTTCAAGCTGCGCGAGGGCATGCCGATCGGTGCGCACGTCACGCTGCGCGGCGACCGCATGTGGGAGTTCCTGGACCGGCTGCTCTCACTGGCGCTGCCGCGTATCCGTGACTTCCGCGGCCTGTCGCCCAAGCAGTTCGACGGCAACGGGAACTACACCTTCGGTCTCACCGAGCAGGTCATGTTCCACGAGATCGACCAGGACAAGGTCGATCGCCAGCGTGGTATGGACATCACCGTCGTGACCACCGCTAAGACCGACGACCAGGGCCGGGCGCTGCTGAAGCTCCTCGGCTTTCCGTTCAAGGAGGCCTGATCATGGCGAAGACATCGCTCAAGGTCAAGGCTGCTCGCAAGCCCAAGTTCGAGGTCCGGGGTTACACTCGGTGCTCGCGCTGTGGACGTCCCCGCGCGGTTTACAAGAAGTTCGGCCTGTGCCGTATCTGCTTCCGCGAGATGGCGCACCGAGGCGAGCTGCCTGGCATCACCAAGTCGAGCTGGTAGCAGTCCGCGCGGAGAGATCCGCATGGCGCCGCCACCCCGTACATAGAAGTCGTATTCACCGGACGCTGTTTCAAGCGCCCATGACCGCACCGTAGGTCCCTTGTGGAAACCGCGGTGAGGAAGGCCACCGGCCATGACGATGACTGACCCGATCGCAGACATGTTGACCCGTCTGCGAAACGCGAACTCGGCTTACCACGACACCGTGGCGATGCCGTACTCGAAGATCAAGGCGCATATCGCCGAGATCCTCCAGCAGGAGGGTTACATCCAGACCTGGACCGTCGAAGACGCCAAGGTCGGAAAGAACCTCGTGGTGGAGCTCAAGTTCGGGCCGACCCGTGAGCGATCGCTCTCGGGCCTGCGCCGGGTTTCCAAGCCCGGCCTGCGGGTCTATGCAAAGAAAGACAACCTGCCTCGAGTCCTGGGTGGACTGGGCGTCGCGATCATCTCGACGTCCGGTGGCCTCATGACGGACAAGCAGGCCGGCAAGCGTGGAGTGGGCGGGGAAGTCCTCGCCTTCGTTTGGTAGAGGGGAGAAATCACAGCATGTCGAGAATCGGACGGCTGCCCATCCCTGTACCGAACGGCGTGGACGTCGCCATCGACGGCCGGGACGTCACGGTCAAGGGCCCCAAGGGCACACTTTCTCACACGATCGCTGAGCCGATCGAGATCGCCAAGGGCGATGACGGCACTCTTGCCGTCACGCGCCCCAACGATGAAAACAAGGTTCGTGCGCTGCACGGCCTGTCCCGCACGCTGGTCGCCAACATGGTGCTCGGTGTGACTCAGGGCTACTCCAAGACCCTCGAAATCGTGGGTGTTGGTTACCGCGTTCAGGCCAAGAGCCCGACTCAGCTCGAGTTCGCTCTGGGCTTCAGTCACCCGGTGATCATTGACGCTCCCGAGGGTGTCTCCTTCCGCGTCGAAAGGCCGACGCTGTTCCACGTGGACGGCATCGACAAGCAGAAGGTCGGCGAGATCGCCGCAAACATCCGCAAGTTGCGCAAGCCTGACCCGTACAAGGGCAAGGGCGTGCGTTACCAGGGTGAAGTTATCCGCCGCAAGGTCGGAAAGGCTGGTAAGTAGGCATGGCTGGCAAGACTGCGTTCGGCAAGCACACGGCCGCCCGCGCCGTCTCGCGGGCCCGCCGCCACGGCCGAGTCCGCAAGAAGGTTGTTGGCACGGCCACGCGTCCGCGTTTGGTCGTCAACCGCTCCACGAGGCACCTCTTCGTCCAGATCGTCGACGACGCCCAGGGCCACACGCTGGTGAGCGCTTCCACCATGGACGCTTCCCTTCGTACGGCAGAGGGTGCCAAGACGGACAAGGCGAAGCAGGTCGGCGAGCTTCTCGCTCAGCGGGCCAAGGCAGCCGGGATCACCGCGGTGGTGTTCGACCGCGGTGGAAACCGCTACGCGGGCCGCATCGCGGCCCTCGCGGACAGCGCCCGCGAAGGCGGGCTGGAGTTCTGATGACTCCCTCCCGTGGATCGCAACCGATGGCCCGTTTTACGAGTGAGAAGAGGAACCACTAATGGCTGGAGCACCGCGTCGCGGTGGCGCCGCCGGTGGCGAGCGGCGTGACGGTCGTCGTGACGACCGTCGCGGTGGCAACGCTGACAAGGGCGTTTCGTACATCGAGCGCGTCGTAAAGATCAACCGAGTGGCCAAGGTCGTGAAGGGTGGTCGTCGCTTCAGCTTCACCGCCCTCGTCATCGTCGGTGACGGCAACGGCATGGTCGGCGTCGGCTACGGCAAGGCCAAGGAAGTGCCCGCGGCGATCGCCAAGGGTGTCGAAGAGGCCAAGAAGAGTTTCTTCAAGGTCCCTCGCATCCAGGGCACCATCCCGCACATCGTGCAGGGTGAAAGGGCCGCCGGGGTCGTGTTCCTCCGTCCGGCCTCTCCCGGTACCGGCGTCATCGCCGGTGGCCCGGTGCGCGCCGTACTGGAGTGCGCCGGCATCCACGACGTGCTGTCCAAGTCGCTCGGCTCGGACAACCCGATCAACATCGTGCACGCGACCGTGGCCGCTCTGAAGGGCCTCAGCCGCCCCGAGGAGATCGCGGCCCGTCGTGGCCTGCCGATCGAGGACGTCGCTCCCAAGCGCATGCTCAGGGCTCGCGCCGAGGGCATCGCAGAGGCCGCGGCGGCTAGGGCGGTGAGCTAGCCGATGGCACGCCTGAAGATTACCCAGGTCCGCTCGAAGATCGGCGGCAAGCAGAACCAGCGTGACTCGCTGCGTTCGCTCGGTCTGAAGCGAATCGGCGATGTCGTCGTCAAGGAGGACCGCCCGGAGATCCGTGGCATGGTCACCGTGGTGACGCACCTTGTCACCGTGGAAGAGGTCGACTAGACATGGCAGAAAACACTCCGCTCCGTATCCACCACCTGCGTCCGGCTCCGGGCTCCAACAAGTCGAAGGTCCGTAAGGGCCGCGGCGAGGCGTCCAAGGGCAAGACCTCCGGTCGTGGCACCAAGGGCACGAGGGCCAGAAACAAGGTCCCCCTCGGCTTCGAGGGTGGTCAGGTTCCGCTTCAGCGGCGTCTGCCCAAGTTCAAGGGCTTCTCCAACGCCCTGTTCAAGACGACCTACCAGGTCGTCAACCTGGACAGGCTCGGCGAGCTGTTCCCCGAAGGTGGGGACGTTACCGTCGAGACGCTCGTTGCCAACGGTGCCGTCCGGAAGAACCAGCTTGTCAAGGTTCTGGGAACCGGCGACATCTCTGTGGCGTTGAACGTGCAGGCGCACGCCTTCTCCAAGAGTGCCAAGGAGAAGATCGCTGCTGCCGGGGGCTCCGTCTCCGAGCTGTAGGTATCACCACGCGGCGCGGAGGCTCATAATGGGCCTCCGCGCCCGTAGTGCGTTAGAGTTCGCTGGACAGTGGGCCTCGACTCATTTCCTTGGGTTCGCTGACTTGAGATGGCAAAGATGGATTACCCCCGCACCATCGCTGACCGACCTCGCCTTTTAGGCGCGCAGGAGGGACCGTGCTGACCGCGTTTACCCGAGCGTTCCGTACGCCGGACCTGCGTAAGAAGTTGCTCTTCACCTTGGGCATCATCGCGCTGTTCCGACTTGGGTCGGTTTTTCCGACCCCGGGTGTACATACCGAGAACATCAGCCGCTGTCTCACTCAGGCGCAGGCCGGAACCAGCGGCAACATTTATGGAATGGTGCAGCTGTTCAGCGGCGGCGCCCTGCTGAAACTTTCAGTGTTCGCGCTCGGCATCATGCCGTACATCACCGCGAGCATCATCCTTCAGCTCCTGGTCGTGGTCATCCCGCGTCTGGAGGCCCTCAAGAAGGAGGGCCAGGCCGGTCAGACCAAGATCACACAGTACACGCGTTACCTTACGGTCGGCCTGGCGATTCTCCAGTCGACCGCCTTCATCGCCCTGGCACGCAGCGGGCAGCTGTTCCCACAGTGTCGTGAAGACATTCTTCTCGACAAGGACAACGTCTTCTCCATCACGGTGATGGTGCTGACGATGACCGCCGGAACCGCCGTCATCATGTGGCTGGGCGAGCTGCTCACCGACCGTGGTGTCGGTAACGGCATGTCCATCCTGATCTTCACCCAGGTCATCGCGGTCTTCCCGTCCGAACTGGTGACGATCGCCCAGACCAAGGGTCTTTTCGTCTTCGCCGTGGTCATGGTGACCGGTATCGCGATGATCGCCTTGGTGGTCATGGTCGAGCAGGCCCAGCGACGGGTTCCGGTGCAGTACGCCAAGCGGATGGTCGGACGCCGGATGTACGGCGGTACCTCGACCTACATCCCGCTGAAGGTGAACCAGGCCGGCATCATCCCGGTCATCTTCGCCTCCTCGTTGCTGTACCTTCCGCAGCTGGTCACGTCGCTCTTCAGCAACGCCCAGGAAGCGCCGAATCCGATCGTCCAGTGGATCTCACAGGAGTTCGGCGGCGGCGGCACCACGCCGACGTACATGATCACGTTCTTCCTGTTGATCGTCTTCTTCACTTACTTCTACGTGTCCATTACCTTCAACCCCGTTGAAGTCGCTGACAACATGAAGAAGTACGGTGGGTTCATCCCGGGTATCCGCCCGGGCCGGCCGACGGCTGAGTACTTGAACTTCGTGCTCACGCGACTCACCGCTCCTGGCGCGCTGTATCTGGGCCTGATCTCCATGGTGCCGATCGTCGCGTTGGCGCTCGTCGGTGCGAGTCAGAACTTCCCGTTCGGAGGGACGAGCATTCTGATCATGGTTGGTGTCGGCCTTGACACCGTGAAGCAGATCGAGAGCCAGCTGCAGCAGCGCAACTACGAAGGCTTCCTGAAATAGTGCGTCTCGTCCTGGTCGGGCCCCCCGGAGCGGGTAAGGGGACACAAGCCCAGTTCGTCGCATCGAACCTGTCCATCCCGAAGATCTCGACAGGTGACATCTTCCGCGCCAATGTCTCGGGTGGCACGGAGCTCGGCAAGCTTGCCAAGGAATACATGGACCGCGGCGACCTCGTACCCGACGAGGTCACCATCGCGATGGTCCGTGACCGCCTCTCGGAGAGCGACGCGCAGGACGGTTTCCTGCTCGACGGCTTCCCCAGGAACGTGCCCCAGGCCGAGATCCTGAAGAAGATGCTCGCTGAGTTCGGGGTCGGTCTGGACCTCGTCTTGGAGCTCGTGGTCGACGACGAGGAGGTCGTCCGCCGGCTGGCAGGTCGTCGCACCTGCAGTCAGTGCGGTCGTATCTGGCATGTCGATTTCGACGACAAGAAGGACGACGTCTGCGACGCCTGCAACGGACGGCTTTACCAGCGGGACGACGACAAGGAGCAGACCGTTCGGCACCGGCTGGAGGTCTACCAGGAGCAGACCGCCCCGCTGGTGTCCTTCTACGCCGACGAGGGCATCCTGGTCGGCGTGGATGCGACCGGTCCGGTGGAAGAGGTCACCCAGCGTGCGATGGAGGCTCTGAGCCCGTTCGCCGATTAAAGATATTTGTCCAGTACGCCATCCATGGGTTCCCATGGGTGGCGTGCTGTCGTTTAGGGCAGAATCGGGGGAATTGAGCTCTCCGATCGCCCGTTGAACCACCCCAGGGGGTGTGCACGTGTTCAAAAAGAACAAGCATGGGATCCAGATAAAAACGCCTGAACAACTGGAGAAGATGCGGGCGGCGGGCCTGGTGGTCGGCCGGACCCTGCAGTTGCTCCGGGAGAGCGTCCGGCCCGGGATGACCCCGCTGGACCTCGACGGGATCGCGGAGAAGGCGATCAGGGACGAAGACGCGATCCCCTCCTTCAAGGGGTACCAGGGCTTTCCGGCGACGATCTGCGCGTCGGTGAACCACGAGGTCGTCCACGGGATCCCGAGTGACCGGCGGGCCCTGCAGGAGGGCGACATCATCTCCATCGACTGCGGCGCCATCCTGGACGGCTGGCACGGCGACGCGGCCATCACGGTCCCGATCGGTGAGGTCGACCCCAAGCTGACCGAGCTGATGCGGGTCACCGAGGAGGCCATGTGGCGCGGCATCGCCGTGCTCACCGTGGGCCGCCACCTGTCCGACATCGGCCACGCGGTGGAGAAGTACGTCCGTTCCCAGGGCCGCTACGGCATCCCGCAGGAGTACGGCGGGCACGGCATCGGCACCGAGATGCACATGGACCCCTGGGTCGCCAACCACGGCAAGCCGGGCCGCGGGCCGCGTTTCGAGCCGGGCATGTGCTTCGCCGTCGAGCCGATGGTGAATCTCGGTACGGACAGGACCAAGGTGCTGGCCGACGACTGGACCGTCATCACCGTCGACGGCAAGTCCTCGGCGCACTTCGAACACAGCGTCGCGGTGACAGATGACGGCCCTGTGGTGTTGACCGCCCTCGACGGCGGAGCGGAGCGGCTCGCCGACCTCGCGAAAGATCCCGAACAGGTAACCTGACAAGTCTGGTAGCACTGTCCAGCGGTGAGCGGATGTGTGGTTGACGATGGCGGCTGGTCCGAACACACGGGCCTCGGACGGAGATCGCGACAAGGTCGCCTCGGTCCTGCGGGAGCACTATGCGCAGGGCCGGCTCACCGTCGAGGAGTTCGACGAGCGTCTGGAGCAGCTCTACACGAGCAGGACGTACGGCGAACTCGCCACGCTCACCTCCGACCTGCCCGACGTTGACCTGCAAGGGCTGTCCAACGCCTCTTCCCGCCTCTCAGAGCGAGGTGGACGCCCCGGCGGGCATCAGGCGAGCCACAGGGCCCTGAAGTCCGTATGGGCCGTCTGGGCGGTCGCGAGCGGCATCAACTGGATGGTCTGGTTCATCGTCGGCGCGACCGACGGTTTCGACTTTCCCTATCCGTGGCCGCTGTGGGTGATGGGTCCGTGGGGAGTGATGTTGCTGCTCACCACGGTTGTGACGGGCCTCGGCAGGGATCGCAACCCGTAATAATGCACGCTGGGCGTTGAGTGCGTATTCCTCCGCGGAACGGCCTGTCGTTTCTTCCTAACGTGAGCGGTGTCCGAACGGCCGGACCCTTCACAGGAGGAAAAAATGAGCAAGGTACGCACCCTTCTCGCCGGAACGGCGCTGGCGGGCGCCCTCGCCGCCACCATGGCGGCGGCCCCCGCGGCCATGGCCTCGACCCCCACTGCCGCGACTGTCGCCACAGCCGCCGCTCAGCAGGCCCAGAGCTCGTCCAAGCACTTCTTCGGTCCGTACTACTCCGGATTCGGCCGCGGTGAGAACTTCGGACACCGCTCCTCCTTCAAGGGGTACTACACGAAGGACGGCAGCGGCCGCTACTGGTTCTACGGGGACCTGGTCGACCGTGACCGCGACCGCCAGTACAGCTACGTGTGGTTCAAGTGGCACGACCGGTCCGGCTTCCACGCCAAGGTCTTCAAGACCCGCGGAAACCAGCACTTCGACAAGTTCGGCGGCTTCCGCAAGAGCAACGGCTTCAACGACTTCGACATCCGGGTCTGCGAGGGCACCAACAGCTCCGACGACTGCGGCCGCTGGGGCGACGCCTTCTAGGGGCGGGCCGCGGCTTTCGGAGAATGCCGGTCGATATTCCCCGGCGGGAAAAGCATGATCGGGAAATCGTGATCAAGGCAGGTCGATCAAGGAAGTCCCCCGGCGCAAGGTCGCCGGGGGACTTCCTTGCGTCAGGTCAGGAGCGTCGCGACTAGGGGCCGGTGGCCCGGCCACTGGCTTCGACCAGGTGAGATGTGCTTACAATGAGGGCACGATTATTCATGCGTCGTGCCGCGTTGCGTGTCCTGCCTTGGATCTGCGGTATCCTGAGTAGCGGTTGTGTCAAGGTACCGGCCGTGTGTTTCGCATTTCCTCGCCCGGTGCCGTACACTCCCTCTTCGGTTCACTATGACCATTGCGCGTCGGCGGTTTCGCAACCGCCGCTCTCAACGAAGCGCTGGGTCGCGGCTGCTTAGTGTTCCGAAGCCTCAGACGACCGATCAGTGAAACGCGAGGGACATGGCCAAGAAAGACGGCGCCATCGAGATCGAGGGCACTGTGGTTGAGTCGCTCCCGAACGCGATGTTCCGGGTGCAGCTCGACAACGGCCATAAGGTCCTGGCCCATATCAGCGGGCGGATGCGGATGCACTACATCCGTATCCTTCCTGACGACAGGGTTGTCGTCGAACTGAGCCCCTACGACCTCAGTCGTGGGCGGATCGTCTACCGATACAAGTAAGCGTCTGAGGGACGAATAAGACTATGAAGGTCAAGCCGAGCGTCAAGAAGATGTGCGACAAGTGCAAGGTGATTCGCCGGCACGGTCGCGTCATGGTGATCTGCGAGAACCTGCGCCACAAGCAGCGTCAGGGTTAATCGCAGTAACAGGCCTTGCAGGAGTCCGCTCTCCGTAGCGGACTCAACCCATGTAGGGCCGTCAAAGTAATCGCGTTTCACACTTGCGTCGGCGGCTTCGGCCGTACCCCGCAGGAGACCCCCGGTCGGAGGCCGGGGCCCTCACCCCGGGCATGGGGAGGGGAAGTGAGGCGCAGGACCTCCGCCATAAAGAAGGAGAATGCCCGACCATGGCTCGCCTGGTTGGCGTCGACCTCCCCCGCGACAAGCGGCTGGAGATCGCTCTCACCTACATTTTCGGAATCGGTCGCACGCGCGCCCTGGAGACCCTCGAGGCCACCGGCGTGAACGGTGACCTTCGGGTTCACCAGCTCACGGACGAAGAGCTCGTGCCGCTGCGTGACTACATCGAGGCGAACTACAAGATCGAGGGTGACCTCCGTCGCGAAGTTCAGGCCGACATTCGTCGCAAGATCGAGATTCAGTGTTACCAGGGCATTCGGCACCGCCGTGGCCTTCCCGTGCATGGTCAGCGTACGCAGACCAACGCACGCACCCGTAAGGGCAAGAAGAAGACCGTGGCCGGTAAGAAGAAGCCCGGTAAGAAGTAGTCCGCGTAGCCGCAGGACCGAATACCTCAGGAGTGAAGGCAAAGAATGCCTCCTAAGAGCCGCCAGGGCGCACCCAAAAAGGTGCGTCGCAAGGAAAAGAAGAACGTCGCTCATGGGCACGCCCACATCAAGAGCACGTTCAACAACACGATCGTTTCGATCACCGACCCGAACGGGAACGTGATCTCCTGGGCCAGTGCCGGCCACGTCGGGTTCAAGGGCTCTCGTAAGTCCACCCCGTTCGCCGCGCAGATGGCTGCCGAGAACGCCGCTCGCCGGGCCATGGAGCACGGCATGCGCAAGGTCGACGTCTTCGTCAAGGGCCCCGGTTCCGGCCGTGAGACCGCGATCCGTTCGCTTCAGGCGACCGGCCTCGAGGTTGGCTCCATCCAGGACGTCACTCCCGTGCCGCACAACGGCTGCCGTCCGCCCAAGCGCCGTCGCGTCTGACGCCCAGGAGATATAGAAAATGGCTCGTTATACGGGTGCGGACTGCAAGCTCTGCCGTCGAGAGAAGACGAAGCTCTTCCTCAAGGGTAAGAAGTGCGAGTCCGCGAAGTGCCCCATCGAGATCCGTCCTTACCCCCCGGGTGAGCACGGTCGCGGTCGGCCCAAGGAGTCTGAGTACCAGCTCCAGCTTCGTGAGAAGCAGAAGACCCGCCGCATCTACGGCATCCTCGAGAAGCAGTTCCGCAACTACTACGAGGAAGCCAACCGCAAGGGTGGCAAGACCGGCGAGAACCTCCTCCAGATCCTGGAGAGCCGTCTCGACAACGTGGTCTACCGCGCCGGGTTCGCCGAGTCGCGCGACGCCGCTCGCCAGCAGGTCCGTCACGGACACATCCTGGTGAACGGCAAGAAGGTCGACATTCCGTCGTACCGCGTCCGCGAGCACGACATCGTTGAGGTTCGCGAGCGTTCGCGCAACCTCCTTCCCTACGAGGTGGCTCGCGCCACCTCCGGTGACAAGACGTTCCCGGCCTGGCTGGGCGTCATCCCGGACGCCATGCGCGTCCTGGTTCACCAGCTCCCGGTCCGTCAGCAGATTGACACCCAGGTCCAGGAGCAGCTGATCGTCGAGCTCTACTCCAAGTAGAAGCTCTGCAGGTGCCGTGCGGTTCGCCGTACGGCACCTATGCTGTTGTTCGAGCGGCGTCAAATAGCGGGCGCCGCCATGCAAGGGGAGATCTCACATGCTGATCGCTCAGCGCCCGTCCCTTCTCGAGGAGTCCCTCGAAGAGACCCGGTCCAAGTTCATCATCGAGCCGTTGGAGCCGGGTTTCGGTTACACCATCGGCAACTCGCTGCGGCGCACGCTGCTGTCGTCCATTCCGGGCGCGGCCGTGACCAGTATCCGCATCGAGGGTGTGCTGCACGAGTTCACGACCGTGCCGGGGGTCAAGGAGGATGTCACCGACATCATCCTGAACCTCAAGGACCTGGTCGTCTCCTCCGAGCACGACGAGCCCGTGGTGATGTACCTGCGTAAGCAGGGCCCCGGCGACGTCACCGCCGCCGACATCGCGCCTCCGGCCGGTGTCGAGGTGCACAACCCCGAGCTGCGCATCGCCACGCTGAACGGCAAGGCGAAGCTGGAGATGGAGCTGACCGTCGAGCGCGGTCGCGGTTACGTCTCCGCCGCGCAGAACAAGCAGCCGGGCCAGGAGATCGGTCGTATCCCGATCGACTCCATCTACTCCCCGGTTCTCAAGGTCACCTACAAGGTCGAGGCGACCCGTGTCGAGCAGCGCACCGACTTCGACCGTCTGATCCTGGACGTCGAGACGAAGCCGTGCATGAAGCCCCGTGACGCGGTGGCCTCGGCCGGTAAGACCCTCGTCGAGCTGTTCGGCCTCGCCCGCGAGCTGAACGTCGAGGCCGAGGGCATCGACATCGGCCCGTCGCCGACGGACGCGGCCCTGGCCGCCGACCTGGCGCTGCCGATCGAGGAGCTGAACCTCACGGTCCGTTCCTACAACTGCCTCAAGCGCGAGGGCATCCACACCGTGGGTGAACTCGTGGCCCGCAGCGAGCAGGACCTTCTCGATATAAGGAACTTCGGTGCGAAGTCCATCGAAGAGGTCAAGCAGAAGCTGCACGAGATGACGCTCGCGCTGAAGGACTCCCCGCCCGGGTTCGACCCCAGCGCGGTGGCCGGCGGCGGCTACGACGACGACGACAGCGCGTACGTCGAGACCGAGCAGTACTGAGTTTCGCTGAATAACGGGGGTCCACGGACCCCCGGCCTGACCCCGGTACCTCATACGGCCGGGGCGGGTTAACTCTCAAGGAGAACGAAATGCCTCAGCCAGCAAGGGGTGCCCGCCTCGGCGGAAGCCCGGCTCACGAGCGGCTGATCCTGGCGAACCTCGCCACCCAGTTGTTCCAGCACGGCCGGATCAAGACCACGGTCACCAAGGCCAAGCGCCTTCGTCCGCTGGCCGAGCGGCTGATCACCAAGGCCAAGAAGGGCGACATGCACAACCGTCGCCAGGTCCTGACGGTCGTCCGGGACAAGAGCGTCGTCCACCACCTCTTCACCGAGATCGCGCCGACCTTCGCCGAGCGCCCCGGTGGCTACACCCGGATCACCAAGATCGGCCTTCGTAAGGGCGACGCCGCCCCCATGGCCGTCATCGAGCTGGTGACCGAGCCTCTGAACCCGGTCCGCGTCAGCCAGGCCGCTGCCGCCCCGGCCGCCGCTGCGAAGCCGAAGGCCGAGGAGGCCAAGGCCGAGGAGCCCACCGAGGCCGCCGAGGAGCCGAAGGCTTCCGAGGAGACCGCTGAGGCGACCGAGGCCGCTGAGGCTCCCGCCGAGGAGACCGACAAGAAGGACAACGCCTGATCTTTCAGGTCCTGTGAACGGGCCCGGCAGCTCCTTCTTTCTGGGAGCCGCCGGGCCCGTTTCCGTTTTCCGGGAGGAACATCGTGGTACGGCTGCGCCTGGATCTCGCCTATGACGGCACCGACTTCTCCGGCTGGGCGAAGCAGCCCGGACAGCGGACCGTGCAGGGGGAGATAGAGGAGGGGCTCGGCAAGGTCCTCCGGCTTCCCGAACCGCCGACGCTGGTCGTGGCCGGGCGGACCGACGCCGGGGTGCACGCGCGGGGGCAGGTCGCCCATGTGGATCTGGATGCCGGCGGATTCGGCGCGCTGGAGAACCGCTACCGCCGGGAGGAACCCCCGACGAGCCCCCTCTCCGACCCCGGGTCGCCGGAGGGCGTCGATGAGCGGCTCCCTGCCTTGTTAAGACGGCTGTCAGGGGTTCTGCCCTCCGATGTGCGTATTCATCGCGTTACGGTGGCTCCTGAGGGCTTTGACGCCCGGTTCTCGGCGATGTCGCGGCGGTATGCCTACCGGATCTCCGACGCGCCGGGCGGTGTGGACCCGCTCCGCCGGCGCGAAGTCGCCTGGTACAGCCGTGGCCTCAACGTCGACAGGCTGAACGCGGCCGCCGCCCACCTGCTGGGTGAGCATGACTTCGCGGCTTTCTGCAAGAAGCGCGAGGGAGCGACCACGATTCGTGAGCTGCAGCGGCTCGACTGGGTCCGCCAGGAGGGCATCCTCGTCGCGACGGTGGTGGCCGACGCGTTCTGCCACTCGATGGTCCGGGCCCTCGTCGGATCGCTGCTCCCCGTCGGGGAGGGGCGGCTTCCGGTGGACTGGCCCGGCCAGGTGCTGAGGAGCGCCGCACGGGATTCCAAGGTGCATGTCGCACCCGCGCACGGCCTCTGCCTCGAAGAGGTGCTCTATCCGGAAGCGGAGGATCTGGCCCGGCGGGCCGTCGAGACCCGCCGGGTGCGCACGCTCAGCGTGTAAGGCGGACGAGATCGTCCGGGCCCGGGGGAGCGCGCTCGCTCAGTTTCTGACGCGGCGCTCCACGACCTTGGCGGTCTGGTCGCGGAAGGCGCTGCTGACCTTGCCCAGGCTCTTCTCCTTCGCGGTCGGCGTGTGGCCGTCGCTGAAGGTGGCGTAACTGAACACGATGTAGCGGCCCCACACCATCCCGGCCGCGTAACCACCTGCGATGTGCACGCGCTCGGCTCCACTGCCGGCGTCGCCGGGCAGGCTGCGGAACCACAGGTTGTCGTTGAGGTCCTTGGCCTTGTCGGCCTCGATCGCGGACTCACGGGTGGGCAGTACGGCGATCCCCGTGGTCACCGCGTATTTCTTTTTGCTGTCCACATAGGTGGCCCGCAGCACCCGGCGGCAGTCCTGACTGTCCAGCGTGCGGGCGAACTTGCCGGCCGCCGCCTTCCGGCAGTCCTCGGTCATGTTGGTCTTGACCCGGGTGAACGTCGCCCCTGCCAGGGTCACCTTCTTGGTGAAGGCGTCGGGCACGGTCAGCTTGCCCGGGTCGGTCTTCTCGGAGTCGAGCATCGTGGTGTTGATCGGTTCGGGCTCCGGGGCCGGATCCTGGGCGGGATCGATGATCTCGGGGGCGGGGATCGGCGCGGATGCGCTCGTCGGATTCCCGGCGCTGATCGACTGGTAGGCGAAGATCGAGCCGGTGGCGATGCCGATCACCACGACCGCGCCCACAGCCGCGATCAGCGCGGTGTTGCCCCGGCTGCGGGCCGGTTCGGCGGGCGGAGACGTCGGGGGCTCGGGGACGACGGCCGAGGCCGGGGTGAACGCGTCGCGCGGGACCAGGACACCGGATGCGGGAGCCGGCTGGTTGATCGGCGCCGCCACCGGGAGGGGAGGGAACAGCGGAGGAAGCATCGGGATGCCGCCCGGCGGGGTCTCCTGGTCCACGGCGCCCGGAGGCGGCGTCGGCCTGCCCGAATCGGGGGTATGGAAGTCCGCCCCGGGGCGGTGGCCCGGAGTCTGAGGCGGTGCAGGGGCGTGGGTGGCCGGTTCGAGGGGCGGCGCGGGCACCTGTGAGATCAGCTCCGGCTCGGACGTCGGGGCCTGCGTGACGGGCGCGGGCATGGGGGACTGGACGGTCGGTTCGGTGGACGGCGCCGGAGAGTAGGGGCCCGCCTCGGATGATCGCGGTGCGGTGGAGGAGTAAGCGCCCGGCTGTGGGGACGAGGTCTGACCCGGGGCATAGGGGCCCGCTTCGGGTGACTGCGGCGCGCCCGGGGGATAGGCGCCCGGCTGGATGGGCCCCGGGGCGTGAGGGCCCGCTTCGGGGGGCCGCGGTGTGGTCGCAGGGTAGGCGCCCTGCTCGGGGGACGAGGTCTGACCCGGGGTGTACGGGCCCGCTTCGGGTGACTGCGGGTGAGCCTGTGGGGAGGACTCGGGCCCTCGGACGTTGGCGGTGCTCTCACCGGGGTCGTCCTGGAAGGCCGCGTCGGGCGGCCAGACGGCGATGTCGCCCGGCTCTCCGGGGCGGGCGATCGTCTCCTCGGGGTCGGACCAGACCGGTTCTCCGGTGGCCGCGGGCCAGTGGGTGTCCGGCCAGACCTGCATACCCGCGGCGGCGGCGGTGAAGGCCGGCGGCGGTTGCCACGGTGGGGCTCCGGGCACGATCGGCGCCGTGGGCAGCGGCGGGTTGTTCAACGGAACGGTGCCGGGGGGCGTGGAGGACTCGTCGCCGGTCGACGTGCCCGGCCACGATGGGCCGGAGGGTTCCGCGGGAGCGGAAGGGCCTGACCACCCCGGGGTGACCGGCTCCCGTGACGAGGGGGAGGGGGGCGCCCATGTCGGAGGGTTGGACTCCGTACGGGGAGAGCCGGACCATGTCGCGCCGGAGGGATCCTGCGTCACCGGAGAGCCGGGCCACGTGGCGCCGGAGGGATCCTGCGTTACCGGGGAACCGGACCATGGCGCACCGGGAGGCCTCTGGGGCGCCGGAGCGCCGGGGCGCTGCCCGGGCTGTGGAGAGCCGGGCTGCGGGGAGCCGGACCATGGCGCGGAAGGCTCGGGCTCGGCCAGCCAGTCGTAGGGGGCGCCGTCGTCGCCGGGAACCGTCCACGGCTGGGCTGCCCCGGGTGCCGGCTCCGGCCATGCCGGGCGGACATAGGGCTGTTCGTCACCTGTGAGATCGGTCCGTGGCACGTGCGGCGAAGGTTGACCGAAACTCGGCGGTGGCGTCGCCGGTGCGGCCGAACCGTCGGCTTCACGTTCGTGCTCGGACCCGGATTCCTGGCCACGCATGTGTCGCAGCCTAGCGATAGCCAGAGATCGTCATGCGTGTATGGGCGTTCTCGGCCGTATCGCCCGACGGTTTTATGGGGTGAAAGTGGCTAAATGAGCTCTTTGTCACGGTCGCTTGCCCGTCAGTGAGCGGCCTTCGAGGGCCGGCGTCACGGTCGCGTCGGCGGCGCCGAAGGCCGCCTGGTTCAGCTTCTTGACCTCGGTCTTCTTCGGCAGGTGCCCGTCCTTGTACTGGAACCAGACCATCACGACGTAGTGCCCGTGCCTCCACTCGCCCACGAATGCCTCACCCGTGCCGAGAAATTTGGTGACCGTGTCCTTACCGGGCAGCGGCTTGATGTATTCCTCCCGCTCCTTGCCGGTTCCGGCGGAGACGACCTTGGCCGCCCCCGTCGACGTGCTGAGGTTGGCCACCCCCACGGTACCGATGATCTTCCCCGAGGCGTCGCGGAAACTGGCCCGCAGCAACTGGTTGCACTTACCCCCGGTGAGAGCCTTCTGGAGCTTGCTGCCCACCACGGCGTCACCGCACTTCTTGTCGGCCCTGCGCGTGGTCATCAGATAGCTCTGCCCGCCGATCTTCACCTTCTTGTTCTTGAACACCTCGTTCAGGGTGAGAAGGAGGGGATCGGTCTTACGGGCGGTGGCGAATCCGAACTTGTCGTCGGGGGTGTTGGGTGCCGGTGCGCGGGAGTCCGCGGAGGGAGGACTCGCCGTACCGGTTGTCGCCGGGGGGTCGGAGTTGGCGAGCATGGCCAGGCCGATGCCTCCGGCGATCAGCACGGCGAGCGCGCCGACGGCGATGTAAATCGGACGGCGGGAACGGGGGCCCTCGTCATAGGGGCTCCACCTCTCCTGCCGCGGCCGTTCCTGGCGTTGCGGCGGCTGCTGCCGCGGTGGTGAGGGTGGCTGCTGGGGCTGGGAAGGAGGCGGCCACGCACCCTGAGCGGCCCTCGCCCCTTCGGGGGCGCGGTTGTGCGATGAGGCGTCGAACCAGTGCTCGCCCTGCGTGGGCGGCGACGCGTCAGGCTGGTTGTAAGGCTGGCGGCGCGGCGGCTCCCCGGGAAAACCCATGCGCCGAGACTAGCCCTTTCGACAGGGCCGGTTTACTCAGGAGTAGCCGAAATCCTGGGTCCACCACGGCCCGATCGGGCCGTCCACGGCCCCGACGCCGGTGGCGGTGAGCTTGCAGTTGAGGATGTTGTGCCGGTGGCCGCTGGTCGCCATCCAGCTTCGCACCGCCTCATCGGCCGAGGTGTAGCCACGGCCGATGTTCTCCGCGCCCCCGTCGCCGTAGCCTGCGGTCTCCATCCGATCCCAGGGCGACCCGCCGTTCGGGGAGTCGTGGGAGAGCTCGCCGCTGCCGGCCATTTCGGACGAGTGCGCCCTGGCCGACCGGGTCAGCCGCCTGTCGATCCGGAGCGGGGCGCATCCGTACTTCCTGCGCTCGAGATTGACGAGCCGGACCACCTCGCTCTCCATCGCGGTCAGGGCGGGGGTGCCATCCTGGCCGCCACCGTTGATGACGGAGGAGAGGCCGTCGTTGGCCGAGCCGTCGATCGAGTTTCCGAGGCTCGGAGTGGCGCGTACGGGGCGCCGCTCCCGCGTCATCGTGGGCATGACGGAGGGACGGACGACCCGGACGAGGGGAGCGCGGCGGTCGGTGGCCCGCCCCGGTCTGACCTGAGCGGTGGGTTTGGGCGAGGGCGTGGATGTGGGCGTGACCGGCCCGGCGTTCAGATAGATCTGGTCCGGGGGCTCCTCGGCGCGAGTGCCCCGGCCGAGGACGAATCCGGTCAGCAGGACCGCGGCCAGGCACACGAACAGTCCCATACGGCGCAGGCGGGTCCGCTGGGTATGCCGGGGGTGAGGAAGCTGCCACATACCGCTATCAAAGATAGAGATGTTTGCGGTGGGGAAGAAGAGAAAGCGGAGAACGTATCGGAACCGTTCTGTGAAGGCTCATGGGCGACATCCCCCAGCACTGTCCGGTCACGGGTAGACTGCCAGGGACACCGGCGCAGAGTCTGTCTTTTGACCCACACTCATCCGCGCCGGTATCCTGCTAGTTCGTTGTGTGCGAATTGGTCTCCTGTGCAGACCGATACGCGGCGCGTCCGGCGTCATCTCCTCAGTCTTTGGGAGACGGAAGGTCCGGGCTGTCGTGTGCCCGCACCTACCGACCAAGTTGCTGTCACTTCCGACAGCGCCGAAGACGCGAGCAAAGAAGGCATACGACCGTGCGCACGTACACACCCAAGCCCGCCGAAGTCGAGCGCCAGTGGCACATCATCGATGCCACTGACATCGTGCTCGGCCGGCTGGCCAGCCACGTCGCGATCCTGCTTCGCGGTAAGCACAAGCCGACCTTCGCCAACCATGTCGACACCGGTGACTTCGTTGTCATCATCAATGCCGAAAAGGTTGCGCTGACCGGTAAGAAGCTTGAGCAGAAGAAGGCGTACCGTCACTCGGGCTACCCCGGCGGTCTGCGTTCCGTTACCTACGGCGAGCTCATGGACAAGCGTCCTGATCGCGCCGTCGAGAAGGCCGTGAAGGGCATGCTGCCCAAGAACGCCCTCGGCCGGAAGATGATCAAGAAGCTCAAGGTTTATGCCGGTTCCGAGCACCCGCACCAGGCGCAGCAGCCTGTGCCCTTCGAGCTCACCCAGATCGCCCAGTAGTCAGCGGCTTGTCGCCAGCAGCGTTGGCCGATGGCCGACGCCGAGTAGGAAAGTTAGAGGAGAACCGTGGCTGAGCCCACCGGTGTCGAGACGCCCGTCGAGGGCGAGCAGGAAGCGTACTCCGCGGAGGAGTTTCCCTCCGAGTACACCTCCGAGTCCACTGCCAGCGGCGAGGCCGCCGTCCGTAAGCCCATCACCACGGGCAACTCGTACGGCACGGGCCGCCGCAAGGAATCCGTAGCCCGCGTGCGCATCGTGCCGGGCACCGGCAAGTGGACGATCAACGGTCGCACGCTTGACAACTATTTCCCGAACAAGGTCCACCAGCAGATCGTCAACGAGCCCTTCGTGGTTCTTGGCGCTGAGGACCAGTTCGACGTCATCGCCCGCATCAACGGCGGCGGCGTCACCGGCCAGGCCGGTGCTCTGCGCATGGGTATCTCCCGCGCGCTGACCCTTCTGGACGTCGAGGTCAACCGCCCGCCGCTGAAGAAGGCAGGCTTCCTGACCCGTGACGCTCGCGCCACCGAGCGCAAGAAGTACGGCCTCAAGAAGGCCCGCAAGGCTCCGCAGTACAGCAAGCGTTAAGTTGGGGCGCCTTTTCGGCACCGACGGGGTACGTGGGGTCGCTGGGCGCGACCTCACGGCCGAGCTCGCCATGGAATTGTCCGTGGCCGCAGCTCATGTCCTCGGCGATGCCGGGGCGTTCCATGCCAGCGTCGGGCGACGAGGTCGTCCCGTCGCCGTCGTAGGCCGGGACCCGCGAGCTTCAGGAGAATTCCTGGAGGCCGCCGTGGTCGCCGGCCTCGCGTCGTCTGGCGTGGACGTCCTCAGGCTTGGCGTACTGCCCACCCCGGCGGTCGCCTACCTCACCACCGCTCTCAGAGCCGACATGGGCGTGATGATCTCCGCCTCCCACAACCCCGCCCCGGACAACGGGATCAAGTTCCTCACTCGCGGCGGCTACAAGCTGCCCGACGCGATGGAGAACGAGATCGAGCAGCGGCTCGACGAGAAGTGGGATCGCCCTGTCGGAGCCTCGGTCGGCCGCGTGCGCGAAGCGTACGGCGAGGCCGATCGTTACGTGTCCCACGTGCTGTCCACCGTCACCGGCCGCTTGGACGGCCTGAACGTCGTCCTCGACTGCGCTCACGGCGCCGCCCACATGGTGGCTCCCGAGGCGTTGCTGCGGGCCGGGGCCACGGTCGAGACGATCGGGGCCCGCCCCGACGGTCTCAACATCAACGCCGGGGTCGGTTCCACTCACCTGGACAAGCTCCAGCAGATCGTGGTCTCCCGCGACGCGGACGTCGGTATCGCCTACGACGGCGACGCCGACCGCTGCCTGGCGGTCTCGCACACCGGCGAGGTGATCGACGGCGACCAGATCATGGCCGTGCTGGCCACGGCCATGCACGCCGAGGGGAAACTGGTCGGTGACACCGTGGTCGCCACGGTCATGTCCAACCTGGGCTTCAAGATCGGACTCAAGAACGCCGGCATCGACATGATCGAGACCGCCGTGGGCGACCGATACGTCCTGGAAGCCATGAGGGCGGGCGGCTACAACCTCGGCGGCGAGCAGTCCGGCCACGTCCTCATGCTCGACCACGCCACCACCGGAGACGGTCTGCTGACCTCGCTCCACCTGCTGGCGGTCGTGGCGCGAGAGGGGAAGTCGCTGGCTGAGCTGGCCTCGGTGATGACCCGTCTGCCGCAGGTCCTGGTCAACGTCAGGGATGTCGACCGCGACAAGGTCTCGGCTCCCGCACTGTCCGCGGCGGTCGCCGCGGCCGAGGCGGAGCTCGGGGAGACCGGCCGGGTGCTGATCCGGCCGAGCGGCACCGAGCCGATGATCCGCGTCATGGTCGAGGCCGCCTCCGCGGAGCAGGCCGAGCAGATGGCGGGCCGCCTGGCGGACGTCGTCCGTACGGCCTGCGTCTGAGGCGCGGCCCGCGCCTGAAACGATCCGCGACCCCTCGGCGGTGTGTTCCGCACACCGCCGAGGGGTCGCTCCTTTTTGGCCCCCGCTTCCTTCGGGCCTCCGGCTCTTTCGGGCCCCGCTTTTTTCTTTTTGAACTCCGGCTCTCTGCAGCCCTCGGCGGTCTCCGCCACTCCCCGTAGCGATACGGCCACGCCAGTCGAACCGAAACCACGTGAGATATCCGGCATGTCCAATGCCGCCACGCCGCCTCTTCGCGTTGATTGACACTCTACGTAGTTGATCAGAGACTTTGAGTCGTTACGGCGAGGTCTCTCCGCAGAGGTCTCCGGGACGGCTCCGGCGACCCGAGGTGTCCCGGCGAACTCAAGAGGCCAGGGCCTGGATCACCATTTCGGACGATTCGGAGCCCGGCGACCACGATTCACCCTGACCCTCAGGGCGTTCCAGGTCATGAAGCCGCGAGCATCGAGATCGATCGGGGTGTTGGCGTGCCTTTCTTCGCTGCGGTGTCCGGACAGGGGGCCTGGGTGCCTCGTGTCAGGAGAGGGACCGCCCAGGTCCTGGTCCTGGCCCTGACCTGCTCGGGGCTGACCGGCACGGCGGCCGTGCTGGCGCCTCGTCCCGCGTTGGCGGCCGGCACGGTCCTGTTCGACCAGCCGTTCCACAACAACACGGCCAACGGAACCGGTGCCGTGGTACTGCCCGCGCTGCCGAGTGGCCAGTCGGGGACGAACTTCGCGTGCCTGACCGCCTCGGGCAACACCAGCACCGGCGTCCTGCGCAGTTGCACCACCGACCCGGACCTCCCGGGCTTCGGCAAGCTGCGGCTGACGAACGCGACGACCGGCAAGGTGGGCGGGCTCTTCGGCGCCGTCAGCGTGCCCACCTCGCAGGGCCTCGACGTGACGTTCAACAGTTACCAGTACGGCGGGGGCGGGGCCGACGGCATGAGCTTTGTGCTGGCGGCGGTCGATCCGGCCAACCCCCAGTCCCCGGCCAACATCGGCCAGTCGGGCGGTGCGCTGGGCTACACCTCCTTCTCCGCCCTCCCCGGCCTGGCCTACGGCTACCTCGGCATCGGCCTCGACGTGTACGGAAACTTCAGCAACAGCGCCTACCAGGGAAGCGGCTGCACGAACCCGGCCTACATCGGGACGGGCAGTGTCCGGGTGCCCGGCCAGGTCGTCGTCCGCGGGCCGGGCAACGGCACCGTCGGCTACTGCGCGATCAACAGCACCGCCACCTCGACGAGCTCCGCCGCCCTCGCGTTGAGGTCGGTCTTACGCACGGCGGTCCCGGTCCAGGTCGGCATCAACCCCACCAACGCGGTCCTCACCACCGCCGCCGGCATGACGGTCCCGGCCAACAGCTACCGGGTGCTGGTCACCCTGGTCAGCGGCGTGACCAGGACGCTGACCGGCACGCTTCCCTCGGTCACCTCGGGCCTCTTCCCGTCGAGCTGGCTGAACGCCAACGGGGTCCCCCGGCAGCTCGCGTTCGGCTGGGTGGCCTCCACCGGTGCCGTCACCGACTTCCACGAGGTCGACGAGGCCAAGGTCCTCACGATCAGCGCGGTCCCCGAGCTGGCCGTCTCGCAGACCAGCTACAACGCCGCGACGCTGTCGCCGGGCGACCCCGTGACCTACAGCGTCGTCGCGGGCGTGGCCGCGGGTCTGCCGGAGACCTCCCCGATCTCGGTGACCGAGACCCTGCCCGCCGGAACGGTGGCCGCGGGGGCCTACGGCACGGGATGGGTCTGCGCGGCGCCGTCCGGGCGGTCCGTCACCTGCACCAACAGCAACGGCCCGTTCGCGGCCGGGGCGACGTTACCGCCGATCACCGTGGTGGGCATCGTCACCGGGACCGGGGTCACGCCGGCGCTGGTTCAGACCACGACCGTGGCCACGGCGTCGTCGGTCGACGCCAATCCCGGTTACTCGTCGTCGACGACCGTCGGCACGCTTCCGTCGACGCCCAGCGGCATCACCCTGAGCTCGACCTCGGGATCGATCGCCGGCGGCGGCACCGTGACCGTGAGCGGGACGAACATCTCCAACGCGACCGCCATCGAGATCGGCACCGTCGCCCAGCAGCAGGCCGGCACCCCCGTGGTCCTGCTGCCCTGCCCCTCCGGGGTCACCACCGGCTGTTTCATCAACAACGGCAACGGCACCCTGACCATCCCCTCGATGCCGAGCAGGTCCGCCAGCGGGGCGGTGCGGGTCACCGTCGTCACCCAGGGTCTCGCCGCGTTCGCCGCCTATACGTATCTCGCCGCCCCCGCGGCGCCCACCGCGCCCACGGCCACGGCCGGGGTGACCAGCGCGACGGTGAGCTGGACGGCGCCGGCGAACAACGGCAGCCCCATCACCGGCTACGTGGTCACCCCGTACAGGAACGGCGTGGCCCAGACGCCGGTGGCCTTCGACGCCTCGGCCACCACGAGGACGCTGACCGGACTGACCGCCGACGTGCCGTACACCTTCACGGTCGCCGCGGTGAACGCGATCGGCACCGGCTCGGCCAGCCCGGCGTCCAACTCGGTCGTCCCCTACAACGTTCCCGGCAAGCCGTCCATCACCGCGGTGACCGCCGGCTCCTCGTCCGCGACCCTCACCTGGACGGCGCCGGCGAACAACGGCAGCGCCATCACGAGCTACATCGTCACGCCGTACATCAACGGCGTCGCGCAGCCGACCCAGACGTTCGGCGGTACCGCGACCACCCAGACCGTCACCGGCCTGACACCGGGGGCCTCGTACACGTTCACCGTCACCGCCGTGAACACGGCCGGCCCCGGCCAGCCCTCCGACCCCTCGGCCACGGTCGTTCCCAACCCCCCGCCGACCCTGCCCTTCCCCGCGCCACCGGCCGGTGAGGTGGGAGCGCCCTACAGCGTCCCGCTGACCGTGAGCGGAGGCACCGCGCCGTACACCTGGTCGATCGCCTCGGGCAGCCTGCCGCCGGGCCTCACCCTGAACGCCTCCACCGGCGTGCTGTCGGGCACCCCCACCTCGGCGGGCAGCTATCCCTTCACCGTGCAGGTGACGGACGCCAGCAACCAGAGCGCCACCAAGCCGGTCACCCTGGTCATCGCGCCGCCGCCGGCGCTGACGTTCCCCGCGCCACCCGACGGAGAGGTGGGGACTCCCTACAGCATCCCGCTGACCGTGAGCGGGGGCACCGCACCGTACACCTGGTCGGTCACCGCGGGCAGCCTGCCGCCGGGCCTCACCCTGAACACCTCCACCGGTCAGCTCTCCGGCACCCCGACCACGGGAGGCACCTTCAGCTTCACCGTCAGGGTGGTCGACGCCCAGAACCAGAGCACGACCAGGACGGCCGGCGTGACGATCGTGCCGCTGCCGACGTTCACGTTCTCCACACCCCCGAGCGGTCAGACGGGAGTCGCCTACAGCTTCCCGCTGACCGTGAGCGGCGGCACCGCGCCGTACACCTGGTCGGTCACCGCGGGCAGCCTGCCGCCGGGCCTCACCCTTAACGCCTCCACCGGTGTGGTGTCGGGCACCCCGACGACGACGGGCAGCTATCCGGTCACCGTCCAGGTGGCCGACGCCAACAGTCACACCGACACCAGGTCGGTGACGTTCTCCATCACGCCCGGCCCGCTGGTCATGGTCAAGACGGCCAACACCTCCTCGGCGGGCCCGGGCGACACGGTCAACTACACGATCACCGTCAACAACACCGGGTCGAGCGCGTTCACTGGCGTGACGATGAACGACCCGCTGGCGGACGTCCTCGACGACGCGACGTACAACGGGAACGCGACGGCCACCGGCGGCTCGGTGTCCTTCACCGGCCAGACGGTGAGCTGGACCGGGAACGTGGCGGCCGGTACGACCGTGACCATCACCTACTCGGTCACGGTGAAGAACCCCGACACCGGAAACAAGGTGCTGGCCAACGCGGTGACCTCGCCGACGGTCGGCAGCACCTGCCCGGCCGGCGGCGGCGATCCCCGATGCACCGCGACGGTGACGATCTCCGGGCTGTCCATCGTCAAGGTCGCCGACGTCGCGACGACGACTCCCGGCGGGACGGTCCACTTCACCGTCACGGTGACGAACAACGGCCAGACCCCGTACACGGCCGCGACGTTCGCCGACTCGCTGGCCGGCCTGCTCGACGACGCCGTCTACAACGCCGACGCCGTCGCCACGAGCGGCAACCTGTCGTACACCGGCCCCAACCTGACCTGGACCGGAAACCTCGCGGTCGGCGCCAGCGCGACCATCACCTACTCGGCCACGGCGAGGAACCCCAACACCGGGGACAGGACCATCTCCAACACGATCTCCTCGTCCACTCCCGGCAGCACCTGCCCGCCGGGAAATCCCGGCGCGCAGTGCACCGCCACCGTCACGATCCTGATCCCCGCCCTGGTGATCACCAGTAGCGCGGACGTGGCCACCGCGACACCCGGTTCGACCGTGAACTACACGGTCACGGCTTCCAACACCGGCCAGACGGCCTACACGGGGACCGGCTTCACCTTCTCCCTCGCGGGCGCGCTCGACGACGCCACGTACAACGGCGACGCCGTCGCGACGTCGGGCAGTGTCGTCTCCGGCCCCAACGGCGCCCTCACGTGGACCGGTGACCTGCCCATCGGCGCCTCGGTCACCGTCACCGCCTCGGTCACGGTGAACAACCCCGTCACGGGTGAGCAGGTGATGACGACCTCCGTCACCTCCGCCGCGGCGGGAAACACCTGTCCGGTGGGCAACCAGGCACCCGCGTGCTTCACCACCGTCCCGGTCCTGATCCCCGGCCTGACGATCACCAAGACGGCCGACGCGTCGACCACGACCCCCGGGTCGGTCGTCAACTACACGGTCGCGGTCACCAACTCGGGGCAGACGCCGTACACCGGGGCGACGTTCGCCGACGCGCTGGCCGGGGTGCTGGACGACGCGACGTACAACGCGGACGCCACCGCGACCAGTGGCTCGGTCGGCTTCGCCGGCTCCACGCTGACCTGGGCCGGCGACCTCGCGGTCGCCGCGACCGCCACGGTCACCTATTCCGTCACCGTCCTCGATCCCGACCCCGGGAACAAGGTGCTCTCCAACACGGTCTCCTCGCCCACCACCGGCAGCAACTGCCCCGCGGGGAGCGGCGACACCCGGTGCGCCGGCAACGTGGCGGTCCTCGTCCCGCAGTTGACGCTCACCACCCAGGCGGACGTCGCCACGACGACTCCGGGGAGCGTCGTCGAGTACACCACCACGCTGGTCAACACCGGGCAGACGCCGTACGCGGGCATCAGCGCCACGATCGACATCTCGGCTCTGTCCGACGACGTGACCTACGACGGCAACCTCACGGCCTCCTCGGGCAGCATCAGCCTGGCTCCGGACGGCTCGGTCGTATGGAGCGGGGACATCGCGGTCGGCGCGACGGTCACCATCGTCGGCTCGGTCACCGTGAACGACCCCGACACCGGCGACAAGGTCCTGAGAAGCTCCGTCACGTCCGCCGCGCCGGGCAGCACCTGCCCGGTCATCGGCGCGACGGCGCCCGGCTGCTTCAGCGTCGTCACGGTCCTGGTCCCCGCGCTGACGATCACGAACACCGCCGACACTCAGACGACCGTGCCGGGCAACACGGTGACCTACACGATGACGGTCGCCAACACGGGGCAGACCCCGTACACCGGAGCCCAGGTGACCGAGTCGCTGGCCCGGGTGCTCCCGGACGCGGTCTACAACGGCGACGCGACCGCCACGACCGGCACGGTCGTCTTCTCGAGCCCCAACCTGAACTGGACCGGGGACCTGGCGATCGGGGCGAGCGCGACGATCACCTATTCGGTCACAGTGCGCGATCCCGACCCGGGTGACCGGCAGATGATCACCGCTGCCGTGTCCTCCGAACCAGGCAGCAACTGCCCGGCCGGGAGTACCGACCCCCGGTGCGCTGTCACGGTAGCAGTCCTTCTGCCGCAGCTGACGATCGCCAAGACCGCGAACGCCACCACGACGGCACCCGGGTCGACCGTCGGATACACGGTCACCGTCACCAACTCCGGGCAGACGCCGTACACCGGCGCCACCGTCACCGACGCGCTGGCCGGGGTGCTGGACGACGCGGTCTACAACGGGGACGCGACCGCCACGACGGGCACGGTCGGTTTCGCCGGGACGGACCTGACCTGGAGCGGCGATCTGGCGGTCGGGGCGAGCGCGACGATCGCCTACACGGTCACGGTGCGGAGCCCCGACCCGGGAGACGCCCGGCTCTCCAACACCGTCGTCTCGTCCGCCGTGGGGAGCAACTGCCGGGCCGGGAGCACCGACACCCGGTGCGTCTCCTCGGTGCCGGTGGCGCGCCTCGTGCTGGAGCAGAGTTACACCCAGACCGGTGCGACACCCGGTTCGGTGATCCGCCTCAACGCCACGTTCACCAACACCGGGCAGGTCCCCTACACGGGGATCGTCGTCTCCAGCCCCACCGCCGGCACCGTCGACGACGCCATCCCCAACGGTGACCAGGTCGCGAGCTCGGGCACGCTCGTCCTCGGCGCCACCACCATCACCTGGACCGGGAGCATCCCCGTCGGGGGCGTCGTCACCATCACCGGCACCCTGACGGTCAAGAACCCGCCCACCGGCGACCGGATCATCACCGGCACCCTGGTCTCCGCCGCACCGGGCAGCACCTGCCCGGCGGGCGGCTCGGACCCTCGCTGTACGGCCCGGCTCGACGTGCTCGTTCCCGGCCTGACGATCGTCAAGGTCGCCGACACCGGTGCCACGGTCCAGGGAGGCACCGTCGGATACACGGTCACGGTCACCAACTCGGGGCAGTCGCCGTACACCGGGGCGACGTTCACCGACCCGCTGGCGGGGGTGCTGGACGACGCGGTCTACAACGGGGACGCGACGGCCACGACGGGCACGGTCGGTTTCGCCGGGACGGATCTGACCTGGACCGGCGATCTCGCGGTCGGGGCGAGCGCGACGATCACCTACACGGTCACCGTGGGCGATCCCGTCCTCGGGGACAGGTTCATGGTCAACACCATCTCCTCACCCACCGCCGGCAGCGACTGCGCCCCGGCGAGCGGTGACCCGCGGTGCACCAGCACCGTGGTCGTGCTCGTGCCGGCACTGACGATCAGCAAGACCGCCGACGCCACGACCGGGATACCGGGGAGCACGATCACCTACACGGTCGTGGCCGCCAACACCGGTCAGCTCCCCTACACGGGGGCGGCGTTCACCGACGCGCTGGCCGGAGTGCTGGACGACGCGGTCTACAACGGGGACGCGACCGCCACGACGGGCACGGTCGGTTTCGCCGGGACGGACCTGACCTGGAGCGGCGATCTGGCGGTCGGGGTGAGCGCGACGATCACCTACACGGTCACCATCGACAATCCGGCGACCGGCGACCTGAACCTGGCGAACGCGGTCACCTCCGCTACCCCGGGCGGCAACTGCCCGGCCGGCGGGACCGACTCGCGCTGCGGCGCCGGCGTCCAGGTCACGGAAGCGACCACGCTGACGTTCGACAAGGCCGCGAGCACCGGGGTGGTCGCGCAGGGCGAGGTGGTCACCTACACCGTCACGATCAGCAACAGCGGGCTGACACCGTACGTCGGCGCGACGTTCACCGACTCGCTCGCCGACGTGCTGGACGACGCGACCTACAACGGGGACGCCGCGGCCGGCACGGGCACCGTCACCTACACCGAACCCGAGCTGACCTGGACCGGGAACGTCCCGGCCGAGGGGTCGACCACGGTCACCTACTCGGTGACGGCGAACCCCCCGGGCCTGGGGAACGGGATCCTCTCCAACACACTGGTGTCGGAGTCGCCGGACAGCAACTGCGCCGCCGGGAGCACGGACCTCCGCTGCTCCGAGACGGTGACCACGGTGGGGCTGGAGATCCTCTCCTTCGCCGACGCTGACACCGTCACCCCGGGCACCGTCGTGCGTTTCACCACCTTCATCACCAACACGGGGCAGACGCCGTACAACGGGATCACCGTCATCCTCGACGGGGGCCGCATCTTCGACGACGCCGTCCCCAACGGAGACCAGATCGCCACCTCCGGGTCGCTGTCACTGGGCGAGACCGCGCTGACGTGGAGCGGGAGCATCCCCGTGGGCGACAGCGTCGTGGTGACCGGCACGTTCACGGTGAACAACCCCGATCGGGGCGACAGGGTGATGACCAGTGCCGCGTCCTCCTCGGCGCCGGGCAGCACCTGTCCCGTGGCGACCGACCCCGGCTGCACCGCCTCCGTCTCCGTGCTGATCCCCGCCCTGACGATCACCAAGGTCGCCGACAGGTCCGCGGTGGTCCCCGGAGGGGCGGCGGCCTACACGGTCACGATCGCCAACACCGGGGAGACCCCGTATGACGGGGCCACCGTCACGGACTCGCTCGCCGGGGTGCTGGACGAGGCGACCTACAACGGGGACGCGACCGCCACGACCGGCACGGTCGGCCTCGCCGGTCAGACCCTGACCTGGACCGGTGACCTGGCGGTCGGGGCAAGCGCGACCGTCACCTACTCGGTCACCACCGACGACCCCGCCCTGGGCGACAAGCTCCTGACCAATGCGGCCACCTCCACCGAGACGGGCAGCACCTGCCCGCCCGCCAGCGGGAACACGGCCTGCGACGCGAGGGTCGTCATCCTCACCCCGATTCTGACGATCGCGAAGACCGCCGACAGCGCCTCGGCCACACCCGGTGGGACGGTCACCTACACGATCACGGCCACCAACACCGGTCAGGTCCCCTTCGCCGCGGCGAACCTCACCGACGCGCTGGCGGGGGTGCTGGACGACGCGACCTACAACGGCGACGCGACCGCCACGAGGGGAACGGTCGGCTTCGCCGGCCAGGCCGTCACCTGGACCGGAGGTCTCACCCCCGGCCAGGCGGTCACCGTCACCTACAGCGTCACGGTCGACAACCCGGGAACCGGTGACCAGAGGCTGACCAACACCGTCACCTCCACCACCTCGGGCGCCACCTGTCCCGTCGGCGGCACCGACACCCGCTGCTCCCACGAGGTCCTGATCTCCAGGATCACGATCACGAACTCGGCGGACGTCGCCACGACCATTCCGACCGGGGTGGTGCGCTACACGGTCACGATCGCGAACACCGGGCAGACACCGTACAACGCCGCCGCGGTGGACGGCCTGCTCGCCGGGGTGGTGGACGACGCGGTCTACAACGGCGACGGGACGGCCTCGTCGGGCCAGCTCACCTTCGTTCCCGGGAGCGGCGAGGCGATGTGGCAGGGCGCCCTCGCGGTCGGCCAGACCGTCACCGTCACCTTCTCGGTGACCGTGCGGAACCCGGACCCGGGGGACAAGGTCCTTAACTCCGTCATGACCTCGGCCACCCCGGGGACCAACTGCCCCGTCGGCGGCACCGACCCGGCCTGCGCCTCGTCCGTGACCGTGCTGATCCCCGCCCTGGACGTCTCCAAGAGCGCCGACAGGGCCACGGTCACCCCCGGTGGCACCATCACCTACACGATCACGGTCGCCAACTCCGGCCAGACCCCGTACACCGGGGCGACGGTGACCGACCAGCTCACGAAGGTGCTCCCGGACGCCGCCTACAACGGCGACGCGACCGCCACGACCGGCACGGTCGTCTTCACCAGCCCCAACCTGACCTGGACCGGTGACCTCGCCGTCGGCGCCAGTGCCACGATCACCTATTCGGTGACCGTCCTCGACCCCGACCCCGGCGACAAGCAGATCGTCAACAGGGCGTTCTCCAACGAGCTGGGCAGCACCTGCCCGTCCACCGGGTCCACCCCGGCGTGCACGACGCTCGTCACCGTGCTCGTCCCCGCCCTGTCCGTCACCAAGGTCGCGGACACCGTCACCACCACGCCCGGTTCCACGGTCGGTTACACGATCACGATCGCGAACACCGGCCAGACCCTGTACACCGGGGCGGCCGTCACCGACGCGCTCGCGGGTGTGCTGGACGACGCGGTCTACAACG
>NZ_FZOD01000087.1 GCF_900188345.1 Streptosporangium subroseum | reverse complement strand
CGTTTTCCCAGGCGGTGGCGAGCAGGTCGGCCTCGTGCTGGGGCAGGCGAGTGCGGCGGTCGTGCCGGGCCGGATCCAGGGCTCGGGCGTTGTCCGTGCGGTCTTCGAAGACGGCCATCCAGAGGGCGGTGCGGCCTCGATTTTCCGCGTCGACGTCATCGACGCGCATGGCCAGCTCGGCGACCACTTCAGGCGAGCCGCGATCAGCCGCGGCGTGCAGCGGCTTTTCGAAGACGGGCACGCCGGAGTTCGGATCGGCACCCGCGGCGAGCTCGGCGCGGACCAGGTCGAGATCTGTCCAGTTGTTGATGCCCCACCGTCTGACATCGTCGGTGGCAGCCACGGCACTCCTTGAGGGGCGTACGGGATATATCACCGCCGATCATGGCGTACGAGGCCGACAGATTCGGGCCGGTGCCGCGGTCGGTATACAGGGGAGTCCTTTGTCGATCATGGCCAGACCGGCCTGTGTACGGCTGGGCGGAGCCAGCGAAAAGTCAGCGGACCCGCTGACACGGGAGGATTGTCGAGGGCACCAGGCGCCACTCTCACGGCACCCGTTGACATGCCCAGACCGAAACCACCTGCTGTAAGGGGCGACGGTCGCCCATCGTGACCTGTGACAACGCTTCAATTGGCAGCCCATGACACGAACCCGGACGCCGGGCCGGGAACGTGACCAGATCGACCAGGCCGTGGCCACCGTCCGGTGTGCCGCACTGTGATGCTCGGCATGCCGCGCGTCCGCCGGCCCCTTCCCGATGTCCGCCCGGAGCGCTCCGCATGACCAACACCTCGGGGATGCGATGACTTCGAACGATTTCGAGGTTAGGGCGCTCTTGGACAGCCGGAGTCGATGCCTTCTTACATTTACATACGTGATGTATGTATGTATTATCCTGGCGTCATCACTCCAGAAGGGGGCGCTCATGCGAGCGATACGACAGTCGGTGTGGGGAGAAACCGCGGTCATGGCGCTGGTCGAGGTGGCGGTGCCGGAGCCGGTGTTCGGTGAGGTGCTGGTCAAGGTCGCCGCGGCCGGGGTCAATCCGGTCGACGTGTACACGCGCCGGGGGCAGGCGTACAACCGGGTGCTCGACCTGCCGTTCATCAACGGCTGGGACATCGCCGGGGAGGTGGTGCGGACCGGCTACGGCACGACCCGGTTTCAGCCCGGCGACCTGGTGTTCGGGATGCCGTGGTTCCCGCGCGCGGCGGGCGGCTATGCCGAGTACGTCACTGCCCCCGCCCGCCACTTCGCCCGGATGCCGGAGGGATTGAGCTTTACCGAGGCGGCGGCGCTGCCGCTGGCCGGCCTGACGGCGTGGCAGATGCTCACCGAGGTCGCCGCCCTCGCCCCGGGACAGCGAGTCCTCGTGGCGGGTGCGGCCGGCGGCGTGGGGCACCTGGCGGTCCAAATCGCCAAGGCTCGCGGTGCTCATGTGACCAGCACCGCCAGCGCCGCCAAACACGCCTTCGTCCGCGGACTGGGCGCGGACGAAGTGATCGACTACACCACGACGGAGGTGTCCGTTGCGGCGCGTGACATGGACGTCGTCATCCAGATGTTCGGCGGCGAAGCCGGGCTCAAGGCGCTGGAATGCCTGCGCCCCGGCGGTGTCCTGGTCAGCGGGCAGGCGGCCTGGACCCCTGGGCTGCACGAGCGCGCCGGCGAACTCGGTGTGCGCGCCGTGGCCTACCTCGTCGACCCCGACTGCGCGGGGCTGGAAGCGCTGGCCGACCTCGTCACAAAGGGGCGGCTCAAGGTGCACGTCGAAGCGGTGTTCCCGCTGGCGGAGGCGGCCAGGGCGCACGAGCTCGTCGGCGGCGGCCGGACCACCGGCAAGGTCGTGCTCGCCGTCGGCGAGTCAGCGTGAGAACGGAGTCAGTGTGAGAACGGAGTCAGCGTGAAACAGGGGCAGCGTGAAACAGAGTCGGCGTCGAACGAGGAGGCGGGAATGCCGGAGAAACACACCACACCGGCCACACCGGCTGACGTCGTGCAGGCCTACGCGCGAGCGAAGAGCCGCGCCGACGTCCGGGCGGCGCTGCGGTACTGCCGCCCGGACGTCGTCTTCGAGACGATCCCCTTCCAGGCCGTCGCGACCGGCCTGGACGAGGTCGCCCGGCAGAACACCGCGTTCCTGCGCACCTTCCCCGACTACGGCGTGGAACTGGAGTATCTGGTCGAGGCCGGTGATCTGGTCGTCGGCGCCGGGACGGTGCGGGCCACCATGGTGGAGAGCCTGGTGGGGATCGAGCCCACGGGCCAGTCCTTCGCTCTGCCGTTCGCCTGCCACTGGACCGTGCGGGACGGGCTGATCACCCACGAGCGGTTCTTCTTCGACTTCCATCAGATGTGCGAGCAACTCGGATTGTCCACCGAGGCCGCGGCGGCGAAGTTCGCGGCCTGGCGAGAGCGTGCGGAAGGGGCGGCGCGATGACAGCATACGTGCTGGTTCACGGGGCCTGGCACGGCGGCTGGTGCTGGCGGCACGTGGCCGCGCGGTTGTGGGAGGCCGGGCACGAGGTACACCGCCGACGCTGACCGGCCTCGGCGAGCGGGCTCACCTGACCGGCCCTGAGATCGGGCTGCGGACGCACGTGGACGACCTCCTCGGCCTGCTCAGGTACGAGGACCTCCGGGACGTCGTGCTCGTCGGCCACAGCTACGCCGGCCTCGTCGTGCGTGAGGCCGGCGACCGCATACCGGAACGGGTCTCCCGCATCACGATGGTCGACGCCTGGGCGGGCAGGGACGGGGAGTCGCTGGACGACCTGGCTCCCGGCTTCTTCCGCGGCTGGATTGAATCGGCCACCGTGGACGGCCTGATCCCGCCCTCCTCTGCGGCTTCCGTCGACGTCACGGAACCGGACCAGGTGGCATGGCTGGAATCCAAGCTGACGTCCCAGCCGCGGCGAACGTTCTCCGAACCGACCCGGTTGTCCGGAGCGGTCGACGCGATCTCGTGCCGCGCGGTGCTCTGTACTCCCGGCGGCCCCATGCCGTTCCCGCAGCTGGCCGAGAGGAGCGACTGGGCGGTCACGGTCCTGGACGTCGGCCACGACGCCATGGTTACCGCGCCCGGGGCACTGACGGACATCCTGCTACAGGACGTATACGCCTCCTGACCAGCACTCCGGACACGAGAGACGTGAAGCACGCGCTTCGAGCGGCCGTCGACATCGGCGCACCGCCCGAGCGGGTCTGGAGCGTGCTCTTCGACCTCGGTCGCCGTTACGTCACTACCGGGGCACCGAGTCTGAAGAGGCGGTGCGAGATCCGCCGCTGAGACCCAAGAAAGGTGGCCCATGGCCGAAGTGAGGATCGGCTACCTGCTGCCGACCCGCGACCAGGTCGTCCGCGGCGACGATGACCTGTCCAGGCTGATAGAACAGGCCCGGCACGCCGAGGCCCTCGGGTTCGATTCCGTCTGGGCCGGAGACAGCCCCCTGACCCGGCCTCGTGCCGATCCCCTGTTACTGCTGTCCGCCGTGGCCGTCGCCGACCCGCGGCTCACGCTCGGCACCGCGATGCTGCTGCCCACGCTCCGGCATCCGATCCTGGTGGCGCACCAGCTCGCCACGCTGGACCGGCTCACCGGCGGACGTCTGATCGTCGGCATGGGAGCCGGCTTTCCCACCGCCGGTACCGAGGCGCAGTTCGATGCGATCGGCGTACCTTTCCGCAGCCGCTTCAGCCGGCTGGAGGAATCGATCGAGGCGATGCGGCGGTTGTGGAACGGCAAGGATGTCTCGTTCACCGGCCGGCACTTCGACTTCCGTGGGGTCACCCTGGCGCCCGCCCCGACCCGCCCGGAAGGCCCGCCGATCTGACTGGCGGGAGGCGGCGAACTCTCGCTTCAGCGGGTGGCCCGCCTGGGCGACGGCTGATTGCCATACCCTCCCAACGTGGTGGACTACGCCCGCGAGCGAGCGGCCGTTCACCGGCTGGCGACCCGCCCGGTCACCACCGCCCTGTACGCGACGCTGTGTCTGAACGACGACCCGCGGCACGCGCGCCGGCTCCTGCGCGAGAGCATCGAGCGCTACTGCAACGCCCCGCTGGAGAAGGTGGAGAAGATCCAGGCCCTGTTCGCCGGTCGGCCCGTGGACGCGGCCGTCTGGCTGAATGCCTACATCGGGGCAGGGGCCCGGCACCTGGTCATCCGCCTGGCCGCCGACGACCACCACGCGGCCCTGGACGAGTTCGCCGCCCGGGTCCTGCCCCTGCTCGACGTGTGAGCACACCGGTGACACCTGCGCCGCTTATGTTCTTCTATCCTCGGGTTCAGGCAGGAGGGATACGCGGATGGCAACGAACACGAGTGCGCGCCGGAGCCAGCAGGAACGCACCAGGGCGACCACGGGCGCCTTGGTCGCGGCGGCGCGTGAGCTGTTCATCAGCGACGGTTTCTCCGCAACCTCACTGGATGCGATCTGCGCCAGGGCCGGTGTGACACGCGGCGCGTTCTACCACCACTTCAGCAACAAGGAGCAGATCTTCCGCGAGGTCTACGCCGCCGACCAGAAGGAACTCGCCGTGGTCGTCCGGCAGGCGTTCCAGGCCCAACAGGACCCGTGGGACGGGATGTCCGCAGGCTGCCGGGCCCTACTGGAGGCCTCGCTGGAACCCGCCGTCCGCCAGATCACCCTGGTCGAGGCGCCAGGCGCGCTCGACTGGGCCGCCATGCGCGACGTCCAGGCCGGATGCAAAGAGCAGATGCGGCGCGGGCTGGCCATCGCGGTCGAGGCCGGGTGCATCCCCGACCGGCCGCTGGACCCGGTCACCTCGCTGCTGTACGGCGGGATCTGCGAGAGCGCCCTGGACATCGCGCGCGCCACGGACCAGCGGGCCGCGCTGGAGGATTCGCTGACGGAACTCGACCTGGTGCTCGCTGGCGTCGCCGGCCGTTCCGCCCCGGGCTGCGCGCACAAGGATCAAGTCGCGTCTTGACCTTGGGCCTCGCCCTGCATATGTGATCTTGAAGGAGGTGCCGGCGGTGGGGTGCTACGAGGATTCCGGACAGGCGGCTCGGCTCTGCAAAGCAGGCGAGCTCAGCCGCCTCTGCGGCCGGTTCGCAGGTTCCGCTCAGATGACGCGCACGCCCGAGACCAGGAGCGCGTACCGCTCATAGATCGCCAAAGAACACACGCTCACGTGCCTGGCCGACCCCGACCAGTACAGCCCCGCGCAGCACAGGCCAGTCCAGAACCGTGCTTGCCTCCACCCGAGGCCGGGCCAGACACATGTCGGTGACAGCCTGCTGAACACGACCGGCCGGTTCGTCACCCCCAGCAGAACCAACATGACTTCCCAGCACGACAAGCTCAGGATCGAGAACGGTGCAGATAGAAGCGACCCCCAAAGCGATCCGCCGTTCATTGGACACTCCCCTGCGTAGCGAGGATCCTTTGCCTCTTCTGTTCTCGCCGACGAGCGGCACCGGCTGATCCCGGGAAACGATCTATCCCGTTCCGGGAAGCGATCTTTAAGCGCCCGCTCCGTCCCAGGTCAGACCTACTCGTGAACACCCCACCAGGAGCCGTCCTTGAGTTAGCTCGAGAACGGCTGACGAGATCCCGTCCGATCGCTTGATCAGGCGGGATCTCATCGTTTCCGAGGTCCTGTGCCCGCTGGGCGGGCTGGTTTCAGCTCGTGCGGTGGTCCTGGCGGAGGGGAACCGGGATACGTCAAAACCGGGCGCGGTTCAGAACCGGGTGTGTCCAGTTGATCGGGTACCCCCGCCGTCGGCGCTCACAGCCAGTCGTGTTCACGCGCGTACCGCGCCGCTTCGTGCCGGGTCCGGGTCTGGGTCTTCTGCATCGCGTTCGAGAGGTAGTTGCGCACCGTGCCTTCCGCCAGGTGGAGCCGGGTAGCGATGTCGGCGGCCGAGTAGCCTTCGCCGGTCGCTCGCAGCACGTCGAGCTCGCGGTCGGTGAGCGGGCAGTCGTCGACGACGGCGAGGGCGGAGACATCGGGGTCGATCCATCGCCTGCCCTCGTGCAGAGCCGCGATGACCGAGACGATGTGCGCCGGTTCCGCGGACTTGCTGACGAAGCCCTGGACACCGAGCTTCAGCGCCTTGCGCAGCACCCCGGGCCTGGCATGGCGGGTCAGCATGAGGATCACCTGCTCCGGCCGCACCCGGCGGATCTCCGCCACGGCATCGAGGCCGTCCATACCGGGCATCTCCAGGTCGATGACGAGCACGTCGGGCTGGTGCCGCAGCGTGGCCTGGACGGCGGCCTCCCCGTCTTCCGCTTCGGCGAGCACGGTGATCTCGCCCTCAAGGGGGAGCAGCGCCGCCAGCGCTTTGCGCAGGAGTGCCTCGTCGTCGGCGAGTACCACGGTGGTCATCAGTCGTCCTTCCCCACTTCAGTGGGCCGCGTCCGAGCGACCGTGCGGGAATGCCGCGGCCGTGAGGAAACGCCCGTCCTGCTGCTCCACCGTCAGCTCGCCCCCGTTGCCCGCCACTCGTTCCCTGAGCGTGGCGAGCCCCCGCAGTTCGGGCAGCGGAGCCTCCCGTGCGCCGTCGTTGACGATGGCGATGCCCGACTCCGACAGGGTGATGCGCACCTGCCCGGCCTGCGCGTGCCGCAGGATGTTGGTCGTCGTCTCTCGCAGGACCTGGCCGAGCAGCTCGCCCACGTGCGCGTCGACCTCGGCCTCACGGTCGACGCGTACGCGGATGCCCGCGGCCTCGAAGAGGTTCTTCGCGTTCTCCAGCTCCGCGGACAGGTTGAGCCGCCGTTGCGCGTAGGCGAGCTCCTTGGTCTGGTTGATGGTGTCGCTGACCAGGGTGTGCACCTCGCGCAGTTCCTGCTCCACCCGTTCGGCGTCGCTGTGCAGCAGCCTCTGGGCCAGCGTGATCTTCAGCTTCACCACGTGCAGCGTGTGGCCCTGGATATCGTGCAGATCGCTGGCGAAACGCATGCGCTCTCGGATGACGGCCAGCTCGGCTTCGCGTTCTCGTGCCTCCTCCAGCTCCGTCACGAGGCCGTAGAACCTCTGGTTGGGGAACATGAGGCCGGTCAGCACCGCGGTGACGCCCGTGGGGACGATGACGTACGCGATCAGCACGCCGGAGAGATGTTCCTCTGTCACCAACAGCCGCGCCGCGCCTGTCGCGGCGACGTAGGCGGTCACCCCCAGCGCCGCCCATCCTCGGTGGCGCGGCAGCTGGGGGATGGTCAGGGGGCCCACGATCGAGATGCCGTAGAACGCCGTGTCATTGCCCGTCACCAGCACGCCGAGGGCCCATACGGCCGCGGTGACGGTCAGACAGGGGAGTGCGACACGGGAGATGTCGCGCGCCGCCCACCATACGAAGGCCACCAGGGCCGCGACCACGCCCAGAGCCAGGACCACGGCCTGCCACCAGGTCCGGGCGTCCGTCGCCACCAGCAGCGCCCCCACGGTGGCGAGCACCGGGAGGAACATGATGAGGTTGAGTCTGCGTAGCCGTCCCCGCGTCTCGGTGTGCCCGGACCTCGGGCGCGCCCCCGCCCGAGCAGGCCTCGTCGGTCCTCGCCCGGCCGGGGAGTCGTCAGGCCGGGCGGCGGGAGCACCGGGGCGCTCGCCACGGTGAGGGCCGCGGTCCACATCGGTCACCGGCTGTGCTCCGGTCGCGGCTCCACGCCGCCGGGCAGGAGACCGTCACCGGGGTGGCGGAGGAACGCCGCGCAGGCCGCGAGGCGGACGGGCTTGTTGATCGTCGGCGGAGTGCGCGGGGCTTTGGTGTCCATGGGTGGCTCTCCGGGATCGAACAGCAGAGTTTTTCCAGTATTCTTCCGATTTCGTGGCGGCGTCAGTGACGCTACGTCATGTTTTTCCGCAAGAAATGTCATGGCGAGGTCATGACGTGGTCGCACTGCCCGGTGAACACGGCGACTGCTGAGATCGACGGCATGTCCTCGACACCGGTTATCGACGTTGAACGTCTGAACCTCACCTACGGCGACTTCCACGCCGTGAAAGACCTGTCCTTCCAGGTGGAGCGCGGGGAGCTCTACGCGCTGCTCGGCACGAACGGGGCGGGTAAGACCTCGACCCTGGAGACCGTCGAAGGCCACCGCACCGCCGCCTCGGGCACCGTGCGGGTCTTCGGGAAGAGCCCGCGCGACCGGCGCGCCGTGCGACCCAGGATGGGCATCATGCTGCAGGAGAGCGGATTCTCGCCGGACCTGACGGTGAGGGAGTCGGTCCGGCTGATCGGAAAACTCACCCAGCGCACCGACCAGGTCGAACGCGTGCTCGGCATCGTCGACCTCACCCGCAAGGCCACCACCAAGGTGTCCCAGCTCTCCGGCGGTGAGAAACGGCGCCTGGACTTCGCCACCGCCGTGTACGGAGCGCCCGAGCTGATCTTCCTGGACGAGCCCACCACCGGTTTGGACATCCAGTCCCGAGACGATCTGTGGGGCGCCGTGGACAGGCTGCGCGAAGACGGCTCCACCGTCGTGCTCACCACGCACTACCTGGAAGAGGCGCAGCAACGCGCCGACCGCATCGGCCTCATGCACAAGGGCGCCCTCTACCGGGAGGGGACCGTCTCCGAGCTGACGCGGATGTTGCCGGCCGCCATCCGCTTCTTTCTCGCGGACCCCGTCCCCGCGCTACCGCTGCGGGCCACGCGCGAGGGTGGCGGGAAGGTCCTCATCGAGACCTTCGACCTGCAAAAGGACCTGTTCACCTTGCTTCGCTGGGCGCAGGACCAGGCGGTGGAGCTGCGGGAACTCCAAGCCGGACCGACCCGGCTCGACGACGTCTTCCGCGCCCTGAGCAGTGACTAGACCCGCTCCCGGAACCCTCCCCAGGACACTCCCAATAAAAAAGGACCTTCGCCATGTTCCCGATCGCTCTCAGTGAGCTGGTCCAGATCTTCCGGAACCGGCTGGTTCTGGTCACCAGCCTCGTCATGCCCGCGGCGGTCAGCGCGGTCTTCATCTACCAGCACGAAGGCTTCGCGGCCCTGGGCAGCCTCGGATACATCGCGGCGGTGGTCATGTTCACCATCGGGGCGTTCGGGCTCTACGCCACCACAGTCACCACCCTGGCCTCACGCAGGCAGAACCTCTTCCTCAAGCGGCTGCGCTCCACCGCGGCCGGCGACGCCGCCATCCTGGCAGGGCTGCTTCTCCCGATCACCGTCATCTCGCTGGTCCAGGTGGCCGTGATCATGACGGTGCTCGCCGTGGTCACCGGCGAGCCGGACAACGTCCTCCTCCTGGCGGCGGCCGTCCTCTCAATGGTGATCATGATGCTCGGCCTGGGGCTGGCCACCGCGGGAGTGACGAACTCCCCCGAGCACGCCCAGGTGACCACGCTGCCCATCAGCCTCGGCGCCGTCGCCGTCGTCAGCTGGGTGGGGATCTCCGGCACCGAGGAGCTCACCCTGCTCAAACGACTGCTTCCGGGCGGCTCGGCCACCGAACTGGTCCTCAACGCCTGGAACGGCGGCGCCTCTCTCGCGGACTCCCTGATCCTCCTGGCGCCCACACTGAGCTGGGTCATTGTCGCCGTCGCGCTGGCCTCCCGGATCTTCCGCTGGGAGCCGCGCCGATGACGACACCCGGCGTCGGGCGTCCATGGGCGTGGATGACGCAACCAACCGGGTGAGTGCTGTGGCGGCACGGCTCCTCCTTTGTGTTCGGACAAGCCCGGCCAGAAGCGAGACGACGCCGCGCGGGCTCCCACCGCGGCGATGGGCGTCCTGTGCAACCCCACCCGGCCTGACGGTCCTGAAACGCGTCGGCCACGCACCGACGGCGGGTCCGGAGACCGCCCGGTGCCCACTACCGGCCGGGCACACGTCTTCCTGGCCGTCCTCATCCCCATCGGCGAGGAGTTCCTCTTCCGCGGTGTCGTCACCAACGCCCTGCTGCGCCACGGGCCCGTTGTCGGCGTCCTGTCCGGCTCGGTGGTCTCCGGGGTCGCCGGAATTCTGCCGTCAGGCCGGCGTCGCATCGAATTTCGTCGCGTGGTGGGCAGCCCATTGGGCGTAGGTGAAGGCGGGGCGCCCGGTGACCTCCTCGACGGTCGGCAGCACCTCCGCGGTCATACCGTCCATCGAGGCAAGCATGTCGAGGAGAAAATCGACCGCCGGCGGGGGCGCTCCGTGGAGTAGCTGCTCCCTGAACTGTTCCCTGGGCTGCTCCTCGAACCGCAACGACCGCCCGATCGTCTCGCCGATGATCCTCACTCGGTCGATCTGGGTCAGCGACTGCGGTCCGGTGAGTACGTATGCCTTGCCGACATGCCGGTCGAGGAGGGCGCGGACGGCGACCGCGGCGATGTCGCGCGGGTCGACGGGGGCCGTCGCGGCCTGGCCGTAGGCTCCGCGTACAACCCCGCCGTCGGCGATCTGATGTGCCCAGGCGAGGTCGTTGCTCATGAACGCGTCGGGGCGCAGATAGGTCCACGGCAGCCCCGACGCGGCGACGGCCCTTTCGAGTTCCAGATGCCGCTCCCCGATCCATCCGGGCGTGGGGTATGCGACGGCCGATGAGGACAGCAGTACGACGTGCGACAGGCCGGCCTGCCGCGCCGCATCGAGGAACCCGTCGAGCGCGCCGAAGACGGGAAACAGGAATGCCCGATCGACACCGTTCAGCGCCTCCGGCAGTGTTTCCGGTCGGGTGAGGTCGCCGGGAAGGATCTCGACCTCGTCCGGAAGCGCACGGGTACGGGGATCACGGGTGATGACCCGTACCCTCTCGCCCGCGTCGAGCAGTTGGCGGACGATATTGGCGCCGACATTTCCGGTGGCGCCGGTTACCAGAATCATTGGTTGCGGTCTCTTTCTTTCCGAGGGGTGTGCTTCTTGGGGCCGATGATCAGGAACACGGCGATGGCGGCGAGGCAGAGGAGCCCGGCGGCGGCCACGCCGGCGAGGTTGTAGCCGTGGACGGTGGCCCGTGCGGTGAGGTCCGCGGTTCCCGGATGGGTCTGGAGGAAGCCGGTGGCGGCCGATCCGGCGATGCTGCCGAGCAGCGCGACTCCCAGTGAGGAACCGATCTGCATCGAGGTCATCACGGTGGCCCCGGCGACTCCGGCGTCCGGTCCGGCGTCGAGGGTGGCGGTGCTGTTGGCGGGGACCAGCACCCAGGCGTTGCCGAGTCCGAGGAGGACGACGATGGGCAGCAGGTGCGTCGCGTAGCCGCTGTCGGGACCCAGCAGGCCGAGCAGCGCGAGTCCTCCGGCCGTCGCGACCAGTCCGGGGCTCAGCAGGAGCCTTACGGGGGCGCCGATGACGAACCTACGGGCGAGGCGTACGCCCAGGACGATGGCGACGGTGTAAGGCAGGAAGGCAAGCCCGGCCTTGAGCGGGGAGTATTCCAGGACGCTCTGCAGATAGAAGGTGAGGAAGAAGAATCCGGCGAAGTTGCCGACGGCCATGCACAGGACGGCCAGGTAGGCGCCGCCGCGCCGGCGGTGCAGGACGACGCGGAGCGGCAGCAGCGCATGGGCGGTGCGGTTCTGGGACCAGGCGAACAGGGCCAGGAGGATGAGCCCCGCCGCGAGGCCGGTCAGCGTCGAGCCCGCGGTCCAGCCGTCGGATTCCGCCTGGCTGAGCCCGAAGACCAGTGCCATGAGGCCTGCCGTGGCGAGGATCGCGCCGGTGACGTCCACCCGGGTGCCGTCATGATGGCGGGGCGTGGTGCGCACGGTGGCGGCGACACCGAACGCCGCGGCGGCCGCGATGGGCACGCTCACGAGCAGGCTCCAGCGCCAGCCCGCGTAGTCGGTGAGCAGCCCGCCGAGGACCAGACCGACACCGGAACTGCTTCCCATGACCGTGCCGTAGATCCCGAACGCCTTGCCACGCTCGTCAGGTGTGGTGAAGGTGGTGCCGATCAGGGCGAGGACGGAGGGCGTGAACAGCGCCCCGAACACGCCCTGCAACGCTCGGGACGTGAGGATCATGGCCGGGTCGACCGCCATCCCGCCCAGGATCGAGGCGATCGCGAACCCGGACAGCCCGATCAGCAGGCACCGTTTGCGGCCGATCAGGTCCGACAGCCGGCCGCCGAGCAGCAGCAGCCCGCCGTAGCCGAGGGCGAAGATGGTGATCACCCACTGCCGTTGCGGGCCGGTCAGACCCAGCTCCTGCTGAACGGTCGGCAGCGCGATGTTCATGATGGTGGCGTCTGCCGCGATCATGAGCTGCCCGGCGGCCACCGCTACCAGCGCCCACCAGCGCCGATCCGCTGGGGGCGTCGGTGCCGTCGCCGCGGTGTCGGCCGAACCCATCTGACTGCGCATGTCGGTCACCGCAGGTCGCGGAAGAACGTCCGTACGTCGTCGATGAAAAGTCCGGGCACCTCCATCGCGGCGAAGTGACCGCCGCGGTCGAACTCGGTCCAGTGCGTGATCGTGTACGTCCGCTCGGCGAGGGGGCGTACGGCGAGGGTGATGTCATGCGGGAGGACGGCCACGCCTATGGGAGGCGGGCAGGGCAAGGGTCCGCCGGGCGTGCTTTCGCGGGTGAGTCGCGCCGAGGAGCCCGCGGTGCCGGTGAGCCAGTAGAGCGTGACATTGGTGAGGATGCGGTCGATGCTGATCTCGGATCGTGGATCGACCCATTCGGTGAACTTCTCGGCGATCCAGGCCAGCTGCCCGATCGGTGAGTCGGTCAGCGCGTACGCCAGAGTCTGCGGCCGGGTCGCCTGCAGCACCATGTATCCGGGTCGCTGGGCGAGGAACTGCTTGATCCGCGCCAGCCGGGCGCGGTCCTGCTCGGACAGGCTGTCTTCCTCGCCGTCCGGGGGCGGAGGTGTGGGCAGGTAGTTGACGTGTACGCCGATGACGTGGTCGGGGGCGACGGCTCCCAACGCGCGAGAGACTCCCGATCCCCAGTCGCCGCCCTGAGCGCCGTACCGGTCGTAGCCGAGCCGGTGCATCAGCTCGGCCCAGGCCCGGGCGACGCGGGACACGTCCCAGCCGCGTTCCCGCGTCGGACCGGAAAAGCCGAATCCGGGGATCGACGGGATCACGAGGTGGAACTGCTCGGACAGCGGGCCGATCACATCGAGGAACTCCACGATCGAGCCGGGCCAGCCGTGCGTGAGGACGAGCGGGAGCGCGTCCGGATCGGCGGACCGTACGTGCAGGAAGTGGATGTTCTGCCCGTCGATCTCGGTGGTGAACTGCGGGTACCGGTTCAGCTCGGCCTCGTGCTCGCGCCAGTCGTACGCCGTGCGCCAGTGCTCGGCCAGTTCCTTCACCCGCGCCAGCGGGATGCCGTAGTCCCACTGGGCGTCAGGCAGTTCGTCAGGCCAGCGGGTACGAGCCAGCCGGTCGGTCAGGTCGTCCAGGTCGGCCTGAGGGATGTCGATACGGAAGGGCTTGATCATGGTCATCTCCTTCGCCCTGAGGACGACGACGTTAACCCGCACTCTTCCAACCGTCAACTTATCAACTATCAGTGAATTGCTATATCAACTTCCTGACCATAGACTCGCTCGGGGAGGTGGGACCTGTGCCCGATCAGTGGGAAGGCCGCGTGGACGAGGAGTCCGGGCCGCTGCACGAGACCATCGGTCACCTGCTGCGCCGGGTCTTCACCGGCATCACGGCCGAGGCCATGCGGGACGGGGCGCAGTCACGTGACTTCGTGGTGCTCGACATCCTGGCCGACGAGGACGCTCCCTCGCAGCAGGACCTCGCGCACCGCCTCGGAATCAACCGGACGATCATGGTCAAGCTGCTCGACCGGCTCCAGCAGGCCGGCTACGTCACGCGGACCCGCAACCCGGCCAACCGTCGCACCTACGTCCTGTCGGTGACCGACGAGGGCCGTGCCGCCCTGAAAGACATGCGCCAGGCCGTCGCCGACCGCGACGCCCAGCTCACCGCCCCGCTCACCCCTCCGGAACGGCATCGCCTCATCGAGCTGATCGGCAGGCTGGTCGCCAACGACGAGCAGTCCACCATCTCGAGCGCCGAACACCTCATCGCCCAGGCTCACTACCGTCTGCGCCGGCTCGGTGACCACCGACTGGAGGACTACGGCCTGCGCACCCGTCATTTCGGCCTGCTGCCCGCCCTGGAGCTGTTGGGTCCCTGCCCCCAGCAGCAACTAGCCCGGTATCTGCACCTCACCGAACCGGCCACCGCATCGCTGGTCGAGGAGCTCGTCCAGGCTGGGCTTGTGCTCCGCGGCCAGGACCCACACGACCGCCGTCGTTACGCCCTGGAACTCACCGATCTCGGCCGCGCCCGCATCCCCGCGGTCCGCGACGCGATGCGCGGCGTCGAGCACGACATCGAGGAGATCCTCGGCCCCGAAGGCACCCGGGACCTCCGCACCCTGCTCACCACACTCCTGCCGTAGGCCAGGTGGATGGGCCCCGTCACGTTTCCAGCAGTGTCGTTTTCGGGCCTATGGGGCCGCTGGCCGGCCGGGAGGCATCGGATCAACCGAGCTCCACGTCGTGCACCAGGATTGCGGCCGGCACCCTGTTGGTCAGGCCCAGCTTGGCGAGCTGCTTGGCGCCGAGCCGGACAAGGCCGTACTGATCGAAGCCTCCGACTTCGACATGGAAGCCGCAGCTAACGCGGGAGCCCGCGGCACCGCCTACGCCAACGAGCCGGGAAAGGTGGAGAGCCTCGTCCGGGCCGGAGCCGATGCGGTGATCGACAATATGGCAGATCTCGCAACAGCGATCAGGACCGACGCTCAGTGACCTGTCCGGCCCTCTGAAGACGATGGATGCTCCGCCGTTTGGCGCGTCTCCACAACCCTCGGGTAGGTGATTCGGATCTACGGGTTCACTTGTGCGGAAGGAGCAACGTCCACCAGGGCTTGGGCCTTCCGCCTGCGGCTTTCGATCACGATTGTTCCTACGAACATGTCATGGAGACATTGGCGACGCTTGTCAAAGCACAGCCGGACCATATCGACCAGATTTGCCAGAGGCCCGATGAGTGGGAGCAGCGGAGCTCCGGAGTAGATGAGGCCTCGGAGCGCCGCTTTACCGTAGGTCGGCGGCCGGCCCGAAGACAACGATATGACTCTGATCCCAAGTGCCAGCTTGCCCAACGTCCACCCCCAGCGTGCATGGCAGATCGTAAAGTACAAAACGCCCACGATGGTCTCAAATCCGATGAGTGCCCATAGGGCGGGAGCGGTACCCCAGGGATTGACAAGCGAGGAATCATCGACAATGTCGAAGTGTTCGGTGAAGAAAATATCGGCAATGGTGAGAGGGGCAAAGACGACTAAAGAGTCGATGAGGCTGGCCAGCAATCTCCGGACGGGGGATGCCACGGGAAAGTCGAGCGTGGGGGGCTTAATCACGGGCTTAAGTGTGCCATAAGGGATGGGCAGTAATAAAAAGAGAGAGCGTATGGTTCATCGTGACTTGGCATAGTGGCCTGAGCTTGCGAGACCCCATTTGTGAGGAGCGCACCGGGGCTGGGGTCGGGTGTCTGGTCCCATGAGATGCCTGAGTCAGCAAAAAGTCAGCGCACCCACTGGCACGGGAGCGCAGCCGTGATCAACGGATGTCATCATCAAGGCGCGTGACGGCATCCGGCCATCAGGCCGGTTGCGTCTACCAGGGTTCGCATCGAAGGTGGGAGGGCCGTCGCCGGCGCTGTGGTGCGAAGCGATAGCGGCTCGCGAAAGCTCGGCACTCGCCGCAGCTTGATCAACTTCCGGGTGGCTCGCTAAGGTTGGGCGCTTTGACCGCTCCGCCCCCCGAGAGATGGCCATGCGTCGCTACCGTTTCGGCAGGATCGCCGCCCTGATCGCGCTCGGCTACCTCGCCGCGGTCGCCGTGCTGAGCGCCTTCGCGCTGACCGGCGACGGGGGAGACCTCCTCTGGAAGGTCGTCACCCGCGATATCGGCATGGGCCGGTTCTCGGGCCCCGACAGAGACACTTTCACCGTCCCGTGGGGGCTGACGCTCGTCCTGATCCTCATCGGGACGCTCCAGGCGTGGGCCCTGTGGCAGGTGCTGCGCGGGCGCGTGCGCGGCGAGCTGACGCACCGGGGCAGGAAGGTCGGCCTGCTGCGGCTCGCCCTGTACGTCGGCGTCGGCCACGGCCTGATCAGCATCGTCAGCATCCCGCTGATCTTCGCACTGGAGATTTACTGGGTCTGGTCAGTGACGGGGATCGCCTTCGGTTTTGTGCGGCTGGCCATCGTCTGGCTGTTCTTCCTGGTGCTCCGTGACATCGTCTCCCGCAAGCTGCGGCTGTTCTCACTCGTCGTCGGGATCATCGCCTGCGTGAGCGGTATCGGCCAGGACATCACGGACGTCCTCAACCTGGACTCCGTCGCGTGGATCTTCACCCTTGCCGGATGGTACGGCTATGTCTGGCTGGCGTGGTCAGTGTCGATCCTGATCGCCCAGGCCAGGGATCCCCGCTGGAGCGCGGCGACCGTCCGGATAGGCGTCGTCTCGCAGGTGGTGTCCGTTCTCCGGCCCAGCGGAGTCATCTCCTTCGTCGGCGCCGGGTTCTCCCACATCATCACGGTCTATACACTCATCGGCGCTGCCAGCGTCTTCGGGCTGGTGTGGGACGCCAGGACCGCCCACGAGCTGGCGAACCCCCTTCCGCAGCCGGTCCCAAGGCAGGCGCCGGCGCGGTCGGCGGCCAGGTGGTGGCCCCTGCCCGCCGTGGCGATCGTGCTCCCGCTGATCCCCGCCGCCGTCAACCTCGCGCACGGCCTGTACCTCTGGATCGGCCCCAGAGGCGCGATCGAGCAGTTCGTCCGCGTGTACGGGGGCGGCGGGAATGTTCTGACATGGTTCGTCCTGGACGTCTTCGTCGGCGTCGGCGGTCCCGCGCTGCTGATACTGGCCGCCCTCCTGCGCCGGACCCGCCGCGTTGTGCGGTTCACGACACTGACGCTGACGGTCGCCGCGACCGTGGGGTTCGTCAGCGCGCTCACGACGACGCCGGTGCCGGAGGAGTTCGGCGACTTCTTCTACGAAGGCGCGCAGATCTACCGGGAGGGGCTGTTCGCTCAGAGCAGGGACGGTGAGATCTTCTTCGGCATCTCACCGCTGTGGTACAGCGCGGCCTTGCTCGCCTCCGCCCTGCTCCTGATGTTCCTGTACCCGGCCGCTCCCGCCCAGCGCGTACGCCACCACGTGCTGCCGGCCGGGCTCGCCACACTGGTCGCGCTCGGGTTCGTGCCCGTGGCGGACCAGGCCCGCAGCCCGGTCACCGCGGCCGAGGACTGCAACCCACGCCAGACGTGGAGGGGCGAGCCCGAGAAACCCAAGCTCACCCGGGACCAGCGATTCGTGTGCTCCCTCCGGGAGGGAGACCTGGTCAAGTTCGCCGCCACCACGCCCGACGCCGTGGTCCTCGCCCGCGCCCACTGGCTGTGCGGTATCTACACCCGCAACGACCCCCAGGAGGTCGCCCGCCTTCGGGCGACGGAGGGGCTGGAGCGCGACGCCCTGACCTACCCGCTCGCAGAGATCTGCCCCAGCGCCGGCACCGTGGTCAAGGCCGCGGCCGCTGAACAGGACCGGGAGGACCAGGAGTGGGAGGACGACGCGCAGCGCATGTGCGACTCGAGCCCGCGCCACCGTCCGCTCGTCAAACCGGCCAAGGCGATCCGCATGAAGGAACCTCAGTGGACGGACTACGGGGTCGTGGAGGCGTACGAGCCGACCGAGGACGGCGGGGACCCGTTCGAGGACGGCCTGCTGGAGCAGACTCAGGACGACGGCCTGGTGGCCGCCCTCCCCGGCCACCTGATGATCCTGACGCACTCCGACTACGACCTCTGCGTCACGCTGGAGACCTACACCCGCCGCCCACCGGTGGAGACCAAGGGCTGGGACCACGTCGCCGAGGTCGGCTACGAAAGTCCCACCGGCCAGATCGTGCTCAGAGACGATCTGGGGGGCGCCGAATTTCCCGACCTGGCACTCGACGGCCGTGCGGGTCACTACCGGATCCGCGTGCACTACGACTGGTTCAAGGGAAAGGGACTGCATGAGGGCGGCCAACGTCTGCTGATCATGGCGTTCCCCGGGAAGGGGGACAAGCCGGTCACGTACCGCAAGACACCCAAGCGGTGAGCACGTCTCAGGTCTGCCCCGGCTTGGCCACCCGCTTGCCGATCAGGCGGGTCAGGACGACAGCGAGCCCCTGCCCAGGAACACGAGCGTCCCGGAGAACCGGCCCGCCCTCGGGCCGCCCAGCTCCGACAGCCACCCGCCCAGGCCGGAGCATCTGACGGTCAGTGAGCGGGACGCGCGTGGCTTCGAGGCGCGCTTCGATCCGTCGTATGGGGACGGCGAGGAGTGGATTCCTCCGGCAACGACCCCAGCAGGGTGAGGGCGTCGGCGCTCGGCGAGCCCGGCTCGGCGCGGTAGACGACGAGCAGTTGCCGGTCGGCGCCGGTGACGGCGAACTTCTCGTAGTGCAGTTCGAGGTCGCCGACGAGCGGGTTGCGCAGGCGGTGCACACCCCCGCCCGGATGCGGCTTGGCGTCGTGGCGCGACCAGAGCCGGCGGAACAGGTCGCTCTTCACCGACAGTTCGCCGACCAGGTCGGTCAAGCGCGGGTCGTTGACGTCCGGACCGGCCATCACCCGCAGGGCGGCGACCAGGCTGCCGACCCGGTTCTGCCAGTCGGGCAGAGACTCCTGCGAGGTGGGGTCGAGCAGCACCGAGCGAAGAATGTTGCTGCCCGGGGTGAAGACCGGAGACAACGCCACGGCGAGACGGTTGGCCGCCAGGACGTCCTGGAACGGCCCCTGGACGTAGGCGGGAGTGTTGTGCCAGGCATCAAGCAGAGGTTGCACGCCTGGTCGGACCCGCGCTGGGCGCCGCCGCCGAGGTTCCTGCGGGGTGCCGAGCGCGTGCAGGTGCGCGGTGGCGTCCTCGTCGAGGCCGAGCGCGCGGGCGATCGCATCGAGCACCTGGGGTGAGGGACGCCGGTCGCGGCCCTGCTCGAGCCGCGTGTAGTACTCGGTGCTGATCCCGGAGAGCATGGCCAGTTCGTCCCGTCGCAGCCCCGGCACGCGCCGATGGCCGTTGTCGGGCAGCCCGACATCCTCGGGCCGGATCAGCTCGCGCCGGGCCCGCAGGTATTCGCCGATCAGGTTCACACTCCCGACCATAAGCGGGGTGGAGTCCCTTCTGGGTAGCCCTGGCAGCACCCCTCTCACCAGGGCAATGGCTGATGTGCCGGGATCCGGCGCACGCTGCTGGCATGACTTCACGAACCTGGCTCATCACCGGCGCGAACAGCGGTTTCGGCCGGCACCTCAGCGAGCAACTGCTGTCCCGCGGCGACCGCGTCGTCGGTACCTTCCGCGCCGCGGGCAGCGTCGAGGACCTGTCGGCCCGCTGGCCGGACGCCTTCCGCGCGGCCCACCTCGACGTCACCGACCCGGCCGAGATCACCGCGGTGGTCGACGAGGCCTGGGCCGCCCTGGCCCGGATCGACGTCGTGGTCAGCAATGCCGGGTACGGCCTGATGGGCGCGGCCGAGGAGTTGACCGACGAGCAGATGGCGCACCAGATCGCGACCAATCTGACCGGTTCGATCCGGCTGATCCGGGCCGCGCTGCCGCACCTGCGACGGCAGGGCGGCGGCCGGATCCTGCAACTGTCCTCGGTGGGCGGCCAGGCAGCGTGGCCGGGCGGATCCCTCTACCACGCCACGAAGTGGGGCGTCGAAGGTTTCGCGGATGCGCTGGCGGGCGAGGTGGCCCCGTTCGGCATCGGCGTCACCATCGTCGAACCGGGCGGCGCCCGCACCAACTTCCGCTACGGCGGTTCGGTGCTGGCCGACCGCATCGAGGCCTACGACGGCACGCCCGTCGCGGGAATCCGCCGCATCCTCACCGAACGCACGACCCAAGGTGTAGGCGACCCGGCCCTGATGGCCGCCGCGATGATCGCCAGCGTCGACCAGGACCCGGCACCCCGCCGCCTGGTCCTGGGCAGCGACGCCTACCAGGCCATCGAAAACGCGCTGAACACCCGACTGGCCGATGTCCGCACCCAGCGCGAGTCGGCGGAGGCGACGGACGCCCCGCTGGAGGGCGTGACCACAGGCGGCCCGGCCGACCTGGACGCTGAGAAACGCGACAGGTAGGTGCGGGCCGTCCGGCCATGCCGCAGCACAACGCCGAGTGATCCGCCGCTGACGCTGGTCTTCCTCGTGCTGACGATGACCTCCGGGCTCATGACGCCGGCAGCGGAGAGGAGCGGGGCCGCAGGACGTCACCATGGGGGATCGTCGCCTGGCTTCCGGGGCGGCCGGGCTCCCGAAGGTGCTGGGGCACCGAATACGGTGCCCTGAAAAGTCCTGGTTGGCGCAAGCCGAAAATGCGCTCTAAGATCCGCTACCGATATCAAGATCCCCTTCGAACCGCCGATCCAGGGAGCGCATGTGACGCTGCTCAGCAGGCGAAGACTTCTCCAGGCAGGTACCGCGATGGTCCCCGCGGTCGTGTTCGGCGCGCCGTCCGTGCGGGCGAGCAGCGCCCCGGCGGTGGAGGTGTCCGGGGTCGTGCCCGCCGCGCTCGCCGGGTTCGACCGGGTCCTGAAGACCTACATCACCGAGCGCGACATCTCCTGCGCTCAGCTCGCCATCGCCAAGAACGGCAAGCTCGTCCTGGCACGTGGTTACCGGTACTCCAGCGACGGCCGGACCGTCCCCGCGGTGTCGCCCACCTCGCTTTTCCGGGTCGCGAGCCTGAGCAAGCACATCACCGCCACCGCCATCATGCGCCTGGTCCAGGACGGCAAGCTCACCCTGGGCGCCTCGGTGGCGAGCCTGCTCGGCCTGTCCACCGCCGCGGATCCCCGGCTGGCCGATGTGACGGTGTGGCGGCTGCTGCAGCACACCGGCGGCTGGGACCTCGCCCTCTCGCAGGACTATCTGTATCTGGACCACGTGATCGCCGACGCGCTCGGCGTACCGTTGCCGATCACCCAGGACCACATCATCAAGTATGCGAGCAGCCGCCCGCTCGACTTCGCCCCCGGCAGCCGGTACGCCTACAGCAACTACGGTTACATGCTGCTCGGCCGGATCGTCGCGAAGGTCTCCGGCCAGAGCTACGAGTCCTACGTCAAGCAGAAGCTGCTGGCGCCCGTCGGCATCACCCGGTTGCGGCTCGGCCGTACGCTCCGCGCAGAGGCCGCGCCCGGCGAGGTGTTCTACGAGTCGCGCTACACCAGTAAAACCGTGACGAGTCCTGCGAGCTCCGTGGTGCCCACCCCGTACGGCGGCTTCAGCATGACCAACCGCGCCCCCGGCGGCGGCTGGCTGGCCTCCGCGGTGGACCTGGTCAGGTTCGCAAGGATCTTCGACGCGGCCGGTCCGGTGCTCAACGCGACCTCCATCGGCAGGATGTTCGCCAAGCCGGAGATCGGCGTCACCGCGAGCGGTTCCTGGTACGGCGCGGGCTGGTGGGTGCGCCAGGTGACCGGGCACCTCAACACCTGGCATGACGGCTCGCTGCCCGGCACCTACACCTACCTGGCCCGGCTGCAGAACGGCTTCACCTACGCCGCGCTGTTCAACCGCCGGGAGGAGAGCGGCAGCCTCGACTTCGACGTGCTGAGCCCGCAGATGAACGCCGAGATCGGCAAGGTCACCACCTGGCCCACCACCGACCTCAGCTCCCGTTACTTCTGAGCGCCCCTTTCGCCCTCGCCGGGCCGTTCACGGGTTACGGCGGGGGCGAGTCGGCCGTGCTCGCGAGCAGCGGACGCCGTCGACGGAATGGAAGCGGATGTCGTGGCCGTCGGTGTCGGCGACCACGAAGCGCAGCAGGCGAACACCCTCCTCGGTCACGGCGGCCTCGTCCCTGCTGCCCAGGGGTTCGAAGAGCTTGACGACCAGAGCGGCCGGACCCACGGGTAGTCGTCGGTGGACTGGCCCGGTCTGGAACTGGCCGACCGGCTCCAGGTGAGCGAGCGCACCCTGCGCCGAGACATCGACCGACTGCGCGAGCTGGGCTACCCGGTCGCCGCCAGCCGCGGCGTCGCCGGCGGCTACCAACTCCAATCCGGTACGGCGATGCCGCCCCTGCTGCTCGACGGCGACGAGGCCGTCGCCATCGCGGTCGGCCTGCGCACCGGCACCGGCGGTACCGTCGAGGGCATCGAGGAGACCTCGCTGCGCGCCCTGGCCAAGGTCGTCCAGGTGATGCCGCCCCGCCTGCGCCGCCGCGTCGACGCCGTGTCGACCTACACCGTCGCCCCGGCGGCGAACGGCCCCCGGGTCGGTGCGACCACCCTCACCGTGATCGCCCAGGCCTGCCGCGACGACGAACGGCTCACCTTCACCTACGCCACCCCCGCAGGCGAGCCGGTCACCCGGCTGGTGGAACCGCACCGGCTGGTCTCGCTCAAGCGCCGCTGGTATCTGGTCGCCTGGGACCTCGAGCGCGCCGACTGGCGCGTCTTCCGCCTCGACCGCCTCACCGGCCCGGCCACCACCGGAGCCCGGTTCCGCCGGCGGGAGTTGCCCGCGGCCGACGCCGCCGCGTTCGTCCAGAACCGGATCGATGCCCGCCCCACCCGCTACGACATCGTGGTCCACCTCCACGCCCCGCCCGGTGACGTCGAGCAGGTCGTCGCCGTCACCGGAGGAAGGGTCGAGCCCGTCGACGACCATGCCTGCCGCCTGCACATGAGCGTCGACGCCTTCGACTGGCCGGTCATGATCCTCGCGGCGGTGGACGCCGAGTTCGACGTCGTCCAGCCCGCCGAGTTCCGCGACTACATCCACGCCATGGGCGAGCTCTTCCTGCGCGCCGGCGGTTCGCGGCCTGGCAGGTCCGGCGCACCGAAGACGGCATCGACCCGGCCGCCGCGACAGCCGCCCGACTGGCCGTCGACGGCTGGTGAGCCGTCAGGCTGCTCGGACTGAGCGAACCGGGGCCGGAACTGCACGAGCGGACTCGCCGCTATCTCATGGAGGCAATCGACCGTGCTGCGCATCACCAAGGCGTTGATGCTGGTGACCGACCTCGGCTTCAAGGCCTATTTCACCATCACCGGCCTGGGCCTGATCCCCCTGGAGTGGGCGTTCGCCGACTGCGCCGACCGGCTGCTGGCCAGACTGAACCGTGACGGGGCCGGCGATGTCGGGCAATAACCTATGATTCTGTCGCGATCTGAGTGGTGTGGGGGTGAATGGTGGGGCGCGAGCTGGAGATCGACCAAGTGTCGTTGACCGGTGCCGTGCTGCGCATGCGGGAGCCGGTCGATCTGTTCGGGCAGCACGCGGACGCGTTGCTGCAGGCCGTCGCCGGCGGCGAACGCTCGGCGTGGGGGATCGGCGTCATCGGCATGGCCATGGATCAGGTCAATGAGAGGCTCAGCCAGGCATGCGGTCACCTTCACTCCAATCTCTGCGAGATCGGTACGAGCATCCAGGCGATGGCCGACCAGGCACATGCCGCCGAACTCGCCGACGTCGCCGCCATCCGTGCGGTCGGTCAGAATCTGGATCCCCCCACGCGGTGGCGTTCGGTGTGAGCCGTTCATCTCGGCTGGAGTCGGCCAGGAGTACGACGGCCGGGTCGCGTGGGTAGCGGGCGAGAGCCGGCCGGATGGCGGTGATGCTTCCGGCCGAGCTGGAGTTCGCGTTCGGGATGCTGGGTGTGCCATGGCCCACCGAGAACGAAGACGGACTGCGCACGATCGCCGCCGCTTACCGGTCCTGTGCCACCGGGCTCACCACCGACGTCGTCCAGGACACGCACGACGCCATCAGGTTCGTCACCGCGAACAATGTCGGCGACCACATCGACGCGCTCGCCTCGTTCTGGGCCGGCTACCACAGTGATGGCGACGATTCCGGACACCTGTCCAGCCTTGCCACCACCCTGCACGCTCTGGCCGACAGCCACGATTTGGCGGCCACCCTCGTCGAGGCCCTCAAAATCGCCCTCATCGCCGTAGCCGGCGTCGTGGCCGCCGTCCTGGTGTGGGCTGCCGTGGCGGCCACCGTCACCGCCGGTATGGCCGTTGTTCAGGCGCGTACGACCATAACCGGCTCGCGGGTGTTCGCCCAGCGCTCCGTGGCCGTCTTCCGACGCGAACTCGAACGATTCTTCAGCAGGACCCTGATCCGAGGCGTCGAGGCCCGCCTCCGCCGTATCCTCGACGCCAAGGCCCCCAATCAACTGCGGATGCGATTCGGCCGCCCGGATCCGCTGAGGGCGGCGGCCAACCGGACCGTCAACGTCAAAGCGATCACCCCCGCTCCGGTGTGGCGCACTGACCGGCTCATCCTCAGGCGTGCCGACGACCGCCACCCCGATGAGGTCTTCGGTACGGGCTTCCACCCGCGCAACCCCGGCAACACCGATCTGGAATCCCATCTGCGGTTCGAGCAGTCGGCGTTCGTCGGTACCAGCCGGCTGGACAATCCGATGGACATATTCCCCATGCGATATCTCTACGACGTGGACGCGCCGGGCGGGATCGACATCGTCGAGACCATGGGCAGCGCCCTTCGCACCGGGCACCAGCTGGAGGTGGCGTTCCCCGGAGGGATCGAAGGACGATTCATCAGAGGGGCACGCCCTTACGACGCCGCGACGGAGAAGTTCGGGGACTACGTGAACAACCCCCACTACCGTCCTTGACCTTCGTCACCGGCGCCTCGCGAATCAGGAACCGATGAGGGCTCCGCGGCTTCTCCGGTGCTCCCGCGGGCCGGCTTGGTGAGGAGTCCACGACGCCTCCCCGATGCAACGGTTCGCAGTGGTGGTCAACCGTCAGGCAACTGCCGGGAAAACACGGCACACCGGGCGGTGGATCGGGCGGGGCGCGCCCGGAGGGTGCGCCCCGCGCCGGGGTGGATCAGAGCTCGCCGCTCTCGATCGCCTGCTTGAGGGCCGTCTGGTTCACCTCGTGGGAGGCGGTGCCGTTCGCGACGACAAAGTCGATCAGCGAGGTGTCCGCGTCGAAGGTGAGATTTTCGGTGACCTCGGTCTTTCCGCCGGGCCTCTTCTCGAAGACGATTTTCTGGTGCGTGACGACGTTGGGCAGCGACCAGGTGTCCGTCTCATAGAAGAACTTGTCGCGGTTGATGCGCTGCTGTGCGTGCGTGTTGCTGACGACGATCGCACCCTCGTACGGGATCTCCTCGACCGCGGTGAAGTTGATGTAGCGCGTGCGGTTCCGGTACCAGTCCTTGTGGGTGACGACCCGCTTCAGGAACGAGTGCATGCCGACGTGGTTGTTGATATTCGAATACAACGAGAACACGCGCTCGATCGGAGCGTTGATGGTGATGGAGATGCTGCTCTTGGCCCGGCTTCGCCCCGATCCCGGACGGGGAGGGGGCGTGGAGTCGTAGAACTTGTAGGTGTCCCACGCGGTCTGCCATTCGAGGGCGAGCTGGGCGTCGCCCTCGGGGGTGTCGGCGTGAGCGGGGCTGGAGAGGGTGGCGAGAACGAAGGTCGCGGCGAACAGCTGAGCCGCAAGGAGCCGGAGAAGCTTCACGTATACCTCAAGAAGAGACAGGCAGCAGGTGCGAGTGATCTTCTATCGCATATAGCCATGATTTAGGAAATTCCGCGCCGAAGAGTCCCAAAACACTTTTTGTCTTCTCTATCCCATTTGATCCTTTTAATCGCTTATCTAATGTTTTAGTCCATTTGGGATATGTGGAACGCTGCAAGGCGCTTATGCGGCGGTGTTGCGATGACGGCGATGGCTCGTCGCCCAAGTCTCGTCCGGACGGCCGGATTCCCGTAGGGTCGAGATCATGAGCGACCAGGAGGGTCCGTTCTTCGCCCGGGCGCGCGCCGCCGCGGGCGCGCTCTTCTTCGACGAGGACGACCGGGTCATGATCGTCCAACCGTCCTACAAGCCACAGCGGGACATCCCCGGGGGATGCGTGGAGCCGGGGGAGACGCCGTACGAGGCCTGTGTGCGAGAGATCGGCGAGGAGCTGGGCATCCGGCCGCCGATCGGACGCCTTCTCGTGGCCGACTGGGTGCCCGGTCCGGACGTGGGGGACATCGTCCTGTTCGTCTTCGACGGCGGCGTGCTCGACGTGGAGACGCTCGGGGCGATCACCTTCGCCGACAACGAACTGACCGCCTTCGCCTTTCACGCGGTCGAGGATGTGGACGGTCTTCTGGCCGAGCGCCTGGCCCGCCGGGTCAGAGCCGCCGCGACCGCCCGCAAGCTGGGCGAGACCGTCTACCTGGAGCACGGCCAGGCGCTCCGGACCGGGTGACGACGACCGCCGGACGAGCTCGGGAAGGCTGCCGAGTGCTGACCGTCAGGGCAGGTACGGCGGGGCGACGCCCCAGCCCCAGTGGGGAACGGGAGCCTGCCGGATCGGGTCGGCGCCGGGCCGGGAGTTCTCCACCGCCAGGCGGGTGCCCCACTCGATGTAGCCGGCGAAGGCCGCACGGAACTCCGGATCGCCGGGGAGGCCCACCTCGTCGGCCGCGTCCAGCAGCAGGCTCACCCAGCGGCGGCGCTGCGGCTCGCCGATCGCCCTGCCGAGGTGCTTGGAGAGCATGTGCGGGTAACCACCGCGCTCGTCCGTGTAGCGGGAAGGTCCGCCGAAGACCTCTGACAACCACATGGCCACGTAGCGCGGGTGGTCGGAGTTCATGTGGGCGAAGAGCGGCTTGAGCAGGTCGTCCGTCACGACGTGCTCGTAGAACCGCTCGGTCAACCGCTCAAGGGCCTCGGCTCCACCGGCCCACTCGTAGAGCGTCGGGATCGAGCCGCCCTGGCCGTGGACGGCGGTGGGACGGTAGTGGCGCATCTCCTCGATGTACGGCACGTACGGCCGGATCTCGGCGAAAAAGAGTGCGAAGTTCTCACTCTTCCGGAACCCCTCCAGGTGGTCGTGCACCGAGGTCCAGGTGATTCGCAGGATGTGGCAGGAAGGCTCCTCCTCGCACCGGGCGAGCTCGTAGTCCACGCACTGCGGGGCGGCGCGGAGACAGGCGGCGGCTCGTGTGTAGGCGGCCTCGAACGTGTCGTGCCGATCTTCGGGAACGCGGTAGCGGATGTATTCGACGGTCACACGGATCTCCGGCTTTAAGGGGTTCGACGCGAATCAACGTAATCTTGTAATCAAGGATTGGCAAGGTTTTGGGAGAGCGTACGCCGGTCATGTCACGGAGGCCTGTGCGCGGGCGACGCTGATTTGCGAGGAACCTCTACCAGGCAAGGCGATGTGTTCATGGTCAGAGAGCGGCAGATCTTGGCGTGTTCGGGAGTGCTCAATCCGCCCGAGGATTTTCCTCCGGAGCGGGTGGGCGTTCAGATATGGCAGGCGATGCGGCTCACCGGTGTGCCCAGGCCGCGTATGTGTCTCATCGCCACCGCGGTGGGTGACTCCCGCGAATACATCGATCACTGGTATGCGCGGGCCGGGTCCTTCGGGGACGCCGACCTGTCACACCTGGAGCTGTTCGTCCGGCCGAACGTGGCCGACGTCCGGGCTCATCTGCTGGCTCAGGATGTGATCTTCGTGTCGGGCGGCAGCGTGGTGAACCTGCTGGCGGTGTGGCGTGCGCATCGGCTTGACGCGATCTTGCGGGAGTGCTGGGAGGCGGGGGTGGTGCTGGCCGGGCAGAGCGCGGGCAGCCTCTGCTGGCATCTGGGCGGAGTGACCGACTCCTTCGGCGACGACCTCGGCGCCGTCGACAACGGGCTGGGCCTCCTGCCGTTCAGCAACGGGGTCCACGACGACCTGGGCGACCAGCCTCGGCGCCGGCGTTTTCGCGAGCTCGTCGGCAAGGGCGATCTCCCCTCGGGCTACGCGACCGAGGACGGCGTCGCCCTGCACTACGTAGGCACCCGGCTCCACGAGGTCCTCGGCGTCCTTCCGGATCGGCACGCGTGGTTCGTCGAATCCGATGGCGCGGGGCAGCACCGGGAGAAAGTCCTTCCCGCTCGTCACTGGCTGCCCTGAGACCGGCCGTCGGCGATTTCCGGACCTCCCGCGAGCGCCGCTCGCTCGCCCGCGAGGCCGGCGGTCAGGCCTGTACGGGGCCGCGTCGCAGCCGCGGAACGAGCAGGACGGCGCCGGCGGCCAGGCCCACCGCCGCGAACACCCACCAGGTGCGATGGAAGTCGTCCAGAGCCGTGGCCGGGGTGGAGGCGCCCAGGACGGCGACGAAGACGCTGATGCCGAGTACGGCGCCCAGCTGCCTGAAACTGGAGTTGACGGCCGAGCCGATGGCGTAGTGGGCCGCCGGCAGCGACTCGACGGCGGCACCGGACTGGACGGGGAGCGTCAGTCCGATGCCGAGTCCGATGAGCAGGGTCCAGGGCAGCCAGTGGGTCGCCCACTGCGGAGACCCGCCGACCATGAGCGCGAACGCCGCCGAACCGGCGGCCCAGAAGACGGCTCCGGCGATCAGCACGGGACGGTAGCCGATGCGGTCGGCCAGCTTGCTGGCCGACCGGGCGACCAGGGTGACCACCAGGGGGCCGGGGGCGCTCGCGAGCGCGGCGATCAGGACCGAGTAGTGCCACACGGTCTGCAGGAAGATGATGTTGCCGAGCAGCATCCCGTAGAACGCGGTGGCGAACAGCAGGGTGGCGGCGTTGGTCAGGCGGAACTGCCGGACCTTGAACAGCGCGAGGTCCATCACCGGGTGTGCGGCGACCGCGGAGCGCCACAGGAAGGCGGGAAGCAACACCGCGGCGAGGACGAACGCGCCGATCACCCGGGGGTCGGACCAGCCCCAGGCCGGGCCCTCGATGATGGCGAGGCTGAGGAGCGCGGGAACGGCGGCGACCAGCACGACCCCGATCGGGTCGGGGATGCCGGTGGCGTGCGGGTCACGGGACTCCCGCAGCAGGCGCACGCCGAAGGCGATGACGATCGCGCAGATCGGGACGTTAACCAGGAAGATCCACCGCCACGAGGCGTACTCGGTGAGCAGTGCGCCCAGGGTCGGGCCGAGGGCCGCCGCCGCCGCGCCCATCGCCCCCCAGGTGCCGACCGCGACGTGGCGCCTGCCGGCCGGGAACTCGGGCAGGACCAGGGCCAGGGAGGTCGGGACCACGAGAGCCGCGAAGACGGCCTGCAGAGCCCGGCCGGCGATGAGCACCCCGGCATCCGGGGCGAGGCCGCACAGCGCGCTCATCACGGCGAAGCCGGTCAGCCCGATCAGGAACATGCGCTTGCGGCCGTACCTGTCGGCCAGGCGGCCCGCCGGGATCAGCATGGCCGCGAAGACCAGGCTGTAGGCGTTCAGCACCCACGCGAGGTGCCCGATCGTCGTGTGGAAGCTGCGGCTGATCGTCTCGAACGCGACGTTCACGATCGTGGTGTCCAGGAACACCACGAACACCCCGAGGCTGCCCAGGGCCAGCACCCGCAGTCCGTGGCGTCTCGTCGCCGATGCCTCGGCGGGGCTCGGTATCGCGGTCCGCACGCCGGACGGCGTCGCTCCGTGTGCCGTGCCGGCCGGTGCCGGCTCTGGGATGGACATGAAAGGCCCTCGTCACATCGTGTGTTGTGATTTCCAACTTACCTGGTGGACGCTAACAGGAGTGCGTAGGAAAAGACAACCGACTACTCTGATGTGATGGAGAAGAACGAAGGACCCGGCGGAACGTCCGTTATGGCGAACCAGCCCGTCGGCGTCAGGCCCTGCTCGCTCGCCGCCTCGCTGGACGTCCTGGGTGAGCGATGGTCGCTGCTGGCAATCAGGGAGATGGGGTACGGCGTCCACCGCTTCGGGCAGATCGCCGGTTTCACCGGTGCGTCGCGCGACATCCTCGCCGACCGGTTGCGCAAGCTCGAAGGCTCCGGAGTGGTCGAACGGCGGCAGTACAGCGAGCACCCTCCGCGCTACGAGTACCACCTCACCGAAGCGGGCCGGGAGTTGTTTCCGGTGCTGCTCTCCCTGTTTCAGTGGGGCGACAAGTGGGTGGTGCGAGAGCCCGCGCTGATGTTCCGGCACGACTGCGGGCACCGTCTGGACGTCGACCACGTCTGCCACCACTGCGGGCGCGCCCTGGCCCGCGAAGACATCGAGGCGGTGCCGTCACGCCGCGGATAGACACCAGGCCCCGGTGGGTCACCTTCTGGTCTTGGACGCAGTGCGGCCGGCCCCAGAGGGTCTGCCCCTCGCGCAACGCCGCGAGATCCTCGGCCGGTGGTTTGGGGAGCACGATGACGTCGCACTCCGCGAGAAGCCGTTCCCGGGGAAGCAACCTGGCGACGTGCGGCTCCAGTTGCTTGTCGGAGAGCCCGAAGCGCTCGTCGTACACATCCGCCGTAGCGCCCTGCCGGAAACCCCGCGGAGGGAGCCGGCGGCGTTCCGGGGCGGGAAGATCCCGACCCGGGAACGATCAGGCCCGTTCCTGACGGGGGAAGACCACCTCGCGGAGGATGAGCAGGATGGCCGCGACCAGCGGGATGCCCAGCAGCGCGCCCAGCACGCCGAGCAGCGCACCGCCGAGCAGGGCGCCGACGATCGTGGCGAGTGGAGGAACGTCCACCGAGCTCTTCATCACGCTCGGCGCGATCCAGTAGTTCTCGATCTGCTGGTAGATGGTGAAGAAGACGAGGCAGACGATGCCGACGGTGGGTGAGACGAAAAAGCCGACCAGGGAGGCGACTCCTGCCCCGATGAAGGCGCCGACCAGCGGGATGAGGTCGGTCAGGGCCACGAGGAGGGCGAGGGCCAGGGCGTAGGGCACCTTCATGAAGGTCAGGAAGAAGAAGGTCGTCACGCCGGCGATCAGCGAGATGATCAGGTTTCCGGCGACGTAGCCGCCGATGCTGTCGATGATCTGGTCGCCGAGCAGGCTGGCACGGGTCCGGCGGGACCGGGGGACCAGGCGGTAGGCCAGCTTCTTGAGCGAGTTCAGCGAGCCCAGGAAGTAGAGCGTCAGGACCAGGACCGTCAGCGAGTTGAAGACCGCCCCGATGACGACCGACCCGATGCCGAGCACCCCGCCGAACATCTGGGTGCCGAAGTCGCCGCTCGTCACGTACTGCTGGAGCTTGGTCAGCAGCTGGAAACGCTGGTCCAGGTCGCGGATCGTCGGGTTGTTCTGCAGTTCCTGGACGTACTGCGGGAGCTTGTCCACGAACTCCGTGGACTGCGTGGTGAGCGGAGGCACCACGGCCAGGCCGAAGGCGACGAAGACCAGGATGACGCCGAGGAAGACGATGGTGATCGCGACCAGGCGCGGGAGCCTGCGTTTCTGAAGGGCCTCGACGGCCGGATTCAGGCCGATGGCGAGGAAGAGCGAGACGATGATGAGGATCAGCACCGAACTCGCGCTCATCACGGCCTGCACCAGCCACCACGCGGTGAGCACGCCGAGGGCGGCGGTGAAGCCGAACACGAAGGGGTTGCCGCTCATCGAGCGCCCCGGGCGGCCGAAGGGGAGCTTGGAAGTGGGCTCGGAGGCGGACGGGGCGTTCAACGGGAGCACGGGACCGGCGGAGCTGAGAAGCGGTTCGACCGCGGAGGGGACGGCGCCGAGGTCGTCGGCCGGGGTCGCCGGTCTGGGCGGTGAGGGGGTGCCGGTGGAGGCCGCCGGTCTGGGCGGCGATGAGGCGCCGGTCGGGGTCGTCGACCCGGATGCTGAGGAGTCGACGGTGAGGGCGCCCGAGCCGGCCGATGAGGCGCCGGTGGTGGGCGGGGACGTTGCCGGGACTTCGGGGCGGTCAACGGAGGTGGGCTCGGGCACTTTCACTCACTGCCCACGATGAAACGGAATAATCAGCCACACGTAGCGTCGAGAACCCTCTGGGCCCGTGGCTGTACGGCCGCGCTGAGAAGCATCTCGGCCCGAGATCATACGGCTGCGCTGGGAATCGCCCCGGTCTGCGACCATACGGCTGTACCGGATGTCTTCATCATCCCCTCAACGTACCGGCTCTGTTGGAAAGAGGGGGGAAAGCCTGGAGAAGACTGGAAAGGACATGGCTTCAGGCGATGTTGACGTACTGGCGTGGCCGCAGGGCGTGGTTTCTCAGCGCGGCCAGGGCGGCCGATCGGCCCGCGGGGGTGAGCTTGCCCTCCACCCGGAGCCCGAAGGCGTCCAGGCGCCGCCCCAGCTCGGCCAGCGAGGCGTCGACCTCCAGGGTCTGCCACTCCGCACAGTCGATCACCGCGGTGACGCGGTCACGGTCGAGGGGCGAGTCGTCGGCGAGCAGCATCAGCGCCACCTCTCTGGCCGAGGCCCGGAATCCGTTCTCCCCCGACGCCGGGGCCAGCAGCGCGGCGGCCGCGGCCTCCCAGAGCAGGTCGGGGTCGTCGAGCAGGAGTTTGCCCGCGGGAGTGGTCACCAGCCGCCTTCCGGCCTGGGCCAGCGCGTTCATCTGTCCCTGGGCCACCTCGCGGGCCGCCGCCAGCTCGGTGCCGCTCCAGGTGCTCTCGGCGAGCACGGACCGGGCGAGGTTGTGCCGCTGGGTCAGCGCGATCCCTCCGGGCCGGCAGCCCATGGCCAGCAGCCAGCGCAACGCCTCCAGATGGTCTTCGTCCGGAGCCGGGATGGGAGCGTGCAGGCGCACCTCGAAGGGCTGGGCGAGCTCGCGCCAGGCGGTGCCCCGGCCGAGGACCCAGCGGTTCAGCCGCTCGCCCTGGACCCGGTGGAGCCAGTTGTCGCCGCCTAACTCGGCGCGGGGCGTGGTCAGCCAGTGGCGGGTGAGGGTCTCCCGTTCAGGGGAACCGGGAGCGAGCTCTCCGGAGACGATGGCCAGCTCCAGCGCGGCCGAGCAGGCGCCGTGGGCGCCCAGCTCCTCCGGGCCCATGATCGAGCTCCACCGCAGCTCCGGCACGTCGGGAGGGAACACCCCCGTGGCCTCGAGGGCGCTCTGGTAGGCGGCCATCCCGGCGCTCTCGCCGAGGCGGCTGTAGGTGCGGAGGATCTGCGCGGTCGTGGGAGAGGAGCAGAGAGCGGCGTAGCGCTCGAGACCGCCCAGCCGCAGGAGCCGGCCGAGCGCGTGGGCGACCGCGGCGCGGTCACCACTGATCTTGGTGGGCAGGGTGTACCAGAGGAACTCGCACATGTTGAGCTCTGTGATCGTCTCCAGTGGCTCGCCACCGGTCAACCAGTCGATCGCGCTTCGGGCGTGCTCGGCGTAGTCAGGCTCGGAACGCTCCAGCTCGAAGAGGAGCGCGGCCACGTCCGGTGCAGGCATATTGCGAAGTCTGCCGTATGCGGGCCTGCCCTGACGATGAACGTGACGTAATGGATCGTGCACGCTGCCTACCCTAAGGAATCTGCTTTAAGTGGATCATAGGTGGACGGTCAGATCCAACCCTTCTTGAAAAGCATGCGCGCACTCCACTCCGCATAGGGGAGGACCTCCGCGGTGAGCACCGGGTAGAGCCACCAGAAGTTGAGAAGTGCCAGCAGTGTGAAGACGCCGACGCCCAGGGCGCCGACCATCCTCCGGACCGGTGGGGCGTCCGCGGGACCGATGATCAGTCCGGCCGCGAGCACGATCGCCAGGATCATGAACGGGACCATGGGAATCGCGTAGAACAGGAACATCGTCCGGTTGTCGGCGATCGCCCAGTAGAACCAGGGCAGCCAGCCGAAGGCGTAACTCGCCAGTACCGCTCCGGCACGCCAGTCGCGAGTGGCGACGTACCAGGCGATCATCGCGATCAGCGCGGCCAGCGCGCCGTACCAGATGACCGGGGTGCCGACCCCGAGCACGGCCTGGGAGCAGCTCTGGCCGGCCCCGCAGCCGGTCTTGGGGCTCTCGTAGAAGAACGCCACCGGGCGCAGCAGCAGCGGCCAGCTCCACGGCGTCGACTGGTAGTTGTGATGGGTCGCCAGGCCGGTGTGGAAGCTCAGGACCTGCATGTGGTAGCTCAGCCACGAGCGGATCGAGTCGAAGACGAAGAACGCCGGGCCCTGCGAGGTGGCCTGCGCCCAGTTGCGGCCCCAGCCGGCGGAGGAGACGAACCAGCCGGTCCACGAGGCCACGTAGGTGAGCGCCGGGAGGAGGCCCATCGCCAGGAGGGCGGGAGGCAGGTCCTTGGCCAGTGCCCCGCCGTACGGCCTGCGCAGCCCGACCGCCTTGCGTGCTCCGGCGTCCCACAGCAGGGACATCACGGCGAAGCCGATCAGGAAGAAGATGCCCGACCACTTGACCGCGCACGCCGCGCCTAGGCAGAGCCCGGCGGCGATCCGCCACGGCCGCAGACCCAGCCCCGGACCCTGATCGCTCAATGGCGACGACTCGTACCAGGCGACGAGCCGACCGCGAGCCCAATCCCGGTCCGCTACCAGGCAGGCGAAACCGGCCAGCACCCAGAACATCAGGAAGATGTCCAGCAGCGCCGTCCGCGACAGCACCAGGTGCAGTCCTTCCACGGACAGCAGGAGACCGGCCAGGCAGCCCAGC
>NZ_FZOD01000147.1 GCF_900188345.1 Streptosporangium subroseum | reverse complement strand
TTAGGCAGGCACAACGTCCCGTTCTGCGTACAAACACACGCTCAGCACCGAGCGTGCACTACGACACACAAACAACCCCACATTCCCCTCCCGACGCAGCACCCCGATGGAACCGGACAACCTCCGACGGAACACGGGTGACTATCCGCAAGGCCGTCGGCCCATTGATTGGGCTGGTCAGGCCTGGCCGTACGCCAACGTTCCCAGGCAGGCCGTGCGCTGGAGAGGGCCGGTCACACCCCCGAAGGTTGCCGCAGCCTTTCGTGCCACGGTGATCACTGTCGGCGTAGGCTGCACGCAGGTCACCGCACGGCAAGAACGGCGATGGGCGACGCGATGGACTTGGCGAGTTGGCAGGATCGGTTCGATGGCTTGGCCCGCCGGCATGGGGTGCCGGGAGCCTCGTTGGCGGTACTTGCCGACGAGCGGGTGCAGGCGCTGGCCACCGGGGTGCTGCACGTGGGGACCGGCGTCGAGGCGACGACCGATTCACTGTTTCAGATCGGGTCCATCACCAAGGCCTACACCGCAACCGTGGTGATGGGACTGGTGGAAGGGGGCCTGACCACGCTCGACACCCCGGTGGCCGACATCCTGCCGGGGTTTCGGGTCGCCGACGCGGACGTGAGCGAGCGCGTCACCCTGCGGCATTTGCTGGCCCATACGTCGGGGATCAACGGGGACCTGTTCATCGACACCGGACGGGGTGACGACTGCCTCGAACGGTACGTCGACGCGTGTGCGGACCTGCCCCAGTGCCATCCGCTCGGTGCCCTGTTCTCCTACTGCACCGCCGGTTACGTCATCTTGGGCCGCGTCATCGAACTATTGACCGGCACCTCGTGGGACACCGCGATACGCGAACGGTTGCTCGACCCGGCCAAGCTGGACCACACCTGGACGTTGCCCGAGGACGTGCTGCGGTTTCGCGCCGCCATGGGACACCTCACGCAAGACGGCCAAGCCCAACCGGCGCCCGTGTGGAGTTTTCCCCGCAACGGGGGGCCGGACGGCGGGATCTGCGCCACCGCCACCGACGTGGTGACCTTCGCCAAGCTGCACCTCAACAGCGAAGCACCCCGTTTCACCGACATGCGTAAGCCTCAGGTCGACGTACCCAACCCGCACGGAACCTATGACCGGTGGGGCCTGGGCTGGGCCCTGTTCGACTGGGACCGGCCGGTCTTCGGCCACGACGGAGACACGATCGGCCAGGCAGCGGCGCTGCGCGTCGTACCCGACGCGGGAGTTGCGGTGGCACTGCTGGCCAACACCGACGTGTTCGGCGCGTTTTCCCGAGAGGTGCTCTCCGAGCTGCTCCCGGTCTTGTGCGACCTCAGAATGCCGGCATCGCCGGCACCCCCTCCCGTCCCTGCCCCAGTGGAGTTGAAGCGCTACCTCGGAGTGTACGAACGGGTGGGCACGCGGGTGGAGGTGGAGCTTCGCGACGGGCGACTGCGAACCCTCGTGACACCGACCGGTGCGCTTGCGGCCCTCATGCCACCCCAAGAGAGCGAGCTCGTCGCTGTCGCCGACGGCCGATTCCTCCAAAAACAGCCGGAATCCGACCGGTGGGTGTCTACTGTCTTCCTCTCATCACCCGACGGCGCCGAGTATCTGTACCGGGGCATTCGCGCACATCCCAAAGTTGGTTAACAGCGCCAGAAGTCCGTTACCTCGCAAAGCCGCCTAACCAGGGTGACCGTGCAGCATCGTTAGAGGACGTCGTCGTCAAGCGGCTGCCGTCACTGGAGATCAAAAAAGCCCTGAACGATGATCACTCAGGGCATTTGTACTGTTCAGATGAGGTGGTCAGTCGAACCGCCGACCTTCCGCTTTTCAGGCACGGCAATCGCCCCGCCCATTCTCCGGGAGCTGGGAGTGGAGGGGCGCCGACGATGGCCGACGTGCGGCGATGACGGTGGACGTTGCCCTCAGGGTTGCCGTCGGCGCTCAGCGGGGAACAACCTGCGCCCGGACCCCGGGTAGGTCATCGAACGCGGCGGACGAATCCATCGTGATCACGATTCTCGCGGTGGCGGCAGCCGTCGCGGCGATCATCAGATCGTACGCTCCCCGCGTTTTCCCCAACCGGCGCATCTGCGCCAGGAGGCGAGCGTGGACCCTGGCGACGTCCACGGTGTACTCCTCAACCGGGATCAACGCCAGAACCTCATCCACGAAAGCCTGCCGCCCGGGACGACGTGCCGCATCCGCCAGCTCCACGCCAACGAGCAGCTCAGCCACAGTGATCGCGGCGATCGCCACATCATCGGCATCCCCGATCACCGCGTCCACAGAGGCCCTGCCCCGCTCCGCGGCGATCAACACACCCGTGTCCAGGATCAGGCGTCGGGCCACGTGCTCCTCATCTCATCATCGACCGCCTCCCGAGCCGCCGCGACATCGGCCTCGAAATCAGCGTCCAGCGTCCCCGCGGCTCCGGCCAGGAAAGCTTTGACCATACGCCCCGGCGCCGTGGGCGCGGGACCGATCACCGCGATCCGCTTACCCCCCCGAGTAACCACGATCGTCTCCCCCCGCTCAGCCTCGTCCAGAACGACCGCGAAGCTCCGCGACGCCTCCGTAGCAGTCATCACCTTCATAAAATCAGATTATCTGATTTTTGGTGGGGATGCCTCGATCACACTCACCCGTTGCCGGGCGTCATGGCAGCGCGGGATGAAAGGACCATGCGGCGTATCCCCATTAGAGGAACGGCCCGCCGCTTCCGGACCATGTCTGGTGGAGTGGTGTCGGCCGG
>NZ_FZOD01000154.1 GCF_900188345.1 Streptosporangium subroseum | reverse complement strand
ACCGAGACCGTGCCCTCCCCGCGTTACTGGCGCGGCGGGCTGACCTCCCGGGCGATCCCGCCCGCCCTGCACACGCTCGCGGAGCGCTACCGGACCACCACCTCGGTGGTGCTGCTCGCCACCACCGCCGCGATGCTCGGCAGCCTCAACGGTCTGTCCACCTGCGCCGTCCAGCTCGTCGTCGGCAACCGGTTCACCCCCCAGCTGCGCTACGCCATCGGCAACCTCACCCAGGAGGTGCTCGCCACCGTCGACCTCCGCGGCGAATCCTTCGAGGACGCGGTCAGGACCACCTGGTCGGCCGCCATGGGCGCCTACCGGCACGGCCAGTTCGACCCGGCCCGTGCCGCGGAGCTGGTGCGGGAGGCGAGCCGCGAGCGTGGCGTGGAGATCGATCTGTCCTGCTATTTCAACGACCTGTGGGCAAGCACCCAGAACCCGACCAAGGGCTTCCGTCCCACCGAGGAGGGGCTGAAGGCGGAGATGGCCTCCACGGTCTTCAGCTGGGAGGACCGCACCAACGAGGACAGCGTGAAATTCTTCCTGGAGGCCTTCGACGTCTTCGGGGAGCCCGAGATGCTCAGGTTCAGCCTGATCGCCGACACTCTCTACATACCTCCCGCCGTTATCAAGGCGTTTCTGATGGGCCTGGAACGCCTGCTCGTGGAGCTGGTCAGCCGCGAGGTGAATCTCGACGAGATCGCCGCGGTGAGCGGCCTGCCCGCTCGGTGAGCCTCCGCTCGGTCCCGATGTCCACGGCGGGTCCGCGGCACCCGCCGGGTCCGCCCGGACTCTCGATCCCGGCGGACCCGGCGGCGCACGCGTGGCGCGTCCCGCCGGATCCGGGGGTGGTGCACGTGTGGCGCATCCCGCTGGACGTCTCCCCGGTGGAGCGGTTGCTTCCTCTTCTCGACGGCCGAGAGCGTCGGCGGGCCGACGGGTTCGTCCTCGAACAGGCGCGACGGCGCTATGTCGCCGCGCACGGTGCGGTCCGGCTGATCCTCGGCGAGCTGTTGTCCACTCCACCGCGGGGGCTGCGGTGGAGCATCGGCGCGTACGGCAAGCCTGAGCTGGTGGGTCATCCCGGGCTGGAGACGAACCTCTCCCACTCCGGCGAGCTCGCGCTGCTCGCGGTGGCCGGGGGCCGTGCCGTCGGGGTGGACGTCGAGGTGATCCGCCCGGCGTTCGACGCGACGGCGTTCGCCGCTCGCTTCTTCCCTCCCGACGAGAGCGCTCTGGTCAGAGAAGCTCTGGTCAGAGAAGGGGGATACGCCCGGGTGGGTGCCCCCACAGGGGGAGTCGCGGTGGCCGCGAGCGACCCTGCCTCTGTCTTCGCCCGTCTCTGGACCCGTAAGGAGGCCTGCGTCAAGGCCGCCGGCGGCCGCCTCTCCCAGGGACTTCGCCTGCCCGTGGCCGGTTCCGGCCCGGCGTGTGACGGGGCGGAAGGACCGGCGGGCCGGGAGCTCACGACCCCGTGGCTGGTCAGCGATCCCCGGGAGGGCCTGCCGGGCCACTGGCTGGTCGGCGACGTCGAGGTCCCGCGCGGTTTCGCCGCGTCGGTGGCGGTGGCGGGCGCCAGGTCGTACGAGATCGTCGCACATGACCACCGCCTCTGAGGCCGGGCCACCGGGGACGTGTCACGGGCCCGCTCAGGAGGCGGATACGAAAGGCCCTGAGTCTGTGATCTGCGCAAACTCAGGGCCTTCATCGTGCGTGGAGTCTCAGGGGTCGTGAGCCCTCCGGTTCAGCGCTCGACCTCGCCGCGGATGAACCTCTCCACGTAGTCACGGGCCTCGTCGTCGGAGTACTGCTCCGGCGGCGACTTCATGAAATAGGAGGAGGCCGACAGGATCGGGCCGGCGACGCCCCGGTCCAGAGCGATCTTGGCGGCGCGGACCGCGTCGATGATGACCCCCGCGGAGTTGGGGGAGTCCCAGACCTCCAGCTTGTACTCCAGGTTCAGCGGGGTGTCGCCGAAGGACTTGCCCTCCAGGCGGACGTAGGCCCACTT
>NZ_FZOD01000084.1 GCF_900188345.1 Streptosporangium subroseum | reverse complement strand
CGCCCGCGAACTCCGTGGCCTCGTCCTGGAACTCGGAGACGGTCCACGTCGTCCCGTCCCAGTGCGTCACGCAGCCGCGCCGGCCATCGTTCGCGGAGGGGTCCTTGCAGATGCCGAACACCCAGATGTGGCCATCGGAGGTGGCAGTGATGTGCCGCGGCTCCACCACCCGCTCGGGCGTCGGCATCTCCTGCCAGCTCGTGCCGTCCCACCGCAACACGATCGAACTCCAGCGGGGCGGCCCGCACGGCTCGTACGGCCCGTCGGGGCGGTTCGGGGTGGGGAACTGTCGCTGTCCGACCGCGTACGCGGTGCCGTCGCGCAGCGCGACTACGCTGGAGAATCCGTCGCTGTAGGGATAGGCGTTGTAGTGAACCAGCCGCACGTCACCTCCGGACGGCAGTGGCGGCGGCGTGGGGGCCAGGGTGGAACCCCGAAAGAGCGAACAGCTGCGTTCCGGCGTGGGCTCGGGCTCGGCGAGGTTCTTACTGTCCGCAGCCGAGCACCCGGTCAGCAGGAGAGCTGCGGCCAGGATCGAGCGCATTGCTCGTGAGACCATGTGAGTAGCGTGCCAGGCCCCGGGCTTCCCATTTTGGTTCCAGGAGAAAAGTAATCAGTCGGTAGCTTTCAGGGTTTCACTGGGGTGGACTTCCTCAGTTGGCGAAACATACTCGTCTCGAAGTCAAAGCGTCCGTACATCGTCGGCCGCGGAATCCCGAACAGGTCGGTGATTTACTGACGGCTTTCTCCCGCGTTCGTACAACCACTGGGTAAGCGCGGCCTGGTCCGGGGTGAATTTGGTCGGCCGCCCGGCGTGGGGGTGGAGCCGTTGCCACGAGCGAGCATCTGCCGACAGGAAGCTGCCCGCCTTCCGGGCGCGGCGGAAACTGGGTGATCTCGAACTCGTTGCCATCGACTGCTCCTGCTCCGCAGGGCAGAGCCCGGCGAGTTGAGGACCCATCGCGGTGATCCTGCTGGTACCGACTGGCCGAGAGGTCGTCCCATCTCAACTGTCCGGCCGCGGAATGGTCGAACTGCAGGCTCGCCTGTCACCGGCCGCCCTGCCAGGGGCGAAGGGCAAGGAGGGGCAGGCCTGAGCGAGTGGGACCAAATGCCCGAGAACATGAATGCGCTTCGCCGAGGTGCGGCCGATCCTCTTCGGCAGGTGGGCAAAATCCACTGTTCAGATCATCGTGGGATTAGACGCTTGGTTGGTGTCCCCCGATCTCCTAGGAATGCCCGGCGTGACAGGCGTGAACGTCGCCCATCCGATCGGTACCGTGTCGATGGTGAAGCCACATCGACGCCTGCGGTGGGGGCATCGTTCTCCGCGGAAGCCTCGGCCGTTGAGAGGGCAGTGGCGTCCCTCATCTGTAGCTTTGGCCGGCATGGATGTCCTCCTCTTCGGGTACATCTCCGCCAAGCAGAAGCAGTACGCCGTGCTCATGGATGAGCTCACTGACGTGGTTACGACCCTTGGCGCTCGTGTGGTGGGACGCCTTGTGCAGCGTCGGGGCGTCTCCGACGGCGGAGTGAAGACGATGGATCGGCCCTACTCGTCCCGCACGTTGGTGAGCGCGGGAAAGGTGCGCGAGATCGCCTCCGTTCGTGCGGAGACCGATGCCGATGTGGTTGTCTTCCTCAATCCGCTGACGGGTCATCAGCAGGACGTGCTCACGGAGACCTTCAACTGTCCAGTGATCAGCTCTGCCGAACTACGGGCGTGATCGGCACGCATTTCGGGCTGGACCTCTGGGCGTCCGGTGAGCGCATCAGAGGGCTCGGCTTCTGTCAGAGTGCGCAGGTCGACGGGTTGGCACTGGTCCAGACACGTTCGAAGCTGTCAAGGTAGGTCGTTGCCGCGCTGCCGTCTTCGGTGCGTGTCATGTAGATGACGGGTGCTTCGGGGGCTCGGGTGCCGTAGGCATGCAGGTTGACCATGAGATCGTCGTCCGCGCGATAGATCGAGTTGTAGAGCACTGTGCGGTGAAGTCGGATCTCGATGCCCTCGACGTTCCGAAGCGGCCGGTAGAGGGTGAGTGCGTTCCTGACCCGGGCGGCCATGACGTCGTCGCCGATGCCTTCCTCGATGCCTCGGGCCGCCACATGCGAGCTGTCAGGATCGCCCAGGATGATGCGCACCCTGACCCCTGCTCGTGCTCGCTTGGCGAGGATGCGCAACAGCCCGGCGTCCTCGGCGAGGAATAAGCCGCTGTAGACCAGGATGCCGATCTCCATGCCCGCGGACTCGAAGAACTTCCTCCAAGTGTCTGCGGGTATGACCCAGCGGTGTGGATAGACCGCCTTGATCTGACCAGAAATGCCTCGCCGGCTTCGGATCTCCTCAGGCCACAGGTCGCTCTCGTCGGCCTGGAGAAGATCAGCAACCGCTAGCCGATGACGAGGATGCGGGATGCGGCCGCTGATCCAACGGGAGACGGTCTTGGGATCCACCGCTAGGCGAGCCGCGATGTCTACGGGTTGCAATCGTGCCCGGATCAGCGCGTGACGAAGGTTCTCGTTCATGGGGGCGCACCTTCCGCAGGAGGGCCAGTGCTGCGACGCTAACACAAGACGTCCCTAGACGTCCCTAACTTGCGGTGCTGGATTTACACCTGGAAAGCGAAGCTGATTGGCATGGAGCCCGGGCTGTGGGCTCCGCCCTCCACATCCGATGGGAGTCCTCTTCATGGCCACCGTGAAAGAGAGCCAGCGTGCCTATCAGGTCGAACTGCTCACAGCACTACGAAACGAGCTCATCAATCGGGAGATCATCGCGGTCCTGATCACTGATCAGAAAGAGCGTCCGTGCCTGGACGTCACCGACAGTGCGTTCCGTAGCCGCCGCGTCTACGTCCACCTGGCGTTCCTGTGGTTCTACTGGGGCGATCAGCGCGACGAGCGGGTCTCCTGTCTGCGCCTGTTCCCCGCGGCTGACGTGCTCGCCGAAGCGGTTCGGGCCGGCTGGCACGAGGGGGAGCAGGGAGAGCTCGGCCTTGACTTCAGCAAGATCGTCGATGCCTACCGTTCCTGACGCGATGTCCACGGGGGAGTGCTGGTGGCTGACCGGCGCTCTGATCTATCCACAGCTCGCCAACCGGATCCGCGCTCAGATCGCTGCAGGTGACTATCCGGCGGGCAGCCTCCTGCCGTCTGAGTCGGCCCTGGTTCAGCGGTTCCACGTGGCCAGAACGACCGTACGTCGGAGCCTGGCTGTTCTGGAGGATGAGGGGCTGATCGTCACGTTGCCCGGCAAGGGGCGCGTGGTGAAGAGCGCCGACGCGCAGATCCAAAGGTCATACCGCTATCAGGAGATCGCGGTCATCCTTCGTCGGCAGATCCAAACCGGATCCTTCGCCGTTGGAACCCTGTTGCCCAGTGAGCAGGTGCTACGGCGACAGCATGGTGCCTCGCGTAACACGGTCCGCCACGCTTTGGCGGAGTTGGAACGCGAGGGATTGATCGCGACGGAACATGGAAGAGGCCGGTTCGTCCGTCCCCTTCCTGATTGAGACGTCTTAGGACGTCTCGTCCGCGACTCTGGATTCGCCTCAGGGGTCGGCGTCTATCGTGAGACGCATGGGACAAGCTGAGTGGGCGCGTGACCTGGCTAAACGACTCCTGGAAGAGCCATTGCCGCGCCGGTGGGCGCACTCGCAGGGGGTGGCCGCGCAGGCCGAATCGTTGGCGCCGATCCTTGGACCGGAGGCAGACTTACTGATCGCCTCGGCCTGGCTGCATGACATCGGCTATACGCCCGATCTCATCGACACCGGGTTCCACCCGCTCGACGGCGCGCGCTACCTGCGTGACGTCCACGCCGCGGACGAAATGCTCTGCCGCCTGGTGGCCCATCACTCGTGCGCGGTCTACGAGGCGACCGAACGCGGTCTGATCGACGTGCTGAACGCCGAGTTTGACCAGGAGCGCCCCGAACTGGTCGAAGCATTGACCTACTGCGACATGACCACCAGCCCGGACGGCATCCCCCTCGACGTCACTGACCGGCTGGCCGAGATCCACTCCCGCTACGGCCCCGAGCACCTCGTCAGTCGGTCGATCCGCAACGCCACCCCGTGTATCACCTCGGCCGTGCGCGCCGTACAGGCCGCTTTCGGACAGAGCCGGACGGTGTGATGACCTCCCCTAGCTGCTATCCCTGCGATCGAGAAGCGGAGTTCGACGCCCTGCCGCCGCGGGAGAGGATCGCGTTCGACGATCACTGGCGTGTGGCCCATGCGATCGGTACGACGTTGCCGGGATGGTTGGTGCTCCTTCCTCGGCGTCATGTCACCACCATCGCGGATCTGACCAACGCCGAGGCATCCGCTCTCGGTCTCTGGCAGGTCCGGTTATCGCGGGCGCTTCGGGATATGACCGGCTGCTTGAAGACGTACGTGGTCCAGTTTGCCGAAGCGGAAGGCTTCAGCCACGTGCATTTCCACGTCGTACCGCGTATGCCCGACCTGCCGGAGGAGCTCCGAGGACCCAGGGTGTTCGGCCTTCTCGGACGAACCGCAACTGACAGCGTCCAACCTGATCAAATGGACGAGACGGCCCTCACACTCGGCAGCCTTCTCCAGCACCAATAAGCATCAGATTGGGCCCTTGCCGTATCGGTCCCCGGATCTCACCCGATGTGCGGCTGGCTTCTTCGCTTTGCTGGTGATCGGTGACAAGAGTCCAGTGCGGCTGCCCTGTTGCTTCTGTGGGCGGTATGTAGCGGCGCGTGGTGTCGAGCGTCACGACGGAAGAGTTCGGCGAGCTGGGTGGCGCTCCTTTGCGCCTGTGCAAGCTCCTGACCGATGCCTGGTCCCGCCGCGTTACCCGACCGATACGCTGACGTTCCAACCTGGAACCCTTCGGCAGAGTTGTTCTGATACATGGACCGTTACGAGGGGTTCCATGAGTTCGTACGCGCTCGTCAGCAATCGCTGATGCGGACGGCGTACCTGCTCACCGGGAACGCCCATCTCGCCGAGGACCTGCTGCAGACGGTCCTCACCCGTGTCGCCGCGCACTGGGCCAAGCTCGCCGACGGCGGTAACCCCGAGGCGTACGCCCGCAAAGCCCTGGTGAACCAGACCATCTCGTGGCGCCGGCGCAAGCAGGTCGAGCTGCCCGGAGCCGAACTGCCCGAGCGGGCCGAGTCCGGGCAGTTGCATGACGAGGCGACCGTGCGCCGCATCGCCCTGCACCACGCGCTGGCCCAGCTCACGCCGAAGCAGCGGGCCGTGATTGTGCTGCGCTTCTACGAGGATCGCACCGAGCACGAGACCGCGCAGCTCATGGGCGTCTCAATTGGCACCGTCAAGAGCCAGACCAACTACGCGCTGTCTAAACTGCGCGCGCTCGCCCCTCAGGAGGTGTATCGATGAAAACGCTACGTGAGGATCTGCGGACGCTGGCCGAGCAGGCGCCCACCGTCGATCTGGCGGCTCGGGCGGTTCAGGGCGCCCGCAGAAGGCGAGTGAACCGCCTGGTCGTGGCCACGGCCGCCGCGCTGTGCGTGATCTCCGGTGGCGGCGTCGCGCTGCTCCAGCAGATATCCCCCGCACCCCAAATCCTGCTCACGCCTCCGGAGACCACAGTGCTCCCACTGCCAGGAAAGGGAATTGGACCGGTCGAGCAGGCATACCGGCCCCGGTGCCGAAGCAACGGCGGGCCGTGCGCCGAGGGCGTCTGGCGGATCGTGACGCGTGAAGGCGACACCTACGAGCTGGCCGAGGCGGCAACGGGGCCGCTGGCAGTCACAGCGGACGGCCGCAGGATCGCGTACTACAGCTCGAAGCAGCGCGGGATCGTGGTACGCGACCTGGCGAGCGGCAGGATGTGGAAGGCACCACTGAAACAGCCCGAAGAGGACTTTGCGGTCGAGTACACGCTGCGACTGTCGCCCAGCGGGCTACGGTTCGTCGTGTCGGGGTGGGGCGGGCGTCGAGAGCCGAACAAGCTGGTGGACGTGGAGCGCAAGACCGTGACCGACCTCGCCGCGGGATGGTGGCCGGTGAGCGTGTCGGACGGGTCCGGACCCGTCGTGCTGGCCAAGCCGTATGACATGACCAGCCAAGTGTGGGTGCTCGGCCACGATCCGATCACCATCCAGGACTTCACGTACTACTACAGCGCCCTCGCACCCGACGGGCGGACGCTCGTTCGGCTGGGGCAGACCGTCGATCGGAATCGAAAGCCGATGGTGCGGCAGGACGGCTCGATCGTCATCTTCGACGCGATTCGTGGCGGCAGGGAGACCCGTATTCCGATATCCGGCCTTCCGGAAGGGCTCGCTCCTTCGTTGCTCGGGAGCTGGCTGAACGACACGGAACTGACCGTGCTCGCCGTACCTCAGGAGCCGAACGGGCCGGCGTCGGTGGTGTACGCGGTGGACGTGCGGACGGGCGAGAGCAGGGAGCTGTTCGCGCTGCGTGACGATGACCCGTTCGTGGTGCCGGGACTCATCCGCTGACCGCGGCCGTAATGCGCTGACCCCGGCGGCGCGGAAGCCACGCTCAGCCATGACTCTCATGGGCTGCGCGATTAACGGTGTGGAGAAGATCGAGTCAGAAATAGCTGGGGGCGTCGGGGGCGCTCATGGGGCATACCGTACGGCAATGTGATCAAGCTGATTCAGCCGATGTACGGCACTGCCCGGTCGGCCAGGTGATGGCCGATCCGAAGACGCATTGACCGATCCATCGTCAGCGTCTCGACCTCCTCGCGCGGCACCCACCGCACTTCGCGGGACTCGTCGCTTGGTGTCGGCTCGCCCTCGACGGCTCGGGCGGTGAGCACGATGGAGAACTCCTGGCGGGCCTCGTCGTTGGAGGTGTAGAGGATGATGTGCCGGGGATCGGTGTAGGTGCCGACGAGTCCGGTGATCTCGCACCGGATCCCGGTCTCCTCCAATGTCTCTCGGATCGCCGCTTGAGGTAAGGACTCGCCGAGGTCGATCGCGCCGCCGGGGACGGCCCAGTTGTCGTTGTCGGAGCGGCGGATCATCAGGATGTCTCCGGCGTCGTTGGTGACCACGACGTTCACGGAAGGGACGAGGCTGTTGGGCGTGGGCGCCTGGGGGTCGTCGTAGAAGTCGAGTCGGCGGGCCATGGCTCAGGACTCTACCGGTGTGGCGTTGGCCCAGACGGCCTCGAAACTGTCGACGTAGGTCGACACCATGCCTCCGCCCAGCACCTTCCGCAGATGCATGACCGGCGCATCGGCCGCGGGCGTGCCGTACACGTGCATGTTGGCAAGAAGCTGATCGTCTGCGCGGTAGACGGAGTTGTAGAGGATGGTGCGGTGGAGTCGGACCTCCACACCTTCGAGTCGTCGCAATGGCTGATACAGCACGAGCGACAACCTGACCTGCGCTGCCATGCCGTCGCCGATGCCCTCGTCCGCGCCGCGCCGGGCGACCTCGGGTGAGTCGGGATCTCCAAGCAGGATGCGCACGCGCGCGCCTGCCTTCGCTTTTTCGGCGAACAGACGCATGATGCCGGTGTCCTGGGCGAGGAAGGTGCCGCTGTAGACCAGTACGCCGATCTCTCGCTGAGCGCCTAAGAACAGACGTCCCCAGGCGTCCCGGGGTACGGCCCAGCGGTGCGGATAGATGGTGACGATCTCACTCTCGGAGACGGCCGCGGCCTGCTGGGGCGTCAGTGCGTCCGGCCAGAGGTAGGTCTCCTCCGCGCCGAGAAACGAAGCCACAGCAAAACGATGCTTTCGATAGGGCGTGCGGCCCTGAGTGATCCACCGCTCCACCGTCTTGGCGTCCACCTGGATGGTCTCGGCCAGTTCCGCCACGGTGGCCCCGCGTTCGAGAAGGGCCGCGCGTAACCGCTCGTTCGCCATCTCACCTGCCCGTAGAGGGGACGTCCAGGGACGTGGCAATCGTAGACCGGACGTCCTGAACATGTCCCGTCCTGTAGTGATCTCGTCCCGCCTCTCTGGCGCACTCTCGGTATCGCAAGGCACCACCAGCAGCGACCGAGAGGAGAGACAACAATGATCAACTACATCCAGTCGATCGACGAGACCCCCGCCTGCGAGTGCGGCGCGGCCTTGGAGGAGGGACACCTCCTCTGCCGCAAGTGCCGGGCGCGGGACCGCTGGATGCGGCGGCACGGGGCCAGGCGCAAGGCCACCAGGCGGCCTGGGGAGAGCCGGCGGCCGGCCAACCGTCCGCGCGGCATCGTCGAGGCGGGGGTGAGCTGGACGTGACCGCGATCCCGCTGATCATCGGCCTCGTGCTCGGCGCGACCGTACTCGTCGGCTACGTCCTCGTCCTGGTCGGGATGCGCCAGGAGGACCGGCGGATGCGCTTGTCCGATGTTCCCCCGAGTCGCGCGGCGGGCCTGGCCCGGCGGGTCACCGGCTGCTACGCCCGGGGATGACTGTGCTACTCGCGGTCGGCCAACGTCGACTCGACCCGGGCGAGCCGTTCCGACAGGTCCCGCAGTGTGGCGCGGATCTCGGTGAGCTCATTAGAGGCCGGAGGGGCCGGCGCGGCATCGTCGCGGACGAAGACACCCTTGCCCTGCTGTCCGATCACCAGCCCTTCGTTCCGTAGGACTCCGACCGCGAGCTTCACCACACTCAGCGAGGCGTCGTACGTAGCGGCCAACTGCGTCGTGGAGGGCAACGGATTGCCGGGCGCGAGGGAACCACGCCGGATCTGGTCGCGTAGGTCGTCGGCGATCTGCAGGTAGCCGGGTCGCCCCGTGTTCTTGACCATCCATCCCTCTTCTGTCGCCTGTGCCCCTAGTTCAGCACAGACACGCGACCAAGCCAACCACGAGAACATTGACAACCATGCCAACTAGGTTAACTATGTTGAGCGAGACGAAAGAAGGAGGTCCACCCATGCGCACCATCCCGATCCCGGTCGACACCCACCGGCTCCGCTTCACCTGCGTCAAGGCCGCTCGCCCCCGCGTCATCGACCAGGACAGCGGAAAGATCAAGACCGACAAGGACGGCAACAAGGTCTACGAGTCCGTCCTGCTCGCCGAAGACGACTTCGGCCGGATCGAACTGGTCAAGGTCGGAACCTCCGGAGAGCCACCGATCGCTCCCGGTCAGAACGTAGTGCCGACCGGCATGGTCGGCTACGTCTGGGAGATCCCGCAGAACGGCGCCTCCCGGTGGGGCATCAGCTACAAGGCGTCCTCGATCGTCCCCGTCTCCGGTGTACCAGGGGGAGGCGACCTTGCCTGACTCCCTGCGGCTGCTGCTCATCGTCCTGGCCTGCGTGGCGGTCGCCCTCTACACCTGGCGGCGCTTGCATCACCGGTCCTTCTGGCTGGTGGTCGGCTACCCGCTCACCGCGATCAGTGTCCGGGCCGGCTGGCGCAAGGTCGCCCTCGGCTGCGGCCTGACCAAGAAGAGAGCGCGCTGGGCATTCACCCTCACACCCGGCGCGGTCGTCTCCACCGGCACCGTGAAGGTACGGCGGCGCTTTCGCCGGGTCGCGGTCGACACCAAGCCGTGGATGTGGCTGCCCATGCCGACCCGGCACGGCTGGCGCGTCACCCTCCACCTGCTGGAGGGGCAGATCCCCGACGACTACAGCCAAGCCGCCGAACGCCTCGCGCACTCCTGGGGCGTGCACGCCGTCCGGGTGTCGTCCCCTCGTCCCGGACGAGTCGTCCTGGCCGCCACCATCCGAGATCCGCTCGTCCGGGTCGATCGGCTCCCGCCGTCCGACGAGCTGCTCAAGGTGACCGTGGGCCGTCTGGAGACGGGCAAGCCCTGGGTGATCGACTTCCGGACCGTCCCGCACTGGCTCAACGCCGGAGCGACGCAGTCCGGCAAGTCCAACCTCGCCAACGCTCTGATCGTCGGGCTGGCTCCGCAACCGGTCGCGCTGGTCGGCTTCGACCTCAAGGGCGGGGTGGAGTTCACTCCGTACAGCTGTCGCTTATCGGCGCTGGCCACCACCCGCGCCGAGTCGGTCGGCCTGCTCGACGACCTGGTGGCACTCATGCTGGCTCGGATGGGCCTGTGTCGTACGGCAGGCGCCCGCAACCTCTGGCAGCTTCCTCCGGCGGTCCGCCCGGTGCCGGTCGTGGTCCTGGTCGACGAGTTGGCCGAGCTGTACCTGATGGCCGACAAGTCCGAGAAAGACGAGATCGCCAAGACCTCGACGGCGCTCCTGCGGGTCGCCCAACTCGGACGGGCCTTCGGGATCTACCTGTTCTGCTGCGGCCAGCGGATCGGCTCCGACCTCGGCCCCGGCGTCACCGCCCTGCGCGCCCAATGCTCGGGACGGATCTGCCACCGGGTCAACGATCCCGAGACCGCGACCATGACCCTCGGCGACCTCGATCCCGCGGCCCTCGTCTCCGCCCGTGCCATCGCCTCCGAGACACCCGGCGTCGCGATCGTGGCCTCCCAGGACGGCCAGTGGTACCGGGCACGCTCCTTCCACGTCTCCGAGCAGGCCGCCGAACACTCCGCCCGGATGTACGCCGACCTCGCCCAGCACTGGAACGAGATCACCGCAGGCGTCCACACGAACGAGATGAACGACAGCGACCTGACCGAACTCCTCAACGCCTGACCTGCTGAAAGGGGGAACACGATGCGACGCCTTGCCTGCTGGCTGCTCGACTCCGGGCCGATCCTGGTCCTGGCCGCCATCGCGGGTGCCGGATCGTTCACCCACATCCGCGACACGGCCACCGAGCACGGACAGTCCGGCTGGATGGCCTGGGCCATCGCCGTATGCGTCGACCTCACCTGCGTCATGGCCGCCCGCGAACGCCAGCGCGACAAGAAGACCGGCCGCGTCCGGGACGGCTGGATCTCCTGGCCGACCCTCGTCCTCGTCGCCGGAATCGTCTTGTCCCTGGCCGCCAACCTCAACCAGGCCGGCCCCACCGCATGGGGCTGGATCACCGCCGCGACCCCGGCCGGCGCCTTCCTGATCGCGGTCTCCATGCTGGAGCGCCGCGCCTCGCCTCCTCGTCCTGAACCGTCCCCGGCCTCGTCCTCGGTCCCCAGCACCGCACCGGAGATCGCCGCTGAACCGGCCGAAGCTCCCACGCTCGTCCCCACCGGCGAGGACCGGCCGGACGGGCCGTCCTCCGAGCTCGTCGACTACGCCCGCCGCGTGGCCGACGAATACCGGGCCGCTCACGGCAAACCGATCAACCGCGACACTTTGCGCGCCCGGCTGGGCGTGTCCAACCAGCTCGCCTCCGACCTGCTCCGCACCCTGCGGAGCGTCCCGGAAACCGCCTGACGAGAAAGGAGAACACCGCGATGACCGACACCAACCACCGAACCGCCATGGTCAAGGGTCTCCATGACCTGGCCGCCTTCCTGGAGGCCAACCCGAAGGTTCCCGTTCCCCGCCACGGGGTGACCATCCTGTACTTCCCCAAGAGGGACACCGACGCCGAGATGATCATCGAGGTCGACCGGATCGCCACTCTCCTCGGCACCGTGACTGACCCTGACGACCTCGTCCATGGCCACTACAAAGCGTGTCTGGCCTTCGGCCCGGTGAGCTATGAGGCACTCGCCATCCTGGCCGCCCGGCGGGCGCAGCACGAAGCCGACGTCAGTTACTCCGGCTGCGTCGTCCCGGACACCACCAATGCCCTCTGACACCCACCAAGAGGCGATCCCCTCCCGCGATGACACGCAGGAGGTGCCTCCGCCGATTTCGCCCCAGAAGTGGCGCTGCTGCCACTGCGGCGGCGGTGGTCTCGACTCCTACGGCGACACCTGCCGCCACTGCGACGGCCTCGGCTTCTGCTGAAGGTCGTCGGCGCCCCCGGCCTGGCCGTACATCCGCCAAGACATCTGCCAGGTCGGGGGCCATCCCCTCTCACCCAACGAGTGAAAGGAGGTTCCCATCTTGCCTGCATCTGTTGCCAGCGCGCACGCGATCACGGGCATGATCACCCGCCTGCACGACCCGAACTACTCCCGATGGGCCGCTCAGATCCGCGCTACCGGCGGCTGCCGCCAGCCGATCCACCTGCGTGGCCGCGTCGACCACATCGACCGGGCCACCGGCGAACTGCTTCACCGCTACAGCACCCGCACCGAACCCGACAGGATCCTTCGTCTCCCCTGCAAGACCCGCCGTGCGTCTCGCTGCCCGACCTGCGCCGAGGTCTACCGGGCTGATACCTACCAGCTGATTCGCGCGGGCCTGACCGGTGGCAAGGGCGTCCCCGCCTCGGTGACCGGCCATCCATGCCTGTTCGCCACCCTGACCGCCCCGTCCTTCGGCGCCGTCCACACCCGGCGGGAAAAGCACGGCAAGACTCTGCCCTGCCATGCCCGGCGCGACGCCGCCACCTGCCCGCACGGGCGCGTCATGTCCTGCATCGCCCGGCACGGCTCCGACGAGACGTGCCTTGGTGAGCCGCTGTGTGCGGACTGCTATGACTACGCCGGGAGCGTGCTGTTCAATGCTCTGGCCCCGCAGCTGTGGCGGTACTTCACCGACGCCCTGCGCCGCCGCGTCGCCAAATCCTCCGGTCTGACGTTGCGGGAGTTGCGCAACCAGCTGACGATTTCCTTCGCCAAGGTCGCCGAATACCAGCGCCGCGGCGTCGTCCACTTCCACGCCGTCATCCGCCTCGACGGCCCCGACGGACCTACCTCGCCGCCTCCGGCCTGGGCGACGGCCGACCTGCTGGCCGACGCCGTACGGTATGCCGCTTCCGCCGTGTCCGCGGTTGTCCCCGCTCTCGCTGACGAACCTGCCCGTGTGCTGCGCTGGGGTACCCAGGTCGATACTCGGCCGATCACCATGAACGGTGAACTGTCTGACCAGGCGGTGGCCGGCTACATCGCCAAGTACGCCACCAAAGCCGCCGAATGCGTCGGCACCCTGGATCGGCGCATCAGCCCCCTCGATGACCTGGGCGCCCTGCCGCTGCGCGAGCACGCCCGGCGGCTCATCGCCGAATGCTTCCGCCTCGGCGCCCTCGACGAGCTGGCCGACCTGCGGCTGATCCAGTGGGCGCACGTTCTGGGGTTTGGCGGCCACTTTTCCACCCGCTCCCGCCACTACTCCACCACCCTTGGCGCCATCCGGGTCGAGCGCGCCGACTACGTCCGCGATGAGCAGATCACCACGGGTCGGCTGCCCCTTTTCGACGAGGACACCGTCGTCGTCATCGCCCAATGGGAGTACGTCGGAAAGGGCTACTCACTCGGAGACGCGCTCCTCGCCGCCGCGCTGACCGGCACGGCCTTACCCGCCTCGCAGACGAGTAGAGGAGGTGATGCCCGATGACCCGGCGCGATGAGCTGCTGACCGTTCCTCAGGTCCTCGACGAACTGGGCGGCGTTTCCCGTCGTACCTTCTACCGCTGGCGCGAACTTGGTCGTGCACCCGTCTGCGTTCGGCTCCCGAACGATGAGCTGCGCATCTGGCGCAGTGACCTCGTGGCGTGGCTCGCCTCTCATCGGGAGGCAGCGTGAACACCACCTATGACGTGAAGTTTGGCGAGATTCAGCAGCGGCCAGACCGCAAGACGGCGGCCTTCATCGTGCGCTGGACGGTGGCTCGCAGGCCCAAGTCCAAGAGCTTCCGGACCAAGGGGCTGGCCTCCAGCTTCCTGTCCGACCTACGGCAGGCGGCCAGGCTGGGGGAGGCGTTCGATGTCGCTACCGGGTTGCCCGCGTCGATGCTCGCGCCGGAATCTTCGGGGCCTTCGTTCCTGGAATTCGCGCAGTCCTACGTCCTCGGCCGTTGGCGCAGTTCGGCAGCCAGGACCCGCGAGACGGACGCTTATGCGTTGCTGTCGCTCATCCCCGCCTTGGCAGCCGAGGTGCCGGGCCGTCCCGATGCCATGATCTTGCGGGAAGCACTCCGCGCTCATGCCCTTCTCCCCGCGGACCGGCGGGCCGACCTGGGCAGCGTGCAAGCCGTGGCTCTGCATTGGGCGGAGAAGGCCTCTCTTCCCCTGTCGGCTCTCGGAGAGGCACGCGTGCTCCGGATGGCCCTCGACGCCATCTCGGTCACCTTCGCGGGCAAGGAAGCGGGGGCCAACACGGTACGTCGCAAGCGGGCGATCCTTCACCACCTCTTGGAGCAGGCGGTGGAGCAGAAAGTGTTCACGAGTAATCCGCTGAATGAGATCAAGTGGGCTCCGCCCAGGGCCGTCACGGTCGTCGATCCCCGTACGGTGGTCAATCCCGCCCAGGCCAAGAAGCTCCTGGACGCTGTGCCCAAGGTCGGTCGCAAGCGCGGACCTCGGCTCAAGGCGCTGTTCGCCTGCGTCTACTACGCGGCGCTGCGTCCGGAAGAGGCGGCCGATCTGCGCCTGAACGACTGCACCTTGCCCAGATCGGGGTGGGGTCAGATCATCCTGGAACGCGCCCGACCGCAGGCGACCAAGCGATGGACCAACTCGGGGGAGACCCATGAGTCGCGCAGTCTCAAGCACCGGGCGCACAAGGAGACACGAGAGATTCCAATTCCGCCCGTTCTCGTGGCCATCCTTCGCGAGCACATCGAGACCTACGGCACGGCGAAGGACGGCAGGCTGTTCCGCACGGCCAGTGATGGGTCCTACTCCAGCTCGGCACACTCCTACGTCTGGCAGGAGGCGCGGAAACTCGCCCTGACCCCGGCTCAGGTGGAGTCGTCGTTGGCTGCCCGGCCGTACGACCTGCGCCATGCGGCCGTGTCGCTCTGGCTGAACGCGGGCGTGCCGGCTACCGAGGTGGCCAAGCGCGCCGGTCACAGCGTGGACGTTCTGCTCCGGGTCTACGCCAAGTGCCTAGACGGCCAGCAGGACCACATCAACGGAAAGATCAACAGCGCTCTCGACGAGTGACCTGCCATCGTCCGCTCCTTGGCCCCGGTCTCGTACCGGGGTCTTTCTCATGTCCGCAGGATCGCCAGAGCATCGGTGACATCGGTGACGACGTGGTCGCCCTGGTGCTCGGAGGCGGGCCACGTGCAGCGATTGTTCCGTTAACTACACCTCTGATCTCTGTGAGTTCCTGGCCGTAGTATTCAGTGAGTGCTTGATGATCCCGAACAGGAACGCCTGCGCTTGAAGCTGATCACCGCCAGCGTTCATGAAACTGATTCCTGATAGATGAAGGCGAGGTTGTTGCGGCTGGTCAGAGTGTCAGGGTGCTCAGCACCCAGCACCCGCTCCCGCTCAGCCAGCGTCACCTCGGACAAGGTGATCGCCTCCGGCACCCGACCTGCCTCCTGATAAGCGACCGTCTCGTCATAGAAGAATCATCAACCACACCAAAAGATCGCGAAAGGTGGGCAGTCGAACACGTAAGCACCGACGCTTTCGCCGCTACCCCGAGCCCTGTCCCGCGCTCTCGACCAGCGTCACCAACGCCTCTCCGGTGGCGGGCGCCGAAGGCGTCCGGCGTTGATCGCTCCGGCCCTGGACGGCGGGAGGCGAAGTGAGCGATCGTCCCACCTTCGGCCCGGAACGACGCCAGGTGCTCGAACCCGGGCAGTACAGCGGGCAGCTGCAGGCGCTCCGGTTCGCCGAGCGGGCCTGGCGGAGCTTTGATCACGGCAGGCGCGTGGCACTGTCACGGGCAGACCCATCCGTTTTCCAGTCCGCCAATCTCGGGCGTATACCGGCTGAACCTCGTCCCCGGCTGAGAAGAAGCGATCACCTCTCACCGGCACACCCTGGGAAGGTCGCATACCTTCTTCGCCATCTTCTTCGCCTGAGCGGTGAGCTTCTTGCCCGCTCCCGGACCGTTGCCGATGTCGGCGTAGATGAATAGGGCGGTGCCTCGGCGGACGACGACCCGCATCTCGCCGGGGTCACGTTCACGCTTCCCCTTGTTGTAGAAGTACCCGGTGACGGACAGGGCCTCGTCGCCGACGCGCAACGGCTTGCTGGCATGGCGGAGGAACCTGATGCGCTGTCCTGTCGCTTGCTTCGCGCACTTGGTCAGGTCCGCCCGAAGCTTACGAAAAGCGGCCTGGGCGGACTTGGTGTTTCCGTACAGGACGAGCTGTTCGGCGCTACCGGAGGGAGCGCTGTTCGAGTACGAGATGGTGCGCATCGCGACGCGGCCGTCGTGGGGCTTCTTCTTGGTGCGACAGGGATTGAGAGCAAGCTGCCGAGACAGACTGTTGCTGATCTCCCACCACTCCTCGCCCTCCATGATCGGTCCCGCGCTCGCCGCGCGCTCGGTCAGCAGGAACCCCTTGGGTATCTCGGCGGTACTCGCACGGGCCACGCCCGTTCCTGCCAGAACCGAGCCGATCACCAACGCCACAGCCAACGCCTGCTTGATCATGAACCATTATGTGCGAACTTCGCGAAAAGGTGACAAGCCAGGAGTTCCGCAGAGTCTGGAGATGTCGGCCGAGGCTCCGCTCCGACCTCCCCCTCCCCCGCTTCGCGGCGCATTCATCTGGTCGGCCTCATCACGGCGAAGATCCACGGGACACGCCTTAAATGCCGTGGCCGGGAAGGTTCACTGGGTTGCTGGGGTGACTTTGCGCTTCAACTGGCCGATTAGCGCGCGAGTCGGCCAAGTGCGCATGTGCGGTTCGGGGATCAACCGCAGCGGTCATACGGATGGGGGGCTGCACCCACCGATCGGTGGTAGAGGCCTCGTGTAGATGCTCGCCAGCGGGCCGCTGTGAGCATCCGAAGCGTCCGGCAGGGAAAAGACGAGGGACACGTCAACATCGGTGCGGATGGCAACTTGATCGTCAAAGGTCAAGGTGTCATCGGGCCGCCAAGCGCATCGGTGTGCTGCAAGGCAGCTAATCACCATGTCGTAGGTGATGGCGTCAATCACCCCTGGGTCCTTCGCGTGGATGAGACCAAAGGCATCGAACCTGCCCTCCCCATCTACTGAGTCAAGCCAAGGAGGAGCAGTCGCTCCTCGCGTATCCATAGTTCGAGGCTTCCGTCCTTGAAGCCAACCGAGCCCGCACCTGCTGGAGGCGACTGGGTTAGGCCGGTCCCTCCGCCGAAGAGACGACCCACCTCAGCGGCCGGCATGCCGAGTCGGAGGGTGCCGATCTGCCCTGTTACGGCGAAATCGACGATCGAGTCAAGAATCGTCTCCATGACGGAGGACGCTATCAGCGCAGGTAGGGGTAGCTGCGCGCTGACCGCTCACCACCAATCGGGTTCGTACCTTTTCTGGCAGGGCTGGTATGTCCGTGTTGGCGGTCAGTCTGCGGGGGCTGGTTCGACATGGTGATGGTCGTAGGGGAACAGGTCATTGCCATGATTTACAACGGTGCTGCACCGGTGCCGGACAAGCTCGATCGTCGATGCCGGGTCGAGGTCTTCCTCCTCGTTGTCCATCGGGTTCAGCGCCGCGTCCACGTTGTAGTGCAATTGGCCGTTGACCACGTAGTCGCGGCGGAAGTCGGTTCCCCACTGGGAGTTGCTACCCCAGCCGTGCGAGAGGTCTTGAACGGGTCGTGATCGACGTTGGTAGGTCCAGTACAGGGTGGACCGGTCGGCGACACCTGCAACGAGCTGTCTCGCCCCGGCCCTGACGACCACTCCGGCCCGCATCAGCAGCATGGAGCCGACGAGGTGGCCGGGCCAACGCTCCTCGATGATCGATGGCGGCTCGTCGGGGTCGTCCGCCTGCCGTACCTCGACGATCTCGTGGAAGAACGGGTGGAACTCGCGCTTGTCGATCCGGTTCGCGCCCAACGCCTCGCAGAAGGCGGGGTAGGCGTCGGACGGCGGGAGGATCTCGTCCGCGATCGGCGCGGGATCATTCGGGGAGTCCTGGTAGCTCATGATGAGCAGGTCGAGAATGCGACTCATGGCATACAGCCGCTCCAGCGAGCTGTAGTGGCCCGGGTCGTGAAGCTTTCCGAGAGGGACCAGGTGACTTTCGGACCGACCCGCTTCCTGCACTTCCTCTACGTGCGCCGGATGCTCATCCATCCACCGTCGCAGCTCGCCGGTCAGCCCGGCTCCCTCGTAGTCACGGACGTTCATGTACAGAAAACGCCAATGGTGACTTGAGTAGACATCGTCACTCATGCGCTTCAGGGTCACATGCGGGCATGTTTCCAAGCGAAGTGTTTTCCGCGGACCTCGACGACTGCGCGCTCATGATTGAACCGCCTGTAAGGGGTCGTGCTTGCCGTGCGAGCTGCTCAAACGACTGCAAGATCGTCCCGCGTATGTCCCGCGATCATTGTCCTACGGCTGCACATGGCTGCCTTCGGCTGCGGGGAGGGACGCGGGCCTGGCGAACGAAGCCGCAGGTCAAGCGTACATCTGCTGGCCAAAAGAGTGCCCCCGGCATGATTCGAACATGCGACACCCGCTTTAGGAGAGCGGTGCTCTATCCCCTGAGCTACGGAGGCAGGGGCTCCTTGTAAGAGTAGCGAAAGCGGGGAGTAGATGTGCGCCCAGAGGGGCTCTGGGAGCGAACAGTGAGTTATCCGTTCGCTGAGCTGGGGTAAAAGGGGCGGCAAGTGGCCGGGAGCTGGGGATGGGCGTGGCTAATGTCACGCTCCGTGATCCAAAAGCGACGGAAGCGGATTAGGGGGCATCGCGGTCTGCGGCCGTTGGTGCTGTGCGGAGCCATGCTGGCACCCGCGCTTCTGGCCGGGGGCCTTCTGGTGGCCGAGGCTACCGGCTATGAGGCGGCTGTCCGGATGGCCGTCGCCGACGCGGGATCCGACGCGGATGGTGCGGGATCGAATGCGAGATTCGGGATGGAATCCTCCGGTACGGAATTCGATGTGAGTTCTCGGGGAAATTTGGGGCCACGGAAGAGAGCGGCGACCACGCCGCCGGTTGCTGCCGGGCTTGCGCGGAGTGTCGCCTTTGGGCCGAGAGCGGTGCCGCCGCCGCCTCGTCCGTATCCGACGTATGAGGGTTTGATGATCCCGGTTGTGGTGCGTAAGCACCACTCGCCCCCCGATGACACCCCTGTTGAGGCCCCTCCTGCGGTGCGAAAGGTGGTGCCTCGCGCGCCCGTGAAACCTCCGGCGCCTCCGGTGAGGCGGACGCCTCACCGGGAGCTGGCGAAGGCCGAGGAGCCGTGTCCGGGGGAGTGGCGGGAGACCTGGCTCTGGGAGGTCTGTAAGGAGCATGTGCGACAAGAGGCATAAGTTGTCGGCTGTCAAATTGGGGTGTTCGGCGCATACCGGTCGCGAGGAGTCTGGCCCGGACACTCGGAGAGCTGTAGTAGCGTGCGTGCCTGACCCAGGTCACGAGTTCGCAAACGGAGGGGTCGAACGTGCCACCTCGTCGATCAGCGAGTCTGATCGCCGTCGTCGCGACGATGACTTCCCTTTTGCCGGGAGCCGCTGCCGCGCAGCAGGCGCCGGTGAAGGCCCAGGCTGTCGCCGTTCTTGAGTCGGTGAATTCCACAGAGCTCCGCCGTGAGCCGGTGAATCTCACCGAGCTGCGCCGTGATGCGGAAAAAGCGTCCAAAGAGCTCGAGGCCGCGACGAAGGCGCTGGAACAGCGACGGGCCAAGATCGCGGCTTCGCAGAAGGAGCTCAGGGCCAAGCTGAGCCAGTTGCAGACCGCGGAGAAGGCCTTCGCCCAGGTACGGCAGCCGCTGTCGGACATGGTCGAGCTGCTCTACCAGCAGCCCGTCGGCGGCGACGTGTCCGGTTTCCTGTCCGGCACCTCCGACGTGGGCACCCTTCAGGCGATGGCCAGCACCACCCAACTCGTTGCCCAGCGGAATCTGGTCCTCGAGGACAGCAGCCGCCTGCAGGCCGAGCAGGAGCGGCTGGCGAGCGAGGCCCAGGAACTGCGGGCGAACAGCCTCCTGTCCGAGGCGCAGATGGGCGCCGAGATCAAGACGCTCCAGGAGCGCTCGCAGAAGATCGTGAAGTCACTGACCCAGGCGCTGGTAAAGCTGGGAGTCAAGCTCGACAAGTCGGGCAAGCCTGCGGCCGGCTGCGACCCGACCAGGGCGACGACGATGGACGTGTTCGCCAACGGGCTGATCCCCAAGGCCTATCTCTGCCCGCTCCAGCAGCGGGGCGAAGAATTGAGAGGGGACGCGGCGCTCGCGTTCATCAGTCTCAACGAGGCTTACCGGAAGCGGTTCGGCAAGCCCATGTGTGTGACGGACAGTTACCGAAGCCTGTCCGAGCAGCAGTCGGTCTACTACACCCGCCCCGGCCTGGCCGCGGTGCCGGGCCGGAGCAATCACGGGCTGGGGCTTGCCGTCGACCTGTGCGGAGGCGTGGAGCGCTTTCGATCGGTCGAGTTCAACTGGCTGGAGGCCAACGGCAAGACTTTTGGCTGGATTCACCCCGACTGGGCCTATGTCAGCCCTTTCGAGCCCTGGCACTGGGAGTACGACGTCAAGGTCGGGTCCCTGCTGTAAAGGCGATCTCTCAAGGCTGCAAGGCGACTTCCTCAGACGAGCGGCATTACCTGGGCGGTGCACTGGGAGCAGCGGGCGGCGGCCTTGGGGATCTCCGAGAGGCACTCCGGGCACTCCCGGTGGGTGACCTCCTCCTGCTTGCTGAACCGGGCGGTGAGCCTCTCGTAGGGGGTGAGGACGAAGAAGTAGATGACAGACGCCACCATCACGAACGCGATCACCGCATTGAGGAAGGCGCCGTATCTGATCTCGCTGGTACCGATCGTCAGGGTCAGGGCGGAGAAGTCGGGCTGTCCTCCGATCGCGGCGAGCAGCGGGGTGAGGACGTCCTTGACGAACGAGGTCACGATGGCGGTGAACGCCGTGCCGACCACCACCGCGATGGCGAGCTCGAGCACGTTTCCACGCATCAGAAACTTCTTGAATCCACTTAGCATCTTGGCTCCTTGGCGCATGTCCTCGGCCACCGTTTGTGTGCCCGATACGGCGAAGATCTTAGGGCCCTCAGGTGGCCTGGAATCACCGTGCGTGAGACCCGATGGTGATGGACAGCCGTCCACCGGCCTGGGCGGAGGCCAGCTCGATCGCCTGATCCGAGGTGGTGGCCAGCACGACGAGGGCGCCCCGGTCCGATTCGCCGTCGGGTGTGCTCAGGACCGTGACGTCTTCGGCCACGATCTTCGCGGGAGCGGAACCGTCCCAGGTGGAGGGGGCGGCGAGCACGTCCACGACGTCGCCGGGGGACAGCAGGCGCGCGGTCTCGGGGTCGGCGACACGGGCGGGGGTGGCCACCGTTCCGGGGCCGTGGGTGGCCAGCAGGCTCGGGCCGAGCAGCCGGACGTCGGTCAGGGGCTCTCCCCGGCGCATGGGACCGGCCAGGACCCTCCCGGCGATCGGCGCCCCGGGCTTCAGAGCGCCGTCGGGGACCGTGTCGGGCCGCAGGGCCACCGGTTTCAGGTCTGCGGCGTCCAGCACGCCGCTGTGGAGGTCTCTGGCGGCGGCCAGAACGGTCACCGACGCGGTGTCCGGCTGTAGTGCGATCACGGCGCATGCCATCGCCAGGGCGGCGACGACCGTGGCGATGAGGCGGTGGCGGCGACCGCAGAGACGGCGAAGGGCGCGCATGACTGACTCCAATGGGTGGGAGCCGGGCGGCGCGGGGCCCGTGATGGGATGCCTGCCCCGTGGGGCGGGCGGGGAGCTATTGAGGCGGGCGGGGAAGCGAAAGCAGACGAAGTGGCCACGGGGAGGCGCCTCACCGCCGGGCGAGGCAGGCCCTCCACCACGTGGCGGGGCGAGAGACCACCAACTACAGGGCGAGGCGAGAGGTGCCCCATCAGAGGCTGAGCGGGCCCAACCGCCGGGCGGCCGGTATGTCACCGCGCGAGAGGCGCTCCACAGGCGCCCCTCCCCAGGGCGGGGAGAGAGGCACCCGTCGGAGGGCAGGGCGCGAGGCGCTTCGTCGTACGGCGGGGCGAGGTCAGTCGGGCAGGTCGAAGGGGAGCTTGAGGCCGTCCAGGGCGGTGGCGCAGAGGCAGGTGCGTTCTTCCGGCAGGGCGGTGACGACATCGGCGACGAGGGAGCGCATGCGGGCGACGTTGGTGGCGAAGAAGGCGAGGACCTCTTCGTGGGTGACCCCCTCGCCCGCCTCGACTCCGGCGTCGTGGTCGGTGACCAGGGAGAGCGAGGTGTAACAGAGGGCAAGCTCGCGGGCGAGGACCGACTCGGGATATCCGGTCATGCCGACGATCGACCAGCCGTTGGCGGTGAACCAGCGGGACTCGGCGCGAGTGGAGAAACGGGGGCCCTCGATGACCACCAGGGTGCCGTCTTCGACCAGATCCCAGTCGGCGGACCGGGCGGTCGAGATGGTCGCCGCGCGGCCGGAGGGGCAGTAGGGGTCGGCGAAGGCGACGTGGACGACGCCCCCGGCGTCGTAGTAGGTCTGCACGCGGCCGGAGGTGCGGTCGACGACCTGGTCGGGGACGACGAGGGCGCCGGGGCCGATCTCAGGGCGTAGGGAGCCGACCGCGCTGGGGGCGAGGACCTGACGAACCCCGAGGGAGCGCAGTGCCCACAGATTGGCGCGGTAGGGGATGCGATGAGGTGGGAAGCGGTGGTCGCGGCCGTGGCGGGGCACGAAGGCCACCGAGCGCGAGCCGATCCGGCCCACGGTGATGACGTCGCTGGGAGGGCCGTACGGTGTGGTGACCTCGACCTCTGTGGCATCGTCGAGCAGGGAGTAGAAGCCCGAACCGCCGATGACCCCGATATCCGCGCGATTGACCATGGCGCAGAGATTATCGCCACGGGCGGGCTTGCGAGGAGCCCGGGTGGTGTCCTGTGGATATCGGAGCGTGGCCCTGTGGATAACGGTGTCCTCGATGCGGTTGCTCAGTTACCGCAGGAAGATCTGCCGTACGCCGTTGGGGGTCGCGATCGTGAATGCCGGGCACCGGCCCCTGGCTTCGGCCATACCACCGGGGGTCGCGATCGTGAATGCCAGGCACCGGCCCCTGGCTTCGACCATGCCGTTGGGGGCTGCGATCGTGGATGCTGGCCCCTGGCTTTGGCCATACCGTGGGTGCCGGGCGCAGCCCCTGAGAAAGCCAGGGGTAGGCCCGACGCGGGAGTGTCCTCTGGGGCGTGAGTCGGGGCCGGCGACCGGTTCGGGGGAGGTCGTCTCAGGAGACCGGGCTCAGGAGGCCGCGGCCGCCGAGCCGCTCTTGGCCTTCGTCTTCGCGGGGGCGGAGTCCTTCGATGACGATGTCGAAGAAGACGACGACGATGACGAAGAGCTCGACGAGTCCGACGAACTCGAGGAGCCCGAAGAGTCCGAAGAGCTTGACGTCGAGGTCGACGTCGAGGCCGCGGAACTCACCGTGCTGGACGAGGAGGCCCGGCTGTCGGTCCGGTAGAAACCCGATCCCTTGAAGACGATGCCGACCGCGGAGAACACCTTGCGCAGGTCGCCCGCACAGCTCGGGCACTCGGTGAGCGCGTCGTCGGAGAACTTCTGGACGATGTCGAACTGGTTATTGCATGCAGTGCAGGCGTACTGGTAGGTGGGCACGCGCTCCTCCTCGTATGGTCCGCGCCGATTGGCACTCTAGTGGCGCGACTGCTAATGGTACGCAGCCGACAAGCTTAAACGCGAGTCGGAGCCCGCGCATTCCAGAGGCCGAGCCCGTACGCCCAGGGCCGGAGCTTGTGCGTTCCAGGAGTGGAGCTCGCGCGTTCCAGGGCTGGGGCCTGCGCGCCAGGGCCGAAGCCTGCGCGTTCTGGCGCCGGAGTCCGCGCGTCCCAAATGGGGATCAGTTGCCGATTTCGCCGAACCAGCCGGCGAGTTTGCCCTTGCGGCTGATCGCGCGCATCCGCCGCTCGACGGTGTCCCTGCAGGCGGCGGCGGTCACGATCAGGAGTTGGTCGTCGATCCTGATCCTTGTGGAGTCGGCGGGAACGAACGTCCGGCCGTCTCTGACGATCAATGTCACCTGGGCGTCGGTCGGCAGCCTCAGCTCGAAGATCTCCACACCGTGCAGCTTGGAGGTCGGCGGCACCCTGACCTGGAGCAGGTCGGCGTTGAGCTCTTCCAGCGGAGCCGACTCCACCTCCAGGTCGCGAGCCTCGTCAGGCGTGGTGAGCCCGAGTTTCTTCGCCACGAACGGCAACGTCGGCCCCTGCAGCAGGGTGTAGACGACAACGATCACGAAGACCTCGTTGAACACGAACTTGGCGGCGCTGTCATCGACCGAGGTGGCGGCCCAGGGGATGGTGGCGAGCACGATCGGCACCGCGCCCCGCAGCCCCGCCCAGGACAGGAAGGCCTGTTCTCGCCAGTTCAGCCAGTCGATCCGCGCCAGCCGTACCAGAAGGGCGGAGGCGATGATCGACAGTGGCCGGGCCACCGCGACCAGGATCAGCCCGGCCACCAGGCCGGGGATGATCGCGGTCGGCATCTCCGAGGGGCTGGCCAGCATTCCGAGCATGACGAACAGGCCGATCTGGGCCAGCCAGGCCACACCTTCGGCGAAGCCCCGGGAGGCCGCCCGGTGAGGCATCCGGGAGTTGCCCATGACCAGGGACGCCAGATAGATCGCGAGGAAGCCGCTGCCGTGCAGGAGCACGGCTCCCGCGTAGGCGACGAACGCGAGCGCGAGCACCGCGATCGGATACAGCCCGGAGATGGGCAGCGCGATACGGCGCAGCGCGTAGGCGCCGAGCGGCGCGACCGCCAGGCCGACGGCGGTGCCCACCACCAGCTCGAAGAGCACCTGGAACAGCGCGCCTCCCAGGCTGGGCGAGGCACTGGCGCTCAGCAGCATGACGGCGATGACCGTGGGCGCGTCGTTGAGGCCGGACTCGGCCTCCAGGATGCCCGAGAGGCGCGAGGGCAGGGGCAGACGGCGCAGGACGGAGAAGACCGCGGCGGCGTCGGTGGAGGCGAGGACCGCACCGAGCAGGAGCGAGGTCCGTACGTCCATGCCGAGGAGCAGGTGCACCGGGATCGCGACGGCCGCGATGCTCACGCCGACGCCGACGGTGGCCAGCACCAGCGCCGTGGGGATGGAGCCCTTGACGTGGCTCCAGGTGGTGGTCAGACCACCCTCGGCCAGGATGATCGCCAGCGCGATCAGGCCTATCTGCTGGGCGAGCTGCGGATCCTCGAACTGCAGCCCGAGTCCGGACTCGCCGATGAGCACGCCGAAGCCCAGGAAGATCAGAAGGCTCGGAAGGCCGCTCCGGTGGGCGACCCGCACCGCGACGATGGCCGCGATGACGATTCCGGCACCGAGAAGCAGCCAGACGTGCAGCTCCATCTGGCCCCCTCTCTGACCCCGGGGACCATTGTGTCGCACTCGGTTGAGCCGTTATGCGCACCCCGTGGCGGTCCGGATGATCTCTCCAGGCGTGGTGGCGCAGCGAATCGGTGAGTCGTCGCGGATGATTCGCGGCGGTCTGGACGATCTCTCCGGCGTGGCGGTCGGGACGGCCCGGCGAGCCGTTGTGCGTGCGGTGTCCGGACGGATCGATAGCCCGCCACGTGCGCTCTGTGGCGGTCCGGGATCCCTTCCAGACGGACCGATAGGCCGTTACGCGCGTTCCGCGGCGGTCCGGTGGGACGTCATGGGAGATGTGGGGCGGTCCGGACGATCCCTCCGGGTGTGGCCGCGTAGCGGACCGGAAGATCGTGGGGCTCGGCGGGGACGCCGTCGAGCAGCTCGCCCTCGTGCAGCAGGGCCACCGTCGGAACGTTCGGGCCGACCCTCGCGAGCGCCCGGTCGTAGGAGCCGCCGCCGCGGCCGAGCCGTATCCCGGTGGACCTGTCGACCGCCAGTGCGGGAACGATCACCAGGGCGGCGGTCCTGATCGTGTCGACGCCGCGCCGGGTGTCCACCGGCTCCATGATCCCGAAACGGCCCGGGGCGAGGGTGTCCGGTCCGTCGTACACCGCCCAGTCGAGATCGTCGTCGTCCCTGAGCACCGGCAGGATGACGGTCGTGCCGTGCTTCCACAGGGCGAAGACCAGCCCGTGCGTCGCGGGCTCCGTACCGATCGACCAGTAGCACGCGACCAGTCCGGCCATCTGGACCCACGGCTGGTCCAGCAGGGACTCCCGTATCTGGACGGAGGCCGCATGCCGTTCTTCCTCCGGGATCGAAGCACGTGCCGCCTCGATGGTGGAGCGCAACTTCAGCTTGTCCACAGATCCCTCCACTAAGGTTTTGGCATGGCCGACTTTGATGCTGTGACGAAAGCCGTCGTTCCCGCAGCGGGCTTGGGCACCCGCTTTCTTCCGGCGACCAAGGCGACCCCCAAGGAGATGTTGCCGATCGTCGACAAGCCCGCCATCCAGTATGTCGTCGAGGAGGCGGTCTCCGCCGGACTGCTCGACGTCCTCATGGTCACGGGCAAGAACAAGCGTTCCATAGAAGACCACTTCGACCGGGCGATCGAGCTTGAGGAAGCCCTGGAGGCGAAGGGCGACGGCGACGGCCTCTCCCAGGTGCGCGAGCCCGCCGACCTGGCGACCCTTCACTACGTACGGCAGGGCGCGCCGCGAGGCCTCGGCCACGCCGTGCTCTGCGCCAAGCAGCACGTGGGCGACCACGCGTTCGCCTGCCTGCTCGGCGACGACCTGATCGACTACCGGGACGAGCTCCTCAAGCGCATGATCGAGGTGCGTGGCAGCTACGGCGGCAGCGTGGTCGCGCTGATGGAGGTGCCGAGGGAGCAGGTCTCCCTGTACGGCTGCGCCGCCATCGAGCCCACCTCCGAGGACGACGTGGTCCGGGTGACCGACCTGGTGGAGAAGCCGTCACCGGAGGAGGCCCCTTCCAACTGGGCCGTCATCGGCCGCTACGTCATCGACCCGGCCGTGTTCGAGGTCCTGGAGAACACCCCTCCGGGCCGCGGCAACGAGATCCAGCTCACCGACGCCCTGCGCACCCTGGCCGGACGCGGGAGTGACCAGGGCGGCCCCGTCCACGGTGTGCTGTTCCGCGGGCGTCGCTACGACACCGGCAACAAGCTCGACTACCTGCGCACGGTGGTGCAGTTCGCTTCGGAGCGCCCCGACCTGGCGCCCGAGTTCATGCCCTGGCTGAAGGAGTTCCTGGCCTCCCGATGAGCGAGACAAGTCGGGTCAGCCCGATGAGATCGGTCGACGAGCACCTCGCCGAGATCCTGCGCACCGTGCGGGTGCTCGCCCCGCTCGAGCTTGAGCTCGACCACGCGCTGGGCACCACGCTGGCCGAGGAGGTCCTCTCTCCCATCCCGCTGCCGCCGTTCGACAATTCGGCCATGGACGGCTACGCCGTACGGGCCGAGGACGTCAGGCAGGCACCGGTGACGCTGCCGGTGATCGACGACGTCGCGGCCGGGGACGGCCGGATGCTCGTCATAGGCCCCGGCATGGTCACGCGGATCATGACCGGCGCCCCGCTGCCCGTGGGCGCCGACGCCGTGGTCCCGGTGGAGTGGACCGACGGAGGCACGGCGCGGGTCACGATCTCACGCCCGGTCCAGGAGAGGCACGCGATCCGCAGGGCGGGGGAGGACGTGCACGCCGGCGATGTCGTGCTGCCTGTCGGGACCGCCATCGGCCCCGCGCAACTCGGTGTTCTGGCCGGGGTCGGCCGCCGCCGGGTGCTGGTACGGCCCCGGCCGCGGGTCGTGGTGATCTCCACGGGGGCCGAGCTCGTCGAGCCCGGCACGCCCCTGGGCACCGGCCAGATCTGGGAGTCCAACAGCTACGCCCTGATCGCCGCCGTCCGCGAGGCCGGGGGCCAGGGATACCGGGCCGGGATCGTGGCCGACGACGCCACCCGGTTCCTCGACCAGCTCGACGCGCAGCTCCTGCGGGCCGACGTCGTGATCACCAGCGGCGGCGTCTCGATGGGAGCCTACGAGCCGGTCAAGGAGGCCCTCGGACCTCTTGGCACGGTCCGTTTCGACCGCGTCGCCATGCAGCCGGGCATGCCCCAGGGGTTCGGCGTGGTGGGTGAGGACCAGGTTCCGCTCTTCGCGCTGCCGGGCAACCCCGTGTCGTCCTTCGTGTCGTTCATGGTCTTCGTCCGGCCCGCGCTGCGGAAGATGCGCGGCCTGCCCGTGGAGCCCACGCGGACCGTGCGGGCGGTGACCACGTCGGCGCTCCGCTCGCCCCAGGGCAAGCGGTCGCACCTGCGTGGAGTGCTGACCGCCGACGGCGCCGTCGCCCCCGTGCAGAGGCAGGGCTCCCACCAGTTCGCCGCCCTGGCCGCGGCCAACGCCCTGATCGTGGTCCCCGAGGACGTCACCGAACTCCCCGAGGGCGCGACGGTGGAGGTCATTCCGCTGTGAGCGAGGGAGACGAGGGAGGAGCCCGTGTGAGCGGTTTCACACACATCGACGAGACCGGCGCGGCGCGCATGGTGGACGTCTCGGCCAAGGACGTCTCGGTCCGTACGGCGAGTGCCACCGGCAGGGTGCTGCTGTCCGCCGAGGCCGTGGCCCTGCTGCGGTCGGGGGACATCCCCAAGGGTGACGCGATCGGGACCGCGCGGATCGCCGGCATCATGGGCGCCAAGCGGACCCCCGACCTGATCCCGCTCTGCCACCCCATCGCGCTGCACGGCGTGAAGGTCGAGCTGGTCGTGGTCGACGAGGGCGTGGAGATCACCGCCCTGGTCAGGACCGCGGACCGGACCGGGGTCGAGATGGAGGCGCTGACCTCGGTCTCGGTCGCGGCCCTCGCGTTGATCGACATGGTCAAGGCGGTGGATCCGGCGGCTGTGATCACCGACGTCAGGGTCGAGGAGAAGACCGGCGGCAAGACGGGCCGCTGGACCCGTCCGTAACCGCCGTGATCAGGAGGATGTCCGTATGAGAGCTTTGGTGATCACCGCGTCCAACCGGGCCTCCGCCGGTATATACGAAGACAAATCCGGGAAACTGCTGGTCGAGCTTCTCGCGGAGGCCGGATGTGACGTGGAGGGTCCCCGGGTGGTTCCCGACGGAGCTCCGGTGGAGTCGGCGCTGTGGTCCGGGGTGGCCGAGGGATACGACGTGATCGTTACCACCGGCGGCACCGGTCTGACCCCGGCGGACCTCACCCCGGAGATGACCGCGCGGGTGATCGACAGGGAGATTCCCGGCATCGCCGAGGCCATTCGCCAGGTGAGCCGGGACAAGGTGCCCACCTCGATCCTGTCTCGCGGGCTCGCCGGGCAGACGGGCAACACCCTGATCGTCAACCTGCCGGGCTCCTCGGGCGGGGTCCGGGACGGCATGGCCGTGCTCTCGCCCGTCCTCCGGCATGCCGTGGACCAGATCCGTGGGGGAGACCATCCTCGCTGAGATGTCCTGCCGAATTCCGCTCGGCGTGGGGCTGCCTTCATCGGGGTGTCTTGTCGCCTCCGTTCAGTGTGGGGGATCGCCCTCGCCGGGGTGTCTCGCCGGCTCCGTTCGGCGTGGAAGAACACCCTCGCTGAGACGCCTTACCTACTCCATGGCACGCTGAGGTGTCTTGGGGGGATGATGGATGATGTGGATCGACTTCGTGGCTGGCCGGTGACCCTGACGGAAGGCCTGGTGGGACTTCGGCCGCTGCGGCTGCGAGACGTGCGCGTCTGGCGGGAGTCGCGGCTGCGCAACGCAAACTGGCTCCGCCCCTGGGAGCCGAGCAATCCCGAGACCCCCCTGTTCAAGACCGGCCTCGGCCCCTACATCTCGATGGCCGGGACCCTTCGCAGGGAGGCCAGGCAGGGGCTCGCGCTGCCCTGGGTCGTCACCTACGAGGGCGTCTTCGCCGGGCAGCTCACCGTGGGCGCCATCGTCTGGGGTTCGGCCAGGTCGGCCCAGATCGGCTACTGGGTGGACGGCGCCCTGGCGGGGCGAGGGATCACCCCCACCGCCGTGGCCATGGCGGTGGACCACTGCTTCTTCACCACCGGGCTGCACCGCGTCGAGGCCAACATCCGCCCGGAAAATCATGCGAGCCGCAGAGTGGTCGAAAAACTCGGCTTCCGGGAGGAAGGCATCAGGCGCCGGCATCTGCACATCGACGGCGCCTGGCGCGATCACATCTGTTACGCGCTCACGGTCGAGGACGCGCCACGAGGGCTGCTGGTGCGGTGGCGGCGGGCCCGTGAATCGGCGGCTCACGGTGGAGCTCCCCACGAAGAGGTTTGAAGATCTGGCGACACACCGCATCGAATGCTCGTCAAATAGTGACACGCGGTCTTACGGTGCGTGACATGAGCACATTGAGGACGCCAGGAGACCACAGGCGTCTTCATGCTGCCCGGAGGTGGCCGTGAGCGGCAGTGTTTTCCTTTATCTGGCCATCGTCGTCATGTGGTTGTGCGTGCTCGTGCCCATGTGGCTGCGCCGGGACAAGACCGTCATGGCCGACGTCCACGAGGGTGCCGAGCCGTACGGGCCGGATGAGCAGGCGGTCGACGAGGAGTCCGCCGCCGCGATGGCCGACACCCTGTCCGCACCCATGCCCATGCCCATGTCCTCGCCTGAGACGACCCAGGCCGAGTTCCGGTCTGAGTCCTGGTCCGAGCCCGAGTCCGAATCCCGGCCCGAGGCCGAGACTGAGACCCAGTCCGACCCCCGGCCCGCGCGAACCCCGGGCGGGCAGCCTACAGCCAGAAAATCCGCGGAGCGCCGTCGCGCCATGCACCGTCGCCGGGCGCTGCAGGTGGCCAAGCGCAGACGGCTGACGTTCTGGTGCACGCTGCTGCTTCTCGCCTCCGTGGTGACGGCCGCTGTCCAGGTGATCCCCTGGTGGGGCGTGGCGCCCTCCGTGGTCCTTCTGGGCGCCTATCTCGCGGTCCTGCGGGTATCGGTCCAGATCGATGCCGAGCAGCGCAGAGCCGCCGTTCAGGCCCGTGTGAAGCGCGCCAAGCGCGCCCGCAGGCGGGCCGCCGAGCTGATCGAGCTGGAAGCTCAGCGACCCGTGGCGGAGATCATCGATCTGGATGCCCACCGCGACGAACTGTTCGACCAGTACGCCGAAATGCCGCGCCGCGCGGTTGGAGACTGACAGCCGGTGTTGTGTGGCGCGAGTGCCCCGGGAAGTTTGCTAATCTAGTGCACGTCTTGGGGATGTAGCGCAGTCCGGTAGCGCACTTCGTTCGCATCGAAGGGGTCAGGGGTTCGAATCCCCTCATCTCCACCAGGTCAGAGGCCACTTCCGAGAGATCGGGAGTGGCCTTCTGCGTTGCTGGGTGACCAACTGAGTGGCTACGGTCCTGATCGGTTGCGGTGAAGGTCCTCAAGCATCAGCACGATGGCTGTGAGGAGACATCCCAACCCCATGCCTACCAGCGCGATCACTCCTGCGGTCGCATCGCTCTCTGACCCGATGAGGGCCCCCACACCGGCACCCAGGATGAGGAACAACCAGCCGGCGACTACAAAAAACCAGGAGCTCCGCTGCGACGAGCTCCCCTTACGCGATTCAATGGTCATCCTTCGGTCGAGTGAGGCTATGTGGTGATCATGCATCATCGGTCCGGAAAGAGTCGGTCCATTGCTTCGGCTCCCTCTAAAAGCACCGGGCGTAGTTGCTTGCGGTAGACCGTCTCCGTCACCGTCGTGTTGCTGTGCCCGACGAGGCGGGAGATGTTCTCCAGAGGGATACCGGAGTCGGAGAGCAGCGAGACGAAGCTGTGCCGCATCTCGCGGGGCGTCCACTCCTTCTCGTTCAGCCCTGCCTTCTTGAGCACCGCCCGGAAGGAGCGGCGGACGTTGTGGGAGTCGAGGGGGTGTGCCGATCTGGGAGGCGAAGACCAGGCCATGATCCTGCCAGTCCTGCCCTGCCTTGGTGCGGGTGACGTCCTGACGTGCCCGGTGCAGCCGTAGCGCCTCCACGTAGCGTTCCGGCAGCGTGGCGGTCCACGTTCCTTTGCACTTCCGGTCACGATCTTCTGTTTTGGTGGTCACGTCGGTTTTGCCTTCGAGCGCGCTCGAAGGCATAGCGTCCCCGCCATGACGACACAGACCTGGATCATCACTGGCGCGTCCCGCGGGTTCGGACGCGCACTGGCGGAGTCGGCGCTCGCGGCGTGCGACCACGTGGTGGCGGCGGTGCGCCGGCCCGAGAGTGTGGCCGATCTGGAGGCCAAGTACCCGGACAACTGCCTGATCGCGAAGTTCGATGCCCGGGACATCGCCGCGGCTGCGGACCTCGTGCGCGACACCCTCGACCGCTTCGGTCAGCTTGATGTGCTGGTCAACAACGCGGGCCGGGCCGTGGTCGGAGCGGTCGAGGAGGTCAGCGACGCGCAGTTGCGCGAGTTGATGGATCTGCACCTGTTCGGCCCCGCCGCGCTCGTCCGGGCGGCGCTGCCCACGATGCGTGAGCGGGGCACCGGGACGATCGTGCAGATGAGCAGCCAGGGTGGGCGGACGTCGTTCCCCGGCGTGTCGGCGTACTCCGCGTCGAAGTTCGCCCTCGAAGGCTGGTCCGAGGCCCTGGCCGGGGAGGTCGCGCCGTTCGGGATCCGGGTGATGCTCGTCGAGCCCAGCCGTTTCAGGACCGGCTTCAACGGGGGCGACGTGCTCGAGTTCGTCGAGCCGTCCGCGACCTACCGTGACGTGCTCGCCAACGTCCGTGCGGACATGGCCGGGACCGATGGCCGCCAGGAAGGTGACCCGGCGCGGGCGGCCGAGATCATCGTGTCCCTCGCGCACGGCGACGAGGTGCCGCTGCGGCTGCCGCTCGGGCGCGAGGCGGTCGAGCGTATCTCGCGTGCCTACCGGCGCGGTCTGGACGAGGTCGAGCAGTGGGCCGAGACCGCCCGCAGCGCCGACTTCGAGGGTGTCTCTGCATCGGTACGGCCCATCTAGGCTCGTGGTCATGGCCACCGACGATCTGATGACCAGGGCGCTCGAAGCGCTTGGGGACGACGGTCCGCTGTCGGTCGAGGCGATCCACCGCCTCGCCGACCTGGCCGATCTGCCCGAGACGATGACGATCGCCGAGGTTGCCGACCTCCTCGACATCTCGCCCCACACGCTGCGCTATTACGAGCGGGCCGGGCTGGTCGAGGTGGCCCGCGACGGTAATGGTCATCGCGTCTACGACGCCGAAGCGGTTCGGCGCCTGGTGTTCCTCACCCGGATGCGACTGTCCGGTATGTCGATGCGTGACCTGCAGCACTACATCTCGCTCGTCGATGCCGGAGGGCACACGGTGCCGGAGCGGCTCGATGTGCTGGTCGAACATCGCGACACCATCCGCCGCCGGATCCGTGAGCTGACCCTTTCCCTCACGGCGGTCGAATACAAGATCACCACGTACGGGGGCTCGACCGGGCCGGACGTTCAGGCCTTCGGCACCACCACCGGTACCGACCGCACGGCGCTGCCGGACGAGCCGCTGCGACGGGCACTCCCTGCAGAGTGAGGGACGCCTGCCGTCCGGATATCCCCTGCGCCGCCGTCGTCGTGAGCAGATACTGACGGCATAAGGCGGAGAGCGACCTCACCGACCCGCACGCAGGGCCTGAATGAACCAGCTGAACAGCGGCGCCATGCTCGGCGGCACCGGCCAGCCATTGATCACCGCGAGCAGCTGCAGGTAACGCTCAGCGAACGGTTCGTCGGCCACCTCCAGGCGGTCCAGCATCCAATCCCGCAGGTGGGCGTCGTCGGCGCGGCCGAAGGTCTGCGCGTACCGGGTGGCGAGGGCGCCGACGATGGCGGCCGCCTGCGGCGACGCGGGGTCCACGCCCGCGGCCACCGCCGCGCCGACGCGGTCGCGGACCTCCTCGGTGAGCTCGTGGTGCAGCCCCGTGGTGTCGCCCTGGGCGCGTTCGGCCGCCTGGTACTCGGCCAGCCGGCGGACCGCCGCGCGGAACTCCGGGTCCTGAACCAGCTCGGCCAGCTCCACCCAGGCGTCCACCTGCGCGGGATCAGGGTCGTCGGGCAGGTCCGGCATGGCCGAGCGCATCATCGCGACCCACTCGGGATTGGCGTCGAGATCGCCCAGGACCTCGTCGATGAAGTCGGTGACGAGGCGGTGGCGTTCCTCGTTGGAGAGTTTGGCGAGCCTGTGCATGAGTTCCGTCTCCTCTAACGTCGATCCCCGTCTGGCCACCGCGCGCAGCACGGCTCGGCGCAGCCGCAGGATGCGGATCTGCACGTCCAGCGCCTCGGCGTACTCCTCGGCGACCTGCGCCACCGGAAGATCGCGTTCCAGCAGGCGCTGCACAGTGGAGAGATCGATCCCCAGCTCGCGCAGCGCGCGCACGAACTCCAGCCGGGCCAGCGCGCCGACGTCGTACAACCGGTAACCAGCGGGACTGCGGGTGGTGGGCGGTACGAGCCCGCGGTCGGAGTAGAACCTGATCGCTTTCACCGTGAGCCCGGTGCGCCGGGCCAGGTCTCCGATCGTCAGCAGCACATCGCCGTCCATGCGCATACTCTGCCGTCTCCCCTCGGAGGAGACTCAACCGCAAAAGCCGGGATCTTCACAGCATGCGAAAGATCAAGGGACCTTTGCGACCCTGATCTCCACCCACCGGCATCCGAGCGGTCTCGGTGAAGTCGACTCCGTGTAGGGGGTCCGGGAAACGATCGTCTCCACCCCGGAAGCGATCTTCTAGGGCTCCGACCCACCCCAGCTCACACCCACTCGTGAACAACCCACCAGGAGCTGTTCTTGAGTTAGCTCAGGAACAGCTGACGAGATCCCGTCCGATCGCTTGATCGGGCGGGATTTCATCGTTTCCGAGGTCCTGTGGCCGCTGGGCGGGCTGATTTTGGCTCGTGCGGTGGCCGTGACGGAGGGCGCTGGTGGTGGTGGACCGCTGTGAGCGCGTGTGGGACCGGCCGGTGGGCGTGCGAAACCCAACGGTCGTCGTGGTGTTGTGCGGTTGGTGGCGGGGCGGATCACTCGCGAGGTGGCGGTCTGCTGTCTGCCCTGGGTGGGGCGGGGTCGTGCTCGTCAGGCGTTGTCGTGTCCTGCGGTGCGGGCTCGGTGCGGTCGTGGGTCTGCCGCCAGCTGAGCAGGATGTGCTGGTTGGCCATGCAGACCATGAGCGCGGTCAGCAGCGTTTGGGCCACGCGGCCGTGTGCGAGCCGGTTCTTGGGGTCGCCGACATCGATGTGGTGGCCCTTGATTCTGCCGTTGACGCCTTCGGTGTTGGCTCGGATGCTCTTGTAGGCGTCCTGCCAGTTGGGGGTGAGGTAGCGCCGGTCCTGGCGGAGCTTGTCTTTGATGCCGAGGTCGTCGGGGCGCAGCGTGATGGTCGACTTCTGGCAGATGTGTGGCAGTTCGGTCAGGGGAAGGAGCCGTTTCCTTTCGTTGTCGGGCAGTAAGATCGTGGGTTTTGCAGCCATGTGGGCGGCGCGCTGGCGGGCGGAAAAGACCCGGAAATCGGGCGGGTGCGGGCGGCGACGGTGAGGGTGGCGCTGTAGCCGTACTCGGGTGGGCCGTTGCCGGCCGAGTGGTGCCAGCCTGCGGTGATCTCGGTGGAGGCGATCAGTTCGCCGGTGGAGCGTCGAGTCCGGGGCGGGCGGGCGAAGACCGGGACGGCGATGGTGTCGATGCCGACGTCGCCGCCGAATCCTGCCAGGTAGCCGCGGCCTTTGCTCCAGCGGACCGGGGGTGAGCACGAGCGCGGTGACGATGTCTTGCAGGGCCCGCTTGCGGATGCGGTCGGGATCGTCGTTTTCCCAGGCGGTGGCGAGCAGGTCGGCCTCGTGCTGGGGCAGGCGAGTGCGGCGGTCGTGCCGGGCCGGATCCAGGGCTCGGGCGTTGTCCGTGCGGTCTTCGAAGACGGCCATCCAGAGGGCGGTGCGGCCTCGATTTTCCGCGTCGACGTCATCGACGCGCATGGCCAGCTCGGCGACCACTTCAGGCGAGCCGCGATCAGCCGCGGCGTGCAGCGGCTTTTCGAAGACGGGCACGCCGGAGTTCGGATCGGCACCCGCGGCGAGCTCGGCGCGGACCAGGTCGAGATCTGTCCAGTTGTTGATGCCCCACCGTCTGACATCGTCGGTGGCAGCCACGGCACTCCTTGAGGGGCGTACGGGATATATCACCGCCGATCATGGCGTACGAGGCCGACAGATTCGGGCCGGTGCCGCGGTCGGTATACAGGGGAGTCC
>NZ_FZOD01000053.1 GCF_900188345.1 Streptosporangium subroseum | reverse complement strand
TAGGCCTTCTTGCCGCGGTAGGGGCCCTTCGAGCCGTAGCCGGAGATCGAGCAGGTGATCAGCCGCGGATGCTTGGCGCGCAGGCTCTCCTCATCCAGGCCCAGCCGCTGCACCGCCCCCGGCAGGAGGTTCTGCACGAACACATCCGCCCGCGCGAGCATCGCGTCCAGGACCGCGCGGTCTGCGGGGTCTTTGATGTCGAGGGTGATGCTCTCCTTGCCCCGGTTGAGCCACACGAAGTAGCTCGACATGCCCTTGACCGTCTCGTCGTAGCCACGGGCGAAGTCCCCGCCGCCCGTACGCTCGATCTTGATCACGCGTGCGCCGAGGTCGGCCAGCTGGCGGGTGGCGAACGGGGCCGCCACGGCCTGTTCCAGCGCGATGACGGTGATGCCCTGCAACGGGAGCATCAAGACCTCCTTCGGTCGTCGGGGGTGGGCTCCACACCGGCCCGTCGCAGGACCAGCCGGGCGCGTTCCACAACCGGCCGGTCGATCATCTGCCCGTCCAGCCGTCCCGCGCCGCCGCCGGTGACGCTGTCCAGGATCTGCCGGGCGCGGCGCACCTGCTCCTGGCTGGGGCTGAACGCGGCGTTGACGGCGCTCACCTGGCGCGGGTGGACGCATAGTTTGCCTCCGAAGCCCAGGCCGGCCGCGGTGGCCGCCTCCGCCTCGACGACGGAAAGGTCGTCCAGGGCGACGGTGACACCGTCGATCGGAGCGGCCACGCGCGCCGCGCGCGAGGCCACCACCAGGCAGGAACGCGCGAACAGCATCGAGGTCGGGGTTTCGGAGGCGCCGAGGTCGAGAGCGAAGTCGATCGAGCCGAAGGCCAGGCGAGCCACGCCGGGTGCTGAGGCCAGGTCATAGGCGCGGTGCAGGCCCAGCGCCGTCTCGACCAGCGCGATCACGACCGTGTCCGGGCCCAGGGCGTCGCTCAGCTGGCTCAGGGCCCGCGGGTCCTCGGCCTTGGGCAGCATGACGGCGCGCGGGCCCGGCACCCCGGACAGCGCGGAGACGTCGGCGTCGTGGAACGGCGTGTTCTGGGCGTTGATCCGCACGCACGCGACCCCGCCCGCGCCGAGCCAGCGCGTGACCTCGGCGCGGGCCGGCTCCTTGGCGTTCACGGCGACGGCGTCCTCCAGGTCGCAGATCACGACGTCGGCGCCGCTCGCGGCGGCCTTGGCGAATCGGTCGCCGCGGTCACCGGGGACAAACAGCCAGGAGCGAGCTGCGGGTATATCCACCGTCACGGACGGGCGGGCATCGACATTTTCGCTCATCTCAGGGGGCCACCGTGCCACGGCTGACCAGCTGGCGTGCGATGACGTTGCGCTGGATCTCGTTGGTGCCCTCGCCGACGATCATCAGGGGCGCGTCACGGAAGTAGCGCTCCACGTCGAACTCGGTGGAGTAGCCGTAGCCGCCGTGGATCCGGATGGCGTCGAGCGCGATCTGCATGGCGGTCTCGGAGGCGAAGAGCTTGGCCATGCCGGCTTCCATGTCGGCCCGCTCACCGGCGTCGAAGCGACGCGACGCGTAGAGCACCAGCTGGCGGGCAGCAGTCAGCTTGGTGACCATGTCGGCGAGGTAGTTGCCGATCGACTGGTGCTTCCAGATCGGCTTGCCGAAGCTCTCTCGCTCCTGGGAGTAGCGCAGCGAGTCCTCCAGGGCGGCTCGGCCGACGCCGAGGGCCCGGGAGGCCACCTGGATACGGCCGATCTCCAGCCCGCGCATCATCTGTGCGAACCCCTGCCCCTCGCGCTCGCCCAGGAGAGAGGACTTCGGGACGCGGAAGTCGTCAAAGGTGATCTCACAGCTCTCCACGCCCTTGTATCCCATCTTGGGCAGGTCGCGGGAGAGGGAGAAGCCCGGACCCTTCTCGACCAACAGGATGCTGATGCCCTTGTGTGCAGGCGTGGCGGTCGGGTCGGTCTTGCACAGCAGCGCGATGAGCTCTGCCGTGCGGGCGTTGGTGATCCATGTTTTGGAGCCGTTGATGACGTACTCGTCATCGACAGGGGATGCGGAGGTGCGCATCGCCTGCAGGTCGGAGCCGCCGCCGGGCTCGGTGAGGGCCATCGTGGCGCGCAGCTCACCGGTCGCCATACGCGGCAGGTAGGTGTCCTTCTGCTCCTGAGTGCCGTAGTCGAGGATGAGCTTGGCGACCACCGTGTGACCACCCATGGCACCGGCCAGGCTCATCCAGCCACGGGCCAGCTCCTCCGTGATGAGCGCATAGCAGGGCGTGCTCACGCGAGCCTCGCCCCAGGGCTCGGGGATCGCCAGGCCGAATACGCCCAGCTGCTTCATCTGCTCGATGAGCTTCTCGGGGTAGGTGTTGGTGTGGTCCAGCTCCTGCGCAACCGGCTTCACCTCCCGGTTGACGAAGTCACGGACCATCTCGACGATCGCTTGCTCTTCCTCGTTCAGTCCCTCCACGGGGACTCCTCTCGGGTTGTGATCGGTGCGGCGCCTCAGCGCGTGAAGTCGGGTCGGTCTCAGAGGTGGTCGCGCAGGATCTGGCCCGCGGAGGACCAGCCGATGGTCTCGGGGCCAAGCGTGGTGCCGTCGAGGCAATCCTCGACCTTGCGCAGGAGCTCGTCCCGCGTGGGAGGACGTTGGGGTGAGCCGGGCGGGAACCGGGACCGGACGCGCAGCACGTCGTCGCCGGTGTGGACCTCCGCCTCGAACTCTCCGGCGAGCAGCCGGTCGCCGCCGTCGCCGAGCTGCACGTCGACCAGGTCCATCAGGCGACGGGCCTCCGGTCGTCGCACCGCCTGGTCCGTGAAGCTCGCGAAGCCCTGGTAGGAGTCCAGCAGAGCGGTCGCCGCGGCGTACTCGAGGCTGAACTTGGCCTGCAGCCCGGTGTCCGGCCGGTGGTGGATCAGCGGGGTGACCGTGCCCTTGGGCGTCTTGAGCATGATGCGGCTGACCTGAGCGGCGTCCACCTGGGTGGCCAGGTCGGCCAGGGCGCTGATCGGGCGCTGCAGCGCGTAGCAGCAGGGGAAGACCTTGATGGCCAGGCCGCCGGGAATCGCAGGGCCGGTAAGATCCACGGCGCTCGGGTCGCCCCCGACCAGCTCCAGCCACTGATCGAGCGCGGAGACGTCCGCGCTGGCGCCTGCGGCGGCCAGGTATGCCGCCCGCACGCCTGCATCAGCGGCGAAGCCGACCTGTAGCGGCTTGCAGTCGGTGCCGAACGCTCGCTGGACACCGCCCGCTGCGGGCACCGCGAGGGCCATGGCCGTGGCGAGCCGGTCGGCGTCGAGGCCGAGGGCCACACCGGCACCGACGGCGGCGGCCGGTGCGCCGGCAGTGGTGGTGGCGTGCCAGCCGGAGGTGTAGTGCGACCAGCCGAGCGCGGTCCCCAGCCGGGACATCACGCCGGCGGCGGCGAGGTAGGCGCGCGCGTCACCCCCGGCTGCCAGCACGGCCGGAACGCAGACGGCACTGATGTGGGTCGTCGACTCCATGTGCAGGTCGTCGAAGTCGAGCACGTGTGCAGCCACAGCCCACCGGGCCGCCTCTGACAGGAACGAGGCCGTCTGAACCAGGGGCTCGTTGCGCGCTGCCACCGCGACTGCGACCGTGTCCAGCAGGGAACGATCGGCCAGATCGAGATCGTCAGCGGTAGGGCCCAGGGCTGCGGCCCAGGTCGCCAGATCCCTGGCAATGGACGTCACAACGCCAGCTCCTCGAATGTGAGATAGCTAAGAATACGAAATGTACGGCCATTTAGGCAGAAAATAGGTCTGGCGTCAACAGCTGTCGGCGCCCCTGCCGTGAACCAGGGAGACGTGGGGATGCCGAGGCGTCGGCAAGGCCGGCCCTCCCGCGGGACGCGCCTCAGCCGGGACTCGCGGGGCCGGTGCGCGTCGACTCTCTACGCGCGGTGGCGGCGAAGCCGGGTGCGGTAGGAGTACCGGTCGGGGTGGAAGTGACTGATCGCCAGCTCGACCGGATCACCATTGGCGTCGAAGTACATTCGGTCGATTCGCAGCAGGGGAGTGTGCGCTGGCAGGTCCAGGGTCTCAGCGACCTCGGCCAGGGCGGTCCCGACGGTGATGCTCTGTTCGGCGTCCTGGATCGGAGCCTCGAGGACCTGGTCGAGCAGGCCGATGATGGTTACCTGGCTGACCGTCCCGGGCTGGGACAACTCCGTGACCTCACCCAGGTGTGCCCTGACACGGGGCGGCAGATAGACGCTCGTGTGCGAGAAGGGCTCCCCGTGGTGGAGCCGCAGGAAGGACGTCGTGACGACCCGGTCGTCAGTCAGACGCAACCTGCTGGCCGAGGTGGGGTCGACCGCGGCGGTGAGGGGGTGCAGGACCTGCAGCTGGCTGTCGGCCGACAGGCCCATCAGGTCCTCGACAGAGCCGAACTGCCGCAGGTAGCGCCCCGAGGCCGGTGTGACGAAGGTGCCCCGGCCGGGCACGCGGAACACCAGGTCCTCGGCCACCAGGTCCTGGAAGGCGCGCCGGACGGTCTGGCGGCTCACGGCGTACTGGCGCGCGATCTCGGCCTCGGTGGGCAGGGCGGTGTCCGGCGGGAACGCGTGACCCAGGATCTGCGCTCGGAGGTCGCCCCATACGCGCCGGAACGCCGGTTCCGCCTTTGCCGCTGAGCCCACCGGGGTTCCTCCTAGTGCTGGGGGATCTAGCAGGACGCATTTGTTGTACCAAATGCTGGACGTTGCATGAGAGATGTTTGAACGTTACATGAAAGACGTTCGGGCCTCCAGGGCGACGCGCCGCCCAAGAGACAGTCTGGGCGGAACCGGGGCTATGGCGCCGTAAGTCCCCTTGAGCAGGCCGCGCCGTGACGGGCTCGGATGGCACGAACCCTGCGTCGGGGCCACGACGGATGCCGCAGGAAATGCCAAACAGACCCTTGACCAGCCACGGACCCGTGGCTATAAATGGCCTTACATATTCACCTATTGGGCCTGAGTTTAACCCATTGGGTATGAGTCCAATAGGGCATGCGCGGCTGGACAGACTCATCGCTCCCCCGACGAACAGCCGCGCGTATCGGTCTGATCTGCCCAACCGCTGTGTGCTCCGCACCCCCCATGTCGTCGGACCGGTTGCGGACTCTAAGAAACGGAACAAAGTTAGTGGCTGCTTCCCCTGCTGAGCTGGTCTCCCAACCGCAGCACATCACCAACAGGGACGTGAAGATCGCGACCTGGGTGTGTTTCTTCGCCTGGACCTTCGCCGTCTACGACTTCGTGTTGTTCGGCAACCTCCTTCCCGAACTGGCTGCTGACCACGGCTGGTCATCGGCCCAATCGACCGGAATCAACACCTGGGTGACGGTCGGCACCGCGCTCGTCGCCTTCGGCGTCGGGCCCTTCGTGGACCGCGTCGGCCGTCGCAAGGGCATCATCATCTCCGTCATCGGAGCGGCCGTGGCCTCGCTCCTGACCGCGATAGCGGGCTGGGCCGTCGGCGTGGTCGCCGGTCTCGGCATCGTGATCCTGATCCTGGTGCGTGGCTTGGCCGGTCTCGGCTACGCCGAGCAGGCGATCAACGCGACCTACCTGAACGAGCTGTTCGCCGAGGTGTACACCGACCCGGCCAAGGCCCGTCGCCGCGGCTTCATCTACTCCCTGGTGCAGTCGGGTTGGCCGATCGGCTCCGTGCTCGCGGCCGTGTCGATCTACGTGCTGTTCCCGATCGGCGGCTGGGCGCTGTGCTTCATCGTCGCCGTGTTCCCGGCCTTCTTCATGCTCTGGGCGGCGCGCTACCTCAAGGAGAGCCCGCAGTTCGCGGTGCGTCACCGTGCGGAGAAGCTGCTGGCCGAAGGGCGCACCGAGGAGGCCAAGGCGCTCGCGGCTTCGATCGGCGTGGACCTGACCGACCGGTCGACCCCGCTGGCGTCCGCGTTCAAGGGCGAGTCGCTGCGCTCCACCGTCGTGATCGGCGCGGCCACCCTGTTCAACTGGCTCGGCGTTCTCGCTTTCGCGATCCTCGGCACCTCGCTGCTGACCGCCGCGGACGGCAAGGACATCACGTTCGACAACGCGCTGGCCATCCTGATCATCTCCAACGCGACGGCCTTCGCCGGCTACCTCTTCCACGGCTGGTTCGGCGACCGGATCGGCCGTCGCAACGCCATCGCGATCGGGTGGATCATGTCCGCGCTCTCCTTCGGCGGCATGCTGCTTGCCCCCAATGGAAGCTTCGGCCTGATCATCGCCCTCTACAGTGCGGGCCTGTTCTTCCTGATCGGCCCCTACGCGGCGCTGCTGTTCTTCAACGGCGAGAGCTTCCCCGTCCACACCCGTGCGACCGGCGGCTCGATCATCAACGCTGCAGGACAAGTCGGCTCGATCCTGGGCGGCGTGCTGATCACCGCGGCGCTGGCAAGCGGCCAGAGTTGGACCACGACGGCCTTCCTCTTCGGCTGCCTGCCGATCTTGGTCTCGGGGCTGATCATCCTCGGTGCACGCAACGTCGACCCGCGCAAGGTGCGGCTCGACTGAGATGTCCGTCAACCGCTTTCGTCCCGCTGAGCCCGGCGTCCGACGCCGCAGCTTCGACGCGTGGTCTCGACTCCCAGAGTCTTCCCGGCTCTTTCCGCGAAACAGCTCGGCGCCGCCACGGAACTCGCAGCGTTCGCCATCTACAAGGAGATCAATATGCCCAAGGACATCAAATGCGTATTCGGCGTCGACATCGACGCCGTCGGAGGATGGCTCGGCTCGTACGGCGGCGAGGACTCGCCGTCGGACATCCAGCGAGGATTGTTCTCCGGTGAGGTCGGGACGCCGCGCGTGCTGAACCTGTTCAAGAAGTACGAGGTGCCGGCGACCTGGTTCATCCCCGGTCACTCGATCGAGACCTTCCCGGACTCGGTCAAGAAGATCGTCGACGCGGGCCACGAAATCGGCGCGCACGGCTACTCGCACGAAAACCCGATCGCGATGACGCCCAAGCAGGAGGAGGACGTCCTCGCCCGCAGCGTGGAGCTGATCGAGAAGGTCAGCGGCAAGGCACCCCGCGGCTACGTGCCGCCGTGGTGGGAGATGTCGGAAATCACCACGTCGTTGCTGCAGAAGTACGGCTTCACCTACGACCACGGCCAGGGCCTTCACGACTTCATGCCGTTCTACGCCCGAATCGGTGATTCATGGACCAAGATCGACTACACCCAGGAGGCCAGCACCTGGATGAAGCCGCTGGTCCGCGGTGAGGTCATCGATCTGGTCGAGATCGGCGCCAACTGGTACATGGACGACCTGCCGCCGATGATGTTCATCAAGAAGGCTCCGAACAGCGCCGGCTGGGTCAACCCCCGCGACGTCGAGTCGTGGTGGAAGGACCAGTTCGACTGGGTGTATCGCGAGCAGGACTACGGCGTGTACGCCTTCACCATCCACCCGGACGTTGCCGGTCGGCCGCAGGTGCTGCTCATGCTCGAGCGCATGATCGAGTACATCAACGGCCACGAAGGCACCAGCTGGGTCACCATGGAGGACGCGGCGGACGACTTCCGCAGCCGCTACGCCTTCCCCGGTCCCAAGGGCAGCCCGTTCATGCCGGGCACCTGACCTGATGGGTGGGGCCGGTGGCCACGGCCACCGGCCCCACCCCTGGCCAGGCCGAAAAGATACGAAGGGGGAACCATCTTCATGTGCGTGCTCTGTTACGAGCTGGTCCCCGAGGACCACTGGTCGGACGGAGTCTCCGACGGCGGGGCGGACGCGGTGCCGGGCCGCTCGCGATATCGGCGTACGCGTATCCTGTCGGCGGTCCTGGCCCCTTACGGCCTGACGGTGTCAGACCCGGGCACCGGCCCGCACTGCGTGGTCGCGGACCGCAAAGGAGCCGCCGAGGTCGCCGCCGGCCTACCCGCGGTGTGGCAGGCCGCCCAGAGGCTGAGCCCCCGGCGCATCGACGTGCTCGACCCCGTGCTGCTCGAGGCGCTGGCACCCGGCGTTCCGGCGGGTGAGCAGACGTGACTCTCCTGGGACTGCCCGCCCCCACGCAGGCTGCCCCGTCCGCGCAGAGCCGGCGCGGAGTGACGCTACTCAGTGGCTTTCTCGGGTCGGGCAAGACGACGCTGCTGCGGCGCGAGCTGGCCCGCGCCGGGGCGAACGCGCCCGCGGTGATCCTCAACGACTTCGGTCACACGATGGTCGACGACGTCCTCCTCACCACCGACGGGGAGCGCCCGGTCGTCCTGTCGGGCGGATGCGCGTGCTGCACCCGCCGGGAGGACCTGGCCCTGGCCCTGGCCGGCCTGCTGGACTCCGAGCAGCGCGGAGGCGCGCCGCGCCGGGACCACGTCGTCATCGAGACCAGCGGGCTGGCCGACCCGGGGCCCATCGCCTTCACCGTCGCCCACGACCCGGTCCTGAAGCACCACTACGTCCTTGCCCGGGTCTGCGTCACCGTCGACGCCCTGACTGGGCTGGGCAGCATCGAGCAGCACCATGAGGTCGCCCTTCGCCAGCTCCTGGCGGCCGACGAGGTCCTCGTCACCAAAGCCGACCTGGCCGAGCCCGATGACGTGGACGAGTTGGTCCGGCGGCTACACGAGATGAACCCGTCCGCAGGCGTGAGCGTCACGGCCAACGGTGAGCTGTTGCGCGCAGAGGAGGCGGTATCGGCGCGGGGCAGGCCGACTGCCCCGCCCGTGGCCGACGCCACTCACACCACCGGGGTGTCCACCCTGGAACTGGTGACCGACGAGCCCCTCGACTGGCAGGCCTTCTCTGTGTGGCTGAGCCTGCTGTTGCACAACCGCGGCACCGACGTGCTGCGGGTCAAGGGCGTGCTCGACGTCCGTGGGGTCGGGCCGGTGGCCGTCAACGGTGTCCAGCACGTCGTCCACCGACCCGAGCACCTGGGTGTCCCGGTCCCTCCCGGCACGCGGCTGGTCTTCATCGTCCGCGACATCGATACCGAGCTGCTCGAGCGCTCGTTCCACACCTTTCTCGCCATCAACTGAAAGTGAAGTGATGTGACGGTTCAGTCAGGGCTGCCCCAGGTGACGGTCTTCTCCCTCGGCGGGACCATAGCCTCGACCAACGACCCCGGCGGTGACGCGGCCGGGGTGACGCCGCGGCTCGGCGCCCGGGAGCTCGTGGACGCGGTGCCCCAGCTGCAGGAGGTCGCCGAGCTGGAGACGGTTGCCTTCCGTCAGACGGCGTCCGGCGACCTCACTCTGCGCGACCTCGTCGCGCTGGCCGCGGAGATCACCAAGCGCTTCGACGCCGGTGTCGCGGGTGTCGTTGTCACCCAGGGCACCGACACCATCGAGGAGACGTCCTTCGCGCTCGACCTGCTGGTACGCGGCCCGCGGCCCGTCGTCGTGACCGGGGCCATGCGCAACCCCACCCTCGCCGGTCCCGACGGCCCGGCCAATCTGCTCGCCGCGGTGCAGGTGGCGGCGTCCCCGCAGGCGTCCGGGCTCGGCACGCTGGTCGTGTTCAACGATGAGATCCATGCCGCCCGCTTTGTGCGCAAGACCCACACCTTCAGCCCTGCGACGTTCCGCTCACTGACGGCCGGTCCACTCGGCTGGATGGTCGAGGGTCGCCCCCGCATCGCCTTCCGCACCCCTGAGCTGCATGGCACGCCGACCGGCGTCGGTGAAGAGGTTCCCGCGGTGGCGCTACTGAAGTCCGCCCTCGGTGACGACTCCCGCCTGGTCGAACAGGTGGAGGCCCTGGGGTATGCCGGCCTGGTCGTCGAGGCCTTCGGCGGCGGCCACGTGCCCGCCCACGTGGTTCCGGCGCTCGGGCGGCTGGCCGGGCGGCTGCCCGTCGTCCTGGCCTCGCGCACCGGCGGCGGCGAGGTGCTGCGGGAGACTTACGGCTTCCCCGGCTCCGAGCGGGACCTGCTCTCCTGTGGACTCATCTCGGCGGGCTTTCTCGACGGCCTGAAGGCTCGCATTCTGCTGAGCCTCCTGCTGGCGACCGGGGCCGATCTGGCCGGTGTGCGGAACGCCTTCGAGCAGGTCAACATGTCCGTTTCCTCCCCACCGTCGCCGGAGTAGGCGGCTGACCGTTTGGCACCCCACACCCGCCACCACTGGAGGTCAACATGACATCACCGATCCCGTCCGGCCTTTCCGGCCGGGTCGCCATCATCACCGGTGCCGCCAGCGGCATCGGCCGCGCGCTGGCCGTGGCCTACGCCTCCCATGGCGTACGAACCGTGGTGGGCGCCTACCCCGGTGACCCGCACGACCCCGCCGAGACCGTCCGCCTGGTGGAGGAGGTCGGGGGCACATGCGTCGTGCACGAGGTGGACGTGCGCGACGCCGCGCAGGTCGAGGCGTTCGCGCAGCGTGCGATCGACGAGTGGGGCCGCCTCGACATCGCGGTGGCCAACGCGGGCGTGCTGCGCAAGGCCGCGCTCTCGGAACTCACCGACGACGCCTGGGACGACATGCTGCAGGTCGACCTGACCGGTGTGTTGCGTACCTTCCGCTCGGCGGCCGGGCGCATGGGAGGTGACGGCGCGATGGTCGCTGTCTCCTCGATCGCCGGCGGCGTGTACGGCTGGGGCGAGCACGCACATTACGCCGCGGCCAAGGCCGGGGTGGTCGGCTTGTGCCGCAGCTTGGCGGTGGAGCTTGCATCCCGGCGAATTCGAGTGAACGCCGTGATTCCCGGGCTCATCGTCACCCCGCAGTCCTCCGACCCGGTGAACTCGTTGGGCCCGGAGGGGTTGGACCGTGCGGGAGCGAACATCCCCTGGGGTCGAGCCGGACAGCCTGAGGAGGTCGCGTCCGTCATCCGGTTCCTCACCTCCGACGACGCCGGTTACGTCACCGGTCAGGCCGTCGTTGTCGACGGTGGGCTCACCGTGCGCATGCCCGATTGAGGCGAATCCGTAATAAATAGGTAAAAGGGAAAGAGGGTCTCATGCCGGTTCTTGCGGGCAGGACCGCACTCATCACCGGAGGCGCGAGCGGGATAGGCCGCGCCATCGTCGACGCCTACGTTCGCGAGGGAGCCGAGGTCATCGTCGCTGACCGCGATGCCGAGCCGGCGGCCAAGGTCGTCACGGAGGCCGGAGCGGTCGGCCATGTCGTCGTCGACGTGAGCGACGAAGCGTCTGTGGCCGGGGCCGTCGAAGCCGCGATGGAACGGCTGGGCAGGATCGACGTCCTCGTCAACTCCGCCGGAATCCTCACCGAGGCGCCTCTGGTCGAGATGGACCTCCGGATGTGGACGGAGACGATCACGGTCGATCTCACCGGAGTCTTCCTGTGCTGCCGCCACGTCGTCCCCCACATGGTCGAGCGGCGATGGGGCCGCGTCATCAACATTGCCTCACAGCTCGGCATCAAGGGAGGGCGCTCGCTCAGTCACTACGCCGCCGCCAAGGCCGGTGTCATTGGGTTCACTAAGTCGCTCGCACTGGAGGTCGCCGAACACAACGTGCTGGTCAACGCGATCGCCCCGGGCCCTATCGAGACCCCGCTCGTGGCCGGCATCACCGAGGAGTGGAAGGCCGCCAAGCGTGCAGAGCTCCCTCTAGGCAGGTTCGGCCAGCCCGAGGAGGTCGCCCCCACCGCGGTCCTGCTTGCGAGTGAACCCGGCGGCAACCTCTACGTCGGCCAGACCCTCGGCCCCAACTCCGGGGACATCATGCCCTGACGTCCGCTGTACATCATGCCGCGTCAGCATGATGTCGCTTGCGGCAAGGTACGCACGTCGAGGGGCCGATATGCCGCTGCTCTCCCCTTCGGCGGCTCAACATGTTGCGCCGAAGACATCCTCTCGGCCGTGTCGTCGCAGTACTGTCTCTAGTGCTCTGACCGCTGAAGCTGACCAAGTGGAAGCCTCCGAAAGCCGCCGCATCGGTCGACCCTCGTACGGTCGTCAACCCGGTTCAGGCTCGGGCGCTTCTGGCCGCTGTAACGCAGGTGGGGCGCTCACGAGGGCTTCGTTTAGCCGCCCTGTTCGCCTGTATGTACTACGCGGCTCTCCGACCGGAAGAGGCGGCAGGGTTGCGGCGGCAGAACTGCGGCCTTCCTGCCGAGGGCTGGGGGTTGATCGTCCTGGAAAGGGCGCGCCCCCAGGCGAACAAGCGATGGACCGACTCCAGGGAGACCCACGACTCGCGGGGACTCAAACACCGGGCCATCGACGACACCAGGGAAATCCCTATCCCACCTCGTCTCGTCCGAATCCTTCGCGAGCACATCGAGAAACACGGCGTCGCCGGCGATGGCAGGCTGTTCCGCACATCCGGCGGGCGGCCGTTCTCCGCCTCGGCCTACTCGGGGGTCTGGCGGATCGCGAGAGAAATAGCGCTCACTCCGGAACAGGCGGCCTCACCGCTGGCCGCCCGGCCGTACAACCTGAGACATGCCGCGGTCTCGCTCTGGCTCAACGCAGGGGTCCCGCCAACCGAGGTAGCTCAGCGTGCTGGGCACGGTGTGGACGTTCTTCTCCGCGTCTATGCCAAGTGCATCGAAGGTCAACAAGATCGTGCCAACAGGCAGATCACCAAAGCCCTGGAGGTGTGATCAGAAACCCTCACGAGGGGCCCCGGCGAGTCCGGGGCCTTCTTCATGTCTGGTGGGTTTTTTACTTCACGATGGCGCCCAAGAGCGGACCATTAAAGATCTCTCGGGTCAGGACGACGCCCGTCAGCCGCGCAGTGAGAAGAAACAGAGATCCCTCGGCATCGTCGGACTCGTCAAAGTCGATGTCGTCATCGTCCGGGCCACCGTCGGGATCAAATCCCGCATCACGCATCATCTCAACGAAGCGATCAGGATCACTTCCCTCACGCCAATCTGGGCTCGCCAGGTCGAAAGAGGTCACCACCTCGCCGTCGACCAAATACTCGAACCGGCTCCAGGCGTTGACGTTACTGAAGATCATGATTGTTTCGGTACCTGTAGAGAGGACATCCATGATCTCAGCTTTGACCAGTTGCATAGCGGCCGCTTCGATGACTACGGTCCACTCGCCGGATCGCCATGCACGCACAGCTTCAGGTAGCGGACACTCGCTACTCGTGAACGGGCGAATGTCATTCTCGCGGGCGCCCAGTCGTCGGAGCGCCTCGACTTCGTCGACTCCTCGGATGAACGTCAGACTCCACGCGTGCCCAAGAGTGCTGTCAATCTCGGATTCGTCTCCGTCCAACCATGCAAGGTCAGCGCTGTTTACCTCGACCATCGTCGTCCTCGCTCTGTCCGTAACCGCGGCTGGTCGAAGACAAAGTAACGGTCGGACTTGGGACGGGACAGGGGGGAGTGCCAGCCGATCGCAGGGAAGGGCCACAGCCGACTCGCACGCCTTCGGACTTCCGGTTGGCTTGCACAGACGCCATCAAGATGATCACGTGCATGCTCCGTGGCCGCTGACATCAGCTGCCTACAGCGGCATCGAGCTGCCTGCGACCGTCGAGGAGTGAAAAGCGAAAGCCCAGGTCACTGGGTGTTTTCGCTGGTCAGAAGAGTGCCCCGGCATGATTCGAACATGCGATACCCGCTTTAGTCTCCAATCTCCCCCCGGTGGAGGAGGCCGTTCGGGCCTGAAAATCGGGGTGGTTGCTCGCTGACGTCGTCTCTCCTTGGTCATTCAGGCCGTGCTTTAGTCGGACGCTGGGAGCCGCGCCTGTGGGCCTTGCACTGAACCTTTTTCATCCTCAGGCGGCCTGTGCGACGCGGTGGTTTTGAAGAACGGCGATGGCCTTGCACAGATGGCCGGCCTTGCCGGGGCTGCAGCGTAGCTTCCGGAGGATCTTCCAGCTCTTCAGCTGGGCGTTGGCGCGTTCGCCGGGTCCGCGGAGCTTGGCGTGGGAGCGGTTGGCCCGCTTCTGCGACGCGGGCTTGTTCTTACCCTTGTACGGCGTGGCGACCGGGCCCTCGGCTCCCTGATACGCCTTGTCGGCCAGGGTGATGATCCCGGCCTGCTCCAGCGCACGCAGGATGCCCCAGATGCGGGCGGCGTTCAGATCATGTGCCGTGCCCGGCAGAGCTCCAGAGGTCCACAGGATCGTTCCGTCTGGCGAGGCGATGACCTGGATGTTCATTCCGTGCACGCGGTGCTTGCCGGAGAAGTACGGTCGGTCGGCCTTGATCCGGTCGGTGCGGATCAGCGTGCCGTCCAGTACCAGGTAGTGCAACCCGTCCCGCTTGGCCTTGCGCAGCGCCTGGCCGAGCTTGGGCGAGCGTGCCGACAGCAACGCCACCGTCTCCTGCACGTAGCGCCACGCGGTCGCCGTCGAGACCCCGAATCCCGCGCCGAGCTCGACGAACGTCTCGCCCTTGCGCAGGTAGACCAGTACCAGCAGGGCCTGTTGTCCGGGGTTGAGCCGCCGCCAGGCCGACCCGATCGCCTTGCGGTGCCGGCGGATCAGGCCGGCGACGTAGTTCAGCGTTGAACGCGACAAATCGACGGCAGCACGATAGAACAGCATCCGAAGCCCCTGGTTTTGACGGACGTGATTGTGGTGATCAACCCGTCTACCAGGGGTTTCTCTACGTCGTCAGGCGAATATCGGCCTTGCGATCATGCTGTGACCAGCAGATCGCCGCCAAGGGATGAAAAAGGTTCAGTGGTCAGGCCGATCCGTGCGGCAGACCCAACAGCTTGGCATGCGCGAAACAGAAGGCGGCCCTCGCCCAAAGCAAGGCCGACCAGCTGAAGAAAAAGATGCTCAACGCGCTGCTGGCGTTGGCGGACATCGCCGCAGAAATAACGGGAATCAAAGACGGCCTCGAATGCTTCAAAACCGGCGACCTCGACGCGTGCACCGCGACGGCGCTGAACGTCCTGGGCACACTAGCTGGCGGCCTAGCCGCGAAAGTAGGTCTTAAATATGCCGTGCCGTGGAAGTGGAAGGAAGGTCTCAAACTCGCCAAGGCAGTCTGGAAACACGCCGACGAGGCAATCACCGCGTTCAAAAGCTGGGGAAAGGCCAAAGACGAGGTAAAGGCCGCCGAGAAAACGGTCGCCAAACTCGCCAAGGCCTGCAGTAGCTTCGTGCCCGGCACCGGTGTACTCATGGCTGATGGCACACACAAACCCATTGAGAACGTCAAGGTAGGCGACAAGGTCCTCGCCACCGATCCCCAAACAGGAAAGACGGAGTCCAAATCCGTCATCGCCCTCATCACCAGCCGAGGCGACAAAAACCTCGTCCAGATCACCGTCGACACCGACGGTACCCAGGGCAATGCCACCGGCGTGGTCATCGCGACTGACAGACATCCTTTCTGGTCCAGCGACCAACGACACTGGTTCAACGCCTCGGCCCTGCGCCCCGGAATGCGCCTGCTCACCCCGAACAGCGCTACCGTCGAAGTACTCGCCATCCGCCAGTACCATCAGGCCGACCAGCGCGTCCACAACCTCACCATCGCCAGCACCCACACTTATCATGTGGCGGTAGGGGACATTGATGCTCTCGTCCATAACGCAAGCAATGATGGCTGTGAGACGGCCTCTGAAGTTATATCAAAGCTAAGTCAAGGAAGGAGTAGGAACCCCAATTTTAAAGTAGTTTCTTCAGAGGAGGATCTTCGGAAACTATGGGACAAAATCACAAGAGGAGGAAAGGTGATCGACAAGCCAAACTATCCAGGAAAGGCGATCGAATTGCCCGATGGAACGCAGGTTTTCTGGAGAAATAAATCTAAATCTACAGGAGCAACTATCGACGTTAATGAAGGTGGAAGAATTTATAAGGTACATATCGACCAATGAAACTTAAGCGCATAGTAGACCGTACTTTGATCATGGGGATTGACGACTGGGTGCACTTTGCTCAGGTCGTAGATCAAGTATATCTGGTGGGTGGTGCAAGGTCGCTAGAAGAGGCACTTGAGCTCGCTATCCTCGCGGTCGGACAGCTGCTAAAAAGTGGTCTTATGGTGGCTGGAACTCTCCGGGACGATGGCTTTCATCCCTGGGAAGTTTCGCCATCTGAAGCTCTGCTAATAATAGAAAGGGAAGCCTTGTCGCTGGGGCGACTTCCGGAGGTAGGAGAAATTTGCTGGCTTAATAGTTCCGCCGAAGCCGATGTTATCGCTCAGGGTTTAGAATGGGATTTCGACGACTGAATTTGGTCGAGGATCCCTCTCTGTGATCGGTAATGACTGTGGAGCTGGCTCGATCATCCGGGTCGGCTCCACAGTTGCTCGATCTATCCTAAGTGGGTGTTTGAGAGGTGATCGAAAACCTCGGCGGCTCCACAGGCCAGCCATTGTGTGGTGCTGGCATCCTTGCCTGATGCTCCTGTCTACGGCCTACATACGGACCCGGCGGTTTGAATGCGTCCGGATCGAGGACTACTCCAACTCACACCGTTGGACCAGCGTTCCCGGAACGATCGTCGGCACTTGGCGAGACTCGAACGGCATCGAGGTTCTCGACCTGGTCGCCAGCTTGCCGACAGGCGAGAGGATGCGCTGTTTCCGACCTGGCTATGGGATCGAGCCCACGACGCGGATCACCTTCTGCTTCGAATGCAACAACGCGCTGTTTTTCTTACCCCCAGCGGCCAGCGCGATCTCGTCGGGTTCAACGCGGACGGTCAGCCTGCGCAAGAGCTGCTGACTCGGTTTCGCGCCTTCTGAGGACGGAGGGTCATCGGCCTGAGCGGATCTGTTCAAGCGGCCGCGGTCCGGGCCGCTGAGCGGGACACCCCCGGGTGATCCGCTGCAGCAGCGTACCGATCACCGCCCACCGAATCATCGCCTCGCTGATCGGTGGCCGACTGCGGCGCAGCAGCGTGCTGAGGAGTCCGAACGCGCGGCCTGGCGTACGGCCGGCGAGCACGACTCTGCACGCGCCCGCGCTCAGCAAGACACCGCTACAGCTACCGAGCACGTCGGCAGATCGCCACGCTAAAAACCGCCTTGGTTGGCCGCATCACCGCTCTCGATCAGGCGCGCATTGACCTGAAAGCCGCTGGTAGCCGGGCCGAGCGAGCCGAGACCGGCCGAGTGCGCGAAGAACTCACCGTATGCATCTCAGCTGGGGGAGGAACTCATCGCTGAACGTGAGGACCTGCGGGTGTCGGGCCTGGCCAGGCGAAGAGACCAGCGCATGAATCGGGGCTCACTCATCGTTGGCAGGGGACGCCACTGACATCCTGATGACGATTTCCCCTGACAGCAGGTGACGGACTCGCAGGTCAGAGGGGTTTTCCTTATCGCCGCATCTTCCCCGAAACGTCGCGTGATGTCAGTTGGACTGACCGTCCTGCACCAACCTTCAGCCCGAAGCGCATAGACCTCATGTGCTTCGTGGAGAGACCGCCGCAAGTGCAAGTCGCTATCACCCTGAAAAGGACACGGAGGCGGGCCTTTCACGCTGTCAACGCAAAGAATCTCTCGGCGTCGGTGTAACGACGAATTCCACCGTCGCCTACTCCACAGGCGGTTCGTCATCGCCAAGCACGGGGCCAAGCGCAGTGGTTTTCTGCGCGACATCCGCGCGGTCAACCACCTGCGCGACAACGCCTTGGGCAACGCTGACCTGTAGACCCGCAGATGCCCTCTCCGGCGGGACACGATCTCAGCGGTGATCACCGGCAGCTCGCTACAGATTTGCAGTGCCCCAGCAATGCATAGGGAAACTACATATCGATAATGCCGATTGTCGCCATGTCTTAAAGTGATCTAATTTTCGTAACGTGACACGTCGATTTTTGATCGTGTCAGGCAGACACGTTTTGGTAGAGTGCTTGAGTGACCGAAGATGCCCCGACCCGATCCGCGGGCGACCCGAATACCACCGATTTCGACCTCCGCCCGGAACGAGGCCACCCGGCCGACCCACCCGAGGCGCCGCGCGACGACCTGTCCGGCGCCACCGGCCGCTCCGACGCCGGCCCGGACGCGACGACCGGACCACCCCCATCACCCGCCGCCGATGCGGAGGCCCCGCACGGCCGATGTGCCTGGGACGGCCAGCCACTGCCGCGCTCCACCGGCCGCCGGCCCCGCCAGTACTGCAGCGACGCCTGCAAAACCGCCGCCTCCCGCGCGCGGCGCAAAGAGCAGATCACCGCGGTGACCACCGCCGTGACCGAATCCGGCGCGGTCCTGGCCGAAGCGCGCCCGCTGCAGGAGGCGCTGCGCACGCTCCTCGACCGCTTCGCCGAAAAGGTCGACCTGGCCGAGAGCGGCGCGCTGGCCCGGATCAGTGCCGCCGAAGCCGAAGCCGCTGAAGACCGCGCGGACGCCGCGATCGCCCGCGAGCAGGCCGCGGCCGCCGATCGCGCCCGCATCAGTGCCGAACGGCGGATGCGCGAGGCCGAGCAGGCCCAGCGGCTGGCCGAGGAGCGCGAGGACAACGCCCGCGCCGACCTGGAACGCATCGGGGAAAAGACCCGCGCCGAAGTGCTCGAACTCGGCGAAAAGCTCGGCGACGCCAAGAAGGCCACCGAACTCGCCGAAGGCGTGACCGCCGACCAGGCCAACCAACTGCGCGCCCTGCGCACCGAAAACCGTGAGCTGCAGGCCGCCCGCACGGCACTGGACGACGAGCTCGCCGAACGCGGCCGCCAGCTACAGGCCGCGCAAAACACCAGCACCCGGCTGCGAACCCAGCTGAGCGAGCACAGCGACCGGGCCGCGGCCCTGGCTCTACAACTGGCCACCGCCACCGCTGATGCCACCACGGCGCGTGAGGAGACTCTGGCCACCCATGCTGACCTCGAACGGGTGCGCCAGCGCCACGACGAGCAGACCCAGCACCTGCGCGCCGAACTGGAGGCGGCCCGGCAGCAGGCCGAAGCCCGCGCCACCGAGCTGATCCGGATCCAGACCCTGCACGAGGCCGACCAGGACCTGCTCGCCGAACTACGTGGCCAGCGCGAAGACCTCAAGGCCCGCCACGACGCCCTGTATGCCGAGGTGGGGAAGCTGCGAGCCGAGATCGACCAGCTACGGGCGCGGCCCGCGCCCGGCGCCGCAGAGCCCGAATAGGGCCGATGACGCCGTCGCCGGCCGGTGTTGCCGCAGGTCAGGGGTACCGATGCGCCCATCAGGCGCGGCGTCGACGTCCGCTCTGCACCCTTGAGCCTGAGTTCATCCCGTCGCGTTCCACAGTGGCTGTGTACCGGAGTCGTCGATCCGACGTCGAATCGGTTGATCAGCGTATGGCCGCTACTGACATCCCGGTGACGATTTTTGCTGACAGAAAATGACGAAACCGCAGCTCAAGCAGCCGCCGCATCATCAAAACCTCGCAGGAAACGTCACCAGATTTCAGTCGGGGAGTATCGCTGCGCCGTCCAGGAGCGCATACACCGAACGGGTCGCGTCACCCGGGCTGGGGAACATCCGCTGAGGGAGAGGGCGAAGAGCACCCAAGAATTAAGACGAAACCGGTGCAAAAGCGGCAAGTAAGTGAGGGGTCTTTACGCTACTGACACGAGGTGACGATTTCGCTGACACCAAGTGACGAAAGCCCATGTCGGCGAAATGACGAATCCCAGACATCTCGCTGCAGATTTGCACAAACCGTATGGGGTCTCAGGAGGATGCCGCTCTCACAACTTGCGGGAATTTACATTCCCGGTAGTTGACTCTAGGCCACCCATACGCAACAGATCGTGTTTATTAATTTTGAATTTCCAGAAAATCAAAATGTTAGGCTGGAGCGGTGGAAGAGTCGGGCGCGGTGACGCCGTGTAAGCACTGTGGGACGCCGATCGAGCAGCGCTCCGGGCGGGGAAGGCCCAGGGCCTACTGCCTGCAGGGGGACTGCCAGGCCGTGGCGAAACGCGAACGGGAGATGCGGCGTGCGACACCGGGGCTGGAGGGAGCACTGGCTCGGGCGGAGGAGTTCTACGACCGCATGGAGAAGGGGATGACCGCGGCGATAGCGCCGCTGGCCCAGGTGCTGGCCGATGAGCTGAGCCCGGCCGGGGTGGAGGCCAAGCTAAGCGCGGTGCAGGCCGAGGCGCACACGCGGGTGGCGATAGCGCGCACCGAGCGAGAGCAGGCCTTCGAGCAGGTACGGCTGGCACGCGAGGCCACCGGACACGCCCGCCGCGAGCGGGAGGCGATGGCGCAGCAGGTGGAGGAGGCCCACGCCGAGCGGGACACCGCGCTGGCCGACGCCGAAAACGCCAGGGAGCAGGCACTGGCCGCGCTGCACGAGGCGGCCAGCACCGAACGCCTGGCCAGACATGCCGAGCAGGAGGCCACTCGGCGAGCCGAGCGGGCGGAGGCGGCCAGGGACGCGGCGATGCGGGAGAGGGCCGAGAAGGTGGAGGCGGCCGAGACCGAAGCGCGGCAGGCCCGGGCGCAGGCCGTACAGAATCGGCAGCAGGCCGAGCAGGCTCAGGCCGAGCGAGACCAGGCGCGAAGCGCGGCCGAAGCCGACCAGAACGCCAAGGTCGAGGCCGAACGCGCCGCCGCGGCGGCGGCGGCGCGGGCTCAGGCGGCCGAATCCGAGCGAGATCGGGCGCTGGCGCGAGCCAACGCCGAGGCCCATGCGCGAGGTCAGGCCCTGGCCGAGACGGCCGAGGCACGGGCCCGGGCGGCGCGCGTGGAGAAACAGGCGGCCGAGCTCGAAAAGCGCACGGCACGCCAGCTGGCCAGAGCCGAGGAACGGGCCGCGGAGAAGATCTCCGAGGCTCAGGATCGCGCCGCGGAGAAGGTGACCGAGGCCCACGCCGAGCGGGACCAGGCGCGGATGCAGCTGGCAATGGAGCAGATGCGGCTGTCTGACCTGCGTGAACAGGTGGAAGTGCTGCGCGCGGAGGCCGCTCGGCTCCAGGAGCGCGCGATCACCGCGGAGTTGCGGGCGAAGGCGGAGGCGGAAGGGTCCGGGGGGCCGGGAGCAACGCAACGGTGAGCGGGGATGGGTGTCGCCCTCGTCGGATACGGCCAGATGCTCGGATACGGCCAGGTGTGAGGTGGGGAGTTCAGCGGGTCCGTGAGCGGAAGGTGCGGCGGTAGGTGTCCGGGGGTACGCCGACCGTGCGGTTGAAGTGCCGTCGCAGCGTCGTGGCGGTGCCCATGCCGGTGGCCGCCGCGATGGTGTCGACGCTGTCGTCGGTTTTCTCCAGGAGTTCCTGGGCGTGGCGGATCCGCTGGGTCAGCAGCCATTGCAGGGGGGTGGTGCCGGTCGCCGCTCTGAAGTGGCGGCCCAGGTGGCGCGAACTCATCCGTGCCTGGCGAGCCAGGTCCTCCACGGTCAGCGACCGGTCGAGCCGTTCGATGATCCAGGGGAACAGGGCGGCGAGCGGGTGGTCGTCCTGGGCGGGCACCGGGGTGGTGACGAACTGGGCCTGGCCGCCGGCCCGGTGCGGTGGTACGACCAGGCGGCGGGCGACGGCGTTGGCGACCGACGCGCCGTGGTCGAGGCGGACCAGATGCAGGCACAGGTCCAGCGCGGCGGCCTTGCCGGCGGAGGTGAGCACGCTGCCGTTGTCCACGTAGAGCACGTCCGGGTCGACCTCCACCCGGGGGTAGCGGGCGGCCAGCGCCTCGGTGTGCGCCCAGTGCGTGGTCGCGCGCCTGCCGTCCAGCAGGCCGGCCGCGGCCAGCACGAACACGCCCGTGCAGAGGGAGACCACGCGCGCGCCCGCCTCGTGAGCCGCGCGCACCGCGTCGACCAGGTCGGCGGGTGGATCCTCGTCGACGTCGGCCCTTCCGGGGACGATCACGGTGTCGGCGTGCCGGAGCCGGTCGAACCCGTGGTCGGGCTCCAGCCGGAATCGGCCGACCCGCACGGCGACCGGCCCGCAGAGGGTGACGTCGTACCAGGGGACCGTCACGCCGTCCGGGGCAGCGGCGAAGACCTCATGCGCCAGGGACAACTCGAAGTGCAGCATGCCGTCGGTGACGGCCAGCGCGACGGTATCCATGTCCGAAATTGTACGGGACGTGGCGTTCCGGACACTCACGGCTAGACGCCCGCCCCCGCCAGGATGTCCGTAGCGGATCATTCAAGCACAGGGGAGAGCTCATGGGATCAGGGCAGATGGTGGCGGTGTTCGGCGCGTACGGGCACACCGGGCGGTTCGTGGTGGCGGAGCTACGGGAGCGCGGATTCGTCCCGGTTCTCTCCGGCCGCGACGCCGGCAAACTGCGGGCGTTGGCGGCGTCCCATCCCGGGCTCGAGGCCCGGCCGGCGTCGGTCGACGATCCGCTCTCGCTCGACCGCGCGCTGGCCGGGGTGGCGGCCGTGATCAACTGCGCCGGGCCCTTCGCCACGACGGCCGCCCCCGTGATCGAGGCGGCGCTGCGCGCCGGGATCCCGTATGTGGATGTGGCGGCCGAGATCGAGGCCAACGTCGACACGTTCGCGCACTTCACCGATCGCGCCCGCGCCGCGGGAGCGGTGATCGTCCCCGCGATGGCCTTCTACGGCGGCCTCGGCGACCTGCTGACCACCGCCGCGATGGGCGACTGGACGTCGGCCGACGAGGCGCACATCGCGTACGGGCTGAGCGGCTGGCAGCCCACGGACGGGACGCGGGTCGCGGGCGCGGTCTCCCGGCAGCGGCGGGACGGCGCACGCGTCGTGTACAGGAACGGGCGGCTGGACTACCGCCGGGACGACGCGACGACCCTCCAGTGGCCCTTCCCCGAGCCGATGGGCCCCCGGGCGGTCATCGGGGAGTTCACGATGGCCGACGTCGTCACCGTTCCCAGCCACCTGTCCATCCCCGAAGTGCGCACCTACATGACGGTCGAGGCGGCCAGGGACCTGTCGGCCCCGGACACACCGGCGCCGGCCCCGGTCGACGAGCGGGGCCGGTCCGCGCAGACCTTCCTCGTCGACGTCGTCGTGCGCTCCGGCGGCAGTGAACGGCGTGCCGTGGCGAGCGGTCAGGACATCTACGCCGTCACCGCGCCGCTCGCGGTGGAAGCGGTTCACCGCATCCTCACGGGACAGACCAAGACGGTCGGCGTCGCCTCCGCCGGCGAGATCTTCGACGCGCCCGGCTTCCTCCGCGCGCTGTCCTCGCACCTCTCCCTGGAACTGCGTCCGTCGAAGGTTTTCGGCGGCTAGCGCGGCGTGCTCGCCGCGGCGCTCTGGCCGGGAGAGGGCCGCGGGGCCAGGTGCGCGAGAAGCTGAAGCCGTTCATGCGACGGGGATCCGCGCTCGGCGTGGTAGGTGACCAGCATCTGACCGGGTGCGCCGGGGAGCGCCAGTTTCTCGTAATGGAGATCGAGGGAGCCGATCTGCGGATGGAGCATGCGGACGGATCCGCTCGTCTTCTGGCGCACGTCCTGGCGGGCCCAGAGCATCCGGAAGCGTTCGCTGCGCAGGCTGAGCTCGCCGATCAGCTCGGCCAGCCGGGGGTCGTCGACGGCGCCTCCGATGATCGACCGCAGGTAGGCGACGACCTTGGCGGTCATCTCGTCCCAGTCGCGGTAGAGCTCACGCATCTCCGGTTCGAGGAACGCCGCGCGCAGGGTGTTGACGCCCGGCGCGAAGAACGGGCTGAGCGCGACGGCCATCGAGTTGGCGGCCAGTGTGGTCATGTAGCGGCCGTGGACGAGGGCGGGTGTGGTCGTCCAGTTGTCGATCAGGCTCTGCACGCTCGCGCTGACCCGCTCCGGCCGGGAGGGCCGGCGACGGGCGGATCGCGCGGGGCGGGCCAGCTCGCGCAGGTAGGTCTCGGCGTCGGCGTCGAGCTGCAGGGCGCGGGCGATGCTGTCGAGGACCTGGTCCGATGGGTGCTGGTCACGTCCCTGCTCCAGGCGCAGGTAGTACTCCATGCTGATGCCCGCGAGCAGCGCGACCTCCTCTCGCCGCAGGCCGGGCACCCGCCGGCGGGCTCCGGTGGGCAGGCCGACATCGTCGGGGCGCAGCCGCTCACGGCGAACCCGCAGGTAGTCACCGAGTTTGCTTCCCGTCGCCATGGCCTCCATGGTAGGTGCCGGTGAGCGGTGCATCCTGTCCCCGCGAGTACCAGTGTCAGCAGGGACTTACTGTCGGTGACGGTCCGCCGCATCATCGACGCCATGACGCAAACCTTGCAGACACCGTTCGGATTCGCCTCGACCGCGAAGGAGGTCCTGGCCGGCGTGGACCTGTCCGGCACCCGCGCCCTGATCACCGGCGCCTCCTCCGGCGTCGGCATCGAGACCGCGCGCGCCCTGGCCGGCGCCGGAGCCGGTGTTGTGCTGGGCGTGCGCAACGTCGACGCGGGCAAGGAGATCGCCGCCCGGATCTCGGAGTCGACGGGCAACCAGGACGTCGGCGTCGGCTATCTCGACCTCGCCGACCTCGGTTCGGTCCGCGCGTTCGCCGGCTCCTGGCGGGGACCGCTGCACATGCTCGTCAACAACGCCGGGATCATGGCGCTGCCGGAGCTCACCCGCACCCCGCAGGGCCGGGAGACGCAGTTCGCGGTCAACTTTCTCGGGCATTTCGCCCTGACCGTCGGGCTCCACGACGCCCTCGCCCGAGCCGAGGGCGCCCGTGTCGTCTCGCTCAGCTCCAACGCCCACCTGTTCTGCCCGGTGGTCTTCGACGACCTCGACTACCGCTTCCGGTTCTACAACCCCATCGGGGCGTACGGAGAGTCGAAGACGGCCGCGGTGCTGCTGGCGGTCGAGGCCGGCCGGCGATGGTTGGGCGAAGGCATCGTGGCCAACGCGGTCCATCCCGGGGCCATCGCCACCAATCTGCAGAAGCACACCGGCGGGCTGCAGACACCGCCCGAGCGCCGTAAGAACGTCGCCCAGGGCGCGGCGACGTCGGTGCTGCTGGCCGCCTCCCCTCTGTTGGCCGGTGTGAGCGGCCGCTACTTCGAGGACTGCAACGAAGCCCCGCTGCTGAGCGAGAAACCGGCGATGTTCGGCGGCGGGGTCGCTCCCTTCGCCCTGGATCCCGGCAACGCCGAGCGGCTGTGGACCGTCGCGACGAGTCTCGTGTCCTGAGGTCCCCCAGGGCGTCCGCCGACTTTCCGAGGGGGAGAGGGCCTCAGGGGGAGGTGCGGTAGTGGTAGGTGTGTGAGCACGTGAACCCGGCCCGCTCGTACAGCCGGCGGGCCGCTTTGTTGTCCTGTTCCACCTGAAGGTAGAGCCGGTCGGCTCCCTGCCCGGCCGCCCAGCGGGCGCCGGCCCCCAGGAGGGCGGTGGCGATGCCCCGGCGCCGGTGCTCGGGTCGGGTCGCCATGCTGAAGATCCCCGCCCAGCCCTCGTCGGCCACGAACAGTCCCATGCCGGCGACGCGCCCGCGGTCGGAGACGGTCAGGAAAGCGGCGGGTTCGGCGGTGTGGGGGAGGACGGCCCCGCCGACGGCCGCACTGTCGAGGTGATCGTCCAGGTCGGTGAAGATCTTCGGCCATGCGTCGCGGTCGGTCACGGTTTCGACCGTGACGGCGGAGGCTGTGGCGGCGATCACTTCCCCGGTGGAGGCGGTGAGCACCGACGTCTCGCCCTCGATCCGGTAGCCACGGGCGGCCAGGAACGCGTCCAGGTCGCGGTGGTGTTCGGCGGGACTCACGTGGACGCGCAGGGGGGTGTCACGCTCCCGGTAGAACTCCTCCACCCGTTCGACGCCGGTCGCGCGGTGGATCGGGGGCAGCGCGGAGTTCCAGCGCTTCCGTTTCACGCCCGGTGTGTGGCGGAGCAGCCAGCCCTCGTGCTCTTCGACGTTCGACGCCGGCCAGACCCGGGCGGCGCGGCGCTCGACCTGCCGGGCGCCCGAGATCCGGCAGAGTCCCGCCAGCCGGGGAACCAGCGTGGTGAGCAGGTCGTGGTCTTCCGGACGGGCGGGTTCGTACTCGGTGAGGCCCAGCCCGACGATCTCGAACCGCTCGGCGAGGGCGGCGACCTGATCGATGAGCTCTCCGGGGAGCAGGCCTGCGGGCTCCGGTGTGCCGACGGAGCCGAAGGAGCCCGGGTCCAGGACGTCGAGGTCGATGTGGATGTACAGCGCCGTGGCGCTCTCACCGAGCGCGGGCAGGTCGGCGATCCCCGCCACCCGGATGAAGTCGGACTCGGCGGGATCGAGCGCCCGGACCCCGGCCAGGACGACCTGTTCCGGCCGGAGCACCCGATCGGGCATCAGGTCCGGCGGGCCGTCGCCGAGCAGTGTGCGCAGCACCATGCCGTGGAAGGCGCCCGAGGGGGAGGAGGAGGGGGTGTTGAGATCGGCGTGCGCGTCGAACCACACCACCGTCAGCCGCTCGCCGTACCGGCGCAGTACCGCCGCGATCGGTTCGAGTTCCACGCCGCAGTCTCCGCCGACGGTGATCACGAATCTGTCCCGTGCCCGTTCCAACGCCGTACGGGTGCGCTCGGCGGTCTCCTTCAGCGTCCCGGCGACCTGCACCCGCGTCCGTTCGGCGTCGGGAATGAGGGCGGCCAGCAGGGCGGCCCCCTCCGTCAGCCGCGTGGCGGTGGCCGAGCCCGACCCCTGCCACTGCGGCACCTCGATGACCGTCACCTCAGGCAACGTGTGCTCCTCTGGTCGCGAGGTCACAGTCTTGCGTGCTCCCCTCGCCGGGGTCCACTCGAATATGTCCCAGCGCCCGCCACCATACGGACGGGATGGGGGCGGTGCGCGGGTCTTGCCATCCGCTCCGCGCTATACGTATTCTTATACGTATACGGGATGAGGATGGAACGATGCCCAATAAAACGATCTACGTCTCGGACGAGGACCTGCCGCTGTTCCAGCGGGCGCAGGAGCTCGCCGGGGGCAAGCTGTCGACGGCGATCAGCGTGGCGCTGCGGCGCTACGTCGAAACGGAGGAGGGCCGAAAAGAGGGCTACGACGAGATCATCGTGCAGGTCGGCCAGGGCACGGGCCGCAAGCAGCGCTTCTCCGGGGTGCTGCTCGGCGAGTGGGGACGCACGACGGGCAACCGGATGGAGATGTTCCGGGTGTACCGCTCCCGCAAGGACAAGTACGTCCTGCACGTGGACCGCTCGCCCGACTGGACCGACAGCCTGACCTCGGGAGCCGACAACTGGCTGGAGGGCCTCCTGTCCCGCGGCGCGTGGCGGAGCTATCTCGGCCTGGCCGACTCGAGCTGGGGCTTCGTCCAGGGCGAGGCCACGCTTGAGGTCGTGGACACCATCGAGATGCTGCGCGGCAAGGTCCCCGACGAGTTCTACGACCTGATCGCCGAGCTGGCCGAGCGTCCCACCGTGGAGGACCTCGACATCTAACTCCATCCGACGAAATCCGACGAACGCCACCGGACGGCCGACACGCGACCGCCCGCCATCCCGTCATGCCCTCGTTCCCCCTCATCCCCCCGACACGAACGAAGGAGAAGACCGCATGCCCCCAGCGATCATGGCCGAAGGACTGGTCAAGAAGTACGGCGACGTGGTCGCCCTCGACGGGATGGACCTGTCCGTCCCCGAGGGCACGGTGTTCGGCCTGCTCGGCCCCAACGGCGCGGGCAAGACCACCGCCGTGCGGATCCTGACCACCCTGCTGAAACCGGACTCCGGCCGCGCCACGGTCGCCGGGTTCGACGTCGTCGCCGACGCGCGCCGGCTGCGATCCCACATCGGCGCCTCCGGCCAGTACGCCGCCGTCGACGACCACCTCACCGGCGCCGAGAACCTGGAGATGGTCGGCCGCCTCTACCACCTCGGCGTCAAACGCAGCAGGCAGCGGGCCCGCGAGCTGCTGGAACGCTTCGACCTGACCGAGGCGGGCGACCGCCCCGTGCAGGGCTACTCCGGCGGCATGCGCCGCCGCCTGGATCTGGCCGGAGCACTGGTCGCCGCCCCGCCGGTGCTGTTCCTCGACGAGCCCACCACCGGCCTCGACCCCCGGGCTCGCATGAGCCTGTGGGACGTCATCTCCGAGCTCGTCGCCGACGGCACCACCGTGCTGCTCACCACGCAGTATCTGGAGGAGGCCGACCGGCTGGCCAGGGCGATCGCGGTGGTCGACCACGGCCGCGTGATCGCGCTCGGCACCGCCGACGAGCTCAAGGACCAGGTCGGCGGAGACCGCATCGAGCTGACCATGACCAGCGCCGCCGACCTGCACACCGTACGGAGCGCGCTGGCCCCCCTGGCGGTGGGGGACATGCGGGCCGACGCCGCCACCTTCCAGCTGACGATCCCGGTCAGCGACGGCACGGCCTCCCTCACCGCGGCCCTCGGCCACCTGGCCGCCGAACACGTCGTCGTACGCGACGCTGGCCTGCGGCGGCCGACGCTGGACGAGGTGTTTCTGACCCTCACCGAACACCGGACCGGCGAACCGGTCATGACGAAGGAGCCCACCCGATGAACGCCCTGCAGATGGCGGTCGCCGACGGTATGACGATCACCAGGCGCAACGTCCTCAAGATCAAGCGAGCGCCCGACCTGCTGGGCGGCGCGATCATCCTCCCGATCGTGTTCGTGCTGCTGTTCGCGTACGTCTTCGGCAGCATGATCGACCTGCCGGGCATGTCGTACCAGGAGTACATGATTCCGGGGATCTTCGTTCAGACGATCGTGACGAGCGCGCAGATCACCGGCTACACGCTCACCCTGGACCTGCAGAAAGGCATCTTCGACAGGTTCCGCACGCTGCCCATGGCCCCGTCGGCGGTGCTGACCGGCCAGACCTCCAGCGACGTCGTCATGAACGCCGCCAGTGTCGTCGCGATGACCCTCGTCGGGCTGGCCGTCGGCTGGCGCATCCACTCGGAACCGCACCGGGCCGTGCTGGGCTTCCTGCTGCTCCTGCTGTTCGCGTACGCGTTCTCGTGGGTGACCGCGACGGTCGCGCTGGCCCTGCGCAAACCCGAGGTCTTCAACAACATCGCCACCATCGTGTCGATGCCGCTGGTCTTCCTGTCCAACGCCTACGTCGACAGCACCCGCCTGCCCGGGCCGCTGCGGGCCGTCGCCGAGTGGAACCCCGTCTCCACGGTCATCCAGGCCGCTCGCGAGCTCTTCGGCAACACCAACGCGGCCATGCCGGTGCCCGGCGCCTGGCCGCTCCAGCACGCGGTGCCGGCGGCGCTGCTCTGGTCGGCGCTGCTCCTGGCCGTGTTCGTGCCCCTGGCCATCCGGCTGTACAAGAGGGCGGTCAGCCAGTGATCCGGCTCACGCACACCCTCCGCCGTGATCGCCTCGCCTCCTGGCGCGGAGGGCGCGTGGCGGCTCACCCCTGCTGAGCTGCGGGCGGTGTGATCATGGACTCTGCGGCTTGACTCTCGAGTGGCTCGAAGGTGCAGATTCTTCTCGTGAGTGACAGCACAGAGCTTTACACGATCGGCCGGCTCGCTCGCCGTACCGGCCTGTCGGTGCACACGATCCGCTTCTGGTCCGACAGCGGGGTGGTGCCACCCACCGTCCGTTCCACCGGCGGGTACCGCCTGTACGACGCGACGGCCGTCGCCCGGTTCGACCTCGTCCGCACGCTGCGCGAGCTCGGCATCGGCCTGGAGACCATCCAGGAGATCCTGGCGCGGCAGATCACGGTGGCCGAGGTGGCCGAGACGCACGCCCGGGCGCTGGACGCGGAGATCCGGACCCTGAAACTTCGCCGCGCCGTGCTCCGTACGGTCGCCAGACACCGCAGCACGACAGAGGAGACACTGATCATGCACAAATTCGCCCAGTTGTCCGCCCAGGAGCGGCAGCAGGTCATCGACGACTTCGTCGAAGGCCTCTTCGCCGGGATCGACCTCGACGACGACGCCATGATCGTCGCCGGGTGGATGCGGGAGCTGCCCGGTGAGCTGCCCGACGATCCGACGCCGGACCAGGTCGACGCCTGGGTGGAGCTGGCTGAGCTGGTCGCCGACGAGGACTTCCGGCTGCGATTGCGGAAGATCGTGCTCAGCGGATCGTCGGAGCCGCAGGTCGAGGCCGGGTTCGACCTGCGGCGGCTGGTGCTGGAGAAGGCAGGCCGGGCCCTGGCCGACAAGATCGCGCCGGAGTCGGCCGAGGGCGGGCTCATCCTGGGCCGCATCATCGAGCCCCGCCTGTCGGCCGGGGAACGCGCCGAGCTGCGCGAGCGGCTCCGGATACTCGCCGACGCCCAGGTGGAGCGCTACTGGCTGCTGCTGAGCGTCCTCAACGACCGCGAGCCGTTCCCCTCGGTCATTCCCGCCTTCAACTGGGTGATCGCCGCCCTGCGCGCCCACGGCTGACCCTGCGGCCGCGGGCCCGCCGGAGCGGCCGTCCTCATCCACCGGCGGACCCGGCGACGCCCCTCCGATCCGGACCGTAGGATCGGGGCATGTACCGGGGAATCGTCGACAGTCTCTATCGCTGGCCTGTGAAGTCGCTGCGGGGTGAACGCGTCCCCGTGGCTCTTCTCGATCATCGCGGACTGGCCGGCGACCGGGCGTACGCGCTCATCGACGAGCGGCCCAGCCACGCGGGCAGGCGGCTGACCGTACGGCAGTCGCCCGGCATGCTCGCCTGGGAGGCGTCCTACCCCGCCACCTGCGACGGTTCTCCCGAGCCGCCGGGCCTGCCGGTGCTGTACTCCGCCGGCGGCGCGGCGTGGGCGTGGGACGATCCCGATCTGCCCGCCGCGCTCTCGGAGTCCTACGGCATCCCGTTGTCGATGCGCGCGGCCGACGGCCAGCAGGATCGTGGCCCGACCGTGCTGGTGACCTTCGAAGCGTCCCGGCGCGCTCTGGAGGCCGAGCTCGGAGCGGAGGTCGATCTGCTGCGGTTCCGCCCGAACGTGCATCTGGATCTCGATGCGCCCGCGTTCGCGGAGGAGTCCTTCGGCGAGGGGACCACGATCACGGTGGGCGAGGCCGTCCTGGAGGTGACGGGTGATCATTCGGGCCCGTGCATCCGGTGCGCGGTGCCCAGCTGGGATCCCCACGGCCGCGAGCGCTGGCCGCAGCTGCAGAAACATCTCATCGTCGAGCACGACAACAAGTTCGGTGTGATCATGCGGGTGACCGGCCCGGGAGTCGTGCGCGTCGGCGACGCGGCCACGATCGGCTGAGATCGCGCCCCGGCCGTCGCGCCGTCATCACTCCTGGATGCCGATGTCGGCGGGAGCGCGGCGATCTCCCGCGACGGCGTCCGCCGGCACCGCCCGATCCAGATCGCGGAGCGTCTCCTGCCGCAGGCGCAGTGCCGCCGCGGCGACGTTCTCCTCCAGGTGGGTCCGCACGCGCGTGCCGGGGATGGCGACGACGTCGTCACCGCGCGACAGGACCCAGGCGAGGGCGACCTGTCCCGGCGACGCCCCCGTCGCGGCGGCGATCGTCTCGACCTTCTCCAGCAGCGTGAGGTTGCTGTCGAGCGTTCCGTCCTGGAACCGCGGGAAGGCGTGCCGCAGGTCCGTCTCCGGGATCTCGCCGGCCGACCGGACGGTCCCGGTGAGGAACCCACGGCCGAGCGGCGCGTAGGCGACGAAGCCGATGCCCAGCTCCCGGACCGTCGCGAGCACGCCGTTCGTCTCGCCGGGGTGAGCCCCGACTACTACACGCGGCTTGAGCAGGGGCGTCAGCGGACGGCTTCGCGAGCCGTGCTCGACGGCGTGGCGGGGGCGCTGCGCCTGACCGCCGACGAACGGTCACATCCGTACACCCTCGCCGGGATCACCGACGGGACCTCGCCCGGCGCACCCGCACGCAGGACCGTCGACCGCAAAGTGCAGCGTGTACTCGACCTGCTGGACGACACTCCCGCCATTCTGTTCGGCCCGTTCATCGACGTCGTCACCGCGAACAGGGCGGCGGCGTTCCTGTTCGCCGACTTCAACACCATGCCCGCGCGTGAACGCAACGGCCTCAGATGGATGCTCCTCTCGCCGGCGGCGCGCGAACTCTACGGCCGAAGCTGGGAGGAGGCGGCCACCGAAATGATCGGCATGCTGAGAATCGACGCCGGCCGCACCCCGGATCATCCCCGTCTCGCCGAACTCGTCGCGGAGCTGAATGACAGAAGTGCGCTGTTTCGCCGCCTGTGGCAGGAGCACCGGGTCTCCACCTGGCTCCACGAAAGAAAGATCCTGCGACACCCGGGTTTCGGCGACATGGAATTCTTCAACGAACTGATCACACTGCACAGCGCCCCGGGTCAGACCCTTGTCGTGATGATCCCCGCAGACCCGGTCACCTTCCGGAAGGCCCTGCGAGCCTGAACGCGCTCATCCCGGTAAGACGGCGCTCTCGCACTGGAACACGGATGCCGAGACGGCGCCGGGGCATCCGTCCGGGCATCCGAGGCGCTCAGGTCTGTCCGAGAGTCCGAGGGTCAGGCGGAGCCGGGCGAGGTGAGCGCCACGCCGGCCTCACCGGTGTAGTCCAGGAAGGTCAGCGACTCCTGGAGGTAGAGCCGCACCCCGTCGGCGTCGTGTGACAGGTAGCCGATGGAGAGGTCCTGGCCCAGGTGCAGGGCGAAGTCGCCGCCGCGGGCGGACAGCAGGAACGCGCCGTCGATGGCGGGCGCCCAGATGATCTCTCCGTCGATCACCCTGGTGAGGTGCTCGTGGATCGGGTAACCGTGGTCGGAGGTCTCGTTGACGGCGGTGTAGGCGTCGGCGCTGAGCACCAGCGAGTACGGCCCGTCCACTCCGGCCAGCCGCAGGGCGCTCACCGCCCGGCTGACGGTGTTCGGGTAGGCCCGTACGTCCTCGGGCAGGCTGAGCACCGGGTTGGTGGAGGCCTGCCTGATCCCCTCGATCCCGGCCGCGGCGTATCCCTCGAACACCACCCGGTCCTCGGCGAACGCCATCTGCTTGGCGGCGTCCTTCACCGGCTGCCAGTCGGCGTCGCGGGCGCCGCGCTCGACGTCGTCGACGGCCCGCCGGTCCAGGGTGAACGGCACGCGCAGCTCGACGATCGGCATCGAGGTGCGGGAGTGGGAGATCACCCCCTCGGAGGGCGGCTCGATCGGGGCGAGATGGCCGGTGGGGACCGACGACAGGGTGATGCCCCCCGGGTCCGGCACGTCGACGACCCTGCGTCCGGCGAGGTGCCGCTTGAAGGTGCGCCGGGCCTCGTCTTCCAGGTCGGCCCAGGCCGCCGCGGAGATGGGCGCCAGTTCGCGGTGCAGATTGTTCATCGTGCGGGACTCCTCTTCAGGTCGCCGATGCCCAGCGACCCCTCGTACACGGGTGATTCGGGCACCTGGTGTGCCAGTGGCGCGGGGGCTTGGGGAAGGTCGTCGAGGAAGTCGGCGGTGGGCACGAAGAACAGGGTCCCGGTCACCGCGGTGGAGAAGTCCAGGAGCCGGTCGTGGTTGCCCGGCGGGTCGCCGATGAACATGTTCTCCAGCATCCGCTCGGTGACGCTCGGAGTGGCGGAGTAGCCGATGAAGTAGGTGCCGAACTCGCCCCTGCCCACCGAGCCGAAGGCCATGTTGTCGCGCAGGATCTGCCGCTCGGTGCCGTCGGGGTCGATGACGGTGTTCAGCGCCACGTGGGAGTCGGAGGGTTTGAGCTCGTCGGGCAGTTCGATGTTGGACAGTTTGGTGCGCCCGACCGCCCGCTCCTGCGCCTCCACCGGCAGCGTCTCCCAGGCGGTGAGGTCGTGCAGGTATTTCTGCACGATGACGTAGCTGCTCCCGGCGAAGCCGGGATCCTCCGCGCCGATCATGACCGCGGCCTGGGCGGCCGGGCCGGTGGGGTTCTCGCTGCCGTCGACGAAGCCGAGGAGGTCGCGGTCGTCGAAGTAGCGGAATCCGTGCACCTCGTCCCGCACGGTCACCGCGCCCGCCAGCCGGCGGGTGAGCTGGGCCGCCAGCTCGAAACACAGGTCCATCCGGGAGGCCCGGATGTGGAAGAGCAGGTCGCCGGGCGTGGAGACGGCGCGGTGCACGGCCCCCTCCAGCGCGCGGAAGGGGTGCAGCTCCGCCGGGCGCGGCCCGTCGAAGAGCCGGTCCCAGACCGCCGAGCCGATGCCGGTGACACAGGTGAGACCGGCCTCGGGGACCCGGAAACCCACCGACCGCACCAGAGCGGCCACATCGGGCAGCAGTTCTCGCACCACGGGCTCGCCGCCGGCGTCGACGGTCACCACCAGGAAGAGGGCGGCGTTGGTGAGCGGCTTGAGGACCGCCTGCGAGACGACGACCGGTTGCGTCATGCTCTTACCCGCCCCGCCTTTCTGGTGCCGGTGCCCGGAAACTCCGATGGTGATGTCCGGAAAGTGTAGTGCCGCGGGGGTAGGCCGCCCATCGGCGCGTCCTCGCCGGCCACGCGGCCGCACTCACCGGCGGCAGGCCGGTGACGCCGCACGGGGCCGGCCACCCCGGGATCGACGACGCGCCGCCCGCTCTCGCTCCGTGAGGAAGGGACGGCCTTCCCTCGTCTGAGGCGTGCCATGGCCGTGGCCACGGCACCGCCGTCGCCGAGCCGGGGTGCGTTATAGCATGGTTAGTCTCATACTGCGTGGTGGACGACGCGAGCGATCACCGCGTTCAGTACGGCCCGCAGTGAAATGGTATCTCGCCTGGTCTGAGGGAGACCGCAGCGGCCCGGCCACTCCTGGCTCCGTCCGGCTGGGCGGGGGCCGGAGGGCGAAGGCCACGGCGCATACCGCAGACTGTTCGGGCACTCAGACGAAGGAGCACAGTGATGACCGGAACGACTGAAGTCGCGATCCTCGCCGGAGGCTGCTTCTGGGGAATGCAGGACCTCATCCGTAAACGCCCGGGCGTGATCTCCACAAGGGTCGGTTACACGGGCGGGGACGTGCCCAACGCGACCTACAGGAACCACGGGTCCCACGCCGAGTCGATCGAGATCGTCTTCGACCCGGAGACGATCTCCTACCGGGACCTTCTCGAGTTCTTCTTCCAGGTCCACGACCCCACGACGAAGAACCGCCAGGGAAACGACATAGGGCTCAGCTACCGGTCGGCCATCTTCTACACGAACGACGAGCAGAAGAAGGTCGCCGAGGACACGATCGCCGACGTCGACGCCTCCGGTCTCTGGCCGGCCAAGGTCGTCACCGAGGTTGAGCCGGCCGGGCCCTTCTGGGAGGCCGAGCCCGAGCACCAGGACTATCTCGAGCACTACCCCAACGGCTACACGTGCCACTTCGTCCGGCCCAACTGGAAGCTCCCGCACCGGGACGAGAAGGTCAGCCACTAAAACCGCGGCCACCACCGCGGTCCGCGGCGGTGGCCGGAGCGCCCGTCGTGAACGGCTTCGGCGACCGGCGCCGTAGGGCCCATGCCGCGGTCAGGGCGACGGTTCCGGCTCGCCGAGCGCCGGAGCATGGCGGATGGAGACCGTCGCCTTCGCGGCCGCCGGCACGGTCCCTGCGGCGGGCCCGCGGGTCCGGCCGGGGCGCTCGCCGCTCAGCCGCGCCAGCCGCCGGGGTCCACCCCGCCGGGCACCTCGGCCGCGGGGTCGTAGGGGGTCCGGGTGAAGACGAAGGTGTTGAGGTCCAGGTGGCTGAGCGAGCCGTCGGCCCGGCGGACCACGCGCAGGATCTCACCGGCGTAGTAGCCGTCCAGCCCGAGCCAGGTCCCGTCGTCCTGGGCGGCGAACCGGGAGGCGCGGCCGGTGCCGACGACCGGATTGAGGCACACGTCTCCCTGCGGCAGCAGCCGCAGCGCGTACGCGCTGGGCCCCCAGTACCACGGGCCGGTCAGCTCCAGCAGGCCCGCGTCGGCTCCCGCGGGCTCCCATTCGGCGGGCAGGCGCGGCTCGTGCTCATCGAGGATGGCCAGCAGGTCGGTCAGCAGGCCCCGGCTCATCCCCGAGGTGGAGTTGGCCATGAAAAGCACGCCGACCCTGTCGGAGGGGTCGGCCCACACGGTGGCCAGGAAGCCCGGCATGGAGCCGGTGTGCCCGGCCAGGCGGCGGCCACCCGCGCGGGTGAGCTGCAGGCCCAGGCCGTATCCGCCGGTCCAGGCGTCGCCGTCGTCGACGGTCGCGGGCTCGCGCATCTCGGCCACGGTGGCCGGATCGAGGACGCCGCCGGTGTCTCCGGCCACGAACGCCGCCCACCGGGCGAGGTCGGCGGGGGTGGACCAGAGCTGCCCCGCCGGGGCCATGGCGACCGCGTCGTGCTCGGGCTCGGGCAGCAGCACGTCGGCCCACGGGTGCACGGCGTAGCCGGTGGCGTGCGGGGCGCGCGGCCGGGGCGTGGTGTCGTCCATGCCCAGCGGCCGCAGGATCTCCTGCTGTACGGCCTGCGCCCAGTTCATGTCCCTGTGCCGGGCGACCAGCTCTCCCAGCAGGCCGAATCCCAGGTTGGAGTAGTGGTAGCGGCGCCCAGGCCGGTGCCGGGCGGTCTCGGGGCCGAGCCGGCCGATGAGCTCCTCCACCGGCATGCCCGGGGTCCGCTCCCACCACGGGCCGGGCGACTCGGCGCTCAGTCCGGAGGTGTGCGACAGCAGCTGGGCGACGGTCACCTCGCCGACCGGGATGCCGGGGATGTGCTTGGCGATCGGGTCGAGCAGGTCCACGCGGCCCTCGTCGCGCAACCGCATGACCACGGTGGCGACCATGCTCTTGGTGATCGATCCGATCCGGTACTGGGTGGTCTCGGTGGGCGCGGCTCCCTCCACCTGGCCGCGCGAGCCGAACCAGGCGAGCCGCCCGTCACGCACCACGGCCACCGCCAGGGACGGTATCCGCGACTCGGCCTGCTCCACCGCGACCCTGCGCAGCAGCGCGCGAGCCGTACTCTCCAGAACCGGTGACATCAGCTGGCCCCTCCTTGGCACGACAAAGTGCACCCAGGGTAGTACCGCTGGAGTCCTGCCGGCATCGGCGGCCGGGGCCGCACCAGGCCAGGATGGCCGTCGGGCGCCCCGGCGGTGACCTGCCGATCCGTCGGGCCGCCGTTCTCACACCAGCAGGCGCACCGCCGCGACCAGGGTGAGCGCGACCGTGGTCCACTCGAAGAACTTCCGGTCGATCCGGCTGATGATCATGCGGCCGGCCACCGCCCCGGCGAGGACGGCGGGGGCCGTCAGCGCGCCGAACGCGAGCGTGGCCGGGGTGATGAGGCCGAGCGCGACGCTGAAGGGCACCTTGAACGCGTTGAGCGTGAGGAAGAACCACGCGCTGGTCCCGAGGAACCCCAGCATCGGCAGGCCCGCCGCCAGCAGGTAGAGGGCCATGATCGGCCCTGCCGCGTTGGCGGTCATGGTGGCGAAGCCGGCGAAGATCCCCGCGAGGGCGGCGATCAGCCGGTGGTGGGCGAGCGAGGCGTCGGGGCCGCGGCGCCGGTTCCACAGGTGGACGGCGAGGATGGCCAGCAGGATCCCGCCGATGAGCCGTCTCATCTGGGCGTCGTCGGCCCAGCCGACGACGAGGGCGCCGGCGACCACGCCCGCGGCCACCCACGGGGAGAGCCTGAGCAGCCTCGGCCAGTCCGCGTGGCGGCGGTAGACGGCCACGGCGACCACGTCGCCGACGAGCAGCAGCGGCAGCAGGACGCCCGTGGACAGCCTGGTCGGCAGGACAAACGCGAACAGGGCGACCGCCACCGTCCCCGCGCCGGAGACGCCGGTCTTGGAGAAGCCGACGAGGAACAGGGCCAGCAGCGCCACCGCCCACTGCAGGGCGTCGAGAGGGGGCATCAGATGCGCCGCCCACGGGCCGCCCGCGCAGGGAGCCCTTCGCGCCTCATTCCCGTGGATCTCACCCGATGCCCGGTGAGCGACCGACGGCCGTCGCGCGCGATCAGAGCGGCCGATACATGATGTGCAGGCCGACGTAGCCCTCGGCCGGGTGCTTGAAACCCTCCGGCAGGGTCGCCAGCACCTCGAAACCGAGCGAGCGCCACAGCGCCACCGCCCGGGTGTTGGTCTCCACGACGGCGTTGAACTGCATCGCGCGGTAGCCCTCGCCGCGCGCCCAGTCCAGGACGTGCTCGCCCAGGGCCCGGCCGACGCCGCGCCCGGCGTGAGCGGGATCGACCATGAAGCTCGCGCTGGAGATGTGGGAGGCGGGCCCCATGTGGTTGGGATTCATCTTGGCCGTGCCCAGGATCGCCTGGTCGGGGCCGACGGCGACGACCGTGCGGCTCGGAGGCTCCAGGAGCCACATCGCCCGGGCCCGCTCCTCGCTGACGTCGCGGTCCCAGGTGAAGGTCTCACCGGCGGCGACGATCTGGCGGAGGAAGGGCCAGATCGCCGGCCAGTCGTCGGACGTCGCGTCCCTGATCAGCATGACGTCCAGCATGCTGGCCGGGATGGGCGATCGCAAATCGCTTTAACGGGATAAAGGGTGATTCACGGGAGGCGGGTACGGCTCCGCGCGCCCGACGCGGGCGCGCCCACCGGAGGCGCGGGCCCTCCAGCACCCAGGGCGGTGACCGGCTGAAAGTTTCACCTGCGCTCACGCCCACGGGAGGGGCTCTGCGGCCGCGTGGGCGCCGGATCGTCGCAGCCTGCGGGAGCGCGCGCCGGACGCCGGCGCCTTTCGGCGAAAGGACGGCGAACTCCCCGCGATGGCGTGGTGGCCGGATTCCCGATATGTGATGGGAGTCGCGAAAGCGCTTTCCGGCCATCGTGACCAAGTGAAGCGCGCCGATTCGCTCACCATGGGGAAGAGCATGTCCGGATCATCAAGACCGTCCCTTCGCCGCCTACGCGTGATCTGCTCGGCGGCCGTGCTCGCGATCGCCGCGACCGCGACCTCGGTCGTCGTCGCGCAGGCCGCCGCGGCCGGCTGCCGCGTCGCCTACTCCGTCTCCACCCAGTGGGCGGGAGGGTTCAGCGGCACCGTGGCGGTGACCAACCTCGGTGACCCGATCAACGGCTGGAAGCTGGGCTGGGGCTTCACCGCCGGCCAGCAGGTGACCCAGGCCTGGAACTCCGCGATCACCCAGAGCGGCGCCCAGGTGACGGCCGCGGACGCCGGGTACAACGCCGCGCTGGCCACCGACGCCACCGTCTCGTTCGGCTTCAACGCCTCGTGGAACAACACCGCCAATCCCGTCCCGGCGGTGTTCACACTCAACGGCGTGACCTGCACCGGCTCGACAGGACCGACCCCGACGCCGACGCCCACCCCCACGGTGACCCCCACGCCTCCGGCCGGTGACGCCCGGCAGGTGGAGGACCTCGACCGGGGACTGATCAGCGCCCGGGCCGGCAGCGGCAACTTCGTCGCCTGGCGGCTGCTGGGCACCGACCCCGCGGACGTGGCGTTCAACCTGTACCGGGGCGCGACCAAGGTGAACTCCTTACCCCTCACCGCCTCCACCAACCACTTCGACGCGGACGCCGCGGCGGACGCCTCCTACACCGTGCGCCCGGTGGTCGGCGGCGTCGAGCAGGCCGCCTCCGAGTCCTCCCTGCGCTTCACCGGCGGCACCTACCTCGACGTGCCGATCCAGCCCCCGGCGGGCGGGACCACGCCGGACGGCGTCGCCTACACCTACGCCGCCAACGACGTGAGCGTGGGCGACCTCGATGGTGACGGCCGCTAACGGCAACCGGGTCGACCGGTTCCTGGCCGGGACCGCCTACCTCGACGGCCGGCGCCCCAGCCTGATCATGGCCCGCGGCTACTACACCCGGACCGTCGTCGCGGCCTGGGACTTCCGCGACGGCGCCCTGACCCAGCGCTGGAAGTTCGACTCCGCGGCCTCGGGGAACTCCGCCTACGCCGGGCAGGGCAACCATCAGCTCTCGGTCGCCGACGTCGACCGCGACGGCAGGGACGAGATCGTCTACGGGGCCATGGCCCTCGACGAGGGCGGCAGGGGCCTGTGGAACACCGGCCTCGGCCACGGAGACGCGATGCACGTCGGTGACCTGGACCCCTCCAGGACGGGCCTTGAGGTGTTCAAGGTCGACGAGGACGCCTCCAAGCCCAGCTCGTGGATGGCCGATGCCCGCACCGGGCAGATCCTGTGGCAGACCGCCGCCGGCGGCGACAACGGCAGGGGAGTGTCGGCCGACATCTGGTCCGGCAGCGCCGGAGCCGAGTCGTGGTCGGCCTCGGGCGGGGACGGGATCCTCAACACCCGGGGCCAGAACGTGGGCCGCAAGCCGTCCTCGATGAACTTCCTCACCTGGTGGGACGCCGATCCGGTGCGCGAGCTGCTCGACGGCACGCACATCGACAAGTACGGCACCGGCGCCGACAACCGCCTGCTGACCGCGAGCGGGGTGCACTCCAACAACGGCACCAAGTCCACCCCGGCGCTCTCGGGCGACCTGTTGGGCGACTGGCGCGAGGAGGTCGTCTGGGCGACCGCCGACAACACCGCGCTTCGCGTCTACTCCACCACCGCGGTCACCGACCGGCGGATCTTCACTCTCATGCACGACGTCCAGTACCGCACCGCGATCGCCTGGCAGAACACGGCCTACAACCAGCCGCCGCACCCGAGCTTCTTCATCGGCTCCGGCATGGCGGCCCCGGCCCGGCCCAACGTCTACACGCGCTAGCCGCCCTCGCGGGGTTTTCCCGCGAGGGCGCCGAACCGGCACGGTCAGGGTTCGCAGAAGTCTCGCCGGCCGTGCCCGTGCCGGCTCACCCGGGGATCTTGGAGGAGGTCCCCGGGCGAGCCGGTGAGCGGCGCGTCCCTCGCCGGCCCTTGAGGAACAGTGAAGAGAGAACGTACGCCAAGGAATGATCTTGAGGATGGCCGAGATCATCGCTTGGCGAAGCCGACACCGAACAGGACGCATGACGCCGGCCGGGCGCTGTCGGCAGGTTGCCGCCATCTGGAACCGAAAATGGAATGGGGCCTTAAGGCCGACAAGAACTTGATCTTGACTTGTCGAGAACAGGGCGGGCGGCGCGATCCTCTGCGATCAAGGGCAGGAAAAGCTCGCCATAGCAGCCGACCAGCGAATACCGCCGGACTCCCTGCACCGTTATGCGATGGTGAAGGATCCCTCGGGAACTCTGTTGAACATACGGACATAGGCCGGGTGTGGATACAGATCTCGAGTTGTGGTCGCGCGCGGCCGGCGGCGACGGCGGGGCCTTCGGGACCTTGTTCGACCGGCATGCCCGCAGCGTCTACAACCACTGCTTTCGGCGCACTGCGGACTGGTCGGCCGCCGAAGACCTGACCTCGGTGGTGTTCTTGGAGGCGTGGCGACGACGCCGCCAGGTGCGGATCAGCAGTGATTCTCTGCTGCCCTGGCTGCTCGGGGTGGCCAACCGAGAAGCAGTTCCGCAGGTTCGTCGACTGGTGCGCGCGCACGTCCACCTGCGCGCTGCATGGGGAGGATGCGGAAAGGTCTGGCGCAAGCTGCTCAGGGACGCCGACCGCTCACCGATTCCGGTCACGTCGGCGCAGTTCGGTAAGGGGAAGCTGACCGGTTTCCATCTGCAGGTCGCAGTCGGCCTCTCGGCGGCGGACCCCGGGGCTTTCGCCAAGGCCGTGGACAAGGCCCGCCACGGTGACGGCTCAGCGTTCGCCGACAACGTCCTGGGTCTGCTGGCGGTCTACACCCAGCCGATCGTCCTGGCGCTGCGGTGTCCCGACGGTCTGGGCTACACCACCTACGCCGAGCACCGCGAAGCGCTGAGGGAGGCCCGGAGGATCTCGCCGGACATGCCCTACAGCGCCTTCGACGGCCTGGTCTGCTTCGGTTGGAAGATCCCGGTGGCCAACCCGGCCCGGCCATTGCCGGTCAAGGGACTGCCGCCGTTCCTGGGAGCCGGCAGCCAATCCGATTTCCCATGGACCGACAGCCTGACCCGCACCATCCCCGGCTCCACCTCGGTGCTGTACGACGGGCCTGGTCATGTCATGTATCTGACGGGATCCACATGCGTGGTCGAGCACGCCGATCGGTACCTCACCGAGTTGAAGCTGCCCCCGGCCGGAACCGTCTGCCGGGCCTGACCACACCCCGGCACCGCCGCCACATCCACGTCGCCGATCCCCAGACCGGCGACCTCGATCCCTGAGGGCCGATCCCCGCGTCTCGCGGGGATCGGCCCTCAGGTGACAGCGGGCGCGCTCAGGAGACGGGGATCAGGTCGGGGCCGACGACGTGTCCCTGGTGCTGGTCGGGCTCGTTCTGGTCGTGCCGGAAATGCCCGGCGTACCAGACGACGACGTTGGTGGCGCTGACGCTCTCGCCGTTGACGAAGCGGTTCAGCATGGCCTGGTTGTTGGTGCCGGGGTTGCCGTCGTAGAGCTCGGCCGGATGGTGACGCAGGAACCACAGGTCGGCGACGCCGTACGGGTCGGTGGTGTTGTCGTGCTCGCCGGGGTGGATCTGGTATCCGCGCCCGCTGGTCTTGTCGGTGACCTGCCAGAACCGGGCGGGCGCGCGCCGTTTGCGGGCGACCTCCTGCACGATCGGCACCGCCTCGGGAACGGTCGAGCCGGTGTCGTTGAACTGCTCGATCACGTCGTTGGCGGAGCCTTCCACGTCGAAGTCGAGACGCCAGTAGACGTGGTGGCGGTGGCGCATGCAGGTGCGCGGGTTACGCACCCCGGCGAAGCCGAAGCGGGGTTTGATCGTGCCGCCGTCAGTCAGGCGCCATTCCGAGGCGTACCGGTACCAGCCGGCGGCCAGCTCGCTGACGATCCGCAGCTCGCCGTCGGCGTAGTGGAAGGCCACACCCTGGAAGTTGCCCGCGTCGTTGTCGGGGCGCTCCAGGATGGTGCGGGGCGGCTGGGTGCAGATCCGCCAGCCCCAGCCCACCGGGTCGCTGCCGGTCGCCGAGAAACGCGTCTCCTCGTACTGCCAGTCGCGGTAGGTCTCGCCGTCCTCCTCGTACTGGACGTTGAGGATCGGCACGTGGGCCTGGCGCAGGACGATCCGGCCCCGGTAACGCACGTTGCGCAGCTCCACCCCCGAGCCGTCCCCGGGGTTCTGGGGCGCCGAGGCGCGGGGCCGCACCACGATCATGTTCCACAGCTCGGTGTCGCCGTCGACCACGCGCAGCTGTACCTGGTCGGGGCCGCCCCGGTCGCGCAGTTGCTCCACCGGGGCGGGCAGGTGCGACTCGCAGTCGCCGGGATGCATCAGGACGCTGACCCCGGCCGGAGACCAGTCGACGCTGCCCGCGGCGATGTCCACGGCGACGATCCGGTGCTTGGCCTCACCCGAGGGGGAGTAGACGCCGAGGGTGGGGCGGCGGGTGGTGGTGCCGTCGGGGTTCTCCAGGTCGGCCAGGGGCGGCATCGGCTGGTAGATCAGCACGTCGTCTCCGGCGGGGAAGCGCTCGTCGGCCCGCAGGACGGCCGCGGCGGCCTGGAGCTCCTCCGCCCGCGGGTTGGGGCGGTAAGCGCTGGGCAGCACCTGCGCCTCCTCGGGCCGGTCCAGGGTGCCGCGGAGCTCGACTCCCCGGTTGGAGAGCGGGTCGAACACGTTGGCCCGGAACTGCGCCCGCTCGTCCGGGTCGTGCCCGAGGGCCGCCGCGGCGCCGACGACCAGGGTCGCGGCGTCGGCGCTCTGCAGGTGTGCGAGCACGGCGGGATGCGCCCCCGCCACCTCGCGCACCCGTTCCGCTGAGAGCCCCGTTCGGCCCACAGCCTCGATGATCACTCGTACGGTCATGATGGTCTCCCCGTCGCAACGTCCGATGCCGCCCCCGACATATCCGGCGCACACCGTTCATATCGTCTTGTTCCGGCGCTGGGAAGGCCCTTGATCTTCCTGCGGTCTCCGAAGCCCGAAGCCGCCGCCCGGAGTCGTGCGGGAGCGTGGCCGAGGCGGGACGCGGGACGCCCTGGCCATGCGCGGGGTGGCAGGGGAGGTTCGGCCAGGAGTGGCACCGGGCGGCGATCGCGGAGATGAGCCGGGTCTGCCGTGGCGAGGTCCGGATCTTCCCGCTGGTCCGGATGACAGACGCCGAGCCGGTCGCCTTCCTCGACGCGCTACGGGCGGACCTGCGCGCCGAAGGGCTGGTGTGTGAGGTGCGCGAGGTCCCCTATGAGTTCCAGCGCGGCGCCAACCACATGCTCACCGTCGGCCGGCGACCCTAGAAGATCGGTTCTGAGCCAGGCCGGTCACAGCGGGGCTCCGCCGAACCCGATCTCGTTCCCATCCGGATCGCGGTAGGTGGTCTTGCGCACGCCGTTGGAGTAGGTCTCCCGCTCCGCGGGGTCGAGTCCCCGCTCGGTGATCTGCGCGACGATCGCATCGAGGTCGTCGACGAAGATCGTGTGCAGGGCGTGGCCGGCGCGCTCGGGCCGCTGTTCGATGAACACGTACCGATGTTCCGCGAGCTCCCACACGGCCTCCGTGTCGTTCGGGAAGAACGCCGGCGGGGAGCCCAGCAGCCGTTCGTACCACTTCAGGGCCGCCGCGTACTCGGTGACCGGAATTCCTGCGAACAAGTCCAGGGCCATGCCGCGATCATATGAACTTCGCCTCATCCCCGTACCCCCGCGAATCCAGCCGTTTCCGGTCACGGGCTCATCCGCTCGGAAGTCGACGCCACGGGCCCCACCTGGCGGCCGGGTCGGCGCGGGGGCCTGTCGGGCGGCCTCCGACGGCGTCACACCGGGGCCGCGTCCAGCACCTCGCGAAGGTGCACGGGAAGAACATCACCCAGCAGGGGCAGCCCGCTGTGCAGCACGTCGATGCCGTCCCGGCCGAGCAGTACCTTGTAATGCTCGGCGAGCTGCCCGGCAGCCGTGGAAACCTGCGTGGCAGAGGTGAGCAGGGTCCTGCCGGAACGACTGCGCGCCGGGCTGGTCCACCGGAAGGACTCGCCGTCGGTGTAGACCAGCAGCCCGCAGTACACGCTCACCGCCGCTTTACCGGAACGGAGCTCGTGGACGTCGGCGGAGATGCCGTAGACGATGTGCAGCTCGGCGGCCAGTTCCTTCGCGCGGCGCACGGCGGACATCACGGGAGATCGTTCGTGTGTCCGGGTGAGTACGGCGGCCAGTGCCGGGGTGAGGTCGCTGGGGGTCATGAAACAAGTGAACTCCCCCCGGCAAGGGCGGAGCGTGGGAAAGCCTCCCCGTTTGTGCGAGAGGAGGGATTCCTTCCTCCTCAAGGGGGAGAAATCCTCTTCTCCTTGACAATCAGATGGCAGGAATGAGCCCGATTTTGCGCGCCTCACCACTCGCCGGCGCTCCGGCCGGGATGGTTGACCGGGTTATCTGCTGGATTGTGCTTCGGATGTCCCTGTAGGTTCCCGCCGTGAGTGACGACGGCAAGGCAGAGATCCGGCTTGCGACCGCGGCGGACGCGGCGGTGATCGCTCGTATCCACATGACCTCCCGGGTGGCGACCATGCCGTACCTGCCCCCGCAGAAGCGCGATCACGACCAGGTCACCCGGTGGGCCGAGGACGTCCTGCTCACGACATGCCGCGTGTGGGTGGCGGTGCGCGGCGCGGAGATCCTCGGCTATGCCGCCCTTGAGGGTGACATGCTCGAACATCTCTATCTGCGACCGGACGCCCGACGCCGGGGCCTCGGCACACGGCTGCTCGACGAGGTCAGACGACACAGCCCCGGCGGGGTGTCCCTGCACGTCTTTCAGCAGAACACCGACGCCCGCGCGTTCTACGAGCGCCACGGTTTCACCGTTGCCGACACCAGCGACGGCCACCGGAACATGGAGAATCTGCCCGACATGACCCTTCGCTGGACACCGGACAGCGCACGGTGACGATCACCCGGGGCGCGCCGTGCGGCGCTGGCCTAGACTTGCGCAAGTGAATCCGGGCTGAAGGAGGTGGCGTGCAGCAGGGGGAACACGGCGGTTCCGGTACGCATCTGGACGCCGTTCTGGAGCGCATCACCTACGCCAACGAGGAGACCGGCTACACCATCGCCAGGGTGGCCGTCGAGCGCTCCGGCGGCGATCTGCTGACCGTGGTCGGGCCGCTGCTGGGCGCCCAGCCGGGGGAGTCGCTGCGGCTGACCGGCCGGTGGACCTCCCATCCCCGCTACGGCAAGCAGTTCGAGGTGTGGTCCTACGCCACCGTGCTGCCCGCCACCATCCAGGGCATCCAGCGCTATCTCGGCTCCGGGCTGATCAAGGGCATCGGGCCGAAGATGGCCGAGCGGATCGTCGACCACTTCGGCGTCGACACCCTGGAGGTCATCGAGACCGCCCCCGGGCGACTGGTCGAGGTCCCCGGGCTCGGTCCCAAGCGGACCAAGATGATCGGCGTCGCCTGGGAGGAACAGAAGATCATCAAAGAAGTGATGATCTTCCTGCAGGGGGTCGGGGTGTCCACCTCGATCGCGGTGCGGATCTTCAAGCAGTACGGCGACACCTCCATCACGGTCGTCAGGAGCGAGCCGTACCGGCTGGCCGACGACGTGTGGGGCATCGGCTTCAAGACCGCCGACACCATCGCCCAGGCCGTCGGCATCCCCCACGACAGCCCTGAGCGGGTCAAGGCGGGCCTGCGCTACACCCTGTCGCAGGCCGCCGACGACGGCCACTGCTACCTGCCCGCGCCCAACCTCATCGGCGACGCGGTGAAGATCCTGGAGGTCCCCGCCGAGCTGACCGCCCAGTGCCTGGAGGAGCTCGTCGCCGAGGAGGGCGTGGTCCGCGAGGAGATCCCGGCCGGCGACACCATCGTCCCGGCGGTCTACCTGGTCCCCTTCCACCGCGCCGAGCTGTCGCTGGCGGGCGCGTTGCGCTCCCTGCTGAACTCCTCACGCGACCGGCTGGGCGCCTTCGCGGCCGTGGACTGGGAGGTGGCCCTGAAATGGCTGCACGGGCAGACCAACACCGAGCTCGCCGAAGAACAGGCAGCCGCCGTACGGCTGGCGCTGAGCGAGAAGGTCTCGGTGCTGACCGGCGGCCCCGGCTGCGGCAAGAGCTTCACCGTGCGCTCCATCGTCACCCTCGCCCGCGCGAAGAAGGCCAAGGTGATCCTGGCCGCGCCCACCGGCAGGGCCGCCAAGCGCCTGTCGGAGCTGACCGGCCACGAGGCCACCACCGTGCACCGGCTGCTGCAGCTGCGCCCCGGCGGAGACGCCACCTTCGACCGTGACAACCCCCTGGACGCCGACCTGGTCGTGGTCGACGAGTCCTCGATGCTGGACCTGCTGCTGGCCAACAAGCTGGTCAAGGCCGTCGCCCCGGGCACGCACCTGTTGTTCGTGGGAGACGTCGACCAATTGCCCTCGGTCGGCGCGGGCGAGGTGCTGCGGGACCTGCTGGCCGCCGAGGAGGAGATCCCCCGGGTGCGGCTGACCCACATCTTCCGCCAGGCCCAGAAATCGGGGGTGGTCGTCAACGCCCACCGGGTCAACACCGGCCTGCCCCCGGCGCTGGAGGGCATGACCGACTTCTTCCTGTTCCCGTGCGAGGAGCCCGAGGAGATCGCGGCGCTGACCGTGGACGTGGTCGCCAACCGCATCCCGCGCAAGTTCGGCCTCAACCCGCGCCGGGACGTGCAGGTGCTGTCCCCGATGCACCGGGGCGCCGCGGGGGCCGGCAACCTCAACAACGCCCTGCAGGAGGCGCTGACCCCCTCCAGGGAGGGGATGCCCGAGCGCCGCTACGGCGGGCGGGTCTTCCGGGTCGGCGACAAGGTCACCCAGCTGCGCAACAACTACGAAAAGGGCGCGGCCGGGGTCTTCAACGGCACCGTGGGCACGGTGATCGACATCAAGCCCGACGACCACAAGCTGACCGTGCTGACCGACGAGGACGAGAACGTCGACTACGCCTTCGACGAGCTGGACGAGCTCACGCACGCCTACGCGGTGTCCATCCACCGCTCCCAGGGCAGCGAGTATCCGGCGGTGGTCATCCCGCTGGCCACCAGCGCGTGGATGATGCTGCAGCGCAACCTGCTCTACACCGCGATCACCCGGGCCAAGAAACTCGTCGTGATCGTCGGTTCACGCCGGGCACTGGCGCAGGCGGTACGGACCCGCAGCACCGGGCGCCGCCACACCAGCCTCACCCACCGGCTTCGCTCACCCTGAGGGCGTAAAAAGCTCCCGCGGTCATGACGCCGCAGGCCGGCCGCCCCGCCTGGCCGGGCAGGTTCTGGCCGGCCAGATCACGCACCTGGCCGAGTGCGCACCGCCCCGAATTTTCTGGCCCGGTATGTGGCGGGCACGGGAAAATTTCACCGCCCACCGCGGAAAACGCATAAGCCTCCGGCGCCCGGCCGGCCACCTCGCGCGGGCGCGGGTGACGGCGGCGGCGAACAGCCAGGTGGAAGCACCTTTTTCCGTTCCAGGCCGCCGACCTGGCCACCGTCCCTTCCCTTGACTCTCGGTTGGCATGTTATTGACCTTACGAAGTGTCCGAAACGTTACCAAACTGGGCGCAACCATGTGCACTCACTACGCATCTCCTATTAGTGTTTTAAATGCGCTTTGCTGTAGTGGGGGAGAGGGTTGTGCTAAACGTGGAAAGTCGAGGCCTGAGGACACCGCTGGCCGCCGCGGCCATGGCGGTCGTCACCGCATTGGCCACAGCCTGTTCGGGGGGCGCGGCCGCCACGGCACCCCCCGGCTCGGGCGGTTCCGGCGCCGATCCGGGCGCGGAGGCCCAGAGCACGCCGGCCGCACCGGTAATAAAGATCAGCCCCGCCGGGGGCAGCAAGACCGTGCGCCCCGACAAGAAAGTCGTCGTCACCGCGGCCAGCGGGGCCCTTGAGGAAGTCACCGTCGAAAGCGGCGGCCAGGCCGTGGACGGCGACTTCGACGCCATGCGAACCAAATGGGTGTCCAAGGCCCCATTGAGACCCGCCAGTGACTACACCGTCTCGGCGACCACGGTCGACGGAACGACCGTCAACAGCTCGTTCAAGACGTTGAAGCCGAAGCTTGAGCTCGAGGTGGCGGACGTGACCCCGGCGATCAAGGGGGAGAAGGTCGGCGTGGGGGCGCCGATCATCGTTGTCTTCAACCAGCCGATCGCCGAAAAAGCCGCCGTGGAGGAGGCACTGGAGGTCGAGTCGGAAAAGCCCGCCCAGGGCGCGTGGCGGTGGATCAACGACACGACCGTGATCTACCGGACCGCCAAGTACTGGCAGCCCCACCAGAAGGTGACCTTCACCGCCCACCTCAACGGCGTGCAGGGCGGCAAGGACATGTACGGGCTGAAGGACTTCACGAAGGTCATCCAGATCGGCGCGGCCCAGATCGCCACGGTCGACACCCGCAAACACAAGATGATCGTCAAGCGTGACGGCAAGGTCGTGCAGACCATGCTGATCAGCGCGGGCAACGCCAGCACCCGGGAGTACACCACCACCAGCGGTATCCACCTGGCGATGGGCAAGGCCAACCCCGAGCGCATGATCTCCCCGGGCCGCAAGAAGGGCGACCCCGGCTACTACGACCTGATGATCAACCACGCGGTCCGCTTCTCCAACAGCGGCGAGTACGTGCACGCGCTGAACAACGTCTGGGCCCAGGGCCGCCAGAACGTCAGCCACGGCTGCATCAACTCCCGGCCCGACCAGGCCAAGTGGTTCTACAACCAGGTCCAGCGCGGCGACGTGATCAACATCACGGGTACCAACCGCGAGATGGAGTGGAACAACGGCTGGGGTTACTGGCAGATGTCGTTCACCCAGTGGAAGAAGGGCAGCGCCCTGGCGTAGCCCGCACGACCGCCGCCCCCGCCCGCCTCACCGGACATCCCCGATTTTGGAAACCGGGGAGGACGTCACAGGAGAGTGAGCTGCGCCTGCGGGGGCAACGCCAGCGGCAGGGGCTGCTCGGGCCGCGTCGGGCTCATGCCGTAGCGGGCGGCGAGCCGCAGGACCTGGCCGGTGATACCGCCCACGTAGGCGGCATCGGCATCGGCGCTCTTGCCGTACAACTCCAGGTAACGGGCGGCCAGAGCGGGATGGTGCTCACCGATCCAGGCGAGATACCACTCCCGGGCACCGGGCGGAAGACGCAACACGTGCGGGGTGAGGCTGACCGCTCCAGCGTCGGCCACCCGGCGCACGGTGGCGGCGAGCTGGTCGGGGGAATCGGTGAGCAGCGGCAGGATCGGCGCCATCGCCACCCCGCACGGCACACCACGCTCGTTCAGCTCCGCCACCAGCTCCAGGCGTTTCTGCGCGCTCGGCGCGCCGGGCTCCACGGTCCGCCGGATCCGGTCGTCCACGAACGCGATGGAGATGACCGCCCCCGCACCGGGGGCCGCCGCCAGCAGATCGACATCACGCAGGATCAGCCGGCTCTTGGTGTGCACGGTAAACGGCGCACCCACCTCGCGCAGGGCGGCGACAATGCCCGGCATCAGCCGGTAGACGTCCTCGACGCCCTGGTAGCAGTCACCACCCACCCCCACGACGATGGGCTCGCCGTCCCATTTGGACGTCAGTTCCGCACGCAACCGCCGCACGATGTTGGTGCGCACCACGATCCGCGAGTCGAAGTCGCTTCCGGCGTCCAGCCCCAGGTAGCGGTGGCCGCGACGGACCGCGCAGTAGCGGCAGGCCTGGGCACACCCCCGGTAGGGGCTGACGGCCCAGCCTTCGGCGGTGCGGTCCAGCGCGGTGCGCGCCTGGACCTCGTAGCAGGTCAGCCCGTCGTGGACCCGGGTCACCGCGGAGCGCTCGATCCGCGGCCTGGCGTCGGGCGGCGCGGCGAGCAGGGGAGGCGCGTCCCATCGCATACCGATCAGTGGAACACGCTTTCGACACCGCCCGCAACTCGGAGCCCCGGAGCCGCCGCCGCGAGATCAAGAAGACGAATGCGCTGTCTCGGCGCCCACCTCGGGCATGAGCCGCTCGAAGGCTGAAAAGTCACACCCGATAAACTGCTGCACCCCTACCGGTTTTCGGAGAGTGTTCATGGCTTGGCTGTTTCTGGCAGGGGCGATCCTCGCCGAGGTTCTGGCGACCACCGCGCTCAAGCTGAGTGACGGCTTCGCGCACAAGGGATGGACGATCATCGTCGTGGCCGGCTACGTCGCCGCGTTCGTCCTGCTCGCCCGCGCCCTGAAACTGCAGATGGAGGTCGGTACGGCCTACGCGGTGTGGGCGGGAGCCGGCACCGCCGTCATCGCCGCGATCGGCGTGCTGTTCCTCGGCGAGACGATCAACCTGGCCAAGGTCGTCGGCATCGCCCTGATCATCGGCGGGGTCACGGTCCTCAACCTGGCCGGCGGCGCCCACTGACCGGCCCGGACCCCTCCTGCTCACCGTCGGACTCGTCGCCGTACGCGACGAGTCCGACGGCTTCACCGGCGGCCCTCGTTCTCTGCGCGCCGCCCCGCCGGTGAACGGACCGCCCGAGGCCGGCCGGAAAGGCCGGGCCCCGATCGCTCGCATCCGGGCGATAATGTGTGGCCCGCCCCCTTTGAGCTGATCTACGCTGGCCGGGTGCTGAAGCCTTCCTACCCGATCCGCACCGACCGCCTGATCCTGCGCCCCTTCACCCCGGCGGACCTGGACCCCCTGCACGCCATCCAGTCACTGCCGGAGGTGAGCCGTTACCTGTACTGGGGGCCCCGCGACGCCGAGCAGGTCCGCGAGGTCCTCGAAACCAGGATCGGCCAGTCGGCGCTGCTGGAGGAGGGCCAGGCCCTGAGCCTGGCGGTGGAACTGGCCTCCACCGGCGAGCTGATCGGCGACGGCGTGCTGTTCTGGCACAGCCGCCTGCACCGCAGCGGGGAGATCGGCTACGTCTTCCACCCCGCCCACCACGGCAGGGGATACGCCACCGAAGTGGGCCGGGCCCTGCTGAAGCTGGGCTTCGACGGCCTGAACCTGCGCCGGATCACCGGCCGCCTGGACGGCCGCAACGAGGCCTCGGCCCGGGTGCTGGAACGCCTGGGAATGCGCCGCGAAGCCCACCTGGTGGAGAACGAGATGGTCAAGGGCGAATGGACCGACGAGCTGGTCTACGCGATCCTGCAGCGAGAGTGGCGCGCCCGCCGCTGAACCGCCGATCGCCGGCCGCCCGCCGCTCCGCACCCCGCGCCCGCGGCACTAACCTGATGCGCGACGGCCGCGACTCCATGACCCCATCCCGGCCGCCCCCTCGATCCATCCCGGCAGAACAGGAGGAGGGGCCTGGCGCCCGCGACTTCAGCTCGCGGGAACGTGCTCCGCACCCACGATGAACATCCTTCACCTGGCCCTGGCCGCCGACTGGGACGCCGCCCGCCAAGCGGGGGAGTACCGCGTCTCCACCCTCGGCCGCACCCTCGAACAAGAAGGCTTCATCCACGCCTGCGCCGACCAGACTCAGCTCCACGGGGTCGCCCGGCGCTTCTACGCGCAGGTCACCGACCCGCTCGTCCTTCTCACCATCGACCCCGCCGGACTGGACGTACGCCTGGAGACCCCGGACGACTCACCCGAGGCCTTCCCGCACATCTACGGGCCGCTTCCCCTCACCGCGGTGATCTCCGTGACCCCCTTCACGACCCCCTGAACCTCCACATTTAGAACAACGCCCCGACGGCGAACGGCCTGCTCTCCAGCAAGCCGATACCAAGCGAGCATCAATCACTTGAGAGCATCCGCCGGGATACGGTCGCCTGAATCTCGTTATTCGAATCACCGCAAGACACCGGAGAACAGCCGGCCCCGCTCACCGGCGCATACGGGAAAAAAGACCCGCACGAGGACGGAGAAGTCCACAACGGGAATACGGCTGCGGCACTGTGAACCGCACCGCCTCCCAGAGAAGAAGCACCAGGTCAGCTACGACGGGAAAAGACGCCGCCGCTCGCCGACGGCTGCCTGACCGGTGAGGTGAGCAACCGAGGGGATGGAATTGCTCAGTCTGATCAGTACCGACCATGTGGCCGCCCCCGATCGCTCCGACTTCTGGTGGGGGGCGGTAGCCGAATCCATCGTGCCGGTGCACAGATCCAGTGACCAGGCAGCGAACTTCCGCGCGGAGATGCGTTCACTCGATCTGGGCGCCTCACAGCTGACGAGAGGGCGGTGCGTGCCGTTCCAGGCCCGCCGCAGCCCGGCGCTCATCCGCCGATCCGACCCCGGCCTCTACCACCTGTCCATGATCCTGCGGGGCAGGTCCCACATCAGCCAGGCAGACCGCCAGGCCTGCCTGGAACCCACCGACCTCGTGCTGTACGACACCTCCCGCGCCTTCCACGTCCGGATGGAAGCCGGCGACCGGCCGGCGCAGGACACCGCACCCGGCCTCACCGACGGGCTGATCCTGCAGTTCCCCCGAGACCTGCTCCCGCTGCCCGCCGCCATGGTCGAGCGGCTCCTCCTGCGACGGACGTCCGGGCAAGGCGGCATCGGTGGCGTTCTCGCCGCGGTGCTCCGCCAGCTGATGACCCGGCCCGAAGAGCTTTCTCCCCAGGACATCGCCCGCATGTCGACGATCGTCCTCGACCTCGTCGCGGCCTGGATCGCCCATGAGTCCGAGGGGGAGTCGTGGCTGCCCGCGGGCGATCGGGCGGCGGCGCTGTTCGTGCAGATTCAGAGCTTCATCGAGCAACGACTCGCGGAGGCCGACCTCACCCCCTCATCGATCGCCGCCGCACACCACATCTCCACCCGCTATCTGCACAGGCTCTTCCAGCGGCAGGAACTCACCGTGGCGGGATGGATCAGACACCGCCGGCTCGAACGCTGCCGCCGTGACCTGGCCGATCCCGCGATGGACGGCCACCCGGTGAACGCCATCGCCGCCCGGTGGGGCTTCACCGACGATTCGCACTTCAACCGGATCTTTCGCACCGCCTACGAAATGCCGCCCGCCGCCTACCGGCGTGAACACCATGATCGGAACATGCTCTCGGGTGTGCGCGAACGGTCAACGACCGGGCGCTGACCGTCAATGACGGCACGGACGACACCCGACAGGATGGTCCACAGAGGTCGGCCCGACACGGAGCAACCCGGCGCAGGCCTTCCTCAAAGATGGGCCCTGGCCATGCCCGTGAGCCGGGTTGGCGGCAGCTCACCTCACGGACAACGGGCCCACCTGTCGCCACGCACCGCCGGTAGGGGACCACCGGCGGTGCGTGGCCGCCTACACGCAGAGCGTCCTCTGGATCCGCCGAGCCGCGAACGTCAGCCCCAGAGCCATCATGACCAGCAGATACGCCGCGTTCCCCAGCAACCCCCAGCTCAGCTCACCGATCGCCAGCCCCCGCACCAGCTCCACCGCGTGATACAGCGGGGTGAGCCACACCACGATCTCCATCGCCACCGGGTAGTCCTGCACCGGGGAGAACGTCCCGGAGAACAGAAACAGCGCGAACTGGCCCGTGGTCAGCATGTCGAAGTCCTGCCAGCCCCGCATGAGCGTGCTGATCGCCATCCCGACGCCGCCGAACGCCAGCCCCACCAGCAACGTCGCGGGCAACGCCGCCAGCGCCCAACCCGGGCTCGTCAGCCCCAGGGCGACCATCACCATCAGGAACGCGATGGTGTACACCGAACTGCGCACCATCGCCCAGGCCAGCTCACCCAGCGCGATCTCGAACGGCTTGACCGGCGTCGCCAGGATCGCGTCAAAGGTCTTGGAGTACTTCATCTTGAAAAAGAAGTTGAACGTCGTCTCCGACAGCGCCCCCGACATCGCCGAGACCGCGAGCATCGCCGGGGCGACGAACACGGCGTACTCCACCACGCGGCCACTCGGCAGCGTCAGGTCACCGACCAGCGCCCCCACCCCGATGCCGATCGACAACAGATACAGCACCGGCTCAAAAAAGCCCGACAGCAGAACCAGCCAGTAGGAGGGGCCTGAGCGCAGCGCCCCCACATTGCGGTTCATCACCGCGCCCACCCGGGAGGGAGAGACCCGGGCGGCCACCATCGTGGAAATCATGAATCAGTCCTGAAGTCGCTTGCGGAAGGCGGCGATCGCCCAGGTGAGTCCGGCCGCACAGCACAGCAGCAAATATCCCGCGTGTGCCCAGATCGGCCACGGAGCGGCCACCCCCAGCGTCGCGGCCCGGCTCAGCTCCACCCCGTGCCACAGCGGGGAGAGATATGCCAGCGGGCGCACCAGCTGCGGCAGCTGGTCCACCGGGAAGAACACCCCGGCGAACAGCGTCGAGGGGATCATCACGAACCGAAACAGCAGCGCGAAGTAACTGTCGTGCTCGATGCTGGCCGCGAACGCCATCACCGGGGCCGCGGCCGACATGGCCACCAAAGCCGCGATCACCGGGGTCAGCACCGCCCAGGGGGAGTGCAACGCGCCGAACAGCGCCGTGATCCCCAGGAACACGATCGCCGCGATCTCCACCCGGATCAGGATGTACAGCAACCAGCCCGCCACCATGTCGCGGACCTCGACGGGCGTCGCGCGCATCGCGTGATAGGCCCGCACCCACCTGAAGTCGCCCAGCACCGAATAGGTCGACTCGCCGATCGCCATCTGAAACGCCGTCGAGGCCATCACCCCGGGCACGATCCACGCCAGGTAGTCGACGCCGCCGATCGTCCCGACGTATCCCCCCACCCCGATCCCGATGCTGACCAGGAACAACACCGGCAGGACGAAGGAGGAGAACGCCGAGGCCAGCCACAGCCGCCGATACAGGGCGAGGTTACGCTCGAGCACCGCCACCGTCGGATGAACCATCAGTCCACCAACGTCCGGCCGGTCAGCTGCAGGAAGACATCCTCCAGCGAGGAGCGGCGCACCAGCACGCTGGAGGGCGTCAGCCCCCGCCGGTGCACCTCCGACACCGCGGCGTCCCCGTCGTCGGCGTACAGCAGGATCCGGTCCGGCAGCGGATCGACACGCCCGATGCCCTCCAGCTTCCCGGCGTAGTCGACCCCGTCGGCGAAGCGCAACTCCACCACCTCGGGCGTGGAATAGGTCTGGATCAACGACCGGGGAGAGCCCTCCGCCACGATCCGCCCGCCGTCCATCACCACCAGCCGATCGCACAACTGCTCGGCCTCGTCCATGTAATGCGTGGTCAGCACCAGCGTCGTGCCCCGCTGCTTGAGCCGGAACAGCCGCTCCCACAGCAGATGCCGTGCCTGCGGGTCCAGCCCCGTCGTCGGCTCGTCCAGCAGCACGAGGTCCGGCTCGTTGACCAGGGAGCGCGCGATCGTCAGCCGCCGCTTCATGCCCCCCGACAACGGCTCCACCTGACTGCCGGCCTTGTCCTGCAATTGCGCGAACTCCAGCAGCTCATCGGCCCGGCGCCGCGACTCCGCCTTCGACAGGCCGAAGTAGCGGGCATACGTCGTGAGGTTCTCCCGCACGCTCAGGTCCGGGTCCAGGTTGTCCAGCTGCGGGCAGACCCCCAGCCGGGCGCGGATCTTCGGGCCCTCGCGCACCGGGTCCATGCCCAGGATGCGCAGCTCCCCGGAGGTCGGCATCGACACGCAACTGATCATGCGCATCGTGGAGGACTTCCCGGCTCCGTTGGGCCCCAGGAATCCGAACGCCTCACCCGGCGCCACGTCCAGGTCGATCCCGTCAACGGCGGTGAAGTCACCGAACCGTTTGACCAGAGCACGGGCATGGATAAGAGGTTGTTCAGGCACGCCCAGGACGGTAACAGAGCCCTCCGACAGTTCCGCAAAGGGTTATTTCCGCGGCCCTTCCCCGGGACGGGTCCACGCGAGGTCGCTCCGCGCCGGACCGGCCCGGGAGAGCCGCGCGTCTCCGGAACCCTTCCCCAAAGCAGAGCGCTTACGGCGCCGCTCTCCGCGAACGCGCCCCCCGGCGGCCGCGGCGTGAGCTCCCCGGATCGGCCCGCCCGGCCGTGAGCTCGCCGGTAAGCTCCTACGCCATGACCGACGCACAGCCACCGACGATCCGTACCCTCGACTCGACGGTGGTCTACACGAACGCCTGGATGACGGTGCGAGAGGACCGCATCCAGCGCCCCGACGGCTCGCACGGCATCTACGGGGTCATCCAGCAAGGCAGCTTCGCCGTGGTCATCCCCATGGAGAACGGCGGCTTCCACCTGGTGGAGGAGTACCGCTACCCGATCGGCCGCCGCACCTGGAGCTTCCCCCAGGGCAGCGTCGCCGACAGCCCCTCCCCGCAGGCCACCGCCCACACCGAGCTCGCCGAGGAGACCGGTCTGCGGGCGGCGTCGATGACCCATCTCGGCCGCCTGGACAACTCCCACGGCACCAGTGACCAGCGCTTCGACGTCTTTGTGGCCACCGACCTGACCCCCGGCGCCCCCGACCGTGAGCACACCGAGCAGGACATGCGCCAGGGCTGGGTCTCCCAGGCCGAGTTCGAGCAGATGATCCTGCGGGGCTCCATCACCGACAGCAGCTCGATCGCCGCCTACACCCTGCTGCGGCTGCGCGAGCCGAGCTGAAAGGGCGGCCCCTCCCGCCGCCTCCTCCCTCCCGCGACCCCCGTGTCCCGGTCTCGTCGACGCGGGGGCGTCGGCGTTCGTCGGAGGAGACGCCCGGCGGGGTGCGGCGGGCGGGACGACGCGCCCCGGCTCGGAGCCGACGGGGGAGTCAGCGGGGGATCCGGGGGCCGGCACCGGCGGAGCTGGGGTTACGGCCCCGTGAGGCGGGAGCGGCCGATCCGATGCTTGTTAGCGCTATCACCCGATCGGCGTCAAGAGGTCAGCCGAATCTGTATCCGTTTTCCCAGATAACGGCGTTCCAGGGGAGCCTCGCCCCCGTGTCACTTGACATGAAATCTGTTAGCGCAAACACTCGGATATCCTAAGGATAACTTCAACGAGGCGGACAGGTTGACCCAGCACGCACCCGGACCGGACCCCACCAACCGACCCAAAGCCGCCGTCATGGAGGACGTCGCCGAACGAGCAGGCGTCTCGGCGATGACCGTCTCCCGCGTCCTCAACACCCCCGACAAAGTACGCCCCGACACCCGCGCCCGCGTCCTGGACGCCGTGCGCGCCCTCGGCTACCGCCCCAACTTCGCCGCCCGCTCCCTGGTGACCGGCCGCTCCGGAGCACTCGGCGTCGTCAGCTTCGACACCACCCTGTACGGCCCCGCCTCGACCCTCCACGGCATCGAACAGGCCGCCCGGGCCGACGACTACCTCATCACGATCGTCAGCGTCGGCGCCCTCAACCGCCGCTCCATCGGCGAAGCCGTGAACCGCCTGCGCTTCCAGTCCGTCGACGGCGTCATCATCGTCGCCCCCCACGAATCGGCCGCCGACGGCCTGCGCCACCTGCCACCCGACCTGCCCGTCGTCGTGGTCGGCGCCCGCGACAACCTCCCCGTCCCCGTCGCCTCCGTCGACCAGGCCACCGGAGCCGTACGAGCGACCAGACACCTGCTCAGCCTCGGCCACGACACCGTCTGGCACGTCTCGGGACCGCAGGACTGGATCGACGCCCGCGCCCGCATCGAAGGCTGGCGATCGGTCCTGCAATCCGAGGGCCGCCAGATCCCCGAACCCCTGCTCGGCGACTGGAGCGCCCGCTCCGGATTCGAACACGGCAAACTCCTGGCCCGCGACCCCGAAGTCACCGCGATCTTCGCGGCCAACGACCACATGGCCACCGGAGTACTGCGAGCCCTGCGCGAAGCCGGCCGCCGGGTGCCCCAGGACGTCAGCGTCGTCGGCTTCGACGACGTCCCCGAAGCCCCCTACCTGTGGCCACCGCTGAGCACCGTCAGGCAGAACTTCACCGAGGTCGGCCGCCTGTCCTTCCAACTGCTGCTCGACCGGATCGACGGCCGCACCAGCCCGGCCCACCACCTGATCGAACCCGAACTCGTCGTCCGCGAAAGCACCAGCGCCCGCCCGCCCCGCTGACCCCCGGGAAACCTCACCCGTCCCCGCCACCCGCGCCCAGCCGATCCAGCACCCCGTACGCCGGGTTGCCCTGCGCCGCCCGACGCACCTCACGCGCCGTCGAGGCGACATAGGCCTGCCCGGTGACAATGGAGGAGTGCCCGAGCAACTCCATCAACTCGTGCGCCGAGGCCCCCCGCTCGGCCAGCCGGGTGGCGAACTCATGGCGCAACGCGTGCACCAGGGTGCCTTTCTGCACGCGGTCGTGAATACCCGCATACCGGTAACACTGGCGCACCAAATACTGCAGACCACCCCGCTGCAGAGGCTCGTTCGCGGTGTCGACCAGCAGCGCGGCAGAGCGGGGGAGCGCGGTGAGGCCGAACCGGCGCAGACGACTGTCCAGATAACGCTCGATGAGAAACTCGATCGGCGGCTCGATCGGCAGCGAACGGGTCTTGCCGCCCTTACCGACGACCTGGATACGCCGGTCACCGGCCGAACCCCCGATCGAGCCCAGCGTCACCCCCAGCAGCTCCGCCGAGCGCATCCCCGTCACCAACGCCAGCCCCAGCACCACCAGATCGCGCTCGACCCACGGATCACGAGCCTTGCGAGCCCCCGCCGCGATCCGCTCCAGCAGCTCCGCCGACGCCGTCCCGTCACCCAGAAGAGGCTTGGGCGCCTTGACCGGCTGCTTGGGACGAGGCACCGCCGCCATGGGATTGCCCTCCAGCATGCCCTCCGACACGCAGAAGGTGAGCAACCGGTTCCACGCCGACCACGCTCGGTTGATGCTCGCGGCCGACCTCGGATCGGAGAAGACCGCGAACGCGCCCCTGATGAGACGCCCGTTGAGATGACGGACCTCGAGGCCGTCGACCGCCACCCCGGCCAGGCCCGCGGCGATCTCCCCGACGATCCGCAGATCGCTCTCATACCCCGAGACGGTGTGCGGGGAGAGCTTCCTGGCCCGCAGACAGGAGAGAAACTCCTCAATCGCCTCCGGCAGGCACATCAGCACCAGCGGGTCATGACCACCCATGAGGGCCGCCCCATCCGAGTCAACCTGCTCCCGGCGAAACCCCGGCGAACGCAGCAGGACAAACGAAACCGTCCCGCCTCACCGTAGTTGCTCAACGCCCGCCGATCCGTCAGGTACGGACACCGGAACCGAAGAACAAACCGCACCCCTGACGGCCGCGTCGACCTCCGCGCGCGAAGGTCGCGACAACCTCACCCACACCCCGCCCACACCGCGGCGTCAGCGCCAACCCGTCGGCACCGTCGGAGCCACCTTGCGATACACCTCCGGATACTCCGTCACAATCGCCCAGTCATAGAGCGGATCAGGCTGATTACGCCGCTCGAGAGCAGTCCACAGGGCATGACCGATCGACAGATCCTCCACCCCCGCCAACTGACACACCGTGCCGATGTCCCGCGCGGTGGCGCGACTGACCTCATCCGACAGATCCGGCTCGGTGACAACGGAGACCAGGCCGACCAGACGCATCCGGGCAGGACCGGGCACAGCCTCACGGTAGGCCTGGACCAGCACCAACGCGGGAATGACCAGCGGCCGCTCGTACTCCAGCGCCGCCCCGATCATCGCGGCCGTGTAGACGTCTCCCGACAGATGCAACCGCACCGTACTGACATCCAGCACCAGACCCCGGCCCAGCACCGGATCCGGAACGCTCACGCCGACTCGGGCAACTGCAGGAACCCGCGAATGCGCTCCAGCGCCGCCCGATCCTCGGCGGTATCGCCAAGCTCAGGAGCACCACCGATACTGGCGTGATAAGCGCGGATCTTCCGATCCCTGTCCACCCGAGCCCGCACGGCGTCCAAAATGTAGGCGGACATGTTGCCGCCGGCAAGCTCACGGACCTGAGCCTCAAGATCCTCGGGCATCGCCACACTGATGCGATTCGTCATACGATCAGCCTACGTTATGCATACCGGCACGCGCCCAAACTCGGCGAACCAGCGCGACGAACCGACCCCAAGACACGCGACCCGATGCACACAAGCGCGTCCCCAGCGAGGACAATCGCCCCGAAGCCGACGAGCCCGGCAACCGTACGGCAAGCACCGCCCGGATCCGCCGCCCGGTTAGATTGACGCCATGCGCTACGAACGCCTCGGCGACAGCAGCCTCAACGTCCCCGCCCTCATCCTCGGCTGCGGCAACTTCGGCGGAATCGGATCCTCTCCCGAACTATTCGGCCACGGCGACGACAAAAACACAGCCTTCGCCCTCCTCGACCACGCCCTCACCCTCGGAATCACCATGTTCGACACCGCGAACTCCTACGGAGGCGGCCGCTCCGAAGAATGGCTCGGACAATGGGCGGCCGATCGCGGCGTCCGCGACAACACCATCCTGACGACCAAGGTCCGAAACCCCGTCGGCCCACAACCGCAGGACTCCGGACTGTCACGCCGGCACATCCACGAACAGATCGACACCAGCCTGCGACGGCTACGCACCGACCGCATCGACCTCTACCTCGCCCACGCCCCCGACCCCTCAACCCCCATCGAGGAGACCATAAGCGCCTTCGACGAACTCATCCAGGCAGGCAAAATCCTCCACTACGGCCTGAGCAACTTCACCGGCGACACCATCGAGCAGACGGCCACCACCGCCGACCGACTCGGCGCGGCGGGCCCGGCGAACCTGCAGTGCGGCTACAACCTGCTCGACCGCGCGGCCGCCACCGACGCCTTCGACGCCTGCTCCCGGCACACCATCGGCCTCACCCCCTACAGCCCCCTCGCCGGCGGCTGGCTGACCGGCAAATACCGCGCCGACCAGCCGTTTCCCGAAGGCTCACGAATGACACTGCGACCCGACTGGTACGGCCACCTGTCCAACGACGCGACCTTCACCATCCTGAAGAACCTCGAAAACGCCGCCGCCGAACGCGACCTGTCACTGCCGACGATGGCACTGGCATGGGCCCTGACCGACCCGGCCGTCACCGCCCTGGTCATCGGCGCACGCTCACCCCAACAGCTCACCGGCATGTGCGCCGCCCTCGACGTCCCCCTCACCCCACCCGAACGCGCCACGATCACCCGCATAGCCGACGGCCAACCCGGCTGACCACGCCCCGACGCCGGACGGGCGAGCACCGGCGCATCCCACTCGACAGGCACGCAGGTCCGCCGTAGCCGAGAGACCCGGCGTCCGGCGAACGAGTTTGGTTCGCGTCAGGAGCGTGCAACGGGGTCAGTCACCTTCGGGATCCGGTGGTTCCGTGGCCGGTGCGATCTCTCGTGGCGTGGCGATCCCGCCGGTGAGCTGAAGCCCATGAGTGAGCGTGTAGTCGAGCTGCCTGGCCAGACGAGGGACGCTCGTCGCGGGCAGGTAGGCATCGGCGCCGGCATTGAGCAGACGTTGAACCGGGCCCTGGTAACTGACCCCGAGCTCGTGATCCTCGATTTCGGTGATGATGACCCGAGCCTTCGGGAACATCGCTCGGAGACTGGCGATCAGCTGCGGACTGCCTGCCGGTGCCAGCAGCACGTCGGCCGTCGCGGGAGCCGCGCGCATGTCGAGCACGATGTAGTCCGCCCCCAGCTGGGCGGACAGCGACATCCGGGCCGCCTTTGACAGCTTCATCGCGGTGGCGACGACGGTCACACCGTCGTAATCGATCGGCGGTTGGTCACTGGCCTCCTCCGGCGTGTCGCGATCGACGACGGCGCCTTGGAGCACGTCGATGGTGCTGGAGATCGACGCGATCGACTCGCCCTCACGCGTGACGATCAAATTCTCGCCGGGCTCGAGGGCGTCGATGAGCGCCACGACGTCCTCGGGAAGGCGCATCACGTCGACTCGCTGCATGGAGCGTGAGGCGCGCTTGCGAATCACCACGCCCGGAACGCGTTCACGGCTGCGAGGACACCCTGCGTCACGCGCGGCTCCGGCCGCCCATCGAAAAACCCAGCCACCGTGACATGGTCACCTGCCCCAACAGTGCCGTTCAACCAGACGACCACATGAGCCCCCTCCGGTGCTGTGATCTTGTTGGACGCCACCACACGCCCATTGGTTCCAGGAAACGTCCTGCCCCGTCATCAGCGAACCGCATCCGCCGCCAGGAACCCACGAACTGTTCCCCGACCTCCTCGAAGAAGCCGACTCGGCCTTCCTGCGCTTCCCGTTCTTCGTTCTTGATGCCGGCTAACGGTGCCTCGCAACGATCCTCCCATCAGCGGAGATCACCGCCAGGGGAGTGGCTCACCCAACGGCACAGGGGAGCGGCGGACACGATGACCTCCCTGCCCCTGCCGGCGGCGGAGACCACCGGCGAGCGGAGCGGGATCGGAGCTCCAGACAGCCGTTCAACAGCGGGGACGGCACAGACAACTCTCCGTCGCCCTCACCACATGCCACATCGAACCCATGCCGGCCTGTGTCGCCGAGCCCAGGGGAGTGGCACCGCGGACTCGCGACCGTACTCAGATCGGCGACCATACTCGTGAGCCGGAGCTCACGACCAGAGATCGCCAAGTACGGTCGCCGCACACATCACGTCTCGATCCCATCAACCAACCCGGAGAAATGTTCTAGATAGTCCGGTTCGCGCAAAGCTCGCACCGATCGCCCTCCCGACACGGCCGAAACGGTGAAAAGGAGCGAGAGCCGGTGCCGGTGAAGACGGGCCTGCGGATCGGGTCGGTTACGTGAGACGCGAACCAGATCCAACAGGGCAGACAAGCAGGGGAATCCGACAGGAAGGGGACATCCCCCAATGATGCATAAGTGTGATTATGCATGAAACACGCGAAACGGCCAGGTCAGGAAGGCGGCACCCCGAACCATTCATCCAGCTCGGCGCCCACCGTTTTCGCCTACCCGTCACGTCCGATCCCTCCTGCCGCACGCTTCGGATTCCGTACGCCGCGGATCATCTGGTCCGGCAGGCGCCGGATCGGCCAAATTCATGATCGATTGCCGTGGCGGCCGGCTGCGGAGCAATCTTGCCGGGATGTCCGGAAAACGATCTAGATCCGCCATCTGGGTGATCTGGAGGCGTTCCCCCGCACCGGCAAAAAGCACGGCTTGCCGAGGCGGCCCTCCGGGAAGGAACCGTCTCGAGGCGGTGGCCGGACGACGCTCCGGCGACTCCACGGAGCCGCCGGCCCCCACAGGGTATGTTCCGGCAAAGAGATCCTTAACAGTACAGAAGGGTAATTCTGTCTGGTTAAAGATTTATCCATGCGAAAGCCGCCAAAAGGTCGTTTGTCCTGCGGTCGTCCCGTCTCAAGCCACCTGCTCGGCATCTCACTTGATCTGCTCGGTGAAGGCCATCTCGTGAGTGTGAGTCGGGTCTCGCGTCTCACCCGATCTACCCTGTGATCATGGTTTCCTCATAGGGTCTGCGATCAAGGTCGTTCTTGATCGCATTCATGGTGAGGCAACAGGTCGTTCGACGGCAGCGACCGTTGCCGTCCCCAAGTCTTTGTTTGAGATCACCGTCGCCGGCGACAGGCGTGAGCGGACCCGCGCTCCCCTGTCTTCGCTGTGGGACATGTCCCTTGAGTAAGGAGAACCCGCTCGATTGTTTCCGTCGTTTAAGAAGAACTTCACGGGCTTTCTGTCGGCTGGGCGGCTCCGGTCCGCGGAGCCTTATATTGGGAGTCCACGGACGGATGGGGATGACGTGAACGACGAAGTAACGCAATATATAAACGGCAAGCAGCCCTGGCAGATCGCCGTTTTTGAGAAGCTACGCGCGATGATCATGGAAACCGTTCCCACCGTCGAAGAACGGCTTCAGTACGGCAAGCCGCACTATCTCAAGAACGGGCACTACGCGGCGGTCGTCGCGGTCTCCAAGGACAAGGTCTCGTTCATGGTGTTCAATGCGACGGACATTCCCGTGGTGGCCGGATTCATCCGGGCGATGGGCAACGGTGATCGCAAGACCGTCGACATCAAGGAAGAGCAGGAAGTCGATTACAAGGAGCTTGCAGTCATCCTGGAAAAGACCTCGGCCGCTCTGTGATCGCGGCCGGGTGAAGCACGGGTATGGTCTGAGCGGGTGATGCGCCGAATGCCGTCGCCCGCTTTCCCGTGGAGGCCGAAGGCTCGGCGAGCCGGCTGTGCCTGCTCGCCGAAGTTCAATACCCGACCGCCCTGGAGAGCTCGTCATGACCATGCCTGAGCACGTCACGCCCTGGCACGATGCTCGCTACGACATGCCCGTCGGCCGGCAGCTGGAGCGCTACAACGAGTTGGCCGCCAAGGACGCATCGGCTCGCGCCCGGATTGAGCTGGTGGCCCGAGGGATCTATGACCCTGCCCGGCATGGAGCCGATGACCGGCCTGCGCTCACCGTGGGCGAGCACATCGAACTGCTGGCGCTGGCGGAGTGCATCGCGCGCACCGTGCGTCATCCCTCCAATGTTCACCACGCGCTGCTGGCCGGGGTCACCTGGGCTGGTATCGCCCGTGTTGTCGACTCCGATGAGCTCACCGTCCGGCGGGGCTACCAGCTGTGGGCTGATGACCAGCATGACCTCAACCGGCACTACCCCGACCGCGGTATGACCGCCGATGAGCACGCCGCCGCGACCGCCAGAGCCGCGGAGGGCGCTGGAGACCTCTGCTGAGCAGAACACCGGCGATGGGCCACATTCGATCCGAGCGTTTCACCGGCGCGCCGCGACCCTAGGCTTTGTGCATGCCGCGCTTCGAGATCGTCACGCTTGTCATGGCGCCACCGGATCTGGTCTTCGACATCTCGCTGGACGTGGGTGTCCATACCGCCTCGATGGCAGGATCGTCCGAAGAGGCGGTTGGTGGAGTGACCGCAGGTGGCTTGGAGCTCGGTGAGAGCGTCACCTGGCAGGCGCGGCACTTCGGTGTTCGCTGGCGGATGACTTCCACGATCAGTGCTCACGACCGGCCGAGGTATTTTGTCGACGAGCAGGTGTCCGGCCCTTTCAAGCGCTGGCACCACGCTCATCATTTCCAGTCCGACGGTCGCGGCGGCACGGTGATGAGCGATGTTGTCGATTTCGCCGCGCCTTTTGGCCCTTTTGGGACCGCCGCTGAGGTCCTGGCCCTTCGCCGCTACATGCCCATGTTGATCCGGGTCCGGAATCAGCACGTCAAACAGGTTGCCGAAACCGCTTCCGCCGCCGGGTGACGATCCGCCATGGTGCTTTTGTCGGCGGAGGGTCACCGCCTGGGGGGAACGGGTTCGGTGGGACTCCTCATCCGCGTGACCCACGGGTCACGCACGTCGGACTCCTCGGTGCTCTCGGCCAGCATTCGCGCGAACGCCCGATACGTGTTGGCGCGCGAAGACCATCTGCTGCTCCTCGCCGTACAGGGCGAGGCGGTGGTCGAGCAGCTCGGGTCCTTGCTTGCCCCAGTAGCCGGTCCAGCTGCCGCCGGCGGAGCCGTAGCCGTCGAGGCTGGAAAAGACATCGAAGGTGTAGGCAGCGGTCATGATGCCCTCCTGAAGTGCGATTGGTCGCCAGCACATGGGAAGGGTTCATTGCCGCCGTCCATGCTGCGCGGACAGCTAGGACGGCGACCACATGAACAAACCCGCCCGAAAATGCCATGTCACGTCGTCAAGGACGACCCTGTCTAGTTCGTGCGTGCCGCGGTGCTCGACGACGGCGCCGACGAGATCGTCCGGTGTGACGCCACACGCTGCGGGCCGGGCATCGGCATCCGGACCCACCAGATTGCGGGCGGCTTCACTAGCGGCGCACCTTGAACCTCAGGTGCAGCACCCGGTTGCCCTGGATGACCATGTGGGGATCCTCCAGCAGCTGCTGCCCGTCGAAGCTACCGAAAAAGCGCTTGCCCGACCCGAACACCACCGGCGCCACGTCCATCGCCACCTCGTCCACGAGGCCGGCGGCGAGGATCTGGCCGCCTACTTCGCCGGCGCTCACGGCGACGACCCGGTCGCCGGCGAGCTCCTGGGCCTTCTCGATCGCGGCCTTCACGCCATCGACGAAGTGGTACGGAGCCCCGGGGTGCCAGCCCTCGGGCTTGGGCCGGTGGGATACCACGACCACGTGGTCGCCCGCGGGCGGCTGGCCCTCCCAGCCGTTCACCAGGTCGAACTGGTGGCGGCCCATCACGATCACGCCGATCGAGTCCCACACCGGCTGGACGTACGCCGCCGAAACACGCGAGAGCTTGAAGCCGCCTCCACCCTGGGAGTGGTCGTAGTCCCCGCCCCCTGCACCGGTTTTCGTGAGCTGGGTGTCCCCACTGAAGTACCAGTCGTGGAGCGGCCCGACTCCGTCGTTCTTGTCGGCGATGAAGCCGTCCACCGACACCACGTTGTGCATGATCACTACTCCCATGGGGGTCTCCTTAAGTCTTCTGGAATGGTCACCTCCGATTGTGCTGGCCTCGGGAAGGGCTGCGCTTGTAGAAAATCAAGAAGCAGGCATCGGACCGTCGTCCGGCGGGAACTCCCGCTCGGCCGGCATCCGGCGTCTCAGCGCCAGGTACTCCGTCGGGGTGTGGCCGGTGAAGTCCTTGAACTCCTTGCTGAAGTGGGCCTGGTCGAAGTAGCCCGCCATGAGAGCGAGCTCCGACCAGTCGACCGGGCGCAGGGCGTCCACGGACCTGATCAGCTGCGCGAAGCGGTATATCCGAGCCACCTTCTTCGGAGTGACCCCGACGTGCGCCTTGAACTGCGTGGCCAGGGTGGTGCTGCTGACTCCGGCGGCGTCGCTCAGCGCACCGACAGGGATCGCACCATGGGAGGTCTCCAGCCACCCGCCGACGTGCTGGACCAGGTCGAGCCCGCGCGACGGCGCCTCGACCAGGCGCGAGCGCAGCTCCTCCTCCAGGATCCGCAGCGTCTCGGCGGCGGACGTGGTCTCGCCGACCCTGTTGCGGATCCGGTCCACGGACCCTTGCCACACGGCGTCGACGGGCACCCACCGGTCCCGCAGATCGGTCGCCGGCATGTCGACAAACGCCGCCATCCCCCAAGGCTTGAAGTGCACCCCGACGAGCCTTACCCGCGTGGGGTACTCATAAAGGAAACGCCTGGTCCACAGACCCACGAACCACCCGTCCGACACCACTTCCGGAGGCACCGAAGGGTCGGAATCCCACAGGCGGGCAGGTTCGCCCAGGTTGATGACCAGGTGCGCCGACGGCATCGGCGGGACAACCATCCGACGGTGACCAGGCACCCCGGTCAGGCAGTAGATGTCGTCTATGAACCGGTCGAGCGGCGGGGCGGGCACCCGGCCGACATACTCCATGGACCCAGTATCGCCGACGAGGGTTCGGCCCGCCTCAGGCGATTCGCACCCGCCGCAGGCATCAACGACCGGAGGCGCGGGTGAAATTCGTACCTGGGTAGGGGCCCCGGCTGCCGTCCGGTGGGCTCACACCGGCAACTACGGCGCTCAGTGGCCAACAGGAACGCTCAGTCGCACCGAGCGGGCCAGCAGGTAGAAGTAACACCGGCCGCGCATGTTTCATAGGTGGTCGCTCGTGAAACGCCCCGCCGCCCGGCAGCCCACCTGCGGTGATCATGTTTCATGAGTTGTTGCAAATGACTGGACGCCTGAAACACCCTCATGAAACAGTCCGAGGCGTGGCCGACGATTTCAAGCGTGTGGAAGCGCATGACTGCCCGATGTCCACCTGCGCCGCTCCCGCGGGCTCCCCGTGCCGCACCGGCAAGGGCAAGGTGGCCATCCAGTACCACACCGCCCGTTTCCGCCTCGTACCCCAACTCGCCAAGACGCTCAGCGTCCCGATCCCCGCCGTACGCAAGCCGGGCTCGGCCTGGGCCGAGCTGCCCCGGCCCGCGAGCGCCACCGATCCAGTCGGGCACGTCCGCCTCGGCTACGCCCGTGCCTCGGCTGCCGGGCAGTCGCTGGACGCACAGCTCGACTCCCTCGCCGAGGCCGGGGTGACCCGGGTCTTCTCGGAGAAGATTTCTACCCGGGCCGCGCGGCGCCCCGATCTGGAGGCCGCCGTGAAACTCGCCGGGGAGATCCGTTCCTCCGGTGTCGCCGTCACCCTCGTCGTTCACGAGCACAAGCGGCTCGGTCGCGGCATCGAGCTGGCCATGCTCGCCGAGGAGCTGAAGGCCAGCGACGTCGGCCTGGAGTTCCTCACCGGCGAACTCAAGGGATCGCACGACCCCTCCGGCATCGTCTTTACCGTGCTCGCGGCCATGTCCGGCATGGAGCGCGAGTATATCCGCGACCGCACTCTTGAAGGCCACGAGTCCGCCCGCAAGCGCGGCAAGACCATCGGCGGCGCCGGCGTCACCGACCCCGACATGCTGTCCATGGCCCTCCACCTGCGTGACCAGGAGATGAGCCTGCGCGACATCGCCAAGCGGCTCGTCATCACCACCGGCGCAAAGAAGGGGCAGCACCCCTCACCCGCCACCGTCATGCGGATGCTCCGCGAGCACGACGAGCGCATGACCTCGGTCTCTACTTTGCACCGTGGGTCAGGGATAGGAGGCCGGGGCCACGAAGAAGTGTTGACCGGTGGTGGTGTCAATCATGTCGTCAGGGTGGGTGTCACGGTGCGGCGGCCCGTGGGGCGTTGGACGCCGGCCGTTCATGCGCTGCTGGAGCATCTCGCGGCGGTTGGTTTCGCCGGTGCTCCCGCGAGTCACGGGTTGGATGCCGAGGGCCGGGAGGTTTTGGATTTCCTGCCCGGTCAGGTTCCCAACTATCCGTTGCCGGAGTATGCGCGGTCGGATGGCGCTCTGCTCGCCGTTGGTGTGCTGTTGCGGGATTACCACGATGCGACCGTTGGTTTTGTCTCACCGTCGGATGCCGACTGGTATTTTTCCCCGCGGAGTCCGGCTGAGGTGATCTGTCATGGGGATGTCGCCCCTTATAACTGTGTGTTTCGTGATGGGCGTCCGGTCGCGTTCATCGATTTCGACACCGTTCATCCTGGACCGCGCATCTGGGATGTCGCCTATGCGGCGTACCGGTTCGTGCCTCTGAGTGATCCTCAGGGCGAGAAGGGAGCTCCTCCTGTTGGGGAGCAGGCGCGTCGGTTGCGTCTGTTCGCCGATGCCTATCGGCTCGGTGGCTTCGATCGGAGTGTGCTGGCCGCTACCGTGCGGGCCCGGCTGGGGCATCTGGTCCGTCATATGCATGATCAGGCCGATGCGGGTAACGAGGCGTTCGCGGGTCATATCGCGCAGGGGCATGACGCTTTTTACCGGGCTGACGCCGAGTATGTCGCACGGCACCAGGCTCTCTTTCAGGCTGCGCTAACGGCCCCCTCCGCCGGTGAGTAGGGCCCGGTTTCACCGGGTGTGGTCGCGGGTCTGCGGTGCCACTTCCCTGGGCTCGGCGACGCCGGTCGGCGTGAGCCGGAGTGGTGGGGCGGGGGGCGGGGGCGGGGGCGGCCGGAGAGGTGTCGTGCCGCCCCCGCTGTTGGGCGGTTATCTGGGGGTGGGGATCAGGTAGATCTGTTGTGTTCCGTCGCGCTGGGTCCGGGTGGCTGCCCGGTCGCTGGTGAAGACCACGAAGCCGTGGCCGATGGAGGGGAACGTGCCGTTGCCGAGGGTGGTGAGCTGCGCGGGTGGGGTCCATCCCGAGCGGCGGTCGAGGCGGGAGGTGAACACCTTCCATCGCCAGTCGGCCGAGCGGGTGTCGTACCAGACCGCGCGTACGGAGTTGTCGGGGTCCTGGCTCAGGCGTGGCCGCTGGCTCATGGCGTCGGGGTTCAGGCCGACGGGTTCGGGTGCCGACCAGGTCCTGCCGCCGTCGGCCGATCGGCTGGCGCGCAGTGACAGGTTGGCGCCGGAGCTCTTCAGTGCCTTGGTCTCCCACATGACCACGAATGTGCCGTCGCGGTCGGTGGCGACGCTCGGGTGGCGGTCGGCGGCGTCGGTGGCGGCGCTGACCTGTACGGGTTGGGTCCAGCTGTGGCTGTCTGCGGCGCGGGTGCTTGCCAGGATCTGCCAGTTGTCCGGGTCGGTGCCGGTGGGTGTCTGGCCGGGTGCCGGGGTGTGTCCGGTCCAGAGCGGGTCGGGGTCGAATCGGTTGTCCTGCCAGGTCACCATGATGCTGCGGTCGGCTGTGACGGCGATGGCGGGGAACAGCGAGGCCGGGTATTTCGGGGATCTGGCGTCGGTGGCGGGAGTGCCGGGGTCGGTGGTCTTGCCGGGTGCCGACAGGTTGACGGGGGTTTTGTCGAGTCCGATCACTTGCGCGTAGACGTCGAAGGCGCCGGTGCTGTTGTCGGCCCATGCGACGACGGGGTATTTTCCGGCGAGCACCGACAGGGCGGGGTGGATCGCGCGGCCTCTGCCGTTGGTCAGGCGGGTGGCGGGTTCGAACGTGCGTCCTGCGTTGCGGCTGTGGCGCAGGAAGATCTCTGGCTGGTGGGGTTGTTCGCGGCCTTGGGAGTCCTGCCATACGACCCAGACGTCGTCGCCGGATACGGCGATGCGTGGGGAGCAGGCGGTAGATGAGCCCGCTGACAGTTCCACCGTGTGGGTGGTGTGGCCGTGGGGGTCCATGCGGCGGTAGAGGATCGAGGTTTTGTGGTCGCGGTGTGTTTCGGCGACGACGTGGGCGGTGTCGCCCTGTCCTGCGACGTCGGCGAAGCCGGTGAACTGCCCGGTCTCGCCGAGTGCCGGGGTGGCGTGGTCGTTGCGGGTGTCGGCGGGTGGGAGGGCGATCTCGGGTGTGGGTTCCGCGGGTGTGCGCAGGGAGATGAAGATCGGTGAGGTGGCCGCGCGCAGTTGGTCGGGCAGGGTCGGGTCGGCGTCGCGTCCGGACAGTGCTCCGGGTGCGCGGACTTCGGCTCGGTACCAGTTGTGGGCGGCGCCGAGGGTGAAGGGGATGAGGTAGGTCTGGTCGGCGGTGTCGGGGGTGAAGGTCGCGAGGGGGCCTGCCGAGCGTCCGGGTGAGGCGTAGATGAGGACTCTGGTGCCGGCGCCGCGGCGGATTCGTACGCGGAGGCGGGCTTTTTTCGGCAGTTTGCGGTCGCGGACGATCATTTCGTCGCCGCCGATGGCCTCGAATGCGCCGTCACCGTCGACGTCGGCCTCGATCGTGACGAACGGTCCCTGGGGGGTGGCTGAGACGGAGGTGCGTCCGGCGCGGATCGCGTCGAGGATTCCGCGTACGGAGCGCTGGGAGGCGAATACCCAGGTGGTGGGCTGGCCGGGGCTGGCGGTGCCCCACAGTTCGCGGAAGTGGCAGTCGCTGGCTCCGACGGCGCCGAATCGGAAGCCGTTGTTCCATCGGTTCTCGGTGTAGTCGATTTGCGCGTCGGGGTTTGAGGCGACGTTCCATACCTCGACGGTGTTCATTCCCTGGGCGCTGGCGTTGTCGGTGGGTCCGGTGGCGGGGGTGTATTCACCGTCGTCGGGGTGTGCCGTCGACCAGGCGGCGTCTTGGGCGTGGGTGTCCCAGATGGACTGTTGCACGTGCCGGAATGCCGGGGAGCCGGGTGGGTTGGCTCCGTCGACGATGGTGTCGATCGCGCCGAGCACGATGGCGTGGGGGGATCCGTTGGCTTCCTCGCCGGGGATGAGCAGCAGTTTCGAGGATTGCCACTGGGGGTCCCAGTGCTGGTCGTAGGTGCGGTGGTCGGTCAGGGGCAGGAAGTCCAGTCCGATTCGTTCGGCTTCGCCGATCTGGTCGGAGAGGGGAAGGTTTCCGGGGAGGGTCTGCTTGGAGGTCTGGCGTGGGAGGCTGCCGTCGGCGGAGTGGTCGTCGTGTGCGTGGGTCTCCCCTGCCAGCCATTGGCCCTGGGGTGTGGTGTGCTTTCCGGATGTGGTCGCCGGTGCGGGGGTCTGCTCCGTTGCGGAGGCCGACGCCTGTTCCGTGGTCAGTCCGGAGGCCGCGATCACGGTCCCACCGACGATCATGAATTGCCTGCGGTTCAATCCCACTGACGTTCCCTATCTGTTGCCTGTTGGGGGCCGACGGTGCCGGTTGGCGGCAAGGTCGGTGGAACGTTAGCGGGGCCGGTCTTTCGGGGGCTGAACGGCACCGGAAGCCATAATGTCCGGATTGTGAATCAATAAGGCGTTCCGTCCGTGGCGGGTCGCACCGTACGACCCCGCGCGGGGACGATCCGGCTTCGCGGGTGTTCGCGGGCGGCGGAGGCGGGCGCGGGTCGTCATGCGGCGTGAACGCCGTTTTCACCGGATCTGCGGGCGTGATCGGACGCGAACGAGACTCTCCTATAGGTGCTACGCGTGCGGGCATGCGTGATCGTCTACCTTGAGAGGGTGGATGTGATCGGCGATCTCCTGAACGAGGTGCGGGCGCGCGGCGAGGTGTTCGGCCGGTCGCCGGCCTCTCCCCCGTGGTCGCGGCGGTTCGCGGCCCGGGCTCCGCTGTCGCTGGCGACGATGGTTCACGGTGAGGCGTGGGTGGTGCCCGCCGGGGGCGAGGCGCGGCTGCTGCGACCGGGCGATGTGGCACTGGTGCGCGGCGACAGGACGTTCGTGATCTCCGACTCACCCGGCACTCCCCCGCAGCGAATCGTCCACGGCGAGGACCGCGCGGGCGAGGTGGGTGAGCCGGACCAGGGCATCGGAGCCGGCGGCGGGTGCCTGCTGGTGACCGGCGCCTACCAGCTGGGCGGCGAGCTGTCGCAGCGGCTGCTGGACGTACTGCCGCAGGTGCTGGTGGTGCCGGGCGGTGACGTGCTGCTGGGGCCGCCGCTGCAGCTGGTCTGGGCGGAGGTGAGCGGTTCGGCGCCGGGACGGCAGGTGGTGCTGGACCGGCTGCTGGACGTGCTGCTGGTGGTGGCGCTGCGGGCGTGGTTCGCCCGGGAGGAGGCCGATGCGCCCAGCTGGTATGCGGCGCTGAGCGATCCGCGGATCGGCCGGGCGCTGCGGATGATTCATGACGCTCCGGCGGCGGGGTGGACGGTGGCGGCGCTGGCCGATGCGGTGGGGATGTCGCGGGCGGCCTTCGCCCGCAGGTTCACCGCGCTGGTGAGACAGCCTCCGCTGGCGTATGTGACCGAGTGGCGGATGGCGCTGGCGGCGGATCTGCTGGCGCGGCGGGAGACGACGGTGGCGGCGGCGGCCCGCCAGGTGGGTTACGCCGACGCGTTCGGTTTCAGTGCGGCGTTCAAGCGGGTGCGCGGGGTGAGCCCGAGCACGCTGCGGCTGCCCGGATGATCGGCGGCGAGATGTCCGGCCGCGGTGACGCGGTGGGCGGTGGTGCGGTGGGCGGCGCGCTCACGGTGCGGCCGCCGGGTTCGCCGCCGCCTGCGGCGGGTGGCGGGATTGTCGTGGCGCCGGCCGGTGGGGCCGGCGCGTTCGAGGAAGGGTGTTCCTGAGATCATGCGGCCAGCGGATCTGAATCGTCTCACCGTGCAGGAGTCGGCCGATCGTTATGTGGAGCTGGTCCGGGCCAAGACGCTGACGGGCGCCCTGTCCATGGCGACGGCGGAGGTCTACGCGCGCGACGTGGCCACCTTCGTGGCCCTCGCGGGTGAGGAGACGGTCCTGGACGATCTGACGGGTGAGGATGTGGACGCCATCTTGCTGGCGTTCGCGCGCAAACCTGACGGGCGGCGGGCCGTACCGGACGGCGGCCTGCAGTCGGCCTCCTCGCAGTCGAGGTTCCGGCGGTCGATCTCGGCGTTGTTCAAGCACGCGACGCTGACGGGCTGGGTGCAGATCAATCCGATGGCGCTGACGACGGTGACGGCCAAGGAGCGCGGGGGTCTGCGACCGGAGCGGCGGGCGCTGACCCGTGAGCAGGCTCAGGGGCTGATCGGCGCGGCGGTCGATCTCGGCGGCCACGGCGGCGGCCCGGATGACCGTGGCCGTGAGGGGGGCCCGGAGGGCGGCGACGACGGTCCGGCGGTGACCGCGCGGCGCTCCCAGCGTCGTGATCAGCATACGGAGTTGCGGGACGGGCTGATCGTGTTGCTGCTGTCGACGATGGGGCCGCGGGTGTCGGAGCTGGTGCGGGCCAACGTGGAGGATTTCTACACCAACGACGGAGTGCGTTACTGGCGGATCTTCGGCAAGGGCGGCAAGACGCGTGACGTGCCGCTGCCCGGTGACGTGGCCCGGGTGCTGGAGGCGTATCTGGCGCGAGGCAGGCCGGCGACGCAGGACAAGGCGTTGCTGCTGTCGTGGCGGGGCAGGCGTCTGGCGCGGGGCGACGTGCAGGCGGTGATCGACCGGGTGCAGCGGCGGGTGGATCCCGACCGGCGGCGTTCGGTGACCCCGCACGGTCTGCGGCACACCACCGCCACGCATCTGCTGGCCGATGCGGTCGACATGGACGCGGTACGGCGGGTGCTGGGTCACAGCGACCTGGCGACGCTGGGCCGCTACCGCGATGAGCTGCCCGGGGAACTGGAGGTGGCGATGCGCTCCCATCCGTTGCTGCGCAAACCCTCAAGAGGCGAGTGACGCCCGGCCGCCGGCGATGAGGCCTGCTGCGTCGGGGCTCGGCGCCATGCCGGTGGCGCCGGCAGGCCACGGGCACCCGATGCGATCGTGCGCCCGCATTCGCACAGGTGATACACAGGATGTGAAAAGGATGCCGACAGCTTCGCCGCTGATGATCGGGTGATGACGATGGCGAACGCGCAGACCCGCGGGCCGATGCGCCGGCCGGACGGCAGCCCCGTACGGGTGCTGGTGGTCGACGACGAGCCCACGCTGGCGGAGCTGCTGACGATGGCGCTGCGCTACGAGGGCTGGGAGGTGCGCAGCGCCGGCGACGGCCTGAGCGCCGTCCGGACCGCACGCGACTTCCGGCCCGACGCCGTCGTGCTCGACGTGATGCTGCCCGACATCGACGGCCTGGAGGTGCTGCGGCGGCTACGCGCGGAGACCTCGGATGTGCCGGTGCTGTTCCTGACCGCCAAAGACTCCCTGGAAGACCGGATCACCGGCCTGACGGCGGGCGGCGATGACTACGTCACCAAGCCGTTCAGCCTCGAAGAGGTCGTGGCCCGGCTGCGCGGGCTGATGCGCCGCACCGCCCGCTCGGAGCTGAGCCCCGGCTCCCAGCTCGTCATCGGCGGCCTGACCCTGGACGAGGACAGCCACGAGGTCCGGCGAGACGGCGAGCTGATCACTTTGACGGCCACCGAGTTCGAGCTGCTGCGCTTTTTGATGCGCAACCCGCGGCGGGTGCTCAGCAAGGCACAGATCCTGGACCGGGTATGGAACTACGACTTCGGCGGCCAGGCGAACGTGGTGGAGCTGTACATCTCCTACCTGCGAAAGAAGATCGACGCCGGCCGGGCACCGATGATCCACACGTTGCGCGGGGCGGGATATGTCCTCAGACCCGGCGAATAAGCCCCGCATCAGCCGCCGG
>NZ_FZOD01000082.1 GCF_900188345.1 Streptosporangium subroseum | reverse complement strand
GCCGCACAACGTCCGGTCCCGGCCCGCGCCGATGCCCGCCTCGCTCCGCCGCGAGCTGACCGATCGTTTCGAGGGCCAGGACTCCCTTCTGAGCTCATGGCTCGGCGCGGTGCCGTCTTGGCGGCGCTGATCTCCGCAGGCCTGTCCGGCCTGTCCAGATTGAACGGGTCGGCACGGGACGGGCTGTCCAGACTGAACGGGACGGCGCGAGGCGGGCTGACCAGACTGAACGGGACGGCGCGAGGCGGGCTGACCAGACTGAACGGGACGGCGCGAGGCGGGCTGACCAGACTGAACGGGACGGCGCGGAGCGGGCTGGCCGGCCTGGCCGGGGCGGCGGTCGGTGCCGTCGCGCAGTTCCTGATGGTCGTGCTGGTCACCCGGGAAGCGGGCCAGGAGACGGCGGGCGCCTTTTTCGCCGCGACCGCCCTGTGCATGATGGTCGCCTCGATCCTCCGGATGGACGCCGGCAACGGGCTGATCTACTTCATCGTCCGGTCGCGGCCGTTCGGCTACCGCTGCACCTCCGGTTACGTACGCGCGGCCCTCGTCCCGGTCACGACGCTCTCGCTGGCCGTCGGCGCGGCGGTCTTCGTCAACGCCTCCGACCCCGCGCTGCGCGTGCTGGCCGTGGCCCTGCCGGTGGTGACGTGCTCGGGCATCGTGGTGAGCGCGACCCGCGGATTCGGCGCGATGCGGCCCACCGTGCTGCTGGACGGCATGTTCCAGCCGGTCGCCCAGCTTGTTCTGGTCGGGACCGCGTTGCTGGCGGGTCTGGGGTCGGTGCCGGTGCTCGCCGCTGCCTGGGCGCTGCCCTCCCTGCCGGTCCTGCTGTTGGCCTCGCTCTGGCTGCACCGGCGGCTGCCGTACACACCGTATCTGCCGGGAACCGCCCGCGACCTGTGGCGCCACACCTGGCCTCGGTCGCTGGCCGCCGCGATCCAGGCGGTATTCCAGCGGCTCGACATCGTGATCGTGGCAATGCTCGCCGGGCCGGCCGAGGCCGCCGTCTACACCGCCGCCACCCGGTTCAAGGTCGTGGGTCAGCTCGCCGGCCAGGCTCTGGCTCAGGCCGTACAGCCAAGGCTGGTGCGCGCCCTGGCCAAGGGCAACCTGCCGCGCGCCCGCGAGCTGTACCAATCCACCGCCATGTGGCTCGTCCTGATGACCTGGCCGATCTGGCTTGGCTACGCCGTACTCGCGCCGTGGTTGCTCGGCGCGGTCTTCGGCGACGGCTACACCTCCGGTGTTCCGGTGGCGCTCGTACTGACCGCGACGATGATGCTCTCCACCGCCTGCGGCATGGCCGACGTGGTGCTGACCTCCGCGGGGCGCACCGGTTCCAGCCTGGCCAACCTGGTCGCCGCCATCGCGGTGACCGTGGCGCTGGACGTGCTGCTGATTCCCGGCTTCGGCGCGCTGGGCGCCGCTCTCGGCTGGGCTGGAGGCATGGTGGTCAAAAATCTGCTCCCGCTCTGGCGGATCCACCGCCTGTACGGCCTGCGCCCCTTCGGTGTCCACAGCCTGGCCGCGCTGAAGCCGTGGCGGGCATCATGACCCCCGTGCTGGTGACCGGGTTGCCGAGGAGCGGGACGAGCTGGACGGGCAAGATGCTCGCGGCGAGCGGCGAGCTGGTCTACGTGAACGAGCCGCTCAACCCCGAGCACCCGCCGGGCCATTCCCCCGGTGTCCTCAACGCCACCGTCACCCACCGTTTCCAGTACATCTGCCCGGACAACGAGGATTCCTGGCTGCCCGCCTTCGCCTCCACCGTCGCGCTGCGCTACGGGTTCCTGGCCGAGCTGCGCCGCAACCGTTCACCGTACGACCTGGCGAGGATGGTCAGGTACGGCGCATCGTTCACGCTGGGACGGCTGGGCGGGCGCCGGGCGTTGCTGGACGATCCGTTCGCGCTCTTCTCCGCCGGGTGGTTCGCCGAGCGGCTGGGCTGCCGAGTGATCATCCTGCTGCGCGATCCCGTGTCGTTCGTCGGCAGCTGGCAGCGGCTCGGCTGGACGGTCTACTTCCATGAGCTGCTCGAACAGCCGCTACTGGTCCGCGACCATCCGCACCTTTCCGCGTTACGCCTCCTGGTCGGCTCACAGGATCGCCTCGCCAAGGCCGTCGCCCTCTGGCGGGCGGCCAGAACCACCGCCATCAGCCTGGCGGCCCGGTGTCCCGGGGTCCTGCTGGCCGACTACGAGCATCTGGCCGCCGATCCACGGGCGGGCTTCCGCCGTCTGTACGAATGGTCGGACCTGACCTGGTCCGCCCGAGCCGAGGAACGCGTCATGCGCGCATGTACGGCCACCACCGACGGCACCGGCCGCACGGGGCGCACGGGTGGCTTCGCGTGGAGCGGTCTGTCCCGCACGGCATACCAGCCGATGGACTCCCGCCGCGCCCTCGCCACGGCCGCCACCCGGCTGAGCCCGGAGGAGATCCACCGGGTCAGGGAGCTGGCCTTCGCCCCGGAATGAAGGAAGGCCGGCTCGGAGAACCGGCGCTCGCCCCGGGACGACCGAAACCCTGACCAGAACACCGGCCTGCCCCGAGCAAGGAAAGACCTGCTCAGGCACCGGGCGATTTTCACGCCCCTGCTCCCGAGGTGCGATCGCGGTGGCCAAGCCCCTTGAGGTGACGCCCCCGCTTTGAAAACCGCGAACCGCCGGCACCCGGTTGAAAGGCCGGGTGCCGGCGGTTCGCGGTTCACCGGCCCGGGCAACCCCGAAGCCTCCCCGCGCAGACGCGGCACGCTCCGCCGCGCTCAAACACACACATCCCACGTGGCCCATCGCGGAACACCCCAACCCTGCTGAGCCCCACCCGCGCACCACGAGGCTGAGCCCCACCCGCGCACCACGAGGCTGAGCCCCACCCGCGCACCACGAGAAAACACAAGAAGTGCCTCCTCCCGACCCGAAGGACGGGAACATTCGCCCTAAGTTGTCCGGGCAGAATGTCCAGCGACGAAAGTCGATGACGCGGATGCTTTCAGGAGAGCGGGAAGCTTCTCGCGGGACTTTCAGGAAAAGAGGCCCCGGACCAGGGAGACGGTGAGCAGACGGAGTGCGTACGGCAGGTCATCCATCAGGTAACGGCGGGCCAGCCTGCCGGGCTCGCTGAGCAGGCGGAAGAGCCACTCCAGGCCGCTGCGCTGCGCCCAGACCGGGGCCCGCTGGACGGTGCCCGCAGCGAAGGCTATCGCCGAGCCGCAGCCGACGAACCAGGTGCCGGGCAGGTCCTCGCGGAGCGCCGCGATGAGCCGGTCCTGCTTGGGAAAGCCGAGCCCGACGAAGACCAACCGAGGCCCGGTCGCGATCACGTCGTCTCTCACCCTGGCGTAGCTCTCGGGAACATCCTCGAAGCCGAGCGTCGGGGCATCGACCCCCGCGACGACCAGTCCCGGATAGCGGCCGATCAGGTTGCACGCCGCCTGAGCGGCCACACCCGGCGGACCTCCCAGCAGGTAGACCGGATAGCGGTAGAAGGCGGCGGCCTCCGACAGAGACCAGATCAGGTCGGCGCCGGTGATCCGGCCCGGGACCGGGGTGCCGAGCAACTTCGCCGCCCACACCAGCGGCATGCCGTCCGCCACCGCCAGATCGGCGTCTTCGACGAGCCGACGAGCCTCCGGATCACGGGCGACGATCCGGCTGATGTCCACATTCGGTGTGACGATGTGGCCACCCTCACCGCGCTTCAACGCGGCGATCACGTGGTCGACCACGTCGCTCTCGGTCATCGGGTCGAGCCCGATGCCCGCCACGTGCACGCGCTTGCGCAGTCGCCTGCGGGTGGCCTTGTCGGGCCGCGGCCGCTGGCGAGGAACGGCGGGCGCCGTCCTCTGCCTCGCGATCGGTGCCCCGGTCTGTCCAGCGACGGTGGACAGACCGGGTATCTGAGGATGCTGGCCGGTGGCTCTTGCACCGCGTCCGGACAACATCGCGTCCTGGTCGAAAGGCTCGGAGTCCCGACCGGACAGCATCGCATCGCGACCGAAAGGCTCGGAACCTTGACCGGACAACATCGCATCGCGACCAAAAGGCGCGGAGTCATCCCCGGAGAACACCGCGTCATAGCCGAAAGGCGCGGATCCCTGAGCGGACAACGTCGCATCGCGACCAAAAGGCGCGGAGTCATCCCTGGACAACACCGCGTCATAGCCGGTGGCGGCAGGCCTGTGACCTGTGGTGGGCGGCATCAGATGCCGTGCCCTCGGTGGTGAAGGAGACCGAGCATGGCCCGAGCCGAGACAAGGCCCGTCGCCACAGCGAGCGCGATGGGTGCGCGGGGTTCGCCACGGCGAGCCGCGAAGGCTCGCCAGGCCCAGCGGCCTGCCTCCCACCGCTGGCCGAGAGCGGCGTGATGGAAGGCAAGCTGACCGTAGATCCGCGCCGCGCCGCGCGGATCCACGGCCAGATCAGGGTGTCGGGCCAGCATCCACTGCAGCCCGGCGATTCGGTCGGCCCAGCGGGCCACGTAGGCGGAGCCGCCCCAGCGCACACGCACCAGGGGACGGTCCACATGCACGATCGGGTGGCGGGCAGCGGCGCGCAATGCCAGATCCCAGTCCTCGTTCTGGCCGTTGGGGGCGCTTTCGTCCACCCAGAGCGCGCCGCGCCGGAACAGGAACGTCGAGGAGTGCACCATCGCCATGCGCGAGCGCACCAGGTGCTGACGGGTGATCAGGTGGGTCCCCGCCAGGCGGGGAACGCGGCGCGAGCCGTACTCGACCTCGATGGCGCAGCTGGAGAACTCCGCGTCCGGCTCCGCCTCCAACGCGGCGACCTGGGCGCTGATCTTGCCGGGCAGCCACTGGTCATCGTCGTCGCAGAAGGCCACCAGATCGGTGCCGAGCGCCGCGATGCCCGTGTTGCGCGTCCCGGGCAGACCGGGACTGAGCCGGTTGGCCATCACCCACGCGCTTCGCGAGAACGGCTGCTCCCGCCCGGCCGTCAGGGCCTGGCCGGACATGAGGTCGGCCATCTGGTCGGTGACCTGGATCGGGTCGCCACGGTCCACGACGATGACGACCTCGACGGTGCCGGGGTAGTCCTGGCCGAGTACGGCGAGCGCGGCCGAGCGCAGGGTGTCAGGCCGATGCCCGCGGGTGGGAATCACCACACCCACAGATGGATTCACCGGACACCTCCGGCGTGGATGCCCCGTCCTTCGGGGCGGGAGGGAAACACGGAACGGTCAGACACGGATCTCTCCTTGCAGGGCACGGCGATAGCCGTACTTGATCATGAGCGGCCAGGTCAGTGCGGTGACCAGGTGCCGGTGTCGGGACGGTGCGGCGGTGCGCCAGCCGTCGTCCCTGGTCAGCTGGATTCGGCCGACCGTGAAACGCATTGGGTTGCCAGAGGCCGTGTGGGCCGTCGAGAGCTTGGCCTCACCGTCCGCGAGAAAGCCCAGGCGGGGAGGGAGACCGATCCTGGCGGTCAGCCGCCTGAGCGTGTTGGCGGGTGCTTCGAGCAGGTCCTCGTAGCGGACTCGGGTGACCGGGACGCCACTACGGGCCAGGAGTTCGAGGCTGAGGTTCTCGGTCAGCCAGTGCAGCGAGGTGCGAGCCGGAGACCAGGAGGCCATCGGACGCCCGTCCTCGGGGCGCTCCACCCGCCTGTGCCAGGAGTGCGCGACCGCTCGGGGGTCACGGACCACGTGAACGACGTGGACATCGACTCCGGCCACCGCGAGGCAGAAGGCCAGAGAGGCATGCTTGCTGGAATCGACCACGACCGGGCAGTCAGCGATCTCTCCCGCCGCGTCGTACAGGCTGCGGTAGGTGGCGACGTATTCGTCCAGCTCGACGGTGCCGAGCGCCGGCCACCAGCCGGCCACCGCCTGCTTCTCGGCGAGGAGCCGGGCCAGAACGGGGATGCGCCGGGTGCGGTCCACCCGGGACCTGAGCGTGAGCATCCGGCGAGCCTGCTCCTCGGACCATCCGCCGAACGCGCGCTCGCCGACCTTGCACCAGAAGGGGCAGGCGGCAAACAGCTCGCGACACCCGCACGCCTCGTCCGCCAGCACGCTCCTGGCCCAGAGGTGGACGACCTCACCGAGCGGCGCGATGCCGGGGACCTCGCCGAGGAGACGCTCCAGCAAAGTGGTCCCGCTACGGCCAAGGCCGCCCAGGAAAACCACCCGCGCAGGGGATGGACTATCAGACACAGGCACGAATCCTTACCCGATGGATACGGAACGTGCCGAGGCTAGCGCGCAGAGTAATCGGGCGGTCAGCGAACAGACAAAGGATCTACCCAGAATGCTGTAACGCGCGTTTCGTCAGACCGGGCAGGAGTGTCCTCCCAGTTCAAGCCGGTGGAACCCTCAGCCCGGTGGAGCCCTCAGCCCGGTGGAGCCCTCAGCCCGGTGGAGCCCTCAAGCCGATGGAGCCCTCAAGCCGGTGGAGCGCCTTGCCACCCCAGACAGGTGGAGCCCCTCAGACCGGTGGAGCGCCTTGGCCGCCCCAGACGGGTGAAGCCCCTCAGACCTGTGAAGCGTTTTCCCGCCCCAGACCAACGGTGGCGCCCGGTGCACGCTTTTGCACTCGCCCCGGACGCAATCCCTGCCCCGCCGCAGGCTCGACCCAGATGACCCAGATAGGCCCAGGTACAGGCCCCGCGCCCATGAGCGGGGCCCGGGCCACCCACTACCATCGCCGCGCCCTTGAAACCTCCACGGCCCCGCTCATATGAGCAGGGCCCAGGTCGCCTACCCGCCGTCGCCGGGCCCTTGAATTCCCCGTGGCCCCGCACGCGTGGACGGGGCCCGGGCCACCCACCTGCCGTCGCCGCGCTTTTGGCTCTGGATCCCACGCGGCCCCACGCTCGTGAGTCAGGCCCAGGCCACCTGTCGTCGCCTCGCGACCCCTAATCGGCCTCGGCTACTTCGCCTCGACGATCATCCCTGCGCCCACGGTGTTGTTCGTCGCGTCGTCCACGAGGATGAAGCCACCCGTGAGGCGGTTTCTCGCATAGTCGTCCACGAACAGCGGCTGGGTGACACGGAGCGAGACGCGCCCGATCTCGTTCAGGCCAAGTGACTCGGCTGATTCGTCCCTGTGCAGGGTGTTGACGTCCAGCCGGTAGTGCAGGTCCCGGACCACCGCGCGGGCCGTACGGGTGGTGTGCTTGATGGTCAGCTTGGTGCGCGGGCCCAGCTTGGCCACGTCTGCCATCCAGCAGACCATCGCCTCAAGCTCCTGGGCGACGTGCGGCTGATTGTTCGGACGGCAGATCATGTCACCGCGCGAGATGTCGATGTCGTCTTCCAGCCTGAGGGTCACCGACATCGGCGCGAACGCCTCGTCCACCGGCCCGTCGAAGGTGTCGATCGAGGCGATGCGCGTGGTCAGGCCCGAGGGCAGGTGCATGACCTCGTCGCCCGGCTTCAGCACGCCACCGGCGACCTGGCCCGCGTAGCCGCGGTAGTCGTGAAAGGCCGGGTCGGTGGCCCGCTGCGGGCGGATGACGTACTGGACGGGGAAGCGCACGTCGACCAGGTTGCGGTCGGAGGCGATGTGCACGTGCTCCAGGTGGTGCAGCAGGGAGGAGCCGTTGTACCAGGGCATGTTCTCCGAGCGGGACACCACGTTGTCACCGTGCAGTGCCGAGATCGGGATGAACGTCAGGTCGGGCGCGTTCAGCTTGGAGGCGAAGGAGGAGAACTCCTCACGGATCTCCTCGAACCGCTCCTGCGAGTAGTCGACCAGGTCCATCTTGTTGACGGCCAGGACCAGGTGCGGCACCCGCAGCAGCGTGGTCAGGAACGCGTGCCGCCGTGACTGCTCCAGCACGCCCTTGCGCGCGTCGATCAGGACGATCGCCAGGTCGGCGGTGGAGGCGCCGGTGACCATGTTCCGGGTGTACTGGATGTGCCCGGGAGTGTCGGCGATGATGAACTTGCGCTTGGGCGTCGCGAAGTAACGGTAGGCCACGTCGATCGTGATGCCCTGCTCCCGCTCGGCTCGCAGGCCGTCGGTGAGCAGCGACAGGTCGGTGTATTCGTTACCGCGATCGCGAGAGGTGCGCTCGACCGCCTCAAGCTGATCCTCGAAGATCGCCTTGGAGTCGAAGAGCAGCCGGCCGATCAGGGTCGACTTTCCGTCGTCGACGCTTCCCGCCGTGGCAAAGCGAAGGATGTCCATCAGAAGTAGCCTTCCCTTTTACGGTCTTCCATGGAGGCCTCGGAGGCGCGGTCGTCGGCGCGGGTGGCGCCACGCTCGGTGATGCGGGTGGCGGCGATCTCGTCGATGATCTCCTCGACCGTCGCCGCGGCCGACTGAACCGCACCGGTGCAGGTCACGTCACCGACCGTGCGGTAGCGGACCACCATGTCGAAGAGCTGCTCGTCCTCGTCTCGGATGATGAACTCGCTGTCGGCCAGCAACATGCCGTCGCGCTCGAACACCTTGCGGGTGTGCGCGTAGTAGATCGAGGGGATCTCGATGCCCTCGCGCCGGATGTAGTCCCAGATGTCGAGCTCGGTCCAGTTGGACAGTGGGAACACCCGGATGTGCTCGCCCTTGCGGATCTTGGCGTTGTAGAGATTCCACAGCTCGGGGCGCTGGCTCTTCGGATCCCACTGGCCGAACTCGTCACGGAAGGAGAACACGCGCTCCTTGGCACGGGCCTTCTCCTCGTCGCGGCGGGCGCCGCCGAACACCGCGTCGTACTCGTTGTCCTCGATCGCGTCCAGCAGCGTGGTGGTCTGCAGCCGGTTGCGTGACGCCCTGCGTCCGGTCTCCTCCGCCACTCGTCCGGCGTCGATGGAGTCCTGGACGCTGGCCACGATCAGGCGCGCGCCGAGCTCCTCCGACCGGCGGTCGCGGAACTCGATGACCTCCGAGAAGTTGTGCCCGGTGTCCACGTGCATCAGCGGGAAGGGGATCGGCGCGGGCCAGAACGCCTTCTCCGCGATACGGAGCATGACGATGGAATCTTTACCACCGGAGAAGAGAAGACAGGGACGCTCGAATTCGGCCGCCACCTCACGCATGATGTGGATGGCCTCTGCCTCGAGGACGTCGAGCTGCGACGTTGTGTAGTCGCACTGGAGCATCAGACTCTCCTAGCGGGGATTTATCGGTGCAGATCCCGGATTCCAGCGAGCAACGTTGGCGCTAGTCCCGGTAGGGATACAAGAATATCCGGCAGTGAGGGGTCACCTTGGTTGTAGACCAGGGGCGAGCCGTCGATGCGGCTCGCATGGGCCCCGCAGGCGAGGGCCACGGCCACGGGCGCGGCGGAATCCCATTCGTACTGACCGCCGGCGTGCACATAGGCCTCGACCTCCCCGGTGAGCACCGCGGAGATCTTGGCGCCCGCCGATCCGATGGGCACCAGGTCGGCGTCGACGAGGTCGGCCAGCTTCTGGACGAACTCCGGCGGGCGGGTCCGGCTGACCGCGATCCGCGGCCTGGCCTCCGGCCCGAGCTCTGGCAGCACGGGCGGTTCGAGGGTGGACAGCGTCCGGCCCTGCGCGGGCAGGGCCACCGCTCCGGCCGTCAGCGTGCCACGCTCCCAGAGCGCCACGTGGACCGCCCAGTCCTTGCGGCCCTCCTCGGCGAACTCACGGGTGCCATCCAGTGGGTCGACGATCCACACCCGCTCGGCCCTGAGGCGGCGAGGGTCGAGACGCTCCTCGCTGGTCGCCTCCTCGGACAGCACACTGTCACCCGGCCGCAACCGTGTCAGGGCCTCCATCAGGAACAGGTGCGCCGCGGCGTCGCCCTCCTTGCGGAGCGCGGAGGGGTCGTCGAACCCCTCCCTCTGGCGTAGGGCCAGCAGTTTCTCGCCGGCCGCCGTCGCCAACTCCCTGGCGAGGGCGTGATCGTCTGCAATTGCCATCAGTATGCTCCAGCCCCTCGCGCGACAGCTGACCAAGTCTTCCATAGAATCTGCAGGTCCAGCGTGAGGGACCAACTCTCCACGTAACGCAGGTCCAGCCGTACCGATTCCTCCCAGGACAGATCGGACCGCCCGCTCACCTGCCACAAACCGGTCATCCCGGGTTTGACCAACAGCCTGCGCCTGACATCGTCGCCATACCTCGCGACCTCCTCGGGCAGCGGCGGCCGGGGGCCCACCAGCGACATGTGACCGAGCATCACGTTGATCAGCTGGGGCAGCTCGTCCAGGGAGCGACGACGCAGCCGGGCGCCCAGCGGGGTCACGCGGGGATCATTTCGGATCTTGAAGAGCACGCCACGCTCGTCGCTGGAGAGGTCGATCTTCTGACGCTCGGCGTCGGCGCCCATCGTCCGGAACTTGTAGATGGTGAACTCGGCGCCGTCCCGGCCCACCCGCGTCTGCCGGAAGAAGGCAGGTCCGGGACTCGACGTCCGGATGGCCGCCGTCACACCGGCGAAGAGCGGTAATAGCACCAGCAGGAGCAGCCCCGCCCCGATCCGGTCGAAAAGGCTCTTGACCAGCCGGCGCAGACCCGAGATCTCCGGATGGTCCACGTGCAGCAGCGACAGCCCGGCGGCCGGGCGGATGCTGATCCGCGGCCCGGCCACCTCCATCAGCGCCGGAGCCACGACCAGATCGGTGCCGGTCTTCTCCAGACGCCAGGCCAGCCGCCGCAGTGCCACCCCGTCCATCTCCGGGCAGGCGAGCACGGCCACGGTGTCCGCCGCGATCTGCCCGACCACGAGAGGAACGTCGGAGAAGTCTCCCAGGACCGGGACGCCCTCCACGTCGCCCATGCCGTCGTGCGGCAGACAGGCCCCGACGACCTCCATGCCGTGGTAGCGCTCCAGGCGGAACCGGCGCACCAGCTCGGCGACCGTCGTCCGGTGACCTACCGCCAAGACCCTTCGCATGCACCTGCCGTGCGCCCGCATCCGGTGCAGGGAGCGGCGCAGGCCGTATCGCGTGAGGAGGGTCAGCAGCGTTGCCAGCGGGATCGCCAGCACCACGTAGCCGCGGGCCACCTCGGTCCTGGTCATGTAGGCGCCGACGGCGAGGGCCGCGGTGAGCATGAACCCGCACTGGAAGATCCGCTGGAACTCCTCGGAGCCCAGGCCGATCAGGCGGGGCTCGTAGGCGCGGTTCAGCGCGACCAGGCAGACCCAGACGATGGGGAGTGCCGCGCTCAGCACGACGTACGGGATGACGTAGGGAGTAACCTCGCCGAAGCGGACGAACAGCGCGACGGCTCCGGCCAGAGAGGCGGAGCCGATATCGCCGACGACAGCCCGCCGTCTGTGCCTTCGCACCCACTTCGGCATGCACCGCAGAGGCGCCCCCGATCTCGGCGCAGCCTGGACGACGGTTACGTCACGCATGCGCTCCCCCTGCGTAACCATTTACGAACGGACAGTCACCGAATGTTAGCGGCGGTAGGAGAGGCCCGAGGGTTGAAAACCGAAACGTATATCTCTGTGGATATTGAAGCCGATGGCCCCATTCCCGGCCCATATTCGATGGTCAGCTTCGGTATGACCGTGGCCGGGCGGATGACCGGAAAGATCTTCGAACCGGTCGACGCGGAGGCTCACACCCTCTACGCCGAACTGAAGCCGATCAGTGACGACCACGTTCCCGAGTCGCTCGCCGTCAGCGGGCTGGACCGGGAGACACTGATCCGCGAAGGCCTGGATCCGGCCGAGGCCATGCGGGCCGCCGCCACGTGGATCGGCGAGGTGTGCGGGAACAGCACACCCGTGCTGGCGGCCTATCCGCTCTCCTACGACTGGATGTGGATCTACTGGTACTTCATGCGCTTCGCCGGTGTCTCGCCGTTCGGGCATTCACGCTGCATCGACATCAAGACGCTCTACGCCGTGAAGGCGGGGGTGCCGATCGGCTGGGCCACCAAACGGCAGATGCCCGAGCATCTGCGTTCCCGCCGGCCGCACACCCACAACGCGCTTGACGACGCGATCGAGCAGGCCGAGTTGCTGCAGAACCTGATGGCCCTCGACTGAGCGCGGCACGGACGGGCGGATCACCCGTGACAGGCCGGACGCGGCGGTGACCGGCGGACCGCCCAGGACGGGCAGAACGGCGACGGTGATCGGCGGGCCGCTCCCCGGGCCGGTCACCGCGGTGGCCGGCGGAGCGCACAGGACAGACAGGACAAGCAGAACGCGACGGTGACCGGCGTGCGCCGCCGGGGCACCGCTGGACTACCTCGGCGGTCCCGAGACGTTCAGGTCACCCGCGTGGAAGGCGTTCTGGGTCGGCTCAAGGCCCACCTTGATCAGCGACTCCACCACATCGGCGGCGCGGTCGACCAGGAACGGCAGATCCTTGCGCTCGACGGTGGCGAAGTCCTTCAGGACGTAGGCCGCGGTGTCCATCCGACCGGGCGGGCGTCCGATACCGAACCGCACCCGCAGATAGTCCTTCGTCGCCAGGGACTTGGTGATCGACCTCAGCCCGTTGTGACCGTTGTCACCGCCGCCCAGCTTGACCCTGAGCGCGCCGTACGGGATGTCCAGCTCGTCGTGAACCGCGATCACGCAGGCCGGATCGATCTTGTAGAAGTCGGCCAGGGCCTTGACCGGCCCGCCCGAGAGGTTCATGAAGGACAGCGGCTTGGCCAGCACCGCGGAGACTCCCGCCAGGCGGCCCTCCAGCACCTCGGCCCGCGACTTGTGCGTCTTGAACCGCCCACCGGCCCGTGCGGCGAGCTCGTCCAGCACCATGAACCCCGCGTTGTGCCGGTTCGCAGCGTATTCCGGCCCGGGATTTCCCAGGCCAACGACCAACCAGCGGTCCACGGTCGGCATCCCTTCATATGCGCGTCAGGGCAGCCCGGTCTCGGACTGCCCTGACAGGTGTAGCAGAAAAACTACTTCGTAGCGGAAGAGCTACTCGGCGGACCCGGCGGCCGGCTCCGCGGCGGCCTCGGCGGCCTCGGGCTCGGGCTCACCGGTCGGGGCGCCGGTGACGTGCAGGACCAGGGTCTCCGGGTCCGCGATCAGGGTGGTGCCCTCGGGCAGCTTCAGGTCGCCGGCGGTGACCTGGGTGCCGACCTCCATGCCCTCGACGTTGACTTCGACGCCGGTGGGAATGTGGGTGGCCTCGGACTCGACCGAGATGGAGACCAACTGCTGGTCGAGGATGCCGTCGGCCACCTCGCCCACGACGGTGACGGGAATGTCGATGGTGACCTTCTCGCCGCTCTTGACCAGAAGAAGGTCGACGTGCTCCAGGAAGCCCCTGATCGGGTCACGCTGAACACCCTTGGGCAGCGCCAGCTCGGTCGACGCGCCCTGAAGGCGGATCAGCACGTTCGGCGTGCGCAGTGCGAGCAGGAGCTCGTGCCCAGGGAGGGTCATGTGCTGCGGGTCGGTACCGTGCCCGTAGAGGACGACGGGCACCTTGCTCTCGCGACGAACCTTGCGGGCGGCGCCCTTGCCGAACTCAGAGCGCGGCTCAGCGGTGATGACAACTTCGTTGGACACGGTAGATCTCCTAGGGATCTTCGAAAATTGAAAGGTGCGCTCCCCCTCACCCGCCCTAGCGGAAGGCGTTACGAACGCACGCAATCTCACTACCCTACAGCGCCCGCTGCCGGGCTACGCCCGATGGCTGTTACACGGCGATGCTGCGCATCGCGGTTCGGGTCAGCTGTCGCCTTCGAACAGGCTCGTCACCGAACCGTCGCTGAACACCTCGGTGATCGCGCGGGCGATCAGCGGGGCGATCGACAAAACGGTGAGCTTGTCGAACCTGTTCTCCTCGGCGATCGGCAGCGTGTTGGTGACGATCACTTCGGAAATCTTGGAGTTCTTCAGCCGGTCCACCGCGGGGGTGGAGAACACGGCATGCGTGGCGGCCACGACCACGTTGGTCGCACCCTGCTCGTACAGCGCGTCGGCCGCCTTGCAGATCGTGCCCGCGGTGTCGATCATGTCGTCGATCAGCACGCAGGTGCGGCCCTGCACCTTGCCGACGACCTCGCTCACCTTCACCTGGTTGGCCACCTCGAGATCGCGGCGCTTGTGGATGAAGGCCAGCGGGGTGCCCAGCGTGTCGGCCCAGCGCTCCGACAGCCGCACCCGGCCGGTGTCGGGCGAGACGACGGTGGTCGTCTCCAGGTCGAGCTTGTCCTTGAGGTAGTTGACCAGGACCGGCATGGCGAACAGGTGGTCCACCGGGCCGTCGAAGAAGCCCTGGATCTGGGAGGTGTGCAGGTCGATCGACATCAGCCGGTCGGCGCCCGCGGTCTTGAGCAGGTCGGCCATCAACCGGGCGGTGATGGGCTCGCGGCCCCTGCTCTTCTTGTCCTGGCGGGCGTAGCCGTAGAACGGCATGATCACGGTGATCCGCTTGGCGGAGGCGCGCTTGAGCGCGTCCACCATGATCAGCTGCTCCATGATCCACTGGTTGATGGGCCCGGTGTGGCTCTGGATGACAAAAGCGTCACAGCCCCGGACCGACTCCGGGTAGCGGGCGTAGATCTCGCCGTTGGCGAAGTCACGCAGTGTGGTGGGGGTGGTGTCGACCCCGAGGTGGTCGGCCACCTCTTCGGCCAGCTCCGGGTACGCCCGCCCGGAGAAGAACATCAGTTTCTTCTCACCTGGCTGCTTGATGCCGCTCATGCCGTCCTCCCCATCTGACGGCTTGTCCTTGCCTTCGCGATGCCGTTGTGCCCCATGGCCCGCTCACTCACGTCTTGCTCCCCTGCTCATTCCCGGCTTCGGCTGCCCGCAGTGCCGCCTGGGCCGATTTGGTGCCCGCACGCTTGCGTGCGACCCACCCTTCAATGTTGCGCTGCCGCCCGCGGGCCACCCCGATCGCCCCCGGAGGGACATCGCTGTCGATGACCGAACCCGCGGCGGTGTAAGCGCCGTCACCGATGTTCACCGGCGCGACGAGCATGGTGTCGCATCCGACGAAGGCATGCTCGCCCACCGTCGAGTGGTGCTTGTTCACCCCGTCATAGTTGACGAAGATCGTCGAGGCCCCGATGTTGGCCCCCGCACCAATCGTGGCGTCGCCCACGTAGGTAAGGTGGGGCACCTTCGCCCCCTCGCCCACCTGGGCGTTTTTCATCTCGACGTAGGTGCCCGCCTTGGCCTTGCGTGCGAGCACGGTGCCCGGCCGCAGATAGGCGTACGGTCCGACCAGGGCCTCGGGTCCGATCTCGGCCTCGACGCAGACGGCATTGCGGACCAGGGCCCCCTCGCCGACGACCGTGTCCGTCAGCGTGGTGGCCGGGCCGATCTCCGCGCCCTCCGCGACGGTCGTACGGCCGTGCAGCTGGGTGCCAGGATGGATCACCACGTCCGGCTCCAGGGTCACGTCGACGTCCACCCACGTGCTCGCGGGGTCGATCACCGTGACTCCGGCCCGCATGTGGGCCTCCAGCAGCCGGAAGTTGAGCACCTTCTGGGCGAAGGCGAGCTGCACGCGGTCGTTGACGCCCTCCACCTCGACGTAGTCGGCCGCGACGTGCGCGCCGACCCGGTGACCGTCCTGCCTCAGGATCGACAGGACATCGGTGAGGTATTCCTCGCCCTGGACGTTGGAGGTGGACACCCGCTTGACCGCGTCGGCCAGGAGGAACCCGTCGAAGGCGTAGACGCCGGAGTTCATCTCCTTGATCGCCCGCTGCTCCGGGTCGGCGTCCTTCTCCTCGACGATCTCCAGCACCGCTCCGGTGGCGTCGCGGACGATCCGGCCGTAGCCGTACGGGTCGGGGACCTCGGCGGTCAGCACGGTGACGGCGTTGCCGTCCTCACCGTGCCGTTCCAGGAGTGCGGCGAGGGTCTCGGCGCGCAGAAGCGGTGTGTCGCCGTAGGTCACCAGGACCGTGCCACCGATGGTGCCGACCGATTCCAGGACGGTCCGTACGGCGTGACCGGTCCCCTTCTGCTCGGACTGGACGACGGTCTGCGCGTCGGGACTGGTCTGCGCCAGATGCGCCTGGACCCGATCCCGCGCGTGGCCGACGACAACGATAAGCCGCTCGGGCTTGAGACCTCGAGCGGCGGTGAGCATGTGGTCGACCAGGGTACGGCCGGACACCTCATGCAGGATCTTGGGTGTTTTCGACTTCATCCGGGTGCCCTCACCTGCGGCAAGGACGATGACGGCGGCCGGGCGCGGCACACTCACGGACGAGGCTCCCTCGGCGTCGCGGCTGAGACATGACAGAGCATGACGACGTACGGCTACCGCCAGGGCACCGCACTGTCACCTGCTCGACAACGTGAGGATACCTTCCCCTCCGGGAAGGCACCCAGCCGACCAGCCGCACCAAATAAAGCGGACAGCAAGGATGGCTCCGGCACCAGGACTCGAACCTGGACAACAAGGACCAAAACCTTGCGGGCTGCCAATTACCCAATGCCGGATCGGCCGTACGAAGCAGACCATGTCCGCGCGCTCGGCACCCCCCTACGATACCGAGCCCAAGCTGTCGAACGCGCCTCGTTTTGGGTCCTCCCCGCCCACGGGGTCGACAGGTCCGGCGAGGAGCCCGGCGCGGGCGGTGCGGGATCCACCGTTTAGCAGGTCAGGCTAGTGGTAGACCAGAGATGAACCCACTGCGTATGACTCTTCGATAGTCATTTTCCCCACATTAAATGTCCAGGGACTCCTAACTTACGATTGCGTAGGTTACGTTGGCGTAGCCAGACAAAAGTCCATCCCCCTCTTTCCGAGCCTTCGAGGTAACGCATGACCGCCATCGCAGAAAGCCCTGCTCCAGGCCCGACACCGGGGCCTAAGCCGGATGCCGATCCTGAGCAGAAGACCCTGCCTGAGCTCATCGTTTTCGGGGTGATCGTGGCCGCGCCGCTGCTCGCCCTGATCGCGGCCGTTCCACTCGCCTGGGGATGGGGACTCGGCTGGTCCGACATCGTGATCGCCAGCGTGTTCTACGTGATCACCGGGCTGGGGGTCACCGTCGGCCTGCACCGCCACTTCACGCACGGGTCGTTCAAGGTCAAACGCCCATTGAAGATCGTGCTGGGCATCGCGGGCAGCCTCTCCATGGAGATGTCGGTGCTGGACTGGGTGGCCACCCACCGCAAGCACCACAAGTTCTCCGACAAGGACGGCGACCCGCATTCGCCGTGGCGCTTCGGACCCGGTTTCGTGGCCGTGGCCAAGGGCCTGCTCTGGGCCCACATGGGCTGGCTGTTCGAGACCGACCGGGCCAACCGCGAGAAGTACGCGCCCGACCTGGTCAAGGACCCGGACATCATCAAGCTGCACAAGCTCTTCCCCGTGCTGGCGATCACCACGCTGGTGCTTCCCGCCCTGCTCGGTGGCCTGCTGACCTGGTCGTGGTGGGGCATGGCGACCGGATTCTTCTGGGGCACCCTGGTCCGGATCGGCCTGTTGCACCACGTGACCTGGTCGATCAACTCCATCTGCCACGTCTTCGGCGTGGAGGCCTTCGAGTCTCGTGACAAGTCGCGGAACGTGTGGTGGCTGGCCATCCCGTCGTTCGGCGAGTCCTGGCACAACCTGCACCACTCCGACCCGACCTGCGCCCGGCACGGCGCGCTCAAGGGTCAGATCGACCTCAGCGCGGGCGTGATCCGCTGGTTCGAGAAGGCGGGCTGGGCCTACGACGTCCGCTGGCCGACGCCCGAGCGACTGGCCGCGAAGCGCATCGCCGCCTGACGGCTCGCGAAGCGCATCACCACCCGACGGTTCCAGGGCCGCCCGGAGCGGCGGCCCCAGCTGACGACCCCGCCTGACGACAGGGCGACCCGACATATCCAGACTTGCATACCTATCAGGAGCCGGCGTAACAACGATGCCTTCCGACCTTGCGACGACGATCCACCCAACTGTCGCGATTGAAGCGGTCCGTGGCATAGGTCCCGCTTCCCAGCCAGGGGGCACCATTATTAGAACCGTGAGCGAACCTCGACGACGAATGTCAGGCAAGGAACGCCGGGAACAGCTGATCCAGATCAGCCGGACCCTGTTTGCGGAGAAGGGGTTCGACGGCACATCGGTCGAGGAGATCGCGGCGACTGCCAACGTCTCCAAACCGGTGGTCTACGAGCACTTCGGTGGCAAGGAAGGGGTATACGCGGTCGTCGTCGACCGGGAGATGCAGAAACTGCTCGGCATGGTGACCGAGGCCCTGGCGGCCTCGCACTCCCTGATCAAGCTGGAACGGGCCGCCCTGGCACTGCTGGCCTACGTGGAGGAGAACAGCGAGGGCTTCAGGATCCTGGTCCGCGACTCGCACGCCGCCTCGGGGACCGGCACGTTCGCCAGCCTGATCAATGACATCGCCAGTCAGGTCGAAGACGTCATGGTCGACGAGTTCATCGAACGCGACTACGACCCGAAGCTGGCTCCGATGTACGCGCAGATGCTGGTCGGCATGGTCGCGCTGACCGGTCAGTGGTGGCTGGACGTGCGCAAGCCCCCTCGCGAGGAGGTGGCCGCCCACCTGGTCAACCTGGCCTGGAATGGTCTCACCGGGCTGGACCCGCGACCTCGCCTGACCGCCTCCTCCAGGGGCCTGGAGCAGCGGCGGACGCCGCTGCCGCCGCGCCCCACGGACAAGGAGCTGCGGGAGATGGAGAAGGCCCGCGAGCGGGAGCTCAGGGAGCAGGAGAAGCTCCGCGAGCGCGAGCAGCGCGAGGCCGAGAAGCTCGCACGGGAGCAGGAGAAGCTACGGCTCCGCGAGCAACGCGAGCTGGAGAAGGCCCGTGAGCGGGAGTTCCGCGAGCAGGAGCGGCTGTTCCGGGACCAGGAGAAGGCCCGCGAGCGGGAGCTCAGGGAGCAGGAGAAGCTCCGGGCCAGGGAGGCGAAAGCCGCCGAGAAGGAGGCCGCCAGACAGGCCGAGTCGACCGAGCACCTCGGCATGGAGCAGGAAAAACTTGAGCCAACCGAGTAAGCAACAGCGGTCGTTGAGCCGAAATTAACGTTCCATTTGATTAAATCGGGCATTCTGGTCATATGTCCGCTGAACCCGCTCACCCCACCCTCGAAGGGTTGCCCCTTCCGCAAGAACGTTTTCTCAACCGCGAGGAGAGCTGGCTCCAGTTCAACCAGCGGGTTCTGGAGATGGCGGAGGATCCATCCCTCCCCCTGCTCGAACGGGTCAGGTTTCTGGCGATCTTCGCCAGCAACCTGGACGAGTTCTTCCGCGTGCGCGTGGCCGGACTGAAGCGGCGGATGGCCACCGGCCTGCTGCTACGGACGAAAAGCGGTCTCAAGCCCCGCGAGGAGCTGGCCAGGATCGCCGCGATCGCCGACGACCTCGCACAGCGGCACTCGACCTGCTTCCAGGAGCGGGTGCTCCCGCAACTGGCCGCCGAGGACATCGAGATCGTGCGCTGGGACGATCTGGGCCGTGAAGAGCGCAGCGAGATGCGCAAGCTGTTCCGGGAGAGAGTCCGGCCGGTGCTGACCCCGCTGGCCGTCGATCCTGCCCACCCGTTTCCGTATATTTCTGGCTTGTCGCTCAACCTTGCCGTTACCGTCCGCAACCCCTCCAGCGGTCACACCGTGTTCGCCCGGGTGAAGGTGCCGAGCCAGCTGCCCCGCTTCGTCGCGGCGTCCAAGGCCCGCTTCGTCCCGCTGGAAGATGTGATCGCCGCCCACCTCGGCCAGCTCTTCAAGGGCATGGAGATCGTCGAGCACCACGTCTTCCGGGTGACCCGCAACGAGGACCTGGACGTGGACGAGGACGTCACCGAGAACCTCATGCAGGCGCTGGAGCGCGAACTGCTCAAGCGCCGCTTCGGCCCGCCCGTCCGGTTGGAGGTTGAGGACACCATCACGCCCGAGGTGCTCGACCTTCTCGTGGAGGAGCTGGGGGTGGCCGATCACGAGATCTACAGACTGCCCGGCCCGCTGGACCTGACCGGCCTGCACGCGATCGCCGACCTGGAACGGGGCGAGCTGAGCTTCCGTCCCTTCGTGCCCGCCGAGGTCGTCCACGTCGATGACGACATCTTCGCCGTGCTCCGCGAGCGGGACGTGCTTCTGCACCACCCGTACGACTCGTTCTCCACGAGCGTTCAGCGCTTCATCGAGCAGGCCGCCGCCGACCCGAACGTGCTGGCCATCAAGCAGACGCTCTACCGGACCAGCGGCGACTCTCCGATCGTGGACGCACTGGTCGACGCGGCCGAGGCGGGCAAGCAGGTCGTCGTGGTCGTGGAGATCAAAGCCCGTTTCGACGAGCACGCCAACATCACCTGGGCCCGCAAGCTGGAGCGGGCCGGCTGCCACGTGGTCTACGGCGTCGTCGGGCTGAAGACCCACTGCAAGCTGGCCCTCGTCGTACGGCAGGAGCCCTCCGGCGAGCTGCGCAGCTACTGCCACATCGGCACGGGGAACTACAACCCCAAGACCGCCAGGCACTACGAGGACCTGGGACTGCTCACCGCCGACCGGCTGGTCGGCGAGGACGTCACGGACCTGTTCATCCACCTGACCGGCTACTCCAACCACTCCGCCTACCGGCGGCTGCTGGTCGCGCCGCACTCCCTGCGCGGCGGGCTGCTGGCCAGGATCGAGCGGGAGATCTCCCACCAGGAGGCGGGCCGCCCCGCCAGGATCAGGATGAAGACGAACTCCCTGGTGGACGAGCCGATCATCGACGCGCTCTACCGGGCCTCGCAGGCGGGCGTCCCGGTGGACCTGTGGGTGCGCGGGGTGTGCACCCTGCGGCCGGGTGTCCCGGGGCTGTCGGAGAACATCCGGGTCAGAAGCGTGCTGGGCCGGTTCCTCGAACACTCGCGCATCTATGAGTTCGGACACGGTCGCAGGCCGGAGATCTGGATCGGCAGCGGCGACGTGATGCGCCGTAACCTGGAACGCAGGGTGGAGGCGCTGGTCAAGGTCGCCAGCCAGCAGCAGCGGGTCTACCTCAGCGAGCTTCTCGACCGGGGGATGTCGGACGACACCCTGACCTGGTGGCTGAACTCCGACGGGACCTGGACCCGGCACCGCGGCGAGGACCTGCAGACCCATCTGATCAGTACCCGGCGGTGGAGGACGATCGATGACTGAGCCGGAGGCACACCCGACAGACCTGATCCGTGCCGCCGGGGCGGTGGTGTGGCGCGGTACGGAGAGCTCGCCGGAGGTCGCCCTCGTCCACCGGCCCCGGTATGACGACTGGTCCTTTCCCAAGGGGAAGGTGAAACCCGGCGAGCACATCATCGCCGCGGCGTTGCGCGAGGTGACCGAGGAGACGGGGATCACTGTCGAGCTCGGCCGGTCCCTGCCGTCGATCCACTACCGGAAGGGCAAGCGTCTCAAGCGCGTCGACTACTGGGTGGCCCGGATGATCTCAGAGGACCGTCACCTGGACGTCGACGAGGTGGACGAGATGGTCTGGCTGCCGGTGGAGGAGGCCGGGCGGCGGCTCAGCTACGCGCCGGACGCCGGAGTGCTCCGCGCGTTCGCCTCGGCGCCGCCGGCGACCACCCCGCTCCTCCTCGTACGGCACGCCCTGGCCGGGGCGCGCAAGAACTGGAGCGGCGACGACGATGAACGGCCGCTCGACGACAGGGGCGAGACGCAGGCCAAGGTGCTCGCCGAGGTGCTGTCCGGCTACCGCCCCACGGCGGCGGTCAGCTCACCCAGCAAGCGATGCGTGCAGACCCTGGAACCGTACGCCGAGCGGTCGGGCCTGGAAATCGACCTTGAGCCCTCGCTGTCGGAGAGCCGGTACGACCCTCAGACCTCCCTGCGCCTGGTCACGGAGGCCATCGCCTCCAAACGGCCCACGGCGTTCTGCAGCCACGGCAAGGTCCTGCCCGACCTGATCTCAAGGATCACCGACCGGGCGGGGGACGTGCGGCTGCGCAAGGGCGAGTTCATGGTGCTGCACCACGCCGACGGCCAGATCGTCGGCATGGATCGCTACACCACCTGATACCGGTGGGCATCCGGCATCGGTGTCGTCGGACACCCGGTGCCGGTGACCGCCTGCCACCGCATCACCCGGTGACCGCCTGCCACCGGGACCGCTACGACGCCCGATGCCGGTGACCGCCCGGCGCCGGCGCCCTCCTGGTCACAGAAGCTCTGCGACCGCGGCCGTGGTCTCGGCCCAGACCTCGGGGAACTCCTCGTGGGCGCGCTGGGCCGCGGCCCGCTCCACGCCGGTCAGCACGCCGTAGGTGAAGGTGTCCTCCCCGGCCAGCCGTGCGGTCTCGGCCTCGGCCATCAGCCGCTCCTGCGCGACGATGCCGTCCCGGTAGGTGCCCAGCACCTCCTGTACGGCCTCCGCCCGCCTGACCAGCTTTTTCTTCCCGAGCGTTTCGGCGGTGTAGCGGGCCCGCTTGGCCGCCTTGCGCACCTCGTGCATCGCGAGCTCGTGCTCGACGGGCTCCTCGATGGCCTGGGCGGCCTCGTAGGCCCTGACGACCCGGCGCCAGCTCTTGGCGGCGACGGCGTCCAGGGCGTCGGCGGGCTTCTTGGCGACCTTGGTCAGCACGGGGGTGCCGACCAGGTCGTCGAGGGCGTCGAGCAGGGCGAAGTAGCGTTCGCCGCCGAGCGCCTCCCTGATCCGGTCGTAGGCCTCGTGCTCCTCGTCCAGCAGGTCGGAGCTGAGGCGGGCCCTGATCGGACCCACGATCAGCCCCTGGTCCAGGCTGTCGAGCCTGTGGGCGAACCGCTCCCGGATGACCTCCAGGTCGCGGGCCTCACCGAGGACCTCGCCCAGCCACTTGAGCTCGTCCTGGACGTTCTCGGTCCCCTCGACGATCGTCTTGAACGACTTCAGCACGCTGCGGAGCCGCCGGGCGGCGACGCGCATCTGATGCACGGCGTCCTCCTCCGCCCCGCGGACCCGGGGATCCTGCGAGAGCAGCGCGGAGACCTGGGAGGAGATGTAGTCGACGACGACCTCGCCCGCGGACCCCTTCTGGGTCTCCGCGCGCTGCGGCTCGGGGACGGGACCCGCGGCGTTCAGCAGTCGCGCGAGCTTGCTGGCCGAGTCGGCGGGGCCGGCACCGGCCTTGATCAGCTGCTTGCCGATCTTCTTGAGCAGCTTCTCCTCGCCCTGGATCAGCTCCGCCTCGACCTCGCGCCACCGCTCGACGTGCTTCGCGTCGTTGAACACGGTGCCCTTGACCCGGTCGTCCGCGATCTCCACCAGCCGTACGCCCGCCGCGTTGACCAGTGTGGTGACGGTGCGGCGGGTGTCGAGCTCGGCGATCGGTGCGAGGGGGGTCCCCCGGGTGTAGGCGAGCACGAGGTCGACCAGCTCGGGAGGGACGATCTTGGCGCTCCGGGTCAGCGGACGGGCGATCTCCTGCCGGACGCCCTTGGCCTTGGGCAGCTTGAGGTGCCAGCCGGGATCGGTGCCGCCTCTGCGCCGGCGCAGGGTGATGCCGCGCGCGGCGAGCCGCAGGTCAGGGGTGTCGAAATAGAGCGCCACGAGTTGGTGGGTCTTGGGACCAACGATCTCCGTGCCGCTGGGAAGATTCGCCGGTTCCGGGACTTCGTAGTCCAGCGGAACGTCGAACTTGTCTTCGATCTCTATCGCCACAGGTCATCCCCTGATTTGCATGCATATCTACTGCCTACTCGCAGTATTTATTGATGCCCGGTTATTCGTCCAGAAACCCCACTCAATTACCTTCGAGATCATCAACATGACAGGACACCTGTCCGGCGGCGGATCACTCCCCCCGCCGGGCCGGGCCGCCGGTCACTTCCGGGCGACCACGAAGATCCGGCGGAAGGGGAAGATCGTGCCGTACGGCCTGCGGGGATAGGCCTCCCGCAGCGGCGCGGCGAGGTCCGCGAGGAAGGCGTCCGCCTCGTCGGGCGCCAGCCGGTCGAGCATGGGACGCAGGGCGGTGCCGGTGATCCATCTGAGCACCGCGTCCTCCCCCGGGAGCACGTGGAGATAGGTGGTCTCCCACGCGTCCACCCGGCAGCCCAGCCCGGCGAACAGGCCGAGGTAGCCGGCCGGGCCGTCGACCGGATCCTCCCTGACCAGGTCGCCCAGCCGGTCGCGCCAGGTGGTGCGGCACAGCTCACGGGTCAGCACGTGACTGGGAGCGTCGAAGGTGCCCGGGACCTGGAAGGCGAGCCAGCCTCCCGGCGCGAGCGCGTCCACCCAGCGCGTCAGCAGTTCACGATGCTCGGGCACCCACTGCAGGACCGCGTTGGACACGATCACGTCCACCGGGTGCTCCGGCCGCCATCGTGTGACGTCGTCGACGGAGAAGCTCAGCCGGCCGCCCCCGGGAGCCTTCTCGATCATCGCGGGCGAGGAGTCGAACCCGTGGACGTCGGCGTCCGGCCAGCGACCGGCCAGCGTGGCGGTGAGCTCGCCGGTGCCGCATCCCGCGTCGACCACGTGGCCGGGTCGCTCTGCGGCTATCCTGGCGACAAGATCGAAGAAGGGCCGCGAGCGCTCGTCGGCGTAGCGGTTGTAGATTTCGGGGTCCCACATATCTCTTGACATCAAGATGATTGATATCCGGCCAAGTATCTCGATGTCAAGACAGATACACTCGCGACATGACCCTGCCCCACGCGGACCACGACGCCGAGCACTCGGAGGACGAGGTCGACCGGCTGGTCGCCGCCTGGCGCCAGGAGCGTCCCGATCTGGACGTCGAGCCGCTCCAGGTGCTCAGCCGAGTCTCCCGGCTCGCCCGCCACCTCGACCGCGCCCGCCGCGCCTCCTTCGCCGAACACGACCTGGAGACCTGGGAGTTCGACGTGCTCACGGCCCTGCGCCGGGCCGGCGAGCCGTACGAGATGAGCCCGGGAGCCCTGCTCCGCGCGACCCTGGTGACGTCCGGGACGATGACCAACCGGATCGACCGTCTCACCGCGGCCGGTCTGGTCAGGCGCCGTCCCGACACCGAGGATCGGCGAGGGGTCCTGGTCTCCCTGACCGAGGCCGGGCGGACGCGGGTCGACAGCGCCTTCGCCGACCTGCTGCGCCGCGAGCACGAACTGCTGGCGAACCTCGGAAAACATGAACAGCAGGCCCTTTCGGGCCTGCTGCGCACGCTACTTGTCCCTTTTGACGCCACCGACACAGGAGCGCGCTGAGCTCTCTGCCCTGCCGGGAGAAGCTAAACCTCTTTACTCGCCCAGGCGGTCGGCCAGCTCCAGCCACGTGCCCTCGATCGTGTCCTTCTCCGCGAGGATCTCCTTGAGCTCGGCGTCGAGGGAGGCCAGGCGGCCGTAGTCGGCGGCGGCATCGGCCATGGAGGCGTGGAGCTTGGCCTGGCGACCGTCCAGCTTGCTGAGCTGGCGCTCCAGGCGGGAGAGCTCCTTTCGGAGCTCGCGCTCGTCCTTCGCGGACAGACCGGAGTCGGCCGTCTGGGGAGCCGTCGCCGCGGCCGAGGTCGCGGAGGCCGTACCGGACGTCGCGCCGGAGGCCGCGCGCGCGGACAGCGCCGCGCCCGAGGAGCGCCGCGCCAGGTATTCGTCCACGCCGCCGGGGAGCATCGACAGCTTGCCGTCGCCGAGCAGGGCGACGGTCTTGTCGGAGACCCGCTCCAGGAAGTAGCGGTCGTGGCTGACCAGGATCAGCGTGCCCGGCCAGCCGTCGAGGAGGTCCTCCAGCTCGTTGAGCGTCTCGATGTCGAGGTCGTTGGTCGGCTCGTCGAGCAGCAGCACGTTGGGGTCGTCCATCAGCAGGCGGAGCAGCTGGAGGCGGCGCCGCTCGCCGCCGGACAGGTCTCCGACGACCTTCCACTGGGCGTCGCCCTTGAAGCCGAGGCGCTCCAGCAACTGGGAGGCGGTCCACTCCTTCTTGCCGACCTGGATGAACTTGCGGACCTCCTCGACGGTCTCCAGCACCCGGCGCGTGGGGTCGAGCTCGCTCAGCTCCTGTGACAGGTGTGCCAGGCGGACCGTCTTGCCGCGCACGACCTTGCCCGAGTCGGGCGTGACCGTGTCGGCGAGCAGGCGGAGCAGCGAGGACTTGCCGGAGCCGTTCACGCCGATCAGGCCGACCCGGTCACCCGGTCCGAACTGCCAGGTGGAGTGGTCGAGGACCAGAGGGCCCTCGCCGGGACCACCGGCGTGCAGGGTGACGTCCTCGAGGTCGTAAACCGTCCGGCCCAGCCTGGCGGCGGCGAACTTGACCAGCTCGACGCTCTCCCGGGCGGGAGGCTCGTCCGCGATCAGCGCCTGGGCGGCGTCGATGCGGAACTTGGGCTTGGAGGTGCGCGCGGGCGGGCCCCGGCGGAGCCAGGCGATCTCCTTGCGCATGAGGTTCTGACGGCGGGCCTCGGTGGAGGCCGCGACCCGGGCGCGCTCGGCCTTGGCCAGCACGTAGGCGGCGTATCCGCCCTCGTAACGCTCGACCGAGCCGTCTACGACCTCCCAGGTCCTGGTGGACACCGCGTCCAGGAACCACCGGTCGTGGGTGACGATCACCAGCGCAGTCCTGCGGCCCGACAGGTGCCTGGCCAGCCAGTCGATGGCCTCGATGTCGAGATGGTTGGTGGGCTCGTCCAGAATGATCAGGTCGTGCTCGTCGATGAGCAGCTTGGCAAGGGCCGTACGGCGCCGCTCGCCACCCGACAGGCTCCCGGCCAGCGCGGCCAGGTCGATGTCGCCGAGCAGGCTGGCGAGGATCTCGCGGATGCCCGCGTCGCCCGCCCATTCGTGCTCGGACCTGCCGCCGAGGACGATGTCCTGCACCGACCGCGCCGGGTCGAGGTCGTCGCCCTGCGACAGCGACCCCACCTGGAGGCCTCGGCTGTGCGTGACCCGCCCGCCGTTGTTGGGCTTGAGGTCACCGGCGATCACTGAGATAAGGGTTGTCTTGCCGCCGCCGTTGCGGCCGACCACGCCGATGCGATCGCCCGTCTCGACGCCGAGAGAGACGTCGCCGAGCAGGGGCTTGGGACCGTAGGAGTGGGAGACCGACTCAAGATTGACCAGATTCATCGCTCTGCAAGCGTATCCGGTCCGGCCTACACCACTGTCGGTCCGGGAACGGGACCGTGGGCGATGATGAGGTCGCGAGCCACCCCGGCGCTCTTGAGGGAGGCGGCCAGCTCTCCGGCGTGGGCCTCGGACTCGGCGAGGAAGGCGCAGGTGGGGCCGGAGCCGGAGACCAGGGAGCCGAGGGCGCCCTGCTCGCGGCCGGCGTCCAGCGTGCGGGCCAGGGAACGGCGGAGCATCACGGCGGCGGGCTGCAGGTCGTTGGTCAGCTCGGCTCCGAGGGCCTTGGCGTCCCCGGCGCGCAGTGCGGCCAGGAGGGACTCTCCGGCCCGGGGCCAGGCGACCTTCTCCCCCATCGCCTCGCGCATGCGGTCGCACTCGGCGTAGACCGTGGCCGTGGACAGGCCGCCGTCGGCCAGCGCGAACACCCAGTGGAACGTCCCCGCGACCTCCAGCGGGGTGAGCCTCTCGCCCCTGCCGGTGCCGACGGCCGTGCCGCCGAGCAGCGCGAACGGGACGTCGCTGCCGAGATCGGCGGCGATCTCCAGCAGGTCGTCCATCGGCAGGCCGAGGCCCCACAGCTCGTTGCAGGCGACCAGCGCGGCGGCGGCGTCGGCGCTGCCGCCCGCCATGCCGCCCGCCACCGGGATCGACTTACGAATGATCAGGTTCACGCCGTAGGAGCGGCCCGCGTGCCTGGCCAGCGCGAGGGCGGCCTGGATGGCGAGGTTGTCGTCGTCCTCGGGCACCTGGTCGGCGGACTCGCCCTCGACCCGGACGCTCATCCCGGTCTCCGCGGTGGCCGTGACCTCGTCGAAGATGGAGACGGCGTGGAAGACGTTCACCAGATCGTGGTAACCGTCATCGCGCAGCGGCCCGACGGCCAGCTGCAGGTTGACCTTGGCGGGCACACGGACGGTCACGGAATTCATGCGGCCCTCATCGGCACTCGCTGACTGGTCACAGTCTCAGATGGTAATGGGATCCGCTTCTTCCTCACGCAAACACCTCAACACATCGAACTATCCGCGGTGCTCGGCGATCCGCGAGAAATCCTCGACGGTCAGCTGTTCGCCACGCTCGGAGGGGTCGATCCCGGCGGACCGCAGCGCCTGCTCGGCGGCGGCCGCCGTACCGGCCCAGGAGGCCAGGGCGGCGCGGAGGGTCTTACGGCGCTGGGCGAAGGCGGCGTCCACGACGGCGAAGACCTCCTCGCGGGTGGCCTTGGTCGAGGGAGGCTCGCGACGGGTCATCGCGACGAGGCCGGAGTCGACGTTGGGGGCCGGCCAGAAGACCGTGCGGCCGACGGGACCGGCCCGGCGGACGTCCGCGTACCAGGCGGCCTTGACCGAGGGGATGCCGTAGATCTTGGAGCCGGGGGCGGCGGCCAGCCGGTCGGCGACCTCGGCCTGGACCATGATCAGGATGCTGCGCAGCGAGGGCAGGGTCTCCAGCATGTGCAGCACCACCGGAACGGACACGTTGTAGGGCAGGTTGGCGACCAGCGCGGTCGGCTTCTCCTGCGGCAGGTCGCCGGGAAGGATGCGCATGGCGTCGCCGAGCACCACGGTGAGGCGGTCGGCGAGCTCCGGGGCGTGCTCGGCGACGGTCAGGGGCAGCTGGGCCGCCAGGACCGGATCGATCTCCACCGCGACCACGCTGCGGGCCTCGGGAAGCAGCGCCAGGGTGAGCGACCCCAGGCCGGGACCCACCTCGATGACCACATCATCGGGCCTCAGCCCGGCGATCCTGACTATCTTGCGGACGGTTCCCCCGTCAATCACAAAGTTCTGGCCAAGTTTTTTTGTAGGACGAATGTCGAGCTTCTCTGCCAAATTACGTATTTCCACAGGACCGAGAAGGCTCATGCTGGTTCCTCAAACGGCTGATCGAATCCGGCACCCGCCGGATTGCTGTTGATATCGACTCGTTCGCCGCGCTCACCCAAGGTTGTACTCCAATGCCATCCGACAAGTTTCCCGCATCGAACCCCCCGCAAGGACGAGCGATGGACATGGGAGGTTCCGTTGTGGATAACGTTGCCATACAGGGGGCCATCGGCCAGGAAAGGAACCCCAGTGAGGCGGACGTGAACCAGCCCGGCGTCGAAGGGCTGCGCCCCAACGATCCCGAGCAGATCGGGAGCTACCGGCTTCTCGGCCGCCTTGGTGAGGGCGGCATGGGAACCGTTTACCTCGCGCTCGCCCCGGCCGGTCGGCCGGTGGCGGTCAAGGTGGTCAAACCGGAGTTCGCGATCGAGGACGGGTTCGCCGCGAGGTTCCACACGGAGGTGGAGAACGCCCGGCGGGTGGCGTCGTTCTGCACCGCCCAGGTGCTCGACAACGGCAACGACGACAACGGCCGACCCTACATGGTCACCGAATACATCGCGGGCACCCCGCTGTCCCGCCAGATCACCGAGCATGGCGCGCTGGAGCCGGGGACGCTGCACGGCGTGGCCCTCGGGGTGGCCGCCGCGCTGGCCGCGATCCACGTCGCCGGACTGGTCCATCGCGACCTCAAGCCCGCCAACGTGATCCTCTCCATGTCCGGGCCCCGAGTGATCGACTTCGGGATAGCCAGGGCGCTGGACTCCACGCACAGCTTCACCCGATCGGGCGAGGTGCTCGGCAGTCCCGGCTGGTGGGCTCCCGAGCAGGTCCGCGGCCTGGAGATCACCACGGCGGCCGACATCTTCGCCTGGGGCTGCATGGTCGCCTACGCGGGCAACGGCCGCCACCCCTACGGCCGGGGCGACATGATGACCATGGCCACCCGGCTGCTCACCACTCCGCCCGACCTGGGCGCGCTGCCCAGCCCGCTCAACGAGCTGGTCCGCCAGGCCACCTCCATGGACTCCTACCAGCGGCCTACCGCCCAGGACCTGCTGATCGCCCTGGTCGGCGGCGCGATCGCCGCGCCGGCCATGCCCGCGCCCACCCGGGTGGATCCGCCCACCCTGATCGCCACCGACATGCTCAGCGAGTCGTGGCAGCCCCCGGCCAACGTGGAGCCGGACTCCACCCAGACCCTCAGCGCCCTGAACCTGGAGCTGCCGCAGGCGCCCCCGGCCGAGGCGTCGACCCCCGCCCCGACCTCGACTCCGATTCCGGCCCCGTACCCGTACACGAGCGGGTTCCCGACCGTGCCCCCCGCCTCGCCCCCGACCTCGCCCTCCACCGCGACGCCAGGCCCGGCTGCGACGCCCACAAGCTCAACCCCGGCGCCCGCGCCGACGCCGTACCCCACCCCGGCGCCCGCGCCGTACCCGCGCCCGACGCCGGCGCCCCGCCCGCACCCGGCCCCGACCCAGCCGTCGCCCTCAAGGCCGTCCCCCGGCCAGGCCGATCCCCTGGTTCCGCTCGCCGCCGGTACGGCCACCGCCGGGAAAACTCCGCCGCGGCGCTGGTTGTTCGCCGGGCTGGCCGTGCTGGCGGCGCTGGCGGTCACGGTCTTCGTGCTGATCAACCTCGGAGGCGGCGCGACCAGCGGAAACAGCGTGAGCGGTGGAGGCGGAACGACCGCGGGCGGACAGGGACAGCAGGCCGGGGTCCCCACCCCCGTCACCGACGTGAACAAGAGGATCGCGACCGGCTCCTACATCGAGGACCCCCAGCTGATCATCACGCAGGTCCCGCGATGCGACCTGACCGGCTATCAGGGAGCTGCCCCGTCACGCGGCCGGTTCTGCACGGTCCAGTGGACCCTGATCAACACCGGCGGAAAGCTGGTCCCGCTCAGCCGTACCCCGCTCAGCCTGACGGACGACCGCGGCGCCTCCCATGTTCCCGCGCCGATCTCGAAGGGCCTGCCCGCCACCCTTGCTCCCGGCGGCAGGGCGGACGGCGTCCTCGTTTACGATCTTCCCCCGGCCCGTAAGCCGCTGACGTTGACCGGCAGCGTGATCGAAGGCGGCAAAGAGATCACGGTGAGGCTCTCATGAGACCCCTGTTCTGGCTGCTGGCCGCGGCCACGCTTCCGACGCTGCTCACCGTCTCCGCCGCTTTCGCCGCTCCCGCGGCGGCCTCCGTGGCCCTCGCCACCACCGGTGTCGTTCCCGCCGCCGCGGTGGCCACCGTGACCGCCCTCACCGCCGCCGGATCCGCGCTCGCCATGGCGGCCGGTCCCACCGGCATGGCGGCCGCTCCCGCCGACTGCACCGCGGCGAGCGCGAGCGACTTCAACGGCGACGGCGTGGACGACACGGTGGTCGGCGACCCGTTCGCGAGCCCCGGCGGGCGCAGCGGCGCCGGGGCCGCTCACGTGCTGTTCGGGCGGGGTGAGAGCGGGGCGGTCGTGACCTCCCCCGAGGTCAAGGCGGGCGACGGCTTCGGGTGGTCGGCGCGGCTGGCCCACCTCGACGCCGACCGCTGCGCGGACCTGCTGATCGGCGCGCCGTACACCGACGTGGCAGGCCGGCAGGACGCCGGCGCGGTCTATGCCGTGTACGGCGGGCCGCAGCAGAGGACGGTCCGCATGGCCGCCCCCGAGCCGGAGGCCGACGCCCACTTCGGCTGGTCCCTGGCCGCGGGCGGGACCCTGGTGGCGGTCGGGGCGCCGCACGAGAACGCCGACGGGGTGGCCGACGCGGGCGCGGTCTATCTCTTCGAGACCGGCGCGCTCGACACGGCCAAAAAGATCTCCCAGGGCAACGGGGGCGTAGCCGGCAACAGCGAGGCCGGGGACATGTTCGGCTGGTCCCTGGAGATCGGCAGGCTGAACGGCGACGGCGCCGAGCTCGACCTCGCGGTCGGCGCGCCGTACGAGAACGACGACGGGATAGGGCGGCAGGTCAACGCGGGCAAGCTCGACGCGGGATCGATCACCACGATCTTCGATGTGCGCGGGGCCGGGGACACGTACGCGAGCAAGAAGTGGGATTTCAACGAGATCCCCGATCCCGATCCCGACGACGGGTTCGGCGAGGCGGGCGACCGGTTCGGCTACGCGATGGCCTACGCGGAAGAGGGCGACACGCGCTATCTGGCGGTGAGCGCTCCACTCGGCGACGGCGCGTCGGTGAAGGACTCCGGCCTGGTCCAGCTCTTCCAGTCCTCCGGCACCGCCGCGATGGCTCCTTCGGCCACCTTCGACCAGGGCCCGGAGGGCGTCACGGGCGACGGATACGGCTTCTCGCTGGCCCTCACCGGAGAGGGAGGGGCCCGGATGGCCGTGGGGGTGCCCTTCGACGGGCCGGACCGGCGAGGCGGCGTGCACCTGGTGCCGGTGGGTGACGCGTCGCAGGCTCGGATGATCAATCAGAGCGAGCCCGGCGACCACCTCGGCTGGTCGGTGGCGTTCAGCGGTAACCGGCTGGTGATCGGCGCGCCCGACCGGGGCGCCTCGGGGACGGTCCTGCTGCTGGGCCGTAACGACACCGACGGCATACCGCTCTCACCGGGGGCAGGGAAGATTCCCGCCCTCAACGGCGGTGCCTCGGCCGACTTCGGCGCGGCGGTGAGCTGAGCCGGCGGGGCGCCGGACGGGCCGGGCACCGAACAGGCGAGGCACCGAGAGCGGGCAGGGCGGTGAGCTGAGCGGGCGTGGCGTCGGGCGGGCCGGACGCCACGCGGGCCCGACGCCATGCGGGCCGGGCGCCGAGCAGGGCCGGGCGCCGGACGGGCTGGACGGGCCGGACCGGCTCACCAGGAGCCGAAGACGGTCTCTCCGTTCGTGCCGATGGCGACGGCGAGGTCGGCCGGCTCGATCTTCTTGACCTCGGCGAGGCAGCGCAGCGTCAGGGGGAGCAGGTAGGGAGCGTTGGGCTTGCCCCGGTGAGGCGTCGGCGGGAGGTAGGGCGCGTCGGTCTCGACGAGGATCAGCTCCTTGGGCGCGATCCTCGCGGCCTCGCGGAGGTAGGCGGCGTTCTTGTAGGTGACCGGGCCGGAGAAGGACATGAAATATCCGGCCTCGACACACTTTTTCGCCATCTCGGCATCACCGGAAAAACTGTGGAAAACCACGATTTCCGGAGCTCCCTGCTCGGCCAGCACCCGGAGCACGTCGTCGTGCGCCTCCCGATCGTGAATCACCAGGGCCTTGCCCGTCCGCTTGGCGATCTCGATGTGCGCACGGAAGCTGGCGTGCTGGTCGCCCTTGGACGCCCAGTCGCGGTAGTAGTCGAGCCCCGTCTCTCCCACCGCCCTGACGTGCGGCAACCGGGCCAGCTCCTCGATCTCGGCGAGGACCTCCGGCGTCGAGGCGTGCGCCTCGTTGGGGTGGATCGCCACCCCGGCGTAGATGTCGGCGTGGAGCCCGGCCGTCTCGGCGTTCCAGCGCGAGGACGGCAGGTCGTAGCCGATCGTGACGAGCCGCGTCACGCCGACCGCACGGGCCTCCCCGAGGATTCCCTCGACGCTCGCCCGAGCCGCCTGGGCGGCCTGCGCGACGGGGTCTCCCGAGGACGCCTGGCGGTTGCCCACCATGATGTCCAGGTGACAGTGGCTGTCGAACACCTCGGCGGTCAGGGGCTTGGGGGCTGCGGGAAGATTTGTCGTGCTCACGACTCCCAACCTATCGAGGAGCCGGTACGGCTCGCGCCCGTCACCGGACGCGAGCCGCGAAGGACCTCACTCGACCGCGGAGACCCGAGCGTGGAAGGACCTCACTCGACCGCACAGGCCCGAGCGGGGAAGGGCCCCCGCCCGGTCATGCGGACACGGGCCGCGAAGGGCCTCACTCGCCCAGGCGGGCGAGCTCCTCATCGACGATCTTCGGGTCGAGCTTGGTGAACAGCGGGGTCGGCGGGGCGAGCGGGGTGCCCACCCGGATCGGGGTGGACTCCCAGCGGGCCGCGCCCTCGTAGGAGCCCGTGATGATCGGGTAGCTCCGGCCGTCCTCGTCGGTGACCTCCTGGATCTCCGGCATGCCCGACCACACGCCGGTGCCGCCGAACATCGCGTAGATCTTGTTGGAGGAGTTGGGCAGGACCGGGGTCAGCAGGGTCTTGGCGTCGTCCACGACCTGCAGCGCCACGTGGAGAATGGTCTTGACCCGGGCGGGATTGTCCTTGATCTTCCACGGCTCCTGCTCGGCCAGATATTTGTTGGCCTCGCGGATGACCTCGAACGCCTCGGTCGTCGCGTTCTTGAAGCGGGAGCGCTCGAACTCGGCGGCGACCTTCGGGAAGGCGGCGCGGCTCCGCTCCAGCATCGCGCGGTCGGCGTCGGTGAGGTCGCTCGCCTCGGGGATGACGCCGAAGTTCTTGGCGGCCATCGAGATCGAGCGGTTCACCAGGTTGCCCCAGGCGGCCACCAGCTCGCCGTTGTTGCGGTTGAGGAACTCCGACCAGGTGAAGTCGGTGTCCTGGTTCTCCGGGCCCGCCACCGCGATGTAGTAGCGCAGCGCGTCGGCGTCGTAGCGGGCCAGGAAGTCGCGCACGTAGATCACGACCTGACGCGAGGAGGAGAACTTGCGCCCCTCCATGGTCAGGAACTCGCTGGAGACGACCTCCGACGGCAGGTTCAGCGCGCCGAGCGAACCCGGCTTGCCGTCCCGGGCGCCCTGGCCGTTGTAGCCGAGCAGCATCGCCGGCCAGATCTCCGCGTGGAAGACGATGTTGTCCTTGCCCATGAAGTAGTAGCCGCGGGCCTCGGGGTCCTGCCACCACTGCCGCCAGGCCTCCGGGTCACCGGAGCGGCGCGCCCACTCGATGGAGGCGCTGAGATAGCCGACGACCGCGTCGAACCAGACGTAGAGCCGCTTGTTGGCCTGGTCGCTCCAGCCCTCCAGCGGGATCGGCACGCCCCAGTCGAGGTCGCGGCTGATCGCACGGGGCTGCATGTCGCCGAGCATGTTGAGCGCGAACTTCAGCACGTTCGGCCGCCAGTCACCCTCCTTGGACTGCAGCCAGGACGCCAGCACCTCGGCGAAGGCGGGCAGGTCGAGCATGAAGTGCTCGGTCTCCACGAAGATCGGCGTCTCGCCGTTGATCTTGCTGACCGGGTTGATGAGCTGGACCGGGTCGAGCTGGTTGCCGCAGTTGTCGCACTGGTCGCCGCGGGCGCTGTCGTAGCCGCAGATCGGGCAGGTGCCCTCGATGTAGCGGTCGGGCAGGGTGCGCCCGTTGGACGGTGAGATCGCGCCCATCGTGGTGTGCGGGAAGATGTAGCCGTTGGCGTGAAGACCCTTGAAGATCTCCTGCGCCACCGCGTAGTGGTTGTCCGTCGTGGTCCGGGTGAACAGGTCGTAGGAGAGCCCGAGTGCCTGGAGGTCCTCGACGATCACCCTGTTGTAGCGGTCGGCGAGCTCGCGGGCGCTGACGCCCTCCTTGTCGGCCTGCACCTGAATCGGAGTGCCGTGCTCGTCGGTCCCGCTCACCATCAGGACCTTGTTGCCCGCCATCCGGTGGTACCGGCTGAAGACGTCGGATGGCACGCCGAATCCGGAGACGTGCCCGATATGGCGAGGGCCGTTGGCGTAGGGCCAGGCGACCGCGGTCAGGATGTGCTGGGACATGGTGCCAAGCCTAAGGGACGCGGGCTCAGGCCTTGGTGCTCTCGCGGCTACCGGTGCCGCTGTCGCTGCCGTTGCCGTCGCCGCCGGCGACCTTCTCCATGGCTGTGCTCTCGTCGACACCACCGTCAACGCCGACGCCGGTGGCGTCTTCGCGGGTGACGGCCTCGGCGGCCTCCTCCGCGGCGGAGGCGGCCACGTCGATGGACGTCTCCTTCGTACGGCGGATGCCGAGGATGCTGATGAACAGCGCCGCGAAGATGGTCTGGAAACTCACGATCAGCGCGGTGGCCGAGGGCACGACCAGGCGGAGCGACTCCGAGGGGATCAGCGGTCCGAAGCTGCGCGTCTGCCAGTGGACCAGCGAGGCGACCAGACCGCCCAGACCACACACGGCCAGCAGCCCACCGACGATCAGCCCCTTCTCCAGGGTCACGATGTCAACAAGCTTGCGCACCCGCCTGTCCTCGGGCAGGAAACCCTCCTCGGCCGCGTACACCTTGGTGAACAAGGCGAACAGCACCGCCTGGAAGCCGATCACCACCATGGCCGAGGCGCCGACCAGGGTGTCGACGTCGAAGGCAAGCTTGCCGATGTAGACCGGGCCGAAGGTGAGGGCGGCGCCCGCGACCAGGCCGATGGTCATCAGGATCATGCCGGGGATCAGGAACAGCCAGCGCGGACTGTAGAGCATCAGGAACCGCAGGTGGCGCCAGCCGTCGCGCCAGGAGCGCAGGTGCGGCGGGCGGGTCCGGCCGTCGGGCGACAGCGTGGTGGGCACCTCGCGCACGTCCAGCCCGGACAGCGTCGAGCGCACCACCATCTCGCTGGCGAACTCCATGCCGCCGGTCTGCAGGCCGAGCTTGAGGATGGAGTCACGCCTGAAGCCGCGCAGGCCACAGTGGAAGTCACCGATCGCGCTGGGGAAGAACAGGCGGCCGATGAAGGAGAGCACCGGGTTGCCCAGGTAGCGGTGGAGCGGGGGCATGGCGCCCGGCGCGATGCCGCCCTTGAACCGGTTGCCCATCACCAGGTCGGCACCGTCACGGAGCTGCTCAACAAATGGCAACAGGCCGGTGAAATCATAGGAATCATCGGCGTCACCCATGATGACGTATTTGCCGCGAGCGGCCCGAATTCCACCCATCAACGCGTTGCCATATCCCTTGGCGTCGATGTGCACGACGCGGGCTCCGGCCTCCCGCGCGAGCTGCTGCGAGCCGTCCGTGCTGCCGTTGTCGGCGATCAGGACTTCCCCGTCGATCCCGTGTTCCCGCATGCAGGCCAAGGCCTTGCGCACGCAGGTTTCCACGGTTTCCGCCTCGTTTAAACAAGGCATGACCACGGTCAGTTCCACGTCTCAACCCTTCAGTTACAGCACACAGTCACAGCACACGCCAATCTCACCATGATGCCCTCTACGGCCTACTGCCCGGGTCAACTCCATGAAACGGCTGGCATCCTGTATTACATGGTGACCGCCGCCGAACTTCCGCGTCTGGACGAGCCTTCAGCCGCCAGGATCACACGTCTGTGGGCGTTCCTGCGCAGGCATCGCCTGTTCGTGGCCTTCCTCGCGCTGGCGTTCGCGCTGCGTCTGGTCACCATGCTCGGGTACGGCCCGGCCCTGTGGTTCAACGACTCGTACGAATACGTCTCCGGTGCGGTGAACCCCGACCGGCCCAGTGCCCTGCGCCCGAACGGCTACTCATTCTGGCTCCTGCTGCTGAGGCCCCTGCACAGTTTCGCCCTGGTGACCTTCCTCCAGCATCTGATGGGCCTGGGCATCGCGGTCCTGGTCTACGCCCTGCTGCGCAAGAAGTTCGGGCTGCCGGGCTGGGGGGCGACGCTGGCCGCGGTGCCGGTGCTGTTCGACGCCTACCAGATCCAGCTCGAACACCTGATCATGTCCGACACGATGTTCATGCTGCTGGTCGTGGGCGTGATCACGCTGGTCCTGTGGCACAGGAAGATGTCGTGGCGGCTGGGCGCGGTCGTCGGCCTGCTCCTCGCCCTCACCGCGCTGACCCGGTCGATCGGCCTGCCGATCCTGGCCCTGGTCGTGGTCTACATGCTGGTCAAACGCACCGGCTGGAAGACGATCACGGCCATGGTGACCGCGTGCGCGCTCCCGGTGCTCGGCTACATGGTCTGGTTCGCCTCGGCGCACGGAAACTTCGCGATGACCAACAGTGACGGCGCGATCCTCTACATGCGGACCGCGCTGTTCGCCGACTGCAAGAAGATGGGGATCGATCCCCGCAAGGAGCTGGAGCTCGCGCTGCTGTGCATCAGCGACCCGCCGAGCGAGCGTGACTTCGGTCAGAAATACCTCTGGTGGGCCCAGAACGGCCAGCGGTTCCACGCCTTCGGGGTCGGCAGCACGTTCACCCCCGAGATGAACCAGGCTGCCGGGACGTTCGCCAAGCGGGCCATCCTGTCCCAGCCGCTCGACTATCTCTCCATCGTGGCCGTTGACTTCTTCCGCGCCTTCCACTGGGGCCGGCCGCGCTTCCCCGACTTCAACACCTACCGCCAGTACGAGTTCCTGCCCGAGAACAAGATCCTCCCCGTCTGGGCGTCCAACCGGGGCAGCACCGACACCGACGCGCTCAAATACGACCCGGGCCTGCGAACAACGCTGATCCCGGGCAAGCCAAGGTCAAGCGTGATCGGCACCGATGTCCATGACCCGTGGGCCGTCTTCATGCAGGGCTACCAGCGCGTCATCCGGCTGCCCGGCATCGTGATCGGCGCCCTGCTGCTGATCGGCCTGGCCGGGGTGGCCGTGCGCTGGCGCAAGATGGGCGGGCCGTTGCTCCTGCCGTGGCTGGCCTCCTTCGGCCTGATCCTGGCCCCCGCCGCGACCGCCGAGTTCGACTACCGCTACCTGCTGCCCGCGGTGCCCCTGGCGTGCATGGCCGCCGCGATCGCGTTGCGCCGCGGGTTCACCCGATCCGGATCCCTGGCCGCCCCCGGCGCCCTGCCCACGCCCGGCTCCGCGGCCGACACCGATCCCCCGGCCGACACCGGCTCCCATCCCGCGCCCAGCCCCCTCCCGGAGCCCAGCCCGCTCCCCGTGGCCGGCTCCACGACCGCGCCCGATCCCCTGCCCGCGTCCGACCCCCTGCCCGCGCCCGGTTCCGCGGCCGATACGGGGCCGCTGCCCGCATCCGGCTCCGCGGCCGATCCCGGCTTCCTGCCGTCGTCCGGCTCGATGACCGGCCCCGGCTTCCTGCCCGTGCCCGGCTCCGTGACCGTGCCCGGCTCCCCGGCCCCGGCCGGCAGGCCCGGTTCCCCGGCCCTGCCCGGCTCCTCGATCAGGCCCAGCTCCGAAACAGCATTCGCGTCCACCACTGCGAGTGCGGAATGACCTCGGCGACCAGCACCGGATAGAGCCATCCGAGGTTGATCAGCGCGAGGAGCGTGAAGGCCCCGACCACCGCGGCCCCGAGCGCCCTGCGGTTGGGCGCGGCGTCCGCCCGCCCGATGATCAGCCCGGCGGTCAGGGTGAGCGCGAGGATCATGAACGGGGTCATGGTGATCGCGTAGAACAGATACATCGTCCGGTTGTCGGAGATGGCGTAGTAGAACCAGGGCAGCCAGCCGAAGGCGTAGCTCGCCAGCACCGCTCCGGCGCGCCAGTCCCTGGTCGCCACGTACCAGACGATCATCGCCAGGAGCGCGAGCAGCCCGCCGTACCAGATGACCGGGGTGCCGACCCCGAGCACGGCCTGCGCGCAGCTGTCCGCGCCGCACTTGGTTGCGGGCGTCTCGTAGAAGAACGCCACCGGGCGCAGCAGCAGCGGCCAGCTCCACGGCTCCGACTGGTAGGGGTGCGTGGATGCCAGTCCGGTATGGAAACCGAGGACCTGCATGTGGTAGCTCAGCCACGAGCGGATCGAGTCGAAGACGAAGAACGCCGGGCCCTGCGAGGTGGCCTGCGCCCAGTTACGGCCCCAGCCCAGCGGCGAGGCGAACCAGCCGGCCCACGAGACCACGTAGATGAACGCCGGGAGGAGACCCATCGCCAGCAGGATGGATGTCAGATCCTTGCCGAACGCCCCCCGGTACGGCTCCCGCAGCCCGACCGCCCTGCGTGCTCCGGCGTCCCACAGCAGGGACATCACGGCGAAGCCGATCAGGAAGAAGATGCCCGACCACTTGACCGCGCACGCCGCGCCCAGGCAGAGCCCGGCGGCGATCCGCCACGGCCGCAGACCCAGCCCCGGACCCTGATCGCTCAATGGCGACGACTCGTACCAGGCGACGAGCCGGCCACGCGCCCAATCCCGGTCCGCCACCAGGCAGGCGAAACCGGCCAGCACCCAGAACATCAGGAAGATGTCCAGCAGCGCCGTCCGCGACAGCACCAGGTGCAGCCCCTCGACCGACAGCAGGAGACCGGCCAGGCAGCCCAGCAACG
>NZ_FZOD01000081.1 GCF_900188345.1 Streptosporangium subroseum | reverse complement strand
CTCCCGCAACAACCTAGCCGGCGCCTACCGGACCGCGGGAGACCTGGAGCGGGCAATCCCCCTGCTCGAACGCACCCTCGCCGATCGCGAGCGGATGCTAGGCACCGACCACCCTTTGACGAAGGTTATAAGGGCCAACCTGTCGGCCCTGCAATAGATCGCATCTATGCGTATACCTACCCAAGGGCGCAATACATTCATCATCCTCCGTCCGTTCAAGGACACCACCGTGAACTCCGATACGAAGCGTGGTCCGCGGGAACAATGGGCGGCAGGATGGTCTTCATCTCTGGCCAAGGAGATCGCTACCACACAGGCGAGGACCTTGCACATCACCAACACGGTGGTAACGACCATGCCCCGCCGGGAGTCGGTGTCTCTACAGGCTTCTCCCACTTTACGGGCGACCAGATACACCTATTTTAGTCTTGCACATACAGATGTGCCGGATTGATCCGCTAATCTAACGTGGGTGACTATCTATGGGCTGCTCGAATCCAGCGAGCGCGATCACGAAACCTATAGGGCCCGTTTCATACATTTCGTCGATCGCGGGTTTGGCCCGTATGCCGACTCAAGGAAACGAGTAACTCGCAAGGAGATCGCACGACTCAAGGGGCTCGCGCGACCTAGCCGATTCAGTGATACCCGTTTCAACAATCACCCTACCGGGATCCTTATTGAGTGCCTCACACATGGTGAAGTAGTCTCACTCGCGGGATACAACGATGCCGAGGAGAAGTTTGCACGCACCGAGATGGCCGAGAAGACATGGTGGTGCTCCTCTTGCGCATCTGAGGTTGGTCGCGACCTTAAGCAAGATACGTCCGAGATCGCACTAAATCTCGGCGAGCGCCTACTCATTCCAGACGTTCTCGGCCCCAAAGGAGGCCAGCACGTAGCAGGTGGAGTTTACGAACTGACCACCAGCAACAGAAGTGACTATGCGTTGCAACCCAAAGAGTTCTCAAGGAATGCGCGTATCGCAGGCAAGCCGATAAGTCCCTGCGAGAAATGGGTTAACAATGTAAGCGACACCATGTTTTCAATCGCAGGCATATGGTATCGCGTACATTGGTTGAGCCTCAGCACCTCGACGTCGTGGCATGGATCCGGCCCCCTGCTTTTGGAGCCTGATTCCTACTATAAAAGCTCAAGCAAAGCGGCATTGGACGAAACTCACGGCAGTTAGCGACGGATTCACTACGGTAGTAGAGCTCAGTTAGGCTACTAGCTTCCGTTGCGCTGCTCAATCGCGCCCTCGTCACCAAGCCATACTGATCCATGCGCTGTCGCCCCCAGAGCAACCAAGTTGCCCGATGAGCCGTGCTTCGCTCCTCAGCACGGCTCGCCATACCGTGGCCAGTCGCGCCGCGACGATCCTTCCTAAGGATGTTGGTGTAGGCATTTCTGCACTACAACGGCCTTCTAGGTAACACGGGCAACCGTCTAGGGATGGATGGCCTGTTGAGGTCACCGTCTGGACGACCTCTGCCCTCACGTTAGTGCGATACTACTTCTGACGTGAATACAGAGCAGCAGCCCTGGCGGACCTCAGCAGATCATGAAGCGAGATCAAGGTAGTGGCGAAGTCGCAGGTCAGAACAGTGTCGGCGCTGGCATGTTTGTATCGGTCAACCTAGGCCGGCACTCGATCGTTTGCTGTTCCAGTTGCCTCATAGCAACTGCAAGCGCTTTGCCCTCACCCGGGAGTAAGAGGTTCGGTCGCACGATCCAATCAACGAGTCAACTTTGGCCGGGTAGCTGGAGGCTCTTTGATAGGCATCGACGATCCCAGGAGCCGAGCTATTGTGATTCGTTACCCGGGGCGCCAACTTTTATATAGATGGAATTTACATTTAGTCATTTATTGGCGCTACCAATGAAGGACAGAATGACTGGACCAGCCAGCTCTAAGAAGATCAGCCCACTGGCATATGATGCCCTGGCAGATTCACTCTCTCTCATCTTCTGGTACAAAAAATCACTAGCGCGCTTTTTGCGTGCCGCGCTTCGCGAATATCCAGAACTTCTGGCAGGGCTGGATCTGGAAAACGCGCCAAAGCGAGACACGGCCGATGTACTAGTGTCTCGGTTGATGCAGGGCGAGCACAAATACCAGTCCATATCAATTGGTCTAATGCTTGAGATCTCCTCCATGGAACGATTCAGGGAGCTGGAGCGGCTTGACGACGCTAGCTGGCTGGAGCGTGCGCAGCAGGCGGTTGCGGACCTCAGTGATCTCACAGCCCAACATCGCGAGATAGCTGCAGAGCATGCCCGGTTCGCACAAGAGTTGGCGAGTGCCATCGAAGAAGCCGAAAAGGGGCGCGCGACCTCAAAGGCCCTTGACGAGCTTAAGCAGCAATTCCTAGTGCTTCATTCAGATGCGAATCCTCAAGCGCGGGGACGTAAGTTTGAAGGGTTTCTCAATGACCTATTCTGGCTTTTCGATCTTAATCCGCGAGCAGCTTATTCACTGGAACTAGAGCAGATCGATGGATCCTTCAGTTTTGACACTGATGATTACGTGCTAGAAGCTAAATGGCTGAAAGGCGTTGTCTCACGCGAGCAATTGGATGTTTTTGAGAAGAAGATTACACGCAAAGGGAAGAATGCTCTAGGTCTTTACGTAAGCATCAACGGCTACAGTTCTGACGCGTTGAAGCAGTACGAATCTGCATCGTCCTTCATCACGATGGAGGGTTCCGACATATTTATGATCCTTGATGGTCGCGTTCGACTAGACGATCTGCTTCTGCGGAAGAAGCGCTATGTTAATGAGACTGGAGACTGTTATTTCCCTGCGACTCGCATGTTGGGTGAATAGATCCCACAGGCTGGGTTCCTGAGGCAGGCTGCTGCATTCTCTCTGAGTGACCCGCCATCGAACATGTTCGGGCAACATGGAGAAAGGTGGCCACCTCCGTTGCCATCCCGTCTGCCGTCGACCCACCGCAGAGCAGCAGTTGGGCTTGGGCGCCTTCACAGTCATCGGACGTCAACGGTCACAGCCGGGCTTGCGGCGGAAGCCTTACTGCATTCCTCTGACGGGGGCGCTCCGGCTCCGGGATAGCGCTCGAACGCACGTGCAGGTGGTGGGGTGGCTGGTGTGGAGTCCCATCTCGCCTGCCATCGACTCAGGCAAGCCCAGCAGACCGCCGCCTTGATCTTCCCTGGTAGAGGGAAGGCTAGAGCCGTACGCCGAGGTCTTACCCCACCATCTCAGGGGCAGTCGCACTCGATCCACCTATCACCGCAGATGCTGCACGTCACATCGGCGGTCTTCGGGCAGAGGACGTGCTCGTACCGATTGATTCGACCGACGCTGTAGGTCTCGACCTCCTCGCCGGCCTCGATCGGTGCGCGACGCTTAGGGCAGGTGCTGCTGTCGTATTTCGCGCTGAAACTCATGTCGACTTCCTTCTTTGGTTAGGTGTGATAACGGCTGTTGGCGTTCGTTCTGGGCTCGCACTGGTTCGGCATGCGGCGAAAGTCGTCGATTAGCTGGGTGGGGCGGGGTGTTGTCATGCGGCGTGCCTGGCGACCTGGAAACCTGTGGATTAAAAGATTCAGTTATAGCCGTTCCCGAGCGTTCAATGCAGGTGAAGGGCGTGTCTGGTCTATCGTGAACCCCTCTGGACGGCCTTGCACTGCAACCAGTACTGCAACTCGGTGAGAAGCGGCCCAAGTCATGATCTTCTCGTAGCTCCGTAGTACGAGGACTCCGTGAGGCAGATCCAACCCCTGGATCAGCGTCCTCCGTTCCTCGAGGCTTCGTTACGCCATAGGCAGTCCTGCGGAGGTGAAAGAATAGTGCCATGAGGGCGGAGAGTACTGGAGATAAGGCAGAGAAGCGCGCGCAGGAGGTCGCGGCTCGCCTAGGTATTGCAGACTTCGTCTATGGGCAGCCTCTTGTGCGCAAAGGAACAGGCTGGCGAGAGGTTGGGGATGGGCTACTGGTCGTTGGGGACCGTGGCGCCATACTGCAGGTGAAGTCACGAGAGCGGAAGCCCGGCCTTCGCGACTCGAAAGATAAAGCTGAGCGCATCGTAAGAAAGTATATCGATGCAGCGATTAGACAAGGCTACGGAAGTAAGCGCACAATACAGTTATATCAAGCTAGCAATAAACCTTTGCAGGCAATACCAGCGCGCGCGCTGGACTACCCTGAAGTTCGCGACTCAATTTTTGCACTCGAGCTTTCTAGGCCATGTCAAGAGTGGCCAATAATTGTTATTGTGGATCACCCGCGAAATCCCACCTTCACTCTGTCTGTGCCTCCAGGGGTCTTCTGTATATCCTTGAACGACTGGGAGCAATTGCATAACAAGATTCGATCCGTAAGTGGAATCCTTCGCTACCTAGACTTGGTGTCACAATCACAGTTACCTACAGTGATTGGAGGAGAGAGGGAACGCTTCTTCCATCTTGCTGATGTCGTCGACGATCTGGACATTCGCAATCGAAGGACAACTCATCCATGGTTCTCGACAGCGGCCTACGACGATCCCCTGAGCTTGGGCGTATACCGAGAGCTAATGACCAAAGTTTGGACAGGGCTTCCCCGAGGTCCAGGGATTAGCCCTGAAGAGATTCGTACGATTCTCGCGTTCCTTGATGATGTCCCAGTCAGCATAATGGTCAGCACCGGACGGTGGATCATGCGCAAACGGCGCGAGTTCCAGGAAACCGGAAACCCGGCCAGTGGGAATGCTTCATCCGGAAATAAGATTCTTGTTTATCTTCACGCCTCGGATCGACAATGGCCTGATCAGATGCAATGGACGACGGAACTTACCTTCCTAACTCTCACCCGTCTGCATGAGTGGACCGAAACGTATAACGTTAAGGGAGTGGCACTCGGCGTCGGTACGCGTGAAACCGCGAACGGCATCGAGTACACGCACGTCTACCTCGAAGGAGCTGGGGGGCTGACGAAAGAGGTGCGAGACAAGATTGAGTGGCAATATGGTGTGCCCAACTTCAGGTTTGGACACGTTCGCGAGGTTGAACCCGGACGAAACGCTAGATGCCCCTGCGGCAGTGGCCTGAAGTTCAAACGATGCCATGAGGGAAGCTAAGAGCTGTCGCTGAATAGCGTGTTCTATCGGAAATACCATCTTTATTTCATTATGCGAGCGGCGGATCTTCACCTCCTTATGGTGGTGCGAAGAACGGAGTAGCGGTGAGCAACCCCGTTACTTCGGTGAGCCAGGGTGAGGAACGAACCCTGGATCGTCGATCGCCCCCGTCCACGTACGGTGACCGGCCATACAGTGGCGATCGTAGGGCTGCATCTGTGTGGCGGCGTGGCAACCTTGGTCGGTGCGTTTTTGGTACGGCAGGGGCGGTGCGCGGTGGCCAGCCCGGTGTCCCGCCGCCGGCCGGGGATACGGCGGCGCGGCGCGCCGCCGCTTGAATCCATACAAGAACAATTCGGCAAGTCAACCTGTATGACAGGCGGCGAAGTGGGTGATCGTCGCTGCCTGGCCGGCTTCTCTGATTCGGGTGCGAGCCGGTCTTTGGCTGTCGTCGAGGTCTGGCTCAATGTGCCTGCGTCAGATGCGCTGGATATCTTCGGCGGGCGACCAGAGGGGCACAGCCGGTCGAGGCCGGTCGAACCACTGCTTGTCGAGGCGTGCTCCGGTGCGTTGTTCCACCATCGCCATCACCTTGGTCTTGTACCTGGTCGGTGGCCTGTACCGGCCGATGCCACGGAGAATCGCCGCCTCTTCCCGCAAGGAGTCGGGGTCGATGCCATTCAGCCAATCGGGGGCGAACTCGGGTATTCGGGCCAATACCTTCCCCTGGGCAGCGTGAATGAGTACGCGCATGCCGGTGATGTTCCAGGCCACATGCCATACGCGGGCGTTCTCGCTGAGCCGCTCCAGGACCTGGGTACCTCCGGCGTGGCTGAAACCGGTCGCCTCGAAGAGCATCACTGCCGCACCCGATTGGCCGAGGTAGACGACATCGGGTAGGCCTGGGTCGAGTTCGCTGAGTTCGGGATGGCTGCCGCCGGTCAGACGTGTCGCGGTCTCCTGCAGGGAGAGCCTCCCTGAGACGGGCAGGATGACGGTCCATGCCATTCGCTCCTCCAGCCATCCGATCTCTTTGATCAGACGCCTGTAATGCGTTATCGCGTACTGGAGATCCATGGGGTTCATTGTCGGCCTGCTCACGCTCCTGACATGACGAGCTGAGGTGGCACGGAGATCTCGGCCAGCGGAATGCTTTCGTGTCGCCGTCATGACTGACTTAGAGCTGATCCTGCGATTCTCTTATTGCGTCTGAGGTTGTCCGCACGTTGGCATTGGCGCGTGGGCGGCGCGGGCCGCGACCGGCCGAAGAGCCGCAGCGCGGCCGGCGACCGCCCGACGCGCGGCGAGACGCCGTAGGCGGATCGCCCTTGAAACCGTAGAGAAAGTTCTCATTCAAGAGACCCTTGACTGGTGTCCTACTTCGGCTGATGCTTGACAGTGCGGCTTCGGTTGATGCTTTACACCCCTTCGGCTGACCTGCCTTCCTGGTGATCGGTGACGATCGCGTGGGGAGGCCCGGGTTGGCGCTGGTGGAGTTGAGCGTCATGGAGCAGCGGTATCGCGCGGTGCTGGCCGTGTTAGCGGGTGCGCGGGGTCTGCTGCCGCCTGCACACGCAATATTCGATTTTCGGATCAGACAGTCGTCGACGTCGGTTGTACAAACGCAGGTTGCACACAGCCGGGCACCTGGTGCTGTTGTGGCGCTCAACGCCCCGTGGCTTCGTCGGGGCCGGCTATCTCCGCGAGTTCCTTGACCACCTCAGCGACTCGCTTGGTATCACCGGCCTTCTCCAACTGCCGTAGCGCCTCCGTCAACGCCTGGCGGGCCTGCTCGACCCGGCCCAAGCGCCACAGCGCGATGCCCAGATCGCGCTGGGTAACTCCCAAGCTCACGGCAATCGGGTGGGCGTGCAGCTTCGGCAGTGCCTCCTGGATGGCGTCGACCGCCTCCTCCCAGCGTTCGAGCGCGACGTAGACTGAGCCAAGCTCAGCCAAGGCGGCCCCGAGACCGTAGGTGACGTGGGCCGGGGAACCGCCGTAAGCAGGGTCACGCAGCGTGGCCACCAGTTCCAGGTTGCCCTCTAATGCTTCCTCGACCCGGCCCCCCCATCGCAGGGCACCGATGTGGCTCGCCATGGCCGCGGGATAACCTTCCAGGTCCCCGGCCTGCAGGAGGAGATCAGCGCCTCGTCGGCTGTAGTCCAGCTCACGCTCCAGGGTCGCCAGATCGTAGCGGACGGCCACAGCAGCAATACGCAGCGCCAACCCCTGCTGGCGTACGTCGCCCACCTCGCGGGCCGCCTCCAGCGCCCGCAACGCGGTCGCCTCCCCCTCCTCCTTACGGCCCTCACGCACAGTCAGCGCCCAGGACAGATAGTTGAGATGCGCCGCCTCCTGCAGCCGGTCACCCCTAGCACGCGCCGCGCTGGAGGACAGCTCGAACACCTCCCTCCAGTGCCCCCACAGGACCCACTGGTCGCAAAACCATTCCATGGACTCGGCCACCTCGACCACCGTGGCGTGCTCTTTGCGCTGGGCCGCCGAGCGCAGCGCCTCCAGCCAGGCGATGCCCTCCGCCTGCAGCCAATCACCGGCCTCCTGCTGACTGTCGAGGGTGACCAGGGACCGCCACTCCGGCGGCGGCGCACCATAATCCGGCTGAAACCAGCGCCCGGCGACCACCGCCACCTCCAGCAGCCAAGCCTCCATCCGTAGGCGTGCCTGCTGCTGCGCCTCGATCGGCTCCTCCTGCTCCAGCCGGGCGCGGGCATACAACCGGACCAGATCATGGAAGACGTAACGCCCGACGTACGGGGAGGTCAGCAGGCCCAGCTCGACCAGCTCCTCCAGCGCGTCCTCGACCTCGAACAGATCCACCTGGGCCAGCACGGCGGCCAGCGGTGCCCCGAAGTCCGGCGCGGCCGCGAGCGCCAGACGCCGGAAACTGCATCGCGCCGTCCCGGTCAACTGCTGGTAGGACAAGGCGAACGCGGCGGCCACGGCCAAGTCCCCGACCGCCAAAGCCTCCAACCGACGCTCCTCATCACTCAACCGCCCGGCGAGCTGGCTCACCGTCCATCCCGGCCGGCTCTGCAGCCGGTTCCCGGCGATCCGCACCGCCAGCGGCAGATTCCCACACAGCCGGGCCAGCTCGGTCACGCCGTTCTGATCCGCCTCAGCCCGTTCCGCACCCACGATCGCCCGCAACAGCCCGGCCGCCTCCGCACTCGACAACTGGGCCAGCGGAATCTGCCGCACCCCCTCCAGCCCAGCCAGCGAACGCCGACTGGTGACGATCGCCATCCCGGGACCACCCGCCGGCAGCAACGGCCGCACCTGCGCCTCATCGGCGGCGTTGTCCAGCACGATCACGCACCGGCGATCCCCCAGTAGCGCCCGGTAGAGCCCGACCTGTTCTTCCTCATCGCTCGGGATGCGCTGCTCGGCCACGCCCAGGGCTTTCAGCAGCCGTGACAGCGCGATCCCCGGGGCTAGCGGGACGTTGTCCATGCCGCGCAGGTCCACGTAGAAGCGGCCGTCCGGGAACGCCTCGGCCAGATGCCGGGCGGCGTGCACGGCAAGGGCCGTCTTGCCGATCCCGGCGGTGCCGGAGATGGTGGCCACGACTGCGGCCTCCTCGCCCGAGGCCTGCTCGGTGAGCTGGCGCAGCAGCTCCAGTTCCCGTGTCCGGCCGGTGAAGTCACCTGCTTCCCGAGGCAGTTCGCATGCGCCTGGCACCGGGGCACTCGGTCGGGGCCGGCCCGCCCGCGCGACCTCGACCAGCTCCGCCCGCTGCTCGTCACCGAGCCGCAACGCTTCTGCCAGCGCCTGCACCGTGCGCCGTTGCGGGCCGCGGCTGACGCCGCGCTCCATGTCGCCGATCGCTCGCACACTCACGCCGGAAGCGTGGGAAAGCTCCTCGATCGTCAACTGCGCGTCCTGCCGCAAGCGCCGCAGGAACGGGCCGAACGAGCCGACCATCCGCCCTCCCCGAAATCGTTCTCACTCAGTCCCCAGGGCGTCCTACTCACCCGCGTGTGCGTAAGTGCATCGCCCGAGCACCCATACCTTACAAACCTCACCGACCCGGCAAGGTCGACCATGTTCCTAGATCGCCTATCGCCCATCTCCTGGGACAGAACCGTCAGGCATCTCATGGGACTAGACAAGGCCCTTGACTGGCTGACCTGTGGTTAGGGCGCCAGCGCTGGAAGGGCCGACTACTTGGCTCTGGTGTCCTCGTCATGATCGCCACGGTTGTCGGTGGCGCTGACGAAGGTGCCCTTCTGCGGGAGGGTGTAGAGAGCCCCGGCCTCACGTAGGTGAGCGACTGCCTTGCGGATGGTTCCCTTGGCGACGCCGAGTTCTTCGGCCAGGCGGATCTCAGAGGGGATGGGAGTGCGGGGGCGGTACTGGCCGTCCTTAATGCGCTGCCGGATCACGTCGGCAACCTGCTTCCACACGTACTCGCCGGTGTCCCAATCCATGCTCTAGACCGTAGATGAGCTGGGAAGACACTATAACTTCGGGTTGCAGTCTGCTGCACTAGATATTAGAGGGTGTCAGTGTGTACCAGAGTGGTGCAGTATAGAGAGAGGTCGATCCGTTCGGATGCTCTCCCTGTCACCGAACGGGCTGGCGGATGAAGAGAGACGAGGTGAGGCTGCCGTGGCCGGGTTGGATTCACTGCTCGCGCCCTATCACGGGATTCATCCCGCCCCCGGGCGAGGCGGCTGCCAGCAGTTGGACTGGCATAAGAGCATCCCTCGGGCTGATCGGGTTCGAGTCCGGGAGCACACGTGCGAGTGCCGAACGGTCTTCTATGAGCTGTGCGCGACGGCCGGTGTGATGTTCATCCGGCGATACCACCGCAAGAGCGGCGTGACCACCATGCAGGAGACCGCGTGGCTACGAGCCGCCAAGGGAGAACAACTGTGGGCGGCCATTCTCAGCGGATCTGTCCGGTGAGCGCCTGCTCGGTGACGGTTTCGAGGATGAAAGGGATCACATGCCAGGACGGTTTTCTCAGCAACTTCCGACCGCGTGGACGTTGTCGCCGGTAGGGGACGGGCCGGTGATCGACGGCTGGCAAACGGAGATGAGCGGATGGGGCGTCTTCTACGCGCGCCGCAGTCCGGACCACGTGCTGGCCGAGCATGAGGTGCTCGCCGGCCTTACCCGCTACCTGGTGGCGCATACGGCGGAGGAACTCATCCGACTGGCCGACGAACAGCGGCGTCTCCAAGAGCAACTGAGCGGCGGGACACAACCGGTGGCGTGTCCGCACTGCGGGCGCACTGCGGGGGAGGCGCCGCTGATTGTGACAATCGATGAGTCGTCGGTCACCGCCGAGCGGTGCACGCAAAGCTACCGGGACGGCGCTGCGTGCTCCCACGATGATGTGGAGTGGACCCATCAGGATCCGCTTCCCGAGGGTGCGCGGTGTCGGGGGTGTGGCACCTGGTGGCGGCTGGATCTGATCCCGGCCGCAGTGGCGGCCCGGCTCACCGGTGGCATTGCTGCCCCTGAGGACAGCTTGCCTCCCGTAGCCGATCGTAGGCACCCATGATCTCGGCCGCGGCGGCACTGGCTCCCAGGCGGTCGGTGTGCAGGCGCAGGTGAAAGAACCCGGCGTCGGTGTGGGCCTCCAGGTCGGCGAGGGTTTCGTCCCACGCGGTCAGGCGCTTGGCGGTGTCGGTATCCCCGCGCTGTCGAGATCGCTGTTCGGTGGCCTCGCGCGGTACCCACAGCAGCACGCGCAACCATCCATCCGGGACCGTGCCGATGAGCCGGTGCAGATCAGAGATGTTGCCCATGTGGATGACCGGCACGTAGCCGGCGGCATGCCGATCGTCGATGGCCTGTCGGTCAACGGCGTAGACGTTGCCGTAGCGGTGGGTCTCGGCCAGCAGACGACCGGCCTCGCGCAGCGTGTCCAGGTGCTCGATGCTGACGAATTCATACCCGTTCGCGCGGCCGGTGCCGACCTTGAGCTTGGGCAGCAGCACGAATCGCGGATCAAGCCGGGCGAGGGCTGCGGTGATGGTGTCCTTGCCGCTGGCGGGCGGGCCGTACAGGACGATTCCTTGCGGACTGCTCACGTCAGGATCCGCTTGAGGGCCTCGCGGGTCTGGTCGGCGAGGCTGATCGCCGATCCCAGCCGGTTATCCACCGTGACATGGGCGGTGGGCGGGCTGGTGTCGGTGTCGAGCCCGTCGGCGTATCGCTCCCAGTTGCCCAGCTTCCAGGCATCGCGGGCAGCGCCGCGGAACTCGATGTATTCGCGCATGGATTCGGGGTCGCAGCGGACCCAGATCGCCGCGACGTCGATGCCCTTGGCGGCGCACCGGTTCTCCAGTCGGGTGAACCAGGCTTCGTCTTTGAGTTCGGTGATGAACGGCGCGGACAAGATGGCCGAGGTGCCGACGTTGAGGTTGTCCCACGCGGCCTCCATCAGGCACCGGTACTCCAGGGGGCGGACCTCCTTGAGATACAGGTCGCTGTGGCGGTCGTTGGGGTCACCGCCCAGGGAAACCAGCAGCCGCTCCACGATGCACCGGGTCAGGGAGTCCTTGTCCAGGAACGCCCAGCCGGTGATGTCGGACAGGAAGCGGGAGAACTCGGTCTTGCCCGATCCGGCGTATCCGCCGACCAAGACAAGGATGGGCTTGGGGCTGCCGCCGCCGTGGCGCCGGCGCCAGGCGTCGACCACCCGGCTCCGCAACAACGCCTGCGGAGAGCCGTCCGCGGTGATGCCGCCAACGGAGACCTTGGTGAACGCCTCCTCGATGACGTGGGCGGCGGCGTTGTCCGCGGCGGGATCAGCGGGCGCAGGCAAATCGGAAATCACAATTTCCGCTTTCTGTGATTCACCGGGCAAAGGGTTGCGAAAGCCGAGTTCGGGCTCGGTGGCCTCATAGAGCAGGCAGTAAGCACGCCGGTAATGCGGGCCGGGGAACACGGTTCCCTGCTCGTGCCCCCACAGGGTCTGGAAGTTGGCCGCCGGGACGCTCAGGCCGTGGCGGGTGGCGGCCTGGCGGAGGCGTTCGCCGGCGGCTTCCAGGGTGAGGCCATGGGCTTCGCGGTGTTCCCGCAGGCGGGAGGGGGTCCAGCCCTGATGCTGGGTCGTCTTCAATTGCATACCTTCGCCTTCACGCTGTGGAGGTCGTGCGCGGTGTGCGGTCGTGCAGGTGAAAACGCTTGTGTAAATGCTCGTTGAGTGGAACTGAAGAAGCTTAACTAGATCGGCGTGATACCGGAAACCCTCAGCTCACGGTGAACTTAAGCCATCGCGAAAGGCGAAACGCACCGCAGAGCAAGGGAGAAACCAATGAACGCAGACCCGCAACGGATTATCTGGGAATTGACCGCGATCCGGGCAGAGCTGGACGAAATGGCATGCCGAATCGGTGAGATCACTTCGGCTCTTCGAAGACTGCCGCCTCCAGGGCGGCAAGCCGATCCCCCAGTTCCTTGAGGGAGTGGCGCACCTGGGCAAGCTGGTCCAGGACCTCGGCGTTGATGCTGGAGGTTTCCGGTTCGGGGGCATCAGCGGGACTCTCGCGGACGAATACACCCTTGCCCTGCTGGCCGATCACCACGCCTTCGGTGCGCAGCACGCTGATCGCGGCCTTGACTACGCTGGCGGAGACGTCGAAGCGCTCACCCAGCTGGGCAATCGACGGCAACGCCGCGCCGGGAGCAAGGGCGCCGGTGCGGATCTGGCCGCGCAACTCGTCGACGATCTGCAGGTAGGCCGGTCGGCCGCTCTTCTCCACCATCTGCTTCGTCTCACTTCGTCGTGCTTCACGATGCGCCATCTCGCGCCATCTCCAGTTGAGCACACCTCGATAAAGAAACCAACCAAGCGCACGAAGCACTCATTGACAACTTAGAATTCCAAGTATTCCATGTACTCCAAGTAGTCCAGTTAACAAAGGAACGATCATGCGCACCATCCCCATCCCCGTCGACGTCACCAAACTCCAGATCACCTGCGTCAAGGCCGCCAAGCCCCGCCTGGTCAACAAGGACACCGGCGAGATCAAGCGCGACAAGGACGGCAACACCATGTACGAACTCACCCTGCTGTTCGAAGACGAGTTCAACCGGATGGAACTCGTCAAGATCAGCACCACCCCCGAACCACAGATCACCGCCGGCGAGGAAGTCATCCCGGTCGGCCTGGTCGGCTACGTCTGGGAACAGGGCGGACGCTGGGGCATCTCCTACCGCGCCCAGTCCTTCGTCCCCGCCGGCTCCGCCCGAACGGGGGCAGACCTGTGATCGACCTCGGCCACCCCCTGTTCAAGGTCCTCGCCGCCCTGCTCGTGCTGATCGCCTGGCGGCGCTGGGCTCCGCTCTCCTACTGGTACGCGCTCGTCTTCCCGCGCAAGGCCGTGTGGTTGCGCTGGTCCTGGCGGCACGTGGCCTCCGGCTGCGGCCTCACCAAGAAGCGCTACCGCTGGTGGTTCACCACCGTGCCCGGCCTGGTCGCCTCCACCGGCGTCGTACAGGTCAAGCGGCGCTTCCAGCGGGTCGCGGTCGACACCAAACCCTGGATGGGCCTACCCCGGCCGGTCCGGCACGGCTTCCGCATCACCTTCCACCTCCTCGATGGCCAGGTACCTGACGACTACGCCAAAGTCTGCGAACGCCTCGCCCACGCCTGGCGCATCGAAGCGGTCCGGGTCGTCGGCTCCCGGCCCGGCCGCGTCACCCTCCAAGGCATCACCCGCGACCCGCTATCCCACGTCGCCCCCGCCATGGCACCCGCTGAACCACGAGACGGCTGGCGCGCTGAGGACCTGCTGCGGCCGGTCGTCGGGGTGCTGGAGACCGGCGCGGCCTGGCGGATGGACCTGCGGCTGATCCCGCACTGGATGAACGCCGGCGCCACCCAGTCCGGCAAATCCAACCTGATCAACGCGCTCATCGTCGGCCTGGCCCCGCAACCGGTCGCCCTGGTCGGCTTCGACCTCAAAGGCGGCGTCGAGCTGTCGGCCTACGCCCCCCGCCTGACCGCCCTGGCCACCACCCGCACCGAATGCCTGGACCTGCTGTCCGACCTGATCGCCGTGATGGGCGCCCGGATGCTCGCCTGCCGCCACTCCGGGGTACGCGACATCTGGCAACTGTCCGACGCCGCCCGCCCCATCCCGGTCGTCGTCTTGGTCGACGAGCTGGCCGAGCTGTACCTGACCGCCGACAAAGCCGAAAAGGACCAGGTCACCCGCACCGCCACCGCACTACTGCGCATCGCCCAACTGGGCCGCGCGTTCGGCATCCATCTAGTGCTGTCCGGCCAACGGATCGGCTCCGACCTTGGCCCCGGGGTCACCACGCTGCGTGCCCAGATCGGCGGCCGGGTTTGTCACCGGGTCAACGACCCCGAAACCGCCGTGATGACCCTCGGCGATCTCGATCCCGATGCCCTGGTAGCTGCCCGATCCATCGCCCCGGAACTGCCCGGCGTCGCCGTGATCACCGGTTCCGACGGCCGGTGGTATCGGGCGCGGTCCGGCTACGTCTCCACCACCGCCGCCGAACACGCCGCCGGCACCTACGCGGCAATGGCTCCCTCCTGGAACCAGGTCGCCGCCTCCGGCCTCGGCCACGAACTACCGCCCCGCGACGACACCCCCGAACTCGCCGCCTAATCCCTCATCCCCCGAGCGGGAAGGAGAACCCTCGCCGTGAGCGCGACCACGCCCCCGACCGCGTCCCGCCTGGCCGTCCGGCTGGCCGACTCCGCACCGGTACTGATCCTCGCCGCGATCGCCGGGGCCGGCAGCTTCACCCACATCCGCGACACCGCCACCCAGCACGGACAGTCAGGGTGGATGGCCTGGGCCGTGGCCATCTGCGTCGACCTCACCTGCGTCATGGCCGCCCGCGAACGGCAACGCGACAAGAAGAACGGACGCCAACGGGACGGCTGGATCTCCTGGCCCACTCTCGTTCTCATCAGCGGGATCGCCCTGTCGCTGGCCGCCAACCTCGCCCAGGCCGAACCCTCCGCCTGGGGGTGGATCACCGCCGCAACCCCTGCCGGCGCCTTTCTGATCGCGGTCTCCATGCTGGAGCGCCGCGCAACCGACCCCCGTCCCGAACCGTCCCCGGCCCTCGTCCCCGTCCCGGACGCCGTGCCGCAGACCGTCCCCGCGGCGGGTGCCGTCCCCGAGGGCGCCACCGGATCCGCCGCGCCCGCCCCGCTACCCGGCCTCGCCGTTCCCGGCCAGAACGAATCCCAGAACGGGGCCGAGAACGGCCAGAACGACAGCGGTACGGCTGGCCCGCTCCTGGACTACGCCCGCCGCGTCGCCGACGAACACCACGCCCGGCACGGCAAACCCATCACCCGCGACACCCTGCGCACCCGCCTCGGGGTGTCCAGCCAACTCGCCTCCGACCTGCTGCGCACCCTGCGCGAGAGCCCTGAACCCGCCTGAACCGAAGGAAATTCCCATGCGCATCCGCATCGACGGCACCTACGCCGAACTCGCCTACACCCTCAACAAGATCCGCACGGTCCTCCCGGTCGGCTCCATCTCACCGATCCGCCCGCGCCTGAAGCGCCCCTACACCTGGCGCGTGTTCATCAATACCGCCCCCAACCGCGACGTCAGCAGGTGGATCGCATGACCGACGACCCTGACGACTCCGACGACCGTGGCCCGCTCGTCGACATCGCCCCCAAGCGCTGGCTGTGCTGCCACTGCGGCGGAACCGGCGTCGACAGCTACGGCCCGACCTGTGAGCACTGCGAGGGCCTCGGCTTCTGCTGAGCCTCTCGGCGCCCCCGGCGTGACCACACATCCGCCAAGACGTCCGCCACGTCGGGGGCCATCCCGCACCGAACCCAACAGCCCGGAAAAGGACACACCCATCATGCCAAGCACCTACGCGGTCGCCGGACTCATCACCCGGCTCCACGACCCCCAATACGCCCGCTGGGTCTCCCAAATCCGCGCCACCGGCGGCTGCCGCCAACCCATCCATCTACGCGGCCACGTCCTGCACATCGACCCCGCCACCGGCCAACGCCTGCACCGCTACAGCACCGCAAGCGAACCCGACGGCATCCTTCGCCTGCCCTGCAAGACCCGCCGCGCGACTCGCTGTCCGTCCTGCGCCGAGACCTACCGCGCCGACACCTACCAACTCATCCGCGCCGGCCTCGTCGGCGGCAAGGGCGTCCCCGCCTCGGTCACCGCCCACCCCTGCCTGTTCGTCACCCTCACCGCCCCCTCCTTCGGCACCGTCCACACCCGGCGAGAGAAGAACGGCACGGTCCTGCCGTGCCACGCCCGCCGGGATGCGGCCACCTGCCCACACGGCACGGTGATGTCCTGCACGGCCAGGCACGGCGCTGAGGAGACCTGCCTGGGTGAGCCGCTGTGCCCGGACTGCTACGACTACGCGGGCAGTGTGCTGTTCAACGCGATGTCTCCGGAGCTGTGGCGGCGCTTCACCGAGGCCATGCGCCGGCGCGTCGCCAAGAACGCCGGACTGACCCAGCGAGAGCTCCGCGAACAGGCTGTGATCTCTTTCGCCAAGGTTGCCGAATATCAGCGCCGCGGCGTCGTCCACTTCCACGCGGTCATCCGCGTCGACGGCTCCGAAGGACCGGCCACCACTCCACCGGCCTGGGCGACGGCCGACCTGCTGACCGACGCCGTCCAGCACGCCGCCTCCGCCGTCGCGGTCACCGTTCCCGCGGTGCCCGGTGAACCCACGCGGGCCTTCCACTGGGGCACTCAGCTCGACGTCCGGCAGATCACCATGACCGGCGATCTCACCGACCAGGCCGTAGCCGCCTACATCGCGAAATACGCGACGAAAGCCGCTGAATGCGTCGGCACCCTGGACCGGCGGATCCACCCCCTCGACGACCTGGCCGCCCTGCCGATCCGCGACCACGCCCGGCGGCTGATTGCCGAGTGCCTGCGCCTGGGCGCCCTCGACGAACTGGCCGAGTTCCGGCTCATCAAATGGGCGAACATGCTCGGGTTCCGCGGCCACTTCTCCACCAAGAGCCGCCGCTACTCCACCACCCTCGGCAAACTCCGCGAAGCACGCGCCGAGCACAGGCGTGGGGAAGCCGTCAGCACCGGCCGCTTGCCCCTCTTCGATGAAGACACCGTCCTCGTCATCTCCCACTGGGAGTACGCCGGACAGGGCCACTCGATCGGTGACGCGCTTTTGGTAAGAGCGCTTACCGGAAGCCGTCCCGTTGATCCGGGAGGTCGGCATGAGTCCTAAGTTACTCACCGTCCCGCAGGCGATGGCCGCTCTCCAGGTCAGCAGGTGGACGCTCTACGCCCTCATCCGCTCCGGCGAACTCGACTCGGTCATGGTCAACGTGCGCTGCCGACGCATCCCCGAATCCGCCCTGAACGACTACGTGACCCGACTCTGCGAGGAGGCCGCCTGATGGGCAAGCGCGCGAATGGTGAGGGCTCGGTCTTCCCGTACAAGGACGGATGGGCCGGCTACGTCTGGGTCACCACGCCAGAAGGGAAGAAGACCCGCAAATGGGCCTACGGCAAGACCCGCGAGGAGACCCATGAGAAGTGGCTCAAGCTCCACGACCTCGCGAGCAAGGGACCGGTGGCCACCAAACACCCCACCCTTGCCGTCTATCTGACGCGCTGGCTCGCCGAGGTGATCAAACCCAACCTGGAACCGACGACCTACGTGGCCTATGAGCCGCTGGTTCGGCTCTACATCGTCCCCGGCCTGGGTAAGAAGCGGCTCGACAAGCTCACGGTCCGCGAGGTTCAGACGTGGCTGAACACGTTGGCCACTCTCTGCACCTGCTGTGACCAGAAGAAGGATCACCGGCGAGCGGAAGCCAAGCGGCGATGCTGCGCCATCGGAAAGTGCTGCAAGGGATATCCGTCCCGGAGCACAATCGCGGGCATCCGCCGCGTCCTGCGCTCCGCGCTTGGCAACGCCATCCGAGAAGAGCTGATCTCCAAGAACGCCGCGGCGTTGACCACCCTGCCCAACCCAAGCAAGACCAAGAAAAAGCGCCAGCACGTGGCGTGGGGTGTCGACGAGGCCCGGAGGTTCCTTGAACACCTGTGGGCGGAGGATGATCCGCTTTACGCGGCCTACGTGCTGATCCTCGTTCTGGGCCTGCGGCGGGGCGAGGTACTCGGCCTCGCCTGGGACTGCGTCGACCTCGGTGGAGAACAAGTGTGGATCTCTCGACAGCTCAACCGTGTCGGGGGAGAGCTCCTGCACCGCGAGACGACCAAAACCGACGACTCCACCGCATCGCTTCCGCTGCTCGGCCTGTGCATCACTGCGCTCAGACACCGCCAGCGAACTCAGGAGGAGGCCCGCAAGGCGGCCGGAGCGAAGTGGAAGGACTCCGATCTCGTCTTCACCACGAGGAACGGCACACCGATCGAGCCGCGCAACTTCAACCGATCTTTCGAGGTTCAACGCCGTAAAGCGGGTGTCTCCCGCATCCGCGTCCATGACACCCGGCACACCTGCGCCTCGCTTCTGGCCGCCCTCGACGTTCACCCACGTGTGGCGATGCGCATCCTGCGCCATTCGCAGATCTCGATGACCATGGACGTCTACACACAGATTCCAAGCCCCGAAACCCGTAAGGCGCTCGATCGACTCAACCAAAGTCTTGACTTCTCAAACGGGAAATAGTCGATTTTGCATTACCTCAAAGGCCCTTAGGGATCATCCCTAAGGGCCTTTGAGCGTGCACGTCGTCTTCTCATGTCTAAAGAGATAGACGGACCTGGCCGCTGCGATCATTTCGCAATTCGTAGTTTGTGATTTAAAAGAAATGGGGCTTCCGGTTGGTCGCTCGATCGCTGTCGTGTCGAACGAATCGGAGGGCGTATGGTGCACCCGAAAAATTGCGAAAGTGCCGAAGGACACTCTTGCAAATGTGCGTGTGGCGGGGTAGAGCACGGCTGGTCCCACAGCCTCAAGCTGGCTCGCGATCCATCCCCTGTCCCCCGTCAAGAGGCGAGAGAGCGCTGCAACTTCAGATGGGTGAAGGCTCTACCTCCCAAGGGGCGGCCAAAGCCCTCCAAGGCGCGACAGGCTGCTACGGACACCGCAAAAGTAGATCTTGCTGACTGGTTGTCCGAGAATCCAAAAACCGTCGACCACATTCAGAAAGTCGGCGATATCCTTGTCTGCTCTGTGATCAAGAAGTTGGACAAAGAATTCGGTGGAAGCGACCCACGAGAGGCCAGAAAACGAATCAATGATCATCTCTGGTGTGATCTTCTCGCGGCCATGGCCGAGGCCATAAAGAAGTTCGAAGAAGCCATGGACCAAATACCGGAGTACGTGACGACGATCATCATGCAGTCTCGCGAGGCCGAGGATCGTAAGCCCTTCTTGGAAGCACTGGTGCGCCTCGCCGTGCGAGCTGCTTGGGAGCCCATTAAGAAGATGGTCGACGCTACCGGAGTCCCAGAGATCCAACGGGCATGCCGGATCCTCGCCGTACTGATCTGCCCGGCACCCGAGAAGCACAAGGCCGTCCAGGACCGCGCCCTGCTTCCCTTGGCGAAAGAGGGTCTGCTGGCGACCAGCAAGGAGCGGCTTGAGCGAGTCTTCCCTGCGGACTGGGTTCGCCGTCTACAGGAGGGCTTCGGCGGCGTCTGAGCAGAGCGGCCGGCGGCTCGGAGGGTAGGAGACGTCTGTGTGCGGCTGCGTTGCTGTACAACGCTGCTGTACGGGCATGAAAAAGGCCCTCCGGGATCATCCCGAAGGGCCTTTGACCTGCTGTGCAGCCGGAGGTACTCGAAACCCCAACCTTCTGATCCGTAGTCAGATGCTCTATCCATTGAGCTACGGCTGCTCGTTGCTTAAGTAATCATAGCGGGTCTTGAGCGATGCCTCGAACCGGTTGACGGATCCCCTTCTGACCTGCCCCTCGATGTCGGATCTCCCGCCGCACGCGAGGGAACCGGCTCCCTTGCGGCACATCCGGACCGGCACCGTACCGGCTCCTGGGCTCTGGCCCGGGACCTGACTTGATCACGTGGGGCGTGTCGGATCAGGGGCCACGGGTTGGATGATCGGGGGAGGCGCAACGGCGCCGGGAAACGGGTTTCCGCCTCGGCCCGGGGTCACGGCGGTGGGAGCCGCTTCACAGGCCCGGGGTCACGGCGGTGGGAGCCGCTTCACAGGCCCGGGGTCACGGCGGTGGGAGCCGCTTCACAGGGGGTAGGAGGTCACGCCTTGGAGTCGCCGGCGACCTTCTTCGGGAACAGGCTGTAGCTCACCGGCCAGATCGCGGCGATCAGCGGAATCCTGAGCAGGCTGCCCATGAAGGCGGTCAGCGCCCCAGTCCGTGAGGGATCGTCCACGATCCATGTCAGGCCGAGCAGCAGGGCGCAGGCGATGCCGTACGCGACGACGATCCGGAGCCAGATGCCCCACTCGTACCGTGTCCTGGCCATGCCGCCCGCCGGGGGCTTCCACGGCTCGGGGCCGTCCGCGAAGCGGTGGGCGAACTTGGCGTCGGCCCATTTGACGGTCCGGTGGCCGAAGACGATCGAGTAGGCGATGTAGGCCGCGGCCAGGCCATGGCGCCAGTCCGCCTCGGCGCCGCCGCGCATGTCGACGACGGCTGCGCCCAGCAGGACCACGTCGACCAGCGGCACCGCCAGCAGCAGCGCGGTGCTGAGCCGCCTCATGCCCCACAGATATCGAGAGGCGAGTCCCAGCCCCAGAAGGACCCAGAATCCGATCTCGCAGCCGATGATAATCGCCAGAATCATGGTTCCAGGGTCACAGCGGGTGCCTGGCGGGGCATCGTCGGCGCTGATGAACCGGTCTACATCTTTGTGTGTACGACGGTCCCGTCCGCCGCAGGATCAGCAGGCCGTACCGAGGTGATGAGATGAAGGGCATGAGACGAGACGACGCGCTGTGGGCCGCGGTGTGCTTCGTCGGCGGTCTCATCCTGATCGCGGCGAGTGCCTACGTTCATCGGGGCACCCCCGCCTACCTGCTCGCCGCGCCGCTGCTGGTCGCCTGTCTCGGGGTCGTGGTACGGCGGAGGGCGCCGCTGGCCGCTCTGGCGCTGGGCGTCGTCGCCATCGTCGGCGACAGCCTGGTCGGCCCGTCCATGGGCACGATTCTGGTCTTCACCGACAATATCTACGCCGCCGTCCTGTACGGCCCGCGCAGGCTGGGCAAGTGGATGCTCGGCATCACCTCGGTCTTCGCCGTCGTCGGCGGAACGGCCGCGGGATTCATCTCCCGCGACCTGAGCGTCCTGGCCCTGGCCATCGTCCAGCTCGGCCTGGTCGGGATCACCCCGGTCATCACCGGAGTGATCGTACGACAGCACCGGGATCAGGCGGAGTCCGAGCGGGCCGGGGCCGAGCAGGTGTCGCGGCTGGCCGAGTTGGATCAGCGGGCCGCGGTGAACGCCGAGCGGACCCGGATGGCGAGGGAGCTGCATGACATGATCGCCAACCACTTCAGTGCGATCGCCATCCAGTCCACGGCCGTGCTCTCCCGCAAGGATCTGAGCGCGCAGACCATACGGGAGGTGCTGGAGTCCATCCGGGAGAACAGTGTCCAGGGCATGGCCGAGATGCGCACCATGATCGAGTTGCTCCGGCAGGACGGCGAGGAGACGGAGGCGACCCGGCGGCGGGTGGCCGAGGCCGACGAGCTGGCGAAGCGGGCGCGGGAGGCGGGGCTGGACGTACGGCTGCGCGTGGATGGCGACGCCCGCCGGCTGCCCGCCTCGGTGGACCTAGCCGGATACCGGATCGTCCAGGAGTCCCTGACCAACGCGCTCAAGCACGGCGGCAAGGTCGCCGACGTGGTGATCGGCTACCGGCCCGGCCTGGTCACGCTCACCGTGGACAATCCCGTCGACGGCGTCGGACAGGGTCTTTCCGGCGCGGGTGCGGGGATCATCGGCATGCGAGAACGGACGGCTCTCGTCGGCGGCGCCTTCGAGGCCGGACCCCACGACGACGGCTGGCGGGTCCGAGCCGAACTACCCACCTGGGAGACCCCGTGACCATCCGAGTCCTCGTCGCCGACGATCACGCGGCGGTCCGCACCGGGATCGTCCTCATCCTTGACGGTCACGAGGACATCGAGGTCGTCGGTCAGGCCTCGGACGGGGAGCAGGCCGTCGCGATGGCTCTCGAACTCCGTCCCGACGTTGTGCTGATGGACATCCGGATGCCGAAACTCGACGGGATCTCCGCGACGCGTGAGCTGAGCGGCGTCGCCGACGTGCTGATCCTGACCACCTTCGACATCGACGAGTACGTCTTCGGGGCGCTGCGGGCGGGGGCCGCCGGGTTCCTGCTCAAGAACACCGACGCCGACGCGCTGGTGGAGGCGCTGCGGGTGGTGGCCCGGGGGGACGGGCTCATCGCGCCGTCGGTCACCCGGCGGCTGATCGCGGCCTTCGGGGCCGCGGTTCCGGAGTACAGGCCGCAGGAGATAGGCAGCCTGACTCCGCGTGAGCACGAGGTGCTGGTGTGCCTCGGACGGGGCCTGTCGAACGCGGAGATCTCCGTCGAGCTGCGCATGGCGGAGGCGACCACGAAGACCCATGTCAGCAGGGTGCTGAACAAGCTGGGTCTTCGCAGTCGCGTCCAGGCCGCGATCCTGGCCCAGGAGCTCTCGTCGGGGACGTAGACGACCCAGCTCAGAAGCTCTCGGTGGGGACGTGGACGACCCTGGCCTAGGAATTCTCGGTGGGGACGTAGACGGACCCTGGTCCGGGAGCTCTCGGCGGGGACGCGGACGCCCCAGGCTCAGGAACCTCTCAGACGACCCAGCTCAGGGACTCTCGGCGGGGACGTAGAGGGAGAGGGTCTCCGCGATGCAGGCGGGCTTCTTCTGGCCCTCCACCTCGACGGTCAGGCGCGTGTTCGCCAGGTAGCCAGAAGGGGTGCCCTTGAGGTCGACGAGCTCCGCCCCGGCGCGGATCCGCGCGCCGACCAGGATCGGCGAGGGGAAGCGGACCTTGTTGAGCCCGTAGTTGATGCCCATGGCCAGGCCGCCCACCTGGATCAGCTCCTTCATGAACAGGGGCAGCAGCGACAGGCTCAGATAGCCGTGGGCGATGGTGCCCCCGAACGGGCCCTCCTTCGCCCTCTCGACGTCCACGTGGATCCACTGGTGGTCGCCGGTCGCGTCGGCGAAGAGGTTGACCTGTTCCTGGCTGATCTGGCGCCATTCGGTGTGACCGAAGTGCTCGCCGACGGCGGCCTTGAGCTCGGTGATGTTCGCGAAGGTCCTCATGAATGGAACTTTATTCCGTCGGAGGCACGGCGAGAAGGTTCACGACCGTCAACTCCTTGCCGCCGCCCACCTCGTTCGTCGAGCACACCGTGCCCTCGCCAGTGGGGACGGGCTCTCCCGACGAGGCGGGAGGAAGGATGCGGCCGTCGACCGTCTTGCACTCCCTGACCTGTTTCTTGCCCTCGTCCCAGTAGAGGATCGAACTGGGCGATGAGGAGATACCCGTTCCGAAGCCCCCTCCTGCGGACGGGTCCATCTTCGATATCCCGGCCATGACGTCACTGATCGGGTCGTACACCACTGTCACGGGGGCGTAGCCGTCCGCGTTCCGCTCCCCATCTCCGTAAGACCCCAAGCTGCCGAACCTGCCGCCGACGTCCTTCGCCTCGGGCCCGGCGCTCATCCCCTGCAGAATTTTCCGGTCCGAACCGTCCAGCCTCTGCACCAGGGCCCCGTCCCCCCAGCCTCCGAAACACCAGACCGGGCCGCAGCGAAGGTTCTCCACACCGTCCGGGACGTTCACTTCGGTGACCTGCCTCGTCTCCAGATTGACCACCCTGCTCTGGTTCTTGAACGCGTCCCCGCCCTCCTTCTCCCCGAAGTCGACCGCCAGCGGCCAGGACAGCAAGTGGAGCCCCTCCGTCCCCTCGATCCGCTCCGGCGCTCCGCCGCTGATGGGCATGCGGTAGATCCCTCCGCTGGTGACCGACCAGACGATGGAGTCCGAGGTGACAGCGATCCGTGTCACGCGCGAGAGATCACCCGTGACCTCGCCGACCCGCTTCGGGGTGCCTCCGGATCGAGGCACGACCCAGAAGTCGGCCCACTTGTCGGAATTGTTGGGAGTCTCGCCCCACCACGCGATGTATTCGGCCCCCACCTCGTAGCCCTGAACGAAGTAGCCCTTCGTGTCCGTGACGGGCATGTTCGCGAGCACGGTGCTCTTGCCGGCCGTCGTGTCATACACCTCCAACCGGCCGGCCTTCTCGAACGACGACTCCGCGGTGAGCAGCAGCTCCGTGGCGCTCAGTCCCGTGACCGGCCGGTATTTCCAGCCGTCCGCGGCCTTGGCGGGGATCTTGAACACCGCCGAGGGCCAGACCTCGGCGGCGGGCCGTACCGCCCTGCGGGGTGGCCCCGAGGGGGAGGGCGTGAACAGGGGAGAGCCTTCGGTGGAAGACGTGGCCTTGCTGACGATCTGACCTTCTCCGCCCCTGTTGGAGAAGGTCCCCCTGGCCACCGCCGTACCGCCGCCGATCACCGCGATCACTCCCGCGACCGCGAGCGCCGACTGCACCCGCCTGCGCGTGCGCTGCCTGCGCCGCCGGTGAATGGTCCCGATCAGGTCCCCCGCCGGCTCGGGCGCGGCCTCGGCCGCCCTGGCCAGCATGCGGATCAACTCCGCTTCATCCCTGTCGTTCATCACACTCGTCTCATCTCAAGGGCGACCACCCGGACTCTGAGCTTGCTCAGCGCACGGGCCGCCTGGCTGCGTACCGTGCCGCGTGAGATGCCGAGGAGGTCGGCGATCTCCTGGTCGGAGAGGTCCTCGTAGTAGCGCAGGACCAGCACCGCCCGCTGTTTGGACGGCAGTCCCTTCAGCTCGTTCCACAGGCCGGTGTCGTCAATAAAACGATCTTCGATGTAGGCGGCCTCGGGCACCGCGGCGACCAGTCGTTCCCTGCGTAATCGTCGCCAGACGCTGATGTGCAGTCGGGCCATGGTCGTACGGACATAACCCTCTGGATCATCCTTTTTCCTGATTTTTGGCCATGCGTCCCCCAACCGCATCAGCGCTTCCTGCGTCAGGTCGGCGGCATCCTCGGCGTTGCCGGTGAGCACGTAGCCGTACCGGTACAGCGCACTCCCCCGCGCGGCGACGAAATCAGTGAACTCCACGGACCAGGGACGCGTGAGGGACCCGTTCTGTTGCATCCTCTTTTTCCGAGCGTCCCGCGCCCGGTCACCGCTCGGCTTCCATACGGCTTCTCCGTACGATTTCAGGACGACTTCCACGTGAGTTTTGTACGGCCTCCGCGCGCTATGTCAGTTTTCTCCGTACGGTCCGCAGCACAACATCGGCAGTTCATATGAGCCTCCTAGCGTGCCGCCATGAGACGACGTATGACCATCACCATTGGCGCGGCCGTACTGGCTCTGGCAATGGCCACCCCCGCGATGGCCACCCCCTCGCGTCCTGGATTCGACCGTGCCAAGCTGACCGGATTCGCCTCCCTGCCGGCCCTGACGTTCGTGCCTCACAGCGAGCCGTCAGGGGCCCACATCGACCAGACCCCGGTCAACGGCGTGACCCCGCCGTTCACCGGTCAGCCGGTCCAGGGCTTCAGCGGCGTGGTGCGACGCGGCGACGGCACCTTTGACGTGCTCTCCGACAACGGCTACGGCTCCAAGGCCACCAGCGCCGACTTCCTGCTGCGGGTGCACCGGGTGAAGCCCACCTTCCGTCGCGAAAAGGTCGAGGTGCTGGGCGGGTTCAACCTCACCGACCCCGACCGCCGCGTGACCTGGCCGCTGACCCGGCCCGACCGCAAGCTGACCGGCGCCGACTTCGACGTGGAGTCGATCGTGCGGGGCTTCGACGGCACCTACTGGATCGGCGACGAGTTCGGCCCGTTCCTGCTGCACTTCTCACCCTCGGGCAAGCTGCTGGAGACCCCGATCTCGCTGCCCGACGTGAAGGCGCCGGAGAACCCGTTCCTGAACGGCGGCCAGCCCAACCTGGCCGGAAGCAAGGGCTTCGAGGGCATGGCCCGCTCGATCGACGGCCGCACGCTGTACCCGATGCTGGAGGGCACCGTGGCCGGCGACCCGGCCGGGACGCTGCGGATCAACGAGTTCAACCTGCGCAAGCGGGCCTACACCGGTAAGCGCTGGACCTACACGCTGGACAGCCCCGGCAACTCGATCGGCGACATGATCGCGGTGGACGATCACCGCTTCCTGATCATCGAGCGCGACAACGAGCAGGGCGACCTGGCCAAGACCAAGCGCATCTACATGGTGGACACCCGCGACCGGGACCTGCGCAAGACCCTCGTCGCCGACCTGCTCAACCTGGCCAACCCCCGCGGCCTGGGCGGGTTCGGGGAGACCTTCCGCTTCCCGTTCCAGACCATCGAGGACGTCGTGATCCTCGACGACCGGACGCTGGGTGTGCTCAACGACAACAACTTCCCGTTCTCCTCGGGTCGTACGGCGGGCAAGCCCGACAACAACGAGTTCATCACCGTGCAGCTGTCGCGCCCGCTCCAGGCCGACTCCCGCGTCTACAAGTAACCGAGTAACGCGGCTCGCCGCCTCATGACGCGCTTCGGGGCCTTCCCCACCTGACTGGGGAAGGCCCCGAAGCACGTGATCGGCACAGCGGTCCTCGCAGGTTCCGGCCTGACGCGGAGAACCCGAGGAGAGCCCCGGCGGCATCTTTTTCACTTCCACCAAGCGCATATTTAGGTCTATTTCGCCCTCAACGCTGATATTTGCTATAAAGCTCGTTAAATGGATTAAGCAGGCGACATTCTTCTTCGCCGGTACTACTTATTTGCCCTCCCCAAACCGGACCAATGCGTTATATCCAAATTTCCCGGGTACCTCCTGATCACTACCACTTTTGTGGCAGTACGGCAGATCCGATATTTTCGGAATCAGGAACGACATGGGAGATCAATTGCTTCCTCGTAAGAGTAGATTGGCGCCAGGTCCCCTCTCCAACAATCGTGTCGGGGCATTGGCCGTCGCGGCAGCAGCCGGCATCCTTCTGATGTCAAGCCAAGTACCGGCAAACGCCACAATCGGAAACACCGAAGGCGTTTACTCCTCTTCGCAGAACAGCCCCGTTCTCCACATCGGGAGCAGCCTCGACGGTGGGAGGCGCTTCGGACCGCACGGGCATCACGGCCTCCGCGATTCGCACGGTTCGTCCGACAGGGGCAGGGGGCACAAGGCCGGCAGGAACCACCGCCACGCCAAGGGCGGCAAACCCGGCAGGGCCAACAGAGAAGGCAGAAACGGCAGGGGCATGGGGGAAGACCGCCCAAGCTCGGCTGAACCCGCCGAGGCCGTTGGACCCGCCGGAGCAACCGATTCGCAGGAGTCCGCTCCGCAGAAGGCCCGTTCACAGGAGTCCGCTCCGCAGAAGCCCCGTGCGCAGAAGGCCGGTCCGCAGGGGTCCGGTTCGGAGGAGTCCGCTCCTCAGCAGCCCCAGAGTGCCGGCGGCACACAGGGAATCGACGGCCTGACGGGCGCGGCTCAGGGGGTCAACAGCGCGGAGGGAGTCCAGGGCCTGGTAGGTACGGGAATTGGGGGCCTGGTGGATCCATCGGACGCTCAGACTGCCAACGGCCTGGCCATAGTCTCGGGCCTGATAGGTCTGGATGGTCGGGACAGCGTAAATCTGCAGGAACTTCAGGGCTTGATAGGTCAGTAGAAAATCCAGAGCCTGCCGACCCCACACGATCTCAGAACGCCGACGGCCTGGCCAGAGTCCAGCGCCCGACAAGTCCGAAAGCGTAGTCGGCTCGCAAGGCACAACGGGCGGTCTTCTCACGCCGCAGGATCTTCATCCGCGGTGGCCGGACATGAGAAGAATCCCGCTCGGCGGGGAAGCACCACCTCCGCCGCCACACCACCGGACTGAGTTGAACAGAAGTCGAAAGAAAAAAGCGAATGCCGTGCCCGGTCGAATCGGGCACGGCGTTCGCTTTCCCGGCGTTGATCGGGACCGTCCGGCGGTCACAGACGGACCTGGGCGGGATCGACCGGGGCTGCCCGGCTGTCACAGACGGATCCAAGCGGGGGTGCGACGCTTCTCCCTGAGCGCTTGTCCGCCCGATAATCACCGCGTGGCCAAGGCCCCGATCGGCGATATGACCCTCCGTCACATCGAGAGAAACGCGTGCGACCCGTCCCTTAATGGCCATAAATAACGGGTATTTCAAATAAAGCCGTAATCATGCAGGATCGGATGCATGGTTCGTTTCCGGCAAGAAGTCTCGATCGAACCGCTCTCGCGACGCTGGCTGGAGGACGTCGTCGAGGCGTTCCACGATGCCGTTGAGGGGCTCGACTTCACCGGGGACCGATTCGTCGATCCGTCGGGGGGTGCGGAGATCCGACTCATCGAGGGACGGCACATCACCACCGGCACCCGTTACGAGCTGGTCCCCTTCGACTCGGCCGACAGGCTCGAACACGAAGTCCCCGATGGCGCCGAGGCACCTTCCGACCTCTTGATCACCTCGTGGAACCGCGACGTGGAGACGGGCATCCAGCTCACGTTCGGCACCGACTCCTATTCCGCGACGTGGGCCATGAAACTGTGCAGCGCCCACAGACCCAGAACCCTGATGACGCACATTGCCCTCACCGGGAATCATCGGCTCGTGCGGGAGATCACGATCCTGGCGGAGATCGACCTTGAGCGCTGGTGGCAACAGCTCGACGGCCACGGGTCCAGAACCCCCGCGGTGACTGCCAGGGTGACCCATCACCTTTTCACCGGCACCTTGAAGGCCGTCCCGCACACCACCGGCGACAACCGATGGGGCCTTGCCGTCACAGTGGCCGGGCGAGGCCGCTCCTGGGCCCGCCCACTCGCCGCTCTCACGGCCGTCTTCCTCTATGCCGTTCTACGGCGTGCCGTCACGAAAAAGATCATCGATGCGGCACATACCTGGGACAAGACCGTCGTGGACGTCAGAACGGAATCCCCCGCCGAGGCGGCCCGCAGGATCCTCGTTTACCTTTTCACCCCGCCGGACGACCTGCCCGACTACCAGGACGGACAACCCTGACCCCGATCCCGGTCCGCTCGGCCTGTCCACGGCAACGTCCCCCTCGCCCTGATGAGAAACCCGCCCTCGCCTCCGATGAGGTTGAACATGCCACCCCACCTGGTGACGATCTCCACCCTCCACGAGAGGCGGGAACGACTCATCCGGAGAGAGCCGCCGGCTGTCACGGGAGCAGCAGGCCCCAGTAGAGGGCCCACGGGACGAACGCCACGCCACCGGCGAGCAGGAGGCCGAGCCGTACCCTCTCTCCTCGCGGAACGGAGCCTCCGGCCCGGCGCCAGGCGAGCACGATGAGGACCGTGGCGATCACGGAGGCCCACCCGAGGGCCTGCAGCGCCAGCCAGATCAGCGGGCGTTCCGCCACCACCGGACCGGGAGCGGCCAGCTTGCCGCCGGTCATCACCAGGTAGAACAGGTAGGAGAACGAGCCGAGCACCGCCGTGAGGCCTCCGGCGCTGAGCAGCCGCGCGCCCCTCGTCACCGGGACCGGCGAGCGTCGGCGAAGGCGGCGCACCAGCGCGACCACCGGGTAGGCGGCGAACGCGATCACGAACAGCACCAGCGCCGCGAGCTGCATCGGCGCCGACTCCCACCAGGCCGAGGGATTCACCGGCACGGTTGGCGAGTCCTGCACGGGGGTGGGTCCCGAGATCTGCGCCGTGGGCGGCCTGCCCGCCGTGGCGTCGGCGATCCAGGAGCCGACCAGGTCGGCGTAGCCGGGGGCGAGCTCGGGCAGCCGGGTGACGCCGCCGTCGGGAGTCTGGTGGGCGGCGTGGTCGGCGCCGGGGAAGAAGCGGAGCGTGTAGTGCCGGTTGCCGCCCTTCTCCAGCGCCTCGGCGAATATCGGCGGACTCTCCTTCGGCGGGGTCAGCAGGTCGTGGGTGCCCCAGATGCCGAGCAGCGGCTGGTGTACCGCGGCCAGGGTCGGCGCGGGGTCGTAGTAGGGCTCGGGGAACATGCCTCCGTCGGAGATCGCCCGATACAGGTTGAACTCAGCCCGGTCGATCAGCGAACCCGACACCCCCGCCTTGCGCAGCCCGGCCGCCACGGTCCAGGTCTGCTGCCGCAGCGGCGGCAGCCCGTTGGCGCCCACGACCACGACGAAGCTGATGTCCTTCGAGCGGGACGCCGCGATCGGGACCACCCAGCCCCCCTCGCTGAGCCCCCAGATGCCGATCTTCGCCGGGTCGACGCCCGGCTGGGAGCGGAGCGCGGCCACGGCGCCGAGCGCGTCGTCGGCGAGCTGCGAGTAGGACCGCTTGAAGAGCGAGTAGCCCTCGGACCGCTTGTCGTAGATCAGTACGGAGAGACCCCTGCGGGCGAACTCGACCGCCTCACCCATCAGCTTCGTACGGGGGCCCGCACCCGCACCGTGCACCAGGACCATGCCGGGACGTGCGGGTTTCGCCGCGGCGGGTGACAGGACCGTGCCGTGCATGGCGAGGCCTCCGCTGCCTCGGAAGCTCACCTCCGTCGCGGTCAGGTCGGAGGGAACGGCGAGCGGCGACGTGGTGCCCCCCGCCGGGGGAGTCGAAAACACGGCGGGCGAGGGCGTTCCGGTCGCCGCCGTGGAAGCGGAGAGTCCAGCGGACAGGCGCGTGGAAGCGGAGAGCACAACGGGCGGGGGCGCGGGAGCCGCCGCGGCAGAAGGCACGACGGGCGGGGGTACCGCCGCCGCTGCCGCGGGGGCGGCGAGCAGGCAGAGGGCGACGGCTGCGGCTGGGAGGATTCGTCTCATAGGCCGAATATATTCTGCAGAAATTTTTCGGCAAAGGTTTATCTGCAGATATCATTCTGCAGAACTAGACTGTTCATCATGAAGGATGACGAGTCGCTCATGCTCGACGACCCGGCGAGGCTCAAAGCGCTGGCCCATCCCCTGCGAAGGCTCATGCTGCGCCATCTCAACGTGCACGGCCCCGCGACCTCGACGACGCTCGGCGAGATGTTCAACGCCAAGACCGGCACGACCAGCTACCACCTGCGCCTGCTCGAGAGATGCGGCTTCATCGAGGAGATCCCCGAGCGCTCGACCGGCAGGGAGCGCTGGTGGCGTAAGGCCGAGGGGCCCAGGGACATGCGGCTGCCGACGCCCGACCAGCTCGCCCCCGAGGACCGTCCCACGCTCGCCGAGTTCCATCGGATCGGCATGGACGAGGATCGTGAGCTGTTCGAGCGCTTTCCCGCGGCCTACCTGCGCGATCCCACCTGGGCCAAGGCCTCGCGTGGCCTCGGCCGGATGACCAAGGCGGAGTTCGACGAGTTCTTCGAGGCCTACATCGCGCTGCTGATGAAATACAGCCGTCGGGCCGAGGACGCCCCACCGGACGCGCGACCCCTGTACATCCGGCTCTTCGCCCTGCCCGCCGACGAGGACTGACCTGGAGACCCTTGAGGAATCCCGGGCCGGCCTGTTTCCGGGGTGGGGGTGGTGCTGGGGCCACCGTCGATTCTCATTTCAGCACCCGGGCGCCGGAAGGTGCTCCTCGGTTGAATCTTCGGTATGACGACCGCAGAAACCTCACGCGCCGGATCGACCGACCAGGTGCCGCTGCTTCGCCGGCGGCGGCGCGGCCAACGCTGGGGAGTCCGAGCGAGGGCTCAAGCTCCGGGCGGCCGGTTCCCGGCTCCGCGTTCGCGAGCGTGCCGAGCTTCCTGGTCCAGGAGCATGATGCCGTCGGGGCGGCCGCCCATACGATCGAGACGGGCACCTCTCAGGAGGCTGGACGGTACGTGTGTCCGGATCCGGCCGGGCTCGCGCCTGGACTTCAGGATGTCCCGGATCCAGATCACGGCTGCCCCACCGAACACCACAACAAGGACCCATGTGAATGCGTTCACCGTATTTCTCCTCCTCGGCCGTTCTGCGTAGAGGAGCGCAAAACACTCGCCCGCTACCACCGACAGTAAAAGAACCGGGCGGCCGGTGCGAATGTCAAGATCCGTGAGGTTGGATGAGGTCTGCGGTCGCCGTACCCTTCAGGCCCTCAGGCTGGGGCGATCGGTCACCGGCGGCCGTCTGACGGTCCAGCCCGGTGCACGTGCCCGATCCCGGTCGGCGCAACGGGCGGGGCCGGAGGACTACGCTCGCTCTGTGATCGTTTCCTGGGACCCCGCGATGGCGGGCGTGCTACGACTGCCCTCGGGCCGGCTCGTTCGCGGCCGGGGACTCCGCCGTCCCCTGCCGGAAGGCCCGGCACCCACCTTCGCCCTGCATCTGCTGGGCCACGAACCACCCCTCGTCGCGTGGGAGGCCCGCTGGCTGCGCTGGCCGGACTTCTGGTTGCCCTCCGACCGCGCCGCCGCCGGGGAGGCGCTGCACGAGGCATGGGCGCGTGCCGAAACCGAGCGCGTCGAGATCGCCTGCGCCGGCGGGCGCGGACGGACCGGCACCGCGCTGGCCTGCCTCGCCGTACTGGACGGGGTGCCGGGCCGCGAGGCGGTCGCCTATGTCCGGAAGCACTACGCGTCACGCGCCGTGGAGACGCCCTGGCAGCGTCGCTTCGTCACCCGTTTCCAGTAGTGATTCGCCTCATCGATCGCCGCTTCCAGCCATCGCGCCGGCCCGTCGAACCTTCCCGGTCACGGACGCCGGCGCGGCGACTCCAACGGATCATCGGTCATGACCAGGCGATACTTCGCGGGTGGGAGAATCGTGGGCTGTGACCGACAACCGCGTTCCCCCTCCCTTCATCGGCGACGAGCGCGCCATGCTGAACAACTGGCTCGACTGGCACCGCGAGACCCTGGCCGTCAAGTGCGCGGGGCTCTCCGAGGAGCGGCTCCGCGAGCGCTCCGTGCCGCCGTCGACCATGTCTCTGCTCGGCCTGGTCCGCCACATGGCGCACGTGGAGCGCGCCTGGTTCCGCCACGTACTGAACGATGAGGACGTCCCCTTCCTCTACAGGACCGACGACCTCGACGCCCAATTCAACGACGTGGACACCGCCTCCGCCCAGGAAGCCCTCTCCACCTGGCAGGCGGAGATCGAGCATGCCCGCAAGCTCTCGGCGGAGGTGTCGCTGGACGCCGTCGGAAAGCGGCAGCGCCACGGACAGGACTGCTCCCATCGCTGGATCCTCGTCCACATGATCGAGGAGTATGCCCGGCACAACGGTCACGCCGACCTGCTGCGCGAGCGGATCGACGGCGTCACCGGCGAATAGCGTCGTACGCCCCCATCTGCTCGCCGGTGGGGGCGTCGTGTCCGCCGAGCAGAACGCGAATCGGGGTGGGGGCGTCGTGTCCGCCGGGCAGGACGTGAATCGGGGTGACGCAGGCGCCTACCATGACGTCCTTCGCCGCCCTGCCCGACTTTCACCGTCCTTAGAAGCCGTTGGCGCTGCTGAGGAGGCCGATGCCGACGTTGTTGAGGGCGTTGAGGCCGATGAGGTTGCCGTTCGCCTGGGCGATGCCGTGGCCGAACCCGCTGCCGGCACTGATGTTGCCGTAGTTGCCGCCCCCGAAACCGCCGAAGCCGCCGCCGCCGAAGCCACCGCCACCGAAACCGCCGAAGCCGCCGCCGCCGAAACCGTTGCCGAAGCAGGGGTCAGAGGGGATCGCCGCTGCCTGAGCCGGAGCGGCGGCCAGTGCGGGCGCGGCCAGGATGGCGCCGAAAGCGATCAGTCCGGCGGCGATTGTGGTGCGCTTCATTACGATTCTCCCTTTGAGCAGAGATGTCCCGCCTGCTGCGGGCCACCCTCCCGTTAATGCACGGTCCATATGACTACTCGAAGTGAGTGAATCCAAGCTTGGCAGCATCCGGGCGTGTCCATCTGAACTGGGATTCCGCTTACTGCACCGGTCGGTTCTTCTTGGATACGACGTCCCTCGCGTACGTACGCGTAAGGGGCCCCCGAAAAACCCCGAAATTCAACCCTCGGGTCAGTTCTCCCGAGGTATTTACCGCAAAGTCCGGGCATCCGGAGACCGTTATCATTTCAACGCGTGCCACAGCTGTGCCACGACAACCGCTTCAGGAATCAAAAAAAGCCCTCTCCCGAAATGGCAAATTCGAGAGAGGGCCCCGTTCACGTAAGTAAGGTCATGCGCCATAGATCGGGTCGACATGCCGGTAGTCATCCACGGCCCGCCCGGTGAACACCTCGTTGCGCAACAGCGCTCCTACGCCGTCGATATGCCACATGTCACCCCATACTCGGGCTGTCCGCTGGATGTGGGAGGTGCGCGGAATGCGCTCGTCCTGGTAGGCGTGCAGTGCCTTGTCCACGGAGACGGCATCCGGGGCGGCGTCCGTCAGGTGCCGGTCCAGCGAGTCGGCGAGCGACACTCCGTCCTCGATCGCCTGACAGGCGCCCTGGGCGAGATACTGCAGCATCGGGTGAGCGGCGTCGCCGAGCAGGACCGTACGGCCGGTCAGCCAGTTGTCCAACGGCTCGCGGTCGTACATCGGCCAGCGATTGTTGCGCCACAGGGACGGAAGCGCCCTGCGGACGGGCTCGCACGTGACCGAGAACGCCGCGTCGAGCTCGTCCGGGTTGCCCCAGTCGGGATCACCGGCCGCGAACCCCGGGCTGCGGAACACCGCGACCTGGTTGAGCAGCCGGCCGGAACGCAGCGGGTACTGCACCAGGTGCAGTCCGGGACCGAACCAGACGACGACCTCGGAGAGCGAGATCGGGCCGGTGACCTCGTCCATCGGAATCGTGCCCCGATAGGCCACGTATCCCGAGTCGATCGGCTGGTCGTCCGACAGCCGGCCGCGCACGCCCGACCGCAGGCCGTCGGCCGCCACGGCCAGCACGCCGGTGTGGCGCGACCCGTCCGCACAGGTGACGGTCACGCCGCCGGGCTCCGTGGTGACCTCGTCGACCTCCCTTCCGTTCTCCAGGGCGACGCCGTGGGTGCGGCAGGCCTCGACGAGGATCCTGAGCAGGTCGCTACGGTGCATGACCACGTACGGGCCCCCGTAACGCCGGCGGAAGTCCTCGCCGAGGTCGAGGTGGGTGAGCCGCGCACCGGTGAGCGCGTCGTTGAAGACCAGGCGCTCGGGCAGGACACCGGCCTCGACGCACGCGTCGAGCACGCCCAGCCGGTCCAGCAGCCGGGTCGCGTTCGGCGCCAGTTGCAGGCCCGCGCCGATCTCGGCGAACTCGGGCGCGCGCTCCAGCACGCGTACGGCACGTCCCGACCGAGCGATGGCCAGGGCGGCGGTGAGTCCTCCGATGCCGCCGCCGATGACCAGAATCTCCCCGTCGCTCACGAAACTCCTCCTTTGTTATTCATTCAGGTGTCCTTCGCGGCCGTCACGATGCGACCCGGCCGGGTACCCCGGGCCGCGGGCTCTCCGCCGTCGTGCCGGCGAGCGAGGTCCCCACGGTCTCCAGGTCGATCTTGCGGGTGTCGGGCAGGCCCCAGGCCGCGATCAGCCCGAGCACGGCCGTTCCGACGATCACGAAGGCCGGGGCCAGCGGCATGTCGTACGTCGTGGTCAGCACGTTGACGATGACCGGCGGCAGACCGGCGAAGATGAATGTGCCGAGGGTCCCCGCGATTCCGGCCGCCGTCGCCCGCACCTCGGTGGGATAGAACTCCATCGAAATGGCATGGATCGACCCGAGGCACAGGGGGACGCTGATCAGGATGAGCACGCCGCCGAGCACGGCCGCGAGGAAACCGCCGCTCTGCGCGACGAGAAAGCCCGGCAGGACAAAAAGCACCGACGCGAGCCCGCCCAGCAGGAGCGGAAGCTTCCGGCCGTAGCGGTCACCGAGCATCCCGACCAGCGGATTGAACACCACGAGCAGCGAGATCAGGATCAGCGGCACTATCCGGGAGTCGCTCGCGGAAAGTCCGGTCTCCTTGACGAGATAGGTCGGGTAGTACACGAACATGATGTAGAACGTGGTTCCCAGGGCGCCGAGGCAGCTCACCCGCAGGATCATTCGCCAGTGCCGCAGGGCCGTCCTGATCGGCGCGGGCTTCACCCGCGATCGCGCCTTCTGGTACGTCACCGGCTCTTCGAGGCCGTAGCGGAGGTAGAGGGCGAAGAGAGCCAACGGCGCGGCGATCAAGAACGCGAACCGCCACCCGTAGTCGTTGAACGTGCTCTCGTTCACGCTCAGGCCGACGATCACACCGGTGGCGGCGGCCACCAGGGTGCCCAGGTTGCCCGCGGCGGCGACGAACGAGGTGATGAATCCCCGGCGCTTCCGGGAGGCGTACTCTCCCAGGAACACCGGGGCCACCGTCGCCTCGCCACCCGAGGCGAAGCCCTGCAGAAGCCGGCAGACGACGAGCAGGATCGGGGAGAGCAGCGCCGCCGTCTCGTAGGTGGGAATGAGACCGATGGCGGCGGTCGACCCTCCGACGAGCAGGATCGAGGCCATCAGCGAGTTACGCCGTCCGACCCGATCGGCCAGGACCCCGAAGAACAGGCCTCCGGCCGATTTGGAGAGAAAGGAGACACCGAAGACGGCGAGTGTGGCGATGAGTGCCGCGTCCGCGTTTCCGGCGGGGAAGAAAGCCGTGGCGATGGGCGCCACGAAGAGCCCGTAAAGAGCCGTGTCGTATACTTCGATGAAATGACCGAGCACCAGTGCCGCGACCGTTCTCGGGCGTGGTTTTGTCGTTTGGATAACGTGGTCGTCGGTTGGATTTTGCATGCCGTTTCTCCTGGTCATCCAGACTTGACAGCGATCGTCCCCCGAAACCGCGTTATACGGACGCGTTCATTGAACGCGCGTTATCAATAGCGCACCCTGTCTCTCTGCCGAACCTTTTCCATCGATTCTCATGACCAGGTCCTGAGCATGTTGTGAATCGCCGCCCCAAAGGTCTCCGGTGCGAAATTCGGGCAGGCCAAACCGCCCGTCGGTCCCCCGGTGAGTTCGCGAACCGGGCTGGAAAAGGTTCGCGCGAAGTGGCCTCGGAAAATCCAGGCCTTGTTGGTCGGTGTTGATCGGTGTTGATCGGTTTTTCCGGCGAGCCCGCGGGTTCCGGAACGCGTTGGCCCGGCGGACTCGATGGTCCGCCCGCGCTCGGGAACCTGCGGGATCTCGCGGCTCGGATGAGTTCAGGTGGGCTCAGGTGGGCTCAGGTGGGTTCGGGCAGTGGTCGGCGGATCAGCCGGCCAGGGCCTGACCGCTCAGGTAGCCGAAGACCATCCCCGCGGCGAGCGTCGCCCCCGCTCCGGGGTATCCCGGGCCGAACGGGCTGGAGGCGACGTTCCCGCACGCGTAGAGTCCGGGGATCCGGGCTCCGTGGGTGTCGAGGACGGCGCCCTCCGTGTCGGTGAGCGGGCCGCCCTTCGTGCCCAGGGCGCCCAGGTGGAGCTGGACCGCGTAGTACGGACCCGATTCGAGCGGCCGCAGGTTGCGGTTCGGCGTCACCTCCGGGTCGCCGCGGTAGAGGTCGTAGACCGATTCGCCGCGGTGGAAGACCGGATCCACGCCCTTCGCCGCGTGCCCGTTGAACTCCTCGACCTGCGCTCCGAGACCGGCCGGGTCGATTCCCGCCGCCTCGGCGAGCTCGGCGAGGGTGGGCGCGGTGAGCATCCAGTGCGGTGTCGGGGTCCCCGGGGTGACCGTCGCGATCGGGTACGACTGGCGGAAGCGCTCGTCGAAGACCAGCCAGCACGGGAGGTTCGCGTACTCGTAGTCGTGCGAGTCGAACGCCGCGAGCATCTTGCCGAAGTCGTTGTAGTTCATGGCCTCGTCGAGGAATCGGCGGCCCTTGCGGTTGACGATGATCCCGCCGGGGAGCGTGCGCAGACCGCTTGTCGGGCGGTACAGCGGCGCACCGTCGTAGCTGTCTCCCGATGCGGCGATCATGGGGCCCCACCAGGCCTCGCTCATGTTGCCGAGCGCGGCGCCAACGGCCATCGCCATGTTCAGACCGTCGCCCTCGTTCGCCGGAGGGCTCGCGGGCGCGTCGCACGGCACCCCGAGGAAGTTGTCGACCAGCTCCCTGTTCCACTCGAAGCCGCCGGAGGCCAGGATGACCCCCTTGGTGGCCCGGAACAGCCGTCGCTCGCCGTCCACCTCCGCGTACACGCCCACCACCCGGCCCTGCGGGTCGCGGTCGAGTTCGACGGCGCGGGCGTTGACCACCGCCTGCACGCCCTTCTTCAGGCAGGCGTCGAGCAGCGTGCCGACCAGGGAGGCGCCCATGCCCACCAGGCCGCTCGCGACGCGCTCGGCGAGGAGCTTCCAGTCCCAGCGTTCGGGCCGTTCCATCCCCCAGGCGTCGCCCTCCAGCCGGGTGATCGGAACCGAGCTGTGCCCCTTGCGCAGCTGGCTGGCGCGTTCGCCGAGGAGATTGGTGTCGTAGATGCCGACCTGCAGCGTGCGCCCGCCCTCCCTGGCTCCCGGAAGGTGCGGCTGGTAGTCGGGGTGGTGGGGGTTGGAGGAGAACTCGATCGCCGTTTCCTTCTCGAGGAAGTCCAGCGTCGGGTTGATGGTGTCGACGAACGTCTCGATGAGGCGATCGTCCACCCGGCCCAGGGCCAGCGCCCGCACATACGTCAGCGCGTCCTCGCGGCTGTCGGGCCGACTTCCCCGCTCCAGATACTTGCTGTTCGGCGCCCATACGGAGCCGCCGGAGACGGCGGTCGTGCCGCCAAACACCGGGGCCTTCTCCAGCAGCGTGACACGCAGCCCCAGGGAGGCCGCCGACAGGGCCGCTGTCAGGCCGGCCGCCCCTGACCCGATGATGACCGCGTCGTTCTCTTCGGTCATTTTATTGTTCCCGTCCTTCCAGCTCCGTACGGATCCCGACCGCCAGGTCCTTCGCTGCCGGTTCGAGTAGAGGTGACATCAGCAACTCGATCATGGGCGCCATCGGCCCGCCCGGGCTCACTTCGAGGTGGAAGGTGAGCCTGGACCTCGGGCCGCTCCCGGACGCACCCGCGGGAGCGGTGTTCGGGGTGCCGGTCGGCGCGTTCCGAGTACGCTGACCGGCCTGTCTTCTCGCCGACTTGGTGATCACTCTGAACACGAACTCCGCCCAGCGCCGGCCGAGTCGCCTGCGCCACGATTCGCCGGCCGGGGACGCGCCCGTCCCCGCCGGAGCGGACGCGGAGCCACCGGGCCCGGACGGAACGGCCTGAGCGGACACGGAACCGCCCTGCCCGGACGGAACGGCCTGAGCGGGCGCGGAGCCGTCCGGCACCTCGCCGATCCCGAACGTGCCGCTGCCCGCGATCTGCTCGGTCAGCCCGTTGACCGTGAAGTTCAGGAAACTCCTGGGCTCCCACTCATCGATGATCACTTCGAGGTCGACCTCGCGGCTGAGCACGCCGACATCGCCCTTGAGCGTCCAGACGGAGTGCTGCTCGTCGACCACCTTGACCGTCTGGAAGCCGATCATCAGATGCGCCCAGTTCGGAATGTTCCAGAGGTAGGTCCACACCTCGTCGATCGGGGCGGCGATCTCGACCGTGTAGTCGATCTCAATCATCGGTGGCGTCCATGCTCGTGCCCGATGCCCGCCGCCGTACGTGCGTCATCGCGCTCGTTCCAGGGACCCGCCGCCGTACGTGCGTCATCGCGGTTCACTCGTCGTAGGTGATGATCGGAAGCATGCTGTCCCGGTTCAGCGAGTGCCACAGCGCCTGATCTCCCTTCTCGAAGGGCATGACCGGATCGCAGAGCGACTTCGCGTCCAGGTATCCCATCTCGATGAGCTTGGCCAGGCGCGGGATGTCGCGAAGGACGTTGGCGCCGCCATAGGACGCGGAGAGATACTTCTT
>NZ_FZOD01000078.1 GCF_900188345.1 Streptosporangium subroseum | reverse complement strand
GTGTTCGCCCAGTACGGCATGCGCCACCTGCTGATGATGACACCACGCATCACCGACGAAGACCTGGTGATCATTGGCTTGACCCGCAGACTCCACGACTTCTCCGACCGTGAGACTCGAGCTCTTCATCCCATTCGTGACCTCATCGCCACGGCACTGGACTACCAAGCCCAGATCACCGCAATTCAAGCCAAGATCAGCGCCAGCCTGCCCGCCGCCTCACTACGCCGATTAACCCTCACCGAACGCGAAAACCAGGTGCTCGCACTCATCGCCACCGGCCACACCAACGACCAAGCCGCCCGCCAACTCGGTATCAGCTCGCGAACCATCCGCAAACACCTCGAAGGCGTCTTCGGCAAAGCCAACGTCCACAGCCGCGCTGCCGCTGTCGCCTGGTGGATCCGCCAACCCCCCAGAAGAACTCAAGCACCCACCGGCCACGCCAGCCGACGTCTGACCCCGCCATCTCGCACGACCGAACCCTTGCCACCGGGCCATCCGGCCGAAATTGAACGTTAACGAGCGCCTTCCCAGTTCAGAGCCTTGACCACCGCTGGGCCTTCCACCGCAAGCCAGGGTCGGGTGAACTGGATCGCCTTTATGGGGTTCCAGTAGCAGTGCTGCGGCCTTCGACTGTGTTCTCGACCTCGGGGATCGTTCGACGAGTGGCGGTGTGCTGGTGCGTCGGGAGTGGGAACCGGAAGAGCTGATCGCAGCGTGGACGTTGCTGGACGACGACTGGGAGTTGGTGTCGAACAAGTCGGGTGCGACACGGCTGGGGTTCAGCCTGATGCTGAAGTTCTTCGAGCTAGAGGCCCGTTTCCCCCGGCATGTCGGGGAGTTTCCCAAGACTGCGGTGGACTATGTGGCTGGACAGGTGAAGGTCGAGCCGGGCCTGCTGGCCGACTACCCGTGGACGGGTAGCACGATCGAGTATCACCGCTCCCAGATCCGCAAAGCGCTGGGGCTTCGCGAATCGACCCGGGCCGATGAGGACGCGTCGGCCCTGGTCTTCGTCAACACCGTCCTGGTGCAGTCGCTTCTCAAGGACCCTGCCTGGGCTGATCGGCTCACCGACGCCGACCGGCGCGCACTCAGTCCGCTCTTCTGGTCGCACGCCAACCTGTACGGCACCATCCAAATCGACATGGACACCCACCTGGACCTGGACTTGGTCGCCTGAGATGTCCACCAAAGCAGCCACGCGGCGAGAGGCCACGAGTCCGGCTCCGGTGAACACGCGCACCAGAGCCGGACTCCGCATCGAGTTCGAGACGATGAAGGCGTTGTTGGCCTACTCCGCTCCGCCTCTCATGCGATCGACGAGCCGGGCTGCTGCGTTCTGCGCGGTGAGGGCGAACCCGACCACGTTGAGGGGAAACCCTATGGTCCAGGCGATCACCGGCTCATGCACTGCCAGCAGCACTGCTGCGGCAGCCATTGCAACAAGCACACCGGCCCACCCGATCAGCAGCCATGACCGCCTTCGTGGCTCGTTTCGGCTTACGCTCGTGTTCATCAGCACTCGTGTCCTCTCCCGTGGATCGGATGAAGGCCCGCAGGTGCTGGAGCGGCCCGCGCCATGCCCGGCGCGGGCCGCAAGTCTGCGGACGTCTCTGCATCACAGGTTGACGGACAAATCCACTAATTCATGATCAACGGGAAAGACGGGACTTTCGAAGATCTAGAACACTCTCTGCTCCTTGCCGACAAGTACTCGTCAGCAGGCACTCGGCTCGCGACACTGGATCCCATAGGTCTGCTTTGCTCCGGGCGGAGGTCGATCAGTGAACGAAGAAGCGCCCGACTGGCGGGCTGTCCAACTGTGGAACGAGTTGAGACGACTCGCTAACCGTGCCGCGTTGAACGCACGGGCCCTAAGTGAGAAGATGATCAATGATCATGGGTATCCCGGTCGCGGCGCGTCGAAAACGGCCCTGTACAAGAAGATGCGCGCAAGAGACGAGGATGTCTTTCTCGAAGACAAGGACTTCGTGAGAGCGTTCGTCCTGGCCTGCTACGACGGGTCGATGGGCCCGGCCGGCAAAGCCGAGCTCGGTGTGTGGGGAACCCTTCAGGAGTGGGAGACCTGGCGGCAGACGCTCGAGAACCTGCCCGAGGACACCTCTCAGGAGATTGCGGCCGCACATCGATCTCCGCTGCCGCAGCTGACACCTCCGCCGCCGCCCAGGGCCCTCAGCAAGGCCGCGATAGAGAAGCTGGAACAGCTGGGGCGCGTGCTCGGTAACACCGGTGTGTACACCACTCTGCGCTCGCTGTACCCCAACCATCAGTTAGTCGACCTGTGGGGGCAGCTGATACCGATCTGCGTCTACCCCGCTCCTCAACACCAGTGGGACAACATCGAAGCCCCGCTCGGGCAGCTGCGGGGCAGCGTCGTGCCTGCGGCAGACGATTATGATGACGCCGAGTTCGACCGGGCGGGAATCCATCAGTTCATCGAGCTCAATCGGGCCTATCAGAAGGCCAAGCGATCCAATCCTGAGCAGCTCCGGTACAACTTTCCTGGCGCCACGTTCGCCTTCGATCGATTGACTCACCGCGATGGCGGTCCGAAGCTCGATGCTTTCCTGAGTCGCTACTTCCACTCGGCGGCCACATCGGAACGCTTGGACGCCGAGCTCATGCAGGAGCAGGACAGAGATAATCGTCACAAAGCCCGGATTCCGCTCAGCGAGCTGCTCCAGCGGGCGAATCTTCATCGACGTATCGCTGAGGAGTTGGAGCCAGGGGTCGATCCCATCGAAACAGGCCGGTTCAGAGCTGCGGCGTTGTCGCACGCCGCGGTGGTCATGCTGGCCACCGGCGATGGGAGCTACGACATCCTGCTTCCCGAGCGCTCAGCCGACGTGGCTTTTCACGCCGGTTTCCGGCATGTGGCCCCTTCCGGGATCTTCGCGCCCTTCAACGCGCGCGTCGTATCGAGCGCGAAGTCTCGCAGGGCAGAGTTCTCAGTGCTGCGTAACTTCTACCGCGAATGGGTGGAGGAGCTCTTCGACGCCGAGGCCTACGAGGGCTGGCAGCTTGAGGACGTCGGTGAACCACTCGATCCAACCCTCGCGCCCGAGGTCGCACGGTTGCAAGAAGACTTCGATCAGACCAATCCCAAACGCAGGGGCGATCTTCTCTATACCGGAGTTTCGGTCAATCTCCTGACTCTGCGCCCAGAGATATGCCTTCTCCTGGTCGTCGATGATCCCCGTTGGCTAGGTAATGAGATCGAAGCCGCGAAACAGGTAGGACGTCCTTTCAGGCTGGGATGGGAGTATGCCGAAGGCGAGATCGAACACTCGCAGCCCAAGGCTAAATACTCGCAGCTCAAGCCGGAGCATCGTCTCCGGCTGGGCCCCGACCTACAACCGGTGGAGGGTAGCTCCTTCCGGGCCATCGAGCTGGTACCCAACGCTGCCGCAGCCATTTACCTGGCTCTCAACGTCATGCGCACCCGACGCTCGCGCGCCTGATCCGATCTTTGGGGCCAGAATGTCCGAAACGATCTTGTCTAACTATCGCAGATAGGAGTGCATTATCTGCGGTAACGTCGATGGCCCCCTGGGAAAACACCACCGTGCGGCACCGGTGACTCCCACTGCTTATCTGCGATAACTGTTCGGGAGGCCCTCGTGGCGACGGTGCACCGGTTCAAGGCCAGCGAGAACGCGCTCCACCTCGGTGCGGCCGCCGAGGCCTTCCTGGCAACCATCGCCAATGCGAACACCGCCCGCGCCTACACGATCGCGATCCGGGCGCTGGTGGCCGAGTTCGGCGAGCGCGCCGCCGTGACCGAGCTGAACGGCGAGGCCGGCGCCGACCGCGTCGCGGCCTGGTTCGCCGGCCGCTGGGGCGGCGCGGCCGCGGCCACCGTCAACGCCCGCCTGGACGCGATCGGTTCGGCCTGCGCCTGGTGGCGCGAGCAGGACTGGCTGACCGGTGACCCGCTGCGCCATATCCGCCGCCGCTCGCGCACCTCGGATCGGACCCGGGCACTGGCCCGCGCCGAGGTCGAGGCGCTGCTCGCCCGCCCCACCCTGGGCCTGCGCGAACGCACCCTGTTTCGGCTGCTGTATGAGAGCGCGGCCAGAGCGCAGGAGGTCCTGGCCCTCGACGCCGACGAGCTCGACCTGCGCAACCGGCGCGCGAAAGTACGGCGCAAGGGCCGCGCGGTCGATGTCATCGTCTGGCAAACGGCCACCGCACGGCTGCTGCCCCGCCTGTTGGACGGCCGCCGCGCTGGCCCGGTCTTCCTCACCGACCGCCGCGCCCGCATCCAGTTACCGCCCAGTGACCTCGACCCCGCCAGCGGCCGGGCCCGGCTGTCCTACCGCCGCGCTGCTGAACTCTTCGAGGCCACCACTGCCAAGCTGGCCGGTGGCCCATGGACACTGCACCAACTACGCCACAGCGCGCTGACCCACGCCGCCGAAGACGGCGCCAACACCTCCACCCTGCTCGCCTACTCCGGCCACACCTCCGTCGCTTCCCTCACTCGCTACGCGCGAGTCTCCCCTGAAGCCCTGGCTCGCTGGCAAGAAGGCCGGGCTCCGGCTGCCCGACGTCGGTGATCTCTACCCGCTAGATCACGCAGTGCCACACGGATCACCCAGAGCTACTTTGGGGCTGGGGTCATGTTCGGGAGAAACCCCCTGCCACCCGGGTTCGGTGAAGGTCGCGGGGTTGGGGCCGTCCTGGTCGTCGCTCATGACCCACACGTAAGTGAATCGAGACCTTGAACACAGACTCTCTCCGGAGCGAGGCATCGTGGACTCGGCTCAGCTCTCGGCGGCCGGGTCGATCTCCACGCCAAGGTGGCCGATCGCGGCATGAGAACGGCGGGCATGAAGCTCGGCTTTCTGCAGGAGCTCCACCATCTGCTCCATGCGACGTCGGATCTCGGCGAGACGGGCTCCGGGGTCGTCGCCGGTGTCGTCACGCAGGATGTAGCGACCGGGCAGGGCCGCGGCTTCAGCCTGCAGGTGATTGGCCAGGGTGGCAACAGCACGCGTCACCTCAGCCAGTAGTCCTGCGGCTTCGTACAGCTCGGCCATCTCCAGGGCGCGTCGCTCGTCGGCGGCGCGGGTCGCTTCACCGAATCTCGCCAGGTCATCGGCGTCCATTGGTGTCTCCTTCGGATGGGTCGGGTGGGGTTTTTCGGCTCACGGGAAGATGGTTTCCCGCGCGTTACCGGTCGGTGGAGAGGGGCCGTCGTCGCGTTCGGGGGTGCGTGGCCGGCCTCGCGTGGTGGGCTGTGGTGGGGTGATGATGTGGGCGCCGAGCATCTGCTGCAGCAACGCCATCGCCTCGTTCTCGGCCGCGGCGGCCAGCACCGGCACGGGTGGGGTGTCGATCGCGGTGGCGTCGTCTGGTTCGGTGTGTAGTCCGTCGTCTTTGGGGGCGGTGGGCCAGGGCACCAGCTCGGCGAGGTCGGGCTCGGTAGGCATCCGGTCGAGATAGCCGGGGCGATCGGCCGGGGGCAGGCTCCACAGCTCCAGCAGCTGGTGCCACCGGGCGCGCTCAGCGAGGTAGGCGGCCAGGCGTTCGGCCTGCTCGACGTCGGCTCCGGTCTCGGTGGCGACCTCGTCCAGGTTGCGCATGCCGCGGATCCAGCCGGTCGGGGTTCGCTCGGCCAGCTGCAGCGCGGCCAGGGTGCGCAGGGCCAGGGTGGTGGCGGCCGGCGACAGCAGGGCCAGGCGGGCGAGCTCGGCCGAGCCGGTCGGCGCGGTCGACAGGGTCTCGTAGGTCAGCGCGACGGTGGCGCCCAGGTGATGCAGGGCGGGGTGGACGGTTTCGATGCGGCCGCCGCGCCAGCGTCGCCAGGAGGCCTCGGCGCGGTAAGCGGTGGGCACGATGAGCTGGTAGCGGTCGCCGGCCTTGCCGCGGCCGATGACGATGCGCTCGATCAGCGGGTCGGGCTCCTCACGCAGGGCCTTGAGGTGTTTGGCCACCGTGGAGTGGTCCAGGCCGCTCATCAACGACAGCCAGCGCACGCCGAACGCCGGAGCGGTTGTGTGGTTTTGCCGGGCAGCCACGGCCATGGCGCGCAGCAGCATCCGGATCGCCGGGGTGGCCCGGCCCCAGCCGGCCCGGCGGGTGATGTCGCGTTCGGCGGCCCAGACCGCGGAGTTCCACACCATGATCTCTTGCCAGAAGTTCAGCGGTTTAGGGTCCGCGACCAGGGCGGTAGTTTGATCACTGGGGTCAGGCGTCAGCGAATCTACGAAGTAAAGATCTTGGCCTTGTTTCCCTCCCTCACCTGGCCCCTCAGAGCAGGGGCGGACCTCTTGGGGAGGGAGGGGGGGCGTGGAGAAAATCAGGTGAGTGTCGATTTTAGAGGCAGGTTTTCCCACCGCGATTCCGTCGATCGCTTTTTGCCAGTCCCCGCGCAGCACGCGTTCCTGCTCGGGAGTCGAGCGTCGCTCCAGCAGCACCTGCAACCCGCCCCAGGCGCCGCGCTCGATCTCCTCCACGACTTCGGCGAACTTCCAGCCGGCCGCTGCGATGGAGTTCAGCACCGCCAGCCGGGCCTCCGACGGGCTGTGGTAGCCGCTCCAGTCCCCGGTGCGTGCGCGCTCTGCCAGATCCGGCCGGGGAGCGCCGCGGCCGCCCCGGCGGCGCACCCAGGGCATGCCGTCAGCGTCGAGCTCGACCCGTCGGCCGGCGACAGGCGATGTCGCCAGCGACGCGGGGTCAGGGTCGGGTGAGGTGGCCGGTGCGGGCTCGGGCCGGGCCGGGGCCCAGGGCTGCAGCTCGGCGGCGAGCTCGTCGTGCAGCCGCTCCCACACCCGGGCGCGGCACGGGCGGCGCGCGATCGCCGCCGCCTCCTCCAGGCCGATGGTCAGGCGCATGTACCCGGTCAGGTGACCGTTCAGTAGTTTGTGCGGGGCGCCGGGCGGGCGGATCTGCCCGCCCGGATTCGACATCGGCACCGTGTCCATGGTGGGAAAGCGCCGGGCCATCGCCGTGGCCAGGGAGCGCAACTCGGTCCAGGGCAGCGCCTTGGCAAACAGGACGTAGACGTGGCGACCGCCGGAGGGGGACACATCGGCGAGGGCGCGGCCGCCGCACCGCTCGATCAGCGCGATCAGCGCGGCCGCCTCGGCGGCGACCTGGGCCGCGGGGTCGCCAGCGCCGAGCGCCTTGGCCCGGCCGACGTCCAGGTCGGCCACCAGCAGGTGCCCGGTACCGCGCTCGCGGTCGAACACCGGCACCGTGGCGGGCCGGTTCGGCAGGACGGGATTCAGCGGTTTCAGCGGCCGCCGGCCCTTGGCCGGGAAGCTTTCCCCGCCGTCAAGGGAGTGGCGCACGTGCGGGGCCTGGGCGATGAGCGGAGCCAGCCGTGCCCACGTCAAAGCCGCCTCGGCGCGCAGGCTCTCCCATTGGGCGGCCTTGACAGCGCCCGGCCCAGCGGGCCGTGCGGCGGAAACGGGGTCGGTCAGCGACACACCCGGCGTGTCGAATTCCGGGCATGCATGACTGACCGGCTGGATGCCTGGTATCGTCATCACCGGTTCGTCAATTTGATTGACACGCAACAGGTGTTTCGCTCGCCTCCGCCGCCAAGCAAAGACTTGAGCTGATACCTACCGCGTGTCCACAACGTCGTCGTCGTGATCCTGCGCCCCGCTTTGCGGGGCGTTTTTATTTGCCTTGAGGGGCTCCTGAGGCTGTTCGGGCAGTCAACGCGCAAGCATGGCAGGTTTGAACCGTCGTCGCCTGCATCCACGCCGTAATCGGCGCTTCCCATCCCAACCGAAACCGTACGCACGCTGCGCGGCGGGTTTGCGGTGACCATGACCGGACAACGGGGGGCGGGGGTGGCATGAGGGGTTCGACCTGATTCCTGACTTTTTTTGTAAGCGTTTGTGACTGGTGAGAGTAGCAAGAGTGTGCGGAAAACAGACGTTTTGTCGCCCGGGACACGCCGAAGCAGCTCAGATGCCATTTTCATCCGGCAAGGGGTAGCCGACCGGCTGCCCTTGTGTACGACTCCGCCGGGGTACGTGGCAGAAAAGCCGCAATCCGGCGCGAAGCGACGGTGTGCGCGCATGAGGCGGATGTGTAACACGATCGGCGACTTACGGCCCATCACCAAGATCACGAATGTGTCCTCGCAGGTAGAGCCCTGATTGGCAGGACGCCGGCGATCGGGCCCGCACAGGCCGTGGGGAGACTGCGCGGGCCCGGCCGCCGACGGCAACCAGCGGACGGCGGGGCCCCCGCCCACCGAAGTGAGCGGAGGCGAGAACGGGCCGGTGCTCATGCGCCGAGCCCCCAGCCATGGCAGGCCAGGCAGGCGCCGTAGCGGGTCGGGATGCAATACGGCTGCTCCACCCCGCAGTCGGGACAGATCTTCCGGGCGCGCATCGCCTTGCCCAGCGCCCGCAGCTGCGCCGGGGACGGGGTGCGGCGCGGCTTGGCGGCCGCGACCTCATACAGGTAGGCGACCCCGATCCCGGTCGCCGTCCGGCGCGAGCTCCACATGAGCTGCGCGCACGGGCTCTGGCCGCCGGGCCGGAGCCCGGCCGCGCGCAGCTGCCGGCGGGTGGCCAGGCCTTCGGGGGCGAACCGCCAGGGGTAGGTCGGCAACCCGCCGTAGGTGCGGCCGGTGGGATCGAGGAAGACCCGGTGGCGGCTCATGACGCCTGCCCGTGGGCCGCGGCGAGCTCGTCCTGGTCGCCATCGTCAACCGCCTGGTTCAGCTCGGTGTCCTCTTGCGAGAGCGCGGCCGACAGCTCAGCGACGGCGTGCTGGACCTCGTGGTCGCACTGGGCGGCGCGGATCGCGGCCAGCACGAGGTCGGCGGCCAGCTCGTGCGGGCGGCGCCCGGCCAGCCGGCACATGGCCAGGAAGGTGCGGATCTGCCGCTCACCCCGCACCCGGACGCTGGTCCGTACGTACGGCACGCCGTAACGCTGGTGGGCGTAGCAGGTCATTGACAAAAACGCGTTCGCCGCTGTCATGGCCGGGCCGCCTCGGGGTGCGCGGCGCCCGGAGCGCCGATCCCACAGCCGGGCAGGCCCAGGTGGCCGACCAGTGTGATGAGCACCTGACACGGCGCGGTGATCGTGCAGATCTCCAGGAAGGTGCCGTCCGGTTCGCTGTCAAAAGAGCGGCCCTGCAGGCTGCACGTCGCACACGCGACGTCGGCCGGGCACTGGCCGTCGGGGTGGTCGCAGTCACCGGTGATGCACTCATAGGGCTGGAGCAGTACCGGCGCGTGCCGGGTGGCGTGGACCAGCGCCGCGATCATGCAGGCTTCACTCCGCGCGTCCGCCTCGCTCTGGTAGCCGGCGATGACCGCTTCGCAGACGTGACGGACGATCAGCGGGTCGTCCAGCAGCCGGGTCAGTGCCGCGAGGTGTTCGCCGGTCGGGGTGAGCTCCTGCAGCTCACGATCGAGGGTCCGGGTTTCCACCGCGACCGTCCAGGCGCAGGGCGGGCACACGCTCGCCCACCGCGGCAGGGCGGCCCGGTCGAAGGCGCTGGGCTCGCGATGAACTCCGGCGCGCGCTCCGCACACGGTGCCGGACTCGCGCCGGGCTCCGGCGCCGAGGGCGCGGGCGGCATAGAGGTGCGGGATGGCGTGCACCTCGCCGGTGGTGCCGATCCCGGCGACGAACGGCGCCTCGGGCAGCTCCTGCGCTGGCTTCTTGACAAGAGGGGTGACAGTGGGAGTCAAGACGTTGCGGGTGTCGTTCATTAGGCGCTCGCCTCATCGGCGCCAACGCCGAGCATAGCGATCAGCTCGGCGACCTCGTCGCTGGTGTGGCCGTAGCGCTCGCACAGGCCGCGCACCACGGCGCTGTCGTGCTCGCTCGGCGGCGTGATCGCCTCGGTGAGCATGCCCCGGTCACGGAGCTGACTGGTGAGCCCGGAGGCGTTCCCCGCAGAGCGCCGGGGAGACGGCCCGGTGAGGGGACGCGCGGTGTGCGGAGCGGTCGAGTCCCGGCGCTCGACGCTCCGGCGACCTCCGGCCAGGGCGTCGACGGCGCCCTCCACCGGCACCGGGGTGGCCGCCGCGATGGTTCCGGTGTTTTCGTGCACCGCGGCGATCGCGGTGACGGCGGCGGTGGCGTGGGCGTGTTCGGCGAGCCGGTAGGCCTCGGCGGTCGTCTCGGCCAGGTGGGTGCGCAGGAGCTCCAGGGCGCACTCGACGTGCTCGGCGCTGTCCTGGACGGCAGGGTCGGGGCAGGTGCGGGCCAGATCCAGCAGGTCGGCGGCGGGCGCGGTGGTGATGTATCGGCTCAGGGTGGCGATCGCGGTGGTCTCGCTGGGGGCGGTCATCAGGAGGTCCTCATCTCATCGGCTCGCCGCTGGCGCAGGTGGGTGGGTGGTTACGAGGGTGAGCAGGCCCATGACGTGCTCGCGCACGACGGCTTTGCCGACCAGCAGGTCCAGCAGTTGCTCGAACGCGGTGCGGTCATTGTCGAGGCGGGCGGCGATCAGGCGTTCGACCCAGTCGGTCACAGGCGCGCTGATGCCGGTGGCCGCCGCGTGGGGAAAGGCGGCGGTGCCGATCGGGGGTGCGTCGGGGTGGGAGGTGATGGGGTGGATCCACCACAGCAGGGCGGATCCCAGGCTGGCGCCTCCGTAGGTGGCGACCAGGTTCACGATCAGCGTGTTGGTGGCGTCGACGTCGTCGGCGAGGGCGGCGTCCAGGACGGCGTCAACGCGCTGACGGAAGTCACGGTCCTCGGCGGTAACGGTGGTGGGCGTGGGCATCGGGGTGTCCTTACAGCTCGTCGGGGCGGGACCGGGGCCCTCGCCCGCCGCGGCGGGCGAGGGCTGGGTGCGGGAAGCGGCCACCGGGGTTACAGCAGGCCGAAGGGGATCGAGATGACCACGACCCCCAGGGCGGCGAGCATCAGGTCGACGGCCGTGCGCAGCACCCGGTACTTGGCGCAGGCGATCTGCGACAGACGGATGACGTCCCGGGCCCGGCGGCTCTCGGGGTCGGCGGCGAGCTGGTCAAGCAGCTCCTCCACGTCGCCGACGGCGGCGTGGGCGGTGAACCCGGTCCCGTCACCGTGGCGGGGCAGGGTGGGGCGGATGACGGTGAGTGCCACAGCGGAGGCGGAGGCCAGCAGCGCCACCGCGACCCACAGACCGACCCGGGTCGGGAGGGCCAGGCCGGAGGCCAGCACCGACAGAGCGGCCAGCACGCTGAACGCGCCACCGGCGAAGGCCAGCACGGTGTTGGCCTTGGTGTCGGTGCGCATGAGCTCGGTGCGGGCGGCCGCGGTCTCGGCGATCAGATCGGCCGCGCCGGAGTCGTCGAGCCGCTCCAGCCGGGCCCGCAGCTGCGGAGTAGTCGGCACCGGGGCCAGCGCACCCTCCCTTTCGGGGTCGGCCTTCTGCGTCGGCGGGACGGACAGGGAACCGTTGGCGGCGACCTCGTCGATCAGGGACAGCTCTTCCGCGCTCATGCTGATGATTCCGGCCGCCTGGAGCCAGGCCACCCAGACCGGCTCGATGCCGGGATCCTTGGCGAACTCCTCGTCCGTCATGAGTCCGGCGGCATAGGCGGCGGTCTGGTCGGCCAGCTCCTGCAGCTCCACGTCGCGCAGCCAGCGGACGTTGCGGGTCTCGCGGACGCTGGGGTTCAGGGTGCCGCTTACCTCGGCCCGGTAGAGCTCCCACTGGTGGCCGACGCCGGCCTGTCCGGGCAGGCGGCGGCAGCGGTTGGAGCGCCAGGCGGTCAGCTCCAGTGTCAGCGAGGTCGCGGTCAGTCCGAGTTCCTCGGCGACCTCGGCGCGAGCGGCGTCGGCGCCGTCGCCGTGGTCGTCGATGTGACCGGCGGCGCCGGCCACTCCGGCCGGGAATGTGGCCCGGTCGAACATGAGGTATTGGCCGTCGTCGCGCTGGATGATGACGCCGACGCTGCGGTTGTCGCACTGGGCGGTCGCGGGCGGGCAGGTGAGCGGCGGGGTGCCGTTCAGGGTGTCGTTGCGGTGCATGATGGGGTTCTCCCGTTTCTGGATGGGGGTTGAGGGCGCGTTCCGCGTGGGTGACTTGGCGGTTGACCACGCTGGTGCGCGCCCTTCCTGCTGTGCAGGGCTAAAGGGGGCGGCCTTCGCCGGATCCGTTGGCCGCGCCGATGACCAGCGCGTGCCGCACGGCCCGGGCGGCCGGGTCGTTGCCGTTGGCGTAGTGCACGACCTCGGAGCGGGCATCGACGGTGCAGGCACCGCGGCATCCGCAGGTGCACACGATCGTCTCTCGCGTGTTCTTCGTCATGAGCTGTTCTCCGTGGGGGTCAGAGCGGGGGTGCGGGTAGGCGGCGCAGACCGCGGAAGGGGCGGACGACCTGGGAGCCGTCGGTGCGCTGGATCAGGACGTTGCGCGGGCCGCCTCCGGGTCCCCAGCGCAGAAGGACGACGACGGGTTGGCCGCGCTCGAGGTAGGTGCGGCCGATCACCGCTGCGCTGGGGGGCGCCGATACGGCATCAGCTGCCACCAGCGCAGGCGGCAGCGCTCGCCATGGTGTGCCTGGCGGTGCGCGTGGGTGCCCAGCCGGGTGCCGGTGGCCGCGCACCGCCAGGCCGTGCGCCAGGTCCGGCGCGGCGCGGTAAAGCCGCGGCTGAGATTGCGCAGGCGGGCGGCGGCAGCGGGATGCTCACCAGCGATCCAGCCGGCCAGCGCGTACCAGCGGGGGTCGTCATCGGCGACGTCGGTGAGCATCGCGGTCATGGTCTGCACGCCGGGCAGCCCAGCCCGCTCCAGCAGAGTGACGGCGTAGGTGTCGGCGTCGTATTCGGCCACCCGGCTGACGCGACTGGCGATCAGGTGCAGCACAGCCGACACCGCGGCCAGGGTGGCGGCGGCGCCGGGCCGGTTGAGGGCCAGGGTGACCAGCGCGCCGACTCCGGCCACCCGCGAGGTGTGCTTCCATTCGGGCGCCGAGCACGTATCGGTGTGCCCCAACGCCAGGTGCGCGATCTCGTGAGCGAGCGTGCCGTACAACGCCAGGGACTGAGGGGTCTGCAGCAGGTTGGCGCCGAGCTTCATCATCGGCGCGCGGGCGCAGCGGCCCTGGTCGACCGCGACGGCGTTGGTGCCGAGCTGAGCATCGACGACGACAACCACGCCGGGCAGCTCGGCGGCGCAGCGCAGCGCCCACACCAGACCGGCCAGGCCGGCCAGCTCAGCGGTGTCGGCGACCTCCGGAGCGGTGGTGAGGGGCGCCGTCTGGGCGGGTGCCGCGTCGATGACGGTGGTGGGCGGGCGGTAGGAGATGCGCACGGCGGCTGGATCGAAGATGGCCAGCGTGCCCCGGGCTTTCGGGGTGCGTTCAGGCTGGGTCATGATGGGAGATGCCTCTCTGATCGGTTCAGGTGAGCGGGGTGAGCGGGCGCGCCCGGCGTGGGTTGACTTGGCGGTTTGGCCACGGTGGTGCGCGCCCGTCCCGACGGTCAGCAGCCCTGCGCGTCGTCCTGGGCGACCTCGTCGGACTCCTCCGCCTTCTCGGCTTCGGTGAGGCTGCCGTCGCGGTAGCTGCCGTCCTCAATCGGCTCCGGAGCGATCTCTTCGATCGGCTCGGGCGGGTTGAGCACGGTGGTGGACCCTGCGGCGGTGGCGGCGCACGCCGCCTGCTGCGCCGGGCACGCGGCCGCCAGGCTGAAGAGCGCGGCCAGGACGAGCGTGGCGGCGAGGGGGCGCAGGCGCTTGGTGATGGTCATGACAGGTGCTCCTTGGGTGATCGGTGTGCGGTTGGTTGTGGTGCGGGGCAGATCTGGGTGCGGATCCGCGAGGTGGTGGTCACCGGTTTGCCGGGGCGCTGGGGCTGCGCAGGTCTTCGAGCAGTTCGGCCAGCTCGCTCGGGGTGATGAAGACCTCCCGGGCCTTGGAGCCCTCGGACGGGCCGACGACCTGGCGGCTTTCCAGCAGGTCCATCAGCCGACCCGCCTTGGCGAAGCCGACGCGCAGCTTGCGCTGCAGCATCGAGGTGGACCCGAACTGGGTGGTCACGACCAGCTCGGCGGCGGCCAGCAACAGCTCCAGGTCCTCGCCGATGTCATCAGCGCCACCGGCGCCACCGTTTCTGGCGGGGGCCAGGGCGGTGGCCATGGCGTCGTGGTCGCTCGTGTGCTCGGCGCCGGCCAGCGTGCGGCAGTGCGCGACGATCGCGGCGATCTCCTTCTCCGACACGAACGCGTTCTGCAGCCGGACCGGATTGGTGGAGCCCATCGGGGCGAACAGCGCGTCGCCCTGGCCGACGAGCTTCTCGGCGCCCGGCTGATCGAGGATGACCCGGGAGTCGGTGAGGCTGGAGGTGGCGAAGGCGAGGCGGGAGGGCACGTTGGCCTTGATCAGGCCGGTGACCACGTCCACGGAGGGGCGCTGGGTGGCGATGACCAGGTGGATGCCCGCGGCGCGGGCCAGCTGGGTGATGCGCACGATGGACTCTTCGACGTCGCGGGGGGCGACCATCATCAGGTCGGCGAGCTCGTCGACGATGACCAGCAGGTACGGGTACGGCGCCAGGGGGGCTTCGCCGGTCGGGGTGGAGACCTTGCCCGCGCGGACCGCCCGGTTGAAGTCGTCGATGTGGCGGAACCCGCAGCCGGCCAGGTCGTCGTAACGGCGATCCATCTCGCCCACCACCCACTCCAGGGCGTCAGCGGCTTTCTTGGCGTTGGTGATGATCGGGGTGATGAGGTGCGGGATGCCCTCGTAAATGCTGAGCTCGACCCGCTTGGGGTCGATCAGCACCATCCGGACCTCATCCGGGGTGGCGCGCATCAGGATCGAGGTGATCAGCCCGTTGACGCACACCGACTTACCAGACCCGGTGGCGCCCGCGATCAGCAGGTGCGGCATCTTGGCCAGGTTGGCCACGATGGTGCGGCCCTCGACGTCCTTGCCCAGGCCGACGATCAGCGGGTGGCCTTCGGCTTGGGCCACCGGCGAGCGCAGTACGTCGCCCAGACAGACCAGGTCTTTGTCGGTGTTGGGGATCTCCACGCCGATCGCGGACTTGCCGGGGATCACCGGCAGAATCCGCACGTCGGCAGACTTGACCGCGTAGGAGATGTTCTTGGTCAGGCCGGTGACCTTCTCCACCTTCGTGCCCGGGCCCAGGGTGATCTCATAGCGGGTGATGGTCGGGCCGCGGGTGAAGCCGCTGACGGTCGCGTCGACCTTGAACTCCTGCAGCACGCCGGTGAGGTCGGCCACGATGGTCTCGTTGGCCGTGGTGGAGGGCCGGGTCGCGGTGCCCGCGCGCAGCAGGTTCAGGCTCGGCAGCACCCCGGATCGGGCGGCCGCGGCCGCTGCGACGTCAATGTCGGCGTCGGTGGGGCCGCTCGATGCCTCGTGCTGGGTGCCCAGGACGGGGGTGTCGTAGGGGCCGCGCTCGCCGATCAGGTCGGGGTCGACCGGCTGCGACCGGCGCGCAACGGCGTGGTGGCGGGCGGGCGGCCAGTCACCGGCATCACCAAGCTCGCTCTCGGCGCCGTCGCGCGGCGCCGCCTCGGCGCCGGCGTCGGCAGGGGAGGTGGCGTAGCGCGGGTTGTCGCTGGGCTGCGGTGAGTTGCGCCGTACCCCGGCGCCGCGCAGGCCGGCCAGCCGGGCCGGGAGTTGCCGGATCGAGGTCTGGGTGGCCGCCAGGGCGCCCCATCCGGCGAGCACGGCCAGCAGGGCGATGGCCAGCGGGGCGGGCAGCAGCAGCGCCAGCGGGGAGGCGGCGGCGTAGCCGAGCACGCCGCCCCCCGCCAGGGCGTCGGCGGTGGGTCCGTGCAGGGTGTGGATGATGCCCGCCGCCGCGGTGGTGATGGCCAGTGATCCCAGCATCAGCCGCACCAGGGCGATCTCGGTATCGGTGGCGCGTAGCAGCCGCCAGGTCAGTGCCCCGAGCGCGAGCGGCGCGGCGATGATGAGGGAGCCGATCAGGGCGCGGGCGGCGACCTCGATCAGGTCGATGACGATGCCCCCGGCCAGGTGCCAGCCGGCCAGCGTCAGCGCGAGGGTGGTAACGGCGCTGAGCAGACCGAGACCGTCGCGCTGGTGGGCGGCGTCCAGGTCGGCCGGGCCGCTACCCAGAGCGCGAACGCTTTTTCCGGCGCCGCGGGCCAGCCACATCCAGGCCACGGCCAGCGCGCCGCCGGTCATCATCATCAGCGGGCCGGTATGGGCGGTGCGACGGGAAATCGGTCGGCGGGAGGCGGCCGGGCGCCTGCGGGCGGTTTTGCGGCTTCGGGTGGCCATGTCTTCACCTCAGGGGGATCGAGCCGGTGGGGACGGAGCGTGCGTGTGCGAGTGCTTTCCGTGACGGTGCTCTGGCGTTTCGTGCATGTGCGCGGTGTGCGCTGGCATGGGCGCCGGGTGCGCGGTTACGTTGCGTTGATGTGCGGGGGTGGGCGGAGCATGGGCGATTCGGTGTGCGTAAGCTGTGCGGCCCTCTTGTGCTCCTTACGCACATGGGGGTCGGCCCTATAGAGAAAGCGGCCTCCGCACACCGCACATCACCGGTTGCGTTCAGTGACGTTGCGGTGAGCGGGCCGGGTGCCCCCGGCGGGCTCGTGCAGCGCGCGGGTGCCCCGGGCGGGGGTTAGGTGCGGGTGGTGGTTTGCATCGGGGAGGCGATCAGGTCCCAGCCGGCGGCGTCGGGGCGGGGGGCGACGCAGCCCAGCTGCTCCCACCGCTCGGTCTGGCGGTAGAGGAATTTGCGGGCTCGCTGCACATTGGCCAGCAGTTCGACCAGGTCAGCGGTGCGGACCGTGGTGCGGCCCTCCCGATACCAGTCATCCAGCGCCATGTCCCAGATGCGCTGGGCTTCTTCGGTGGACGGTCGCGGCGTCTCGGGCTCGTCGTCACCTTCGTTGCCGTCGGTGTCGGGGCCCACGATGACGCCGCTGATGACGTCTTCGGGGTCGACGTCGGCCAGGTCGCTGGGGTGGGCGTCCTCGCCCAGGTGCCGGCGGCGGGAGGTGCGCAGTGCTTCGTACATCGCCTCGCGCTCTTCGGCGGTCTCGTCATCGGCCATCTCGGTCATCTCCTGCTCGTCGTCGGTGAGGGTGGGAGTGCTGGGCCAGCGAGCCGGTGCCGTGGTGTCGGGGTCGCGGTGAGCCGCCGCAGGCGGGGCCTGCGGGGCAGCGGCCGGGGCCGGGGTTGCGGTGGCGTCCTGGCCGCTCGTCGCGCCCCAGATGGAGCGGGGGTAGCGGGTGCGCTGGGTGAACAGCTCGCCGAACAGGTGAGCGGTGACGGGGTCCATCGCGTCGCGGTGCGGGGCGCCGAGCTCGACGGCTTCGGTGAGCTGCTCATCGGTCGGGTCGTAGATGCGCAGCATCGAGCCCCACCGGTTCATCGGGATGCTCAAGCCGGTCACGTAGCAGTAGCCGGGCTTGTTGGCTCCCCAGTACTGCAGGTTCTTGCCGAGCGCGGCCAGGGCGTCCTTGGGCAGGATCTGCTCGGCGTTTTCATAGCTCTCGACGCCGAACATGATGGCCGCGCCGTGGTTGGCGCGGGTGTCGGTGGAGACGTTGCGGTAGTTCCAGTGCTGGGTGGAGGAGACGAAGAAGATGCCCGCCGAGCGGGCATCGGCGACCAGGTCTCCGTACAGGGTCTGGAACTTGCGGAACTCCTTGGACTCCTCCACCCAGATCTCCAGCACGTTCAGGCTGGACGTCGGTGACCAGCGCATCAGCTTTTCGCTGGTCAGGTGGTTGTTACGGCCCTTGATGACGTGCTTGAGGCGGTGCAAAAACAGCCGCGCCTCTTCCTCGTTGGTGATGACCCAGGTCATGCCGTGCGCGAACGGCCCGAAGGTCTGCAGGCCCTTGGACAGGTCGATGCCGATGATGTTCAGGCGGCGCTTGACCAGCTGGGAGGCCAGGAAGATACGGGCGCCGGTGCTCTTGCCGGACCCGGTCACCCCGCCGATCTTCAGGTGCTTGATGTCGGGGGCCCGCCGGTCTTTGCTGAGGTCGCCGAGGATCTGCACCTGGCACGGGCCGGTCTGATACTCACCGATCGCGAATGGCTCGGTGGGCAGCGAGCCGATCCCGGACACGCCGGGCCAGGGCACGCCGTGCTTGAGGTTGTCGCGGGTGGCGATCTCCACCACGCCGCGGCCGTCGACGTCCAGGTCGCCGGCCAGGTTGGTGCTGCCCGGCACCGCCCGGGCCTCTGCTGAGATCATCGGCATCAGGGCGCGGGCGTTTTCCAGGGTGCCGCCGGACAGGGTCTCCACCGTGGCGCGGACCACGCCGCGCTCGTCCACGGTGGGGTTGTTGAACTGCACCTTGGCCTGCTTGATGGCCTCCATCAGCGGGTTACCCGCCCCATCGGCGGTGGGGGTGGCTCCGGCGTACTTGGTGCCGCGCCAGATGCCCCACAGCACCCACACGACCAGCGAGCACAGGATGTAGGCGGGCCAGATCGCGCCCATCCCGACGACCAGGCCGAGCACCAGCGAGCCGGTGGCCAGCGAGCCGGTGACGACCATCAGCACCCGCAGCAGCATTCGGGGGCCGGCTGAGAGGTGGGCAAAAAAGGTGACCAGGGCGCCGATGAGCAGGAACAGGATGGACAGCAGCGGCGTCCAGACCGGATCGCCGCCCCACTGGGCGTGGGCGAGGACGATCAGGATGGCGAAGATCGCACAACCGATGCCCGGGGTGGCCAGCGGCAGGCCGTGGACCAGCAGCCAGCCGCCGCTGAGCCGGCTGGAGTCGGTTTCCACATGGACCACCTGCGCACCGGCGGCGGTCTGCTTGGTCTTGTTGCGACGTCCCATCACGTCATGCACCGTCCTTCGTCTCATAGCGGCCCTGCCGCTTGTCTGCGCTGGTGGTCTTGTTGGCCTGCTGTTCAGCGAGCATGTATTCGGCGTGCACCGCCGACATCCGCACGATCGCCTTGGCCGCCTCCAGGAACGCCTCGGCGGTGTTGTTGCCGTGACCACGCAGCCGACTAGCGAGGAAGACCCGCTGCAGCCAGCCCACCCGGCGCCCATCGGGAGCGGTGCGGTGCCGCAGCCAGGCCGCGGCCTGGCGGGCGTCCTCGCTCATGGTCAGCGAGATGGCGCATAGCATCGCCCGGGTGTTCTCCTGGTAGTCGCGATAGGACTGGTGCGAATGGGTCACGTCGCTGTCGATGAAGGCGTTCGCGGCCTCCACCAGATCGATCTGCTTGGACATCGGCTACCTCACCTGTCTGGTCGTTGCGCTGATCAGCGGGGTGCTACGGCTTGTTGGTGTCGTCTCGAATGGGAGAAGAGCCCTTCTCCGCCCGCATGTACTCGGCGTGCACGCCGGCCATCTTCTGCAGGCAGCTGACCGCCTCCAGCAGGGCATCGGCGGCGTTGCGGCTGTGGGCCTTGGTGCGCCGGGACAGGCCGACGCGCTCCAGCAGGGCGATGCGCTTGCCCTTCTTGGGCTTGCGATGACGCAGCCAGGTAGCCACCAGCTCCCCGTCTTGGACCAGCATCAGCGCCATGGTCCGGGCCATGGACTGCACGGTGTAGAGGTGGTTTTCGAAGGCCTCGTGCCCGGCGATGATCTCGGCGTTCTCGAACGCGACCATCTGCGTGCCCAAATCCTCGGTGCGTTTACTCACAGGTCCTCCTCATGAATCACGGAAAACAGCAGGTGACGGGCGGTCTGCTCGGTGGTGGTGCGGGCGATCGTGCTCCCATCGCGGCGGGCCTCGACCGTGGTGGTCTCCGCCGCCGACCGGGCCCAGCTGCGGACCACGGCGCGGGACCGGCCGCGCAGCGAGCTCTCCTCGGCCAGGGCGAAGGCGACCAGCACCGCCGCCGCGGCCAGCAGCGCGATCGCGACGGCGTGCGCGGCCCGCTCCGGCCAGCCCGGCGCGAACACCCGGGCCAGCCAGATGACCAGGTGCGCCATCACCGGCCCACCTCAGCGGCGGAGCCGTCGCAAGGCGCGGGCCAGGCGATGGTGCAGGCCGTGGTCCGGCCCCGCGGGGTGTGGCGGACGCTCAGGGCTTCCGGGCCGATCAGGGCGCACACGACGGCCAGTCCGTAGCCGCCCTCCCCCGCCGGGCGCACCAGAGCCGCCGGGCGGTTTTCGGGGATGTGCGCGGGATGTGCGGTGGGGATGTGCGCGCGCTGTGCAGGCACCTCCGGAACGTGTGCGGTACCGCTGACCTGCTGTGCGCTGATGTGCGCCCCGCGCGCGGCCTCGCCTTGGTCGGTGACCTCCAGGCGCACCCGCCGCGGGTCACACACCTCCAGCCGGACAACGAACTCGCCATCTGGAGCGGATCCAGAGCGGGTGTGCAGCAGGGCGTTGGTGACCAGCTCCGAGACCACCAGGGACACATCACCGGTACGTGGACAGTTCGCGGGCAGGCAGCTCAGTGCCCATGAGCGGGCCAGCGCGACCTGCTCGGGGCGGCCGGGGAAGGCGCGCTGGTAGGCGGTGGTGACGACCAGGCCCATCACGCCACCCCCGCGGTGGTTCGCTGGGGCAGGGCCGGGGCGGTGCACTGGGCCAGCAGCACCACGGGCCGAGCGCCGGTCGGCGGCAGCTGGCCGTGCGCGGCCAGGGTGTGTCGCAGGTGGATCAGCGGGTCGGCCTCGCCGAGCGCGGCGGCCGCCATGGTGGCGCGGGCGGCGGCCAGCAGCTCGGCGTAGGCGGCGAGCTGCAGGGCCAGGTCCTGGTCGGTGAGGGTGTTGTGCCTGGTCAACGTCGTCAGCGTGGTCATGGGGTCACCCCGCGAAGGAGCGCGGCGATCGCGGCGTCGACGTCGACGCCCTCGTATTCGCGGCCCATCGGCACCAGCCGGTAGGCGTTGTTCAGGAAGGCGGCGATGCGCTTGCGGGAGCCGTACAGGGCGTACGGGCTGCCGTGCTCGGGGCGCAGCGTGATGACCAGATAGCCGTCGGCCTCGTGCGGGCCGACCATCACGTCACCTTCACCGACCGGGTCCTGCAGGCCGTCGGTCAGCAGGGCCCGGCCGAAGGTGACGTCGACCGTCTCACCGCCATCGGCGGACAGGAACATCAGCCGGACCGCGTACGGGTCGGCCTTGGTGTAGGACAGCACCCCGGCCAGCGGGTAGCCGGGCAGGTCCGCCAGCCACAGGGTCAGGCCCTCGACAACCTCGGAAGAGCGCCTCATGACATGACCTCGGCCTTCTGGATCTCGTTGCGCAGCAGCGCGGCGGTTTTGGGGGCGCAGCGCAGCAGCTTGCGCAGGCCCTCGGCGGTGGCTTCCTGGGGGTTGACGTCGCCGGCCTCGATCGCGGCATACAGGGTGAGCCGGTGCTCATCGATCGATCGACGCGGCGCACTCGGGTGCTCGGGATCGATCGGGTCCATCAACGACTCGGCCTCGATCGACTCCTCACTCGATCGGGACCCAATCGACCGGCGAGCTTTGATCGGGTTCGGGGCGCTCGATCGATCGGCCTCGATCGATCGGGAGGCGGGCCGCGTCTCGATCGACGCGACCCGATCGATCCTCGCCGCAGCGGCGAGACGGTCGGCCTCGATCGATCGAGGGGCGACGATCGGCGGATGGATCGGCGCGCTCTCAATCGACGGATGGCCCATCGTGGGGAAGGCGATCGATCGAGCCACATCCTGGCGCTGCTCGGAGAACGCCCGCAGCCGCGCCATGGCCTCCTCGCCCGCCTCGCTGGCCTGCGAAGTCGGGGCGCCGGGGCGGACGATCGAGCCGTCCACGATCAGCAGGCGGCCATCCTTGGCAGCGGCACGGTCGGCCTTCTTCTCATAGCGCACGATCGATCGAGCGAGCTTGCGATCTCGGCGGCAGGATTCGGGGCCGACGCCGTAGCGGTCGATCCACGCCGCCGACCAGGCGGACTCGATCGTGCAGTGCTCGCCGTAGGCGGCCCGGATCGAGGCGGCCGCCCACGACAGGCGCGGGTAGCGGATCCGCCGCCAGGCGGCCCGGCGGATCTCCACGGCCGATCGCTTGGAGGCGGTCTGCTGGGTCAGCGACGCGGTCAGCTCCCACAGGGCGATGCCCAGCAGGGAGGCCAGCGCGAGGATCACCCCGACCTGCAGACCGGCCCACGGATCATCCTGGGTGGCGTTGGCGACGACGCCGTGCCACAGGTTCATCCCGGCCGCGATGCCCGCCATGCCCCAGGTCGCGACCCGGTAGCGGCCGATCGGCAACTTCGCCTGAATCGCACGGTGGATCAGATAGGCCAGATACCAAACCCCGCCCTCCAAAGCGATCGGCAGGGCCGGGGCCATCAGGCCCAGATGCATGACCTGGTCGGCGAACTCCAGCTGGCCGCGCCAGGCGATCACGATCGGCGCACCCATCGCGATGCCGCCCACGATGACCGGAGCACGCTCAACCACCGCGGCCGCCAAGGCGCCGACGCCACGACGAGCGGCGGCGTACCGGGCGGTGCGGGCCAGCTTGCGCTCCCGGCGACGCAGCCGGCGCCGCGCGGCCTTACTCGCGGCCTGAGTCTCACGCTCACGCTGGTCGGCGACCTTGGCCGCACTCGCACGAGCGGTACGGGACTCCTCCAGGCGCAGCGTGGTCTCCGCGCGGATGGCCTCAGCCGCGGCGCGGGCCTGCTCGGCCTCGGCGTCGGCGACGGCACGCTGCGCGCGCGAGTCGTAGTAGGTGCTGGCCATCAGCCGCTCACCGCCGTGGAAGCGGGAGGCGAGGCGATCAGGGCATTGGGCTCGGCGGAGAAGAACGTCACGGTGCTGCCCCGCATCCGCTCCGGGGCACCGGCCAACATCACATCGAACAGCTCGGAGCGGCTGTCGCCCCGCTGCACCGTGCAGGTCCTGATCACGGTGAGCTGCTCAACCAGGCCCAGACCGTGGGTCTTGGCCGGCACCATCACGACGAAGACCTCCATCACGCGCTCACCGCCTCAGCGGACTCGGTCTGCGCGTCGACGGCGAGGCCATCGCGGAGAGCTGCGCGCACGCCCGACTCCGGGTAACGCAGCAGCCGCCCACCCGGAGTCCGGACAGCGGCCAACGCACCGGTACGAGCCCAGCGAACGATCGTCTTGGGGTCGACCCGAAACAGACTCGCGACCTCTTTCGAGGTCAGCAGCCGTTCCTCAGGCATGGTGAGATCAGCGATGATGGACATGAGTCGAGGTCCCTTCAGATAGCGACTCGCCGTGGCCTCGGTGTGACAGCACCGGGGCCGCTTGTTTGGGGCGTATGAGCCTTGCTCAAGGGCTGATGGGACAGGCCATCTGCCGCTTCCAGCTCCCAATTCGGACACGAGTCGCTTGCGCGATCCATGGTCCGTACTGGATGTTGCGTACTAGTACACAAGTTAGGAGCGTACTAGGACACCGTCAAGGCTCTGACCCCCCTTTTTTTTCGCTACGCCCACCCATAAGCGACCGCGAAGATTGGACGCTACCGGTGTATTAGTACACTGGGGCTAGATTGCCGATGGCGTGAGGAGAAGCAGGTGGCACCACAGGTTCATCGCCCTGATCCCCCATACCTGCAGGTGGTCAAGCACATTAGAGGACAGATCGAGTCAGGGGCTCTACGCGATGGCGACACTGTGCCCTCTACACGGCAGATCGCCCAGGAGTGGGGTATCTCATTGGCTACAGCTACCAAGGCATTAGGCACCTTGCGATCGGAGGGACTTGTACGGGGAGTGTCCGGGGTAGGCACGGTGGTCACTACCTCGGAGAGGGTGCACAGTCCGACGGCACGTGTCCTCTCGACCCGTCGCACTGGCCGGATCTATCCCTCCGATGAACATGCCCGCATCGAGGAAGCCGGACTCGTCGCAGCGTCCGATCAAATCGCTGACGCACTGGGGATCACTGTCGGAGCGTCTGTGATTCGCCGTCAGCGAGTTACTTACAAGGGCGAGATCCCAGTGTCAGCGTCAATCTCCTGGTTCGATGGCACACTCGCCGAACTCGCACCCAAGTTGTTGGAGACCTCACGCATCCTTGAGGGCACTTTCGCTTACATCGAGACCGCGACCGGCCGCCCCATGAGGACAGTGCGGGATCAGCTCGCAGCTGATGAAGCAACGTCACAGGACGCCAGCGACCTGAACATCGAAGTGGGCTCACCAGTCCTGCGAGGACGCAATTGGATGTACGACGCAGATGGCGGCGTCATCGAATATGGCGAGTACGTATCGGCTGCTCGCCGCTGGAAGTCCTACGACTACGAGATCAACTAAGGAAACCACGTGAAACTACTGCATTCGGGAAAGGTCCGGGACGTCTACCTGGACGGTGAGGATCTCATCCTGGTCGCGTCCGATCGGGTTTCGGTGTACGACGTCGTGCTGCCGACCCTCATCCCCGACAAGGGAAAGATCCTCACACAGTTGTCGCTGTGGTGGTTCGATCAACTCGCAGACTTGGTCCCCAACCACGTGATCTCGACGACCGACATTCCTAAGGAGTGGGCAGGCCGGGCGATCAGATGCCGCCGACTAGAGATGATGCCAGTGGAGTTCATCGCTCGCGGCTACCTGGCCGGACTAGGCCTCAAGGAGTACCAGAAGTACGGCACGGTGTCAGGCATCACCCTGCCGCCTGGCCTAGTCGAAGGATCCCGGCTACCTGAGCCGATCTTCACTCCCACAACCAAGGCCACTGTCGGCCATGACGAATTCATCACGTACAACGACGTGACTGCCGAACTCGGTGCTGAGACAGCCGCCACGCTACGGGATCTGACGCTGAAGGTGTACACCCGCGGCGCCGCCCTAGCTGGAGAACGAGGGGTCATCATCGCCGACACCAAGCTGGAGTTCGGGCGGGCCACTGACGGCACGCTCGTGCTCGGCGACGAGGTGCTGACCTCCGACTCCTCGCGCTTCTGGCCTGCGGACTCGTGGAAGCCCGGTCGCCCTCAGCATGCCCTCGACAAGCAGTTCGTACGCGACTGGTCGAGCACTCTTGACTGGGACCGCACACCCCCCGGGCCCGCTGTTCCGGACGAGATCGTGCAGGCCACGCAGGCTCGCTACATCGATGTTTACGAGCGGATCACCGGACAAAGGTGGAAGTGACCATGGCTGAGACTGAGTACTACGACGCAGCCCGACTAGTCAGCGAAGTACAGGAACTCCTGCACGCCCGCGGCCTCAACCCACAGGTAGCCGATCGAGCTGGAATGGCGCAGGCAGGTGCCGGGATGCTGCTTCGTGCCCTCGGCATCACTCCCGGGATGGACATGATGGATGCGTTGGCCCGGTCGGTGGACAAGCCGTGGGCTGACAGGGACTGAAAAATCGCCATGGTTGTGAAAGCCCCGGTCGCCGGGGCTTTCACATTGACGTTACGTGGGTCGCTGCCTGCACCCGTGGGCTGGACTCCAGGCCGGGCGACGGCGCAGACGGCGATGTTGCGGGCCGCGTTGATGTCCCGGTTCATCGTCAGTCCACACGATGAGCAGGTGGACACCCGGTCAGCGAGGGTGAGGCGTGGGTTTTGCCTCCCGCAGGCCGAGCAGGTCTTGCTGGACGGGAACCAGCGGTCGGCGACCGCGATGGTAGAGCTGTACCAGGAAGTCTTGTGCTGGAGCTGGCGACGGATCTCGGCCGGTGAGGCGTCCAGGATCGGCCGGTTGAGCCCGGCCTTTTGCCGCACCTTCCGGCCCGGGTTCTGCACGGTGCCGCGAGCTGAACGGGTCATGCCGGCGACGTTGAGATCCTCCACGGCGACGATGTGGAAGCCGGTGGCCAGGCGTTTGGTGACGCCGTGCAGGAAGGTGGCCCGGCGGGCGGCGACCTGGTTGTGCAGACGTGCGACGCGGCGCTTGGCTTTTTCCCTGCGCGTTGACCCTTTCTGGGTGCGCGACAGCGCCTGCTGGGCGCGGCGCAGTCGCTTGGTGGTGGCGCGCAGGTAACGCGGGTTGTCTAGCAGCTGGGTGGGCCCCTTGCCAAGGTCGGCGGGCTGGGACAAGGCGATCAAGTGGGTGACACCCAAGTCCAATCCGATGGTGCCAGCTGCGGCCTGGCGTCTGGTCGGTTTGTCGGGCAGCTCGACAGTCACCTTGCACAGCACCGAGGCGTACCAACGGTGGCCACCGCGAGAAACGGTGACGGATCGCACGACGGCTTGGCCGCATTTGATAAGGCGGACCAGGCGTCTGGCTGAATCGTGCAGACGCACCTCGCCCAACTTGGGAATCCGCAGCCGCCGATGGGTGACCAGGCGGATGCCCGGCTTGTTGACGTTGTGGGGGATGCGGAAGCTGTCGCGGGTACGGCCCTTCTTCTTGAACCGCGGATAGCCGACCCACCGCCCGACCCGCTTGCCAGTGATCGAATCCAGCCAGTTCTTCCACGCGGCGTCGGCGTCGTCGAACGCGGACTGGAAGCAGTAGTTGTTGACCTCGTGCGACCAAGGGCAGATACCCTCGGCTCCATTGCGGGAGCTGCCCCGCGCCCGAACCCACGCCTTCTGAATGACGCCTTTCCCCAGCACAGAGACCTTGATCTGTTTGCGTGCGGCTTCTTCGGCGAGGCCTCCGCCGATCAGTGCCGCGATGCGCTGTTTCCGCTCTTGGTGCGCAGCGACTTTGGCGGCCAGGGCGTGGTTGAACGCCCAGCGGGCAGCACCGGCGTAGCGACGGAGCTCTGTCTCTTGGGCGCGGGTGGGGTCCAGCGTGAAGCGGAAGGCTTTCAGGACCTCGCGTCGCGCCATGCACCTCATCTCAGCCGATAAATCATCACTCATTTCGGACGCTACGACAGCTTTCGATAGAAATAACGCAGCGGATCATCAAAGCCTGGCCAGGACTTCAGCGTGGCACCGTTGCGGACACCTTCATTCCCGGTATGATTTTGGTATGGCGAACGTGGAGAAAATCACCGTCAGTCTGCCGAAAGACCTGGTAGGACACCTGCGAGCCCTGTCGGAGGAAGGCCACATCGAGTCGGTGTCGGCCTACGTCACGCAGGCCGTCCAAGATCGAATGGAACGCCAGCACCGCGCCTCTCTGTTCTTGCACCGAGCAGCTGAACAAGTCCAGGAAACCGACTCCGAAGGCTGGCGGAAGGCCCAGTCATGGGCCGATGGCCTATACGCCCAGTTCGCCGATCAGGACGGTACCGTGCAGGGCGCTGCGTGATCGGCGCGGTGCTGGACCGTAGCGCGATCGCAGCTTGGGCGCGTCTGGATCAGCACATAGTCGCCTGGCTGATGCGCGCCGAAGATGCCTCCCGCCCTTTACTGATCGCTACTAGCGAGCTGACACATGCGCTGGCCGCAGCCGAGACCCTGCATGAGGTGGAAACCATTGGCCACCTAGTGGAGATGGGCATGACGGTCCCGCCGCCGGCGGGCGATCTCACCCCGCAGCTTGCTTTTCACGTCGCCGATGTGATGCGCGACGCCAAGGACGTCGACCTTGGGCAGGCGCACACGCTGATCTTGGCGCTCGCTCGGGAGTGGCCGATCCTGACCGCCATGCCGCACCTCTGGGCGACTCTTTCCCCCGGCATCGTCCTTGAGGCTCTGCCAGGCTGAGCGCGCTGTTCTCGACCCCGGACGCCGGAGATCAGTCAGGATGCTGGGACCGGACCTACGAAGAGGCCAGCGAAGGGTCGCCACCTATTCGGTGTAGTCCTTCAGCATTTCTCCTAACCCGATGTCCGTAGAAGCCTCGCCCGACATCTCTAGGATGTGCTCTGCGCTCCGGTGTTTTCCCGCCAGGCCGTGACTCTTCACAGGAGGTATCTCATGCATGCCACGATCATCTCAGCGAGGTGGACACGGTGACCCTCGCCGACACCGTATCCGACACTCCCCAACATCGGTCACGCCCTTACAGAGTGGCCGTCGCCAACAACAAGGGTGGCAGCGGCAAGACCGCCACCACTATCAACCTCGCTGCCGCCCTTGCCGAGGCTGGCTACTACGTCTTGGTTGTTGATCTCGACCCCCAGGCCAACGCTAGCCGCCGTCTCAACTATGTCCACGACCCCGCCAATCCGCAGCCGACTGTCTCCGAAGCCATCAAGGCCGACATCGAAGGAGTTGCTGCGGACGCCTTTGCCGAGATCGGCTGGCCTGAACCGTACTCCGAACGGATCACCCTGCTGCCTTCTCGCACAGACCTGGAGAACCGCACCCTTGAGGCTGGAGTGCTCGGTGCGGTGCTGCGGTTGAAGAAGGCGCTCGATGGCGCAGACAACGACTTCGATATCGTACTTATCGATTGCCCACCGAACCTAGGTCACCTGACCCAGCTTGCGCTGGCAGCTTCCGACTTCGTGTTGTGCGTCATGGATCCTGAGTACGACGGTATCGATGGAGCAGTGACTCTCCGCGGCTTCGTGGACTCCAAGGCCGCCCTGCTGCACAATCCGGGCCTTCAGATGGCCGGATACATTGTGGACCGTGTAGACACCCGGACCGGTGCGCATCGGTTCCAGGTGGAGACCACCATCCCTGAGCTGTTCGGTGATGACCTTTGGCAGCCGATTATTCCGGAGCGGGTCGCGGTGAAGGACGCCGCTGACGCGGCCCCGCCCAGGCCGTTGCGCGCTCTTGGCCGTGACGGCGAAGATATGGCCACGCGTTTCGATCAGCTTGCCGCGCGTCTGGCCGACCGGATCGGGCTCGCGCTTCCCACTGGAGTGAAGTGACATGGCGAAGCCTGTTCGTGGTCGGCCGACCGGAACGTCTCGTTTGGTTGCACAGCCAGAATCTGTGATCGCTGGAGATCAGGCTGCCGTACCTCCGCAGGCACCCGCAGCGGAAACGGCGCCCTTGACTTCTGCGGCATCCGGTCCATCTATCCCGACCGAGGTGGACCCGCAATTCGAGCTCGCGTCCGGCCCGCCCTTGGCTGGGAAGATCATTTCTGAGCCCGTCAACAAATTTGTTGACGGGAAAGTCCCAACCCTCGCCGACTGCGAGCAGCACATCGCGGCTGTCACGCATCAATGGCTTCTCGGTGTCGGTCGCGCCCTCAAAGCGATCCGCGACCACAAGCTGTATGAGGAGACCGGATATACCTCGTTCGAGTCGTACGTGTCTCATCGTTGGGAGTGGACTCGGCAGCGCGCCCATCAGCTCATCACGTCTCTCCCTATCGTTGAAATCGTCGCCCCTCATGCCGATCGAGAGATCAAGGAAGGGCAGACACGAGTTCTCAGCCCTGTCTACGACCGACACGGAGCCGGTGCGGTTCTGGAGGTATGGCATACCGCCTCCCGAAGCGGGAAACCCACCGCAGCCACGTTGGAACGGATAGCGCGGGCGAAGGGCTTTCTCGACGAACCCGACCAGACAGCCAGCGAATCAACCCCGGCCCAATTCGCGTCGGCGCCGGTTCTCATCGCGATGCGGGCAGCGTTGAAGGGGTTCGACCTTCGGACTGTTCGTCAGGTGGCTCTCGAAACTCCGGAAGCCGCGCAGGGAATTCTGCGGGATTGCGAGGAGGTTGGAAACGCCCTCCTCGCCATCGCAGCTGAGCTCAAGGCGGATCTTCCAACCGACGAGAGCTGATTCTGGCGTGCGTATATGCACAGGGCATGACGAGGGGACAGAGTCGTGTGACTCCGTCCCCTATCGTGCCGTGACCCGTCAGTCAGGCATGCGCGTTAGAGACGTTGAGGTCCTGCTGGCCCTCCACACCGCGTGTTGCCAGCACCCACGCGCCGCCAGCGGACACGGGAATCCGGCAACGATCACTTCCTGATATCTGGGCTGGAAAGGTGAGAATCACCCATAGCGAGCTAGGCGGTCAGGTCACACGGCGGGTCAGCAAATCGCGGCGTCATTAGCCGGACCGGCAGCAGTCCACGATGATGAGCGACACCCGCTGCTCTATCATGCGGCCGATCTCAAGCAGCCGTTCGCTGGTAAAGCACCGCCCTCGATCACCAGGGCTGTAGTCGTACGGCCATGGCCAGTCCAGTACACGACATTCGGTTCCGCCACGCTTCGGGCGAACTCATCTACCGTACTCGGCTCGCCTTTTCGGTACACCACCACCATCAGCGACAGTTCCCAGCAGCCAGGTACCCACCTCAGCAGGAGCTCGCCCACCGTGACCACCTGCCGCCAGTACCACTCATACATCGCAGTCCTGCCACGGCGCGCAGCGCGTGGCACCTTCGCGAGCACCTGCCGGCTAAGGACGAATCCCAGCCGCTCAACGAAGCGGATATAGGAGTCGCCGAACGCGAGCGCGCGGTGAGTCGCCGGGGCGGTCGCCAGAACGCGTAAACGCGAAGCACAGCTGCGTCACGTTCTTTCCGGCCAGCTCGTCCAGTTCCGCGGCCCACTCACAGGCGTACCGGTCACGATGCGCCGCAGGCAGCAGCTGGGCAGTAACTCGAACAAGCTGATAGGCGATACGCGGCGTCTGTTCTTTGATGAGTTCAACGACTAGCGGCATCATCACCGCGTTCCTAGCCGCTGCCACAAGACCGACGAGCCAGCCGCTCATCCAAGCCGCCTCTCGGTGTCGCCGTGACGAGGGCTAACCTGGCTCGCAATGACTTCGTCACCAGCAGGTGTGAGCGCCTGCGCGGCCGAAGCGAGAGCCTCACGGGCACTCAGCGCACCGCGAGTTGTAAGCCGGTAATAGCGGCGGCGGCGGCGCCCCTCGGCAGCCTCGTTGATGTCCTCCCAATCACTGTCGACCCATCCTGCGCGCTCCAGACGAGCCAGGATCGGATAGATACTGCCGTTCGGCAGCCCTGTCTTCGCGGCGAGCTCCAGGCCATAGTGCTCTTCGCCCAGATCATCGAGTAGAACGCGTAGCACCAGCAGCGTCTGCAAGGTGAGGCGGAAGGGGGAACGTCCCATGCTTGCAACTCTAGATAGGGGGTCTATGGAAGTAAATCAGCTCACCCCGACAATTGAGTGCGGCAACGGAGTTCGAAATCGATCAGCTCGACCTCAGCCAACGTGATCGTGTCGCATCGTTCGACACGATCACGTTGGTTCCGGAGGTGGTGGCTCGGTCATTGGTTCTGGAGGCGGAGCCGTCTCCAGCTGTGCTGGAACCGTCGGCGAGGGGTCGGCTGTAGATGAACCGCTGAACGCGTTGACCAGGATCACAGCGACGATGATCGCGGCAATCAAACCGCCCCCGGCCGTCGCTATCGCAGGAATCGTGCGGTCATGCGCCCGAACCCTGAACCGAGTGCCGTCCCGCCGGGTTCGAAAGTGTGCTCTGACTCGTACCCGGCGGCTCATGTTCCGACACGGTATGAGCCACCTGCACGGCGGACCAGGTGACAGCAGGACAGGCATGTCTGTCCTGCTGGTGACAAAACCGGCCTTGCCAGGTCCCCGGTGCGTGGGGGCGTCATGTTCGGACGATCGTCATCACAATTGTGATCATGGTGGCCGTCGCGTCCGGACTGGACCTGGCCGCGCTTCCGTGGTTCCCGCGTCTCTGACGTCGCTGTAGGACCCCAGAAGTAGCGACGGTGGCCAGTCACATGTTCAGAGGACTGGCCACCGTCGCGACAATAAGAGCCCTTCATCTCCCAGCCATCGGCCGACACCACGCCGACGATGCCCGCCTCCAAATTCTCGAACGCGCCCGGAGCTCCCATGGCAAGGCCTTTGAGCGATGAGGGCCGATTATGCGAGGTCGCCGGTACTGCGCCCCCCGGTGCGGCTTTCGGTCATGCCAGGGGGATCGTGTGGTGGGACAGGGCCGCCTCGGCAAGAGTGAGCTGCAGCCCGCCAGCCCCGGCGAGTATCCGGGTGGGCAGGGCGGCGGCGTCGAGGCGCCGCTGGAGCCACGTGGCTTGAGCGATGCGGTAGCGCTGGCTGGAGTAGGCGGCGTCGTAGTGCTGGATGAGCACGTGGCCGGGCCTCAGTGCTTCGGTGATGGTGAGGACGTCGCGGGTCTGCAGGTGGCAGAGCGCGGCGCGTTCGGGCGGGGCGTTCACGTTGGTGGCATCGGCGTGTGCGATCACGAGCGTGACGTCGGGGAGGATCGCGGTGACGGCGTCGGTGAGCCCGTCGTAGAGGTTGGTGTCGCTGGTGTGCCAGATCCCGCCGCCGGGGGTGTCCAGGGCAAACCCGATCGGGGTGCGGTTGCGTCCTGCTTCTTCCACGTGCAGGGTCGGGGTGGCGTGTACCACCAGGTCGCCGATCTTCGTTGTCGGCTCCCCGTCACCATCGCCGGCCGGGTGGGTCAGCGTCACCGCGTCGACCTGCCTCAGATGGTAGGGCGAGAACGCGGCGAACCGTTGCATGACCGTGGTGTTGCCCGCGAGCAGGGGGCGGCCCGGGCGGGTGCGTGCGCTGATCGCGCCTTCCAGGCACGGGATCACGTCCACGTAGTGGTCAGGGTGAAAGTGGCTGACGAGCACGGCGTCCAGCGCGGCGAAGTCGAAGTGGCCTGCCTGGGCCAGCCGCACCAGCCAGTCGAGCGCCGCCGGTCCCGGGTCGATCACCACGCAGGTATGCGCGGTCCGAACGAGTAGCCCGCCGGCGCCTCCCGCGAGCATCCCGTACCTGCACCCGAGCCCGCCGAGCAGGGTGATCTCCACTGCCCCAGGCGCTACGGGCAGGGCGGAGCCGAGCCGCGGCGGGGAGGCGTGCATCGCCTCGTCCGCGGCGTCGGCCTCGGCGAGGATGGCGAGCAGTTCCTCATCGGAGGCGGCGTCGAGCTGCCGCGCGAGGTCTGCGGTGGTGTCGTCGTGGTGCACCCGCCGAGTATTGCCGACCGGTCTCGCCGTCGACCGCGGCGACACGCCCGGCGACCCTGTGGCCGCCGGACGTGCCGGGCATGCAGAGGTGCTCAGGCCGCCTGGTGGATGGCATCGATGACACGGTCTTGCTGCTCGGTGCTGAGCGTGGTCGAGCAAGGCAGGTGCAGGGCTGTGCGGCCGAGCCGCTCGGCGACCGGGCACGGCCACGGCGCGCAGCCTCGATGTGCGCCGGTGAGGTGCAGCGGCGTCCAGGGCGGGCCCGCGTGGATGCCGGCCGCACCCAGGCGCTCGCGCAGGTTTCGGGCGGTCATGCCGAACCGGTCGCTGTCGATCAGGACGGTGGTGAACCAGCGGGTGGCGCGGGCCCAGGGCGCCTGGGTTTGGAAGGTGACGCCGGGCAGGTCGCCGAGCGCCTGCCGGTAGCGATCGTGGATGCGACGCTTGGCCTCGACGAAGGCCGACAGCCGTTCCATCTGCGCGACGCCGACGGCGGCGTGCAGGTTGGACATCCTGGCGTTGTAGCCGACCTCTCCGTGGCGGTATTCCACCGGATGCTCGCGCGCCTGGTTGATGAGGTAGCGGGCGCGGGCCGCCTGGTCGGGGTCGGCGGTGACGATCGCGCCGCCGCCGCCGGTGGTGATCAGCTTGTTGGCGTTGAAGCTGGTGATGGCGAGTCCGCCGGAGCCGACCGGACGCCCGTGGTAGGTGGCGGCCAGGCCCTGGGCGGCGTCCTCGACCACGACCAGGCCGCGGTCGGCCGCCACCGTGCGCAGCGGGTCCAGATCGGCCGGATGCCCCAGCAGGTGGACCGGAACGATGGCCGCCACCGGCCGGCGGGTGCGGACATCGACCGGCCGCCCGCCGGCGAGCGTGCAGCGTTCGTTAAGGAACTGCCGCACCTGGGCGACATCGAGCTGCCAGTGATCGGGCTCGATGTCCAGCACGATGGGGTGGGCCCCCGCGTGCCGGATCGCGTTCGCCGTGGCGACGAACGTCCAGGCCGGCACGAGCACCTCATCTCCCAGTGCGACGCCCGCGACCAGAAGGGCGATGTGCAAGGCCGTGGTGCCGCTGGATGTGGCGACCGCGTGCCGGGTGCCCGCCGCGGCGGCGACGTCGCTCTCGAACCGCTCAAGGAACGTCCCGGCCGGGCCGACCTGCCCGGCGGCGGCCGCCTCGGTGAGGTAGCGGCGCTCGTTGCCCGATACGTCAGGGGCGCACCAGGGGATCGGGTCAGGCTGCACGGCGCATCCCCTCGACCTCGATGACCCCGGCCGACAGCGCGCCGGCCATCTCGGCGATGCCCTGGCGCAGGGTGCGCGCCGGCGTCCAGCCGGTGGCGGCCGTCAGCTTGGCCGCGCTCACCCGGTAGTTACGCGCATCACCCGCGAGTGGAGCGACGTTGATGCGCACGTCGCCGCACACCTCGGCCACCATGGCGGCGACCGCGGACAGCTGGTGGTTGTCTCGGGCGGAGGCGACGTTGAACACCTGCCCCGTGACCCGCTCAGTGGGGGCGTCGAGGACGGCGGTCACGGCTGCGGCGATGTCGGAGACGTGGATCAGGGGCCGCCATGCCTGCGGGGCGTGCAGCGCGAGCACGCCCCGGGTGAGCGCCTGGCGGACCCACAGGTTGACCACCAGGTCGAAGCGCATCCGGGGCGCGAGGCCGTACAGGGTGGCGAACCGCAGCGCGGTGGTGGCCATCTCACCGCCTGGGGTCAGGATGCGGGTTTCGGCTTCGGCCTTGGTCTGCGCATACAGCGACAGCGGCACCAGAGGCGAGCTCTCATCCAGCAGGCTATCGCCGTGGCCGTAGACGCTGCAGGTGCTGGCGAAGATGAACCGTCCCACCCCGGCGCGGCGGGCGGCGGCGTGCAGGGCGACGGTCGCCTCCAGATTCACCTGGCGGGCCAGGTCAGGTTCGGCGGCGCACGCCGGGTCCCCGACGATCGCGGCCAGGTGCACGACGGCGTCCACCCCGTCCAGCGCCTGGCCGACCGTGTCGGCATCGCGGATGTCACCGCGGAGGAGCTCGAATTGTCCGGTGGGGTAGGCGCCGAGCAGGGCGGCGCCGCCGAAGCGCAGGGTGTCCAGGGCGCGGACAGTGTGTCCGGCGGCGATCAGGCGGGCGGTGGTGGGGGCTCCGATGTAGCCGGCCGCACCGGTGATGAGGATCTGCATGACATCTCCTTGGCGGGGGTTGATGCGACCTACGACACACCCCCAGACGACCACCTCCTATCCGGCGTTCAGATGCGGCACATCGTGTGCAGATTGTGCAAATGCCCTGGTTGCTCGCGGCCGTCGGCGTAACCTTGAGGCACCTCTGTGTGATCGCAGGAGCGCGACATGGACGCACGCGATGCACTATGGGACTCGGCTCGGGTGCGGTCCCTCATCGCCGCCAAGGACATCGGCGGAATGATCAAGTTTGCGCGCCACGCTCGGGGACTGCGCCAAGGAGACCTCGGGCGTGCCAGCGGCTACTCCGCCTCGACCATCTCCCGGCTGGAGAACTGCCGGCGCGCCTCAAGCGATCTGCCCATGGTGCGGCGGGTCGCCGAGGCCGCGGGGATCCCCGCCGATGTTCTCGGTGCTGCTCTGGGGTTCTGCGGCCCGGCGTCGGTTACCGTGGCGACAGGCCAGCGCGAGGAGGATCCCATGCGACGTCGTACGTTTATGGCTGCGGCGGGGTTCGCCGTCCCGGCGCACATGCTGGCCTCACTCGACGACGCGCTGGCCGTGCTGCCCGACCCGTCCGCGGCGCCGACGGCCGATGAGGTCACCGCACAGTTGGCTCGCGCGCGGCGCTTGTTCGACGCCGGAGACCTAGCCCCTTTCATCGACCGGCTCCCGCGGCTGATGAGCGTGACGCACGCCAACGCCGAGCAGGCCCACGACGCTGCCGGCTACGCACGGCTGACGTTGTGCTACAGCCTGGCCACCGAGGCGCTGAACAAGCTCGGCACCCCGGCAAGCAGGATCACCGCCGACCGGGCAACCGCCTACGCCACGCTGTCGGGGTCGCCGATCGCGACAGCCGCCGCCGCCCGATCGCTCAGCATCGTGCTGCGCCACGAGGGACGGCACGCCATCGCCAATCGGGTGACGCTGGATGCCGCCTCCCGATTGGAGGCCACCGGGCTGGCCACGCCCGCCCAGGCCGCGGCGTATGCGCAGATGCTGTGCACGTGCGCCTACACGACCGCCCAAGCAGGCGATCGGGAACGCGCCCTGGATATGATCGCCGACGCGGAGAAGGCCGCTGCGCGGCTGCCGGTGCGCCCCGGCTCGCCATTCTCGGTCACTCCCGCCAGCGTGGGGCTCTATCGGGTGGGGATCCACTGGTCTCTCGGCGACGCGGGCTCGGCGCTGCACGTCGGCCGGCGGTTGCACCCAGGCCAATTCCCGACCGCTGAGCGGCGCGGGCGGCTGCACACCGACATGGCGCGCGCCTGGTGGCAGGCAGGTCGACCGGAAGAGACCACTCGGGCGCTGTTGGCCGCGTACCGTGAGGCTCCGGGCGAGATCCGGCGCCCCTCCATCCGCGAACTCGTCACCGAGTTGGCAGCACGTCACCCCAAAGTGACGGGCGTGCAGCGCCTGGCCGCCCTGGGCGGCCAGAGGTAACCCTCAGCGACGTTGTGATCCGCGCGAGCCAAGCCGTGTGACCGGAGGGAACCGTGGCGAACAACGTGTCAACGGTCAGCGCATCCCTCGACCTGCAAGTACTGGCTACGGTGTGTGAATCCTTCGGGCTCGGCCCTCCCACTGGCATCACGGCGATCGCCGAAGGGCTGATGAACCGCAACTGGCGCGTCGATGTCGGCGCCGTCAGCGTCGCGGTTAAGGAAGTTCTGGACGTCAGCGCCGACCAAGCCCTCTTCCAGCACCGCACCACGGCCGTGCTGGCCGCGGCCGGGTTGCCGGTTCCCGCCCCGCTGGCCACGGCCGACGGGCAGACGCTGCTGCACCTGGGCGAGGCGGTGTTCTCCGCTGTGGCGTGGGTGGACGGCGAGCACTTTGCTGGAACCCAGTGGAGCCTTGCGCAGTGCCGCCAGGTCGGCGAACTGCTGGGCCGTATCCACGCGGGCCTGGCCCAAGCGCTGCCCGAAGGAGTCGGGGCGATCCAGCACCGGGTACCGGAAGGGGCCAAAGCCAAAGCCGGTATCGACCGCTACCAGGCGTTGATCGACGAGCGCCCCCACCCGGACGACTTCGACCGGTTCGCCCGCACCCAGCTCAACGCCCAGCGTGAACTGCTGGAAAGCATGGATCATCTGCGTCCTGACGACAGTACCGATCTGGAACCGGCCGGGTATGTGCACGGCGACTTCCACGCGCTGAACCTGCTGTGGCAGGGCGGGCAGGTGGCGGCGGTGCTGGACTGGGACCGCATGGGCCGGCGCCGCGCCTACGCCTACGAGCTGGCCCGCTCGGTCACGCTGATCTTCAGCGACGCCACCACCGGCGTGGTGGATGTGCGACGGGCGGCGGCGTTCGTCGCCGCCTACCGCGGTGTCATCTCGGTGAGCGATGAGCAGGTCCTGCACGCGGTGCGCCGCCTGTGGTGGGAGCGGATGTGTGACCTGTGGCAGTTGAACTGGCATTACGAGCGACACGACACCTCCTGTGATCACCTGTTCATCTCCGCGAGCGCCATGCTGGAGTGGTGGAGCACCCACCTGGAGTTAGTGGAGCAGACCTTCACCATCCGGTGATGGACGACTGGCTGACCGCCGCGCACCTCGTTGAGGAGTCGCTGCATTTGACCGTCCGGCAGTCCCCGGGCAGGGGTGTCGACCAGGAACCGGGCGCCGCGCGCCAGCCCTTCTCGCCACGCCTCCTGGGGGACCGGTAGTAATCGCCGCAAAGGCAACGGAAATGCTGGTCAGAGCCTCGGTTGGCTTTGTAGGGGAGTTCTGGAAGCGCTTGTCGGTCGGTTCAGACAGCGCTCGCAGGGTGGTCGGCTGCGGAATGTTGATGAGTTTCGACAGCGCTGGGTCTTGGTGAGGGTTCGCTCTCGATTCCGGCCTCGGGGAACCATGGAGCAGCCCTTAGCGCTAAGGGCTGCTCCATGGTTCCCCGAGGCCGGAGCCGATCTGGAAGCGATGCTCGCCCGCCATGACCACCCGTCTGACCCAGACGATCAGCGGTCCCGCCGGATGCCGAGGAGCCAGATGTGAACAGCTGTTGACTTCGGGTCAGACCGCAAGGGTGCGCAGTATTTCGATCAGCCGATCGCGTTGATCCGGTGGGATGAGAGCGATCAGCTTTTCGCGGACGGCGGCAGCGTGTACTGGGCGAGCTCGTGCGGCTGCGGCGCGGCCTGTATCTGTGATCTCGACCGTGACTTTTCCGTCGGCGTCCAGACGGCGCACCAGGTCTCGGTCGATCATACGGGTGAGCTGGTGTGACAGTCGGCTGCGGTGCCAGCCCATGGACGCCGCGAGCTCGTTTTGGCGCATACGGCCACCTGCGTCATCGAGCCGTGTGACGATCCCGAAATCGGCGTCGGAGAGCCCGGTCTCCCGGGTGATCTCCGCGGCCACCCGGGCTCGCACGGTCTCCGCGGCCCGCTTGAACGCGTGCCAGAGTGCGATCTCGTCCTCGTCGAGCAGCAAGGTGCCCACCAACCCTCGTGTTGTCATGTCAACATACCGTTGTTACGGTGTTGACATGACAACACAAAATGGTTCTCACGAACAGCGGCACGTCCTCATCACCGGTGGCAGCCGGGGGATCGGCCTCGGTCTCGCGCTCCGTCTCCTCGCTCGCGGAGACCAGGTGCTCATCACCGGCCGCTCCGAACGCTCGCTCGCCGAGGTCGCGCGGGCGCATCCCGGCGTGGAGACCTTCGCCGGCGACCTCAGCGATCCCGCTGACCGGGAAAAGCTCGCCTGGCACGTCCGGGAGACCATGCCCGAACTGGACCTCCTCATCAACAACGCCGGCATCCAGCGCCGCGTCGCGCTGGCCGCGGACGACGCCCCGTGGGCAGAGCGCCAGATCGAACTCGACACCCTCCTCGCCGCGCCGGTCCACCTGGACCATCTGCTGGTTCCCGTCCTGCTCGCGCACGGCCGCCCCGCCGCGATCGTGGAGGTCACCTCCGGCGGCGCGATCATCCCGCAGCCCTTCGCACCGCTCTACAGCGCTTGCAAGGCCGCGTTGCACAGCTACACCGTGACGCTGCGCCACTCCCTCGCCTACACCAACTGCCGGGTCATCGAACTCATGCCCCCGGCGGTGGCCACCGCACTGGCCGGCCCCGGAAACACCCACGGAGCGCCACTGGAGGAGTTCTGCGACGCGGCCCTTGCGGGCATCGACCGAGCACTCACCGGCGGGCCCCAGGTGATCGGCTACGGAATGACCACCGATGAGCGCATCGCCGACCGCCTCCACACCGAACAGCAGATGTTCGACACGCTCTCCAGCCGATTCCCGACCACGACCTACGCAGGAGCCGAGGAACGGCGAAACAGCCATTGACGGTAGGGATTCGGCAACTAGGTCGGACAGGGCTGTGCCACCGATTTCGAGTGCTTTCCACCAGACTGTGGCCAGGCGGTCGCGGGACCGATGGCGAACTGTGTCAGCTGTGATTGGACCTGTGGATCGATGACGATCAGCACCTGGCCGGCGGGGTGGTCTCATGGGTGGGACGGCCCCTGGTATCGAGTACGGACCGATGCCTTTGAGGTGTCCTTTGCGCTCGACGATGAGAAGGACATCGATCTGATCTGTAACATCGACGTCTTCGTTCGGTTGCGTGACGGTTCCTCCTGGAGTGCGACGATCTTTACTCTCGCCGAGGTCGGGCGTTTGATGGACAGGTGGTCGGAGACGGGCGAGGCCCAGGACGGGCGGTATTTTTGGTGCTCTGATGGGCTGATCGTCCGTGAACCCGGTCTGCGGGCGATGACTGAAGTGATCGTCGGGCTCGTTGAATCGGAGGAGTTCAGCCAGGTCTTCCAACGCACGGACTCGTGAACGAAGCACCGCGCGGGCAGCTGCGTGATGGATCCGCTGGTCAGCTGGAAATTACGCCTTGGCGGGCTCGGGTCTGGGCGAGGCGGTAGGAGTCGGTGCCGGTCTCGATGATGTTGCCGCCGAAGGTGAGCCGGTCGACGATCGCGGCGCAAAGCCGAGGGTCGGTGAACGTCTTGGTCCAGCCGCTGAAGCTGTCGTTGGAGGCGATCGCCAGACTGTTCTTCTCCTCCCTTTCGGTCAGAACCTGAAACAGCAGTTCGGCGCCGCGCCGGTCGAGTTCCATGTAGCCGAGCTCGTCAATGCAGAGCAGGTCGACGCGTCCGTAACGGGCGATGGTCTTGTTGAGGACCATGTCGTCGGCGGCCTCGACGAGTTCGTTCACCAGCTTTGTCGCGAGCGTGTATTTGACCCGGTAGCCCTTCATGGCGGCTTCGGTTCCCAAGGCGATGAGCAGGTGGGACTTGCCGGTTCCGGAGTCTCCGATGAGACAGAGCGGCTGCCCCTTTTTCACCCATTCGCAGGCAGCGAGGGTGTGGATCACTGCCGGGTCGATGGTGGAGTTGGCGTCGAAGTCGAAGGTTCGCAGGGACTTGTCGCGCGGGAACGAGGCGGCTTTGATCCGGCGTTCGGAGCGGCGGCGTGAGCGGTCGTCGCATTCGGCCAGCAGTAGTTCGGCGAGGTAGGCCTGGTAGGACATCTGCTCGCGGGTGGCGGCCTCGGTGATGTCGGGGAACTGGCTGCGGATGGTCGGCAGCCGGAGCATCCGGCAGGCCTGCTCGACGGCGGTCTGCGCGGCTTGCTCGGTCAGACCTCGGTGGCGTTGAACGGTCATGAGCCCTCTCCTTCGACGGGACGCTCAGCGCCAGGGTGCCGGCGTCGCAGTAGTTGGTCATAGATCGCCACTGAAGGCAGCGGCCGGGTGTCTGGTGGTAGATGGGCCATCCGCCGTTCGGTCAAGAACGTCACCGTCGCGGTATCGGCCTTCGCGGGCTCCTTTGGCAGCTCGAGGGATTCACGCTGGTCGGCCTCGGTCGCTTTGCGGGCCTCAAGGGCGACGGCGTCTGCGGTCAGCGCTCCGGCCCGTAGGGCGCTGGCCAGGCCGGCGACGAGATGCTCGTGGCTCATGTGCCGGGCCAGCAGCAGCACCTCGATCAGAGCCCGGGTTCCGTCCCGGTCTCCGTGGGCTTTGCAGACTGCCGCCCACCACGCATCGTGCACCGGGGTGAACCGTCCTGCGGCCCGAGCCTGTTCCAGAGCCGTCGCCCCGGGCAGCGCTCCGGGTTTGCGGACGAGCGCTTCCAGATAGTGGTCCAGGTTCAGCCGGGAACCTGCCTTGGCCAGTAGCCGCTCGTGCCGGGCGACCTCTTCCTGGCCGTCATAGACGATCAGCTCGGAAGCGTGGACCATCACCCGGACCTTCCGGCCGATCAGACGGACCGGAACCGAGTAGTGGTTCGTGCGGACGCTGATCTGGGCGTAGCGATCCACTCGTAACGACATCAGCAGTCCGGTCTCGAACGGCTCGTCCGGCAACGCCTTCAGCAGCGGCTGTTCGATGGCGAAGTGCTCACCGATCGTCCGCGGCCTGGTCCCGATCCGGCGGGCCTCATCCTGGAGATCCCAAAGATCGACCATCTCGTTCAACTCCGCCAGCGACCCGACCTCGGGAACCGGCACCATGTGATTGCGGCGGAACCAGCCGATATCGCCTTCCACGCCGCCTTTCTCATGAGCGCCGCCGATGCCCGGCTGGCAGTAGAACGCCTCAAGATCATGATGAGATCGGAACGCGATCCACCGCTCCGTCTCGACACGGGCTCGGGAGAACCCCAGCACCTGAGCGACCGCGGCCTTCAGATTGTCGTAGCGGACCTTGCCCGTCGGGATTCCGCCCAGCACCCTGAAAGCGTGGACGTGCCCCTCGAAGAACGCCTCCTGACCGCCCGAGGCGAACACTCGGTGCACGGCCTTGCCCGAATAAGACAGCCGGAACGCGAACATGCAGCACTTGACCTGCTCACCGGCCAGGACCACGGTCACGTCGCCGAAGTCGACCTCCGCCTCGACACCTGGCTGATGAGACTGCGGCACGAACGCGTTCGGCGGGCCCCGGCCGGCCTCGACCTTGATCTCCGGACGCCGCGCGGCGACATAGGCCCGAACCATCGGATACGACACCTCGACCGCGTCATGCTCATCGACCAGCCGGTCGAAGATCCGCTTCACGGTGTGCCGCTGTTTGCGAGGAGCGTCCAGATCCACCCGCAACATCTGATCAATCAACGGCTTGAACGGATCGAGCTTGGTTTTGCGGGGCGGCAGTTTCTTCCGGGGTTCCGGCCAGACCGACGCCAATGCCCGCTGAACCGTACGGAAACCCACCCCGTGCTTGTGCTGCAACGCCCGGCTGGCCATACCCGAACGAGCGTCACGACGGATTGCCGCATACAGCTCGACCTTGGACATCTTGGCCACGGGCGCTCCCTTGCACCGACAAGCATCTCCATGCTCGCACCGCAAGGCCTCCGGCGCTGCCAAAACTCAGCGATATCGCCCCAGGTCAGCGCGCTCCGCTGTCGCAACTGACCAACAAACGCTCTCGGGATTCACCTACAGAACCACTCGGTGAAGAGTCTTCCAGGGCGAACCTTAGAAGGGCTCCGGACCTGCATATCCGTTGGAAATTTCGCCGATGATACTGGAACCCCATAAAGGCGATCCAGTTCACCCGACCCTGGCTTGCGGTGGAAGGCCCAGCGGTGGTCAAGGCTCTGAACTGGGAAGGCGCTCGTTAACGTTCAATTTCGGCCGGATGGTTCCGGTGGCAAGGGCTCGGTCGTGCGAGATGGCGGGGTCAGACGCCGGCTGGCGTGGCCGGTGGGTGCCTGAGTTCTTCTAGGGGGTTGGCGGATCCACCAGGCGACAGCGGCAGCGCGGCTGTGGACGTTGGCTTTGCCGAAGACGCCTTCGAGGTGTTTGCGGATGGTTCGCGAGCTGATACCGAGTTGGCGGGCGGCTTGGTCGTTGGTGTGGCCGGTGGCGATGAGTGCGAGCACCTGGTTTTCGCGTTCGGTGAGGGTTAATCGGCGTAGTGAGGCGGCGGGCAGGCTGGCGCTGATCTTGGCTTGAATTGCGGTGATCTGGGCTTGGTAGTCCAGTGCCGTGGCGATGAGGTCACGAATGGGATGAAGAGCTCGAGTTTCACGGTCGGAGAAGTCGTGGAGTCTGCGGGTCAAGCCAATGATCACCAGGTCTTCGTCGGTGATGCGTGGTGTCATCATCAGCAGGTGGCGCATGCCGTACTGGGCGAACAC
>NZ_FZOD01000077.1 GCF_900188345.1 Streptosporangium subroseum | reverse complement strand
GGCACTGGCTCGCGGGCCGGCTCGACGGTGGCGAGCGATCAGCGTTCCAAGGCGTCTTTGAGCTTCGCTGCGGGTTGGTCGACGTTGTTCGTGACCTGGTCACCGCGGCTTCAGTCCGTAGACGCCGGCTGCCGTGACGCGGCCGGCGGGCTTCTTTGCGCACCTTTTAACCACTGATTGATGACTACAGAGCGCCGGGGCCGTAGTAGCCGCCGAGCTTGCTGCGGTAGTCGGGCTCCTTGTAGGTCGCCTCGTCGAACTCGGGAGCGTTCTTGATCTCTTCCTTGGTACGGGAGATGTAGACCTTGCGCTCCTGGGGGTCGATCCGGGTCACCGTACCGGCGGGCAGCACGACCTTCTTGCCGAAAATCCAGAAACCCGTGTCGACGACGACGTAGCTGTCGCCCACGGCGTTGCTCTCCTCGTCCACCGAGCCGATTTTGCCGTCGGTGGCCTCAACGTCGAACCCGACCAGATCCAGTGCCTGGTTGCCGATACGGGCCTCGGGACGGTAGTTCCACAGATTCTCAGTCATGGCTGCTCTTTTCTCTTCAGCGATAGTGGGACACTCATGTCTCTACCCAGCGCAATCGCCGTAAACAAACGTGGGAAGGCCAAGAGCGCAAACGGCGGCCACCGCTCCAAAATCACCTTGGGATCAACACCGAGAGAAAAGGTTCCGGCCAGCTCGCCCATGTCCAGGATCCCCGTGGAGGCAGGCCAAGTCGCGGCCGGCCCTGCGGGGTGGGCGATGGCCGGCCGGCAAAGCCCGTACGCCGGTGGAGTCGCAGAAGGTCGCATCGGCGACGTCCATGACGGTGCCGGCGCGGCCTCAGTACCGACCGCCTGCCGATCTTCTCGGTCCATGGCCCGGTGTGTCCGATGGTTCCGGGCATACGAGCGGGGCGCCGCATCCTCCGGAGGATGCGGCGCCCCGCTCGTATGCCGGGTTCAGGAGATCGCGGCTCCCATCAGAGCGCCGATGCCGTAGGTCACGGCGGCCGCCGCCGCGCCGAGCCCGAGCTGGCGGGCACCGCCGAACAGCGGTGACCGCCTGGTGAGCCGGGCCACCAGCGCGCCCGTCCCGAACAGGGCGAGCCCGGTCAGCCCGGTCGACACGGCGACCGAGGGGAGGCCCAGCAGGAACGGCAGCACGGGGATCAGCGCCCCGATCGCGAACGCCAGGAACGACGATCCGGCGGCCACCCAGGGCGAGGGCAGGTCGTCGGGATCCACTCCCAGCTCCTCGCGGGCATGCACCCGCCAGGCGACCTCCGGGTCTCTGTGGAGTTGCCCGGCCACCTGGTCGGCCAGCTCCGGCGTCAGCCCCCGCGACTCGTAGACCAGGGCGAGTTCGCGCTTCTCGGCCTCCGGGTTGCGGGAGATCTCTCCGCGCTCGACGTCGATCTCGGCCAGGGTGAGCTCTCGCTGGGAGGCGACGGAGGTGTACTCCCCCGTCGCCATCGAGAAGGCGCCCGCGGCGAGCCCGGCCAGCCCGGCGACGGCGACCGCGGGGGCAGAGGCCCCGCTGCCCACCACACCCGCCAGCAACGCGGCGTTGGACACCAGCCCGTCCATCACTCCGAAGACGGCCGGCCGCAGCCAGCCTCCCGTGACGTCGCGATGGTGGGTGTGCAGCTCGGCGGCCTGCGTGGACAACGCCTACCTCCTGACGTCGACGACGAGGCTGACCACGAAGGACACGAGCAGGAGCACGCCGCCCACCACCGCCACGGCGCCGAGGGGCGCCAGGCCGGCCAGGGTGACGCCGAGCGTGACGGCGAGGGAAAGGACCACCGCCGCCGCGATCTTCCAGTCGTCGCCGATGATGAAGTCGTACCAGAACATGCCGAAGCCCTTCAGGAATCTCATCGGGCCACGACCTCCCTCCGCTTGTTCTTGATGCCGGGCAGAATCCGCACCATCACCTGGCTGACGACCACCCACGCCGCGAGCAGCCCGAGGATGGCCCAGTCGGCGCCCGGCCAGTGCAGGCTCTCGCCGTCGGCGGTGAACACGCCCAGTCCCTCGACGGCCCAGTACGCGCCGAACGACGCCAGCAGCAGGCCCACGCCGTATTTGAGAGTGTTCTCGGGCACCATCGCGAGAGGCTTGTGCAGGATCAGGCCGACGATCAGCACCAGAAGGCCCGCGACCACCGCGCCGCCGATGGCGGCGGTCATGTTGTCCGCGCTCAGGCCGAACGTGATCACGATGAACACGATCTCGACGCCTTCGAGGAACACTCCCTTGAACGACACCACGAAGGCGAAGGTGTCGATGCCGAAGCGGCTGTTCGCCACCGCCTGGCGTGCGGCGGCGGTCTGTGCCGCGAACTCCTCCTCCTCATCGTGCAGGGCCTTCAACCTCGACGACCGCAGCACCGCCTTGCGCAGCCACTGCAGTCCGAAGATCAGCAACAGCGTGCCGACCACGAGTTGCAGCAGGGACTCGGGCATCCACGTCCTGAGCGCGTATCCCGCGGCGAAGGTGAACGCCACCAGCGCCACCACGGCCGCGAGCACGCCCGCCATGGCGGAACGCCAGCCCCGGGTGACGCCCATTGCCAGCACGATGGTCAACGCCTCGACGAACTCCACGATCGAGGCCACGAATACCGAGGCCACCAGGCCCCATGTCGCACCGGTCACCGGCGACTCCTTAAAAGTAACATCTGTTTATTTGTATCAGATGTTTCATCAGATGCTTCGGTCCTGTCAATGGACGGTCTGGCGATGCCCGCGGGCCGTGCCCCGCCATGCGGTCGAGGTCATGGGAGAGCGCGCCGATCGTCATCGGGGCGAGTGCACCCGCCCTCCCTTCATGACAAAGGCGACCGAGCGCAACGCTTCGATGTCGATGAGCGGGTCGCCGTCCACGGCCACCAGGTCGGCCCACCTGCCCGGTGTGAGGCTGCCCGTCCGATCCTCGACACCGATCACCGTGGCCGCGTTCACGGTCAGCGCGCGCAGCGCCTCGACGGGCGGCAGGCCGCCGCCGACCAGGGAGATCGGCTCGTCGGCGTTGGCGCCGTGCGCGCGCAGCGGCGTGCCGAGGTAGTCGGACCCGGTGGCGATCAGCACGCCTGCCTCGTACGCCCGGAGCAGGGACGGCCCCATGGCGGCGATGGCCTCGCGCTGCTTGCGCAGGCGCCACTCGGGCAGCCCGTGGCCTCCGTCGACCGTCCGCTGGAAGAAGGTCCGCAGGTCGAACGTCGGCACGTAGAAGGTGCCCCGGGCGACCATCTCGGCGACGCACTCCTCGTCGAGGTAGTAGCCGTGCTCGATGGAGTCGACGCCGGCGAGCACCGCGGTCAGCACGCCCGACCTGCCCTGTGCGTGGGAGGCGACCCTGCGGCCCAGCCGGTGCGCCTCGTCGACGATGGCGGCGATCTCCTCGGCGGTGAAGTGCGCGTCGTTGGGATGGTCACGTTCGGAGGACACCCCGCCCGTGGTGCAGATCTTGATGAAGTCGGCGCCGGCCCGGACCGCCTCCCGTACGGCCTGCCTACACGCCCACGGACCGTCGGCGATCAGCGAGTCGGGCTGTGCGCGGGCCAGGTCCAGCGGCAGGTGGTGCGCGTCCGCGTGGCCGCCGGTCTGGCAGATCACCGGCCCCGCGGCGTAGATTCTCGGGCCGGGGATCGTGCCTTCGGCGACGAGGTCGCGAAGGTTGAGCGCGATGGCGCTGCCGCAGTCGCGGACCGTGGTGAACCCGGCCGTCAGCAGGGCCTCGCAGTCCTGGGCGGCGCGCACGGCCAGGATCTCCCTGGGAGGCAGGTGACGCCCCTCGGCATAGGAACGCAGCCCGGTCAGGTGCATGTGCACGTCGAGAAAGCCGGGCAGGAGCGTCCGGTCGCCGAGGTCGATCACCTCGTCGCCGAGCAGTCCCGGGCCGACCTCGGTGATCACGTCGCCGCGCACCGCGACGTCGACGTCTTTCAGGATCACCCCCTCGGTCACGTCGAAGAGTCTGGCCGCCCGTACCACCGTGGTTTTCATGATCACTCACCATCTGCTCGACAGGGGGAATGGGAGGTCGGCGCCTTCTCCCGGTGACCGGGGAGGCTGCCAGTGGATCTTGTGGTCGGAGAGGGACCGGTCGACCGATCCACGTCCTCAGGGCATCGCGCCCAAGTTTCCGACAGAAGAACTGATTTCGAACTTCTGTTAAAGGTAACAGAGAGGCTAATGTAACACTTGCACTTATCTAGAAGCATCTCTCGCCGGAGGCGGCAGTGGAGACCGAACCCCCTATCACTGGACGCCGCGGCCTACGTGGGCTCCTGAGTGACCTCAACCCCCGCAACATCGAAGGCCCCCGGCTCCCGCTGACCGTGTTCTGCCTGGTGGCACTGTTGGCAGGCTGGGACGACACCGCGCTTCAACTCGCGCTCCCCGAGATCAAAGAGGATTTCGGGCTCTCGGTCACGATGCTGGGCGTCATCGGCACGATCACGTTGATCGTGACCAACGCCGCGGGACTCCCGCTCGGATACTTGACCGACCGGGTCCCCAAACGCGTACGACTCGTCCAGTTCGGCCAGGTGGCGGCCAACCTGGGAGACGTCGTCCAGGCGCTGGCCCCCAACGTGGGCCTGCTCATCGTGGGCCGGACGCTCGGCGGGGTGAGCAGGCTGCCGAACGACGTGGCCCAGGTCCCGCTGCTGTCCGACTACTACCTTCCGTCCTCACGCGGGCGGGTCATCGCGCTGCTGCGGATGGCCGGCGGCATCGGCAGCCTCCTGGCCGCGCCGATCGCCGGCTACACGGTCACGGTGTACGGCTGGCGCACGGCCACGTTGATGCTGGCCGTCATGGCGACCACCGTCGCCTGCCTGACCTTCCTGCTGCGCGAACCCCGCCGCGGGGCGACCGACCGGGCCGCGGCCGGGCGGTCCGAAGCAGCCGATGGGACCGTCGCAGTCGAGCGGCCCGACACGGAGGAAAGGCCGCCGCCGCGGTTCTGGGAGGGAATCCGGGTCGGCTGGTCCATCAGGACCCTGCGGATCCTGGCCATCAGCAGCTTCGTGTATTCGATCATAACCGGGCTGGTCGGCATGGTCGCGTCCCTGATGGCGAAGCAGGATCTCTTCCTCGATCCGTTCCAGCGCTCGCTGGTGCTGGAGGGACAGATGGTTCTCGGGCTACTGGTGGTCCCGTTCGCCGGTGTGCTGGCCGACCGCTTCATGAAACGGCGCCCCGCTCTCCTGGCCGCCGTCCAGGGCGTGTGCACCCTCGGCATCGGCTGCCTGGTCCTGGCCCTGGGACTGTTCCCCTCGGTCCCGGTCTACATCGCGGTCAACCTGCTGTTCTCGATGATCGCCGGCGTTCAGGTGCCGTCCTTCATCATCCTCATCACCCAGGTGCTCCCCGCCCGGCATCGAGGCATCGGCCTGCAGCTCACCGCGCCCTTCCAGCTCGCCGGCGGGGTGCTGAGTCCCGCCCTGCTGGCGCTGACCGACGGCATGCCGTTGCGCTACACCCTGATCAGCCTCGTCCCGGTGGTCGTCGTCGCCGGCCTCATCCAGTTCACCGCCATGCGCTCGGTCGCCGGGGACGTCCGTGCGTCCATGGAGATGGCGTGAGCCGGGGTCATCCGTGCCGCCGGGACACCGCGTGAGAGGGTCAGGCCTCCTCGTCGGCTCTGCCGGTGCCCGAGGTCCGTTCGTAGACGTCGTTCTCGAAGTCTTCGAGGAGGGTCTCGCAGGTCGCCAGCCACCGCTCGCACTCGGCCCTGCCGGCGCCGCCGAACCAGTCACGATCCACGACCTTGCCGAACCATCGGTGGATCTTCTCCAGATCCTGCCTGATCTCCTCGGCCTCCTCGAAGGTGTAGTTGTCGCGGAAGCGCTCGAACTCGATCTCCTTGACGAACTTGGTCTGGCACTCCTCGATGATCTCTTCGTACTCCTTGCCCGCCATCTCCCTGAAGCTCTGGATGAGCGTGGCGTCCTGCTCCTCGTCGCCGAGGGGCACCTGGAAGAAGTAGGAGGTGCCGTCCAGCGAATGGATGCGCTGCCTGATCTGCAGCAGGTCCTCGCCGACCGTGCCGACGTCGGGCAGGACGCAGACGGCCTGCTGCAGGTAGAGGGCACCCAGGCGTTTGAGCTCCCGCCAGACGGAGACACGCACGCGGGAGGGCTCACTGGGGACCTTGTAGGTGAGCAGCAGCCACGTGCTGGGCAGTCGCGATTCGGCTGGCGCCACGGCCGGGCGCGACTGCTTCTTCCTGGTGCCGCTCTTCTCGGCAGGAGCCTTCTTCTGCGATGGCCGGCGAGCCGTCGGGCTCATAAACACTCCTTCGACCGGGAGTGCTCAACTCTATCGCCAGCACCTGATCGCACGGCCGGGCAGCGCGTCGAGGATCGGTTCGCCGTCACGCACCACGTGCCGTCCACCGACCAGCACGTGGGCGTACCCCGTCGACGGCCTGGTGCCGGCCGCGTAGGTGGCCTGGTCGCTGACCTCCTCCGGAGAGAAGACGACCAGGTCGGCGTCGCAACCGGCCTGGATCCTGCCCTTGCGTCGCATGGCCGGCACCGACTCCTCCAGCACCCGGGCCGGCAGCAGGCTGCACCGCCGCACCGCCTCCGGCAGCGAGAGCGCGCCGGTCTCGCGGACGTGGCGGCGCAGGACCTTGGAGAAGGTGCCGGCCGTACGGGGGTGAGTGACGGCACCCGGCGGCAGCGGCCAGGCCATCGGGTCCGGCGGCTCGCCTCCCGCCCACGTCAGCGGCATGGCGTCGGAGCCGACCACGGTGTCCTGGCTGAGCAGGGCGCGGTCCATGAGGGCCCGGTCGGCCGGGACGTCCTCGTTGAGGAAGTGGATGATCGCCAGGCCGCCCGGATCCGTGGCGCGCAGCTCACGCAGCCGTGCGGCGTCGGCCACCCGCTCCCCGGTCGGCGCGTAGGTGATCGAGCTCGGCCCGATGCCCATGGCGTGCAGCGACTCGGGGGCGAGGAAGGCGGCACCGATACCCGTCATGCCCGCGCCGTACGGGTAGGCCTCGGTCGTGACCCTGGCGCCCTCGGCGCGGACCTTGTCGACCAGCGTCAACACCCGGTCCACCTGGCGCAGGGACGTGCTGTTGATGTGGCAGTAGTGCATGTGTGCCCCGGTGGCCGCGGCCGCCCGCACCACCTCCTCGGCGCCGTCGATCGGGATGTCGGGAACCTGGTCGATCAGGCTCCGGGCATGGGTGTAGGTGGGCACACCCGCCTCGGCGGCGAGCCCGGCCACCGACAGATACTCCTCGGGGGCGACACGCGGGGCGTAGCCGATGAGCAGGCCGATCCCCAGAGCGCCGGCGGAGAGATCGTGACGGATCAGCTCGAACAGCGCGTCGAGCCGGCGCGGAGACGCCTCGCGCTGCCAGGCGGGGTTGCCAAGGTTGCGCAGCCCGGCGTCGAGGCCGCCCCCTGGCGGGAGATCGCCGACGGCGGTCATCCTGGCCTGTGCCCAGGAGGCGGAGAACCCGTAGTTGAGCGGGCGGCCCTGGGCGGCGGCCACGTCGTAGGCCTCGGAGACCGGGAAGACCCCCGCCTCCAGGTCGAGGACCGTTGTCACGCCGTCGAGTGCCTGAAGACGGTGGCCGGCGATGGTGTGTGAGTGGCTGTGCAGGTCGATCCAGCCGGGGGCGAGGACGAGCCCGGCGACGTCGAACGTCCGGCGGCCTTCGAGCGCGTCCGGCGACACCGCCGTGATGGTCCCGCCGGTCACGCCGACGTTCGCGACCGCGTCATGGCCGGTCTCCGGGTCGAGCACCCTGGCTCCCGCCAGCACCAGATCATGGGTCATGGTTGTCATGGCGCCACCATATGGACGGCATCGACGCGTGCTTTCGTCCGTGACGACAAAAACGAGCGGGGCTTCTCGTCCGTCCGGCCCATCCCGGCTGCGTCTTTCACCGGGGCGCCCTTCACGGGGACGCCTTTCACCGGGAGACCCTCTGCGGGGATGCCTTTCACCGGCACGTCTTTCACCGGCACGTCTTTCACAAGGGGGCCTTTCACGAAGGGGCCTTTCACAGGGATGCCTTGAGGCCGGAACCGCAGAGCGGCGCCACGATCGGTCCGCCGATGACCAGGGACGAGCCCTCCGCGCGCAGCCGCCGCACGGCCGCGTAGGAGACGGAGCCCGTCGGCTCGACCCACAGGCCCCGGGCGGCGAGCGCGGCGTGCGCCTCGGCGATCTCGTCCTCGCCGACCGTGACGAAGGCGCCGTGGCTGTCCTCGACGGCTACGAGGATCCTCGATCCCCTGGCCGGATCGGCGATGGCGATGCCCTCGGCGAGGGTATGGCCGGGCCGTACCGGTTCGGGCTCGTCGCGCCCCGCCGTCCAGGCCTCGGCCAGCGGGGCGCAGAGCTCGGACTGGACGGCGACGATGCGCGGGATGCGGTCGATCAGCCCTGCGGCACGCAGCTCGGCGAAGCCACGATGGGCGCCCAGCACGAGCGTGCCGTTCCCCGCGGGCAGCACCAGCGTCGCGGGTACGGCGCCGCCGAGCTGCTCGAAGATCTCCAGCGCGTAGGTCTTGGTGCCCTCGTGGAAGTAGGGGTTGTACACATGGCTGGCGTAGAAGGCGCCGCTCTCCTCCACGCGGGCGGCGGCGGCCGCCGCGGTGTCCTCGCGCGAGCCCTCGACCACGGTGACCCGGGCGCCGTGCCCCCTGATCTGCTGCAGCTTCTTCTCGCTGGTCCCGGCGGGGACGAAGATCTCCGCCGCGACGCCGGCGCGGGCCGCGTAGGCGGCCACCGCGGTCCCGGCGTTGCCGCTGCTGTCGGCGACCAGCCGGCTCGCGTTGAGCGCCCTGGCCAGCGCCACCAGCACAACCGCGCCCCTGTCCTTGAAGGAACCGGTAGGGGAGGCGAACTCCACCTTCAGGTACAGTTCGCGGTCCTCTCTGACCAGCGGGGTGTCGCCCTCGCCGAGGGTGACGTCGCGCCAGGGCAGATCGCCGGCGTCCAGGTAGCGCCACATCGACCGGACATCCGTACGCGGCGGCCACCGTACGGCGCCGAGCGGCAGGTCGAGCAGGCCTCCGCAGTCGCAGCGCCAGCGGTCGGCCGTCGGGGCGTAGGAGCTTCCGCAACGGCATTCGTAGGGAACGATCACGAGGCCCTCTTTCATCAAAGTAACATCTGCTACATTGAAACACATAGTTCACATTAAGGAGTAACGGCATGCCAGGCCCCATCGCCCTCATCGGGCAGAACGACATCGACACCCGAGCAGAACTCGACCGTCATCTGCTCGAACGGTCCGGTGGGAACGAGGTGCTCCTCATTCCCACGGCCACCGTGGAGTGGCCCCGGGCCCGCGCCACCGAGCTTCTGAACCAACGCGTCGGCTTCTACGAGGAGAAGCTCGGGACCAAGGTCACCGTGCCGGAGGTGTTCAGCCGGGAGGACGCCCACGACCCGGCGCACATTCAGGCCGTCGAGAAGGCGAACTACATCTTCCTGACCGGCGGGCGGCCCAAACCGCTGGCCGAGATCCTGCGCGGCACCCCGCTCTGGCGGGCGATCCTGGACAGGTGGCAGGCGGGCGCCGTGCTGGCCGGTGAGTCCGCCGGCGCCGTGGTGCTCACCGAATATGTGATCGACTCAGAGGGGGTGGGCAAGGGCGGCAAGGGACCGGTCGTCCCCGATCCCTACTGGTACACCTACGAGGCGACGGGTCTCGGCCTGCTGCCGGGCATGCGGGTGCTGCCCCACAGCGACACCGCCAAGGGCCAGTGGATGCTGACCTCCATGCTCGCCGCGACCTCCATCCACGTTCCGATCCTCGCCGTGCCCGAGAACGCCGGCGTCGTCCGGGGGCCCGACGGCGACTGGATCACCGTCGGCGCGCCGGGGGTCGTCGTCTTCCACAAGGGCGCCCATCACTCACTCGACGCCCTCGCCGCCGTCGAGCCGAACCCCGAGGCGGGGATCTGAATGGCCGGCCTCGACAGCCTGCGCGAACGCCTTGAGACGCTGCTCGCCGTACGCGCTCCCGAGCTCGGGGTGCCCGGCGCCACGGTGGGCGTCTACCAGGCGGGCGCGGAGTTCCACCTCTGCCACGGCGTCACCTCCACCGAGAACCCGCTGCCCGTCACCCCCGACACCCTCTTCTCGATCGGCTCGGTGACCAAGACCTACACGGCCACCGCCCTCGTACGGCTGGCCGGGCTCGGCAAGGTGGAACTGGACGCCCCCGTCACCCGCTACGTCCCCGAGCTGGCGCTCAAGGAAACCAAGATCACCGTGCTCCAGTTGCTCAACCACACCGCCGGGTTCGACGGCGGCGACGGCGCGGGCGGTCCCTCCAGGGACGACAGCGCGCTGGCGGCCTTCGTGGACAGGATGGCGCGGCTGGAGCAGGTCTTCTCACCCGGCAGGGTCGTCTCCTACAACAACGCCGCGTTCTGCCTGGCCGGGCGGGTCATCGAGAAGGTGACGGGCAAGACCTACGAGGCGGCGGTCAAGGAGCTGGTGTTCGACCACGCGGGGCTGCGCAACAGCTTCTTCGACGTCGCCGACGTGATCACCCGCAGGTTCGCGGTCGGGCACGGCAACAAGGGCGCGGACGACGGGTCCACCGCGGTCATCCACTCCTGGCACATGGAGCGTGACCGGGCGGCCGCGGGAGGTGTCTTCTGCGACATCAGGGACCTGCTCGCCTACGGCAGGCACCACCTCGACGACGAGGAACTCGCGTTGATGCGGCTGCCCTCCACCGACCTGCCCTACGACGACACGCGAATGGGCCTGTCCTGGACCCTGCGCGACCTCGGCGGGGTCCGGGTCGTCCAGCACGCGGGAGGCACCGTCTGCGGGGCTGCGGTCCTGCAGCTCGTTCCCGAGCACGACTTCGTGGTCGCCGTGACCGTCAACGCCATCGGCACGGGGTCGGGCACCCTGATACGGGAGATCGAGGAGGCGATCCTCGAGGACCACCTCGGCCTGGTGCCCGCGAAGCCGAAGCCGGTGAGCCTGACGGCGGAGAAACTGGCCGAGTACGCGGGTACCTACGACCGCGGCGACGGCCACCTGCTCGTGGTGCGCCCCGACGGCGATCGCCTGGAGGTCCTCAGGGAGTACTCCGAAGAGATCATCGCCCGCTACCGGGCGCGCATGCCCGATCTGGTCGTTCCCGTCCAGAAACCTCTCACGCTCATCCCGCTCGCGGGCGACGCCTTCTTCCAGGCCGACCGCTCCGGACGCCGGCCCGACGGCACGTTCGTCCGGCTGGCCGACGGCAAGGTCGCGGGAGTGCGCTGGTCGCACCGGGTGGCCCGGCGCGTCACCTAGAAACGCGTGGGGCCCTCGGATTCCTCCGAGGGCCCCACCGCCACGGGATCCGGTCACGGACCCGGATCGAAGGCTCAGGTCACAGAGCCGGATCGAAGGCTCACGATCACGGAGCCGGGTCAGAGGCTCAGGTCACAGAGCCGGGTCGAAGGCTCACGATCACGGAGCCGGGTCGAAGGTGAAGTCCAGCCGCACGTCCGTCAGCGTCACCGGGCGGCCGTGCATGAAGTCCCTGATCGCGTCGAAGACCTCGGGCATGTTGTGCACCGTCTGGTGCGCGGCGTTCTCGGCGAGGATGAGATGACTGTCGGAGAAACCCCCCATGACGGCGCGTGCGTTGGTCTCCGGCGTACGCCCGTCGAGCGTGCCGTTCATGAACAGAGCCGGTACGGCGGAGCTGACCGGCTCCCTGAACGCGTCCCCCAGGTCCGGCCCGCCGATCGCCTGGCCGATGTGGGGGAAGGGGAAGTTCATCAGGTCGTCCAGGAGCGACGTCTCCCGCTCGATCCTCCGCAGCCGCTCCGCCGTGGCCCCCGAGGCGCAGTCCATGACCAGCGCCATCAGGTTGTCGACCGGTGCCGTCCGCATCTTCCTGACGTGCCCGGCCCACCAGGTGAAGTCGCCGGAATCCATGGCCAGGAAGAGCGCGGGAAGCATCTTCAGGAACGGGTGGAAGCCCATCCCCGTCGCGGTGAGGGCCTTGACGTCGAACTCCCCGATCACCAGCCCGTCGACCACGGCGGGTTCCTTGCCCAGGCGCTCGAACACCCTGCCCATCAGGTCCAGCAGGTCGGGCACCCGCCCGTCCAGCTCGGGCGCCGCCGCCGCGAGCTCGGCGAGCCTGCCCAGATGACGGTCGGTGGCACTCGGCAGCTTGTAGGTGTCGTCCGGTCCCTCGACCCCGTAGAGAAGACTGCGGTCGACCCGCTCGCCGTGCCGGCGGATCACCGACAGCGACAGGTGGGAGCCGTAGGAGCCTCCGGAGGTGCGGAAGGTGTCGTAGCCGAGCGCCTCCATCAGCGCCGCGACATCGTCGGCGTTCTCCTCGGTGGTGTAGCCGTCGAGGTCGGTGCCCCGCTCCCGCCAGAAGGCCACGGTCTCCGCCGCCTTGGCCAGGTGCTCGGCGAGATACTCCTCGCGGGTGACCAGCCGGTCCAGCGGCAGGTCGAGCCTGAGGGGACCGGTCAGGTTGGGCCGCGACAGCCCGACGCCGCGCTGGTCGAGGGCGATCACGTCGCCGAACTCCAGGAAGCACAGGTAGCGGTCGGGCTGCGACGCCCAGGTGCTCAACCCCGACCCGCCGGGGCCGCCCTCCAGGTAGACCAGCGGCGGCCCGGGGTTGGGAGAGGTGCTCCGGATACGGGCGAAGGCCAGTTCGATCGTCCTGGATCCGTCCACGCGGCGGTTCTCGGGTACGGCGAACCACCCGGCCTCACAGGGGACCCGGGTGCGGCCGTCGTTGCTGATCAGGACGTGCGGATGGATTCTCAAGAGATCACTCCTTCGGCGAGCAGTCGCCAGTTGACGTTGCTTCCCGACAGCAGCAGCCCGGTGCGGGCGCCGTCGCGCAGCTCGCGGTGGACCGACAGCGCTGCCAGGCCCACCGCGGCCGACGGCTCGACGACGACCCGCAGCGCGCGGACCATCTCACCCAGCGCGGTGTGGATGGCCTCCTCGCCGACGGTGAGGACGCGCACCCCCGCGTCGGCGATGACCGCGAGGTTGACCTCGCCCGGTTTCGGGGCGGTGAGGCCGTCGGCGACGGTGGAGATCGATGGCGGCGCGACGGGCCGCCCGGCCGCGAGCGAGCGCACGATGCCGTCGGCGCCCGACGGCTGCACCCCGACGATCTCGACGGACGAGCCCGTCGTACGGGCCGCCATGATCGCACCGGCCAGCAGCCCGCCGCCCGAGCACGGCACCAGCAGACGCTGCAGGTCGGGATGGTCCTCCAGCAGTTCGAGCGTCGCGGTCGCCGCACCCGCGATGACCATGGGGTCGTCGAAGGGGTGCACGAAGGTCAGGCCACGCTCGGTCCGCAGGGCCTCGGCGCGTTCGAAGGCGACCGCCGAACCGGTGACGCCGTCCTTGACCACGGTCGCGCCGAGCGCCGCGACGGCGGCCAGCTTCTCGGGTACCGCCTTCTCCGGCATCACCACGGTGAGCTCGACCCCGAGTTCGCGGCAGGCGTGTGCCGCTCCCAGCGCCGCGTTGCCCGCGCTGACCGTGACGAGCCCGGCCGACAGCGCGCCGGGCGGCAGGGTCGTGATCCTGTACAGCGCGCCGCGCACCTTGAAGGAGCCGGTGAGCTGCAGGCACTCGGCCTTGGCCAGCGTCGGGCAGCCGGTCAGCGCGTCCAGGGCGGCCGAACCGAGCACGGGAGTGCGGACCACGCGGCCCAGCAGCGCGCTCCGTGCCCGCCGTACGTCATCGGTGGTCGGGAGCCTCACGACGCTCCGGACGAGGGCGGGTAGAAGGCGACGGCCTCGATCTCCACCAGCGCGCCCGGATGAAGCTGAACGCCGAAGGCGGAGCGGGCGGGGTAAGGCTGGGAGAAGTACTCCTCGTAGAGGGCGTTCAGCGCCGACCAGTCGGAGATCGAGGCCAGGAACACCTGGCACTTGACGACGTCGTCGCGGCTCAGGCCGTGCTCGGCGAGTACGGCGTCCAGGTTGGCCAGCGCCTGCCGCGTCTGCGCGTCGAGACCTTCGGGGAGCGTGCCGTCGGGGTGGAAACCGAGCCGGCCCGAGACGAAGAGCAGGTCACCGGCTCGCCGGGCGGAGGAGTACGGAGCAGGAGGTCTAGGCATGTCAGGGACTGTAATCGCGCCCGGCGGCCATGCGTCTCGTGCTTCCGGCCAGACTTCGGACCCGGCTGTCGGACTATCCGCAGAACGGACTGGTTGTTGCCATGAATCAGATGACGATTCCCCAGATTTCCCCGATTCCCCCGATGAGCCTGCGGTGGGTCGCCGAGCATGCCCGCCTTGACGTGCTGGCCGCCCCGCACGGCCTGGACGTGGAGGTCGGCGCTCCCACCATCCTCGACCCGTCGGCGGGTGCGGTTGTGCTGGCCGTCGGAGTGGACACGCCCTCGGCCAGAACCGAACTGCTGCGCGCGCTCGGCGTCGCGGGCGCGGCGGCGGCCGTCTTCCGGCCACCGGTGGAGCCGGGCACGCTCACGGAGGCCGAGCGGGCCGGGGTCGCGCTGCTGACCGCCGATCACACGCTCTCCTGGGGCCGCCTCCACACCTCGCTGCAGGCCGCGTCCGACCTCGGGCCGCACGAGCCGCTCGACGACCTGTTCCAGCTGGCCGACACCGTCGCCGCCACCGTCGGCGGCGCCACCACGATCGAGGATCCGCACAATCGCGTCCTGGCCTACTCCAACCTCGGCCATCCCACCGATCCGCCCAGGCGGCAGGTCATCCTGGAGCGGCGGGTGCCGGGGGAGTGGGTCAGGAACCTGCGGGACGCCGGAGTGTTCCACCGCTTGTGGAGGAGTGAGGAGGTGGTGAAGGTCGCGGCCTTCGACGCCCCCGGTTACCGCCCCCGGCTCGCCGTCGCCGTGCGGGCCGGAGGCGAGCCACTGGGCAGCGTCTGGGTCGTGGAGGGCGACCGGCCACTGGGCGTCGAGGCCGAACGCGCGCTGCGCTCGGCCGCCGACCTCGTCGCACTCGACCTGCTCAGCTCCCGCGCCGCGACCCATGCCCGCGGACGCGGGGACGCCGCCCTGCTCGCCGTACTCGACGGCCGCGCGGCGAGTCTGCTCACCAGGGAGGCCCTGGGCATGGCCCCGGTGGGCGCGATGGCCGTCATCGCCTTCGCCCCCGAGAGCTCGGGCATGGACGGCTCGGCCGAGGAGGTCGCCGCCGCGCGGCGCGTCGCCGACTTCGTCACGCTCACGGCCGCCGCCTACCACCGCCGCGTGTCCTGTGCGGTGAGTGGCGGGCGCGCCTACGCGCTGGTGAGCGACGTGGACCTGGCGCGCGAACTCGCCGGAAAGGTGGTCGATCGCGCGACGGCGACCCTGCGGCCGGCCGTGCGCGCGGGCATCGGCGCCGCCGTGAGCGACCTGACCGAGGTCGTCGCCTCCCGCCGCGAGGCGGACCAGGTGCTCAACCTGCTGGTGGGCAGGGCGGGACCCGCCGTCGCGGGGATCGACGACGTGCGGGCGAGGGTCACGATCGAGCGGCTGCGCGGCCTCCTGCGGGAGCATCCGGAGTTCCACGGGCTGAGCGAGGGCAGACTCGCCGCACTCGCCACCCAGGACGCGGAGAAGGGCACCTCCTGGGTGGCGACCGTCCGGGCCTACCTCGACGCCTTCGGCGACGTCGCCGTGGCCGCCGATCGCGTCGGCGTGCACCCCAACACCTTCCGATACCGCCTCAAGCGCATCAACGAGGTCTTCGGCCTGGATCTGTCCGACCCCGACGAGCGGCTGGTCGTCACCCTGCGGCTACGACTTGCTTGACGGCCGGCGCCATCCGTGCGGTTCGGGCACGTCGACCACGACCCGGCGGACCGGGGTGAGACGATCGAAGGGGAGCTGGTCAGGGCGGGTTTCGTCCAGGCCGACGCGCCCGAGGGGTTCCTCGCCTGGCGGCTCGCCTGAGATCAGGCGGGCGCGGCACCGCTGCCCCTGCAACGTGCTGAACCGATGTCTGACGCTCCGATGCTGGAGGCGTCGCACATTGTCGCGGTGAGCACGTACTCGCGGTAGCCGCTGCCGTCCGAGGCCGGCTCGCCGAGCCCAGCGAAGTGGTGTATGAGCCGGCCCGCGCGTGATCCTGTTTCTGCAGGTCAGCGGTAAGCGTCTGCGGCAAGTGCCACGCCCACCGGCTGGGGAAACTCATACACCATCTCCGTGGACGCAACCCGCGTTGCAGGCGGCGGTCGTGGGGTGGTCATCGACTGCCTGGCGTTGTTCGGCCGGAAGCTACGGGTGGGGCTTCCCTGTGTGGTCGGTCAAGGCAGGATCTCGATGTACCCGTCGGTTCCGTGCACGCGGATCCGCTGCCCGTCCCGGATCAGCCGGGTGGCCTGCTCCACGCCCACGACGGCCGGCAGGCCGTACTCCCGGGCGATCACCGCACCATGGGTCATCAGGCCGCCCACCTCCGTCACCAGGCCCGCGATTCCGACGAACAGCGTCGACCAGCTGGGGTCCGTGAAGGTCGTGACCAGGATGTCGCCCGATTCGAGATCGGCATCCGCCATGTCCAGGATGACGCGGGCCCTTCCCTCGATGGTCCCGGCGGAAACCGGCAGGCCGACCAGGGCGCCGTCCGGCACGTCGTCGCGCCGGTACGCCCCCGTGACGGCCTCGCCATCCGAGGTGAGCACCCGGGGCGGTGTGAGCGCGTGGTACGACCGGAACGCGTCCTTGCGCCGCCGGATGAGCCGGTCATCCACCTGGTTCGAGCGCACGACGTCGTGGAGTTCCTGGAACGTGAGGTAGAAGACGTCCTCCTTCTCAGAAAGCACGTCGGCCTGCACGAGGCGCTCGGCCTCCTCCAGCAGGGCCTGCTTGTAGACGAAATAGCGGCTGACGATGCCGTACTTCGGATACTCCCGGTACCCGATGAAGGTTCTGACCTGGTCGATCATCCGCTTGGCCTCGTCGGCTTTCCGGTCCCCGTCCGGCAGGTCCCGCAAGCGTGCCAGCACGTCCTGTTCCTTCTTCTGCGCCTTCTGCCGCCCTTGCTCGAAGCGCCGCTCGGCGGCGCCCGGCTCGAAGTTCCTGACGTTGTCGAGGATCGCGGGCACGAGCGTGGTGGGGCGCTCGCGCCAACGTGGCCTCGTGATGTCGATCTCGCCGACGCAGCGCATGCCGTACAGGTCGAGGTAGGCCTCTATGGCGTCGCGCGCTTCGGTCCCGCCCGCGAGCTTCGCCAGTTCGTCCAGGAAGCCCTCGTCCTCGACGCCCTGCAGGAACGCCACCACCTCCGCATGCGGGCGGATCACGTCCGCGACGTCGAGCAGCGCCAGCCCCATCTCCGACGTGACGTTGCCGGGGGCGGACAGCGTGAGGGTGTCAGCCGCGTTCTTCTCGCCCAGCCACTCCTGCAGCTTGTCGTTGAGCCACCACGTGGCGTCCATCCCCGCCATGATCGCCTGAAAGTTCAGCGGATCACCGAGAACTCGCTTGTGCTCCTCGAAGGCCTCCAGCAGGAAGTCGAACAGCGCCGGTCCTGTCTTCGTCCGGATGTCGCGCCCCAGGGCGGCGATGGACACCTGGCTGCGCTCGATCAGCTCGGTGACGATGGCCGGATCGGCCTCGATCGGGGCGGACGCACCGCCGGCCGGCGGCCCGCCGGGACCCGCGTCCGGGAGCGACGGGACGAAGTCGTCGCGGTCGAGGACAGTCTCCAGAGCGTCCCTGATCAGCGGATCGCCTCTCCCCATGACCTCCAGGAGGCCGGCGCGGCTCGCGGGCGAGGCCAGACGCGGGGTGACGTCGACGAACAGCCTCCCGCCGGCCTCGTGCATCGGCACCATGGCCGTCAGCTGCCACATGGAGAACCCCAGGGGCTTCATGGGGTCGGTCATCATCTGCCCATGGCCGACGGAGACGTAGACGTGATTCTCCTGGTCGCCGGACTCGGGGATGGGGAACAGCGTCGTGATCGGCCGGCTCTGAACGATCTGGAAGTCGTCATCGACCAGACACCATTCGATGTCCTGCGGGCGGCCGAAGTGCGCCTCGATCCGCCGCCCGAGCCGCACGAGCCGCATGACCTGCGCATCCGTCAACGCCGGCTGCTCCTGCCGTTCCGGGGCGATCGCCACTTCCTGCGTGCCGCCGGCCGGCAGGGCGTGAACGGCACGCTGTTTGGCGGCGATCGTCCTGGCGACGATCCCGCCGTCGCGCACCTTGAAGACGTCCGGGTTCACCAGGCCGGAGACCAGGGCCTCGCCGAGGCCGAAGCCGGCGTCCACGGTGGCGACCTTCCGGTTGCCCGTGACGGGGTCGGCCGTGAACAGGATGCCGGCCGCATGCGGGAAGACCATCCGCTGCACGACCACGGCCATGTCGACCGTACGGTGGCCGAAGCCGTTCCGCAGGCGGTAGGTCACGGCCCGCTCGGTGAACAGCGACGCCCAGCACCGGCTGACGTGGCGCAGGACCGCCGCGGGCCCCATGACGTTGAGATACGTGTCCTGCTGACCGGCGAAGGAGGCCGTCGGCAGGTCCTCCGCCGTCGCGCTGGATCGGACGGCGTAGGCGGCTTGCTCGCCGAGCTGGGCGAGCGCGTGGGTGATCGCCGCCGCGAGATCGTCAGGGAGGGCGATCCCTTCGATGGTCCGGCGGATCTCCGCGCTGAGCGTGCGGATCCCGTCCCGGTCGTCCGGGTTCAGGTGCGACAGCTCATCGAGCCGATCGTCGATCGACGGCGCCTCCGCCATGATCCGGCGGAAGGCGTCCGTCGTCACGCAGAACCCGGCCGGCACGCGGATGCCTTCGATCCGCGACAGCCCGCCCAGGTGCGCGCCCTTGCCGCCGACGACCGCGACCTGCGTCTCGTCGACCTCTTGAAGATCCACCACGTACTGCTCGATCACTGCGATACCTCCGAGGCAGCCGTGCTCCGTCGCACCGCACTGGTTGGTCGGGTCACCTGCGTCCCAAGCTCTGTCGAGCCTCTTGTCGCGTACGTCCTCATCCCTGGTCGCCTTCCCTCTGACGAGCCGGCCGGCCGCTCCGCCCAGTCCGGCGGCGCGCACCCCCGAGCCTCCGCCCCGAACGCCCGCAAGCGCACCGCCGGTCCCACCACTGGTTCGACGTCACCGCGTCCCCCATCCGTCGACAACAACACCCGCACGTCGTGCCCCCGTTTCCGCAGGTTGTGGCCTCGGCCGACGATTCTGCGCCACGACCCGGGTCTTGCCGCAAGCCCCCCGGTGCGCTATATCTTGGTAGTGGCAGGGAGAGGAATCTCCTTGCCTTTGCCTTTTGGCGTCACAGAGCGCGTAGGCGTCCGCTGGATCTTCCTCATCCAGGTTCACGAGTGTGTTCCAGGTCGAAGAGGGCGAGTCATTGCACGGCGATCCACCTTATGAGGGAACGTCTATCTACCGGTCTCGTCCAATTCGTTGCTACCAGCGCTGCGACTTCGTAAATTCGGGGACGTGAAGACACACGTAGTACAAATCCTCGTCCCTCAGCCCTCGGCCTGGTACAAGAACCCGAACAGCACGGGTGCCCAGGGCGGTTGCAGCCAGCACGGCACTCCCCCGTGTCACGAGGACATCGTCGCGAGCGTCATTCTTGCCAATGCTGCTAGCGACCATATCCAGTGGGCCGTCTGCCAGCGTGGCCTCCAAGAACTCGACGCCAATCATTCATTTCCCGAGGAAAACACCATCTGACGCTCCATAAGCAATGGCATATGCTTCACCAGTGGCGTCTGCCCTGCTCAGGGCAACTTCAACCGCGCCTTCGAGGCGCACTGACGCAAGGCGGACGTGCCCAACATCCGCGTCACGACACCCGGCACACTTGTGCCTCACTCCTGGCCGTGCTCGACGTTCACCCCCGGGTGGCGATGCGCATTCTGCGGCACTCGCAGATATCGATGACTACGGACATCTACGCGCAGATCCCAAACCCAGAAACGAAGGCAGCACTCGATCGGCTGAATCAGTAATTGGATGGCGATCGCTGATTCACTCGCTTCGGCGAGCAGTTCCGCATCAAAAGGCCTCGCCGACGCCGAGGCCTTATCCGGTGGTCGTCTCCAGGACCGGATCGGCCGCGAGGTGTCGGGCTCTCAGTAGTGGGACGGCGGCGGCGAGCGTGGCGAACGTGGCGAGGGCCAGGCCGGGGAGTAGGACCAGCGGTGTGGGCGTGGAGCCGCCGAACTCGGCGAGCCAGTGGACGGGCGCCCCCAGCAGGTTTCCCAGGATGTCGGCTAGGCCGGTAAGCCCGAGTAGCAGTCCGCCCACCCGGCCGAGCAGCCGTTCGGGCGTGATCGCCTGGCGGTGGCTGAGCAGAGCGATGGCGACGACGATCGTTCCGGTCAACGGGACGAACTCTCCGATCGTGTACCAGAGCTGTCCCCAGTCCGTACCGGACAGCGCGAGCAGCAGGATGAACGGCTGGCTCACCAGCACGGCCCACCAGGCCAGCCGGAAGGCGCCGAGCCTCCGGTGGAGCAGCACGGACAGCAACGCCCCCAGCAAAGGCGCGCTGTAGAGCGGCACCGTGACCGACCACCAGTAGAACTCGCTCAGTGACGCGTCTCTCTCCGCCGCGTCCATCACCGCGTTCCGTGCCTCGTCCGTCGCCTCGTCGACGAGTTCCGCGAACAGTGCCGACACCACCAGATACAGGGTGATCGCTCGCAACACCGGTTGCTTCGCGGTGAAGCGGATCCCCTCCGCCATCTCCCGCCACAGCCCCGCCCTGGGAGGCGGTGGCGCCTCGGTGGCGTCGACGCCGCGAAACAGCAACGTCGCCCCGGCCATCGCCACGCTGACGACGACCAGAAACGCGAATTCGCTCCCGTCCAGTAAGGACAGAATCGCTGCCAGACCGAGAAGGAGGGCCTGCGGCAACACCGACAGCAACGCGTTCGCCGGAACCAGGCGTCCACGCCCGACGATGGACGGCAGGTAGGCGTCCTGGCCGACCGGTGTCACCGCTGCCAGAGCGGCCATCACCGTCATCACCGCGAGGGCGTGCGGCCCGCCGGCCGCGCCCAGACCGTCTGCCACCGTGACGGAGGCCACCGCCACCATCCCCAGCAGGGCCATCACCACCAGGACGGACCGACGGCGCCGCACTCGGTCAATCAGCACTCCGAGGGGCAGCCCCAACAGAACAGGCACGAGATTCTCTGCGGCCCAGTCGAGGACGACCACATTGCGAAAATCCATCGCTGACTGCGGACCGTCTAGCAGCAGGGCCGGCTTGGCGAACATAAAAGCGATGGTGAGAGTGGCGGCGGCGAGGCTGAAGATCAGGAACCGCCGCGATCGTAATGAGCCGGGGGTGGTCATCCGGACATCATTTCCATGATCGTCCTAGCGTCGCAAATCACAGTGAAGATCTGCTGAACGCGGCCACGATTGCGGCCGCCACCTGGCGGTCACTCGATCACGGTGGAGGGCAAGACCCGAGCCTGCGGCTCCCCCTCCAAGGCCGCGAGCGCGGTTACTGCATCCCGGCCAACGGCTGGGCCGCGGTCGACCGCTCCCCGGCAGCGGTCGCCGTCGCCCCCGATGCCGTTTGCGCCAACGGTCCGCGTAGGGCAGGCCGCCCAGGCCGCGGTGGCGACCTCGGCGTCTACGATCCGCTCGAGCCGCTCCGAAGTGTCACGGATGCTCCGGTCGAAGGTGCGGGCGGGAGGATTCGCCGAGGTCCGGGACGCTCATCGGTCTACTTCCGGCTGCGCCAGTGCCGGTACAAACCCTGGCCACCCGTGTGAGGCCGAGGCGGCCTCCCACTCGAACCCATCCGGGTCGGTGAAGGTTCCGGCATCGCTTTCGATGACAAGCCGGTGGGATCCGGTTCCGTCGGGAGAGACACCCGCGTTCTTGGCGGCGAAACGACGTGAGTAGATGGCGGGCCCGGTTCGACGCGGTGGCCGCCGACCTCCGCGCCGCCCTGGCGTGGGCGGCGAACGAGCAGGAGCAGCGCGCGGCCGCGTACGGACTGGCCCGACACCTGGCGGAGCTGACATTCACCCGCAACCTGGTCGGCGAGTCCCAGCAGCGCTATGAGCAGGCGGCCGCGCTCACGACCGACGCTGCCGCCATCGCGTCGATGCTCAGGCACGCCGCGGCCGTGGCCGGCTGCCGGACGCGTGGTGATGACATGTACCGCCTGCACCGCGCCGCTGCCGACGCCGCCCTTCGATCAGGGGACAACGCCGGTGCCGCCGCCGACCTGGCGACCGCCGTCACCAACGCCTACCGATTCTCGAGCACGTTCGTGAGAATCCCGCGCCCGCAGGAGGCGATCGAGTTGATCACCCGGGCGCGGGAACTGGCCGGCGACGATCCGGCTGCCCAGGCGGCGGTGGCGCTGGCCGAGGCCGGGGTGCTCACCGACGCCTTCGGTGCCGCTCAGGGCCCATCCGACAACGCCGTGCCGGAAACGATCGCGCGCGCCGAGCGGGCGGTCGAGCTCGCCGGCCGTACCGGCGACCCGCTCATCGAGTCCGCCGCGTTCGACGCGCTCATCACCGCCCAGAGCTGGGCCGGGGACACCTTCGGCACCGCCGCCACGGCCCGGCGCCGGATCATGCTGCTCTCCTCCACACCGAGTACTCCGATCGGCACCCACGAGCTGATCGACGCGCTCGGCATGGCCGCGCAGACCAGCCTCGGCTCGGGGGATCTGCTGGGCGCCCGCCGGTGGGCACGACAGCTCGCCGAGCATCCGTCGCTGGCCGAGGTCGGCCACCGTGCCACGAGTTGGCTGCTGGTCGCCGACGCGCTGGCGGGCAACGTCGACGAGGTGGTCACCGGCAGCACCCTGTTCCTCGACGCGTGGCAGCGAGCCGGCCGCCCGGCCACGTCGGCCCTCGGCCCAGCGGCAGCAGCGGTTGAGATGATCCACGACCTCCGTGACGATCACGACGCCGCGCGCGAATGGCGGGCGGTCTCGGATCAGCTCGGCGACTCACCGGAGCGCACCTACGGATACGGGGCCGTCTTCGACGCGATGAGGATGCTCCACCGCGGGCAAGCCGAGAAGGCCCTGGAGCGAATGGCGCCCGAGCCCGGCGAGGTCTGGAAGTGGGTCACCTGGATCTGGCTCCACTGGTACGTGGCGCTACGCGCCGAAACCGCCGTACTCGCCGGAAGCCCCGACGCCCGCAATCGCCTGGCCGACGCCCGGACCATCACAGCCGGCAACCAGGTCGCCGGCGCCATCGTGGAACGGGCCGAAGCACTGCTCGCTGGTGACCGGGAGAAGCTGCTCGCCACCGCGGCGACGTTCGATGCCGCCGGCTGCCGCTACCAGACGGCGCGGACCATGGTGCTCGCGGGCGGGGACCACGCCCCTCCGTGACGAGGCCGTACTCGCCGACTTCGGCCTCGCCCCGATGACCCTCCCCCGACACCTGTGATGACCTCTCCTGCTTAGCGATCTCATATAGCAAGGCCCCCAGTGCGTGGAAGCGGGATGCGGCGAGGTCTCCGGCCGCCGTCGGCTCAGGCGTTACCGAGGAGGCTGGTCCGTCCAGCCAGCGGTCACCCAGATGAATCTCTCGCTCAACATCACGCTTCCGTCGTTGCCGGGGAGATAGGTGGTGCGCGTCACTTGAGCGGTCTCGGGATCGACGACCAGCTTGATCTCCCACCCGATATCAGGATCGGGAAACCGCAGCTCCTGCCCGCCTTCGACCGCGCCCGTGCTCTCGACTCCCGGAATCGTGGCGAGTGCCCGGAACGCTGCGGAACGGACCTCCGGCGGCGTCGGCAACTCCGAGATCAGCGTGACAAGCGAAAAGAGAGGGTCACCTCGCTGCTCAGATGCGGTCATGGCGCTCTCACGCCCCTGAAGCCCGGTGAGCCGCGCTTTCAACGCCTCGGGATCTGCCGGCAGCCTTTCGAGGTCCTCGATGCTCACCTCGGCTCCCTTGAGCATGAGCGGGTCCGGGTCTGGTACGACGACGCCGGGAGGGTTGCCCGGATCCCCCACGGACCAGCGCCGGCCGTCGCGCGTGATCCAGCTCTCCTGACGCGAACTGTCCACATCCCGCACCTCACGTTTGACGTGCCAGTAGGTCCCGGAGCCTTGGGGCGTGCGTTCCGCGCTGGCAGCGGCCATGAGCAGCACCTCCCTGCCTGAGGTGGGTACGCCGGCGGGCTTGATCACGCCCGTGACGAGCACGGCGACGACCGCCGCGGCGGCGGTGGCCAGGGTGAGCGCGGGTACAAGCCACCCGATCCGCCGCCGCGCGCGGCCTCGCATCCGGTCCTGGAGTCGGCCTCTGCTGCGAGTGATCGCCTCAGCGGGCGGCTCAGGCTTGGTCAGCAGGGTGGCGAGTGCGTTCAGGTCATCCATGGGCGGTCTCCTTGTCGATGAGAGCGTGGATTTTCACGCGCGCTCGGCTGAGCCTGGAGCCCACCGTGCCGGCGGCGATGCCGAGCGCCTGGGCCACTTCGTCGTAGCTGAGCTGGCCCAGGGCCACGAGCAGCAGAACATCGCGCTCGCCGCCGGACAACGCGGCGAGTGCCTTCGCCAGGTGCGGCTGCATGCGCTGAGCAGCGACGGAGTCGACGACCTGGTTCTCGTGGCCTTCTACAACGGGTTCCGGGCCGAGCCGGGCCAGCGCCCTGTAGTGGCGTTTCTCCTTGCGCCGGTGCCTGGCGATCAGATTGGTGGCGAAGCCGAACAGCCAGGGCCGCAGGCCCCCGCGTTCCGGGTCGAACCGGTCGCGCTTGTCGAAGGCCAGCAGGAACGTCTCGGCCGTGATGTCCTCGGCGATCTGCGCGTCCAGCCGACCCGCCACATACAGGTAGATGTCGCGGTAGTAGCGGTCGTGCACGGTGGTGAACAGGTCAGGGTTGCGCCGATACCGGGCGACGAGTTCGGCGTCGGTCACTTGTTCGCCCACTTCGGCGATCAAGTCCTTATCTCCGACATAAGCCTGCCTTCCGGATGGTAGCTACGATCACCCATCCTTCGCCGCAAGCCAGGATCGTCTTCCCTCGGGCGTCCTACACCCGGCACGTGAGACATCAAGGTCCACGGTGCACCGGCCCGGACAAGGCAGTGTCACTGCTCGCGGGCCCCGGCCGGCTGCAACCATGCAAGTTCTGCGGCTACCCCGTAAGCCGCTCAACGAGAATCAGGGCGAGCGGCAGCGGTTTTCCTCATCCATCCTGCCGCCGTGGGCGCGTAAGACCCCGCGCATCACCGAGGTGTTGCCGCTGCGGTATCTGCACGGCCTGTCCTCGAACACCATCGGATCAGCTGAACCAGCGAGAAAACGTCACTGCGCGGTCATACTGCCGCCGTGGCGGCGCAAACTCCCCCTTATAGGACTTAAACCGACACGGCGGACACGGGTCGTCCGCCGGCGGATCACATGGAGTCGTCTTGGGAAGTTTCGCCAGAAGGAATTTCATCGCCGGGCTCGCCCTGGTCGGCGCGGCCGCGGCGGTGGCAACCGCGCAGGCGGCACCCGCGGCGGCGGCACCTGTGCATGCAGCACCCGCGCACGCGACACCTGCGCAGGCGGCACCCGCGCAGGCGGTCGAGACGTGGAAGCTCATCGGCAAGGACGTGTTCACCGGCGAGGCCGAGAGCTCGCGCGGCCAGGGCGTCACCACTGACGGCACTCACTGGTACTTCTCCAGCAGCAACGGGCTGGAGATCACGGACATGCAGTACAACACCATCTTCAAGCGCTCGCCGGCCATTCCGTCCGAATTGGCCAACCCCTCGCCGTTCGCCTACAAAGGCCTGAACCACATCGGCGACATCGACTACGCCAACGGCAAGCTCTACATCTCACTCGACACCAGCACGCGCGATACGGTCACCGGCGGCCGCTACGACACGCCGGTGTTCGCCGTCTACAACGCCGCCGATCTGAGCTTCACCGGCCAGGCCGCTGCCCTGAAGCCGCCGCACGGCGTGCAGGACATCGCAAGCTGGGTGGCCGTCGACACGGACAAGGGCCTCGCCTACGGCATGGCCTACGGCAACGCGACGGAAATCGCCGTCTACAACCTGCGCGACTGGACGTTCAACAGATACATCCCGCTGTCGCAGACGGTCGACCAGGCCCAGGGCGGCAAGATCCATGACGGCTGGATGTACTTCGCCTCGAACGACGCGGGGAAGAACATCTCCCGCGCCAACCTGACGACCGGCGAGGTCCAGGTGCTCTTCAATCTCAAGGTTCCCTACGCTCAAGAGGTCGAAGGCCTGTCGCTCCTGGAGACACCGGACGGTCTGACCCTCAACATCCTCAACCGGGAGCAGCCGGAGCCGAACGGTCCCAGCAACGTCACCTTCTACCACTATCGGCTGGAGCTGCCGGGCACGCCGGTCATCAAGGGCTCGCCGAAGGTCGGCGGATTCGTGACGGCCGACCCGGGCACGTGGACCCCGGATGCGAAGTTCAGCTACCAGTGGCTCGTGAACGGCAAGCCGGTGGCGGGCGCGACCGGGTCGCGGTTCCACCTCGTGGGAAAGTACCTCGGCGACACGGTGACCGTCCAGGTGACCGGCACGTGGGCCGACGGGACGTCGAGCACCGTCGAGTCCGGGCCGATGACGGTCGTGACCGGCTCCGGCGCGAAGAAGTGAGGGGTCACGACGTAGGCTGACCCCCGTTGTGGCGACGCAGCCGGGCCGCACTACCGGCGCGGCGCGGCCGAGTTCGAGCGCCGCATCCTGAGTCGCACGTATCCGCCCGGAGCGTTCCTGCCGCGCGTGCTCTCGCTCTCCCGGGAGTTCGGGGTCGCGCGGCACGGTCGCGCCTCCCACGATGGTCAACGGCGTCTCGCCCCGCTCGGATGGCTGATGTGGGTCGGTGGCGTGCGATCGTGTAAGGCGGTGTTGCTGTACGGGTTTCTGTACGGCAGCAGGAGCGATCATTCGCTTTCAAGCACAACCACCCTGGTCCCCCTCGCCGCCCTGAGATCAGCGGTCCCGTACGGCTGCCGCCGTGTGTGGGCAGTGGCCGGCGTCGCTGTCACCGTTGCCATGGTGCGGGCGGCCCGTACTCTGCTGGATCCGACGTCCTACATTCAGGCAGGTTCACGGTGAGGATGGGCAACGTGTGGTCGGAATTCACGGTCGTCCGCGACGGGGTCAGGCTGGTAGGCCGGGACTACGGCGGACCGGGACCGGCCGTACTGCTGCTGCACGGTCTGGCGGGTCACTGCGGAGAGTGGGACGCAACCGTCGAGTGGCTGCGGGAAGGACACCGCGTCGTCACTCTGGACCAGCGAGGCCACAGGCTGAGCGAGCGACGCCCGGCCGACACCTCACGGGACGCCTACGTCAACGATGCCGTCGCCGTCGTCGAGACGCTGGGGTCAAGCTCCGTCATCCTGGTGGGGCAATCCTTGGGCGGGCACACCGCGATGCTGGTCGCGGCGGCCCGCCCTGACCTGGTCCGGGCGCTGGTCCTGGTGGAGGCGGCTCCGGGCGATCCCGATCCCGACGGTCCCGCGAGGATCGGGCGGTGGCTGGACACCTGGCCTCTTCCCTTCGCTTCCCACGCCGCTGCGGCCGAGTTCTTCGGGGGTGGTCCGGTCGGCCTCGGGTGGGCGGATGGTCTGGAGTCACGGGCGGACGGCTGGCATGCCCGGTTCGACCGTGACGTGATGGTCGCGTCATTGAAGGAGAACGCCGAAAGGCCCTTCTGGACCGAATGGGCTCAGGTGCGCTGTCCCACGCTGGTCGTACTCGCCGAACACGGCATCATCCCTTCCCGGGATGTCGAGAGGATGGTCCGACAGCGTCCCTCGACGACAGTGGTCCGGGTTCCCGCCGCCGGCCATGACCTCCACCTCGAAGACCCCGTGAGCTTGCGAACCGCCATGGAAGCCTTCCTCCTCACTATCTGATCCGTAGATCCCCAAACGATGTCCAGGGACGTTCAGGCCGGTTCGCCGGGCAGGTCGCGAACGATCCGTCTGTTCGTATCAATCCGGCTCAGTCCAGGGGCGTACGGCTTGGTGGCTCCCAAGTTGGCTCCCAGAATCGGAGTGCCGACGGTTTTACAGCGGACCGCTGTTCTCGATTGTGCTGCGTCTCCGACCTCGTCATACGGACTCCGTCTCGGCATTGTCCAAGAAGATCATCCCGCGCATACCCGTGATACACCGTAGAACCACCCTCAGCACGACGGCGAGGTGTCCCATGCGGAAAGTCGCCGAAGCCACCGCCTACTGACAGTCTCAAGAACGCGTTGGCACCCAGTAGCGGCGCTTTTGCCCGGCCATATCGACGAACCGGCCACCGTTCGCCTCGATCACCCGCTGGGACGCCGTATTCGTGTCGTCGCACGTCAACAGCGCCTCGGCAATGCCGAGCGAACGGGCAATCGGCAATGCTGCGGCGAGCATCGCGGTCGCATGCCCCTGCCACCGTGCGCTGGGCCGTACGTCGTAGCCGATGTGGCCCCCAGCCTTCTCCAAGGCCGGAATGAGCCGGTGGCGGATCGCCAACCTGCCCAGCAGTCGCTCGCCTTCAGCCCACCACAGCGTCGTCATCGGCACGAACCCGATCGCTTGCGCGGCCGCTTCCTCCCGCTCGCCCAGCACGCGCGTGACATACGCAGCGAAGGCCGACGGGGCATGTAGAGCCTGCGGGTCGACGTCGGTGACGAACCAGGGAACCGGGTAGTCGCGGTCTGCGCGAAACTCGGTCACCGCGGCCAGGAACGACGTCCGCAGTCTGGTAGTTGGATTGATCAGTTCTGGCATCCGACCATAATGCTCGCCCCACATCACACGGCCCAGCCGTCATTCGTCGGATGGCTCCAGCGCGACCTGGTGGTTTCATGCGCGTCACGGAGAGATGCGCGCCGGAGGCCGTCCCTGAGTACGCTTCGCCTCTCATCGAGTCTCTCAACCGATGCTTCGACACCGGCTCTCCGCTGGAGGTCGTCATCCGAGGTGCCGGCCATGTCCTCAGCCGGCCGGGTCCATGATTGTCGAATGAGAAGTGGGGCGAGCCTTTGCTGGCTGCGGTCGCCGCCACCTGCACACAGGCACCGTGTCGATCGCTGAATATTGCTCAGCGTTCCGCACATATTCCGAATCTTCAATGCGGCGTCCCGTTCGCGCAGCGGCCCTTATCCTCGGTTCGCCGCTTCTCCCCATCTCCACGCGAGCCTGGTGGATCACGTCAAGGACAGCGCGAGCCTGACTCGGACGCCTTCACAGATTACGATCTTTCTCTATGCTGCCATCGTGATCCGCTCCCTTCTGTTACGCGGCGTGCTATCTGTGAGCCTGCTTCTGTCCACGGTCACCGCCATTCCCGCATCTGCCCAGCAGCTCATCAACGCCGACATCGAGGTGTCCGAAGCCGGCGTCGTACTGCATGAACAGAACGGCGATCCGTGGCGGGTGACCGCCTTCAGCAAGGAGGTGTCATCATCCCGCCGCGCCGCCTATCTCCGCTCGTCCGGTGGGCTCTCCTTCGCGGCGAAGAAAGGGTACGGCGAGCTCGAACCGGCGCCGAAAGGCGGAAAAGTCGCGGGCGTGCCCTACGCCTCTCCCGGGGCGTTCAACTCCGTTGTCATCTTTGACAGCGCGGGCAAAGCCAAGCGCATCAGTACCGTACGGAAACCCCTGAACGCCACTACGCCCATGTGGGCACGTGATGGTCGCAAACTCGTCCTCAGCATCCAGAAGGATGAGATCGACACCGTCGGTTTTGTTATCGTTGACACCGTAACCGGCACCTCGAAGGCCGTCATGGTCCGCGGCGTCGACCCGCCCTCGTCCTTTCAGTGGACTCCGGACGGCAAATATCTGGTCGCCGGCATCGGGGACCCGTACGCCGGAGTCCGTGTGTACCGGCAGGACGGACGCACACATCGCACGCTACGCAAGATCGGCTTCATGCAGGGCCAGGATTCGTTCTCGCCCTCGGGCAGGCAACTCCTCACACTGTGCCTGTCGGCGAATGCCTCGAACTACTGCCTGTGGGACTTCAAGTCCGGCAAGCTGGTCAAGCGTGTCAGTGACAAGGGGATGCGGTCGACGATCGGATGGTGGGACGATCGGCATCTGTCCCTCATGGTCAGCGACGACGACGGTACCCGGGCGGTAGTGATCGGCCTAAACGGCGAGATCACCCGTGTGCTGGCAAGTTTCACGGAGAAAGCCACGCGAGCATGGGTCAGCCTGGTCTACACGCCCAGCCACTTGTCAGGATGACTCTCAGTGCGGTGCAGAAAGATCGGTTTTCTCTCGCCGTAGCCGGGCCAGTTCTTCCTGCTCGGACTCCGCCGGCGCCGTGGTCTCGTCGCCGCTGCCGTGCTGGGCGGCGAGCCGGTCCATGTGCATCCAGTTGTTCAGCCCCCGAGCAGCGGAGACGACCGGATGACCTTGCACATGGCAGCGAGCATCCTTGGGTGGGCCGCTCTCCTGCTTGGCTGCGCGATCGGTGCGCATGGCCTCTTCATACTGAAGACCAACCGGTTGCCCAACTGGTATCACCGGTACGATCAACGCCCGGCACGGCCGGTTGCCTGGTCATTCCTGTCGATGGCCACTTTCGTGGTCATGACTACCCTGCCTCAGGTCATGAACTGGGCATCATGGCTGGTGCTCGCCTTCACCCTCCTCGCGGTTGTCCCCTTGGCGGGATACCTGGTGCTGGCCATGAAAAAACGAGTTCGCCGGCAGTGACCGATACTCCGGTGGTTCTGTAGGCGAGCAGCGACAGCGTTTGTCGATCGGCGGTGACAGCGATCATTTGTAGGAGTAGGCGATGTCGCTGAGAAGTAGCAGCGCTTTTGGACTGCGGTGGGACGGAATCCATGTCCTGCCCTGGCTCGTCGGTCACATCCGGCGCCCCTTGGGACGAATCTTGATGTCGCGCATGTCGGTCACCGCGAGGTGCAAGATCTCATGCGGGTGCCCGTGCGCCTCCAGCGCGACCATCGCGCCAAGCGCCGCCTCGTCCTGGCCGTCGTCCGGGCCTGCCGGCACCTGGCAGCGGAAGGTGAAGACCGTCACGCTCTGATCATGGGTGAAGGTTCCGGCCTCGGTATAAGCGGTGCCGCCTGCGGCCAGGACGGCGGCCCGCCCGGCGTCGTCGAGCCCGGTGAACTTCCCTCTGATCGTTACCCTGAACAACTGCTCATTCCTCTCGTACGGCATAGCCGAGCAGGCGCTTCCCCATGAGTTCCTCCACGGCGTCGATCAGCTCCAGCACTTTCGCGGCGATAGCACCTGGCCGCTGGCCGGCTGCGGTCCGGCTGCCGATCTCCGACAGGACCATGCTGTGCAGGCTCCCAAGCTGCCAGGCGACAGCCCGCGGCAGCGGGTCACCGGGCGTGGCGCCGGTCTCCTGGACCAGCTGATCGGCCAGCTCGGCGATCATCTGGTGGGCGAGTTGTTCCAGCCGGGCGGTCAGCGTGGGCGCGGCCCGCATCATCTCCAGCACGCGGCCGAACCCCTCGCTCAGCCCGAGCCTGCGCTCACGCCCGCGCACCTCCTGCCGCAGCCGCGCCAGGATCGCATCGGCCGCCGACTGGCCGGGCCGGCGCTCGCGCACGATGTCGGCCAGCCGCTGCGGTGAGGCCTCCTCCGGCGGCAGGACGAGGTCCTCTTTGGCCTGGAAGTAGTTGTAGACGGTGTTGACCGACACCTCGGCGGCCGCGGCGACCTCGGCGATCGTGACGTTGTCGAAGCCGTGCGCGACGAACAGGCCGATGGCCACATCGGAGATGCGTTGCCGGGTCTGTCGCTTCTTGCGCTCGCGCAGCCCTTCAGACATATGTGGAGTCTATTCCAAATTTGGAGTCGATTGCAGTTTGTGTCTTCCGCACGGTCTTGGCGGCCTGGCCTCGAGTCGCGCCCTACGCACCTCGACGGGATAAGGAGAGCGGCTCACCCCGGCGTTTTGGCCAGCGATGAGCCGGACACCGTCAAGTCGGCAACACGAACACCATCAGCAGCACGCCACCTTGTCCCCCGGTCCGACGCCCTCGGGCGCGTGAGCATCGCGATCACCAAGGATGTCTACGGACATCTGATGGAGGGAGACAAGCGCGCGGTGACGGAGGCCGTTTCCGGGACTCTCCTGGGCAGAGCGGTGCCTTTGGCTCCCAGGTTGGCTCTCACCGACACCGAAGAGACCGGTTGAACACCACAACGAAGAAGGCCCCTGATGGCGTAATGCCTGTTCAGGGGCCTTCTTGCATCTGTGCAGCCGGAGGTACTCGAAACCCCAACCTTCTGATCCGTAGGCAAGGGCAGATGCCCCGTCAGCAGGAGCCCGCCCTGCTCAGGTGGTGGTTGCGGGTCGGTGGCGTGTGATCGTGTAAGGCGGTGTTGCTGTATCGGCTGCTGTACAGCGCTTCTCTCCCTGAGCTATGGCATGGCCCATCAATCCGACCTTGTAGGGGCCAGCAGTCGATTGCCCACAGGCAGCCATGCTGGGGCTCTGAGATCTTGATGTCCCATCGACAAATCACATAACAGGGTGCGAAGAATATATGACCCTACGTAATCTGATGAGCTACAACCAGTAGGGGCGGTGATCGGCCCCGCTCGCTTGACAGCTAGGGAGGTTGCAGTGACTGACCGCACACCCAACTGGTTACAGGCGGCAGAGAGCCCTTCAGTTCGGGCCGCACGCATGAATCTGGCCAATGTCTTGGCAGCTCAAGTCGACTCGGCCCGGCATCTGCCGTTGCTGCAGCAGCCACTGTTAAATTGGCACGAGGGCGACGCGATGGCGCGTCTGCTGGACGAATTGGCCACGGTCCTTGGCGATGAGCCGCTCGCCGAGCTAGCTGGCGAACTCGCCGATCAGCTTCGCGACCGGCTCGGTCCGATGCCCGGATACGATCCGGAGGCAATGGTTGCTGCTGTCCTGGCGAACGTGGAGCGACGACTCAACTTGGAGACACCCCCGGACGCCTCTTGACACACGGTCGCGGCCTCCTCATCGCTGCGCCCCCGAGCCCCGGCATCGAGGGCGCCGTCATCAGCGGCCGATCAGCCGCCGAAGTACAACGGGTTGGGATAGCTCGCCATCAGCGACGCGATGGTCATCATTCCGGCCAACATGAACCACCTCCTGTGAAGTCACTATTACGTAGAGCAACAATGCGACTTGCGAGAGATCGCTGCAACCGATTCGCTCGATCATCCTGACTGCGACTTTCACCCGTCTCGACGATCGCGTTGTGCTCATCGCCGCCCCAGGAAAGGCTGTCGCTAAAAGATCCATTCATGAACAGGTCTTTTCGGCGACGATCACCACCGATACTCCGGAGCCGTCAACGTCGCCTGCGATGCGCAGCTGGCAGCGGTCTGGCGCGAACTCGTTCTGGTCGACCAGGATCCGGTCGTCGCCGGTGTATTCGATACCCTCGATAACGACAACAACCGGCAGGCTGTCGGATGGTGTGTCCATGACCGGCAGGCATGACGGGAGCGGCCGATCCACAGGGGCCGTTCGCCTTACCGTGGCCGCCGATAGGTTCGCCGGTACCTGCCTGGATAGCCCGATGACATGCTCTCCATACTGGTCCGCTGGGGTCTCCGCCTCCTTGCCCTCCTGATCACCGGCGCCATGCTCCGCACTCGACTGGCCAGCGGAGGAGCCGCCGTCGCCTTGGCCGCAGCCGCGGTCGGCTACGGAATACTGCAGCCGGAGCCGACGGCGACCGGCCGCATACACGTGGCGGGCGTGCAGCCCGGCATCGTCTACGGCCCGCAAAGGCGCCTCGAAACCCAACTGCGGCTCACCCACGAACTCGCAGGACTCGACCACAACGTCATCGTGTGGGGCCAGAGCAGCGCCAGACTCGATCCCGCAGAGTTCCGTTAGTAAGGCAGATGCCAACGGACAGGGTGAGCCCTCGACTTAGACAGGAACCCGACTGATCGTCCCCTTAGGTCGATGCACCCCTCCAGTAAGCGGATTCCAGGGCAAGTAATCCGGCAGCGACACCTCTCCCAGGCCGCTCCAAAGTGATCTCTAAGGCCTGGCGCTCTATCCTTGAAGTTCTAGAGCCTAGATTTGGCGTAAAACAGGCGGGATGCAACTTAAATCTTGAATATGTAAAATCTGGGCAAAGAATTTTGGACGTAAGGCAATCTGGGCTATCTAGATGATTAGGATTTGGTGGCTCAGCCGAGCTTTCAGGGCAGCTCACTTATAACCGCTATGTATCTTGGAGATAGAGAAGCATGGAAGCTCACGGAGAGGCAGGTAAGGACATGGCGACCGAATCCTGCACAAAACGAGGAGCCCCAGCTCCAAGCGGGTCCACCCTCAAGATCGATCCGAACTATTCACTCGCACATGATCTCCTCGGCAATATCCTCGCTTGGTATTCAGCGAGGATCGGCGAAGAGATGACCTCGAATCCCGGAGGAGTGTCGATCAAGCGCTACTCGGAAGAGCGAAATTCATACGTCGAAAAGCAACGCCTGTTGCGCCAATCGGATCAACAGGAATTGGCCAAGGCAGTAACGGACTATCGTGTAGTCCTTCAAAATCTAAAGTCCTCAGATCATGGCCAAGAGTGAAGAGGAAAAATACGCGCTCACGCCCGATGAAAATGAGCGTATTTTCCATGACATAATCGTCGATCAATATCTTTCTCGAAATCTAGGCCCGGAAGAGCCTCGCGTCTGGATTCTTGGTGGTCAGCCAGGTGCTGGAAAGTCAACTCTCATGCAGAAGATTGGCAATAAAACAGCAACCGAGATCGGCTGCGATCTATTTCGAATTCACCATAAGGAGTATGAGAGATTACAGATCGAAAATGACGAAACGGCCGCGTTTTACACGAATTTCGATGCTCGCATCTGGACCGAAAAAGCCGCCCGCTACCTGATTGAACATCGGCAATCTGTCATATTCGACGGCACTTTAAGTCGAGAACTCGCCGCCTTGAGCTTGATAAAGATGTTTAAGGCCGCCGATTATGAAGTCGACGTCGTTTTTGTGGCGACACCGAGTGCAGTTAGTCTTCTTAGCTGCCTAAAACGTTACGTATTGGGAGCCGGGCCCGAGTGGGTTCCTTCCAGAATTCCCCGCCTCGATACGTATAACCATTTTTACCTTGGCGTTTTGGAAACTGCTCGTAAAATCGAGAGTGAGTCGGACGTCGATTCGGTCCGCGTCTTTCTTAGGCGTGACGCGACCTGGGCTTATGTGAATAGGCAAATAGAACCAGGAAGATGGCAGAATGCTCAGCGCATAGTTAATGTTCTCGAAGGTGAACAGAACCGTACATGGAGCCGCGACGAAACATTAAAGTTTCTAGAGGATTTCAAACTTCTACAAGATACCTTAGTGGGACATGATTCTAAATGGGAGGCATGGTTTAGAGAAGTTGAGAAAAAAGCTGAACACCTAATGGCTCCAGGGCTCGAATTTCCACAGCTTTCCCACGGTCAGCCGTAACAGGAAAAGTGAGCCGTAATTCCAAACCTGGCTCGCAAAGAATGATGCTGCATTTAGGTTCTATTAGATCACTCATCGCCAGCTTACCGGCGGATAATGTTGTCTCCAGTGATGGCCACCCCGAAGATGGTATGGGCCGCGATCGACTGCTCACCGGACGCAATCACCGTCACCCCTAGGGGCACCGCCTGCGCCCGCATGCCCCGAATCTCCTTGGTCAATGCAACGTCAGCGGCTAGCATCTTGGCGATGCGCACTCATAGCGCCGCCTCCAAGTTCCCGTTACCGGGATCGCCGACCAGGTCGGCCACCACTTCCGGTGTCGCCTCCGCTACATCTTGGACTCCGAAGATCCGCTGAAGGATTCTTCGTCCCCACTTCGCTGTCGCATCCGCCGCGTCTTCTTGTGCCTGCGTTAATACCGAGCCTCCATAGGCGCCGATTCCCGCGGTCACATACGGAGAAAACTTCACCGCCAGTATTGCGAGATCCCCACCCATGGCTCCGATCTCCGCCACCACGACGAGACCTCAGATTGTGACCGCCACATCTAGATCATGGCGAATCCGCCCCACCACCCTACCCACGCGAACGAGAAATCACCCAGCCACCAACGTCTCTATCGCCTTCGCCGTGTGGATGAGCACGCAGGTGATGTCATCCGCAACCAACCAAGAGATCAGGCCGGGGTCAACCGCTGACTAGCACACGACCTTTCCGAACTACGAGCCGAGTCAGGGATTTCAACCCCAGACCCCTTCATTACGAGTGAACGGCGCGTCCCAGGTGAGCAGACTGACGTCCTGGTCAAGCGGTAGATGCAGTTCGGTGGCGTGTGATCGTGTAAGGCGGTGTTGCTGTATGAGCTGCTGTACGGCGCTCCCCCGCGGAGCTACGACTTGGCCGCTCGATCACCGCTCGGCATGCAATATCTCCATCGCCTGAAGCACGTCAGTGACGACATGATCCGCATTTTTTTCGTGGCCCGGCCATGTTCCTCGGTCGATCCAGATCGTCCGCAGGCCAGCTGCGCGTCCTCCGCCGATGTCCGCAACGAGGTGATCGCCAATCATCCATCCCCCGTCCGCGAGAGTCGCACCGCAGCGCTTGGCAGCGATCTCGAACAGACCGGTGTCGGGTTTGCGGATGCCCTCGACTCCGGACAATGCGTAGGCGTCTACGGCATCGGCCAGTCCCGTGCGCCGGATCTTGCCGAGCTGATTATCCGCCGTCCCATTGGTGACGATCGCCACCCGCCAGCCCGACGCGCGTAGCCGAGACAGGCCATCCATCACTTGGGGTCGGCAGCGAACGAGGTGTGGCATGCGCCGGCGGTAGCGGCTCCACAGTTCGTCGACGGATTGGGGCAGCTCGAAGTGGTCACGTACTTTGGCGAAGAAGACCTCACGGTGCGGGTAGCCAGTCCGATCGAGGGCAACCAGCCAGTTAACCGCCTCATGCCCCAGGCCACGCTCGTCGGCGAACTCCCCGATCCACGCCTGGAATGCCTCGTCCAGGTTGATGAGGGTGTTGTCCAGGTCGAAGAGCGCAAGGGGTTGCACGGCAACCCACCCTAATCAAGTCGCTACCCCGAACTTGCATGGTGCGAGGATTTCTCCACGCAGTCATAGACAAGTCTCGAAGACCGGCGGCTCAGAACATCGAGATCTGATCCGTCATCGTGACTGACCTGCGATGATCTCCTAGAAGACGTTGTGAGCTGGACTTTTGGCTTTCACTAGTTCTCATCGTTTCGCGCTGCTTCTCGTGCCCATGTGCCCTAAGTGTGCCCTGCCCTCGCAGACCTAGGCAATCTTGGATGTCCAATCCAGCCACCTGCGAAACCGGCCCGATCATGAGGCTGAACAGGGATTACGCTTGGGAGCGTTTCGCATCATTTCTGTCGGTTTCGGCGCTCCCACGGGACCGAAACCGTCCCAAGCGACAGCTCGCCACGAACCTCTTCGGCGCGAACCTCACCGATGTGGTGGGCCTGCAGCTCGCGCCCGGGTGGGGGACGGCCGACGCCAGGGACTGCCGCGCCATCAGAGGTGCCCGGCATCGGGTGATGGTGCCCGGTTTGCCACCCGGCCAACAACTCACGGGAGGGCAACTTCCCGCAAGGTAACCGATGATTACTACCCGGTAGATCGGTGCTCTTTTCGGATCGATTTCGATCGGGAGACTGCGCTGATCAGGGACACGGCCTCGATACCGCCTCAGTGAACTCCGCACCACAGTGGAGTTCGCCGCATTTCCGCAGGTTGAATGGCTCTTACCCTGCTCGGCCTCGTCAGCGAACGGATCTAGGACGACGGAAGCCTCGCACCGTACCGGTGAAAGCATCCGATGCGAGGTTCCCACTAATGGGATCTCGGGTCTGAGTCCCATGTCGGTGCCCGTTCTGGGGCTTCGGTCTTCAGCCCCGAAGAATGTGTTCAGCCACAGCACGCGCCACGCCGCCTAGAACGGCGGTGAAGGCGCTGAGGCCAAACGCGATCAGCCCACGCGAACGCCGATCTTCCTTGGGCGGTTCCTGCGCATCGGTCCTACGGAGATGCTCAGAGCGCCGGCCGGGGCGTTCGCCATCGTGGGGGGAGAAGGATACGACCATCGGGGTCATGCTCCTGGTGTTCGTCCGCCTGAGGGCGGGGTGACATCTGGCGGCGAGCCACCAGACGAGATCGCGGTCGAGCGATCCATGGAGCCGTTCGACCTGCTCACGAACAAGGGAAGACGCATGACATGTGGCTTGGTTACTGCTCCCCGAAGTGCGCTGCCGCCTTCTTCCGGATTTGAACGAGGCGTTTGGAGATCGGGCTGTGGTTCTTGTAGCCCATGAGGCTCGCGATTTCATTAAGCCTGGTGAACCCGCTACGCAGCAGGACAACGACCTGCCGCTCGCGTGGATCCAGCAGGGCAAGGAAGTCTGCGTACACCAGGTCGGCTACCACCTCCGTCTCCGGCCCTTGCACGGGGATGGTGTCGGTCAGTTCGACGAACCGGACCTTGACCTTAGAGCGCTTGCTGTACAGCTTGCGTTCGAAGTCCTCTCGCGCGTACGACCAATGTTCGGAGAAGTCGTCCTCGACGCGGTTGGAGCGCACGGCATCGAGGATTCCCCGCAGTCGGCCGTTGGCGTCGGCGTGCTCGATGGTCAGCTGGACGACTTCGGCGGCCTCGGCCTCCCCTCGCCATAGGTCAGTGCCCACGCGAGGGCTCGCGGCGACCGCGCCTTCGAGGAAGGTCCCGTCCTGTAGCGGGACGGGTGCCTCATCGATGGTGGAGTCCACGACGGGAAGATCGAAGAGGATCTCCTGGATGGCGGCGGTGACCGGCGGGAGCCAGAAATCCAGGTTGTGGGCCAGAAGCCGGATCGGGTCGGTGTCGGAGAAGGCACGCAGCTTCGATCCTGAGTCGAGGTCTCGCCATACTCTCGAAGCCCACGCCCGTGACAGGCGCTCTTCGAAATCGGTGGGAAGGAAGTGGTCGACCGGCTCCATCCCGGTGAGGTACGGCCACTGGCCGCCACGCAACAGCGGTAGTCCGTGCCGCTGGAGAGTCGAGCGCGGCAGCAGGTGAAACAGCGGCGCGTATTCGTGATAGCGGCTGATCGTCCTCGGAACGAACACCACGTTCACATCGCCGCGCTCAGCGACCTCGCGCATCATAGCTGGGAGGTTTTCCTCGGAGAAGAACCGGCGCCGGAACTGAGCGCACTCCCACAGCATGTTCCACTCAGCGACGGCCAGCCGCACTCCGTCCCTGTTCCCCACGCCGGTCAACGGCAGCGTGACGTACTCGGGTGGCAGAGGCTCGTGCGGACGGACCACTCGCTGGTAGAGGAAGGCCGCCGACTGGCTAAAGGTTCGTGGGTACATCTCGGCGGTGGCCTCGTCGGCGTCGGCGAAGAACTGCTCGCGCTGGAAGGCCTCTATCTCGGCGGAGGTGAGTTCGCGCTCGTCGGTCATCAGCCCTGAATCTTGGTCGGTGGTGTCAGCCATGTCTACATCACGACACTCGACGCCGTTTTCGTTCCGCGAGCGCCGCACGGATTTCAAAGGGTCGCCGCTTACCCAAGCCCGCTGTACTTCGGAGGTTGAGATGGTGCATCCCGGGCCCCGCCCAGGGATGCCATCAGCCCGCTCTCGTGGCCGAGTCGCCGGCCGAGGTCCTCCATCACGGCCTCGGCCAGCCGGGCCGGGTCGTGGCCAGGCGGGTGACCAAGCCCGGTGCGGGCGAAAATGGGGCCTGGTGGAGGTTGCCCACCGACCTGGTCGAGACACCCGCCGCCCACGACGCTCGTCGCCCAGGAGCACAGTCGCTGGCGGAAAAGAAGCAAAACTATGCGCGAACTAAGTAAGAGATCATATAGCCATACGCCATAGATCATTTGCTCAGCCGATAAAGATCGTTTTCATTAACCCCTCGCTCAGCAGCAAAAAAGAAGATCTCTTGGGGTCTATTCAGATCATAACTTAGAAGTTATATATAGTCTTCATTAGTAGTCATCAGATGTCATAGACCCTTGCCCTGCCAGCAGATGCGCGCTTAGCGACGTCGCCGCACCAGAGGACGCGACACCCGACACTGGACACATGAGCCGACGTCCTTTCCCCTCGCCGATCGCCCCAAGCGATCTTTCTCTGTCGCAGGCAGAGACGATCGAGTGGCTGCTCGACCGCTCCAAACGACGCAACAGAACCGTCCCGCTTCGACGTGCCCTCGTGCAGGACACCGAAGACGGGCCACGGCTGCGCACCAAACCTGGACCTCTGCACCAGCTTGTACGCAGTGATCATGCGCTCGACCTGCTGCTCCTGGTGCACGCTGTCACCGCTGGAGGTGATTTCAGCGTGACCGAGCGGGCCGAGACCTGGGGGCGCGCAAGCGGCGCGTCTTTTCAAACGGACGGATCCGCGAGCGTTGCTGTCTCACGTCTGTGGCGCAAGCTGGAGCAGCTGAACCTAATCAAGCGAGCCAATAACGGACGACTTGTAAAAGTCACCAAGCTGCTGGAGGACGGATCGGGCACCCCATACACGCGGCCCCGTGGATCCGACACAGGTCCACGAAAAGACGTGTACTTCCAGCTACCTTTCCAATACTGGACAGAGGAGATGCACAAGAAGCTCGACATGCCAGCCAAGATCGTCATGCTCATTGGCATGAGTCTGCGCCAGACGAACTTCGCCCTGTCGGAGACCCCGACCTTCGCGAGCTGGTACGGCATCTCGGAGGCAACCCTGAGGCGCGGCATCAAAAAGCTGCTTGAGAAGGAGCTCCTCGTCAAAGTAGATACGGAGACGTACATCACGGGTGAGACGCGCACAGGTTACGGCTTCCGCACTCGATACACCTTCCGTCCCCCTTATGACCTGAATGTCAAAGCCGACCGAGAAGGCGGTGACTCCGAGACCCCCGCAGAGACGCTGGTGTCCCCAAAAGCATCCCTCTAGGTTCATCTGCCTGTGCGATCGACGGGACCAATCGCCGGTTAACACTCGCTACGACGAGGAACTGGTCTAGGAAGACCCAGGGCCACATCGCCGCAGTGGTCACAAAGTCTGCATCTCGCTCAACGTCCACAGTGCTCATGACCGGGCAGTGCAACGGACCCGCAAACGGGATCTCAACAGAGAAAAGTCCGGAATCCTTCGGATGCTCCTGCTCGAACGCCCAAAGCAAACCGCTTGTACCACCGTGAAGAACCCAGGACGCGGCATAAGCAAGTCAGGTCGTCCAGGCTCAACACCATGATCCATGAGATCGCTGCGGTGGAATCGTCATGCTCTACCTCATGTCCATACAGCCGGGGTTTTCCCAACTGACGGCGAGCTCCCCGGATTGCGCCCGGGGAGCCGCTCTACCAAGAACCGCCCAGAGAAAGGCCAGCCCTATGAGCACAGTAGAAGATCCCGCTGCCACCGGGGTAAGCGATCCCCCAGTGAACCTTTTCGCCGACGCCGGTTTGCGGCTCGGTGCATCGGCGGGCCTGGGCCGTACCGGGGATAGGTAGGGACCAGTGTCAACTATGCAGGCCGCGGGCACATCGGCGAGCGTGTCCGAGACCTCACCCCCGGGCGTCGGCCAGGTCATTCTCAAGGCCGTCAGCCCCGGCGCGGCCCTGACCGCCGTCAGCTTCACGGGTACGTTTCCCCTGCTGATCTGGGGAGGTCTGAGCGTCGTGCTCGTGGTCATCATGATCTGCGCGGTCATGGTCCTAAAGCACTCTGAGGAAAGCACGCCGTTCGAGCGGTTCATCCTCCTCGTAATGGTGCTGCTCAACCGCTCGCCGACACGGTTCCTGGAGTGGCGAAACACCACCCGGCGTAAGAAGCGTCGCACCCCGTCGACCAGTCCTTCCCGTGCTCTCACCACGGTTGAGGCTACGGAGCAAGAGGCAGCCTGAGCCAGGAGTCGTCACGTTCGACCCCGGGCGGCCACCTGCTGCTCGTCTTCCAGGCCCTTGCTCAGGTCCATGCGACCACGGGACGTCAATCACGGTGAGCTCGCTGGCGGTGGCCCGGACGCTTCAGAGGCGTCGGCGGCCGGCCCAGGCGGTGAGGTCCCGGACCTGGCCGATCGTGTCGTCAGCGGTTGCTGATCCACCAGATGATCAGGGTCACGGTGGTGGTGCCGGCGGTGTAGGCCAGGCCGCGTACGGCGGCGAACAGCGCGGCGCGCGCCAGGCGCCGGGCGGTGCGCTGGCGTACCCGCCGGGCGGGGGTGGCCGGGGGCTGGGGCTGGGTGGGGGTGGTCATCGGGCTCTCCTTTATCGGGGTGGATCGATGACCAAAGAATCTGGGCGGCAGCCGTTCGCCTTCGAGACGTAACAGTGATCCTGTTTGTCTGACCTGGTTAGGGCCGATGGTGTGTGCTGGAGGTGAACAAAACCGAACAGTAGAAAAGGCCGTGATGAGCGCGATCGACCCCCGGAAGATCCATACGCGCCACGACCTGACCCAGCAGCTGGCCCAGCTGTTTCGCGATGGTGGGTGGAGTATCCATCGCCTCGCCGGCAAAGCCGGGTTGAGCACGGCGACCGTGCAGGCCATCCTCAAGGACGACGCCTTGCCGCAGGCCAAGACGCTGAGCGCATTCGTGCGCGCCTGCGGGCAGGATCCCGCGCCCTGGGTGCAAGCGCGGGGCCGCGTCGTTCGCAGCGAACAGCAGGCCAAGCAGGCCGGACCGGTGTATCTGCCCTACCGCAGCGCCACCTTCGTCGGCCGCGGCCAGGCGCTAGCTCGCCTGACCGCAGCCCTGCCGGCGCCGGGCGCAGCGGGTAAAGCCGCGGGGGCGGGTGGGGTGGTGGTGCAGGCCGTACACGGCCTGGGCGGGATCGGTAAGAGCGCCCTGGTCGCGCACTGGGCCGCCACCCATCTGGCGGAGCACACCCTGACCTGGTGGATCACCGCCGAAACCCCGGCCGGCATCGAGCAAGGCCTGGCCGATCTCGCGGTCGCCGTGATGCCGGAGCTGGCCGGGCAACCGCTGGAGGCATTGACCGCGCAGGCGGTGCGGTGGCTGGCCGGTCACACCACCTGGTTGCTGATCTTGGACAATGTCACCGCCCCCGCCCACATCCAGCCCCTGCTGGCCCGGGCTCCCACCGGACGTTTTCTGATCACCAGTCGGCTGGCCACCGGTTGGCATCAGATCACGTCGGCGGTGGTGCGCCTGGACGTGCTGGAAGAAGATGAGGCGCTGGGCCTGCTCACCACCATCGTCACCATGGCCCGGCCCGGCGCGAGCCTGCTGGGGGCCGCGCGACTGTGCGCGGAACTCGGCTACCTTCCGTTGGCGATCGAGCAGGCCGGCGCCTACCTCCACCAGAGCGGCCTCGCTCCTTTGGCCTATCTGGATCTGCTGGCTGGCAATCCTGCGGTGATCTACGATCAGGCCGCCGAGGGCGCTGACGCCGAGCGCACCATCGCCCGCATCTGGCGCGCCACCCTGGACCGTCTGAGCGACACCCCGCTGGCCGGGCAGGTGTTGCGGATCCTTTCTTGGTACGCCTCCGAGGCCATCCCGCGCACCCTGCTGGAGGAGATGGGCGAGCCAGTGCTGGTGCAACAGGCGATCGGCCGACTGGCCGCCTACAACATGATCACTGTGGCCGATGACGACACCCTGAGCCTGCACCACCTGGTCCAAGCCGTCGCCCGCACCCCCGACCCCGGCGACCCGCACCGTGCCGAGGCCGATATCCAAGCCGCCCAGAACCAGGCCATCCGCCTGCTGGACGACGCAATCCCCGCCAACCCGAAAGAGCCAGCCGACTGGCCGCAGTGGCGCATTCTGCTGCCCCACATCACCGCCCTCGCTGGTCATCTCGACATCACTGATGCGACCGATGTCCTCGCCCACTTGCTCAATGAGAGCGGGCTCTTTTTGCGTGACCAAGGCGCCATCACCCGTGCGATCAGTCACTTTCAGCGCACCCACGCCGCGTCCACGCAAAGCTTGGGCGCCGACCACCCGTCCACGCTGACCTCCCGCAACAACCTGGCTTACGCCTACCAGACCGCAGGGGACCTGGAGCGGGCGATCCTCCTGTTCGAACACAACCTCGCCGATCGCGAACGAATCCTGGGCACCGACCACCCGTCCACGCTGACCTCCCGCAACAACCTAGCCAGCGCCTACGAATCGGCCGGAGACCTGAAGCGGGCGATCCCCCTGTTCGAACACA
>NZ_FZOD01000071.1 GCF_900188345.1 Streptosporangium subroseum | reverse complement strand
GTGGGCCCGTAATGATCGGTCGAGGCCGAACCCTCAACACCGCCCTGAACATGCAACAACGGCAACCGCAACACAAAACGCGCCCCCCGCGGCGAATCCTCGATCCGCAAACTCCCCCGATGCGCCTCAGCGATATCCCGCGAAATAGCCAACCCCAAACCACTGCCCCCCGCATCCCGACGCCGCCCATCGGCCAACCGGGTAAACCGCTCAAACACCCGCTCCCGATCGGCCGGCGCCACCCCCGCCCCATCATCGACCACCGCCAACACCGCCCGACCATCGATCGCCTCCACCGACACCTCCACACTGGCAGCCGCATGCCGGCGAGCATTACTCAGCAAATTACCCACCACCCGAATCAACCGGATCTGCGAACCCGACACCCACACCCCCGACGCCGCATGCACATACACCGCCACCCCCGCACTCTGCGAAACCTGCATCGCCTCCTCCGTCACCAACTTGCCCAGATCAATCAACTCCCGCGCCGCCGGCTCCGCCACCCGCAACCGCGCCAGCAACAACAAATCATTGACAATCGCCTCCAACCTCCCCGTCGCCGACAGCGCCCCCCGAATACTGTCGACCGCATCCACCTCATCGGGATACAGCAACGCCTCCTCCAACTGCATCCGCAACCCCGCGATCGGAGTCCGCAACTCATGCGAGGTCGTCGAGGCAAACTGCCGCTGCTGCTCCACCACCTCCTGCAACCGCTCCAAACTCTGATTCGCCGTGCGCGCCAGCAACGCGAACTCATCCTCACCCGCCGGCACCGGCACCCGCAGACTCACATCACTACCGGTGATCTCCGCCATCCGCGCCCGGATCGCCGCCACCGGCCGCAACGTCCGACCCACCACCCACCACGTCAACCACCCCGCCAAACCCAGCAACACCAACGCCGCCACCGCCAAGAACAACTCCAGATAATGCCGACCCAGCAACCGCGGCTCCGCACTACCGGCATAGATCACCGGCGCCTCCGGGGCCGGCGAGACCCGGATCGCCATCAACAACAACCCGTTGTCATGCAACCGCTGGAAACGGTCGTTGGACGGCGGCCTGATGGCACTCAACGGCGCGCGCCCCCGCGCGCGCCGGCTCGCCCGTACCACCGCCCCCTGGGCGTCGACCAGCTGCACCAGATCCACCCCGCCCGAAGCCGGAATCATCTCGGGCATTCCTCCGGTTCGAGCCGCCGCACTCCACTGGCTGGCCACCCGCTCGGCGCTTTTGAACACGTCGTCCTCGATGCGATAGCGGATCACCAGATCGCAGCTCACCCCCACCACGACCAGCACCACCAGCAACAACGCCGTCGCCGCCGTGGTGTATCGCCCCTGGATCGAACGCAGGCGCAGGATCGAACGCAAACGCGATACCAACCTCACCGTGTCTCCTTCCAGGATGGGTACCTACCGACGACCGGGCCATCACGCCGCAGAAGCCCGACAGGGGCCATGGCTCTGTCCTCGGCTCCGTCCCCGCAAGCCGATGAAGGGCGAAAGCTCATGAATCGCCGAAATTGGTAATGCCTGCCCAGCGGCATGGCGAGAACGGCAGATATGGGGCGTGGGGACGGAGCATGCCGTTCTATGCCGTCATGACGGCGAGGCTGCCCAGCAGGGCCAGGGCATGCTCGGAAGGGCTGGCCGGCTCGGCCTGGAAGATGGTCAGCTGCTGGCCGGGAGCACTGCTGATGTTGAACAGCTCGCAGGTGAGGGTCAGATCGCCGACCTCGCGGTGGTGAATACGCTTGGCCTCGTGGGTCTTGCCGACGACGTCATGGCGCGCCCACAGCAGGCGGAACTCCTCGCTTTCGAGGGAGAGCTCATCGACCAGCTCGACCAGATAGGGATCGTCGAGGTCCGCTCCCGCGGCGGAGCGGAGGTGAGCCACCTTGGCTCGGGCGACCTTCTCCCAGTCCCGGTAGAACGTGCGTGCGGCGGGGTCCAGGAAGACCGTCCGGATCAGGTTGTCCCCGTGCTCCAGTTCTCTGAAGAGTGCGGTGGCCAGCGTGTTCGCGGCCAGCACGTCCATCCAGCGGTCGCACACGAACGCCGGGGTGGAGGACCAGCCCCGCATCAGCCGCAGCAGGTCCGGGCTCACCTGCTCCACCTGAGCGGTCGCTCCGCGCGGCCGCGACCTCGGGTGGGCGAGCTCGTACAGGTGCGTCGCGGCGTCGGGACCGAGATCCAGCACCCGTACCAGGGCACCGAGCACCCGCTCGGACGGATGGCGCTCGCGCCCCTGTTCCAGGCGGATGTAGTAGTCGGTGCTGACGTCCGCCAGCATCGCCACCTCCTCCCGGCGCAGTCCCGGCGTCCGGCGGGAACCGACGTGCAGCAGTCCTACCTGTCTGGGAGTGGTGACCTCGCGCCGAGCGCGAAGGAACTCTCCAAGGAGATTCTCGCTGTCCATTTCGTCACCGTATGTCGGAAGCTCGTCGGCAGGGAGGACGCATTACACCCAGGAGCGGTTCTCACCGTCGGCGAACACCCCCGATCGCGCGCCGGGGCAACAGGACCGCCCAGCATGGACGACAACTTCGAGCAGGGCCTCGCGTGGCTGCTCGACGGCATCTCCCACGACCTCCCCTAGATCTGTCGGTGCGGGGCTCTAACGTGTCCGGTGTTGTCCACTCGATGCCATGGAGACCCTCTTGATCATCGTGTCCGGGAAGCTGTACGTGGATCCAGACGTCCGTGACAAGTATCTCGCCGGATGTCTCGACGCCATGGAACAGGCGCGTGCCACCCCCGGCTGTCTCGATTTTGTGCTGGCAGCCGACCCGATCGAGCCGAATCGGATCAACGTGTACGAACGATGGGAGTCGGACGCGCACCTTCATCGGTTCCGCGACGCGGGTCCGGAGCCCGAGCAGACGGCCGCGATCCGCGACGCGCAGGTCGCGAAGTACCGCATCTCCTCCTCCGAGGCGCCCTGACCCTTCTCCTCCGAGGCGCCGCAACCCCCCACGGCACTTCATCCGGCGGCACCTCGGCGATCGATTTGCCGGCGGCCTCCGGATGGAGACCGGAGCCTTACCCCGCGCTCCCGGATCGCGCCCCCACCCGTGCGGGAGACCCCTCAGGCCTCATGGTTCAACACCTGCCCCACCCACCCCACGTTGAGGGTGGATCCAAGTTCGTGCAGGTAAAACCCTTGCCAACGGCACATGGGATGGGCATTATCTGGCATTACGGGCCGTCCTATCTCAGCCTTGCGCAGCCGCTCCCTCAAAACCTCCGGGTAGGACGGCCCGTCCAATTCAGATCCGCGCCATCAGATGATGCGGTGTCACAACAAGCCACATATCCGGCGGGCCGTTCCTCTGCGAGCGCGCCCAAGCCGAACCGGGCACTCGCACCGCCCATCAGGACGAGGGCCCCACGCATCTCTGGCAGATGTCCTGCCGGACGGCCCCCGTCCCTACATCCCGGGAACCAGGCGGGGGCCTTACCCCTGGACCGGCATCGAGCGGATCGGCACCGGGCACCGGCTGAGAGATCGGGCTACGCGCCGGGCCAACCCCCGGGCTCGTTCACGAGCAAGGGCCGTATCGCGACCGCGACGACCCCACGACCGTTCACGGACGAGAGCCGTGCCTCAGCTGACCTGTGAGGCGGCGACGGCCCAGGTGTTGCAGTAACCGATCCGGGCGTACTTCCACCCCTGCTGGAGCCAGCCCGCGTAGTGGTCGCCGTTGCCGTGGTCGCGCAGACCCAGGCCGTTCTGGTCGTCCCCGCGGCTGTACTCCATCCGCAGCACGGCCTCCCAGCGGGCGGCGGTGATGCCGAGCGGAGCCCTGACGGCGCGGGCGAAGACGCCGGCGAGACACTGGGCCTGGAGCTCGGACCTGCGGGAATGGGCGTCCTTGGCGGCCTTGGACTTGTTGGAGACCTCCCACCACCACGCCCCGCCGATGCCCGCCATGGACTGCACGTGATGACCGTACTCATGGGCGAGCACCGACAGGTAGGGAACGTGATTCTCCGCGGGATCGACCCGGTCGGTCTGCTGGATGAGATGGGTCAGGCCGATGTACATGCCCCGGTTGGACGGGCAGTAGTAGGCGGCGGCGCCGGAGGCCGGGTAGGTGCCGCAGGGACCACGGCCGGGACGGGACCAGTAGACCCGGCGCGGCGGCAGGAAGACCGCTCCCGCCTGGGAGAACTTTCCCGCCCATGCCCGGTCCAGGCAGCCGGTGACGGCATTGAGATAGCCGAGCATGTCGCGAGGCTGAACCGAGGGCCGGGATGCGCGGCAGGCCGTGGAGCTCATCTGGCCGGTGCCGTACAGCGGGTTGCGCTTGAGACGGGCGGCGGTGTCGGTGCGCTGCATGTAGCGGAGGTCGACGGCCATGCTCCCCTGCGCGGCCAGCGCGACCTTGGAATCACCCAGCCAGCCGAGGTTCAGCTTCTGCGGAGGAGCGAAGGTCGGCGGCGTGATCTCGGTCCTGCCGTCCGGCGCGGGCTCGGCGCTTCTGGTCGCCACCGGACCGGTCTCCGGGCCGGCCGGAGCCTGGGTCTCCTCGCCGCCGACCAGCCCGGCGACCACCACGACCACGGCGAACGTCATGGCGAGAACACCCAGGACACCAAGAGCCAGGGGGTTCGATCCGCGGGGGCGCATACGACCGCCTCTCCAGAAGGATGGATCTTCGGGCGGCAATCTAGCGGATATCTATCTATAAGTGTTTATGGACTGAAAAATATGGAAGAAAGCGCTCTTCGCCTGTCCCCTGTTCTCGCTAAGCTCCCCAGCCATGGCGGGATCTTCCTTGTACCGAGCAGCCGGGAGCGTGACCGCGATGGTCGCTCTCGCGGTGACGATGAGCGCTTTCTCGGCCCTGGCAGCCGGTACTGCGAATGCGGCCGACATCGCGAACACGGCGGATGCAGCGAACACGGCGGACGGCCCGGACCTGGCCGGTACCGCGAACGCGGCGGACACCTCGACCGCGAGCGCGACGACCGCCCAGGCCGGCAAGGTGACGAACGACACGGTCGAACTCGAACTGCGACAGGACGGCGTGCTGCACGTCAAGGAGACCGTCACCTTCGAAGGCGGCCCTCCGACACGGAGCCTGGTCGACCGGACGCGTTACGACGACGGTGACGACCGGCTCTACCAGGTCGTCAACCTCAAGGGCGACGCCACGATGGCCGGCGCCTCGATCGTTCTGAAGGGCTCGGGCACCGCCAACCTCGAATACGACGTCAAGGGCGCGGTGACTCCGCTGGCCGCCGCCCAAGAACTGCGGTGGTACGCCGTGGGAGGCTGGTCCGTCCCCGTCGAGCAGGCCAAGGTCACGCTGAGCGGCCCGGCGCAGCTCCAGAACCTCTCCTGCTTCGCGGGCCCGCTGAGTTCGGCGATCGCCTGTACCGAGGCCTCGATGGACCACACGGGCGTCACCGCCGAGTTCGGCCAGCAGGGCCTCGGCGCCGGTGAGGTGCTCACGGTGGTCGTCGGCTATCCGACGGGTGCCACGGAGGGCACGCCGATCCTGGAGCGCCGCTTCGAGCTGGCCAACGCCTTCACGCTGAATGCCGTCACCGGCGGCGCGCTGGCCGGTCTGGTGATCCTGATGCTCGGCGGCATCGGCATCCTCTACTGGACGCGAGGCCGCGACGACCGCGTGGTCGGCCATGAGTCCGGTGCGCAGAGCGGCGTCGAGAACGGCCACTTCGCCCCGCCGGACGGCGTGCGCCCCGGCCAGATCGGCACGCTCATGGACGAGCAGGCCGACGTGATCGATGTGACCGCCACGATCGTGGACCTGGCCGTCCGGGGCTACCTCCGGATCGACGAGCAGCCCCGGCAGACCTACGACGCGCCCGACTGGATGCTCGTGCAGATGCCCAGCGCCCCGGTCGGCTCCCTGCTGTCCTACGAGCGGGCGCTCTACGACGCCATCTTCGACGACCGCGACTCGGTGCTGCTGTCACAGCTCCAGGGCTCGTTCGGTCACAAGCTCGGCAAGGTCCGCGACGCGCTCTACCGCGACGTGGTCACGCAGGGCTGGTTCGCTCGCCGTCCCGACAGCGTCCGCACCCGCTGGACGACCCTCGGCGTGGCGCTCACCGTGGCCGGAGTCCTCGCCACCGTCGCGCTGGCCTGGTTCACCTCGTACGGACTGCTCGGCCTGGCCCTGATCATCGCGGGCGCCGCCCTGGCCGTCGGCGGCCAGTACATGCCGGCCAAGACCTCCAAGGGCGCGGGAGCCCTCGCCCACACCCTGGGCTTCCGGGAGTATCTGGCCGGCGGCCATCTCGGCGACGACGTTCCCGTGGCCCAGCGGGTGGAGCTGTTCTCCCGCTACCTGCCCTACGCCGTGATCTTCGACAGCGTGGACCGCTGGGCCCGGGTGGTCTCCTCGGTGAACGGCAACGGCCGGCAGGCCGACCACCTGTACTGGTATCACGGCCCGGCCGAGTGGGATCTGTCCAAGTTCGCCGACTCGATGCGGACGTTCACCATGACGACCTCGGGCGCCATCTCCTCCACCCGCCAGTTCCGCTCTCTCTGAGCGGGAACCGTTCCAGGCCGGGGCGCTCCCGAACGGATCGCCCCGAACCGGTGTCAGCCGAGAACGGGATCGGCCCGGACCGAACCGGGTCGGGTCAGGTCGAACCGGGTCGGGTCGGGAACAGAGTCGCTCTGGCTCAGGGCCGGTCGGAAACGGGATCGACCCGAACCGGGTCAGGTCGGATCGGGTCAGGTCGGGAACAGAATCGCTCTGGCTCAGGATCGGTCGGAAACGGGATCGTTCTGAGCCGGGACCGGGCGGAAGCAGGACCGCCCCGGGCCAGGGCCGCGAGTCCGCCGTCAGCGCACGCGAACCTCTCCGACCGGACGGCCGCCACCGAGCAGCACGCCGGTCGCGAGCTCGTCGAGCTCGGCTCCCTCGAAACCGAGGGCGGCCAGTGCCGCGACGGTGACCGGGACCCGAGCCCGCTGGCCACCGTCCTCGATCTTGACCGTGCCCGCGCGGCCGTCCTCGAAGGCGAAGGCGTCGAAGGCCTCGGCACCGGCCTTGACCATCAGGCCCGGGACCGCGCGCATCAGCCGGGCCTCGGGACGGGTCGTGCCGGACGTCCACTCGGGGTGAGCGCGGAAGGCGTCGGCGACGCGGCGCTCGGGGGTGCCGGGCTCGGCCTGGACAAGGGTGCGGAACGCCCGGGTCACGCCCGGCATCGACACGAAGAACAGCGGGGCGCCGCACCCGTCCACTCCCGTGGCGGCGACGCGCTCGCAGGTCAGCTCCTCGACCGTGGCCCGGATGGCCTTCTGCAGCGGATGGGCCGGGTCGAGGTAGGTCTCCAGCGGCCAGTCGTTGACCACGCAGGTGGCGAGCATCGCCGAGTGCTTTCCCGAGCAGTTCATGTAGATTCTGGCCCGGCCTCCGCCCGACCGCAGCACCTCGTCGCGGGAGGCGACGTCCCCGGGCAGATCTTCGGGACAGCGCAGCGCGCCCTCGTCCAGTCCGGCCCCGGAGAGGATCCTCCGGGCTCCCTCCACGTGGAACGGCTCTCCGTCGTGACTTCCACACGCCAGCGCGAGCAACTCCCCCTCCAGGGCGAGTCCCGCGCGCACCATGGCGAGCGTCTGCAGGGGTTTCATCGCCGAACGGGGCGAGACCAGGGCGTCCACCGCCCCGTGTGCCCGTACGATCGAACCGTCGGAGGCGACGGCCAGCATTCGCGCCCGATGGGTGGATTCCACGAACCCCGAGCGAGCAACCTCAACAACCAATGACTCAAAAGACACTTTATCCCCTTTCGTCCCAAGTCTAGGGATATCGATGAGCACGAGATGATGGGGCCATGCGTGCGGTCGTACAGCGGGTGAGTTCCGCTTCTGTGGTGGTGGACGGCGTGACGGTCGGGGCGATCGACGAGCCCGGACTGCTGGTCCTGGTCGGCGTGACCCACACCGACACCCCGGCGGAGGCGGCCAGGCTCGCCGCCAAACTCTGGGGCCTGCGAATCCTGTCAGGCGAGAAGTCCTGCTCCGACATCGGGGCGCCACTGCTCGTGGTCAGCCAGTTCACCCTGTACGGCGACGCACGCAAGGGCCGCCGTCCCACCTGGCAGGCCGCGGCGCCGGGACCGGTGGCCGAGCCGCTCGTGGAGGCCGTCTGCATCGGGCTACGCAAGCTGGGCGCCCACGTGGAAACCGGGGTGTTCGGCGCGGATATGCAGGTCACGCTGACCAATGACGGACCCATCACTTTGGTCCTGGAGATCTAAAAGGGCTACAAAGAAGCAGGGTGCATCCAAGATCTAACTCGTAGGGTCGCGACTTGTTCGAAACAAGTCCGCCATCACCCACGGGGAGGGTCCATGCGCATCTTCGTCAAGTCCTGCGTCGCCGCCGCCGCGCTGGTCACCGCACTAGTGCCCATCGCACACGCACAGACGAACACCACCAACGCACCGAGCGCACCGAGCGTGCAGGTCGCGCCGGTCGCTCCGGTCGCCGCGAGCACCGCCACCGCGCCGAGGCGGGCACCGGTCTTCTCCGCCTACCATGACGTCACGGCCAAGAAGCAGACCGAGCGCCTCACCGCCCTGCGCAACGAGGGCTACCGGCCGATCACCCTCACCGTGGACAACGCGGCCGCACCGCGTTACGGCGCGGTGTGGGTGAAGAGCCCCACCGCCGGGCCCGCCTGGGTGATGGACCAGGGCATGAGGTCGAACGGTTACCAGAACCGCTTCAACGCTCGCGTCGCCGACGGCTACCGTCCGACCTCGGTGAGCGCCAGCGGCTCCGGGAACGCCGCGGTCTTCGCCGCGATCTTCGAGAAGGTTCCGGGGAAGTTCACCGCCAGGCACAACCTCAACGCCGATCAGTTCGCCGCCGCCAACGCGGCCAACGCCAGGCGTGGATACATGCTCACGGCGCTGAACGCCTACGGCACCGTCAACGACCCGCGCTACATCGCGGTCTGGACGCAGGCTCCGGGCACCTGGACCGTCACCACGGCCCTCAGCCCGCAGGAGCACCACCAGGAGTTCCTCACCCGCACCAGCAACGGTGAGAAGCCCTCGCTGATCACCGTCGGCCCGGGCAACACCTACACGGCCGTGTGGGTCAAGGACGACGGGACGATGTGGCGCGAGTTCACGGACATGAGCTCGGCCGGCTACCAGAACCGGTTCAACACCTTGAAGGACAGGGGATTCCTCCCCGTCAAGCTGGACGTCGAGGAGGGTCGCTACGGGGCCATCTGGGCCCGCAGCTGATCCTGTCGGGAATCGATCCTGGCTGCGCCGCCGTACCGTCATCCGGTACGGCGGCGCGGCCGTCCCCACGCCCCGAGCGGATCCGTTCCGCACACGATCCCGGCGGCCCAGGGGTCGTCAGCGGATGCGGCGACGCAGTGCGGGGTCGATCTGGACGTTGCGGCCGGCGTCCGGCGGCACGATGACCTCCTGGGTCGCCGCCACCTCACCGGCCGTCAACGTGGCGTCCACCGGCACGGTCCGCTTGACCACGGCCAGCGCGATCGGGCCGAGCTCGTAGTGCCGGGCGGCACTGCCGACAAAACCGACTTCCCCGTCGTCGAGGACCACGGGTGTGCCGTGCTTCGGAAGCGTGTCCACGCTGCCGTCCAAATGGAGGAAGACCAGGCGGCGCGGCGGGTGACCGAGGTTGTGCACGCGGGCCACGGTCTCCTGGCCCTTGTAGCAGCCCTTGCTCAGGTGAAGGGCCGAGCCGATCCAGCCCACCTCGTGCGGAATCGTCTTGTGGTCGGTCTCGAAGCCCAGGCGAGGACGGTGGTCCTCGATCCGCAGCGCCTCGTAGGCCCAGAGCCCGGCAGGCTTCAGCCCGAGCCGCCCGGCCAGCAGGTCGCGAGGGAGGAGCACGTCGTCACCGACGAGGATGGCCCCCTCCGGCAGGGTGAGCCGCTCGGCCTCGACCACGGAGACCACGGCATAGTCGTCCGTCACCTCGTCGACCTCGACCCTGAGCATGAACCGCATCTTGTTGAGGAACGCGGTGAGCTCGGCCGCCGTGCCCGGCTCGACGTGCGCCCACACCGCCTCGCCGTCGTCGACGAGCGTGAGGTGGTGCTCCACCCGGCCCTGGGCGTCCAGAAGCAGCGTCTGGGTGGCCTGACCGGGTTTCAGGTTGTCGAGTTTCTGCGAACTCAGGTTGTTGAGCCAGCTCAACCGGTCGGGTCCGGAGATCCGGACGACCTCACGGTTGCTCCGGTCGACCATCGCCTCACCGGCGAGCAGCGCACGCTGCTCGGCGAACGGATCGCCGTAGTGTCCGGCGACGTCGGCGTCAGGGGTCTCGGCCGCGACCGCGCCGGGAGTGTCCAGCAGAGGGCTTCGCATGGCTCCAGACTACGAGGCCTCAGCGGCACTTTTGGCAGCGGCCGAAGACCGTCAGGTGGTGCACGTCGGTGGCGAACCCGAGCTCCCGGTCGAGGCTGTCGACGAAGGCCTGCACCAGCTCCGGACGGGCCTCGCTGATCTCCCCGCAGTTGCCGCAGACCAGATGCACGTGATTGGCCTCGGCGGCCAGGTGATACGTGGGCGCGCCGTGCCCGAGATGGGTGTGGGTGACCATGCCGAGCTCCTCGAGCAGTTCGAGGGTCCGGTAGACGGTCGAGATGTTCACTCCACGGGCGGTTTCCCGCACCCGGGCACAGATCTCCTCGGGAGTGGCGTGGTCCACGGCCTTGATCGCCTCAAGCACCAGCTGGCGTTGCGGAGTGACCCGGTAACCGCGCGACCGGAGTTTCTCATGCCACGACGTCTCGGTCATGCCCAGAGTCTAAGAGCACCGGGGCGCGATGGGGCCCGCATCTTCGCGCGGTCCGGCGGAGGTTCTTCGAGATCGACAATTAGCGAAGTACGTACTAAAGTCATCCTTCATTATGAAGGACGTACATAAATCATTGACCGACTTCGACAGCGACCCCGGCGGCTCCCTCTTCGACCCCGGGGCGAGGGCCGCCATGACCCGGTTCACCGCCGGAGACGACACTCTCGCCCTCGAAGCCGCGACCGCCGTCCGCACCGCCTTCAACGCCGTCGAACGCATGCGTGCCCACGGAGCTCAGGGCCGCGGGCTGAGCACCGGGGCGCTTGACCTCCTGATGCGCCTGAGCGCCTCGACCGACGACAGGATCAGCATCGGCGAGCTGGCCCAGTCGGCCGGGGTGAGCTCCCGCAACGTCACCGGGCTGGTCGACACCCTCGAACGCGACGGGCTGGTACGGCGGGTTCCCGATCGCCACGACCGGCGCTCCGTCCTGGCCCAGATCACCCCCGCCGGGCAGGCGTGGATCGAATCCTTCCGCCGGCCGACCCAGGCCGCCATGGCGGCGATCTTCCGGGACTTCACACCCGCCGAGCTGACCCAGCTGCGGCACCTGTGCCTACGCCTCGCGGAAAACCAGCACCGGGCCTTCCAGCACCTGACCCGGCCCGACGACGCGGGCGACGCACAACCCTGAGCCCGGCCCCGGTGGGCAAGCCCGTAGGACGCGTTCGAGGCATCGGCACACGTTCCCGAACCGGCCCGACGGCGCAGGCGGCACAGAGCCCTGGACCCGGCCCCGGCGAGCAGGCCGGCAGGACGCGTTCACGGCATCAGCGCATCGTGAAGACATGATCGAGAACCACGTAGCCAGGAGATCAGGAAATGGCTTCCATCCACGCAGAAGTCGTGATCAATTCGTCCCCGGAGCAGGTGTGGGCGGCGATACGCGATGTGGGCGCGGTGCACCGGCGCCTTCTGCCGAACCGCGTCGCCGACACCCGCATCGAGGGCGACATCAGGATTCTGATCTATCCCGACGGTCAGGTCATCCGCGAGCTGATCGTCGATGTGAACGACACGACATGCCGGCTCGCCTACGCGGTGATCGAAGGCGCGCGGCAGCCCATCACGTATCACCACGCCTCGTTCCAGGTCTTCCCCGAAGGTCCGGATCGCAGCCGGCTCGTCTGGATAACCGACCTGCTGCCGGATGCGCTCGCGACGGAGACCCGCGCGCGTATCGAGCGGGGTGCGCAGGACATGAAACGGACGCTGGAGGAAGCCGCGGCCCTTTAGGGCGGGACTCCTGGAGCGGGGCTCTCCGGCCAGGGCGGGACTCCTGGAGCGGGCTCCCCGGCGCCGCGGCAGGGGCTCCCCGATGACGCCGCGGAGGCGGAGCGAGCACCGCCTCCAGCTCGGGGGTCCGCGTCGGCGGCGAGGGGACCGGCGGCCGTCCGCGGGGCGGCTCCAACACGCTCCCGCGCTGCTCCCCGCAAGCTCTTTTACCGCCCTGAGCTAGGGCGGAGCGGAGATGGAAGCCGGGCCGCGAATATTCATTTGCCCTGGCCCGATGAATTTCATACGGTACAGACACGCCGAAAGGAGGTGGTCCGAACAATGGTTAATCATAGTTGGGCTAGCGAGGTGGCTGTCCGCTAGGGCGCCCCAGCTCCGGACTTCTGTCCGGACGTCTGGCGACGTTCGGCGAATCCAGGACAACACCGGAACCCCGGGCTGCCGGAAGGCGGGCCATCCCGCCTTTGGTCCATCCGGCCCTCCTGCCAAGCAGGAGGAGCAGGCCCGGGGTTCTTCCCTTTCCAGGATCGTTCAGTGCTCGCCGCGGGCCGGAAGGCCGAGAGCGGCGCAGGCCTCCCGGTAGAGGCGGACGACCTCCCCGCGGACCTGGGCGCGCTCGGTCAGCGTGGTGCTCCACGGGACCCGGACCGTGACGTCCTCGCCGCCGACCACGGCCACGAACTCGATCGCCTCGGAGTCCACTCCCGTCGTCTTCGCGCCGGTGGCCTCGGGCTGCCCGCCGAGGCTCTTGCAGATCAGCAGCGCGTCGTCACCGTGGTCGTCGTTCATGTGGCGCTTGATGGCCTCGACCACGTCAGGGGTGAAAGGAGTGCTCATCCCGCAGAGCGTATCCAGCCGGACCACCGAACGGCTCACCGGCGGGGCGCCCATCTGCCTTCGCCCGGTCACAGCCGGGCGTCCGAGCAGGATGGCCCCCCGTCGACCCGGCGAACCCTCCCGAACGTCCGTCAGACCTCGTCCGGCACGAAGTCGCCCACCTTCTTGAGCTCGGCCGAGATGTGCGACTGGATCGGCTGACCCATGGCCGCCATGTCGTAGGCCCACATCAGGTTGCCGTTGACCAGGCCGTAGAGGCGGTGACCCGCGGTGTACTCCTTGGCGGTGGCCGTGCGGGCCACCACGTCGGTGTGAAGCTCGATCTTGTTGAAGACCACCTCGCCGACGTAGATCTCCACGATGCCCGTCGGATGCGACAGGCACACCTCCAGCTGACGATTGGGCAGCTGACGCCAGAAACCAGTCTCGGTGCCCAGCGGGCGCACCTTGGCACCCGCCTCGTCGAGCAGCCAGGTGCGGCTGGTGTAGCTCAGGAACGGCTTGCCGTTGTGGCCGAAGACAATCTCCTGGCCGAAGTTGAAGCTCTCGATGGTCGGATATCCCCCGACTCCGGCCCCCTCCCATCTGCCCACGAGGAAGGCGATCGGCTCAAGGTCGGGATGCAGTTCGGGAACGTCCATGAAAACGAGCCTAAAGGTGTCCTGATGCGGTTCGCGCCGGTGACACGGACACGCATAGGCTTCAGGACATGGCACGATCACTGGTGATCAAAGTGACCGCCGGCATGGAGTCACCCGAACGCTGCAACCAGGCGTTCACGGTGGCCGCGGCGGCGTTGGTAAGCGGGGTTCCCGTCTCGCTCTGGCTGACAGGCGAGTCCGCGTGGTTCGCCCTGCCCGGACGGGCCAAGGAGTTCACGCTGCCGCACGCGGCCCAGCTCGACGACCTGCTCGACGCGGTGCTGGCGACCGGCAAGGTGACGCTGTGCACGCAGTGCGCGGCCCGGCGGGACATCACGGTGGACGATGTGATCGAGGGCATACGCATCGCGGGCGCCCCCACCTTCGTCGAGGAGATCCTCGGCGAAGGCGTTCAGGCACTCGTCTACTGACCGGAACGACCCGCCGACCGGGAAGACCACGTCCCCAGATGGAGGATCCGGCCTTCCCGATCGGCATCGGCCCGGTCCCGACCGGCCGGGCCCGAGCTGGCCACGGCCCGGTCATGAGCCGAACCACAGGCACGCCCTCGGGACGACGGCCTCACCGCCGCCCGGCGCGGGTTCGTCGGGCCGCCCGGTGAGAGTCCGTCAGCGGGGCAGCACCGCGGTCAGCCGCTCCTCGCGGAGCCGCTCGAACCAGGAGTCGTCGATCGGCGGGAGCTGGGCGCCCACCGCCCAGGTCAGCAGCAGGTCCGCCAGACCGGGGTTGCGGGCGAGCGCGGGACCGTGCAGATAGGTGCCGACGATCCTGCCCGTGTAGCAGCCCTCGGTGCCGTCACCGTTACCGGTGCCGATCGTCGTACGGGCCAGCGGCCGGACACCCGGTCCGAGCCGGGTGACGCCCATGTGGTTCTCGAAGCCGGTCAGCGTCGGGAGGCCGAGCGCGGAGTCCGTCTCGCCGGCCAGCTCGCCGACGGCACGGCCCTCGCCGCGGCCACTGGCGATGTCGATCAGCCCGATGCCGTCCACCGGCTGGCCTTCCTCGCCGCCGAACGTCGTACCCATGATCTGGTAACCCGCGCAGACGGCCAGCAGGGAAGCGCCTCGGGCGATGGCCCGGTGCAGGCCGCCGTCCCGGCGGAGGCGCTCGGCGGCCAGGATCTGCGGCCGGTCCTCCCCGCCGCCGATCAGGTAGATGTCACCGCCCTCGGGCACCGGGTCGGCCGAACGCACGTGGAAGGTCTCGACCGGGATGCCACGACGCTGGGCCCGTTGTTCCAGGATCAGGACGTTGCCCTGGTCTCCATAGGTGCTCAGCAAATCCGGATAAATCCAGACAATACGTAGGGCGCTGTCAGACTGCACGACCGAACTCCGATCGAATGTTCTGGAAGGCGGTGTAGTTGGCGATCACGTCGACCTTGCCCGGCGGCTGTGCGGCGAGCGCCTGTCCGAAGGAGCCCGCCAGCTGGAACGGCACGCCCGCCACGTCGAGCCGGAGCGCGAGGTCCAGCCGCCGCTCCCCGGCCACGAAGACCGGCCTGCCGCGCAGTACGCGGTAGTCGACGTCCCACAGCCAGGAGGTGTCGCGACCGTCGGGACCCTGGGCGTTCACCGAGAGGATCACCGGAAGCGAGGGGTCGAGCACGTCGAAGGCCTCCAGCCAGCCGGCCGGGTTCTTGGCCAGCAGCAGGCGGGCATGCCGACCGTCACGCTCCACCGTGGTGTAGCGACCGGCGACGGAGGTCACCTCGCGCAGCCGGGGCAGTGCCCGATCGACCGGGAGGCCGAACACCTCGGCCGTGGCCAGCGCGATCGCGGCGTTGGCCCGGTTGGCCCGGCCGGGGAGCTTGAGGTCCAGCACCCAGCGCCGGCCGCGCGGGTCGATCACCGCGTCGTCGTCGAGGACCCAGGACGGCGTGGGCCGACGGAAGGTGCACTCCCGGCAGGCCCAGTCGTTCTCCGTCGTGCCGGGGTTCGCTCCCGTCCCGGCGCTGCCGGGCGGGACGTATTCCATCCCCTTGCGGTCCAGCGGGCCGCCGCACTGGGGGCAGCACCAGGAGTCTTCCTTCCACGGCTGCCCGGCCGACACCCAGGTCACCGAGGCGGCCGTGGAGGCACCCCAGGTCACCAGCGGGTCGTCGGCGTTGGCGATCACGTGGGTGTTCTTGCCCGCCAGCGCCCGCCGCCACTTCTGGGCCAGCAGCCAGATCTCACCGGCCCGGTCCATCTGGTCGCGGCTGAGGTTCATCAGGCAGATGACTCCCGCGCCCGTGGCGTCGATCACCTCGGGCAGGTATTTCTCGTCGACCTCCAGGACGCCGTAGGGCGCGTCCTTGGCCGACGACAGCGCCGAGACGTGCCCGGCGGGCATGTTGGCGCCGAAGGCGTTGGTGGCGACCTCGCCGAGTTCCTGCAGCGCGGAGGTGATCAGGCGGGTCGTGGTGGTCTTGCCGTTCGTGGCGCTCACCAGCGCCAGTTTGCGGTCATGCGCGAGCTGGCGCAGCAGATCGGGCTCCAGGACCAGGCTGACCCGGCCACCGATCACTGATCCGTCGCCGCGCCCGGTCGCTCGGGACAGGGTCGCGGCCGTCCGGCCGAGAGCACTTGCGAGCTGCGCCCGCAGCGGAAGCTGGGTCATGTCAGGGATCCTAGCCGCGGATGGGCATGGTTACCGACCACCGCGGGGCCACGGCACGAATGTGCGGACGGACGGCGATCCACCGTGGAGCAGCGGCACGAGCGTGCGGCGGGACGGCGATCCGCCATGGGGCAGCGGCGCGAATCCGCGGACCCACGGCCATCTCCCCGCAGCCCCACAGCAGTCCACCGTGGACTCACTGCTCGGCGAAGGCGAGCTCCGCGGGCTCCGCGGCCCCGGCGTCGAACGGCAGCACGAACCGGTGCGGCCAGGACAGCACGCTCTCCATCCACCCCGCCCCCATCGTCTGGGCCACGTGCCGGAGCCGCTCGTCCGGATCGATGCCGATCGTCACCGTGAGGATGTCGCGCTGCACGCCCTCGTGCTCGTCGTCGCCGAGGATCACCCGCCAGGCCAGCGCCCGGTTGCGGTCCACCTCCATGGACAGCGGATGGTGACGGAGCGCCTTGGCCCGGTGGCCGAGCAGCTCGGAACCGCCTGCCGGGCGGTTGAACAGCGCGTACTCCATGACCGGCGCGGGACTGCGCGGGTTGGGCGCGGGCTGGGCGTAGGGGAAGAGCCGGTCCACCTCGTGCAGCCAGCGGATCTGCGGGATGACCCAGGTGGGCCCGGGCCGCTCGCCGGCGTCCCTGTCGGGACCCAGCAGCCGGGTCGCGACCTTGGCGACCTGCTCCGTCAGTTTCGCCGGGTCGCTGACGGTCCGCAGCGACCACGCCCGGCGGCCCACGCTCCGTTCGGCCGCCGTGGCCAGCAGGCATTCGCGCCTGCGCAGCGGGAGCTCGGCCCACAGATCGGCCAGCGCCCTCGGCACCCCCGGCACCGGCCGGTTGGTGCAGTACGCCAGCACCAGGGTGTCGGCCCAGATCCGCAGCCAGGCCCACTCGGGCGAGACGGCGAGCAGGTCGGCCTCGCGGAGCTCGACCAGCGTGCACGCCCGGCCGGTCCTGCACTCCTGCCCGCACGCCGCCGAACGGCGTCCGCAGATTGGCGGCATGTGGCCGGGGATCAGTCGCTCGCGGTCCTCGCCCAGCGGCACCTGGACGCGCAGCGGCCGGTCCATCCCGTCGGCGAAGACCGCCGCGACGCCCGGCGGCAGCGAGACGACCTGCCGGGACTGCTCCTCGCTCAGGTTCATGGCGGCCCCGACCAGCTGGCGGTCGTCCTCGGCCGGGAGCCGGTGCACGACCTTCAGCGCGGTGTTCTTCACGACGTCGGAGACCAGCTTCGTGGGAATCTGCTCGGCCACCACGATGCCCTCGCCGTACGCGCGGATCTCCGCCAGCATGCCCGCGAGAAGCTCGACGGCGTGGGTGCTGGCCCGTCCGGCGCCGCGGTCGCGGAGCAGCCGGTGCGCCTCCTCGATCACGATGACGTGCCGGAGCCCGGTGCTCCGCTCCTTCCTGGCCCGCATCCGCAGGTGCTCCACGATCCGGATGATCAGCGTGCCCATCAGGAACGCCTTGTCCTCGTCGTTGGCCACGTCCTCGATCGCGAACACCACGTTGCGCTGGAGCAGGTCGCCGATGTCGGCGGGATGGCCGCCCTCGAAGAACCGGCCCGCGGAGCCGACCCGCAGCGATCGCAGCCGCAGCGAGATGAAGCCCTCGACGTCGGCCTGGACCTCCCTGCCGTAGCCGATCTCCTTGATCACGTCCATCGCGTGCTGCTGCAACTGCTCAAGCGTCGGTACGGCGGGCCGCACGGCCGCCCCGGGGGCAGCCCAGCCGGTGACCACGTCCCAGCCGTTGGCCTCGTACACCCGTTGCAGGGCGAGCGACATGATCTGCGGGAACGGCTCCTCGGCGTCGAAGGCCGCCATGAACAGCGCCCGGACCATGTCGATGTGGGCCTGGACCGGATAGCCGGGCTCGGGAGCGAGCGGGTTGACGCTGAACGGCACGCTGTCGGGGGCCGAAGGATTGATCACGGTCACCGGGGCGAGGTGCTCGATCCGGCCGCCCATCGCGGCGTACTCGGACTTGGCCGGTTCGATGGCCAGCCACGGGATGCCCGCCCCGGTGAGCTGCTCCAGCAGGTGCCTGACGGTCTGGGACTTTCCCGAGCCGGTGGCGCCGGTGATGAACGCGTGCCGGTTCAGGGTGGCGAGGGGAATCTTGAACGAGCCGACCGCCCTGTCCTGTCCGTCCAGGATCGACCCGAGATCGACGGCCGGCGAGCCGGGGACGGCATCGGCCTCACTCGTCACGTCGAAGAAGCCCGCGTCCAGCACCCGGACCCCCGGCACCTCCCTGCGGGGCAGCCCGGCGAGCGCGGCGAGCGCCCCTGCGGTGGCCGCGAACGGGGCGGCGGTGCCGTCGGCCGGATCCTGGAGCGTCGTGGACAGGGCCTCGGCGAAGCCGTACACCGGCCCTGACAGCGCGCTGCGCAGGCGGTAGGGGTGGTGGCTCATCTCCGCCGAGCCGACCAGCACGGGGGCGATCTGACGGAGCTCCTCGGGGCTCGCGGCCCCGGCCATCACCCGGACGTTCCAGAGCCCGGCCTCGCGGAAGGCGTCCAGCTCCTGCATGCGCCGCTCGGCCCGCTCGGCGTCGTAACGCGAGCGCTCGGAGGCGTCGCCGTACTGCCGCAGCACGTTGAGCTGGGTCCGCAGGTGCGAGACCTCGGCGTCCAGCAGATCGGTCTGCTCGGCCACCACCAGCCAGGCGAACGGCCGGGACATCAGCGTGACCAGCGTGGACTCGAAAAGCGTGGGCCGCTTGGTCTCGTCGGCGTCCGGCTCGCGGCGGCCGCCGAGCGGCGGGGCCTGACGTCCCGGGCAGATGGTCCAGGCCAGGTCCGACAGGTCGCGGAGCCACTCCTCGCCGATCCGCACGCCCCGGGCGCCGCTGGGGAAGAGCAGCGGCTCGGGTCCGCTGGGGAGCGGCTCGGCCTCGGTGGCGGCCCGGCGGGGCGGTCGCGGCGGGGTCAGCGGCCCGGCGTTGGTGATGAGCTCCAGCGGCGCGCCGGAGCCCCGGGAGAGCCAGCCGACCACGAAGGGCCGGTTGCGCTGTGCCGCGGAGAGCACCGCGGGCAGGACCGTGACGAAGTCCCACTCGGCGGAGGAACTGCGCGAGGGAGCCGTGATCGCCTGGATTCTGTACCAGGGACCGGTCAGGGTGTGGGGCGGACGGGACACGCTTGGCTGCATTTGGTCTCCACCCGGGGGACCCGGCTCCAGGCCGGGGGGTTGACGCTTCACGGATCGCTCCGCCGTACCGGCCGACGGGGAACCGGGGGCGGGTCACCCCCACACCCAAGGTCGAACCTCACTCGGGGATCGCACCTCCGCATTGACCATGCCATTACCGCAAACGAACGCTTCATTGACGCTTGCGCCAGTCCAGACGTGCCGGAGGCGGTCCGAGGTTGGGCGGGGCGTCCTCGAAGGGGTTCGGCTCGCGGGTCTCCGTCTCTTCCTCCTCCACCCGTTCCAGCGCGGCTTCCTTGATCTCGTCGAACTCGCCCAGCGTCGTCTTGGGGAAGGTCAGTATCGCCGGGTTGGCGTCGGCGAGGCGAACCCGGCGTCCCTGGGCGGTGGCGTCGGTGACGATCACCGAGGTGGTGGGGAGCTGCTGCAGTTGGTGAGGCTCGACGAGAAACTCCCTGGAGCGGTGCAGGACCCGCTCGGTCTCCCCTCCCATCGCCTTGGTCGCGCGCCGGCCCCACTCGGTGGACTCGGTGATGTCCTCCTTCAGGTCCTTACGGCCCGCCTCACGCTCGTCCTCGCCCTCCTCGGTCTGGCCGACGGTGGAGACGTAACCGCCGTCCAGCCCGGCCCCGGCGGCGCTGATCGTCTCGGTGAGCTGGGCGAGCTCCAGCCGGTGTTCGGTGCCGACGTGCTCGCTCGCCACCCGGGCGTCCTCGGCGTTGCCAAGCCTCATGAACGTCACCGCCGCGTGCCCGCGGCCGAGCCGCTCCCGCACGGTCGGGGTGAGCGACCTGTAGGTCAGCACCAGCCCGGTCCTGGAGGTCTCGCAGGCGTCCATCAGCCGGTCGAGCACGTCGCCGCGGAGCTTGTCCGCGCCCGCGACGATGATCGTGTGATACCAGGGCCGCTCGGAGGCGGGCGACTGGCGCAGGATGTGCGTGAGCGCGGTGGTCACGTAGGTGCCGAGGACGCGGTTGCCGAACACTCCGGCCTGCCGGTCCATCGACACGACCCGCAGGCGCGCGGGCGGCAGCCGTACCGCCTCGGAGCCGAGGGTCTCCAGCTTGCGCAGCTGCGACTCCAGCGCCCACGCCCGCTCGATCACCACGCGGTCGCTGACCCCTCGGCCGAAGAGCGTGCCGATCCGCTCCAGCTGGGTGGCGGTGATCAGGCCGAACCTGAGGTCGTCGCGCGGGTCCCCGACCTGGGCCAGGGCTCGCAGGGCGGCGGTGACCTGGTTGATCGTGGCGTTCTCGCCGAGGACCTCCAGGACCCGCTCCAGGATCGCGTTGTCGAACGACAGGTCCCTGGTCGTGCGGTGCTCCTCGCTGACGCTCACGACGTGGGCGAGGACGTCGGCGAACGCCTCGGGGGCCAGCGTGGCGCCCAGGTCGAGCCGGGGAAGGTCCACCGGCAGCACCCAGACCAGGGGCTCGTCGCCGCCCCTGCGCGCCAGCTCGATCAGGTCCTTGGCGATCGCGCCCTCCGACAGGTCGAGCACGGTCAGGTGGCCGCCGCTGTAGAGGCGGGTCGCACCGAGCAGGGTGATCAGCGCCGACCAGCCGGGCAGGGTGCCCCCGGCCACGTCGATCCGGTCGATCTCGTCGGGCACGGCCACGGCGTACCAGGTCAGCTGGCGATCGTGCCGCTCCTTCTTCTCGGCCCACTCCCGGTATCTGGCGGCGTGCTCCTCCTGGGCGCGGAAGAGCTCCCTGTCGCGCTCCTCCCGCTGCCGGTCGCCGATCGCCTCGTGCTCCCGGATCCGGTGGCGGACCGCCCTGTCGCCCTGGTGGACCGCGTAGCTGCAGAACACCGCTATCCCACCGGTGGCGATCAGCCCGACGGCGGCGAACGACCAGCTCAGCATCTGGGTGAGCCCGAGGCCGAGGATCAGTGCCGCGAGCGCGGTCATGAACACGCGGACGATCTTCACCGGCCGGTTCAGCAGGTCCTCGTTGAGCCGCTCCCTGCGCACCCACTCGGTGTCGAGGGGCTCGGCGACGTTCTCGATCGGGGAGGGTCGCTTCGGAGCCGGACCCGGATCAGGGTGCAACAAGGCATACTGCCAGCCCAGGTAGATCCGGTCCGCCTGGAGCTGCGCATGCTCGGGATGCACGTCCGCCACGGAACCTCCGCCATCGGGCTCATCGGAAGCCTCGATGACAGCGTAAGAGTTGGACCTCCTATTCGGGCAGCGTTCCCGCCAATCCGCTCCATATTTCCCTGCGTTTGCTGTCATTTAAGGGACAACTGAGGCGGATGGGGCGGACGTCAGCGATTACCATCCTTTGTCATGACGTCTGCCCCCGGTGACGGTCCCAGAGGTACCCGACGACGGCGCGCGGTCGCAGTGCCGATCGCAGCTCTGGTCGTGGCCACCGGTCTGGGCATCGTCGCGGCCTTCGGCGGACTCGGCGACGCTCCGGACAAGCCTCCCAAACAACTCGGTCCGGGCGCGACCCTGGATCAGGAGCAGTTCCTCACCAAGTTCGTCGAATCCCGCTCCACCGTCGAGCCCGGCTCGTTCGGCACTCCGGGCAAGCGGTTCGTGGAGATCGAGATGGAGGTCACCAACAAGGGTGACGCGACCACCCGGGTGGGGCTGCCCAACACGACGGGCGGCGACAGCTCGTTCTTCGCCGGATCCCTGCTCAAGATGACCCCCGAGATCAAGAGCGAGTACGGTCCGGCGGCGTCCGCTTCGGCCGAAGGTGTCGAGAGTAATCAGCTACAGCCCGGCATGGCGACCAGAGTCGTGATCAAATACGAGCTACCGGACGGGCAACGGGCGCCCGAACGGGTGAGAATGGACATCGGCACGTTCGAGTTCGCGGCGGAGGGGATCATCCTGGTTCCGGGCTGGCATCTGGCGACGGAGGACGGGGCCGGCTCCGCCAGGCCGCCGCTCACCGTCGCGGCCCAGGTGACCCTTCCCGTCCAGCCGAAAGGAACGTCCGGATGAGCACGGTCACTCGATCCCGGTCCGAGTCGGCCACCTCTCAGCGCGCTCCCGCGCCGCCCAGCCGGTGGCGCAGGGCGGGGGCCGTCCTCGCCGGAGTCGCCCTGGCCGCGGCGGCCGTGGGCCTGCAGGCGTTCGGATCCGCCGCCGCGGATCACGACACCCCTCTCACCTGGACCGGAGGCGTCGGCGACGAGGTCGTCGCCTCCCGGTTCTCCGCGCGGGTCAAGACGGTGCGCGCCGCCAAGGCCCTCGAATCCAAGGGCTTCTCGGGTGAGAAGACAAGGGCGACCACAAAAGGGATCTTCATCATCGTTGAGGTGGGCGCCACGTCGGCCCGCAAGCCCCTGCAGCTGGGCACCCCCGTGCTTCTGACGGACAGCGGGCACCGCTACGAGGCGACGGACAAGATAGACGCCTCGCTGACCATCACCGAGCTTTACATCCAGCCCGGCTGGTGGGGTGAGGGCGTGACCGTCTTCGATCTCCCGCCCGGCGAGCTGCCGGGCTCCCGGGTCGTGCTCGCCCCCTCGTCCTCGTTCCTCGTCGAGCCCAACGGGCCCGAGATCGAGATCGACCTGGGCCTGGACGAGGCGGGCGCGAAACGCCTCGTCTCCACCGCCAAGGACGTCTACACGCCGGCGGTCAAGCTCTGATGGACACTCCACTTCCCGGAACGCCGGAGGACGAGCAGCAGCGCGACTGGTTCACCCCGCAGGAGAAGCGGCCCCCCGCGCCCCTGCGTCGTCCGCGGAGGTTCACCCGGACCTCTCCCCAGGAGCCCGACGGGCCCTCGTCCATGTTTCCCCCGTCGCCGGACGGCCTGCCCCCGACCATGTTCCCCCCGCCGCCGCCGCCCGCACCTCGCCGCCCGCGCCGCCCGGCCGTTCCCGGCGCTCCGGCCCCCTCGGGAGCGGCCGCCGGCCCGGCGGGCCCTGCTGGCCTGACTCCGCCCGACAGGCGCTGGGAACCCCGTTCCCAGCGGGTGTTCGGCGACGAGCAGGTCTGGCCGCCACGTGCTTCGCGCCCGGAGGAGGAGGCGGGGATCTCGACCCAGCCGTTCCCCGCCGTCACGGGGGCCCCGCTGCCCAGGCGCGCCGACCCCGAGGCCCCTCCCGCCGTGCCCGAACCGGCCCCCGCCGACCCCGCACCGGCCCCCGCCGTTCCCGCACCGGCTTTTACCGTCCCCGAGCCCCCTCGCGTCTTCCCCGCGCCCCCTCTCGCCGCTCCCGTGGAGGAGCCCGCTCCGGCCGCGACGGCGGTCCCGCGCCGGCGTGGCCGTACGGCGCTCCGGGTCGGCGTCGCGGCCGTGACCGTGGTGCTGGCGGGGGCGTTCCCCGCCTGGAACAACTACGACGTCTACAAGGTGAGAAACCCCGATGACAGGATCTACACGGTGGCCCCCGGCGGCAGCGCGACGCTGATGCAGGTGTCCTGGAAGGCCGCGATCGAGCCGGCGGACGGCACGCCCGGTCTGCGCCCCCTTCCGGCCGACCGCCAGTGGCTGAAGATCAAGCTGACCCGGACCTACCTGGACGCCGAGGGCGCGGTCAAACGCGGCACCCCCGAGGTCGACTTCAGGGACGCCGAAGGCCGCAGCTGGCAGACCGCGATCACCCGGGACGACCTTCCGGAGGAGCCCGCGGAGCAGAGGATCGGTACCGGCTACCACTACGAGCTGATCGGCGTGGTGCCCAAGGCCCTGGCCTCGAAGGTCGAGGTCTACGTCCGCCCCAACCTGGTCGACGTGATTCCGGACCAGCCCGTCGAGGACATCTTCAAGCCCTCGGAGGAGGATCCGGTCCCCACCGACCAGGTGCTGCGCTTCAAGCGGTGAGCGGCCCTCCTCCGCGCGACCGGGCGCCGCGCCTCAAAGCGGTGAGCGGCTCCTCGTCGCTCGACCGGGAGACGTGTTGCAAGGCGGTGAGTGTTCCTCCGCACGGCCGAGAGCCGCGCCTCAGGCGGTGAGCGTCTCCCCCGCCGCGCGGCTACGGGTGGCCGCGATGTCGAAGGTGGCCGCCAGCAGGCAGACCATCAGCACCGTGACCAGCATGTCTCCGACGAACTCCACCGGACCGCTGATCACCACCCAGCTGAACGGGTGCTCGTTGCCGATCAGCATGCGCACGCCCCGGTCGGCATAGTCGGTCACCACGCCAATCGCGACGTAGCAGAGACAGAACAGGCCGAACAGGGGAGCGCCGCCGCGGGTGGCGAGCCGGAAGGCGTTCGCCGGGGGGACCCAGCGCTCCTGGAATCCGGCCGTCGCCCGGGTCATGGTGTTCCGGGTGAGAGAGTGCGTCCGCCCCAGCTGATCGGCGACGGCGTCCAGCCGGGTGCCCCGGACGATCGCGCGGGTGTCCTCGGCGAACGCGCCGTAGACGAGCGAGGCGACCGTGAGCCAGGTGAGCGGGACGACCATGCTGTCCACGAAGTACGGCCAGATCCCCCCGACGGCCTCCCAGAAGTCCTTCCACCACGGGACGGCCTCTCGTGCCTGCTCGGCCCAGTCGGCGACCGTCGCCACGGCGGCCCGGTGCCCCAGCCAGTCCGCCCGCGCGCTGGTGAAGACGAACAGCGCGTTGAGGCTGTAGAAGGCGAAGGCCAGCTCGAAGAAGGTGGTGAGCACGCCGCTGCCCTTGAACTTGCCGTTCGCGTGCCACCAGCCGAACAGCGTCTTGAGCAGATAGGCCACCACGGCGACCGCGAGGGAGATCCGCGGGTCCAGCCCGACGAGCCCGTCTCCGGCCGCCACGTCCTCGCCGACCCGCCTGTTGAAGTCCAGTCCGATGAAGTCCCTGGCGTCCTGGTTCTGGAAGCCCCAGGCGAGGTAGATGGCGGCGAAGGCGAGCGTGGCGCGGTTGAGCGCGCCGAACATGCTCTCGTCGGCCTCGCCGCCCTCCCGCCGCGCCCGGATCTCCCTGAGCGCGCCGCGCACCGAGTGGAGCATGCCGACTATGACGATGAGCTGGTTCAACACGATCAGCGTGAGGACGAACATCGTGATGACGAACCGCACCTGGCCGTAGTCGCCGCGGGAGACCTCGCTGCCCGCCAGCATCAGGGCTCCGCGGACCACCCTGCCCGCGGAGAACCAGAGCACCAGTGACAGGCCGCAGGAGCCGAGGATTCTGAGCGCGTGCGCCGGAAGTCCGTACGCGGAGAGCGTCCGGACAGTGGCGGGTGGCGACGGCGGGGGCATAACAGTCGTTCCGGACACCCGAGGCATGCTAGCGCTCCACCATGCCCGATCACGGCCAAACACTCGCCCGATTACCCGGAACACGGTGACGATATGGATCGTTTCATCGCGGGAACACGATATTGATCGTTTCGCCGCGAGGGACGAGCACATCGATCACCGCGGGACGGGTGGACAGCTGATCGTTTTGCCGTGGGGGAAGAGCACCTCGGCCACCGCGGGACGGGCACCTCGGCCACCGCGGGACGGGCACCTCGGCCACCGCGGGACGGGCACCTCGGCCACCGCGGGACGGGTAACAAACGACGGGTGTCCTTTGTTACAGCGGCCATGAAGCGCATCGAAGTCTGGGCCGACCTGGTCTGCTCGTGGGCCCACATCGGCAAGCGGCGCCTGGAGCAGGCCGAGTTCGACGAGGACGTGGAGATCGTCTGGCGCCCCTACCTCATCGACCCGATGGCGCCGGCCGCCGCCGGCACGTTCGACGCTCACCGAGTGGTCGCCCTCGCCCTCGACCGGGGCGGTCCCGCACTGCAGGACGCGCTCGTCGAGCGGATCATGCACGCCTACTTCGTCGACGGCTCCGACATCGGCGATCGGGACACCCTGGCGGCGCTCGCCGCCGAGGCGGGCCTGGACGGCATGGCCGAGGCACTCGACGCCGGAGAGGGGACGGACGAGGTCCGCGACCAGCTCCTGCGTGGCAAGGCCATCGGCGTGACCACCTCCCCCACCTTCGTGGTGGGTGAGTCGGCGATCGCCGGTGCGCAGTCGCCCGAGGTCCTGGCCGACCTGGTACGGAACGCCGTCCCGGCGCGCGAGCTCCCCGACGAGGTCACGCGCCTGCGGTACGCCGAATCCCTGCTGGACCTCCGAGACCCCCTCGGCGCTCTGCGGATCATGGAACCGCTGCTGGCGGAGCATGGCGACGACCCGTCCGTCCGCCTGCTGGCCGCCCGCGCCTACTTCGGCTCGGCCCAGCTCGGCCGGGCGAGGGAGACGCTGGAGTCGTTGCTGGAGCGCACCCCCGGCGACCACTACGCCAGGTTCCTGCTCGGCAGGACCCTGGAGCGGGCCAACCGCCACGCCGAGGCCCTGCCTCACCTGCGGATGGCGGCGGCCATGTCCTCCGAGGCCGACTACACCGACGCGCTCCGACGCGTCGAGAGCAGGGTCTCCTGACCGGGAGCACTGCCCTGCCCACCGGCTCGCGGACCGTACGACCCGTATGACCCGGCCCGCCCGTGAGCCGTACACGCGGAAGGACCGGCACCCCGCGAACGGGATGCCGGTCCTTCCGGTCGAATTCGGGTCAGACAGCCACGGCGAGCTGGGTGACCTCGCCCAGGCGGGCCTGGGCGGGGATGTCCCTGGTGAAGCCGCCGCCCGCGATGATGCGGACGGTCCAGTCACCGGGAGCGGCGAAGAAGCGGAAGATGCCCTCGTCGGACACCACGACCTCACCGGTGAACTCGCCGGCGTGGTCCAGCAGGCGGGCGTAGGCCGTACCCGTGCCCGAGACCACACCCTGGATGACGGCCTGGGTCGAAAGATCGATCCCGGCCGGAATGGCGACCGTCTGTTCCGGAGCAGCGCATCCGTCAGTCATTATCGTGCCTCTCCCAATTCGATCGGCACGCCGACGAGCGAGCCGTATTCGGTCCACGAACCGTCGTAGTTCTTGACGCTTGCCTGGTCGAGAATCTCGTGCAGCACGAACCATGAGTGCGCCGAGCGCTCGCCGATGCGGCAGTAGGCGATGGTGTCCTTGGCGAAGTCGATGCCCTCGGACTCGTACAGGGCCTTCAGGTCCTCGTCGGTCTTGAAGGTGCCGTCGTCGTTGGCGGTCTTGGACCACGGAATGTTGCGGGCCGTGGGCACGTGACCACCGCGCTGTGCCGCCTCCTGCGGAAGGTGGGCGGGAGCCAGCAGCTTGCCGGTGAACTCGTCGGGCGAGCGCACGTCGACCAGGTTGAGCTTGCCGATCGCGGCGACGACGTCGTCACGGAAGGCGCGGATGGACAGGTCCTGGTCCTTGGCCTGGTAGCTCGTCGTGGGACGGTCGGCGATCTCCTTGACCAGCTCGCGGGACTCGAGCTCCCACTTCTTGCGGCCACCGTCGAGGAGCTTGACGTTGTCGTGGCCGTAGAGCTTGAAGTACCAGTACGCGTAGGCGGCGAACCAGTTGTTGTTGCCACCGTAGAGAACCACGGTGTCGTCGTTGCCGATGCCCCGGGCGGACAGCAGCGCCTGGAAACCCTCGCGGTCCACGAAGTCACGGCGGACCGGGTCCTGGAGGTCCTGCTTCCAGTCGATCTTCACGGCGCCACGGATGTGGCCCTTGTCGTAGGCACTGGCATCCTCGTCCACTTCGACGAGAACGACACCAGGGGTGTCGAGGTTGGCCTCAACCCAGTCAGCGTCGACCAGGACGGCAGAGCGGCTCATGTAGATCCTCCGGAATTATCGTGCGGCGGGCAGTAGGCGGCGAATGATCAAGTACATCTCGCAGCCGAGGCAGAAACCGAAAGCGGCGTTGAGAAAAGCGGCGAAGAGGGCCGCGGCGGTGGCCACATAGGCCAGCGGCGCGATCTGTGCGACGTATCCGACCAAGCCCACCAGGGCGAAGATGAGGCCGACCCCCTGCGCGAAGCGCGGCGGGGCGGCGTCCTCCAACTCCTTGGGCGGGCTTTTCACTACCCTTTTGAAGATCATCCCGTACGGCGAGGCACCCATGAGACCCAGTGCGAACACCACGGCCTGTACGGCGAGCAGCCACGCGCTGCCTGTCACCAGGACGAGCGCGAGGACGACGGTCGTGACTACCGCGGCGAAGCGGAGTGCTCGGGGATCAGCTTGCATCGCTTGATGCTCCTGCAGGGTTGTGCAGATCGGTGCGGCTCGACGGCCGCTTGAGATCGCCCTTTAGGAAGCGCGACAGAGCGCGGTGGTCACGCGGCAGAAATCAACCGCGCGCCGCTTCGTCAGCAGCTCTGTCCCGGAGTTCATACGCATGACACTACCCCGGCGCTCCGCCGCCTGTCACATCTCTGTCCAATTTCTGAGACAGAATTGTTCACACAAAGGTAGGGTGCCCCGCTCCGCCCGCTCATCCCCTGATTCGTCTCCCGGCTCATTCGCCGATCGCCAGACCCAGGGCGCCGATCACGTCGGCCTTCCGCGGCTGGCCGGAGGCACGTTTCACCACGTCTCCCGACGCGTTGAGAATGAGGACCGTCGGGGTTCGCAGGATGTTCAGCGATCGGACCAGGTCCAGGCGGGACTCCGCGTCGATCTCCACGTGCGCCACCCCGGGCACCAGATCCGTCACCTCGTCGAGGATCCGCCGGGTCGCCCGGCACGGCTGGCAGAAGGCGCTGGAGAACTGCACGAGCGTGGCCCGCTCGCCGAGCTCGGCGTGGATGTCGCCGGACGTCAACCGCTCCACGTCGCCCCTCACCTCGCGTGGCACGCCGCTCCGCCGCCGCATCACCACGCCCACGAGCGTGGCCACCGCGAGCGTGACGACCACCACGATCAATCCGGTCACAGAGCACGACAACACGCGGCCGCCGCCGGCCATTCCCCGCACGGGTCCGGCCAGAGACGACTCCGGGCTCGGCGGCCCTAACGGGCGGGGACCGAGAGCAGCACCCGGCCCGCGGTGGTGGCGATCTCGAACCTCGAGATGTCCTGCGGCCGCATCGTGGTGGTGGCGAAGCCGTCCGACTCGTCGTAGGCGACCCTGTCGACGATCCAGTTTCCGGCCCTCTCCCTGTTTCCGCCGAATCCGATCACGTCCAGCCGGCAGCGAGTGCCCTCGGCCACCCCGGAGAGCACGACCTTGACCTTGGTCCCCCCCGTTCCCGCCAGGGCGGTCACCGTGGCGCGGACGGAGCCGTCCACGCTCGCACCCTCGACCCTCAGGTCTCCCGGCTTCAGCTCGCCGGGCTTACGCTCGGCGAAACCCTGCCGGCTGGACTCTTCGCCGGGCTCCCCGGGAGCGTCCAGCATGATCTTCGCTTCGGGAGTGGGCGTCTCGGAGGCACTGGACGCCGGGGCGGGAACGGACTTGCCCTGCGCCGCGGAGGAGCTGTCGCCCGCCGCGGGGGCCGACCGGGACGCGGACGCCGTCGTCGCGGTCTCGTTGGCGGGCCGGTTCGCGGCCCATATGCCGCCGCCGAGCCCGACCACCAGGACCGAGGCCGCCAGCGAGAGCATCAGCCGGGTCATCCGGCGCCGCTTGACCTTGGCGCTGAGCAGCCGGTCGAGCACCGCCCGGGGCGGTCTGCCCACCTGCGCCACGTCACTCTCGGACACCTTGCCGAGAAACGCGGACACCCCGGTCAGCTCGTCGAACTCCGCCTGGCAGTCCGCGCACTCGGCGAGATGCGCCTCGACCAGCACGCACTCGTCCGGTTCCAGCGCGCCGAGCACATAGGCCCCGAGCGACATCCGTACTTCGTCACAGGTCATCATCATGGCGCGAGCCCCCGCTCCTCCAGCGCCAGCTTGAGCGCCCGAAGCGCGTAATACGTGCGCGATTTCACCGTTCCGGCGGGGATTCCGAGTGCCTCGGCGGCCTCCTTGACCGACTTCCCCTGGTAGTAGACCTCGGCGAGCACCTCGCGGTGCTCGGGCCGCAGGGCGGCCAGTGCCTCGGCGACCGCCCATGACTCGACGGCACGGTCCAGCTCGTCGTCCGCGGGCACCACGGCGAGTGCCTCGTCCCCCGTCTCGGGGGGACGCGACCTGCGCGCCCGATGCTGGTCGACGACAAGATTGCGGGCCACTGTGAACAGCCACGCGCGGATGGAACCCCCGCCGATCGCGTCCGGATGCCGCCAGGCCCGCAGCAGCGTCTCCTGCACGACATCCTCCGCTCTCCCCGAGTCCCCCGTCAGCCGCAGGACGTAGCCGTAGAGTGGCCCGCCGTGTTCGTCGAAGAGCGCTCTGACGAGCTGCTCGTCGGCGGTTCCGGCCTGGCTCACACCCTCACGACGTACGGAGAAGCGCCTCGGTTCAGTCACGGGCCGGTTCAGTCATGAAGAGGGACGTCGGCGGCCTCGCCCGCGATCTGGAGACCTTCGGGAACGACCTTCACCCCGGTGACCTTGAGGTCGAAGGGCAGGTCCTTGATCGGGATCTTGTAGGTGATGAAGCGCTCGGGCTGCGGCACGGAGATACCCTCGCCCAGCGTCACCTTCTGGGCGACGAACTGCACCCCGCCCTCGACCAGCTCGATCTTCATGGTGGCCTTCGCCGGCACCTTCTGGTTCAGGAAGGTGATCTCTCCGCTGACGTTGAGCCCGTCGCCGTCGACCGCGACCTTGATCCCCTGTGGCGCCTTCTGGTTCAGCGTCGTCACCGGAACCACCACGACACCCGCCACGCGCTCGGCGCGCATGTCCACCTGATCGGCGTGGAGCACCAGGTCCTCCAGCGGCGCGGTGACCCCGTACAGCGTGAAGTCCACCCTGGACAGGGTGACACCGGCGAGGGTCAGCTTGCCCGCGGCGACCTTGACCTCGTCATACCGTCCGGCGATCGCCTGGGTCAGGAAGGGGATTCCGGCGATGGTCACCTCGGGCGGGGTGTCGAGGTCGTATTTGGCCGTCGCCCGCGTGGCGATCTCCCGCTGCACTCCGACGACCGCCACCCGGTCCAGGATCACTCCGAAGACAAGCAGCACGATCAGGAAACCGACCAGCTTGCGCATCTGACTCCCTGTTCGTTCTGCGGATTCAGCCTGGATGCCACCGCAGCACATCCCCCAGCAATCTTGTCTGAAACGCCGCACCACCGGTAGCGCTTGCCCATATATATGGGGGTTTGCCCATCGATCTTCTTGTGGTTCTCGTGATTTCCCCCGGCGGTCTCCCGCTCGGCCCTCGCGGTCTCCCGCCCCGCCGGGAGCGCTCCGGCGATCAGCCCCCCGCGAAGGGGGGAAGCACCTCGACCGTCGCGCCCTCCGCGAAGACGATCGTGTCGTGGGCCCGGGTGCCCACCGGATCACCGTTCACCAGGAACGACGACCGCCGCACCACCCGGGCGAGCTCATCGCGGTCCAGCGTGACCTTGGCCATCAGTTCGGCCAATGTCGCCGCCTCGAAGGGCTCCTCCGCGACGCCCGCCGCGTCCTTCGCCGCCGCCCAGTAACGAATTACACCCGTCGCCATCTGCACATCAACCTCTCCCAAACACATACGGTTACCACATCATTACGGGGAATCCACCGGGGAAACATGTTCACCAGGTGGACGCTTCGTGGATGCTTCATCCTCGTGGGCTATCCTCACCTACTACGGGACCTGGGCGACGTAGCCCCCGGGTCCTTACGTGTTTGTACGGCTACCGCCGACATAACGCGGGAAGGAGGCATCGTGAGCAATCTCCTGCTGCTCACCAACGCCCTGGAGCCCTCGACTGAGGTCCTCCCGGCGTTGGGGCTGCTACTGCACTCGGTACGGGTCGCGCCCGCAGAGGCATCCGCGCTGATCGACGTCCCGCCCGCCGACGCCATTCTGGTGGACGCGCGGCGCGAGCTCGCTCAGGCGAAGAGTCTGTGCCGGCTGCTCCGTACCACGGGCGTCGCCTGTCCCCTGGTGGTGATCGTCACCGAGGGCGGCCTGGCCGGATTGACCGCCGAATGGGGTGCCGACGACGTCATCCTCGACAGCGCCGGGCCCGCGGAGGTCGAGGCGCGGCTCCGGATGGCCGTGGGCCGGCTCAGCCTGTCCGCCGCGGAAGAGGTTCCCGACGAGATCCGCAACGGTGACCTGTCGATTGACGAGGCCACCTACACCGCCCGGCTCCGTGGTCGCGCGCTGGACCTGACCTTCAAGGAGTTCGAGCTCCTGAAGTATCTCGCCCAGCACCCCGGCCGGGTCTTCACCCGGGCCCAGCTTCTCCAGGAGGTCTGGGGCTACGACTACTTCGGCGGGACCCGGACCGTGGACGTCCACGTCCGGCGGCTCCGTGCCAAGCTCGGCGCCGAGTACGAGGCGCTGATCGGCACCGTCCGCAACGTCGGCTACCGGTTCGTCCCCGAGCGCGGCAACGAGGCCGCCGAGGAGCGCGAGACCGTTCGGCGCTAGCAGGGCCCCAAAAAGCCGTACAAATTTGCGCAAAATTATGTGCAGAAAATTCGCGCAGGAGACAGTTCGCGCAAAGAACGTACGGAAGGCTCACCGGGGGAATCCGGTGAGCCTTCCGCGTTCGGCTACGTGTTGCCTGTGAGGCCCGTGATGGTTACGGGACGACCGTGATGTGGTTGGGAACCGGGGGCGCGATCGACGGGTTCGCCGCGAAGTAGGCGGCGAAGGCGTCGATGTCGAGCGGGCCGCTCCACAGGTCGGTGCCGCCCTGGAAGGCCAGGAACGCGTCACCGCCGCCGACGAGGAAGTTGTTGGCGGCGACCCTGATGCTCTGGGTGTCCGTCACCGCGACACCGTCGATCTTCATGTTGGAGATCTTCGAACCCCACGGCGCGCTCGTGCTGTAGGTGTAGGTGAAGTTCGACGACGGCTGCAGGATCTTGGTGAAGGCCTGGTTGTTGGGCCCGCCGGTGAACTGCTGCTCAAGAACGGTCTTGAGCTGCGCGCCGGTGAGCGTGACGGCCTGCATGAGGTTGTTGAACGGCTGCACCGTGAAGGCCTCGCCGTAGGTCACCACGCCGTCGCCCTCGCCCACGGCCGAGCCGGCGTAGGTGAGGTTGGCACGCACGCCGCCCGGGTTCATCAGGGCGATCTGGGCGTTGCCGCCGGTCCTGGTGGCCGCGAGCTGGCCGTCGGCGATGAGGTTGCCCAGGGAGGATTCGCCGGACGCGGCCCCGCTGTTGGTGATGTCAGCGGTGATCTTGCCGAGCGGCTTGTTGGCCACCGACGCGACGCGGTCCTTCCACGTCTGGACGAACGCGGAGATCTCCGGGTCCGGGGTGACGGTCCGGGTCACGATCTGGTTGTCGGCCACGACCGAGGAGCGCACGACGTCACGGGTCTTGACGTCCACCTGGAAGTCGACCTTGGTGATCACGCGGCCGAAGGAGCCGCCCTGGCTGTACAGGCGCGTGCCGCCCTTGGGGTCGGACACCTTGCACAGGTAGGCCTGGTGGGAGTGGCCGCTGAGGACCATGTCGACCTCGGCGTCGACCTGCGTGGCGATCCGGTTGCCCGCGCCCGGCTGGGCGGCGCAGGAGTCGGGCGACTGGCCCGCGGTGACCTGGTCACCTTCGTGCACCAGCACGACCTGGGCCTTGACCCCGACGATCTGCAGGAGCTTGGAGGCGACGTTCGCGGCCTTGACCTCGTCGACGAACTCCAGGTCCTTGATGCCCTCGGAGGTGACGATGGTCGGGGTGGTCTTGGTGACCAGGCCGATGAAGCCGATCGGCACGCCGTTCATCCAGCGGATGGCGACCGGGGGCAGGGCCGGAATGCCGTAGCCGTCCAGCAGCTTGCGCAGCGGGCCGGTGTGGCCTCCGCCGAGCGCGTCGAGCGCCGCCTTCTCGGCGGAGCTGTTCGGCCGCTTCAGGAGCACGTTCGCGCCGAGGTAGCTGTACTGCGCGCCCTTCCACTTACCGGCGGGCGAGCAGCCGTCCACCGGGTGGCAGCCGCCGTTCATGATGCGCTTGAGCTCGGTGTAGCCCTCGTCGAACTCGTGGTTGCCCACGGACGAGACGGTGACGCCGACCTTGCCGAGGAACTCCACCGACGGCTCGTCGTGGAAGGCCGCGGAGATCAGGGGGGAGGCGCCGATCAGGTCGCCCTGGGCGACCTTCAGCGTGTTCTTGTCTGACATCTGCTTGAGGTACGTGGCCGCGTAAGCCGCGCCGCCCGCGTCCACGGTGGTGCCGGTCTCGTCGACCATACGGCCGGACGAACCCGTCGGAGGCTCCAGGTTGCCGTGGAAGTCGTTGAGGGAGAGCAGGCGGACCGGCACCGTCTTGGCGGGCTTGGCGGGCTTGTTGCCCGCCTCGGCCGGTCCTACGAGGAGCACCAAACCGGCTCCGGCGAGCACGCCGGCCATGGCCAAACGCTGGAAGGAACGAGACATCATGAACCACGACACTAGGGTGACTAACTGTGTATGGAATGTCCTAGAGATAACGATTCACACGCTCCAAAGCTGGCGTCTTTTGCCAGTCCCGGGTGATTCGCTGAATCTGCGGTCCGCTTAGAGTCCAGGACATGAACGCGCGTGTGGAACACAGGGGACGACTGGGCGAACACGAAGTGGCCGCCGTCCTCACGATAGTGGAGGCGGCCGCAGAGGCCGACGGAGTCCGGCCGCTCAACGAGCACGTGATGCTCCATCTGCGCTACGGCGGCGACGACCGGATCGGGGCCGTACTCCTGTACTCCGGAGACGACCTCGTGGGGTACGCGCACGTGGACCCGACCGACCCGGTCGAGGGCGCGAGCGGGGAGTTGGTGATCCACCCCGCCTTCCGGAGGCAGGGTCACGGGCGCCACCTGCTGCGGGCCGTACTGGATCGGACGGGCGGTCACCTGCGCCTGTGGGCGCACGGCGGCCACCCCGGGGCCGAGGCCCTCGCCGCGTCGGACGGGTTCACCAAGGTCAGGTCGCTCTGGCAGATGCGCCGCTCGCTGTCCTCTCCGATTCCCGGCTTCACGCTCCCCGAGGGCGTACGGCTGCGCACGTTCGAGCCTGGATCCTCCGACGAGGAGGCCTGGGTGGCGCTCAACGCCAGGGCCTTCGCCCACCACCCGGAGCAGGGGGCGTTGACGCTGGAGGACCTGAAGCGGCGCGAGCAGGAGTCGTGGTTCGACCCGGCGGGATTCTTCCTCGCGGATCGGCCGACCGGATCCGACGGCGACGGCACCCGAGGACCTGAGGGGGGCGCGGACGGCGACGGCACCCGAGGAAGCGGGGCGAGTGCGGACGGCGGCACGGCGGCCGGGGGCCGGTTGGTCGGTTTCCACTGGACCAAGGTTCACGGGGACGGGCACGAGCCGATCGGCGAGGTCTACGTGGTCGGGGTGGATCCCGCGGAGCAGGGAGGCGGGCTGGGCAAATCCCTCACCCTCGCCGGCCTGACCCATCTGCGTTCACGGGGCCTGGCCCAGGTGATGCTGTACGTGGACGAGAGCAATGCCGCGGCGATCCGCCTCTACGAGGGACTCGGCTTCACCCAATGGGACGTCGACGTCATGTACCGCAGATAAGGGCCCTGCCGTAAATGGGAGAACGCCGGTCGGCGTGGTGCCGACCGGCGTTCCCGACGATAACTCGGTGATCCAGCGGAGCGCGCGAGTCCCTCGGCGGTTACTCGATCATCCAGTGGAGCGCGTAGTAGGACAGTGCGGCGACCAGCGCGGCGGCCGGGATCGTGAGGACCCAGGCGGTCACGATGTTGCCCGCGACACCCCAGCGCACGGCGGACAGGCGCTTGGTGGCGCCCACGCCCATGATCGCGCTGGTGATCGTGTGCGTGGTGGAGATGGGAGCGCCGAAACCGATGGCCGCGGTGTAGAGCACGGTCGCGGCGGCGGCCTCCGCGGCGAACCCCTGCGGCGGCGTGAGCGCGATGATCCGGCGGCCGAGGGTCCGCATGATCCGCCAGCCACCCGCGTAGGTGCCCAGCGAGATCGCCGTCGCGGCCGAGAGGATGACCCACTGCGGGATCGGGTCGCCGTCGTTCTGGTAGCCCCCGACGACAAGCGCCAGGAAGATCACGCCCATGGTCTTCTGCGCGTCCTGCAGGCCGTGGCCGAGAGCCATGGCCGCGGCGGAGATCGTCTGCGCGTGACGGAAGCCGCGGTTGGTCTTCGACGGCTGGGAACGACGGAAGCCCCACAGGATGCCGATCATGATGATCGCCGCCAGGGTGAAGCCGATCAGAGGGGACAGGATCATCGGAATGACGACCTTGTCCAGCACGCCGTCCCAGTGGACGGTGCTTGACGAGGCCAGCGCCGCGCCGACCAGGCCGCCGATCAGGGCGTGACTGCTTGAGGAGGGAAGACCGAAGTACCAGGTGACGAGGTTCCAGGCGATCGCGCCGATGAGGCTGGCCCCCACGATCACCAGACCGTGGCTTCCCTGGGGAGCGTCGATGATGCCCTTGCCGACGGTCGCCGCCACCTGCGTGCCCAGGTGGGCACCCAGAAAGTTCATCGCCGCGGCCATGAAGAGGGCGGCCCTCGGCGTCAGCGCGCGCGTCGAGACGGAGGTCGCGATCGCGTTCGCGGCGTCATGGAAACCGTTGGTGTAGTCGAAGACCAGCGCCACGACCACTACGCCGATGACAAGTGCGAGCGAGAGATCCACTTAACTTTCCTTGACCGCGATCGACTCGATCGTGTTGGCCACATGCTCGAAGGCGTCGGCGGCCATCTCGAGCTGATCGATGACCTCCTTCATCTTGAGAACGGTCAACGCGTCGTACTCCCCGCTGAAAAGCTTCGCGAGAAGGCGTCGGTAGACCTGGTCGGCCTGGTTCTCCAGCCGGTTGATCTCGATCCAGTACTCGTTGAGGTTCTTCATCGAGCGCAGCCGGGGCATGGCCTCGGCGGTCAGCTCGGCCGAACGTTCCAGCACCTCGACCTGGCGGATGACCTCCTTGGGAAGGTGATCGATCTGGTACAGGACGATGAGGTCGGCGGCGGCCTCCATGTAGTCCATCACGTCGTCGAGGTTCGACGCGAGACGGTAGATGTCCTCGCGGTCGAAGGGCGTGATGAAGCTCTCGTTGAGCCGGTTCATGATCGCGTGAGTGCGCTCATCACCGGTGTGCTCACAAGCGCGCATCTTCTCGGCCAGGGCTTCCCTGTCCGACCCGTCGCTGATGATCTCGACCAGCAGACGGGACGCTGTGACGAGGTTGTTCGCCGAGTCGGCGAACAAGTCGTAGTAGCTGTCCTCACGAGGCGTGAGACGCAGGCGCACGTCGTTCTCCAGATGTGCGGGGATGGTCCGCAGAGAAGGGTACGGGTTACCAGCGGAAATACGAACTTCACCCGCTTGACACCTACTCTTCCATTAGTCGCTACCTGGCGTATACCTAGCGACACTCGGCTTGAGGGAGTCTTGAGGGCATCTTTCCGGTGACCGTTTTGCTCGTTTTCGGCCACATTATGCCGAAGCCAGGTCACGTATGGGACTCTCCCCCGGGGTGACGTCCAGCTCGAAGGCCTCGCGTCGCTCGCAAACCCCGCTTCAGCCGTACGTTCCGCCTGAAATCCACGGGGGCATGATCAAGGACGGGCCTGACATCCACGGGTGGTCACGGTGATTTCCATCACGACGATCTTCCAAACCCGCCTACCGGCCATTGATCCCCCGAGGTGATTCCGTCCGCGTCGGGAATCCCGTTCACCTTGAGGATCTTGCTCGCCCCGAGGCGCTCCCCCCACCCTGGGAATCCCGCCCGCCCCAAGGCGACCCCGCCCATCCTGGGAATCCCGCCCGCCCCGAAGCGATCCCCCCGCCTTGAGGCGATCCTGCCCATCCCGGGCAGCCCGAAGATTCCGTCCACCCCGGTTGGTCCGGGGCATTCGGAGGGAGCGGCCTGCTTCAGATCTGCGTCCGGTGGAAGTTCAGGTAGGAACGGCTCGGCGTCGGCCCCCGCTGCCCCTGGTAGCGCGAGCCGTACTTCTCGGAACCGTACGGATACTCGGCGGGCGAGCTGAGCCTGAACATGCAGAGCTGCCCGATCTTCATACCGGGCCAGAGCTTGATCGGCAGCGTCGCCGCGTTGGAGAGCTCGAGTGTCACATGCCCGCTGAACCCCGGGTCGATGAAGCCGGCCGTGGAGTGGGTGAGCAGGCCGAGCCTGCCCAGCGAGCTCTTCCCCTCCAGCCGCGAGGCGATGTCATCGGGGAGGCTGATGACCTCGTAGGTGCTGGCCAGGACGAACTCCCCCGGATGCAGGATGAACGGCTCGTCCTTCTCCGGCTCGACCAACCGCGTGAGATCAGGCTGCTCGATCGCCGGATCGATGTGCGGGTATCGATGGTTCTCGAAGACCCTGAAGTAACGGTCCAGACGGATATCGATGCTGGACGGTTGGACCATCTCCGGTTGAAAGGGGTCGATTCCGACCCTCCCGGATTCGATCTCAGCAACGATGTCACGATCGGAAAGCAGCACGTGGAGCAACCTACCAACGCCACGCCTTCAAAGCCGCCTTCTCGACCAGGCCACCGACCTTCAGCCCCGTGGACGACGATGGTCACACTTTCCGCTACAGTAGTCTCGCGACATGCTCGCTGCGGGTGTAGTTCAATGGCAGAACATCAGCTTCCCAAGCTGACAGCGCGGGTTCGATTCCCGTCACCCGCTCCAAACGAAAAGGCCCAGGTCACGGATAACTTCCGGAGCCGGGCCTTAATCGTTTCCCAGACTGTTCGATCTTCTCGGGCCATTAGCGGGCCATTAGCTCCGTGATCACCCTGTGGGCATCTCATCGGCGTCGCCGTCGTTCCGCTTCATCAGCTGCCTGTCGATCGCGTCCGTGATCGTCTTGTCCGCACCCCGTACGGCATGCTGATAGATCATCGCCGCGCGTACGTTGTCATGTCCCATCCGGGCCATCAGGTCCTTGAGGCCCGCGCCGGACTCTGCGGCGAGCATGTTGCCCGTGTGCCGGAGATCATGGAAGTGGAGACCGGGAAGACCCATCTCCTTGACCACATCCACCCACCGTGTGCGGGTATTGAAGCCACTCCGCCGCAGCGGCCCGCCCTTCGCACCGGGGAACAACAACGCGCCCGGCTCGTTCTGAACATAGGTGGCGATGTGCTCGCGCAGCGCCGAAACGATGTCTTTGGGAATGCCGACCACCCGCCGACCGGCTTTGGACTTGAGCGGACCAAGGACCAGACCGCCAGTCGAGCGTTCAACGTAGGCCACTCGGATACGCACTGTTCCCGCGTCAAGGTCGACGTCCGTACGGCGCAGCGCACTCACCTCACCCCATCGCAGGCTGGCGAAGGTGGCCAGAAGCACCAGGGCGCGGAAACGCCGGTCATGGGTGCAGTCGGCCCGCCCATCCGTACCCATCTTCCACAGCGCCCTTTCGGCGTCGGCACGACCAGTGAAGACCTCGGGATGGGTGCGCATCTCGCCGTACCGCTGAAAGCGCAGCCGATAGGCGTTGTCCTTGAGCTTGCGGACGTTGCCGACTGGACGACGGCCCACGAGGTCGGCCAGCTCGAAGACCTGGTCCACGGTGAGCACCGGACGCTCCTGGGCGTGCTCGTCGCCGGCCCCGCGGATCCGGCACGGGTTGCGCGAGATGATGTGATCCTCTTCAACCGCCGTCATCAGCACGGCCCGCAGCAGGCGATACGCCTTGGCCGCCACGCTGACCGAGACCCCATTGCCGAGCAGGTCGGCCCGCCACTGCCGAATCATCGCGGTGGAAATCTTCCCGACTGCGGTGTTGCCGAGATACGGGGCGATGTGTTTCTTAAGGAGCCAGCGATAGAGATCGACCGTGCGCGGCCGGAGGCCGGGACGCTGGGAGATCCACGTCTCGGCATAGTCCTTGAACTTGGCCTTGCCGCGTTCCGGGTCCGTCCACTCGCCCCGGATGATCTGTGCTTCGATCAACAACAGCGCCCGCTCTGCGTCCGACTTGCGTTCATAGGTCTCGGTACCGCTGCGCATCAGCCCATCCGGACCGGGATAGCGGATCTGGTAGCGGCCGGACTCGCGCTTGCGGATGTTGCCGAACCGTCGGTGACCGTCTCTGTTGGCCATCAGGCCGCCCTCCCAGTGATGTCGGAAGCCGCCAGGGGTTCGACCGTCCCTGCGGCGACGAAAGCGAGTAATGCGGACTCCCGGATGCGGACGTGACGGCCGATCTTCACGAACTCGATCCGGCGTTCCGCGATCAGTCGGCGGATGAAGCGCTCCGAGGTGTGGAGCAGTGCGGCGGCCTCATGAGCCTTGAGTAGTTCGTCCAATGGGTTCTCCTGTCAGGCGGCCAGTGACGTTGCCGAAGGGTCTGGAACAGGTTGTCCGTCCGCTCTGGCTTGGAGTTCAGCCAGTCGAGCTCGGGTGCGGTGACGGTTGGCGACACCGCGCAGCAGGCGTTTGGCCAGCGGGGTGCGCGTTGGGTCCTTGGTCGAGACCGGCCGCCAGAGGTAGCGGTGCGGGTCAGTGGCCGTCTCGTCAGGTAGGCCGAGCATGTCGAGGACCCAGGCCCGGCGGTCTTGCTTGTGCTCCCGGAGGGTCTTGTTCGACCACTTGCGCGAGACCAGGACCCGGCGTCCGGCGTAGCCGAGGTGTTCAGGCTTGTGCGCCTTGCCCTTGCACCGGCCCGGCATCATCCCGGCTTTGGCGCCCTTGGGCTGCACCCCGTAGCGCAGCCAGTTCGCACACGTCGGCGAACACGGCTCATAGCGCAGCGCCTCCACCATCCGGGCGGCATGGTCACGGCGAACACGGTCATCGGCGTCGAGGGTGTCGCCGAGGGACTTGGTCAGGTACTTGGTCAGATAGCCGACGCGCTTGTGAGCATCCGGCGACCCGGCGACGATGCCCTGAACATCGACTTGAGCACCGAAGCGCAGCACGTGCAGCGGTTCGGCCGTCTCGTCGGCGTCGAGTTGGTCGAGCGCCTCGTCCCAGGTGGCCAGCAGTTCACCGGTGGCCGGGTCGAGGTAGTCGCCGCTCTGCCCGTCTGGGTAGGCGGCCCCGTCTGCGAGGTCGGCCCGGTCGGCCCAGATGGGCAGGTGCTCACCGTCGAAGCGGACCTCATCCACAGACGGCCACCACACCTGGTGGTAGGTCGCGGCAGCGATGGCCTTGATCTCCGCGCGGGGCAGCGTCCCGCGGATCGCCATGTGCAGATGCGGCGCGAACCTCTTCTGTGGTTCGACGGTGGCGAAGTATTGGACGTCGTAGCCGGCCACCCGCCGGAGGTTTTGGACGAACCGGTCGACGAGCTTGGAGAAGTGCAGCGCGTCCCGAGCCGCCGCCGCGTAGTCGTAGGTGCTCGGATCGACCGGCACCCCCTGACCGGAGCGGATCCGGCCGTAGGAGGGCAGGGTGAGGGTGACGAACAGCGACGGCCGATACACCCTGCCATCGGCAGCGTTGAACGTGCGCCCGAGGGTGGTGTCCTGACGTGCGCGCTTGGGCAGGTCCGGGGCATCTTGGCGACGCCGGGTGGAGCGCGAGCGCTTGGGAGCCATCCGGCCGCCCAGGACGTTGCCGCGCATCCCGGAGGCGTTGATCTCGGCGTCGATGCCCGCGATCGCCTGGTCCCAGTCGGTGACCTCTTCGCCGTCGCGTTCGGCCTCATCGCGCTTGGCCTGCACATCGGCGCGGAACTCGATCAACCACTGTTGCTCTTCGGTGGAGGGGGCCGGTTCGGCGATCGGTTCGGCTTCCAGGTGCCAGCCTTCGCGGCATTGGGCCATCCGGAGTTGCCGGTTGCGCTTGGCGCACGGCGGGCACTTGGCCTCCTGGGTGGCCCCACAGGGGACGTCGAACGGTTCGCTCTGGCCGGTGTGGGTGTCCAGCCGCCGCAACTCGATGGGGCGGATGCAGACCCCGTTGAGCTTGGCGACCTCGATCGCCACATCCAGCGCCAGCGGCAGCGTGTTACGGACCAGGCGGGGCAAGGCGCGGTCGGAGGCGTCCACCGGGACATCGGCCGCAGAGATGGACGGGTGAGCAGGGGTGTCGGTCACATGACCTCCTCTGCGTTGAGCACGTCGGCGGTGAACCGGTAAGCCGAGCTGTAGGGGTCGCGGCGGAGCCGGATGTTGACCAGGTTGGAGAGCAGCAGCTCAAAGCGCGGTGGGGAGTCACTGAGGGTGCCGAGCAGCCGGAACGGAATCGCGTCGATCTCGGCGAGGGTGCCCTGAATGATGATCTTCATCAGGCCACCTCTTCCGTTAGCGGCAAGGGCAGGGTGTCTGCGGTGAAGGTGGCGACCATGGCGCGGATGTCGGCATCGGAGACGTAGCCGGCCCGGGCGCGCATCGGTTCGGGTGAGGTCTCCAGCCGGGCATAAGCGATGCCCGCGCCGAGGTCGGGCTGAGGGGAGATCAGGTCGGCCAGCGCTCCCCGATCGCGTGCGCCGTCGCCGAGGACCATGTCCACCTGTTCGGACTCATCCAGCCGTAGCGCGATCTTGTCGGGGAACAGGTTGCGGATGCTGAGCACGTCCTTGCGCGGGTCCTGGAGAGCGGCCAGCACGCCGACCCCGACCGCCCGACCCTGCGTAGTCAGCGTCGCCAAGGCGGCGGAGATACGGACCTTCAAGCCCTTGTCAGACTGGTAGGCGGTCAGGAACGCCACCTCGTCGACCACCACCAGGACGAACGGATCCTCCACGGTGGGGATGTGATTGCGCTGGACTCCAGCGAACCGGCCTGCCCTCTCCTGCATGACCTTGACCGCATCTTCCAGAAGATCGGCGCAGGCAGCCGGGTCAGCGGCGTAGTAGTCGAACAGGGCGCGGCCGAAGGACAGTTCCATCAGTTTGGGATCCAGCGCCCAGATCTGCACCAGGCCCGCCCGTACCGCAGGCAGCAGGCCCCGGATCGTGGACCAGATGATCGAGCCCTTACCCGCCCCGGTAGCGCCCGCGACCAGAACGTGGGTGCCGTGGACCTTGAGCCGCCACGGGGAGCCATCTTCACGCTTGCCGATCTCGACCGGCCCGACCGACGCCACGGCGGGGATGAGCAGAGCCGGTAAGGGGGTGGCCAGTGGATCACGCCGGGGAAAAGCCAACAACAGGCGGCCCGACCGGGCGATGGTGACCCGGCAGGAGGTCGCGCCGAACCCATGGGCCAGGTGCTCGATGCGATCGGACCAGTCCTTGACCGCTTGGCCGGTGAGCATCTTCACCGTGACCAGGTCCGCCCACGAGGTACAGGTGACCTTGACCAGATGGGGGACGTAGTCCCGGCCCTTGAGGGTGCGACCGAGGCCGGAGATGAGCATTACTGGTTGCCAGTGCCGCCGGTACACCCAGATCAGCCGCCACCAGGCCAGCAGCCGCCAGCCCAGCAGCCGGGCGAACGAGGGACGATCGACCAGCGCCCAGGCGGTGAGGCCGACGAGCACCAGGGCGATCAGGGCAACGCCCCATTGCCAGCCATGCAGCCAGGCCAGCGCGCAGGGAACCGTGACGACGGCCGAGGCGATCGGGTGGCGCCAGAGCAGCCGTACGATGCCGGCCAGCAGTCGCCAGGTGAAGATGATGATGGTGACGATGGCCGGGGTGCGCAGGACGGCCGGGCGGAAGACCACGGCGGTGTCGGGGGTGGTGGAGACGAGGTGTTGTGCCTCGTCGCCGGGCAGTTTCTTGAACATTAGGCTTGAGCCCTCTCTTGATGTGCATCTGGGGAGATGAGGGGCCGCCGGAAGTTGCACCTTCTGGCGGCCCCGCTGTATGTCAGGCCGCGATCTCGTCGGCCTGGGTGGGGGTGAACTTGCTTTCGACCGCGCGGGCGAATTGGCGGGCCTCGTGGGCGAGCTGGCGGGCGAAGGCGACGTCGGAGGCGGTGACCAGGTCGCCGGCGGTGGTGGTGACCAGGACCGAGAGCGCGCCGAAGTCGAGCGCCAGGACCGGGGTGCGGGAGGGGTAGGGGTGGTTGGTCGCGCGAGCGCCACGGCCGGTGTTCAGGCTGATGGTGCTGATGCGGTGAGTTCTGCGGCGTGCCATCAGGCGACGTCCTTTCCAGCGGTAACGGGGTTCTTGGCAGGAGCGGAAGTAGGGGTACCGGAGCCGGTACGAGGGGCGCGCATCGCGCGGACCTTGATGGAGTAGGCCAGGCGTCCGGTGCCGTTGACGTAGGGGGTGACGGTGACGTGGTCGAACTCGACCGGGGTGAAGGGCAGGCCCGGCATCGGAGCCGGAGGCACCGGCTGGATGGGGGTGAGGATCTTGACGGCGACGGTTTTCTGGCCGGGCTTGACGGTGGGGTCGGCGTCCATGACCGCGACCTGCCACATCGGCTCGCCGGTGGACTTGTCGCGGGACTGGACGAACCGGCCGTTGGTGGAGGCGTCGAAGTCCTTGACCGGCTCGACCTCGCCGACGATGTAGCAGCCGTGCGGGAAGACCATGTCGAAGGTGACGGGGATGGGTCCTTGCAGAGCCATGACGGCACTCCTCTTATCGACTGACAGGCACTTAACCTATCAAGTGCTTTGAGAATAAGAGAGCCCGCTTGATAGGTCAAGTGCCTAAGCGGGCTCCGAGGGTGAGACTGACCTAACCGATCGGATAGGCATCTTCCAGCTCATGACGATCGGCCGGAAGCAGCACCTCCACCACGACCAGGGCATGGCCGGCCGCATCACGCACCGCCGCATAGACGCCCAGCAGCGGGACGTTCTTCGGCATGCCAAGCCACTTGACCTCCTCGGTGGTGGGCATGCGCGCGGTAATCTGTTCCACGATGTGATCGAAGCGCACCCCCTTGCGGGAGCGCAGATGCTCACCCAGACCCTCGGGCAGCGGCTCGGCACTGGTCAGGTCGGTGCCCTCCGATAGCTCCAGCGGCAACCACACCGAGACGATCTCAACCGGTTCACCATCCCGGCTGACCAGACGCCGCCGCAGGAACGCCTTACTCTTCGGAGCGATGGCCAGCAGCGCGGCGATCCGATTGGGCACAGCCAGCGCCGCCGCCTCCAGCACCTCACCCGCAGAGCCGGTTTCCGGGCCGGTCAGGTACGCCTGTCCGGGGCGGGGTTGCTCCATCAAGGTCATCGCCGGGCGTCCGCGCACGAAGCGGCCCTTGCCCTGCTGGGAGTCGATCCAGCCCTGTTCACGCAGCACGCGCAGCGCGGCGACCACGGTGGGCCGGGAGACGCCGAACTCGTTGATCAGCTGGTTCTCACTGGGCAGGAGCGAGCCCGGAGGGTAGTCCCCCGACTCGATGCGCCGTTGAAGAGCCTGGACAAGCTGGGCGTACTTCGGCGGCACGGACTCTAGTGACATTACGACCGTCCATCACCCGACAGGTTGTTTTACCAAGTTAGAGCGTAACTCGGCTTCCCTCACCTGTCACGCCATGCAAGACAGGAAGGCCAGACAAGAGGAAAGCCCGGCAGACAGCGAGCGGGAAGAAGGACGCATGGATACGGGGGGCCGCATACGTCGGCTCTGCTGCCTGCCGGGAGGTGAAGAGCGTGACGAGGCAGAGGTAATGCTCCCTGGCGCCCCTCCGCGCCGGAGGACACCGCCTCGTCACGCCCGTCTATCGGCCGATGTAGTCGGCCAGGGCTTGAGCCGCACCCGCCACGTCATTCACCGGGTGCCGCTTTTCGGCCGACTGCCAGGAGAAGTCATTGCCGCCGTAGCCGACGAACACCCACAGCGGCAGCGCCGCCCCTCGACCGGTAATCATCAGCGCGCTGTCGTTGTCGCGCAGCTCAGAGCGCACGCTGAGCCGCACCAGCGCCTCCCGTAGCAGGGTCAGGGCGAGGGCATTGTCTTGCTGCTGTTGGTCGTGCAGCTGTGCTGCGGCGGCTTGCATGATCGGATTCATCTCACGTTCCCTTCGGCCCGGCCGCTTGCGAGGCAGTCGAGACATTCCTGTTCTCCATACGTCTCGGGATCACTGCCGCTCTCGCCGAGGAAAAGGGCACGGCGCGAGCTGCGCAGCTTGGTTCCACGTCCCCGACAGGTAGGGCAGGGGCGTGTCTCGCTGGTCTCGTCTGGCCGGGTCACCGTCGCCATCTCCTCGAATGTGATCCGCGCTCCCTGCGGCGGAAGGCGGGCTGACGTACCGTGGTTGCTTGATGGCAAGTCCACCGGCAAACCGAGAACGGCAGGACCCCCGAAAGGCCCCCCTCATTCCCCCCTCTTGAGCCCCCAGCCGGGAGGAAGGCCCCCAGATGCCCGACAACATCCCCAACGTCCAACTCAGAGCGTGGCGTAACGAGCACCGTCTGACGCGCGCCGAGATGGCTGACCGGATCAACTCCACCGCGACCGGCATCTCTGAGCGTCTGACGTGTGATGAAGAGCGGATCCGGCGTTGGGAGGCGGGCGAGGTCTCCTGGCCGCACACCTCCTACCGGCTTGCGCTGACGCAGTTGACTGGCTTGCAGCCCGAAGCACTGGGGTTCCGCCAGAATCGGCGCGGGCAAAGCCGCCTCATCGAGGCCACCGTGGTCCCCATGGACGCGCTCCGGGCCGAGGCCGACCTGTACGGCACCATGGAACTCGCCCAGCAACTCCAGGCATCCGACGTCGGCAACGGCACCCTTGAAGCTCTCGCCGAGGCCGTCGACCTGCTCTGCCGCGCTTACCCAGTCGTCTCGGCCGCCACGTTGCGCGACCGGACCCAGAAGCGCCTGGCTCAGATCACCCGGCTACTCTCCGGACGAATCACCCTCACCCAGCACCGCGAACTCCTCGTAATCACTGGATGGCTGACAGCTTTGCTCGGGTGCGTTCACTACGACCTGGGAGAGCGCGAGGAGGCTGAGACCGCCCGTCGCGCCGCATACGAAATGGGCCGCCAGGTTGACCACGGCGAACTCATGGGCTGGGCACACGAGATGTCCGCATGGTTCGCCCTGGTCGAAGGCCGCTACGAAGACGTCGTCACCGCCGCCCGCATGGGCCAAGCCATCGCTGGCCAATCCAGCGCCCAGGTTCAACTAACCCTGCAAGAAGCCCGCGGATTGGCCCGCATCGGAGATCGCCGAGAAGCCGACAAAGCGCTCTCCCGTGGAGCTGACATCCTCACCAAGCTCTCTATCCCCGAGAACCCCGATCACCATTTTGTATTCGATCACGCTAAGTGGATCTTCTACGCCGCCACCGCATACACGTGGCTAGAAGACAACGACCGAGCTGAAGAGCACGCATTGGAAACTATCCAGATTCACACTCGACCCGACGGCACATCCAACGCGCCCATGAGAGTTGCCGACGCTTACATAGACCTCGGCATCATCCATGCGCGCCGAGGAGACCTAGACGCCGCCGTCGAGCAAGGTATGAACGCATTCAATGTCGACCGCAAGTCTCTCACCGACTTAGTTAACCGAGCTGGAGATTTGGATCGAGTCTTCCGTCAGAGCTATCGAAGAGAGGCTCTTTCCGAGGAGTTCCACGAACGCTTTCTTATGGCCCGTCGCGCTCTAGCCACTCGGCGCCTCGATCTTCTAGATTAGCTGCTGATGGTCTGGCCAATCCTCTCCGCACATGCAAGATCGACGAAGGCCATCGGGACAATTAGACAGAGGCTATCAACTGGTACTATCCGGATTTTCCGGATTAATTAAATCAATCGACAAAAAGTTCTCTTTGCCCCTATCCGCGTTTCCACGCAATAGCGCCCGACCTGCGGCCAACATCGCATGAATCTCTCGTGCAGTAACGGGAATAGAGTGCTCATCACGGCGCCGCACAATAGATATCAAGCCCTTCTGGTACTTACCATCGAAAAATGCTCCCTGAACCAGGAATGGCTTACTCTCCTCCAGTTGCGGTGGCACAAGTATGCACAGGACCTCTCCAGTATCGGAAAGGATGCTTTCGAATTGAAGATTTGAAATTGGAGGATGAACGCGCGAATCAATGGTTTGATAATAGCGAGAAATCCTTTCTGCACTTATGGGAATAGGAGAGATGTTAATAATGAGGTCTTGGCCATCTATTTTTTTAGAGCGCATGCCTATTAGCAGCAATCCGCCATGTTCGGAGTTGGCAAACCTTGCAACGTCTTCGGCAAGTTCGCACTGCCATTCCTTGTCTCGCTTCATCTCATAGGGCGCAGATTTGACTTCAAGGAAAGCCGACTCTGGCATATTTATTAGGTTATTCATGCCGCCAAGTTTAATCATTTCAAACATGGCGCCAGGACTCGATTGCATTCTCTTTGGAAAGAAAGTGGTGCGAGCGATTTCATGGCGATGCGCTACTAGTTTTTCTAAACTTATATCCGAAGATGAGGCCATCGCATACAGGCCCCATCCTTTGACGTCTTCATCAAGGTTGCGAACAATCATCTGCTCTTCTATTCCATACATATCGATAAGCTCGTGTCCGAACTTTCGTAGACTATTAGAAAAATGATTTATCAATGATCGTGACGCCTGCCTCGCAAGAGCTGACACGCTGATAGCGAACACCACCTCGCCATTCGACGTGATGTACAGGGTTAAATCCGCATCCTCTTCCCACGCAAGTGTGGCTATGCCATCAATAAATATCGATGCAATTACGTCAACTCCGCCAATCTCATGAGATTCATTCCGCTCAGACGGATCAAGATTATCAATATAGCCCTGCACAATAAGAGCGATATCCGCCAAGGATGACGTTGACACATCGCTTAGCATTACATTGAAATCGAAGTTGTTTTTCGGGTAACTCCGACGAATCCCTGAGCCTTCGAGTTCAATTACCATGGCATAAACCCTTCCAACAGTCGATATCTGTCAGCATTATTAACCTCTACCGCGTGGAGCTGTTAATACCTAACGCTCCTTAGCTGCCGCTGAGTACCGTTGACCGTGATAGACAGATATGTCTAGTACCACGACATGGTTGACGTTGCCGTCCCATCACATGCTTGGCAGATGATCTAGGAAACGACACTTGAATGAGAGCTATCGCACGCAGGCCAGGGCTCGGTCGTCTTCGGTGAAGTCGGTTGGAGCGTTCGTCGGAGGGTGCTGCAGATGCCAGCGCACGGAGCGGGCGATGGCGGCGGCGGAATCTTCCGGCCGGAAGCCGAGTAGCTCCCGGGCTTTTTGGCTGCTCGCCAGCAGGTGCTGAGAAGTTGCTCGGGTGCTGCGCAGGTCGGCGGGTAGCGCGTCGTCGGGCACACGGACCAATTCAGCGGTGTGCCCCGCGGCAGTCATGATCAAGCGCATCCAGCCATTGATGCTGTAGGTCGTCGTCTCGGTGATGTTGAACACCTCGCCGGCGGCGGCACCTGGCCGCTCCAACGTGGCAAGCACGCTTGCGACCGCGTCATCGACGTGCAGCCGGGGCATCAAGGTGGCGCCCGGGCCCACCGGGATGCGTTTGCGTTGCGCGCGTACGCGCCGCAGCACGAATTCCTCCCGCTGCTGCGGGTCGCGGGGCCCGTAGATCATCGCCAGGCGCAGGACGGTGCCACCGCGTTCCAGATAGGCCGGCTCGACATCAAGCTTGTCGTAGTCGTCCATCTCCAGCCCCTTGCCCCGGTAGGGATAGCGACCCAGCCGGAGCGGACTGTCCTCGGTGGCCGGCACCGGCATCGGCATGCCGTCATTGGCCTGGTACAGCTCATAGGCCCGGTACACGTCCATGCTGGACAGCACGACCAGATGGACATCGGGCAGATGAGGAAGGACCGCCTCCACGTCGCGGCGGGTAAGCGCGATTGTGTCAATCACGGCATCAGGCCCGAATGCCCGCACCTGCCCGGCCACCGTTGAGAAATCGCGTCGGTCGACATGCAGATGGGTGCACGTCACGAGGTCATCCGGTTCGGTGCGTCCGCGATGGACCACCATCACCTCATCGCCTCGTTCCACCAAGGTCTCGACCAGACGACGTCCGATGAATTCTGTACCGCCAATCACCATGATCCGCATGGCGTTCAGTCGATCACGCGGTTGACCAAGCGCCAAGGCCACTTCGCTTCAGGCGAAGCCCCCGACCCAAGCAACGCATACCGCTACGGCCGATAACGGCACCTGTCAAGAATGTCCTGGGACAGAGGTGTCAAGCATCTCCCGGGACAACACACGACAGCCTTCGCCATCAACTGCCGAATTGTTCTTAGTGGGTATCAAGCGGCGGCGCGCCGCGCCGCCGTACCCGGCCCTCTGCCGCCCGCCGCCCGGGCATGCGGCCTGGAGGCCGGTCCCGGCCGGCGGCGCCCCGGGCCGTGCTCGCACCGCGCACTCGCCGTACCCAACCCACTCGCCGACCCTGCGACGCGCCGCCGGAGCCGTATCCTGCTCGAATGGACGCGGTCGCGATGCTCGAATGGCTCCTAGAACGCGATGTGAACGCCTTGCTCAGGGTGGACGCGGGCCGTGGGGGCGTTCGGCCGTGGACCTTCCACGCAAGCCGCGGATCCCTAGATGTGGCCTTCCCCTTCTATCGTGGAGATCTGACCTAAGGAGAAGGTTGGGTCGTGGGAGAGACCAGACGCAGGTTCGATCCGGAGTTCCGGGCGGGCGCGGTGCGCATCGTGCGGGAGACAGGAAAATCGATCGCGCAGATCGCCAAGGATCTGGGCATCAATGCGGGCACGCTGGCCAACTGGGTGCAGATGGACCGGCTGGCCCGCGAGCAGAACGCCGACAGCGGGGAACTGGCCGGATCCGAGCGGGAAGAGCTCGCCAGGTTGCGCAAGCAGCGGGCGGAGTGGGCCAAGGAGCGCGCCGAGCTGGAGATGGAGCGTGATGTCCTCAAACGCTCCGTGGTCTTG
>NZ_FZOD01000175.1 GCF_900188345.1 Streptosporangium subroseum | reverse complement strand
GGCTCGACCGCCAGATGTATCACAGGGCCTGGGAAAACGGATGGTACCCCTCGCCAACGAACTGGGAACCGATGGGCGGGCAATTCAGCAGTCCGTAACCCTCAAATAAACTAGTCGATGGTTTGTTAGGGCGGGGCATAGAGGTTGAGGGATCGTCCTGCGATGACGGCTGTGATCAGGGCTTGTATTCAGCGGCCGAACTGGGCCGCTCCCGGGGCGGGCTGACTAGCAAGGTCCACCTGCATAGACCGACCCTACCGTCCTGTATCCCCGCAGGACCGAGCTCGTGAATACCGGTGTCACCGATTCACCAATTGACCCGTGAGGTGGAAGATGGTTCGCCCGTTTCTCATTCTCGTGGTGTCACTGACAGCGTTCCTCACTTCCCCAACACCCGCCGTGGGAGAACCCCCGGACGGCACTGGCTGCTCGCTGCCGGAGGTAACGGGACTGTCTCTTCAGGAAGCTCAGCATCGGCTCCACGATCAATCCCGGGGCATCCACATCAGGCTGGACCCTGTTGATGTTCCAGGCACGCCGCCGCCCTTCGCGATCAGCGTTTCAGGGAATTGCGACCAGGCCACGCTCAAACACGGCGCCCGCCTGCCTAATCTGGCCGAACGCACTCTCCAGCAGGCCACCGAAGAGCTCGAAGGGCTCAATCTGGCCTTCAGCGTCCCCCCCGGGGCGGGCCTCGACTGGACGGTCGTGCGTCAGGAACCCGGCGCGGAAAAGATCGTTCCCTACGGCACGAGCGTGGGCCTTGAGGTGAGGGCACCGGTCACCTCTCCACCTCCGGTGCCGCCGACGCCTGACCCCAATACCCCGACCCCCCCACGGCCAACGAGCACGAAGAAGCCGACCATGGTGGCCGTGCCGCCGCTGAAGGGCCTCAGCCGGGCGAGCGCCAAGAAGAAGCTCGCCGCCGTGGGCCTGAAGTTGCGGCTGGATCCAGATTCTCCTCGCATGGGCAAGGTCGCCGACCAAGACCCTCCAAAAGGCAGAAAGATCGCCAGAACCACCCCCGTGACGGTGTGGCTCGAAGCGCCACCGGATACCCCAAAGGCACCTAGCCCCGGTGGGGGGCTGGGCCTGGCAGGCGGGGTGGCCCTCGCCGGCGGGGCGGCCCTCACCGGTCTACTGCTGATCCGCCGTCGCCATGCCCGCCAGCAGACTCCGCAGAGCAGACTCCGCACTTTCGCGATCCGCTGCGTCCCCCACCCCGACCTCACGCCCCGGGTGGAAATTCACGGCAGCGGCTCGGTGAGCTCACCGGGCATCCGCG
>NZ_FZOD01000070.1 GCF_900188345.1 Streptosporangium subroseum | reverse complement strand
CCGCGCTGGACGGCGGTGATGGCATGCATCTCAATGACAGAGGCGCCCAGGCCATGGCCGATTCCGTGGACCTCGAAACCCTCGCGCTCTAGAGCTCTGATCGTCAGCCCGCCGCAGCCCCCTGGGCCGCGGCGGGCCGGGCTTGAGCCTGGGCCGGCCGGTAGCAGCCGGTCGCGAACGGCAGCGGCCGGCTGCTACCGGCCGGACAAGCCCGGGCTTCTGGCCGGTCGGCGGCGGTCAGAGGGGAAACGACCGGGGAGGCAGGGGCGGCACGGGGAGCCGGGGGCGGGCGGCGGGGTTGGGCGTGTGGGGCGGGTGCGTGAGCAGGCGCTCCAGGGCGACCTCGATCGCCTTGTCGAGCTGGGTGTCGACGCCCCTGGCATAGTCCTCAGGGGTGATGTCAACTTCGATGTCCGGGTCGGTGCCGTAGTTCTCCACCCGCCAGCCCACGTCGTCGAAGGCGAAGGAGAACTCCGGCTGGGTGGTGACCGTGCCGTCGGCCAGCTGGTGCCGGGGCCAGATGCCGATCACGCCGCCCCAGGTGCGCTTGCCGATCAGCGGGCCCAGGCCGAGCACCTTGAAGGTGTGGCTGAAGATGTCGCCGTCCGAGCCCGCCCACTCGTTAGTGATCGCGACCATCGGGCCGCGCGGCGACTCGTCGGGGTAGGGCTCGGGCACGCCCCAGCGAGGGAAGTCGTAGCCGAGGCGTCGCCGGGAGAGCTTCTCCAGCAGCAGGGCGGACACGTGGCCGCCGCCGTTGAAGCGAACGTCGACCACCAGGCCCTCACGGTCATACTCGGTGAGGAAGCCGCGGTGGAACTCGGCGTAGCCCTCCGGGCCCATGTCGGGGATGTGCAGGTAGCCGATCCGGCCGCCGCTGAGCTCGTGGCAGCGGGCCCGGTTGGCCTCCACCCAGTCGCGGTAGCGGCCCGGCTGCTCGTCGCCGATGGCCCTCACGGTGACGGTCCGCTTGTCCTGCCCGCGCCTGATCGTGAGCTGGACCTCCTGGTCGGCCTGGTTGACCAGCCGCTCGTCGGGGCCGGTGTCCGGGCCGACGGGCTGGCCGTTGATGGCCAGCACCACGTCGCCCGGCCGTACGTCCACCCCGAGACGGTTGAGCGGTGAGGTCGCCTCGGGATCCCAGCGGTCGCCGTTGACGATCCCGGCGATCCGGTAGAGGCCGTCCTCGAAGGACCAGTCGACGCCGAGCTTGCCCTGCCGGTAGTGCGGCCGGGATCGGTAGGCGCCGCCGCTTTCGTAGGCATGGGAGGTGCCGAGCTCGCCGAGGAGCTCCCAGAGCAGATCGGAGAACTCCCCGCGGGTGGTGACCCGATCCACCAGCGGCAGATAGCGCCGGTAGACGCCCTCCCAGTCGATCCCGGCCATGTCCTCGCTCCAGAAGTTCTCCCGCTGCAGCCGCCAGGCCTCACGGAACATCTGCCGCCACTCGGCCTCTGGGCGGATGGACACCTTGACCCGGTGCATGTCGATCCATCCGCTCGTACGGCCAGGCGAGTCGTCCTCCTCGGGCGTCTCACCCGCCTTGATCATCCGCAGACGCTTGCCCGCCTGGTAGAGCAGGGTGGCGCCGTCGCGGCCGAGCTGGAACTCCGACACGTCCCCGACCAGGGTCTCCTGCTTCTGCTTGGCGAAGTCGTAGACGTGCAGCGTGCCGTCGGAGGAGTCGGCGTAGTCGTCGCCGAGGCTGCCCTCGACGGGGAAGGCGAGGTAGACGGCCTTGCCCTTGATCCCGGCGATGCGGTCGTAGCGGCCCTCGGAGACGGGGAAGGCGACGATCCGGTTCTCGATGCCCTCCAGGTCGATGACGATCTCGGTCTCCTCGTCGCCGTCGTCATCGCCGTCGTCGTCATCGTCGTCGTCCTTGAGCGGCCGGGGTTCGGGGACGAAGGGGGAGCCGACGTCGGCGCGGAGCGCGATGGCGTAGGGGCGGGAACCGAGGGGGAAGCCCAGATCGAACTGGAGCTCGTCGTAGACCGGGTTGAAGACGCGCTGGCCGATGAAATAAAGGTAGTCGCCGCCGGGGTCGAAGACGGGGTGGGCGTCCCACAGCACCGGGCGGGTGGCGAAGAACGTCTCGCCGGTCTCGACCCGGCACAGTTTGATGGCCGTGGTCTGCGCGGTGTCACGGCAGGTGTAGGCGAGCCAGCGGCCGTCGGGGGACCAGGCGAGATCCTCGATGGCGCCGAACCTGCTGGAGTCGATCACCGTGCTCCTGCTGCGATCGGCGTCCTGCGTGGGGCCGGCGTTCTCTGCGGGGTCGGTGTCCCGCGCGGGACCGGCATCCTGGGCGGAATCGGCGTTTCGCATGGGGCCGGTGTCCTGAGCGGGGTCGGCGTTCTGTGTGAGGCCGGCGTTCTGAGCGGGGTCGGCGTTCTGAGCGGGGTCGGCGTTCTGAGCGGGGCCGATGTGCTGTACGGAGCCGTTGCTCTGCGTGGGGCCGGTGCCGTTCGCGGGGGCGGTGTCTCGCGGGGGATCGACGCTCTTCGTGGAGGCGTCCTCGGTGAGGCCGCCTTCCCCTGTGAGGTCGACCATGATCAACTCATTGCGGTGGTTGGCGATCGCGACCCTGTCGGCCTTGGGGGAGACCTCCAGCGCGGTGACGCGCCCGGTGTTGAGGTGGCCGAGCCGGACGGGCTCGGCGCTGCCGTCGGCGGTGAGCACGACCAGCACCTCGCGATCGCCGTCGTCGCTGGCCGCCGCGATGAGTCGTTCGCCGTCGTTCAGCCAGTTCAGCAGGCGGTAGCGGACGCCGTACAGCGCGCCGTGCTGGCGCACCGGACCCTCCCAGGCGGCGAAGGAGAACGCCTTGCCCCGGGTGGTGATGGCCAGGCCGCTGCCGTCGGGGTTGAGCGTGGCGCTGTCGAGGAAGTCCTCGGCCGGGGCGAAGCGGCGGTTACGCTGGGTGCGCGAGCTGCGCAGCCGCACCTCGATCGGGCGGGACTCGCCGTCCTCCACCAGATGGAGCTCGGCTCCGGCGTGGTAGACCAGCCTGTTGCCGTCGCCGGACAGGTTGCGGGCGTAGTAGTCGGCGTGATCGGAGTGCCTGCGCAGATCGCGGCCGTCAGCGGTGCAGGAGTAGATGTTGCCGACGCCCTCGTGGTCGGAGACGAAGTAGACGCGATCCCCGCACCAGCAGGGCGAGGCGAGATTTCCGGGCAGGGTGATCAGCCGCTGGAACCGTTCGGTGCCGTCGAGCTGGATCCACAGATCGCCCACGGTGCCACCCCGGTAGCGCTTCCAGCGTGCGGGATCGGCGGTGTTGCGGCCGAGCACGATCTGCGGGCCGTAGGAGATGGTGTTGGCCGGGCCGTACGGCAGGCGCTCGGGGAAGCCGTCCGGCTGGACTCGGTGCAACCATTTCTGCCCGTCGATGGGCTGGCACTCGTCGCTGGCGTACACGATGGCGCCGTCGGGGTCCCAGCCCGTGACGGTGGAGCGCGCCCCGTGGTAGGTGACCCGCCGGGCCGCGCCACCGTCGGCGGGCATCACATAGACCTCTTCCGGTCCCTCCTCGCGGCCGACGAAGGCGAGTTGGTCACCGCGTGGGGAAAACCGGGGGTATCCCGCCTCGGCCACCCCGGCGGTCAGCCTGAAGGCCCTTCCACCGGTGGTGGGCACCATCCATAGATCGTCTTCGGCGGCGAAGACGACCGCATCGCCGAAGATGGTGGGAAATCGAAGGTAGGCGGGCATCGTGTCGCTCCATGATCGGGCGGCCGGGATTCACTCCGGTCACCCGATCATGATTTCACGCCCGTGATGACCGGAAGCACCCGTCCTCCGAGGTAGCCCCGGCGGCGGACCTACCGCCGCAGGCCGGTCCTCGTGACGGGCCAGATCTCGGTCCGCCGACCGGCTCACCCCCTGCCGCCTACGGCGGGGGAGGGGCGGCGGCGCCGCACGGTCGCGGGTCGCGGGAGGGAGGAAACTTCCCATCCCCAAAAACCAACATTCCAGGTAGATAAAGTGGGTTTAATGGTTATCATGGGCCCATGGGAGCATTGCTCGACCTCGTGCAACTGCGAACTTTCGTCGCCATCGCCGAATGCGGGGGCTTCGGCCGGGCCGCGTCCGCGCTGCGGACCAGCCAGCCGACGGTGAGCCAGCACGTCCGGTCCCTGGAACGCGTCATCGGCCGCCCCCTGGTCGAGCGGACCGGCCGGGCGACCCGTTTCACGGCGGCGGGAGAGGTGCTGCTGGTGGAGGCTCGCCGGCTGCTGGCCGCGCACGACGAGGCGATGGGCCGGCTCGGAGCCGAGCGGGTCTCCTCGCTGACCGTCGGGGCCATCGAGCACGCCGCCGCGCACGCGCTGCCCGACCTGCTCACCGCGCTGCTGTCGGCGCTGCCGGGATACGACGTGGTGTTCCGCCTGGACCGCAGCACGATCCTGGCCGAGGAGACGCGCCGTGGGACGCTGGACCTGGCGCTGATCCTCGGCGCCGTGGCCAACGCGGGGGGAAGGGAGGTCGGTTCCCTTCCCCTGCGCTGGCTGGCCGCACCCGGCTGGTGCCCCCCGCCGAGGGGCAGGCCACTGCCACTGGTCGCCTTCCAGGAGCCGTGCGGTCTGCGCGGGCAGGCCGTCCGCACGCTGGAGGGGCTCGGCTGGAACGTGCGGATCGCGACCGAGGCCACCAACCTCGACGGCATCCTCACCGCGGCCCGCGCCCGGCTCGGGATCGCCCTGCTGCCCACCGCGTACGGCGTCCCGCCCGGCCTGGAGGAGCTGTACCAGTTTCCCCAGCAGGGGACGGTGGGGCTGCGGCTGCTCGGCAGGCAGGGCCTCAACCCCGCGATCGAGGCGAGCGCGGCGGAGACGCTGCGCAAGTTCTTCGCCTCGGTGACCCGTTCCCCCACCCGTGTCGCCGAACTTCCGGTCGCCGACGTCTGCCGTCACGACCACCTTCCGATCGGCCATTCGAATTGACATCCATTAACAAATCAAATTGCCCGGGAAATGCTCCGGAAAAGGCATTGTAAAAGCCTTTCTGTTATTGACCGCGACAGCCGTACATGATGCAATCTCATTGCGGTTTCGAATGTTCTCCAAAGCCGTGACATCGAAGCGACGAAAGCGGTAGCGCGTTCCCGCGGTCCGGCTCCCGGTCTCGCGCGGGCACCCCGCCGTGCGGGCACGCGCCCGCCCCGGCGAGCCCCGCCCGTCCCGTCCTCGCCATGCCCTGTCCTCGCCATGCCCATGCCCTGCCCATCCGCCCCGCCTCGCAACAGAGAAGGTCCCGCCGATGCCACCGAGCGATGACTCCGTCACCCGCGTCGAGGAGAGACCGGACACACCCGTCCGCAAACGCCGCCTGAGGTCGCGGCGCCCGGCGATCCTGCTGTCCCTGGCCGCGGTGATCGCCGTCGCCGTCGTCGCCGCGGTCGTCCTGACCGGCGGGGACGACGACGCCGCGCCCGTCGCGAAGGCCGCCGCCGGCGTGCCGGTGGCCGGGGGGACGCTCACCTACGCCGTCGCCGGCACCCAGGTCTCGCTCGACCCGGCGGTGGCGGCCACCGCCGTCACGGGCCTGATCGACCGCAACGTCTTCGACTCCCTGGTGGTGCAGACCGACGCCGACAGCTTCGGCCCCTGGCTGGCCAAGGAGTGGAAGATCTCCGGCGACGGCAGGACCTACACCTTCACCCTCCGCGAGGGCGTCACCTTCCACGACGGCACCCCGCTGAACGCGCAGGCGGTCAAGGCCACCCTCGACCACGTGGTGGACCCGGCGACCAAGTCGGCCTACGCCGCGTCGCTGATCGCCCCCTACAAGAGCGCGCGGGCCGTGAGCGACCTGGTCGTCGAGATCACCCTCTCCCGGCCGTTCACCCCCTTCCTGCAGGCCCTGTCGGTCCCCTACCTGGGCATCCAGAGCCCCGCCGCGCTGGCCAAGCCGGTCGCCGACTACAAGCCCGTCGGGACGGGCCCCTTCTCCTACGTCTCCTGGGAGAAGGACAAGAGGGTCACCCTCAAGGGCAACCCCGCCTACGCCTCGCCCCCCGGCAACGCCACCCACGCCGGCGCCCCCCGCCTGGAGGGCCTGGTCTTCGAGTTCGTCTCCGAGGACGCCACCCGGTACGGCGCGCTGACCAGCGGCCAGGTGCAGGCGATAGCGGGCGTCCCGCCCGTCAACGCCGAGCAGCTCAAGAAAACCCCCGGTTTCACACTGAACGCCAGGGAAACGCCGGGACTGAACTACAACCTTTATCTGAACCAGACGCGCGGCCCGCTCCGCGACGTCCGGGTGCGCCGCGCGCTGTCCTCCGCCGTCAATGTCGGCGAACTCATCAAGAATGTCTATTTCGGCCATTACAAGGCCGTCAGGAATCCGCTCAGCGCGATCACCGCCGCCTACGACGCCGCCGCCGAGGCCTCCCTGGCCGGCTACGACCCGGCCGAGGCCGGAAGGCTGCTGGACGAGGCCGGCTGGAAGAAGGGCGGCCCGGACGGCTACCGCGTCAAGGACGGCAAGGCGCTCACCCTCATCTGGCCCTTCTGGGCCGAGGGCAACAAGGAGCAGCGCGACGTTCTGGCCGAGGGAATCCAGGCCCAGGCCAAACTCGCCGGAATCAAGATCGACCGCCCCACCGTCGACACCGGCGCCTACGTCAGCGACTACCTCATCGGCGGTGGCTACGACCTGATCGACGTCAGCTTCGCCCGGCCCACCCCCGACGTGCTGCGCTTCGCCTTCGCCTCGGGCAACACCTACGCGAAGGCGGGCGGCAACGTCGCGCTCGTCGACTCACCCGAGATCGACAGGTGGGTGCAGGAGGCCGCCGAGACGGCCGACCCCGCGACGGCCGTCCGCGACTACGCCTCCGTGCAGGCGAAGGTCCTCAAGGAGGCCTACGTGCTGCCCCTCTACACGCCGGTCCAGCTCGTCGGGCTGTCGGACAAGGTGCGCGACGTCACCTTCGACGCGCAGACCTACCCCGTCTTCTACGGCGCCTGGCTGGGGGCCTGACCCGATGCCGCCGCTGGCGCGCTGGCTGGCGCGCAGGCTCACGCTGACCCTGTTCGTGCTGTGGGGGGCCGCGACGCTCGCCTTCGCCGCCATGCGGCTGGTGCCCGGAGACCCCGCCCGCATCATCGCGGGCGGGGTCCAGGCCAACGCCACCCCCGAGGTGCTGGAGGCGATCCGCACGCAGTACGGCCTGGCCGAGCCGGTCCCCGTCCAGTACGTGATCTTCCTCGGCCGGCTCGTCCGCGCCGACCTGGGCGACTCCTACCAGCTCGGCCGGGCCGTGAGCGGCGTGATCCTGGAACAGCTCGGCGCCACCGTGGCGCTCGCGGCGGGCGCGGCCGTCCTCGGCTTCACCCTGGCCCTCACCCTGGCTCTGCTCACCGCCGGACGGCCCAGGGCGCGGGCGCTGTCGCGCGCCCTGGAGTTCTGCGCCCTGTCCACCCCCGGCTTCTGGATCGGCATCCTGCTGCTCACCGCCTTCTCCTTCCGGCTCCACTGGTTCCCCGTGCTCGGCAACGACGGCGTCCGCGCCCTCGTGCTGCCCTGGATCACCCTGGCGCTGTCCATCGCGGGCGTGCTGGCGCAGGTCACCAGGGAGGGCCTGGAACGCGCCCTCGAACAGCCCTTCGCCCTCACCGCCCGATCCCGGGGCGCCACCGAGAACCGCATCCGGCTGCGCCACGCCCTGCGCCACGCCGCGCTGCCGGTGCTCACCCTGTCCGGCTGGGCGCTCGGCGAGCTGCTGGCCGGGGTCGTGGTCGTCGAGACGGTCTTCGCCCGCCAGGGCCTCGGGCAGGTCATCGTCTCGGCGGTCAATGGCAGGGACTTCCCCGTGGTGACGGGGGTGGTCGTGCTGGCCGCCCTCACCTTCTCCCTGATCAACACCGGTCTGGACCTGCTCTACCGGGCCGTCGACCCGCGGATGCGGCAGGTGGCGCTGTGACGACCCCGGTGACCGCGCCCGTCACGGCCCCGGCGACCGTGCCCGCCGCGCCGCCGCCCGGCCCGCCCCGGCCGCGACGGCGCGTCCCCCGGGCGGGACTCGTCCTGGCCGTCGCGTTCTTCGCCCTGGTCTGCGCGGCGGCGGCCTTCCCCGGCCTGTTCGCCGGCCCGCCGAACCTCGTGGACCCGGTCGTGGCGCTGCGCGGCCCCGGGGGCGGCCACCCGTTCGGCACCGACCAGCTCGGACGCGACGTGTTCGCCCGGGTCGTCCACGGCGCCCGCGCCTCCCTGCTCGTCGGGCTCGGCTCGACCCTGCTGGCCGGTGTGGCCGGATCGGCGTGGGGGCTGCTGGCCGCGCTGGGCGGCCGGGCCGTCCGGGAGGCGGCCATGCGGCTGGCCGACATCTTCCTGTCCTTCCCCAGCGTCCTGATGGCCCTGCTGGTGATCGCCGTGCTCGGTCCCGGCACCGGCAACGCGGTCGTGGCGATCACCATCTCCCTGGCGCCGGGCTTCGCCCGCGTCGTCCGGGTGCGGGCCCTCGTCGTGCGGGACTCGCCCTACGTCAGGGCCGCCGTCAACCTGGGGCTTCGGCCGGGGCGGATCCTGCGCCGCCACATCGTGCCGAACGTCCTGGCGCCCCTGCTGATCCTGGCGACGCTGAACGTCGGGACCGCCGTCATCGCCGGGGCCTCGCTCAGCTTCCTGGGGCTCGGCCCGCAGCCCCCCGACCCGGAATGGGGATCGATGCTCGCCCAGTCCCGCAACTACCTCGACGCGGGCTGGACCCTCGCGATCTTCCCGGGCGGCGCCATCACCCTCACCGTGATGTCGGTGACGATCATCGGCCGTGAGCTGCAGGCCCGCTACGAGGGACGGGAGTCCCGGTGACCGCCGCGCGCGCCGAACCGGACACCGGGCCGGGCGGCGAACCACACACCGGGCCGGGCGGCGGACCCGGCGCCGAACCGGCCGGGCACCTGGTCACCGTCGAAGGGCTGTCGGTCGACCTGCCCACCCGGCAGGGGGTCGTGCACGCCGTACGGGACGTCAGCCTGTCACTGCGCGCCGGGGAGTGTCTGGCGGTCGTGGGGGAGTCGGGGTCGGGCAAGAGTGTGACGGCGCGGGCGCTGCTCGGCCTCGCCGGGGACGGCGCCGACGTGCGCGCCCGGACCCTGACCTTCGCCGGGCGCGACCTGCGCCGCCTGACCCCCCGGCAGTGGCGGCTGCTGCGCGGCCGCCACATCGGCTACGTCCTGCAGGACGCGCTGACCTCGCTGGACCCGCTGCGCAGGGTCGGTGACGAGGTCGCGGAGCCACTGGAGGTGCACGGGCTGGCCTCCCGCGACGACCTCGACGAGCTGGTGGCCGGGCTGCTGGCGGAGGTCGGTGTCCCCGACCCCGGCGAGCGGCTGATGCAGTATCCGCACGAGCTGTCGGGCGGCCTGCGGCAGCGGGCGCTCATCGCCTCGGCCATCGCCGCCCGCCCGTCCCTGCTGATCGCCGACGAGCCGACCACCGCTCTCGACGTCACCGTCCAGGCGCAGGTCCTCGCCCTGCTGGAGGCCAGGAGGGAGGCCGGCACGGCGGTGCTGCTGATCAGCCACGACCTCGCCGTGGTCGCCCGGCTGGCCGACCACATCGCGATCCTCTACGCCGGGACGGTGGTCGAGCGGGGGCCGGCCGCCGACCTGCTGGCCGCCCCCGCGCACCCCTACACGGCCGAGCTGCTGGCCGCCGTCCCCACCGTGGACGGCCCGCGCCGCGAGGTCCCGGCGCCCCGGTCGGCGCCCCCCGCCGAGACCGGCTGCCCCTACGCCCCCCGCTGCCCGCTGGCCGACGACCGCTGCGCCGCGCAGGCGCCGCCCCCCGTGGCGCACGGGCCGGGCCGCGAGGTCCGCTGCTGGCACCCCGGGACCGTACGGCCCGGTCCGCCCGACCCCGATGTCCCACCGCTCCCGCTGGACCGACCCGCCGCTCCCGCCGGGGGCGCGCACGCCGTACGGCCCGCCTCCCCGAACGGCCGCGCCGCCGCTCCCGCCGCAGGTCCCGCGCCGGGCCGGGCGGTCGTCACGGTCCGGGGGATCACCAAGCGGTTCCGCTCGCCCGGCGGGTCGTGGCGCACCGCCGTCGACGACGTGTCGTTCGACCTCGTGGCGGGGGAGGCGCTCGGCATCGTCGGGGAGTCCGGCTCGGGCAAGAGCACCATCGCCCGGATCGTGCTCACCGAGTTCGACGCCGACGCCGGATCGGTGCTGCTGGACGGCCAGGCCTGGAGCGGCCTGCGCGAACGGGACCGCCGCGCCCGCCGCTCCCGTATCCAGCTTGTCGACCAGGACCCCCTCAGCTCCTTCGATCCCCGCTTCACCGTCGAGGACGTCGTCGCCGAGGCGCTGCCCCGTGCCCGCCACGGCGGCCGGGACCGCGTCGTCGCCCTCCTCGGCCAGGTGGGTCTCCAGCCCGGCCTGCTGAGGCGCCGGCCCGGCCAGCTGTCCGGCGGGCAGCGGCAGCGCGTCGCCATCGCGCGGGCCCTCGCCCCGGCCCCCGACGTGATCGTCTGCGACGAGCCGGTGTCCGCCCTCGACGTCACCGTCCAGGCGCAGATCCTCGCGCTGCTCACCCGGCTGCGGCGCGACGCCGGGGTGTCCCTGCTGTTCATCTCGCACGACCTGGGGGTCATCCGCCAGGTCTGCGACCGGGTGGCCGTCATGAAGGACGGCGCGATCGTCGAGATCGGCGACGTCGACACCGTCTTCCGTTCCCCGCGGGCCGTCTACACCACCGCACTGCTCGCCGCCGTCCCGCGCATCGACGCGGGCCCGCACGCGAGAAAACCCGTATCCGCCACGGACCTGAAGGGCCCGCCATGACCTCCACCACCCCTGATCCCGGCACCCGCCCCGGCGGGGCCGGAACACCGTCGGCCGTCATCGTGACGGGCGCCGCCTCGGGAATCGGCCGGGCCACCGCCGAGCTGTACGCGGAAAGGGGGGTCGGCGTCGTCGCGGTCGACCACGACGAACGCACCCTCAAGCAGCTCGCCTCCCTCGACGGGGTCGTGACGCTGGCCGGGGACGTGTCGGACGAGGACGACAACCGCGCCGCGGTGGCGCTGGCCCTGCGGGAGTTCGGCCGCCTCGACGCCGTCGTGCTCAACGCCGGCATCGGCGGCACACGTCCCTTCGAGGCACCCGGCGCCGTCGAGGCCGCCGACCGGATCTTCGCCGTCAACCTGCGCGGGCCCATCCTGGGCATCCGGGCGTCGGTGCCCGCCCTGCGGGCCTCGGGCGGCGGGTCCGTCGTCGTCACCGCGTCCGTCGCGGGGCTGCGCGGCGACCCGGGCAACTGGGCCTACAACGCCTCCAAGGGCGCCCTGATCAACCTGGTGCGGGCCGCCGCCATCGACTACGCCGTGCAGGGCATCCGCGTCAACGCCCTCGCCCCCGGCCTCACCCGGACCCGGATCAACGCCGGGGTGCGGCAGGACCCGATCCTGGCGGAGGAGATCGAGCGGCGTATCCCGCTGCAGCGCATCGCCGAGCCGCGCGAACAGGCCGAGGCCATCTGGTTCCTCACCTCACCCGCCGCCTCCTACATCACCGGGACGACGCTCGTCGTCGACGGAGGCCTCGACGCCAGCCTGGGGATCCTTCCCCTGCCCGGCACCCCCCGGTGAACCCGCCCCTGCCGAACACCCGACGAAGGAGTCGCCCATGAGCACGACCGAGACCAACCGCGCGGTGGCCAAGCGCTTCTACGAGGAGGTCGTCTCCCAGGGACACCTGGACGTCCTCGACGAGATCATCGCCGAGGACGGCCGGGACACCGCCGGACCGGCCGGGGGCGCCGCCGGGACCTCCGGGTTCGTTCAGCACGTCACCTGGCTGCGCTCGGCCGTCGAGGGCGTGACGGCCACCGTCACCGACACCGTCGCCGAGGGCGACCGGGTCGTCGTCTACTGGACGATCGAGGGGGTGCAGCGCGGCGAGGTGTTCGGCGCCCCGCCCAGCGGGCGGCGCTTCGTCGGCCAGAGCATCAGCACCATCACCTTCCGCGACGGCCGGATCGTCGAGTACGGCGTCCTGCCCGACCGCCTGGGCATCCTGCAGCAGCTCACGGGCTGACCCTGGCTGGTCCTCTGCCCGATCCGGGCTGACCCTTGCTGGTCCGGGCCTCACGGGCTCAGATCTCCGCTGACGATCAACCACGTGCGGAAAACGGGGCTGGGGCCTGTCGCGAAAGTCTCAAGCGGCGCCATAGTTGCGCGGGAGCCTTTCGCGATGTCCCCTATTGCGGTCGCATCAGGTCGAGGTCCTTGCCCCATGCGTCCAGCACCGCGCTGTGCCCGGCGCGCCGGGCCGCTGTCTCGACATGGGCGAAGAGATGCCGTTGTAGGGGCACGTCGCCCGTTCCTGAGATGCGGTCCGCGGCCTCCAGCAGCATGCCGGTGTCCCAGCCTGGCAGCGGGTATCGGGCGAGTTCCCATTTTAGGTACTTGTTGTAGGGGCGGGGGCGACGGTCGAGGGCGAAGAGCAACTCCAGCAGAAACCGGATGCTGTCGGCGGCGTCGAGGCGGGCGGCGAGCGGATGTCCGTCACGGTCGTTCTTGACGGAGCGGTAGAGGGAATTGGCATAGGCGTCGAGCCATTCACCGGAGTCCCGGAATGCTTCATCGGCGTCGAGCCGTGCCTTGGCGGACAGGATCTGGGCGATGCCTCCGTCGAGCCGGTCGAGCACGACCCGGGCGCGGGCGAGGGCGTAGCGCTCGAAGCCGGGCATTCCGGCCGCGCGGAACTCGGCGAGGGGAGCGATGACGAGGTCGAGTTCGGGAGTGCGGTGGCCGGTGAACCGGGTGAGGTCCGTTGTCGCGTTGTCGGTGAGGACGACGTACAGGTCGTGGTCGGAGTACTCGGTGGTCATGTCGTCGTGGGCGCGGGAGCCCTTGAGGACGAGGCCGACGACGGCGGGGTCGGTGGCGGCGAGTTCGACGAACGCGTGGTAGGTGAGGGGCTGCTGCGTGGGCATCGTGTGATCTCCGATGGGATGGTGGCGGGTATGCCTGTTGGGGCGGTCCTACCTGCCGGAGTCGCCCGCACCGTCCGCGGCGGCACTTGGCCGCCGCTCGGAAGATCAACGCACGTGCGGACTCTATGGCCCAGGCCGTCCAAGGGGTACCGCATTCGGGGCGGCCTCAAGCACCGCTAGTTTCGCAAGGCAGCGTTAAGCCCCGCGAAAGCCTTGGTCACAGCCGCTCATTCATGATCGCGATCTGAACGGTGGCCTCGTAGCGCACGGCGAGCTTGTCATATCTCGTGGCAACGGCGCGATTACGCTTGAGTCGATTGATGCCGCATTCGACCGCGTGACGCTTGCGGTAGTCGGTTTTGTCGAACTTCGGTGGCCGGCCGCCGCGGGAGCCGAGCTTGCGGCGGTTGCGGGCGCGGTCAGCAGGAACCGGGATCGTCGCCTTGATCCCGCGTCTGCGCAGGTAGACGCGGTTCTTATGGGAGTCGTACGCCTTGTCGGCTCGCACTCGGTCCGGTCGCCATCGCGTGGGTCGCCTCCCGTGGCGACGACATCGTTCCGCTGGTCGGTGCCCGCCGGCGCGAGCGGCTGGCCGAGTCCCTCGGCGCGGTCGAGGTCACGTTGGACGCGGACGACCTCGTCCGGATCGAGAAGGCGATCCCGGCCTGAGCCGCCTCCGGCGGCCGCTACGCCGATTTCCTGCTCCAGGGCATGGACAGCGAGAGGTAGTCCCCATGACGGCCTCGCCCTGGTCCAGACGGGCGCTTGCCGTGAGGCCGGCTGGTCAGCGGCCGGCCTGGGAGAGGAGCCACGGTCGCAGGATCGGCAGCACGTGGGTGGGCTGCATGGCCTGCGTGTGGTCGAGCCCGTCGAGGACGTGGACGTCCCAGCCGAGGGCCTCCAGTTCGGTGCGATGGTTGATGATCGGACCTGCCAGGCTGATGTGGACGTCGCCCCAGCGCTCGCCGTAGGAGATCTCGTCCGTCGAGCCGACGAAACAGAGGCGAGGGCAGGTGATCTGTGGTTGGGCGGTTCGGTCGTCGAAGTCCTGCAGCGACTGGTAGAGGGTGGCGAACTGGCGGGTCTGCGGTTCGGTCAGCGTCACCTCGACGGTCGACCAGTCGAAGTCGCCGGCCGCCTGGTCGCCCCACGCCTGGTCATCGGACGCCTGACCGCCCCACATCTGGTCGCTGGGCGCCTGCTGGGCCTTCGGGGTGCTCGCGGCCGCGGCCGCTGCCTCGTGGGTGGCCATGGTGACCTTCAGCATCCCCGCGTACGGTCCGTCCATGGGCGGAAAACCGCCCATGACCAGCGCCGACAGGCGGTCGGTGCGGAGGGCGAGCTGGAGCCCGCTGAGGGCCAGCCAGGAGTATCCGTAGTAGGCGAACCGGTCGGCGCCGACGGCGTCGGCGACCGCCAGCAGGTCGGCGGTGATGGTGGCGGGCGTCAGGGTTTCGGCTCTGGGCATGGCCATGAGGTGGCCCTCGTAGTCGAACGCGACGACCTGGAACGCGTCGCTGAGACCCTCGATGAGGGAACGGCCCAGTGCGGGGTCCATGCCCCACTTGCGCATCCCGTCGGCCTGCGCTCCTTCGGCCGGTCGCGGGTTGACCGGGAGCAGCACGGTGGGGCCGGTGCCGTGCACCTCGACTTCGATCGAACTTCCGTCGTGCAGTTTCGCTTCGAGCATCGGATCTCCGGTCTGGGTCGTCAGGAGTTCGGTAACTCCATATGCCATAAACTGATGTGAGAAAAGGATAACACCTTATGGCATAAGGAGTTCTATTTTGAGTGTCTTCGCAGGTCAGGGTGATGCGGCGCGGTCGATGGCCCTGTTGTGGAGTGGGCCGGACGCGCCGGGGCATCAGGCTGAGGGCCTGCGGAGGTCTCCGGGGCCCAAGCGCGCCCTGAGTGTCGACGTGATCGTGGAGGCGGCGATCGCGGCGGCCGACGCGGACCCCATGACCGGGGTCTCGCTGCGGGCGGTGGCCGAGCGGCTCGGCTGCACCTCCATGGCGCTGTACACCTACGTGCCCGGCAAGGGGGAACTCCTGGACCTGATGTACGACCGGGCGCACGCCGAACTATCCACCGGGCACGATCCGAGCCGGGGATGGCGGGCGGCGGCGACCTCGTGGGCCGGGGAGCTCAGGTCGTTCTACCTGCGGCATCCGTGGGTGCTGCAGGTGTCCTATGCCCGTCCCGTGCTGGGCCCCCACGAACAGGCCGTCATGGAGACGCTGGCGGGCATCGTCTTCCGTACGGGGCTGCCCGCGGCGACCCTGCGCGGCATCGTGTCCGCACTGTTCCACTTCGTACGCGGCAACGCCCAGACGGCCGCCGAGTCACGGCTCGCCGCGACCGCGACCGGCATGTCCGACCAGGAGTGGTGGACCAGCCGGTCTTCCCTGCTGGAGCGCCTCGCCCCCGACTTCGCCGAGCGTTTCCCCATGTCGATCCGGCTCTCGACACCGGAGCCGGTCCCCGCCCGCCGCGACGAGTCCACGCCTCATGGGGAACACCAGGCCGACGAGGCCACGCCGTATATGGAACACCAGACCGACGAGGCCTTCGCCGTCGGGCTGTCCGTCCTCCTCGAAGGAGTCGACGCCACCAGGAACAACCTGTCCCTCCCGCCCTCCGCGGCGGCCGACGCGTCCTGAACCCCGCCGCTGGGCGAATGGCGGATCAAGCGCCTCGGCCCGCGTCCGGCGGTCGCCGGTGTGCAGGCCGTCCATGGCGAGGCGGAGGACCCGGGCACCGTGGCGGCCATCGCCTTGGCCCTGATCACCGGTTCGCGGTCGAGCGTGCTGGCCGGGCAGCGTGACGGCCGCTCAGCCGTGGCCCTGCTCACCGCCCACCTCGACGGCCTGTTCTCCGGGCGTGCGGCCTGATGAGAGCTGCCGGGTCGGCTTCGAGCCTCGGGCAGGCTCGGTGACGGCAGCTGCCGGCAGATGAGTCGAGTCACGCCGCTCGCCGCATCACTCGCCCGCCGTCCCCGGCCATCGACCCCGGGCCTCCAGCCCCTCGATCCCTGTATTCCCAGTGGGGAAAGTCTTGATTTGCGATATAGATCACTCTTACAGTCGGAATACTGTCCTATTCACTGCGGTTTACTGGCCCTGTGAGGTTTTCCGTCCTGTATGTGTGGCTTGTTGAGCGGTTGCACATTGATCTCTGCCGCCTGACCGGCTCCCTCTGTAGCTGATCGCGCTCTGACGAGCGCTCGATCCCCTCGGCCCTCACCCACCCCCTTTTGCATGCCCTTTGAGGCATGCCGTCTTTCGGACCCGCCCCCCTTTCGCATGCCCCCTTAGGCATGCCGTCTTTCGGAGCCTTCCCCATCGTGAAGAGATTCTCTTTCTCCCTGCAACTGCTGTTGGGCCTGGTCGTGGGTGTGGCCCTCGGCTTCGCCGCCCGCATCTGGGACCTTGCCTGGCTGGCCACCACCCTCACCGAAGTCGGAAAGATCTTCGTCCAGCTGCTCAAGCTGGCAGTGCCGCCGCTGGTGTTCACCGCCATGGTGATCAGCGTCGCCAACCTCCGCAACGTCAACGGCGCGGCCAGGCTGGCGGGCAAGACGCTGTTCTGGTTCCTGTCCACCGCGCTGATCGCCGTCATCGTCGGCATCGGCCTCGGTCTGATCATCAACCCCGGCCAGGGCGTCACCCTGAGCACGGCGGGCGCGAAGGCGCCCGAGAACGTCGGCACCTGGGTCGACTTCCTCACCGGCATCATCCCGACGAACATCGTCACGGCGTTCACCGAGCTCAACGTCCTCCAGATCGTCTTCCTGGGGATCGTCCTCGGCGCGGCGGCCATCGCGCTCGGCGAGAAGGCCGAGCCGTTCCTCAACTTCAGCCGCTCGATCCTCGAACTGGTCCAGAAGGCGCTCTGGTGGGTCATCCGCCTGGCCCCCATCGGAACCGCCGGCCTGATCGGCAAGTCGGTCGCCACGTACGGATGGGACCTGCTCGCGCCGCTGGCCAAGTTCACCCTCGGCGTCTACGTCGGCTGCTTCATCGTCCTGCTGGCCGTCTACCCGGCGCTGCTCGCGCTGGTCGGCAAGGTCAACCCGATCACGTTCTTCCGCAACGCGTGGCCCGCGATCGAGCTGGCCTTCGTCTCCCGCTCCTCGGTCGGCACGCTGCCGCTGACGCAGAAGGTCACGATCGAGCGTCTGGGCGTCGACCGCGACTACGCCTCCTTCGCCGTGCCGTTCGGCGCGACCACCAAGATGGACGGCTGCGCCTCGATCTACCCGGCGCTGGCGGCGATCTTCGTGGCGCAGGTGTTCAACATCCCGCTGGGGGTCGGCGAGTACCTGCTGATCGCGTTCGTCTCCGTGGTCGGCTCGGCCGCGACGGCCGGCCTGACCGGCGCGACCGTCATGCTCACGCTGACGCTGAGCACGCTGGGTCTGCCGCTCGAGGGCGTCGGCCTGCTGCTGGCCATCGACCCGATCCTCGACATGATCCGCACCGCGACCAACGTCGCGGGACAGATCGTGGTGCCGGTCCTTGTCGCCCGCAGCGAGGGTCGTCTCGACGAGGCGGTGCTCAACGCTCCCCCGCAGCCGCTCGACGAGGCTCCGGTGAGCACGCCGCGCCCCTTGGGCGAACCGGTGCTCGCATAACGTTCTCACCCGAACGAGAAGAACGAGAAGACGGGGCGGCCTCCGCGCGGAGGCCGCCCCGTCTTCTCGTGTTCCAGGGGTAGGCCGCCCAGGCCGAACCGTCTGAGTTCCGGGAACCCCAGGCCTGCCGTGGGCGTGGTCGAGACGGCGGCGACCTTCCGCCCGTGTGCGGGTGGCCCCCGGTCGATATGGTCATTTACCCTATTAATTAGGTAGGTTTTATGTGGTAGAAAGATCCAATGGGATCTTCCTTGAGCGCGGCCGCGGAGGCCGGGCCCGCGAGTGTGGTTCTGCGGGGGGTCGGCCGGACGTTCGACGCCCGGGCGGGCGCCGCCGGCCACGTCGTTCTCCGTGATCTCGAACTCGAGATCGTCCCCGGTGAGATCGTGGCGATCCTCGGGCCCTCCGGGTGCGGCAAGTCGACCTTGCTCCGGCTCGTCGCGGGTCTCGACGAACCCACCCGCGGCGACGTGGTCGTCGACGGCAGGAAGGTACGCGGCATCGAGGAACGGTGCGCCGTCGTCTTCCAGGAGCCGAGACTGCTTCCCTGGCTGGATCTGGTGGGCAACGTCGCCCTCGGGCTGCCGAGGGGCACGCCCCGCGCGAGTGGCCGCGAAGCCGTACGCCGCTGGCTGGAGGTCGTGGGCCTCGACCGTTTCCATCGGCACCGGCCACGGCAGATCTCCGGAGGCATGGCCCAGCGAACCGCGCTGGCCCGTGCCCTCGCCCGGCGTCCGGGCGTGCTGCTGCTCGACGAGCCGTTCGCCGCGCTCGACGCCCTCACCCGGCTGCGGATGCAGGACCTCCTGGTCGACGTCCAGCGGCGCTCGAACACCACGGTCCTGCTCGTCACCCACGACGTCGACGAGGCGCTGCACCTCGCCGATCGTGTGCTCCTCCTCGGTGGGGAGGAGCCTCGCGAGGGCGCGACGGTCCTGACCGTGCTCGACGTCCCCTACCCCCGTCCCCGAGACCGCGGTCACCCCGAACTCGCCGCCCTGCGCGCCGACCTCCTGGACCGCCTCGGCGTTCCTCGTCCCACCCCCTTCAAGGAGACCCCGCGATGATTCGCCGCCGAGCCCTTCTCGTCTCCGTCCTGCTCACGACCCTGGCGACGGGATGTGCGTCCGGAGAGGGCGACAGCTCCCCGGCCGCCGCCGGGGCGCTGCGGCTCGACTACGCCTACTACAACCCGCTCAGCCTTGTCGTCCGCAAGCAGGGCTGGCTGGAACAGGAGCTTGCCGCCAAGGGGACCAAGGTCACCTGGGTTCTGTCGGCGGGGAGCAACAAGGCCAACGAGAACCTGCGCGCCGAGACGATCGACGTCGGCTCCACGGCCGGAGCGGCGGCACTCCAGGCCCGGGCCAACGGCACCGCCATCAAGGCGATCGAGGTGTACAGCCAGCCCGAGTGGGCGGCGCTCGTGGTGGCCAAGACGTCCTCCATCACCGGCATCGCCGGGATCAAGGGCAAGAAGGTGGCGGCCACCAAGGGGACCGACCCGTACTTCTTCCTGCTCCAGTCACTGCACGAGGCGAAGCTGACCGGGGCCGACGTCGAGGTCGTCAACCTGCAGCACGCGGACGGGAAGACCGCACTGGAACGGGGCGACGTGGATGCCTGGGCCGGGCTCGACCCGCTCATGGCGCAGAGCCAGATCGACGCCGGATCGAAGCTGATCTACCGGAATCCGGCGTTCACGTCGTACGGCTTCCTCAACGCCCGCGAGGCCTTCATCAAGGACCACCCGGATCTCGTGCAGTCCGTCGTCAACGCCTACGAGAAGGCCCGCGCGTGGATCGGCGCGCATCCGGACGAGACCGTGACGCTGCTGGCGGAGGAGGCCAAGCTGTCACCCGAGATCGCCAAGCTCGTGCTGACGGAGCGCACCAAGACGGAGATCAGCCCGGTGCCGGGACCCGAGCAGCGTGCGGTGCTCGAGCGCGTCCTGCCGATCCTGGTGGAGGAGAACCAGGTGCGCTCGGCCGACGAGGCCCGGGCCGCGCTCGACTCGCTGTTCGACCCCGCCTTCGCGGAGAAGGCACACGCGTCATGACCGCCGGCACCGAGCGGAAGCCGGTGATCGCGACACCGGAGCGGGTGCGTGGGAAGCCGGGGTTCCCCCGTCTCGGCGGCGTGGCCCTCGGGGTGCTCGTGCCCTTGGCGGTGCTCGCCGCGTGGCAGCTCGCCACGGCCGCGGAGATTTTCACGCCGAGCCAGCTGCCGCAGCCGCTGAGCGTGCTGTCGGCGCTGGGCGAGCTGGTACGGCGGGGAGAGCTGTGGCAGCACATCGCGATCAGCGTTCAGCGGGTGCTCATCGGATTCGGCGCCGGGGCGGTGGCCGGGCTGGCCGGTGGCGTGCTCGTCGGCCTGTACCGGCCGGTCCGAGGCCTGCTGGCGCCCAGCATCGCCGCGCTGCGCGCCGTCCCCTCCCTGGCCTGGGTCCCGCTGCTGGTGCTCTGGCTGGGCATCGGGGAGGGGCCGAAGATCGTCTTGGTGGCGATCGGCGCGTTCTTTCCCGTCTACACCACCGTGTCCTCCGCGCTCGCCCACGTCGACCCCCACCTGGTGGAGGCCGGGCGAGCCTACGGTCTGCGCGGCCTGGAGCTGCTCACCCGGATCCAACTGCCCAGCGCCGCGCCCGCGGTCTTCGCCGGGCTCCGGCTCGGCCTCGCGCAGGGCTGGTTGTTCCTGGTCGCCGCCGAGCTCATCGCGTCGTCGAAGGGACTCGGCTTCCTGCTGATCGACAGTCAGAACACGGGGCGTACCGACATCCTCCTGCTCGCCATCCTGCTGCTCGCGCTCTTCGGCAAGACCGCCGACGCCGTGCTGGGTCTGGTCGAGCGCCGGGCCGTGCGAAACAGGTTCTGAGGAAGATCCGCGGTCTGGAATGTCTAGATCGTCGAGAACGCTGGGAACCGCCCAACACCTCCTTTGCCGCCTCTCCGGCCCTACGGCTGGGGCATGATCCCCTGCTCGTATTGCGTGGGGGAAAAGAAGAAGTAAATCAAGGCCCTCGGAACGGATAATGATCTTCATGATTGGGCAGAACGTCGGCACACGCCTTGCTTTCCCGGGAGGTGCGGCATGGCCTGGTCGCAAGACGAGGAGCGGATGCTGCTGCAGATCGAGCGTCACCTGATAGATGAGGACCCGCGGCTGGTCGCGCGGCTGGAGTCGTTCAACGAACGCGTCCAGCGCAAAGAGGGCGGCCGCCGTAAGCGCGATGCCAAAAACAAGGGGGAGCGGCGGTCCGTCAGACGCCCCCGCCGATCGACGATCATCATCATGTTCAGCTGGCTGCTGATCGCGACACTGATCGCCATGCTCCTCGTCATGGCCCTGCGCCACGAGGCGGCAGCCCTCCCGCTGTGACGAGGCGGCCGTCCCCCTGACCCCCGGCCGCCGATTCTCCTCAGCCCAGGGCGCGCAGGAAGTCGGCGGCCACCGGAGCGGCGACCGTTCCGCCGCCCTCTCCCTCCTCGACGATCACCGCGAAGGCCAGGTCACCCCGGAAGCCCATGAACCAGGCGTGGGTCTTCAGATCGTCCTGCGGGCCGTACTCCGCGGTGCCGGTCTTGCCCCGGGTGCCGGACGGCAGGCCCGCGTCCTTGGCGGTGCCCATGGTGACCACCGCGGACATCATCTGGCCGATCTTGGACTTGACCCCCTCGGGGAGCTCCTGCGGCTCGGTCTTCTGCTTGATGGAGGAGACCAGGGTCGGCGGGCGCCAGGTGCCGTCGGCCATCGCGGCGGCGGCCGAGGCCATCAGCAACGGGCTGGCGGTGATGCGGCCCTGCCCGAAGGACGCCGCGGCCAGCTCGGCGTCGCTCTGCGGCTTGGGGAAGCTGCCCTTCGTCGCCGGCACGCCGATGTTGAGCGGTTTGTTGAAGCCGAACAGCTCCGCGGTTTCCGTCAGCTTGTCGGCGTTCAGCTTCTCCTGGGCCAGGGGGGCGAAGGTGGTGTTGCAGGAGTAGGCGAAGGCGTCGGAGAGGGACACCGAGCCATACTCGCCGTGGTGGGAGTTGCGGATCGGCAGGCCGCCCACCTTGACGTCCTTGGGGCAGGTGACCCGCTCGCCCGGGGACATCCCCCCGGCCAGCAGCCCGATGGCGGTGATCGCCTTGAAGGTCGAGCCGGGCGGGTAGTTGCCGTCCAGGGCCCGGTTGAAGCCGCCCTGATTGTTCACCACCGCGAGGATCTCGCCGGAGGAGGGCCTGATCGCGACCATCGAGGCGGTCTGCTTCAGGTCGCGGACCGCGCCGGCGGCCGCCTGCTGGACCCGCATGTCCAGCGTGGTCTCCAGGGCCTCGCCTTCCTCCCCTTCGATCTTGTCGAGGGTTTTCACGGTCTTCTTGTCCGCGCCGACGAGGTCGATCTCGGTGGCGGGCGTGCCGGCCAGACGCTGCTGGAAGGTCTGCTGCAACCCGCCCCTGCCGATCGCGTCACCCGTCTTGTAGGAGGAGCCCAGGCTCTTGACGTCCTTGGCCGTGGCCTTGTCCAGGTAGCCGACGAGTTGCTGCACCGAGCCGCCCACGTCGCCGCCGTCGATGCGGTCGCCACCGGCATCGGTGATCTTCGCGCGCTCCGGCCACTTGGTCTTCAGCGCGAAGGCGGTGGCGTCGGTCAGGTCGGGGTGTACGGCAGAGGGGGACCACTTGACCCGCCAGTTGCGGTCGACGACCGCCAGGTCGATGGTGCCGGAGTAGCTCCACTCGCCGATGTCCTTCAGCTTCAGCGTGGTGGTGTAGCCGGCCTGCCCCGTGCCGTCACCGGTCTCACGGACCGCGTCGAGCTTGACGACGGTGCCCTCGACCCCCAGGGCCTTGCGCATGTTCTCGTACGTCTTGTCGAACGCGGGGGAGGCCGCGCCGAGCTCGGCGCGCATGGCGGCCAGATCACCCTTCTGCCACGCCTGGGTGAACCGCTGAGCGGTCTCCTGGGGGGTGCCCCTGGTGTGCAAATACCACCACGCGCCTCCGCCGGCGGCCCCCGCCACCAGCACAACGGTTATCGACGCGATCGCTATTGTCTTACCACGTGGCATTTGAACTACCCCCAGTTCTCCAAACCCGAAGTGCCGAAGCCTAGCGTGGTCAATGCGACATATGATGACAAATGATCATTTGTCCTTGTTTCGGCTTGGTGTATAGGAGGCCACGTACTCCTGCCCGGACAGTTCCGCGATCGCCGCCATGATCTCGTCGGTCACGCTGCGCCGGTCGCGTGCGCTCTTCTCGGAGCCGGTGAACGTCATGGGTTTGCCGATCCGCACGTTCACCCTGCCGAGCTTGGGCACCGAGGCGCCGATCGGCAGCACCTTGTCGGTGCCGGTCATCGCCACCGGGATCACCGGCGCGCCGGTGGCGAGGGCCAGCCAGGAGACCCCGACCTTGCCGCGGTAGAGGCGGCCGTCGGGGGAGCGGGTGCCCTCGGGGTAGATGCCGAACAGCTCGCCGTCCCTGAGCACCTGCGCGGCCGTGTCCAGCATGTCCTGGGCGGCGGTCGGACTCTGCCGGTCGATGCTGATCTGGCCGGTGGCCCGCATCCACATCGCGGTGGCGGGGTTGCCGGTGAAGTACTCGGACTTGGCGACAAAACGCACCTGGCGCGAGAGCACCAGCGGCAGGAAGGTCGAGTCGAGGATCGACAGGTGGTTGGAGGCCAGGATGGCCGGGCCGGACCTCGGCACGTGCTCTTCCCCGGTGACCGTGGTCGGCCACAACAGGTGCAGGACGGGGCCGCCGAAAATCTTGGTCAGGCGATAGAGCACAGGCTCTCCTCATGAGACGGGGTCACAACACTGGGTGGTGTCCCGGTAGCCGGTAGGTGTACGCACCCGCGCAAGCGAGGACTCTACCTTTTTAGCCCTTCTCCCAAGCCGTGGGCCTCTTCCAGGGCGAACCTAGAGATTTTTCAAGGCGAACCCAGAAAAACGAGACGCCCCGTGAGCGAAGACGCTCACGGGGCGGGACGTTTTGGTGCCGATGTGGCGGTCGCCTCCTCGGCGAGAGGCACAACACGGCTCCAGCCGAACGGTATTCCGTGAAGGCGGTAATTTGCGGCCCGGGGGACACAAACCACATCGGCACGATCACTGTAACGGACATCCACGGGTGGTTATTCCGTTTCACGGTCAACGGCGTGTCCAGTGGGGCTGGGCGACACCCGCCACCCGCAGGTCACGACCCTTGAGAGCCACCTCGGCAAATTGCCACAAGATGGCCCCGGTGGGCGCGTGGATCACGATCGAGGGGCCGAGCGGCATCTGCAGCAGGCTCCGCCCCTCCTCGTCGATCCGCCAGCGCGGCACCCCCGGCGCCAGGAACCGCTCCAGCGGCACCCGGTGGATGGAGGCCACCTCGTACGGGTCCCTGCGGGGCCTCTGCCGCCCGCCGAACGCCACCACCGGGGTGATCACGAATCCGGAGTCGGTGACGAAGTCGTCCAGCAGCCCGGCCACCTCCACGCCCCGGACCGAGGCCTCCTCGTCCAGCTCCCGCAGCGCCGCCGCCAGAGCGTCCTCGCCCTCGTCCAGCCGCCCCCCGGGTAGCGCCCACTGCCCGGCGTTGCGGCCGTGCGCGGCCCGCCTGATCACGATCGTGTACGGCCGGCCCTCCTCGTCCTCCAGCACGCACACGGTGACCGCGGCATGCCGCAGCCCGTCGGCCAGCGGGAGGGCGCCCTGCCGCGGGAAGGCGGCCAGGTTCGCGACGATGCGTGGGCGGAGCTCGTCGAACGGGGGCAACGAGGGCAACGGGGATGACGGAGCCATGCCGGCCACGATCGCACACGCTTCCACAGCTCCACAGCCCCGGAAACGGGACCGCACCGCGGCCGAGGCGGGTCAGTCGCCGAAGTCGGTGCCGCGGCCGACCCGCTCCCAGGCCAGCGTCTGTGCGCGAGCGGCGTCGAGGTGGGCGAGGACCGCGTCGACGGCGTCGTTGCCCAGGGGCAGCCGCAGAGGGGTCTTCTCGGCCTCCAGCGCGGCGAGGATGGCCTCGGCGGCCCTGGCGGGGTCGCCGGGCTGCTTGCCGTCGGTGCTCGGGAGCGCGGTGCGGACGGAGCCGACCGTCTCCTCATAGGCGGGAATGGCCGCGGACTGCCGCAGGGCGCCGTCACCGGCGAAGCCGGTCCGGAACGCGCCGGGTTCGACGATCAGCACCTTGATGCCGAACGGGGCTACCTCGGCCGCGAGCGCCTCGGACAGGCCTTCCAGGGCGAACTTGGTCGCCGAGTAGGCGCCGACACCCGCGAAGGAGAACCGTCCGCCCATGCTGCTCATCTGCACGACCGCCCCGGAGCCCTGGCGGCGCATGTGCGGCAGCACCGCGCGGGTGAGCGCGGCGGGGCCGAAGAAGTGCAACTCCATCAGGTCGCGCAGTTCGCGGTCGACGGTCTCCTCGACCGCGCCGACCAGACCGAGGCCGGCGTTGTTGACCAGGACGTCGATCCGCCCGTACCAGAGGATCACCTCGGCGACGACCGCGGCGATCCGCGCGCCGTCGGTCACGTCCAGCCGCGCCGTGACCGCCCGGTCCGGGTGTGCCGCGACCAGATCGTCAAGGGCCTCCGGCCTGCGCGCGGTGGCCACCACGGTGTCGCCGGCGGCCAGGGCCGCCTCGGCGATCGACCGGCCGAAGCCCGAGGACGCACCGGTGATCAGCCAGACCCTGCCGGTCGCCTCGCGGGTGGGGATGTGCTCGGTGCTCATTGTCAAATCTCCTCATCGGGGTGACGCCTCATCGGGTGATGCCTTCAGTTATGCCGGTAGCCGAGCCGTACCGTCCAAGACAGAAGGTCACCGACTCCATAAAGAGGACTTATGATCCCTGGATGGAGCTGCGCCAGCTGCGCTATCTCGTCGCGATCGCCGACGAGGGAAACCTCGGACGGGCCGCGGAACTGCTGTACGTGAGCCAGCCCGCCCTCTCGTACGCCCTCAAGAACCTGGAGTCCGAGTTCGGCGTGCGACTGTTCGACCGGCATGCCGGGGGCGTCACCGAGACGGCGGCCGGGCGCGACGTCGTGGCCGAGGCCCGCCGCACGCTGAGCCAGGCCGGCCGGGTGACGGCCGCCGCGGAACGGCACCGGCGTGGCGAGACCGGGGTGCTGCGCGTGGGCTTCGAGGCCAGCGGCGCCGGCGAGCTCACCACCCGGGCGCGGGCCGAGTTCGCCCGCCGCCATCCCGGCGTACGGGTCGAGCCGAAGCGGTTCGACTGGGGGCAGGAGGTGAGCGCGCTGCGCGACGGCCGGGTGGACGTCGCCTTCGTCTGGCTGCCCGCCGACGTCACGGGCCTGCACGCCGAGATCGTGCACACCGAACCCCGGATCGTCGGCCTGCCGTCCGGCCACCCGCTCGCCGGTCGCGATGGCATCTCCGTGCTCGAGGTCAACGACGAGCCCCTGATGTGGACCGAACGGGCGCCACGGATCTGGGTGGACTGGTGGGCGGTCAATCCCAGACCGGACGGATCGAGCCCCCGGTGGGGACCGACCAACGACAACGTCGAGGAGATGCTCGAGCAGGTGGCCGAAGGCACCGCCATCTGCTTCGCGCCCACCAGCATGGCCCAGTACTACGCCCGCCCCGACCTGTCCTGGGTCCCCCTCACGGACGTCGAACCGCTCCGGGTCGCCCTCGCCTGGGTCGACGGCGCGGACAACCCCCTCGTGCGGGGGTTCGCCCACGTCGTGCGCGAGCTCGCCTCCGGTGAACCGACCCCCGCGGTCCCGACCCACTGGGTTCCTCGCCGAACACTGTGAGAGAGCCGTCGGGGCCGGTGCCACCACGCGATAGCTCGTCGACGGTCGACCCGGCCGGGGGCGCCTTGCCCATCGAATGGACAGGTACGACGCGCACCGCGTCGGGTGCCCAGCCGAGTACGGGCCGCACGCGCCGCACGCGTCGAAGGTCAGGATCGCACGGTCGCCGACGCTCAACCGGTCCGCGCTCGGTTCGATCTGCTCGACGATGCGGCCCCTCATGTTCGAGGACACCCGGCGATGGGCGATGGGAAAGGGGGCCCGGCCCTGCGCGGCGATCACGTCCGCATGGCAGATGCCGACCGTCTCGACCCGGACCGGGACCTCGTCCCTACGGGGCTCGTCGAACTCGACGTCAACGAGCTGGAATGGCTCGTTCGCGCCGGGAACGGGGGCATTCCCGACCGCCGAGACCGCGGCGGTTCACGGTGAGCACCTGCCCGCAGGGATGCGAGAAACGTCCATCACCATGTACCGGTTGCCGGAAGCCCGCCAGAAAAGGAGGGGGCCGCCGGGTGCGGAGCCGCCGAGGCGGATGGGATCCGGCATGTCAACGGCGGCCGGTTGCTTCCGAGGCGGGTCGATGAGAGCCGACCGCTCCGTGCAACGGTCATGCAGCACGGTCGCGGATCCGAGAGTTCCCACTGATCTGCCCGTGGATATGACCAGGGACTCTCCTCCACGGACGAAGGGCGGGTCGAAAAACCCGAACCTGTCGTGCAGCAGGGCCTCCGCCATGTGCGTGCCGGGGATGAGCGTCCTGCCGGAACCGTCCACCCGCTGCATGACGACATTCGTCAGCTCGTACATCCTTGGATCGAGCTCGCTGACGCACCACTCGGGTCCACAGCGTCTGGAGAGTCCGTCCATGTCCGCCACGTTGCGTTGTTCGCCGGTGGCGAGGTTGAGCAAGCTGTCCCGTCCATCGTGTGCCCATGGCCATGAGGACATGTAGTTGTGTCCCTTGCCGGGAATCGGCTCTACCGATCCCCCGGAGAGGGGAACGCGATGCACGGTTTCGAAGGAGTGTGTCCACCAGACGACATAGCCGTCCGCGATCTCGAATCCGCCGAGAGCTTTCGTGGAGTAGCCCTTGCCGGAGAACTCGGCGAGAAGTCTGCGAGGTCCGCCAGAAGCGGGCATGGCCCAGATCTGCATGCGGGGTGGACCGCCATCGCCTCCTACCCGTGCCATCCACGCGACATGGCCGGCCCCGGAAGCCGCTTTCGTGATCCAATGCCCGGCGGGTCCATCCGGAATCCTGGCCAGCACGCGATGCCGTCCGGTCCACCGGTCGTAACTCACAAGAACGGGATGCCTGCCGTTGGGATTGGCGAGAAGAACCTCGTGCGAGCTGAGCATGGCCATCGGCTGGACGGCGCGCACATCCTTGATCCACCCCGGCGTCTCGAAGAACGCGTCCGGCCAGACCTCTTCGGCCGGCGGGAAAGCCGGCACTTCTGGCAGGGCGGCGGGTCGAACCGGTGGCTCGTACGCGGTCGAGCACGCGGAGGCCGTACCGGCCGCGAGCATGAATGCCAAAGTCGACGCGAACAACTGCAAACGCCTCGTTCGCCTCATGGATGATCTGACGCATGGCCGCTCTGGAGAGTTCCCTCCGGCCTGAATCGCCATGGGCGCCCTCCGCCCGCAAGGAGAACGCGGGGGAATTTCCGAGCCGGCCGCCGAGGTGTCAACCTTTGATGTGATCCACCGTGACGTGGGCGCCCTGTTCGAGGCGTTCTCGACCCCGGCCTTCGGGCGGCTCGGGCCGTCCGTCCAGGTAGAGCGACAAGGGATTCATCCCCGCGCGATGCCTGCTTCCCTCAGCCGATCTGCGACCTCTTCACGACGAATTAGAGAACGATCATTTAGAACCGTCCACCGCTGTCTCGCATCGTGAAGCGTGAGCGGGAGAGGCCTGACGAGTCGTTTGTGATCGTCATGAGGCGGGGAAAGCCCTATTCATGCACGTCAGAGGCAACATCGACGCCAGGGGAGCGTGGCAGGCCTCCTTCGTGGACGCCGCGGTGAAGCCTGTCCGGACTCTCGCCCGGCCCTCTGTCCGGACCGCAACCTGGACCGCTGTCCGGCCCTCTGTCCGGCCCGCTGCCCGGTGCCGTGCCGTACTCACCGAAACGTTCACGCCGTGACGGTGCTCGTCGCGCTGGCCGGTCCGGCGAGCCCGGCGGACCTGGCGGCGGCGCGCCTGCAGATGGCGCTGTCGCTGGGCTGGCACATCGTGCTGGCGTGTCTGGGCGTCGGGATGCCGGCCCTGCTGCTGTTCACCGAGTGGCGGGCGATCCGCACGGGTGACGGCGACTACCTGCGGCTGGCGCGGCGGTGGGCCAAGGCGGTGGGCGTGCTGTTCGCGGTCGGGGCGGTCTCCGGGACGATCCTCAGCTTCGAGATGGGCCTGCTGTGGCCGGGGCTCATGGGCACCTACGGACAGGTGATCGGGCTCCCCTTCGCGATGGAGGGGATCGCCTTTTTTGTCGAGGCCATCTTTCTCGGTATCTACCTCTACGCCTGGGACAGGCTGTCGCCCCGGGCCCACCTGCTGAGCGGGGTGCCCATACTGATCGCGGGGGTGGCCTCGGCGTTTTTCGTGGTGAGCGCCAACGCGTGGATGAACCAGCCGGTCGGCTTCGACCTGGAGAACGGGCGGGTGACCGGCGTGGACCCGTGGAGGGCGATGTTCAATCCCGCCACGCCGCCGCAGACGCTGCACATGATCGTGGCGGCGTTCATGGTCGCCGGGTTCGCCACCGCGAGTGTGTACGCGGTGGCGATGCTGCGCGGACGCCGGGACCGCTACCACCGGCTGGGGTTCGTCGTGCCCTTCACAATGGCGGCGGTGCTCGCGCCGGTCCAGATCCTGGTGGGTGACTACGCGGCCAGATTCCTGGCCGAACGCCAGCCGACCAAGCTCGCCGCGATGGAGGGGATCTTCCACACCCGCGCGAACGCGCCGCTGAGCCTGGGCGGGTTCGCGGCCGGCGGCGAGATGCGCTACGCGATCGAGATCCCCAGCGGGCTGTCCCTGCTGGTGGGCTTCAGTCCCGACACCGTCGTCCAGGGACTGGAGAGGGTGCCGCCGGCGGATCGTCCGCCGGTCACCCCCGTGCACCTGGCCTTCGACACGATGGTGGGACTGGGTTCCTTCCTGCTCCTGCTGTCGGCCTGGTTCGCCGTGACGTGGTGGCGGCGGCGTGAGCTGCCCCGCTCCCGGTGGTTCCTACGGCTCGCGGCGGTCTCCGGGGTGGCCGCCGTCGTCGCCGTGGAGTGCGGCTGGGTCGTGACGGAGGTGGGCAGGCAACCGTGGGTGGTGTACGGCAAGCTGCGCACGATCGACGCGGTCAATCCGGCGCCCGGCCTGTGGGCGGGGTTTGTCATCGTCTCGCTGGTCTACCTGGTGCTCACCGTCGCCATCGTCTACGTCCTGCGGCGGATGACGCGCGCCCCCCAGGAACCGGAGTGATCTGATGGACCAGGCGCAGGCCCTGCTGATCGTGATGTGGGTGGGCGTGACGCTCTACGCCCTGCTGGCCGGCGCCGACTTCGGCGGGGGCATCCTGGACCTGCTGGCCGGGCGCAGCCGGAAGGGAATGCCGCAGCGCCGCCTCATCGAGCACTCCATCGGCCCGGTGTGGGAGGCCAACCACGTCTGGCTGATCTTTGTCATCGTCGTGCTGTGGACGGGCTTCTCCCCGGTGTTCGCCGCGGTGATGTCCACGCTCTACATCCCGCTGACCCTGGTGGCGCTCGGCATCATCGTCAGGGGAGCCGCCTTCGCCTTCCGCAAGGCCAGCACCGAGCTGTGGCAGCAGCGCCTGTTCGGCGCCGCCTTCGCCGTCTCCTCCGTCCTGACGCCCTTCTTCCTGGGTACGGTCGCCGGAGCCGTCGCCTCCGGGAGAGTGCCTCCCGGTCTCGCGGCCGGGGATCTCGTGAACAGCTGGCTCGCCCCGACCTCGCTGCTGGGCGGGGTCCTCGCGGTCGGCGTCTGCGCCTACCTCGCCGCGGTATATCTGTGCGACGACGCCGTACGGGCCGGACTGCCCGAGCTGGCCGGGGGATTCCGCCGTAGAGCCCTGATCATCGGTCTGGGCGTGGGCGTCGTCGCGCTCGGCGGCGTCGCCGTGCTGCGCGGAGACGCCCCCCGGCTCTTCGAGGGACTCACCCACCGGGCGCTGCCCCTGCTGGTCGCCAGTGCCGTGCTCGGCCTGATCTCCCTCGCCCTGCTGTGGAGGCGGCGCTTCCTGCTCGTCCGGATCACCGCCGCGCTGGCGGTCACTGCGGTCGTGTGGGGCTGGCCGCTCGCGCAGTATCCCGTCATGCTCCCGCCCGGCCTGACCGTCGAGGAGGCCGCCGCCCATCCGTCCGTGCTGACCGCCACGCTGATCGTGCTCGGCGTCGGGGCACTGGTGATACTGCCCTCCATGGTCTGGCTGTTCCTCGTGCAGCGGCGCCTGCCGTACCGTCACGACGCCCCCGGCTGAGGGCCGGCGCCGGTCAGGTGACCGCGACGATCCTGGCGTCGAGGAGGCGGCCGTTCTCGATCCGCAGCAGGCCCAGGGTGCCGTGGGGCTGACGGCGGCGGTCGGTGGGGGAGCCCGGGTTGAAGATGCGCAGGCCGTTCTCGCTGTGGTCGAGCGGGATGTGGGAGTGTCCGAAGACCACCAGGTCGGCCGTGGGGAACCGGCGCCGCATCCGGGCGGTCCGCCCCTGCGCCGCACCGCTGTCGTGGATCATCGCCACGCGCAGCCCGCCGAGATCCAGCTCCAGGGTCTCGGGTGCGACCACGTCGGGCCCGTCGTTGTTGCCCTTGACCACGTGGACCGGCGCGTAGGCGGCGAGCTCGTCCAGCACCCCGGCGACGCAGACGTCACCCGCGTGCAGGATCACGTCGGCGTTCCGGAGATGCTCGGCCACACGCGGCGGACAGGACTTCCACCGCCGAGGGGCGTGGGTGTCGGCCAGCGCCACAACCTTCATGTCCACAGCGTCGCATGCCCGCCCGGGTTCGGGCGTTCAGGATCGCCTTGGCCGGCTCGCCGGTTCCGGGCGTCGCACTCCGCTCTCCGCCGGTCGTCGGTTCCGTCGCCTGCCGACGGCGACGGAACTGGACGATTCTTCACAAAATTCGCAAACGGGGAGACTGGCGTCGGCCTTCCGGCCGGGAGACAGGCCGGGCGCAGGACGGATAACAAAACATTCCGGACTTCTCCGAAGTTTCTGTTATCCACTCGCGACCCAGGGGTCTCCTATGTAGTGGCGCTCGCACGCGCCGCCAGACGTCCCCTGCACGACTTCCCAACAGGACAAGGACTTCATTCACTATGAGCACAACCGCCTCGCGCGGCATCAGAGCCGGACGCGCGTCCTTCGTACGCCAGGTCCGTGGCCTGTCGCTGGCCGGTGTTCTCGTCGGCCTCCTGAGCGCATCCGTGGTGAGCGTCGCCTCCCCGGCCGCCGCGGCCGAGGTGCCCCTCTCGCAGGGCCGTAACGCCACCGTCTCCTCGGCGGAGCGCGGTGACCTGTCGGCCGCGGCCGCCGTCGACGGCAAGACCGGCACCCGCTGGTCCAGCAAGTTCAGCGACCCGCAGTGGCTCTCGGTCGACCTCGGCAAGTCCACCGCCATCAAGAAGGTCGTCATCAACTGGGAGAACGCCCACGCCACGGCGTTCCAGATCCAGACCGCCGCCGGCGGCAGTGGCCCCTGGAAGACGGTGTACAGCACCACGGCGGGCAAGGGCGGCGTCCAGACCATCAACGTGTCGGCCACCGGCCGGTTCGTGCGGCTGTACGCGACCAAGCGGTCCGGCCAGTACGGCGTCTCGCTGTGGGAGTTCCAGGTCTTCGGCACCGGCTCGACCGATCCCGAGCCGAGCACGACCCCCAAGCCCACGCCCAGCGCCACCCCGACCAAGCCCGGGGCGAGCCCGACCCCGACCAAGCCCGTCCCCAGCGCCACCCCGACCACTACCGCGCCTGCCGCCGGCTGGGTGCCGGTGAACCAGGCCGCATGGAAGAAGGCCCTGGACGCATACAACAAGGTCGCACCCGAAGCGGTTCCCGCGGGAATCGTGCGAGTCCCTGAGTTCCACACCAACTGCACGGTGGCCAACGAGGCCAAGGACGACCCGATCGTGCTGCCCGGCCTGTCCGGCGCCTCCCACATGCACACCTTCTTCGGCCCGAAGGTGACGGCGACCACCACGCCGGAAGACCTGCTCGCGAGTCAGACGACCTGCGACGCGCTCGGGGACCACAGCGCCTACTGGGCGCCGACCCTGCTGCGTAACGGCAAAGTGGTCCCGATGAAGAACTTCCGCGTGTACTACGGCTCCCGGCTCAAGGACCCGTCGGATGTCGTGCCGTTCCCGCCGGGTCTGGTCGTGGTGCAGGGCGACGCGAAGCGGCAGGTGGCGACGCCGAAGGGTGCCTCCGGCCAGTTCTGGTGCGCCGGCAGCGCGGAGACCGGACGCAGCGCCGACGGCAACTGGCCCGTCTGCGCACCGGGCGGCAACCTGATCTACCAGCTGACGTTCCAGGACTGCTGGGACGGCAAGAACATCGACTCGCCCGACCACAAGTCGCACATGGGACCGGCCAAGGACGGTAAGTGCTCCGGCGCCTATCCGGTCGCGGTCCCCAACCTCTCGTTCATGCTCGGCTACGACTCCCTCGGCGGTGACGGCCTGGCGCTGTCTTCGGGCCTGGCGTCCTCGATTCACGGGGACTTCATGAACGCCTGGAAGCCGGAGAACCTCGGCGCGCTCGTGAAGGTCTGCATCAACGCGAAGGCCAAGTGCGGCACCACGCCGGGCTGGAAGAAGTGACCGATCCCGGTCGCTAGTTTCACATGATGTGCCGTGCCGGTGATCCCGCGTTTCGCGGGGCCACCGGCACGGCTCGTGTAAGGACACCTCGGATCGACCTGGGCGAAACCTGCGGGCGGAAGAACCGGTCCTACACGGCGCGGGCGAGGGCGATACGGGTGGATCCGCACTGGCCGGCCTCGTAGAACATGTACTCCACGCCACCGTCGGTGCCGAAGGAGGGCGCGGCGCTGCGGCCGTTGTCGGGAGCGCCGGCCATGGCCCGGTGGAAGACTCCGAGATGGATCTCCCGGTCGAAGGCGTTGCCCACCTCGGTGATGAACATGTTTCCGCTGCCGCCGTGATAGACGACGTAGGCGGTGCCGTAGCGCTTGAGCAGGGCGGGCGCGGCGATGCCGGTCTGCTGGTCGGGGCCCGGCGACACCAGCGGGGTCGGATCGAACTGCCACCTCTTGCCGTCGGACGACCGTCCCCAAAAGATCTTGCGGCTGCCCGAGGTGACCCCCATGAAGGTCATGACGTATTTGTTGCCCAGTCCCGGGACCGCGTGCTCGAAGACCCGCGCGTAGGAGGTCTCCGTCGACCCCGGGGATCACTACCGTGTCCGGAGACGTCCTCGTGCCGGCGGCCGGTCAGGGGACGACGGTGGGCACCAGGCCGCCGTCGACCCGTAGCGCGGCGCCGGTGGTGGCCGAGGCGGCGTCCGAGCCGACGTAGTGAACCAGACTGGCGATCTCCTCGGGCCGGATCAACCGCCGCAGGAGCGAGCCGGGGCGCTCCTCGGCCATGAAACGCCGCTCGGCCTCCTCGAACGGGACGTCCGCCCCGACGCGATCGGCGATGAACGTCGCGACGCCCGGGGTGAGCGTGGGCCCCGCGAGTATGGCGTTGACGGTGACGCCGGTGCCGGCGACCTCCTGCGCCAGGCCGCGCGACACCGAGAGCTGCGCGGTCTTGGTGACCCCGTAGTGCACCATCTCGCTGGGGGTCATCAGCGAGGATTCGCTGCTGATGAAGATCACGCGGCCCCAGCCGCTCTTCACCATCGGCGGGGTGTAGTGACGGGCGAGGCGCACTCCGCTGAGGACGTTCACCTCGAAGTAGCGTCGCCACTCCTCGTCGGTGATCTCGAAGAGCGGGACGGCGCCGAAGATGCCGAGGTTGTTCACCAGCACGTCCACGTGCGGCACGGCGTCGAACATGATCTGTGTGCCTTCCGCGGTTCCCAGATCGGCCGCCACGGGGATCAGTCCGTCGTGACCGGTGGCGGAGCGGATCCGTTCGGCCGCGGCCTCGGTCCGCTCCCGGTCCCGGCCGTTGATCACGACCGTCGCGCCGTCGCGGGCGAAGGCGGTGGCGATGGCCTCGCCGATACCGGAGGTCGAGCCGCTGACCAGCACGTTTCGCTTGTCTGTCTTCGTCATGAACCGTTGCCTTCCCCGGCCTGCCGTGCTCGACACCACACGCTTGGCCTCCGCCCCTCACCGTGGGCATCGGTCTCGGCACCGGCCGTGCTCACCCGTGAAGGCCAGGTGATCGAGCGGGCCATCCGCGTATGAGGCGGTCAGATGCGAGGGTCGACGTGGATCTTGGGTCCCGGGCCGGAACCGGCGGGGCGCGACCCCGCGAGAACCTCGCCCACCTCGTCGAGCCCGACGGTGGCCGCCACGAGCGGTCGCGGGTCCACCGATCCGGAGGCGTAGTGCTCGATCGTGCCGGCGAGCCCGGGGGAGGCGCTCAGGACCCCGACGGCCGTGACGTCCTTGAGCACCATCGTGCGGGTGTCGACGGTGCTGGGGCCGCCCGCGAGGCCGATGTAGACCACCCGTTTTCCCGGTTCGACCAGGTCAAGGGCCAGCGCCGGTAGCCCGGGGGCGTTGGAGGCGTCGATGACGGCGTCGAAGGGCAGCGGGGGAAGCCGGTCCGCGGTCCAGGCGCCGTGCACCCCGAGCGTGCGGGCGAAGTCCAGAGATCGCTGGGACAGGCCCATGATGTGAACCTCCGCGCCATGGGCGAGGGCGAACCGGGCAGCGAGCAGGCCGATCGTGCCCGGTCCGAGCACCAGCACCCTGGCTCCCGCCTCCAGCGCCGCCCCCCGTACGGCCCGCAGGGCGTTGCCGCCCGGCTCGACCAGGGCCCCGGCCGTCGCGTCGACCGTGTCCGGCAGCGCGTGCAGCGCCGTGACCGGGACCGCCATCCGCTCGGCCAGGGCGCCGGGCCACCCGCCGCGGATGCCGATCTCGAAGCGGTCCTCGCACACGTGCTGCAGCCCGTTCAGGCAGCGGCGGCACCGGCCGCAGCCGAGCATGGTGTCGCCGGTGGCGCGCCGGCCGATCCAGGCCTCGTCGACGCCGTCGCCGACGGCGGAGACGGTCCCGCACCACTCGTGCCCGAGGCGCATCGGGTATTCGGCGTGTCCCTGGTGGAGGTAGGCCATCTCGCCGGTGAAGAATTCGACGTCGGTGCCGCACACCCCGGCCCGCTCGACGTCGACCACGACCTGTCCCGCCGCCGCGACCGGGGGTTCGACGTCCTCCACCGCGAACCGGCGGGGCCCGGTGACGACGAAAGCTCTCACGCGTGGGGCCTTCCGGTCTGAAATCCGGACGTTAGACTACCGTTCCGGAAGCGGTCTTATACGTCTAAAGGGGATCAAAGCTCTATATAGGGCAAATATCTGGTGGTGGGGGCGAATGGTGGGGGCGAAGATCTGATGGCGGAGCAGCGCAGCTCTCAGTGGTACGCGGGAACCGACCGAAACGCCTACATCCACCGGGCCTGGATGCGGCGGGGGCTACCGGAGCACGCCTTCGACGGCCGGCCGCACATCGCGATCGCCAACACCGCCTCCGATCTGACCCCCTGCAACTCCCACCTCAACGAGGTCGCCGAGAGCGTCAAACAGGGAATCTGGGAGGCCGGGGGCGTCCCGATGAACCTTCCGGTCGTCTCCCTGGGAGAGACCCTGGTCAGGCCGACCGCGATGCTGTGGCGCAACATGGCCGCGATGGCGACCGAGGAGATGCTGCGGGCCAACCCCGTCGACGGCGTGGTCCTGCTGGGCGGCTGCGACAAGACCATTCCGTCCCTGCTGATGGCCGCGGCCTCCGTCGACCTGCCCGCCGTGGTGATGCCCGGCGGCCCCATGCTGACCGGAACCTTCCGGGGGGTGGCACTGGGCTGCGGCACGGACGTGTGGAGGCTCAGCGAGGAGGTTCGCGCGGGCACGCTGTCGGAGAAGGCGTTCATGCGGTCGGAATCATCGATGATCCGCAGCCGGGGGCACTGCAACACCATGGGCACGGCCTCGACCATGGCCTGCGTCGCCGAGGCGCTCGGCATCATCGTCCCCGGCGTCGCCGGCACCCCGGCCCCCGACAGCCGTCTGCTCCAGAGCGCCCATGAGACCGGCCGGCTGGCCGTCGAGCTCATCGAGCGGGGGTGCCGCCCGAGCAACCTGCTGAGCAGGGGCTCGTTCCTCAACGCGATCGTGGCGCTGGCGGCGATCGGCGGCTCGACCAACGCGGTGGTGCACCTGCTGGCCATCGCGGGGCGGCTCGGCATCGAGCTCTCGCTCGACGACTTCGACCGCACCGGCGCCGCGGTGCCGCTCCTGGTCGATCTGCAGCCCGCGGGCCGGCACCTGATGGAGGACTTCCACCGCGCGGGCGGGCTGCAGGCCGTACTGCGCGAGGTCCGTGACCTGCTGGACCCCGACGCGCTGACCGTGACCGGCAGGTCGCTGGTCGAATACCTGGACGAGGCGCAGATCTGGGACAGGACCGTCATCCGCCCGCGCGACGAGCCGTTGCAGATCGCCGCGGGCATCGCCGTGCTCTACGGCAACCTCGCGCCGGGCGGCGCGGTCATCAAGCCCGCCGCGGCCTCGCCCGAGCTGATGAGCCACCGCGGCAGGGCCCTCGTTTTCGACAGCGTCGAGGACATGCACGCCCGGATCGACGACCCCGGCCTCGACGTGGACGCCTCCTCGGTGCTCGTGCTGCGCGGCTGCGGCCCCAAGGGCTACCCGGGGATGCCGGAGGTGGCGAACATGCCGTTGCCGGCCAAGCTCCTGGAGCGGGGGGTGCGGGACATGGTGCGCATCTGCGACGGCCGCATGAGCGGCACCGCGTACGGGACGGTGGTCCTGCACGTGGCGCCCGAGGCGGCGGCGGGCGGCCCGCTGGGGCTGGTCGAGACCGGCGACCCCGTCATCCTGGACGTCGAGGCCAGGCGCCTGGAGCTCGACATCCCGCAGCGGGACCTGGAACAGCGCAAGCCCTCGGCCGCGATGCGGGCGGGTTTCGCCGCGCCCGCCCGGGGATGGGAGCGCCTCTACGTCGATCACGTGATGCAGGCCGACCAGGGCGCCGACCTCGACTTCCTCGTCGGCTCCAGCGGGCACCAGGTCTCCCGCGAATCCCACTGACGGCTCTCGTCGACGGCGGTGCGGCCCGACGACTCCCTACGATTCCCTGAGATGAGAGCCCTCGCCGACGACGGCGCGTTCGTGCGATGAGGGCTCTCGGCGATGATGGCGCGTTCCCGCGACCACCCCGTCCGCGCGCGTGCTCACCGTGGGCGCGGCCTTGCTCCAGAATCTGCTGATACCGGTCAGCTGCCGGAATCGGGAGTAGGCGATCTCGTACGGCTCGCGACCGTCGTCGGGGACGAACAGCCGGGGCCGGAACGAACGGCGGGCGACCTCGCGCAACTCGGTGAGGGAGCCGATGCGGCCGTCGGCCATGACCTGGATCAGCAGGTTGCCGATCCCGACCGCCTCTACCGGCCCCGCGAGCACGGGACGCCCGCCGAAGTCGGCCGTGAGCCGGCAGAGCGTGTCGCTGGAGGCCCCGCCTCCCACGAGGTGTACGGCCTCCACCCGGCGGTCGCTGAGGAACTCCGCCTGCTCCAGGGCCCATCAGTGGGAGCACGCCAGGCTCTCCAGGACGCAGCGCACCGTCTGGGCGCGGTTCGCGGGCGGGGACTGGCCGGTCGAGAGGCAGAAGGCCGCGATCCTGGCCGGCATGTCCCCGGGCTGGAGGAACCCCGGATGGTCGGGATCGATCAGGGGCCCGAAGGGGGGCGCGGCGGCGGCCTCGGAGACCAGATCCGCGTACGAGATCCGTGCGCCCCAGACCCGGCGGCACTCCTGGAGCAGCCAGAGGCCGTTGAGGTTGCGCATGAACCGCACGGTCCCCGTGACGCCGCCCTCGTTGGTGAAGCCCGCGAGCCTGGCGTCCCTGGTCGTGATCGGCCTGTCGATCTCCAGCCCGGCCAGCGACCACGTACCGCACGAGATGTAGCCGACCGAGCCGGAGGAGACGGGAAGCGCCGCCACCGCCGAGGCGGTGTCGTGACCCGCCACGGCGACGACGGTGATGCCGTCGGGGCCGCCGGCCCCGCCGGGGCCCTCACCGCGCAGCGGTCCGGCGACCGTGCCCGGCTCGACGATCGGATGGGCGAAGAGGCGGCGGGGGAGGCCGAGGCGGGCGATGAGGCCGCTCGACCACCGGCCGGTCCTGGCGTCCAGCAGCTGGCTCGTGCTCGCGATCGTCCGTTCGGTGAGCGTCTCGCCGCTCAGCCAGAGCGTGAACAGATCGGGCAGCATCGCCAGGTGGTCGGCCGCCTCCAGCAGTGGGGACCCGGCGTGTGCCAGCAGCTGGCAGGCCGTGTTGGTCGGCATGGGCTGGACGCCGGTCACCTCGTAGTGCTCCTGGGAGGAGACGAGACCCATCAGGCCCGAGGCGTAGGGGTCACGGTGGTGGCGGGGGTTGGCCAGAAGCCGTCTGCCGCGGTCGAGGAGTGCGAAGTCGTTGCCCCAGGCGTTCACGCCGACGCTCGTGACCCGGCTCCGGGAGGCGGCCAGCGCGATTCCCCTGCGGGTCTCCGCCAGGAGGCTGAGGACGTCCCAGTGCAGATCGTCGAGAATGCGGACCGGACGGTTGGCGAAACGGTGCACTTCCCTGACCGAGAGTCGTTCACCATCGAATTCGCCGGTCAGCACCCGGCCGCTTTCAGCTCCGAGATCCACGGCCACATAGGCGGGCACGGTCCAAGCCTAGCCTGAAACCCCACTCCGAAATGGGTTATATATCGAAGATTCTGATGGTTCTTGCCGCGCTGTCGGTTCGAACGGCTCGGCTCGGTGAATACCATGCATCAGATGAAATGGCGAATATCAAATTGTGATGGATCGAATTGATATATGGCGCGCGAGATGCCGCGTATGGTCTTCGCCTTACAGGCGCGCCGGACATGACGCGGCCCCGGCGCCTGTAAGGAGCCGGGGCCGCGAAGGAAATGAGAATCAGGATCTGGTGATCGTCACATTGTCGACCCCGGCCTCAATGAGGCTGGCCGTCGAGGTGTCGGCGGTCTCGATCAGGATCCGGACGGTCTGACCCGCGTAGCTCGACAGGTTGACCGTCGCGGTCTGCCAGGCTCCGACGCGGTTGGAGGCCGCGCCCAGCTGCTGGAAGACCTGGGTGCTGGTGGTGCCGGACAGCACGCGAACCCGGAAGTAGTCGGCGCTGGAGGCGTTGTTGAGGTGGGCGAGGTACCAGGACAGGCTGAGCGTCAGCGTCCCGGTGGGCAGTGCGATCTCGGGTGACCTGATGCTGGTCAGCCCGCCGTCGACGTCGTAGTCACCCGCGGCGGTGCCGGCCAGGCGGCCGGTCACCAGATCGTTGCTCCCGCTGACGGTGGTGCCGATCTGGAGGGCCGTTCCCGCGGAGGTGGTCGCCGCGGGGTCGCCGCGCTCCCACACGCCGGAGGTGGCGGTGTCGGTGCCGCTCGCGTTCGTGGTCCAGCCGAGGCTGGTCTCGAACGTGTCGCTGAAGACGACGTTGCCCGCCGCACCGACGGTGAGCGTGAACGTGGCCGTTCTGTCGACGCTGGCCCCGTCACCGGTGACGGTCACGGTGTAGGAGCCGGAGGCGGCGCCCGACGGGACCGAGATCGTCAGGGTGGAGGAGCCGCCCGAGGTCACTGACGCCGGGCTGAAGGAGGCGGTCGCGCCCGAGGGCAGGCCGGTCGCCGAGAACGACACGCTCTGCGCGCTTCCCGCGGTGGTCTGCGTGCCGACCGTCGCGGTGGCCTGCTGGCCGGGCTGCACGTTCGCCGAGGTCGGGTTGAGCGTCAGGGCGAAGTCGTTGACCGTCGTCCCACAGGAGGCGGGCTCGCCCGAGGCGGCGGGAACGCTCACCGCGGTCCAGGCCGCCTTGGTCGCGTTGAACTCGGTGCAGGAGCCGGGGAACAGCTGGAGCGCGGCCTCCAGTGAGGCCCTGCGGACGAGCTGGTGGGTCCAGGTCGTGGTCTTGCGCTGCAGCGCGCCCAGGAAGATCTGGCCGGCCTTCTGGATGCCGACCCCGGTGACGCTGGAGCCGTTGCAGGTGGGGCTGACCGGCTGGCCGTTGGTCGGGTTGGTGCCCTGGGAGAGCAGGTAGAACCAGTGGTTCTGCACGCCCGCGCCCGCGTGCACCTCAAGGTTCGGCACCGAGGAGGAGTAGCAGTCGGGGTGACCGGAGATCTGCGAAGGCCTGTGCATGTAGCGGATCGGTCCGTTGCCGGACAGGTTGACCTCCTCGCCCACGCTCAGGTCCGGCGGGTCGTACTGCGCCGGCTCGTTGGCGTAGAACTCCGTCAGCGCGCCGAAGATGTCGCCGGTCGACTCGTTGAGCCCGCCCTTCTCGTTGCTGCCGCCCGAGCCGCCGGGGGTGGTCTGGAAGATGGCATGGCCGAACTCGTGGGCCACCACGTCGAGCGGGGTCGCCTGGCGCTGGTTGTCGGCTGAGTGGCCGAAGCTGGTGTAACTGCCGTTCCAGAAGGCGTTGGCGTCGTTGAGCCCGACCCTGATGGGGAAGCCGCCGCCGGTGCCGTTGATGCCGTTACGGCCGAGCCACGCGCTCAGCATGTCCCATTCCTTGCCCACCGCGTAGAGCGCGTCCACGCAGGCGGTCTCCAGGTTGGTGCCCGTGGCGTTGCCCCAGCTGTCGTCGGGCCCGGTGTAGGTGGTACCGGTCTGGCCGCCGCAGCGGACGCCCGAGCGGGCGGGGTCGGCCATGGAGTAGGTCGAGCCGGACAGGGTGGTGCCGATGGTGACCGGGCCGTTGTAGTAGCTGGCGCCCTGGCCGTCCTTGACCTCGTCCCACTTCTCGGCGACCTCACCGGTCTGGGCGTCGACGAAGACGTGGAGCTTGCTCTCGCGGCCCTGGGCCGTGCCGTTCACGACGACTTCGTAGGCGAGCCGTCCCGAGCCCTGGGCCATCACCGACAGCTTCGGAGCGGAGGCCGCGGTGACCTCGGTGCTCTCGGCCTTGGCGATCTCCGCGGCCCTGTCCGCCGACACCGTCGGGGTGACGCCGACGTTCAGCGTCTCGTTCTGGGCGATCGACGTGCTCAGCACCCCGCCGCTGGGATTGGTGACGACGACGAAGTCACCGCCGTAGACCGGCAGACCGGAGTAGGTGCGGCTGTAGGAGACGTAGTTGAGCCCTCCCTTGCCCGGGATGGAGCCCTGGCGGAGGAACTGGTCCCTGGCCGATGCCCTGAGGATGGCCGGATGGGCTTCGACCAGGCGGTCGGCGGACTGGGCGGGGGTGTCGGGGGGAGCTAGGGCGGTCAGCCCGGCTGCTCCAGCCGATGCGGTGGACAGTGCCACGACCACACTGGTCGTCGCGGCCACTAGCGCAAACGCAACAGAGCGTTTCACGCGGTACTCCTTCTGCCGGGCGACGGGACCACGAACTCTTTTGGAGGACAGTCGTGGTCCGTCGAACCTTCTGGACGCGAGACCTCGCCGTGAAATCCGTGAACGCCGCGCGCTGGCGTTAGCGGAAATTGGGGCGGAGAGGCTCGCCGGTACTGGTGGGACTGATCCGCATTTGACTCCATCTCTCCCTGCACGTCAATATTTTGGTAAACAATATTAAATTCACTGTTTGGCAATTAGTTGAGTGATTTACCTGATGTGCCTGATCAGTGCCCTTATGGCCGCTTTAGGACAAGAGGTGCATCATCGGCTCGGGGGACTGGGCAGGCACCGGCCCGAGGCGTTCGCGCCGACCGTCCCCGGGTGCCGAGCCGCCGTCGCCGCAGACCCTCGCGGAGGACGCGCCGCCGACGTCGTCCTGTCCCGCCCGCTCCACGCCGCTCGTCGCCCCCGCCGCTCAGCGACTGGAGACGGCCGGGAAGATCCGCCCCGTCGCGCCGGGGATCACGCTCATCTCCTTCGACGGCTCCGACGGCGCCGGCCGGCTGCGCGCCGACGCGACCTCCGCAGTGATGAGTTGTCGCGCCCGCACCCGTCATACCTACGACGGGACACGACGAGGCGGAAGGATGACGTGATGAGTGCGGACACGCGGCTGGAGGGGCTGGGCATGAGCGAGCTGGGCGGGAGCGGTCTGGGCGGGGCCGGTCTGGGTGAGGTCGACGAGCCGGCGTTCTCGGGGCTGGCGGAGCGGCACCGGCGGGAGCTGCACGTGCACTGCTACCGGATGCTCGGGTCGTTCGAGGACGCCGAGGACACCGTGCAGGAGACGTTCCTCCGTGCCTGGCGGCGGCGGGAGACCTTCGAGGGGCGGTCGACGTTCCGGGCCTGGCTGTACCGGATCGCCACCAACGCCTGCCTGGACCTGCTCGCCAAGTGCCGCCCGGAGCCCGCGACCGGCGGCGAGGTGCTGTGGCTGCAGCCCTACCCGGACCGGCTGCTCGACGAGCTGCCCGCGGGCGACGCGGACGAGCCGGAGACCGTCGCCGTCGCGCGGGAGACGATCGAGCTGGCATACCTGGTCGCAGTCCAGCACCTCGCGCCGCGCCCGCGGGCCGTGCTGATCCTGCGGGACGTGCTCGGCTGGCCGGCGAAGGACGTCGCGGAGCTCCTCGGGGACTCCGTCAACTCCGTGAACAGCGCGCTGCAGCGGGCCCGCGCCGGCATGCGGGAACACCTGCCCGCCGAGCGGCAGGACTGGACCGGCGGCGAGGAGGACGCCGGGACGCGCGAGCTGGTGCGCCGCTTCACCGACGCCAGCGTGGCCACGGACATCGACGGGCTCGCCGCACTGCTGCGGGACGACGTCCGCTGCTCGATGCCGCCCACGCCGGGCCTGTACGTCGGTCGCGACGCGGTGGTGAACAACTGGGTCGAGGACGGGTTCGAGGGCCTGGGGGACCTGCGCACCGTTCTGACCTCGGTGAACCGGCAGCCCGCCGTCGCCTTCTACCTGTGGCAGGAGCGCGAGGGCGCGTACCTGCCGCTGACGATCGACGTCCTGCGCGTCACCGGCGGGGCGATCACCGAGATCGTCATCTTCCACGACGACCAGTTCCCGCGGCTCGGGCTGCCGGAGCGCCTGCCGGCGGACGGCACGGAGTAGTCCCGGTGTGGACGCTCGCGCTGCGAGGTGGCGCGCGTGTCGCGGTGGTCGCGGCCGAGTGGTGCGACGCGTTACCGCCACCACCACCGCCCTCCTCGGGCTGCACCTCGTCCCTGCGACGGTGATGATCCCCACCCTGGCGCGGAGCCTCCGCACCCGGGCGGAAATGGCAGCGCGTACTCAGCTCGCCGAATAGCGGCATGTCGCGGTGCTCGATCCGGCCACGGGAACGCTCACGGCGCTGCGTACGGAACAGATCCTCGTCGCGGTCACCGTGAACGGCGTCACCCGGCGGTCGACGGTCGTGCTGCCGGCGCGGGCGGCCTGACCTGACGGCCCGTCGGGCGGATCACCGGCGGGGATTCTTCGCGATACGGCGGGGCCGTACCGCAAAGGATCGTCACGGCCCCGCTTGGGCGATGCGACGACCGCGCCTGAGCAGGACGACGGCCAGCCCGGTCGCGGTCAGGATCAGGCCCGCCGTGATCGCCACCGGAAGGAGATCCGCCTCCGTCGGCACCGCCGCCGCCAGGCCGACGGAGGACGGGAAGCGGATGGTTGCCTGGGCGACGCGTTTCACCAGCCCGCTCTGCAGGCGGATCCGCGCCTTCCACGGTCCGTCGGGCACCTGGTCGCTGAGAGGCACGGTGGCGGTGCCGGTGCCGCCGGGAGGGAGGGTCGTGCCGAGCTCGACGTCGAACGGCCCCGCGCTCATGCCCCCCGGACCCTCGGAGAGCCGCAGGTCACCGGTCAGGTCGAGGGCGCGGCCCCCCGTGTTGTGCACCTGGGCGAGGACCATCGGCTTGCCGTCGGCCGTCCGCTGGGTCGTCAGCGTGTCGATGGTGAAGTCCGTCGGCGGCGCGCCACCGGGGCCGACCGAGAGATAGAGCCGGACGCCGACACGGTTCACCTCGTTGACGCCGCCGGAGGGTGCGATCGTGGTCACCTCGGCCCACACCACGGCGTAACGCTCTGCGGCGGAGGCCCTGTCCGGAACGGTGACGGTCACGGTGGGCATGGAGCTGCTGTGCGGCGCCAGGGTCAGCCCACGAGGGGCTACCGAGGTCCAGGTGGACAGCTCGTTGGCGGTGTGGCCTTCGGCGAACGCGAACTTCCCGTTGCTGATCGACGCCGCGGCTGAATACAGCTCCACCCGCAGGGGAGCGTCGGATGAGTTGGTCACCTCGATCCGCCGGTCGATGGTCATGCCCGGCCTGAGGTGGTCGACGATGTAGCGCCGGGCCCGCTGGTCGGCCCGGGCCGCGATCGGCACGTCGACCAGCCGGATCCCGATGCCGTCCGGTGAGGGTCGGCCGGCTGCCTGGGCGGACGCCTGCGACATGCCGGTGGCCGGGGCGAGCACGGCCACCAGCAGCGCCAGAGAGGCGAGACGGTGAAACACGGTCGTCGCTGATCCCGGCTAGGCCACCGAGTGGGTGATCGTGCCGGTATAGACGCCGGCGACGGCCGCCGGAGGCAGGGCTATGGTGATCAACGGGTTCCAGGTGGCGGAGTTGTTGCCCACGATCGCGGTGGCGGTCATGGCGACGAGAGGCACGGCCAGGTCATCGGTCTCACCGGGGTCCAAGGTCACCGTGCCGGTCGAGGCGGTGACTGTGCGGGGATCGTAGGTGACCGCCGAGGCCGGGATGGTCTCGGCCGCCGTCCCGCCGCCGGTGGTGAAGGACGTGGAGCTGACGGTGACGACCCACCCGGCGTCCAGGGCGCCGCGGGTGTCGGTCACCGTGACGGGGCCGAGCGCGCCCGAGACGCTGGTGGCGCCTGCGGCCACGTCGCCCAGGTCCGCGGTCGCCGGTACGACGATGTCGAGCGTCCCGGCCGTGATCTCGAATGTGACGATGGTGTCGCCGGTTGGGGCGGCGGCGGCGGGTAGGGCGAAGGCCATGGCGAAAGCGGCGGCCGAGGCGAGGACGAACAGTGGACTGCGCATAGTGGATCCCAAACCGTAGTGATGCGGAAGAGCGTTTGAAAGCGAGCCTCTCCGCTCGAAGTGGATCAAGCCTTCAGAAACTAACACGCTCCGTTTTCGACCATTTACTCTCCGTGGTCGTATTGAGATCAAAAGTCTCGTCAACTTCGCCCGAGACGTTCCCGGCTCCGGGCTCGGCCGGGGTGGTTAAAACGTAATAAGCGAAAAGCTCGCTCGCGCGGCTCGCCGTGCGCGGGCGAGCCGGCCTGGAGGGATGCCGCGGTGAGAGCGGCGGAGGCCGTGTAACGCTAAGGAAACGGCATGTTCATGCTCCATTGACACCCGTCGGAGCTTGGTTCTACTGTCCACCACAACCCGTTAAATCGTTTTTGGCAGGAGCTGCTGGTGGGAGAAACCGGGCCAGAGCAGCCCACTCTGGCGCTATCACATGTCAGCAAGGCCTTCGGCGCGGTGCGGGCCCTACGAGACGTCTCGCTGGAGCTCTTCGCCGGTGAGGCCCACGCTCTCGCCGGAGAGAACGGCGCCGGAAAGTCGACGCTGGTCAAGACGCTGGCCGGGGTGCACCGTCCCGACAGCGGCCAGGTGCTGCTGGACGGCGAGCCCGTGGTCTTCCACGGACCGGCCGATGCCCAGCAGGCCGGCGTCGCCGTCATCTACCAGGAACCGACGCTCTTCCCCGACCTGTCGGTCGCCGAGAACATCTTCATGGGCAGGCAGCCCCGGGGCGGTCTGGGCCGCATTGATCGCAGGACCATGAACGCCGAGGCCGACAAGCTGTTCGAGCGGCTCGGCGTCGGGCTCGACCCGCAGCGGCCCGCCCGCGGCCTGTCCATCGCCGACCAGCAGCTCGTCGAGATCGCCAAGGCCCTGTCCAGGAACGCGCGAGTGCTCATCATGGACGAGCCCACCGCGGCCCTGTCGGGCAACGAGGTGGCACGGCTGTTCAACGTGGTCAAGGCACTGCGGGAGCAGGGCTGCGCGGTCCTGTTCATCTCCCACCGGCTGGATGAGATCTTCGAGCTCTGCCAGCGGGTCACGACTCTCCGCGACGGCGCCTGGATCGCCGCCGAGCCGGTTGAGGGCCTGACGCACGAGGACCTGATCCGGCGCATGGTCGGCCGTGACCTGGATGCGCTCTACCCCAAGCAGGAGACCGTGGCGGGCGAGGTCGCCCTGAAGGTGGACCGGCTGACCAGGGAGGGCGTCTTCGCCGACGTCTCCTTCGAGGTACGGCGGGGCGAGATCGTGGCACTGGCCGGTCTGGTCGGCGCCGGGCGCAGCGAGGTCGCACGGGCGATCTTCGGGATCGACCGGTTCGACGCCGGATCGGTGACGGTCGGCGGCACCCGGCTGCCCGCCGCCTCCCCGACCGCCGCCATGGCGGCGGGACTGGCCCTGGTGCCGGAGGACCGGCGCCAGCAGGGGCTGGTCATGGAGCTTTCGATCGAGCGCAACATCGGGCTGGCGGGCCTGCGGGATCTCAGGAAGGGACCCCTGATCTCGCGTGCCGCCGAGCGCGACCGGGCCAGGGACTGGGCCGTACGGCTGCAGCTGAAGTTCGGCCGGCTGACCGACGGGGTGGGAGTGCTGTCGGGCGGCAACCAGCAGAAGGTCGTGCTGGCCAAGTGGCTGGCGACCGGCCCCTCGGTGCTGATCGTCGACGAGCCCACCCGGGGCATCGACGTCGGCACCAAGGCCGAGGTGCACCGGTTGCTCTCCGAGCTCGCCGCCCAGGGGATCGCCGTACTGATGATCTCCTCCGACCTGCCCGAGGTGCTGGGCATGGCCGACCGGGTGCTCGTCATGCACGAGGGGCGGATCGCCGCCGAGATCCCCCGCGCCGATGCCACCGAGGAGAGCGTCATGTCCGCAGCGACCGGGAGGGCCGCATGAGCACGGTGACAACCACGCCGCCGGCCCCGGCGGCGGGACGCAGCGCCCGCAACCTGGTCGACATGGTCTTCCGGGCGCGGGAGCTGAGCCTGGTCGCGGCCCTGGTGGTTCTGGTCGGCGTGACCGCGGTGGCCAACTCCAACTTCCTGTCCGGCCAGGGCGTCAAGGACATCCTGCTCAACACCTCGATCCTCGCGCTGCTGGCCGTGGGCCAGTCGGCGGTGGTCATGACGCGGAACATCGACCTGTCCGTCGGCTCGGTCGTCGGCCTGGTCGCCTTCACCACCGGCGACTTCCTCTCCGCCGACCACAGCAGGGGCATCGTCTCCGTGGTGATCCTGGGCATCGCGATCGGCGCCGCCTGCGGGCTGATCAACGGTCTGCTGGTCAGCTTCTGCCGGGTGCCCGCCCTCGTGGTGACCCTCGGCACGCTCTACGTCATCCAGGGCGTCGACTACTACCTCGCGCACGGGCGGCAGATCAACGCGGTCGACCTGCCGCCCGGCCTGCTCGACCTGGGCAACGGCAGCGTGCTCGGCGTGCCGTACCTGCCGTTGATCACCGTCCTCATCATGCTGGCTATGGGCTTCTACCTGCGGTCCTATCCGTCGGGCCGGGAGTTCTACGCCATCGGTTCCAGCCCCGAGGCCGCGCTTCTCGCGGGGATCCCGGTACGGCGGCGCGTTTTGGCCGCCTACCTGCTCAGCGGAGCGCTCGCCGGTCTCGGCGGCGTGCTCTGGCTGGCCAGGTTCGGCACGGTCGTCGCCGACTCGGCGAACGGCTGGGAGCTTCTGGTCGTGAGCGCCGTCGTCGTCGGCGGGGTGGCCATCACCGGCGGCGTGGGAAGCGTCTACGGCGCGACACTCGGCGCCCTGCTCCTCACGACGATCGGCAGCGCCCTGGTGGTGCTGCGCGTCAACCCGTTCTGGCAGCAGGCCGTCACCGGCGCGTTACTGCTCCTGGCGATCAGCGTCGACCGGGTGCTGGCGTTGCGCGTCGCTCGGCTGCTGCGAAGGAGGAACGTCCGCCGTGTCTGAAACAACGTCCGAGGCCGCGCCGGCCCAGAAGGCGTCTCCCGGGCCGGACGCCCCCGGCCCAGGAACCTCCAGGCGAGGCGTCGGCCACCTTCTCCGCTGGGACGTGCTCGTCACCGCCCTGCTGCTGGTCGTCTTCCTCGGGGGCTCGCTCACCTCCCCGAGCTTCGCGAGCGCGGGCAACCTGTCGTTCGCGCTCGGAGACCTCGGCGAGATCGCGCTGATCGCCCTGGCGATGACGATGCTCGTCGTCGCCGCCGAGGTGGACCTGTCGGTCGCCTCGGTGCTGGGCCTGTCCAGCGCGCTGGTGGGCTCGCTGTGGGACGCCGGCTGGTCGATCGAGACGATCATCCCGCTGGTGATCGTGGTCGGGGCGGTGTGCGGCCTGGTCAACGGACTCCTGGTGACCAGGCTGGGACTGCCCTCCCTCGCGGTCACCATCGGGACGATGGCTCTCTACCGGGGGCTCGCCTACGTCGTGCTCGGAGACAGGGCCATCGCCGAGTTCCCCCAGCAGTACGCCTCCCTCGCGGTGGACGACGTGCCCGGCACCCCGATCCCGTACCCGGTGGCGCTGTTCGTCGTGCTGGCCGTGGTGACCGCGATCGTCCTGCACTCCACCGGTTTCGGCCGGTCCCTGTTCGCCATCGGCTCGCAGGAGGAGGCCGCCTTCTTCGCCGGGATCCGGGTCAAGCGGATCAAGCTCGTGCTGTTCGTGCTCTCCGGCACGATCGCCGCCTTCGCCGGCGTCATCTTCACCCTCCGGTACGGCAGTGCCCGCGCCGACAACGGCGTCGGCATCGAACTGGCGGTCATCGCCGCGGTGCTGATCGGCGGTGTCGACTTCGACGGAGGCAAGGGCACCCTCGGCGGTGTGATCGCCGGAGTGCTGCTCATCGGCCTCCTGCGCAACCTGCTCATGCTCAACGACGTGACGACCGAGATCCAGTCGGTCGTCACCGGTCTGCTTCTCATCGTCTCGGTGCTCACTCCGCGCCTCGCGGCCGTCATACGGCAGCGGCGCCGATTGCCGGCCCCGTGAAACCCGTCAGCCACAACTCATCGAGCAAGATCGGTAAGAGAGGAATAATGGTGACAAAAGCCCCCCGGCGGATGGCCTCCGCCGTCGTCGCCGCGAGCCTGCTCGTCCTGGGCCTGGCGGCCTGCGGCGGGACCACCAAGGACTCGGCGGCCTCCGCGCCTCCCGCGGCGGCCCCCGCGTCCTCGGCTCCCGCCAAGGCCGACCCGAACGCGCCGATCAAGGAGGGCCTGAAGATCGCCTTCCTGCCCAAGCAGATCAACAACCCGTACGAGACGATCGTCGACAAGGCGGGCATCGAGGCGGCCGCGGAGTACAAGGGTGAGGCCAAGGAGGTCGGCCCGTCCGACGCCTCCGCCTCCTCACAAGTCTCCTACATCAACACGCTGACCCAGCAGGGCCACGACGCCATCCTGATCGCGGCCAACGACGCCAACGCGGTGTGCGGCCCGCTCCAGCAGGCCAGGGCCAAGGGCATCAAGATCGTGGCCTACGACTCGGACGCCTCCAAGGACTGCCGGGACCTCTTCATCAACCAGGCCAACTCCGAGGAGATCGGCCGCAGCCAGGTCAAGCTGCTCGCCGACATGATCGATCACAAGGGCGAGATCGCGATCCTCTCCGCGACGGCCAACGCGACGAACCAGAACACCTGGATCGAGTTCATGAAGGACGAGCTCACCAAGCCCGAGTACAAGGACATGAAGCTGGTCAAGGTCGCCTATGGCGACGACGACGACCAGAAGTCCTTCCAGGAGACCCAGGGACTGCTCCAGGCCTACCCGGACCTGAAGGGCATCATCTCGCCGACCACCGTCGGCATCTCCGCCGGAGCCCGCTACATCTCCGGCTCCAAGTACAAGGGCAAGGTCGTCCTGACGGGCCTCGGCACTCCCAACCAGATGCGCCAGTTCGTCAAGGACAAGACCGTCCAGAAGTTCGCGCTGTGGAACCCGAAGGACCTCGGCTACCTCGCCTCCTACGCCGCCGCCGCGCTGGCCTCCGGCCAGATCACCGGCGCCGAGGGAGAGGTGCTCAAGGCGGGCAAGCTCGGCGAGCGGACCATCGGCAAGGACGGTGAGATCATCCTCGGCCCGCCGTTCACCTTCGACGCGGCCAACATCGACCAGTTCGACTTCTGAGAATTCTCAAGAAGCACCCCCTGCGGCTCGCGCCCACCGGCACGGGCAGGCGCGAGCCGCAGGGTGGGGGAAGGCGTTTCATGCAGCGTGTCTGCTTCCTGCTGAAGGTGCGGCCCGACCGCCTGGACGAATATCGCGAGCGTCACCGGACGGTGTGGCCCGAGATGCAGGACGCCCTGCGGGCCACCGGCTGGCATAACTACTCGCTGTTCCTGCGCGAGGACGGGCTCCTCGTCGGCTACCTGGAGACCGAGGACTTCGACGCGGCCCGTGACGGCATGGCGGCGACCGAGGTCAACGCGCGATGGCAGGCCGAGATGGCGCCGTTCTTCGAAGAACTCGACGGCAGGCCGGACGAGGGGTTCGTGACCCTCGTCGAGGCCTTCCATCTGGATTAGGGATTTTTATGATCAAGGACTTGCTGCGGCGGCAGCACATCGAGACCCCGTCATGGGCGTTCGGCAACTCCGGCACCCGATTCAAG
>NZ_FZOD01000020.1 GCF_900188345.1 Streptosporangium subroseum | reverse complement strand
GGCATCGACGTCGAACGCCGCGACGAACTCGACGTCGCCCACGTGGTAGTCGCCGAACTTGACGTGCATCAGGCCCGGCACCCGCGTGCCGGGGTCGGCGTCCCTGTAGTAGTGCACGCCCTGAATGAGCGACGTGGCACAGTTGCCTACACCGACAATGGCTACGCGCACCGAACCCATGGCACTCGCTCCCCTTTTGTTCTTCTAGTGGATCAGTTGTCTTCCGGGGCGACTTGCGGCCCCGGTTTCTCTGCCCCGGGCGTGGACGCCCGGGATGTTCCTTCTTGCGCGGGTTGCGGCTCTTCGCCCGCCGGAGATGCCCGGCGTTCGGTGGCGATCAACTCGTTCAACCAGCGCACTTCGCGTTCGACCGACTCCAGACCGTGACGCTGAAGCTCGAGGGTGTAGCTGTCCAGCCGCTCCCGGGTACGGGCGAGGGCCGTGCGAACACCGTCGAGTCGTTCTTCCAGCCGGCTGCGGCGTCCTTCGAGAATGCGCAGCCGTACCTCGGCCTCGGTGTGCCGGAAAAAGGCGAAATGAACACCGAAGCTCTCGTCTTCCCAGGCGGACGGTCCGGCCTGGGTGAGCAACTCCTGGAGACGTTCCTTGCCCTCCGCCGTCAGCTTGTAGACGATCTTCGATCGGCGGCCGGGGAGCGTTAGGGGGCTCTCGGCGGGGGCACAGGGCGGGTCGGAGACATGCGAGCCCGCCCCGTCTTCCATGATGAGTCCGTCGTTGAGTAGCTGACGGAGGCACGGGTAGAGCGATCCGTAGGAGAACGCCCGAAACATGCCGAGTATGGTGTTGAGCCGTTTGCGCAGCTCATAGCCGTGTAGCGGGGTCTCGTGCAGCGACCCGAGCACGGCCAGCTCCAGTACGCCGCCGCGTCCACTGGCCACCGGAAACCACCACCTCTCGTGTCGATGTATCGAGCCGATACATCTACAGGATACGTCCACTCAACATATGCCTGCAATCAACGACTTTCCCAAGAGGTTGGGGGCAAACAGTAAAAAGCCGTAGTCTGGCGCTTATGTGGTCACAGCGATCGGTGGTAGGGCGTAGCCCTCGCGCGCACGGGACCACTTTCCAATACGAGGAATCCCGCCTCTACGCGGGAGAGGTCTGCCAAGGTTGTTCTGGGAACCACCTGACGACCTCGTTCGTCCTCGGGAACGGAGATCCACCCGTATAGGTCGGCTACTAGTGAGCCAAGGCGATGAGCGCTTCCACGATCAGGAGGTAATCTCCCGCCAGCACGCCGTCGTAGACCCCGATGACCGAACGAGGACGCGTGAGTTACAGCCACAGCAATGACCCGGAGCCGAACGAGCGCCCAGAGCGCGCCGACGGATCGGCTCGCCAGGGGAGGCGCCGTCGCTCGAACCCAGGGGCCGCTTCCCAAGCAGTGCCCCCGCCTCAACCCTCCCAAACCGGTGACGCGGGCTGGGCCGGACCCCAGGCGCAGGCGCCGGGACGGCCTCCGCAGGGCCCGGGCCCCGATCCTCGATCCGGTCCGCCCCAGCAGGGCGGGACGCCCCGTCCCGCCGCCATGCCGTACCCCAGCGCGGGCCAGACCGGACCGCCGCCCCAGCCCGGCCAGATGCCCCCGCACGGCGGGCCGCCTCAGCAGCCCGGTCAGATGCCCCAGTACGGCGGAGCACGCCAGCCCGGCCCGCCGCCCCAGCAGGGCGGGACGCCCCGGCCCGCCGCGATGCCGTATCCCGGCGGAGCGGGCCAGGCCGGACCGCCGGCTCAGCCCGGCCAGATGCCCCCGCACGGCGGGGCTCGCCAGGCCGGTCCGCCCCAGCCGGGCCAGATGCCGCCTCAGACCGCCGCGACGTCCCAGACCGCGGCGATGCACCAGCCCGGCGGGGCACGTCAGCGTGACACCGACCCAACCGGCCGCCGCGCCGAGGCCGCCTTCGAGGACACTCAGGCGATGCTCGCCGCCCAGGCGAGCGGCGGCCGCCCGCCGGGTTCTGGCCCGGGTGAGACCGGCAGGGGCAGGCGTGCCCGCGGTGCGCGCGGTGCGCGCGGTGCGGGCAATCCCATGGGCTCCGGGGGCCCGGGAGGCCCCGCGGGAGGTGGTCCCGGCGACGGCGAGGACGAGGACGAGCCGGGCAAGAGGGGATGGAGGCGGTTCGTTCCCAGCTGGAAGATCGTGATGGCCAGCTTCGTGGTCCTCGCCGCGGGCGTCTTCGGCATGATCGCGGTGGCCTACGCCAACACGCCCGTCCCCACGGGCGTCCAGGCCTCCGTGGACGACCAGGGCAGCGTCATCTACTACGCCGACGGCAAGACCGCGATCGCGCGACTGGGCGTCAAGCGCACCCCGGTGACGATCGACCAGATTCCCGACGGGGTCGTGGACGCGGTGATCGCCCTGGAGAACCGCGACTTCCGCACCGACAGCGGCATCGACCTCTCGGGCATAATGCGGTCGTTCTGGAGCACCGCGACCGGCGCCCAGGTCCAGGGCGCCTCGACGATCACCCAGCAGATGGCCCGTGGCTACTACGACGGCCTCAGCAAAGAGGTGTCGATCCAGCGAAAGATCAAGGAAATCTTCGTCGCCGTCAAGATCAATAAGACGCTGACGAAGGACGAGATCCTTACGCGGTATCTGAACGCCATCTACTTCGGCCGCGGCGCCAACGGCATCGGGGCCGCCGCGCAGGCGTTCTTCGGCAAGAGCATCTCCAAGCTGACCCCGCCGGAGGGCGCCTACCTCGCGGGCAGGATCCAGAACCCGAGCGCCTTCGACATCCAGGAGCAGAAGGGCAACTTCGCCCCCACCAAGGAGCGCTATGACGCCGCGCTCAAATACATGGTGGAGTCGAACCCCACCGCCTACGGCAAGTACGCCGGCGCCAAGTTCGAGGACCTGAAGTTCGCCAAGATCAAGACCGACAAGAGCTACGACGGCCTCAAGGGCTACATGCTCAACATCGTGTTCAGGGAGCTCGCCAAGGGCGGGATCAGCCGGGACGATCTGGACACCAAGGGCCTGAAGGTCTACACGACCTTCGACAAGAAGATGATGGAGACCGCCAGGAGCGTGGTGAACGCCCGCACCGCCAGCCTGGACCACACCATCCACGCCACCGTGGCCTCGGTGAACCCCAAGAATGGCCGGGTGGTCGCCTTCTACAGCGGCGACGACTACACCAGCGACTACAACAACCGCGCGTTCACCTCTACCAAGCAGGCCGCGTCCGCCTTCAAGCCCTACGTGCTCGCCGCCTGGCTGGAGAACGGCTGGTCGCTGAACAGCTACGTCGACGGCATGTCGACGATCGACATGCCGGGCACCACCACGATCAAGAACTCGCATGCCGCGCCGTACGGGCCGATCACCACGGAGAAGGCACTGGCCGACTCGGTGAACACCGTCTTCGTCCAGATGGGCGACAAGGTCGGTCTCAAGGAGGTCGCGAGGATCGCCAAGGAGGCCGGCGTCGGCGAGGAGGCCAAGAGAAACCCCGCCTACCAGGGCAAGAACGGGGTGGACTACGCGGTCGACGAGCAGAAGTTCCAGGTCACCATCGGAAGCGCCTCGGTGACCGCGGTCGAGCAGGCCGCCGGTTACTCGATCTTCGCCAACGCGGGTAAGCACGTCGACTGGCACACCATCATCAAGGTGGTCGACGCCAAGACCGGCCTGGTCGTGGTGCCCGAGCAGGCCGTCGAGCGTCAGGTGATCAGCGCCGACGCGGCGGCCGACGCGGTCGTCGCGCTCCAGGAAGTGGTCAAGAGCGGCACCGGCACCGCCGCCAACTTCGGCGTGCGGCCGGTGGCCGGCAAGACGGGCACGAACGACAACAACAAGGACGCCTGGTTCGTCGGCTTCACGCCCCAGCTCGTCACCGCCGTCGGCATGTTCAAGGACGTGCCCTACGACAAGACCGGAAAGCGCGCGCTCAAGGTCGACAAGCACGGTCTTCCGAACTCGAAGATCAAGGGCGTCCTGTGGAAGGAGGAGCCCATGCCCTCCTTCATCGGCGGTGGTGGCACCCCGACCCAGATCTGGCACGACTACATGCAGATCGTGACCGCCAAGGACAAGGTCGAGCAGTTCCCGCCGCCGTCGCACACCGGCGTCACGAACAACCTGGTCACGCCCAAGCCGACGCCCAGCCCGACGCCGACGGCCGAGGACCCGTTCGCTTCCGATGGCGGCGACGGCGGTGGCGGCAACCAGTGGCCCGATGACGGCGGCTTCGGCACCGGTGACGGCAGCGGTGACGGCGGCGATCAGATGGACCGGCCTCCGGGCGAGGAGTGCCTGCCCGGTGACGGCTCGTGCGACAACCGGGGCGGCGGCGGTGACGGATCTCCCAACGGGGAGTTCGGCGGCGGCGCCGCCCCCGGTGCGGCGACCGGGCCGAACCCGCAGCCATCCGGGCAACGTCCCTGATGAAAAGCCTCGAGTCGACGCGGAGTCCACTGCCCGAGTTCGGCGCTCGGGTGATCCCGTACGTGCCCCTGGCCCTGTTCGCGGGGCTGGGGGCCGTGCTGGCCTGGTTCTGGAAGTGGCCGTGCCGGATCGACGGGGCATGGAACGACGGGACCCTGCGGTTCACGAACTTCTGTTACACCGACATCTATCCGCTGTGGATAAACGAGAAGCTCAACGAGGGCAAGATCCCCTATTTCGGCTACCCGGTCGAATATCCCGTCGGTATCGGCGGGATCATGGAGTTCTTCCGCCGGATCGTCACCCCCATGAGCGATCCCGGGACGGCGTTCTACGACCTGACCGTGATCCTCATGGCCATCTGCCTGGTCGTCGGCGTGCTGCTGATGGCCGCGCTGGCCGGGCCGACCCGGCGCTGGGACGCGCTCTGGTACGCCCTGGCCCCCGCGCTGATCCTCACCGCCTACATCAACTGGGACCTGGCGAGCAACGCCCTCGCGCTGGGCGCGCTGCTCGCCTGGTCGAAGCAGAGGCAGTGGCTCGCGGGCATCCTGCTCGGCCTGGCGATCGCCACCAAGTTCTACCCGCTGATGTTCCTCGGCCCGCTGTTCCTGCTGACGCTGCGCACGGGTAAGTGGGTGCCCTTCCTCAAGACCGTCGGCGGTACGGCGGGCGCCTGGCTCGTCGTCAACCTGCCGATCATGATTTTCGCCTTCGACGGCTGGAAACGGTTCTACGTCTTCAGCCAGGAGCGTCCGGCCGACTGGGGCTCGCTCTGGTACTTCTTCAACCAGAAGCAGTGGCCGTTCCTCGGCGACTCCGACCGGCTCGACCTCCTGGGCATCCTGTCGCTCGGCGCGTTCTGCCTGGCGATCGCCGTGCTGGTGATGACCGCCAGAACCCGGCCCCGGCTGATGCAGATCTGCTTCCTCACCCTCGCCGCGTTCATGCTGACGAACAAGGTGTGGTCGCCGCAGTACGTGCTCTGGCTGATCCCCTTCGCCGTGCTGGCCCGGCCCAACTGGAAGGCGATCGTGCTCTGGCAGATCGCCGAGTGCTGGTACTTCTTCGCGATCTGGCTCTATCTGGTCGCCCTCCAACCCGGCGACGAGGCCCTGGGCATCTCCGGCGACACCTACTTCACCGCGGTGTGGGGCCGTGCGATCACCATCCTGATCATGATGGCCTTTGTCGTGCGGGACATCCTGAAACCCGAGAAGGACGTGGTCAGGCAGAGCGGGATCGACGACCAGTCCGGCGGCGTCTTCGACGGAGCCCCCGACCGGTTCCGAATCGCGCTCACCTGATGAATGATGCCGTTTCCAACTGGCCGCGAGGCGGGTCGATCGAGCACAATTCCACCGTATGATCACCTCCATCGAGCATCCCCCCGACACCGCGGTCAAGTCGCGGCGCGACATAGTGATGGAGGCGTTGCTGCTCTGGCTGAGTTCTCGGCTGGGCATCATCGTCCTCGCCGTCGTGGGGGCCACGGCGATGATGGACGGAGACACCGTCGCCCCGTTTCTGGAGCGCTGGAAGCACTGGGACGCCGACCTCCTCATCACCATCGCCGAGCACGGTTACGGCGGCGATCCGAGCGGTGAGCCGGACAAGGGGCTGCCGGCCTTCTTCCCGGGGATGCCCCTGATGCTCCGCGCGGTGCATCTGTTCGTGGGCAACTGGATACTCGCCGGGCTGCTGATCTCCTTTGTGGCCGGGGCCGTGGCGATGGTGGCGCTGGCCAGACTGGCCGAGTTCGAGGGACCGCCGGGGACCGGCTGGCGCGCGGTGCTGGCACTGCTGCTCTGGCCGATGTCGGTCTTCCTGTTCGCCGGGTACAGCGAGTCCCTGTTCCTGGCCTTCGCGATCCCCGCCTGGCTGGCGGCGCGCCAAGGGCGCTGGGCGCTCGCCGCCGCGCTCGCGGCCGGGGCCTCGTGCATGCGGATCACCGGCCTGTTCCTGGCCCTCGCGCTGATCGTGGAGTTCTTCACCAAGCGGCATGCCGTACGGCAGGCGGGATGGCTGGTACTGCCGTTCGTGCCGCTGGTGCTCTACTCCGCCTACCACCACGCCAGGAGCGGTGACTGGCTGGCATGGAACCACGCGCAGGAGGCCGGATGGGGACGGCACCTGGTGTGGCCGTGGGAGTCGTTGATCACGACCTGGAACTCGGCCCTGGGAGAGGGTCGGTTCGCGTGGGCGTTCCGTCTGGAGATCGCCGGAGCGGTCGTCGGGATCGGGCTCGTGCTGGTGCTGCTCTACCTGCGGCGGTGGAGCGAGTTCGTCTACGTGGGGCTTCAGGTGGGCGCGCTGGTCTGCTCCGCCTACTACCTGTCGATCCCGCGCTCGGCGCTGCTGTGGTGGCCGCTCTTCCTGCTCATCGCCAAGGCAAGCACTCCACCCTCACCGTGGAGACGATGGATCATCGTCGTCTACGCCCTCGTGGTGGGTCCGCTGATGGCGCTCAACACGCTGGTCTTCACGGACGGCGCCTGGGTCGGGTAGCGGCCTTACCCACATTCGTGGATAAGTAATCCAGGGAGTTATCCACAGGCTGTGGATTATTGACGGCCGTAGACGGCCGCAGAGCATCGCCGGCCGTGAACGACGGCCGGGGACCACGGCTCCGGCTACAGGTGCTTCCTGAGGAAGGCGATGTCCTGGGCCTGGCTCTCGGACGGCGTCTCCACCACGATCGGTGCGTTCGCGCTCCTGCACACGCCGAGGATGAGCTCGGTGTCGATCTGACCCGCGCCGAGGCTCGCGTGCCGGTCCGCGCCGGAGTCGAAGGCGTCACGCGAGTCGTTGCAGTGGATGAGGTCGATCCTGCCGGTGATCGCCATGATCCGCTCGACCACGTCGTCCAGTCCCTCGCCGCCCGCGTGGGCGTGGCAGGTGTCCAGGCAGAAGCCCACGTCGAAACCGTCGAGCGCCTCCCACAGCCGGGCGATGCGCTCCAGCTTGCGGGCCATCGCGTTGCCGCCGCCCGCGGTGTTCTCGATGAGCACCGGGACCTCGTGCTCCTCCATGCGCTCGAACACCTTGCGCCAGTTGTCGAAGCCCTTCTGCGGGTCGTCGCCGGCGCCGACGTGCCCGCCGTGGACGATCAGACCTTTGGCGCCTAGCTCCGCCGCCGCCGCGAGGTTCGAGCTCAGCAGCTTGCGGCTGGGGATGCGGATCCGGTTGTTGGCGGTCGCCACATTGATCACATAGGGCGCGTGGACGTAGACGTCCACGCCGGAATCCTTGATCTCCCTGGTCTTCTCACCGATGACCGGGCCCTTCCAGTCCTGCGGATTGCCGAGGAAGAACTGCACGACCTCGGCGTCACGGGCTCTGGCGTGGGCCAGCGGGTCGTCCTGATCGACATGAGCTCCGATACGCGGCATGTGTTCGAGCGTAGCCGTTTTAAGACCCCGACCAGGGGCAGTCGCAGGGCGCGCCCCGTTGCCCGCCCCCCAGCGGGCTGAACCCAAGGAGTCAAAGTGCCTCGCTACCGCAGAGGGATCAGCCTGATAGGTCTGATCTACATTCTGGTCGGCCTCTATGTGGCCTGGGTCTACGACTACATCACCCCCGCGCTCCTGAAGGACATCGCCGAGGCCCTGCTGGCCGTCTTCCTCTGGTTCCTCGTCCTGCTGGGCGTGGACCTGCGACTGAACGGCTAGTCATCCGGCCCTCGGTGTGGGGTGGTCTTCGGCGGTTCGGGGCTCTACGGGAGGAAACCTCCGTGGTGGATGCCGAAGGCCACACCCACGAACGAGGCCACGATGCCCACGATGTTCAGAGCGCGCTCGCGTGTCGTCGCGGAGACGTACTGCGAGTAGAGACCTCCGACGAACCCCACCGCTCCGGCCCACGACGCGAGCACGTGCATGCCCGGCATGAACCCGGTCGCGAAGGCGACCAGCCCGCAGATGAGGGTGCCGACGCTTAAAACGTCCTCGATCAGGTGAGGCCGCCCATCACTGTTCAGTGCGAATCGGAACGGTCCGCGCCTGGTGGATCGGGATGCATCCGGCATGTCCACCACCTCTTTTTCCTCTCGTGGTGAGGTGCCCGCCGAGCCGACCCTCCAACCCTTGCCGGACTGGTAGGCTGTCAAGGCTGCGTTGAATGGGTGTGTTATAGCCCACCCACCACCACGAATGCCGAAATAGGCGTTCGCGGTGCACACGTCAGCGTCCTCCTGTCACGGCACGGTGTCGTGACCGCAAAAGTCCAGAGGAGGTTGGAAGTCAGCATGCGTCGTTACGAAGTAATGGTCATTCTCGACTCTTCGCTCGATGAGCGTACGGTTGCCCCTTCCCTCGACCAGTTCCTCACGGTGGTCCGCAATGACGGCGGCAGCGTGGAGAAGGTCGATGTGTGGGGTCGTCGTCGGCTGTCCTACGACATCGACAAGAAGCCCGAAGGCATCTATGCCGTCATCGACCTGACTGCGGAGCCCGCCACGGTCAAGGAGCTCGACCGGCAGATGAACCTCAACGAGGGAATTCTGCGTACCAAGGTCCTGCGTCCGGACGTGCACTAAACCTCCGACATTTTGTCGGGCGGCAGCCGTACTCTGAGCCGATAACCAGCGAAGGCCGCAGGAAGGGCAGCGCTAGCCATGGCAGCAGGCGACACCACGATCACCATCGTCGGCAACCTCGTCGACGATCCGGAGCTGCGCTTCACCCCCACGGGGCAAGCAGTGGCACGGTTCCGCATCGCATCCACTCCGAGGTTCCTCGACAAGACGACCAACGAGTGGAAGGACGGCGAAGGCCTGTTCCTGACCTGCAACGTTTGGCGGCAGGCGGCGGAGAACGTCGCCGAGAGCCTCCAGCGCGGCATGCGGGTCATCGTTCAGGGACGGCTGCGCCAGCGGTCTTACGACACCAAGGAAGGCGAGAAGCGCACGGTTTACGAGGTCGAGGTCGACGAGGTCGGCCCCTCCCTGAAGAACGCGACCGCCAAGGTCAACAAAACTGCCCGTCAGGGCGGTGGCGGCGGCTTCGGCGGCGGCCCCTCCAACGACCCGTGGGCCTCCTCGGCGCCCGCCGCACCGCAAGGTGGCGGCTTCAACGGCGGCGGTGGCGGTAACTACGGTGGCGGCGGTCAGCAGCAGGGCGCCCCGCAGCAGGGCGGCCAGCAGGGCGGCGGCAACTTCGGCGGCGGCGACTTCAGCGACGAACCGCCCTTCTAGGTAGCGGTCCCCCGGGACCGTCGAAGATCGCATTCTGAAACACCAGTCCATATCCGCAGCGACCATTCCCGCCTGACGGCGGGGCTCTGAAAGGAGCACCACGATGGCCAAGCCGGCATTGCGCAAGCCTAAGAAGAAGGTTTGCCTGTTCTGCCACGACAAGATCTCCTACGTCGACTACAAGGACACGGCGCTGCTTCGGAAGTTCATCTCCGACCGCGGCAAGATCCGTGCGCGCCGGGTGACGGGCAACTGCACCCAGCACCAGCGTGACGTGGCGACCGCTATCAAGAACGCTCGTGAGATGGCGCTCCTGCCGTACATGAGCACCGCGCGCTAAGGAGGTCCGGACAAATGAAGCTCATTCTCACCAGTGAGGTCACGGGCCTCGGTGCCCCCGGTGACATCGTTGAGGTCAAGAGCGGCTACGGCCGCAACTACCTGCTCCCCCGTGGCTTCGCGATCCTGTGGACGCGTGGCGGCGAGAAGCAGATCACCTCGATCAAGAAGGCCCGCGACGCCCGCGAGATCCGCGACGTCGGCACCGCCAAGGAAGTCGCCGGCCAGCTCAAGTCCCTCAAGGTGATCCTGAAGACGAAGGCCGGCGACTCCGGTCGTCTCTTCGGCTCCATCACCACGAGCGACGTCGCCGAGGCCGTCAAGGCCGCCGGTGGCCCCCTGCTCGACCGCCGTCGCATCGAGATCGCCTCCGCGATCAAGAGCCTCGGCTCTCACCGGGTCAGCGTCAAGCTGCACCCGGAGGTCTCCGCCGCCCTCGACATCGAGGTCGTCGCGGCCTGACAGGCCCCATGAGACAAGGGCTCCTCCCCACTCGGGAGGAGCCCTTGTCCGTGCGGGGACACCGTGTTCCTCCCGGTGCCCGTGGTGTGAGCCCGTGGCGGTGGCGACCACGCTCCTCCCGGCGTTCGTGCGTAAGCCGGTGTCTGTGGCGAGACCAGGTCCTTCGTACGTGAGCCCGCGTTCGGGGCGAGAACATGTCCTTTCCGGCGTTCGTGCGCGAGCCTGCGCCGGTGGCGAGACCAGGTCCTTCGTGAGCCCGTGTCCGTGTGGTGAGACCGCGTCCTTCCTAGTCACGGCGGATACGTACAATTCGGGGGTTGTTGCTTCGCTCTGGAGGTTTTTCATGGTCCGTCCTTCGATGCTGCTCGCGCTGGGCGCCCTCACGGTTGCCGCGGTAGCCTGTGCGCCGGCCTCGGAAACCGCGACGCAGACGACCGCCTCCGCCCCGGCCACCTGCGCCAAGGACCAGCTCACGCTGAAGACGGCGGGCAAGCTGACCATCGGCACCGACAAGCCCGCCTACGAGCCGTGGTTCAAGGACGACACCCCGGCCAACGGCAAGGGCTTCGAGAGCGCGGTGGCGTACGCGATCGCCAAGCAGCTCGGCTTCGGAAACAACGAGATCACCTGGGCCACGGTGAAGTTCGACTCCGCGTTCGCCCCCGGTGCCAAGCAGTTCGACCTCGACTTCAACCAGGTCTCCGTCACCCCTGACCGAGCCAAGGTCGTCGACTTCAGCGACGGCTACTACACGGTCAAGCAGGCCGTGGTCGCGCTGGACGGCTCCAAGATCGCCTCCGCGACGGACCTGGCGAGCCTGAAGGACGCCAAGATCGGCGTTCAGGTCGGCACCACCTCCCTGCAGGCGGTCAAGGACGTCATCAAGCCCACGACCGAGCTGAACGTCTACAACGAGCAGATCGACGCGGTGAACGCGCTGAAGAACAAGCAGGTCGACGCCGTGGTGGTGGACCTGCCCACCGCGTTCTACGTGACCGCGGCCCAGGTCGAGGGCTCCAAGATCATCGGTCAGTTCGGTACCGCCTCCGGTGCGCCCGAGGTCTTCGGCGCGGTCTTCGAGAAGGGCAGCCCGCTGGTGGGCTGCGTCAACGAGGCGATCGGCAAGCTGACCGCCTCCGGTGAGCTGGCCAAGATCGAAACCGAGTGGCTCGGCTCGGCCGCGGGTGCGCCGGAGCTGAAGTGACCGGCGAGCGGCCACCGGCCTCCGGCCCCGTGCCGATGGAGAGCGCGTCCCGCTCGCCGTACGGCGGCGGTCGATGAGTCGATGAAGAGTGACGGGCAGATGGCGATACCCACCGACTGGGTGAAGAGCGAACGGCAGGTGGAGCGGGAGCGGCTCCGCAAGCAGAGGTCGCGACGGTCGAGCTCGATCGCGACGGTCTCGACGATCCTGGTGATCATCCTGCTTTTCTGGGTTTTCACCAACTCGCCCGGCTGGCCTCGGGTCCAGGAGACGTTCTTCAACTCCGAGCAGTTCGTGAACGCGCTGCCGGAGGTGCTGAGCGGGTTCCTGCTCAACATCAAGATCTTCCTGATCGCCGAACCGTTGATCCTGATCGTGGGTCTGCTGGTCGCGCTGACCCGCAACCTCAGGGCACCGGTGTTCTTCCCGCTCCGCGCCCTCGCGGTGGCCTACACCGACATCTTCCGCGGCGTGCCCACGATCCTGGTCATCTATCTCGTCGGCTTCGGCCTGCCCGCGCTCGGCCTGCAGGGCATGCCGACGGATCTCGCGACGCTGGGCGTCATCGCGCTCACCCTGTCCTACGGGGCGTACGTGGCGGAGGTCTTCCGCGCGGGCATCGAGTCGGTGCACCCCAGCCAGTGGGCCGCCGCCCGCTCCCTCGGGCTGAGCCACGGCAGGACCATGCGGTACGTGGTGGTTCCCCAGGCGGTGCGCCGGGTGGTGCCGCCGCTGCTCAACGACTTCGTCTCGCTGCAGAAGGACACCGCGCTGGTCGCCACGATCGGCCCGCTGGATGCGCTGCGCCAGGCGCAGATCCACGCCGCCAGCACGTTCAACTACACGCCCTACCTGGCGGCGGCGCTGCTGTTCATCCTGCTCACCATTCCCATGGCCCGCTTCACCGACTACCTGGCGGCCCGCTCCCAGAAGCGGCGAGGCCAGTGACCGGGCAGGACGGCGGGCACGGCGACCTCGCCTCGCGAGCCGGCAGACGAGGTGGCCCCGATCCGCGGGCCGGCGGGCGAAGCGGTCCCGAGGCGTGTTCCGGTGGGCGAGCCGGTCCTACCCCGCGGGCCGGCGGGCGCGGCGGTCTTGAAGCGTGTTCCGGCGAGCCGTCGGGCGAGGAGAATCCATGAGCCTGCTGACCATCGAGGGTCTGTGGAAGAACTACCACGGCCACAACGTGCTGCGCGGAATCGATCTGACGGTCGAGGCACACGAGGTGGTCTGCCTGATCGGGGCCTCCGGCTCGGGTAAATCCACCCTGCTGCGCTGCGTCAACCTGCTGGAGACAGCCGACGACGGCACGATCCACCTGGACGGTGAGGAGATCACCGACGTCCGGGCCGACGCCGACGGCGTGCGAAAGCGCATGGGCATCGTGTTCCAGGCGTTCAACCTCTTCCCGCACATGACCGTGCTGGACAACATCACGCTGGCCCCGCGCAAGGTGCACAAGGTCGGCAGGGAGCAGGCCGAGGCGCAGGCCCGCGACCTGCTGGCCAGGTTCGGCCTGGCGGCCAAGGCGGGCTCCTACCCCGACCAGCTCTCCGGCGGTCAGCAGCAACGCGCCGCCATCATCCGGGCCATGGCCACGCAGCCCCGCCTGATGTTGCTGGACGAGGTCACCTCGGCGCTGGACCCGGAGCTGGTCACGGAGGTGCTCGGGGTCATCCGGGAGCTCAAGGAGGGTGGGATGACCATGATCCTGACCACCCATGAGATGGGCTTCTGCCGTGAGATCGCGGACACCGTCTGCTTCCTCGACGGCGGGGTGCTCCTCGAACGCGGCACTCCTGAACAGATCTTCAGCAACCCCGGCCGGCCCCGCACCCGGGAGTTCCTGCAGAGTGTGATCGACGCCCGGCGGTTGTGAATCCTCAGCGCCGGTGCCTGCCCCTGAACCCGGTGTCGGAGGGGATGACGGCGGGGAGCTCCGCCGGAGGCCGTACTCCGGCGAGCACGCTGTTGCGCCTGCCGTACCCCAGGTAGACCAGCACGCCGAAGGCCATCCAGAGGATGAAGTACAGCCAGGTGATGACCTGGAGATTCACCATGAGCCACAGGCAGGCGACGATCGAGGCGATCGGCACCACGGGGGAGAGCGGGGTGCGAAAGCCCCGGGGCAGGTCGGGCATCGTCTGCCGCATCCTGATCACCCCGCCGGCCACGGCGACGAACACGAACAGAGCGCCGATCACGACCAGCGGTTCGAGGATGAGCACCGGCACGAACTCGGCCAGCAGGATCGCCAGGCCGCCGATGAGCAGGGTGACGCCGGTCGGGTTGTGATAGGTCCTGTTGATCCTGGCCAGCCGGCGGGGGATGAGCCCGTCACGGGCCATGGAGAACATGACGCGGGTCAGGCCGGCGAGCAGCACCAGGATGACGGTGGTCAGGCCGAGGACCGCGCCGACGTTGATGATGTGCACCATGAAACCGTTGCCCACCTGGCGGAAGGCGTTGGCGAGCGGGGCGTCGGGGTCGATCTTGTTGTACGGGGTCATGCCGACCATCACCAGCGCGACCGCGATGTAGATGACCGTGGTGACGATCAGGCTGCGGATGATGCCCGTCGGGATCGACCGGGGCGCGTCCTTGGACTCCTCCGCCGCGGTGGCCACGACATCGAACCCGATGTAGGCGAAGGTGATGGCAGCCGAGGCGGCGAAGATGCCGAACCAGCCGAAGGCGCTCGTCTGGCCGAAGACGATGCCGAGCAGCGGGGAGTGCAGGGTGTCCGCGATGTTCGTGGTGTTCGTGGTGGGAGCCGCCGGTACGGGGATGGCGGCGAGGTTGCGCTGGTCGAAGTGGATGGCGCCGACCACGATGACCGCGCCGATGGCCAGCAGCTTGGCGATCACAATGATCCACAGGGCGCGCAGGCCGACCCGGGAGCCCAGGGCGACCACGGCCGTCAGCAACACCAGAATGAGCAGCGTGAACAGGTCGAACCCCTCGGCCTGGCCGACCATCCCGGCAAGCGGCTCGGGAAAGCGCACACCGAGATCGGTGATCATCTGGGCGGCGTAGCGAGACCAGGCGCGGGCCACCGCCGCGGCGGCCAGCAAGAACTCCAGCAGCAGCGCCCAGCCGACGATCCAGGCCCAGACCTCGCCGAAGATGACGTAGGTGAAGGTGTAGGCACTTCCCGAGGCCGGCATGGCCGAGGACAGCTCCGCGAAGCAGAAGGCCACCAGCAGGCTGGTAATTCCAGCGATCATGAAGGAGAGGATCACGCCTGGGCCGGCCATCGTGGCGGCCTGGCGGCCGGCGAGGCTGAAAATGCCTGCGCCGATCATGACGCCGACGCCGAGGACGATGAGATCCACCGGCCCGTAGGTCATGGGGAGACCGTGGCGCGCACTGTTCCACTGCTCCGTGGCGTGGCTCGGCGGCATGCGGCGCACGATCGACGAGGAGGGGCCTAAGGGCACGACGTGACCAATCATGATGGGTGGGGAGAACACCCGCATCGCCAGGTTCGTTTTACAGTGCCGCAGGAGATCGCCGCCGTACAAGGGCTAGCCGGTCACGTGGTGGACACCTCCCGGTCACGCACCGATCACCAGCCACCGGGTTCCGTACGCGCGCAGTCCCAGGGTGATCATCCGAGCCACCATCCACACGCCGAGCGCCATCCAGAGCATGACCAGGCCGCCACCGGAGACGATCACCAGGAGCGAGGCGGGCAGGTAGGCGAGCGTCGTCCACACCCCCGCCCAGGCGAGGTAGCGCTGGTCCCCGGCGCCGATCAGCACCCCGTCCAGGACGAACACCACCCCGGCGATCGGCTGCAGGACCGCCACCACCCAGAGCAGGTCGAGCAGCTCCCCGGTCACGAACGGATTCGCGTCGAACACGGCGGGAACGAACGGCCTGGCCACGACCACGAGCAACCCGAGAACCACGCCCGAGCCGATCCCCCACACGACCATCCTCCAGGTCGCCTCGCGGGTCCCCGCCACGTCACCCGCGCCCAGGGCCCGGCCGGTGATGGCCTGCCCGGCGATGGCGATCGCGTCCAGGGCCAGTGCCAGCAGGGTCCAGATCCGGGTGGCGATCGTGTGAGCCGCGATCTGGTCCTCTCCCATCCGGGTGGCGACTCCCGCCGCGATGAGCAGCACCGCCTGCAGGCACGCCGTACGGATGACCAGTGCGATCCCGGCCGAACCCGCGGCCCTGATACCCGCGAGATCAGGCCGGAGAGGCGCCCGCTGCCGCCCGAAGATCAGGGCGAGATAGACGGCGGCGGCGAGCGACTGGGCCAGCACCGTGCCCCAGGCCGAGCCGGCGACACCCCAGCCCAGACCCAGGACGAACACGACGTTGAGCACCGCGTTGAGGGTGAAGGAACCCACGGACACCAGCAGCGGGGTCCTGGTGTCCTGCATGCCGCGCAGGACCCCGGTCCCCGCCAGCACCAGCAACATGGCCGGGACGCCCAGCAGGCTGATCCGCAGGTAGGTCACGGCCTGTCTGAAGAGTTCCCCCTCGGCGCCGATCAGATGAACGAGCCAGGGCGCGAGCGGCCATACGACCACGATGATCGCCAGCCCGACCCCGGCGGCCAGCCAGAGACCGTCCACCCCCTGGCGGATCGCCTGGCGAGTGTTGCCCGCACCGATCTGCCGGGCCACGGCCGCCGTCGTGCCGTAGGCCAGGAACACGCACAGTCCCACCAGGAGGCTCAGCACCGTGCTCGCCACGCCCACCGCACCGAGCGCGGGAGCGGGCAGGCGGCTGACGATGACGGTGTCCGTCAACAGGAACAGCGGCTCGGCGACCAGGGCGCCGAAGGCGGGAAGGGCGAGCCGGAGGATCTGTCTGTCGTGACGGCGGCCTGAGCCGAGGGTAAGAGGCACAGCTTAATTGTGCCTCTTACCTTTAGGTGGGCCTCCGGCGGGACGAAGGGTGCGGGTCATGTCATGTGAGGCGAGTCTCAGCGTGTCGCCCCAACTTTCTTTTCTCCACAGGCAGTGGATGACGTTTTCCCTGCTCAGACGGCCCTCGCGACCTGTGGATAAGAGTTATCCACAGCACTGTCCCCAGGGTGCCCACACCTCTGGGGAAGAACTGCACAACTTATCCACACCTCTTTCGACAGGCCACGTTGCTACTTGGCCCGAAGAGCCGCGAAACTGTCAGACCGGTCAGCTACAAGTTGATAGCACGACCGAGTTGGAAGGGGGGTGCGCGGTGAGTATCGCGGAGCCACCGGTCTTCGAGCCTGGGTTCGAGCGCACGCCGCCGAACAACATCGAGGCCGAGCAGTCCGTCCTCGGTGGCATGCTCCTGTCAAAGGACGCCATCGCAGACGTGGTCGAGATCATCCGATCTGACGACTTCTACCGTCCGGCCCATCAGATCATCTACGACATCATCATCGATCTCTACGGCCGCGGCGACCCCGCCGACGCCGTCACCATCTTCGACGAGCTGCAGAAGAGAGGTGAGGTCGCCCGGGTCGGCGGCGGCGCCTACCTCCACACGCTGACCGCCGTCGTGCCCACCGCCGCGAACGCGGGCTACTACGCGAGGATCGTCCGCGAGCAGGCCATCCTCCGCCGACTGATCGAGGCCGGCACCCGCATCGTCTCCTACGGCTACGGCGGCCAGGACGAGGAGGTCGACGAGCTCGTCGACCGCGCCCAGGCCGAGATCTACAAGGTCACCGAGCGGCGCACCTCCGAGGACTACATCCCCCTGGCCGACATCATGCCGGGCGCCCTCGACGAGCTGGAGGCCATCGGCGGCCGAGGCGGCCAGATGGTCGGCGTCCCGACGGGCTTCCAGGACCTCGACGCCCTCACCAACGGCCTGCACCCCGGCCAGATGATCGTTGTGGCCGCGAGACCTGCCATTGGTAAGTCGACTTTGGGACTAGATTTCGCTAGATCTGCCGCTATTAAGCACGGTATGACGACTGTTGTGTTCTCGCTGGAAATGTCCCGAAATGAGATCACGATGCGTCTGCTGTCGGCCGAGGCCCGGGTGGCGTTGCACGCCATGCGGTCGGGCACGATGACCGACGACGACTGGGCCAAGCTGGCCCGGCGGATGGGCGAGGTGGCCGAGGCGCCGCTGTTCATCGACGACTCGCCCAACATGTCGATGATGGAGATCCGGGCCAAGTGCCGCCGTCTCAAGCAACGTAACGACCTGCGGTTTGTCATCATCGACTACCTGCAGCTGATGTCCTCGCCGAAGAAGACGGAGAGCCGCCAGAACGAGGTCTCCGAGATCTCCCGTGCCATCAAGCTCCTGGCCAAGGAGCTGGAGGTCCCGGTCATCGCGATCTCGCAGCTGAACCGTGGCCCCGAGCAGCGAACGGACAAAAGACCCATGGTTAGCGACCTTCGCGAATCCGGAAGCATCGAGCAAGATGCGGACATGGTCATCCTTCTCCATCGGGAAGACGCATATGAGCGCGAGTCGCCCCGGGCGGGAGAGGCCGACCTGATCGTGGCCAAGCACCGTAACGGCCCCACCGCCACGGTCACCGTGGCCTTCCAGGGCCACTACAGCCGCTTCGTCGACATGGCTCCGCATTAGTAGGTGGTCGTCGCACTCCCGGTCTCGGCTCGACCGCGATCTCAGTTAGGAAAGAACGGCCTCTTTCTCGTCTGGACGCGCCGCCTCACCGGCTGAGGCCGGCTCGGGGGTCGGGCCGAAACGCCGGCGGTAGGCGGTCGGGCTGAGGCCGGTCTGCCGGCGCAGCTGGGTGCGCAGGTTCGAGGCGGTCCCGAGCCCGCTGAGCCGGGCCACCGTGTCGAGCCGGAGCTCACCGCGCTCGATCAGCCGGCAGGCCAGCGTGACCCGTTCGACGGTGAGCCAGGCCAGGGGGGTGGTGCCGAGCTGGGTCCCGAACCGCCGGTGCAGGGTGGCGGGGCTGACCGCCGCGCGTGCCGCCAGGTCGGTGATGGTCAGTGGCAGGTCCAGCCGCTCCTGGGCCCAGGTCAGTACGGGGGCCAGGGACGTATCCGGTATAGCGGGGATGGGCCGTTCGACGAACTGCCGCTGGCCGCCGTCTCGATGCGCCGCGAACACCAGGCGACGGCTCACCACGTTGGTCACCTCGGCGCCGTGGTCGCGGCGGATCAGGTGCAGGCAGAGGTCCAGCGCGGCCGCGCTGCCCGCCGCGGTCAGCACGTCGCCGTCGTCCACGAACAGCACGTCCGGTTCGAGGCGAACCTGGGGATGGCGGGTGACGAACGACTCCGCCCAGCGCCAGTGCGTGGTGGCCCGGCGGCCGTCGAGGACGCCGGCCGCGGCGAGGGTGAAGGCGCCGGTGCAGAAGCTCACCAGCCGGGCGCCCCGCGCCGCGCTGCGCCGGACGGCGTCCAGTACGCCCGGGGCCGGCTCCACCAGCGGATCGGGCCGGTTGGGCACGATCACGGTGTCGGCCTGGTCGACCGCGTCGAGACCGGCGACACCGGACAGCGTGAACAGTCCGGAGTGCATGCGGACGGCGGGCAGCGCGGCGCAGAGCGTGAAGTCGTACCAGGGCCGGTCGAGCTCGGGACGGCGCAGCCCGAACAGCTCGGTCGCCACGCCCAGCTCGAACGGGTTCGAGCCCTCATCGACGATCATGGTCACCCGATGAGGTCGATCCACGGCGTTTTGAGAGTATTCATGCGACATATGCGATTCGTAGCACTCGTGCTGTCCGGGCGCCACCGGTCACGATGGCTTCATGATGAATGAACCCATCCTTCTGCAGGCCGCGCTGTCCGGGTTCGACGACCTGTGGAGCCCGCGGATCGTCACCCGGGTCAACGACTACGACGTCCGGATCGCCAAGGTGGCCGGCGAGCACATCTGGCATGTCCACGAGAACACCGACGAGTTCTTCCTGGTACTCGAAGGCGAGCTGACCATCGCCCTGCGCGACGGCGACGCGGGTACCGATCGGAGCGAACGCGTTGTCACGCTGCCACGGGGTGCGGTGTTCGTAGTCCCCCGCGGAGTCGAGCACAGGCCGTCGTCGGCGATGGGGGCCTCGATCCTGATGTTCGAGCCGACCGGCACCGTGAGCGTCGGTGACCGGCACGATCCGATTCCCGATCATGTTGACGCCACCACGGGTCACGCCCTCGGCTGAGCCGCCCTTCGGGTGAACGACGTGAACCTTTCGACGTGGGATCCGGGCACCGTTCCGTGACTGCTCGCGACCCCGGTCCAGGGCCGGGCCTGACCGGCGCGCGGTGATGCCGCGAACGAGGGGTCTCACGGCGTGTCGGTCGGCTACGGATCGCCGGGCGGGACGAGGGCGATCCCGCTGCTCAGCCGATCCTCTTGACCAGCAGTTCGAGCTCCAGCCCCTCGCGGGTCGGCACGCCGACGCTCTCGTCGTCATACGGGAACGGGATCATCTGGCCGGTGCGGGCGTAGCCGCGGCGTACGTACCAGGCCACGAGCTCCTCGCGGGCCGAGATCACCGTCATCTGCATCTCGTCCAGGCCCCACTCGTCGCGGGCGAAGCGCTCGGCCTCGGCGAGGACCGCCCTGCCGAAGCCGCCGCCCTGCAGCGTGGGACGTACGGCGAACATTCCGAAGTACGCGTGCTCGCGCCTGCTCTGTATCTGGCAGCAGGCGACGACCTCACCGTCTACCTCCATGACCACCACCAGGCCGTCCGGCTCCTCGACCGCCGCGGCCACACTCCCGGCGTCCGTCCGCTGCCCGTGCAGCAGGTCGGCCTCGCTCGTCCAGCCGGCTCGGCTCGACTCCCCGCGATACGCCGAATCGATCAGGGCCACCAGTGCGGGAACGTCGGCGATGGTGGCGATACGAAAGGTCGGCTCCGTGATCCGGGCGGTGGTGTCCATGGGAATGGTCCTCTCGACGGATGGCAAGGTGATGTGGGTCGTCAGGGTTTGGCGGGATCTACAGCCTCAGAAAACGGTACATTACCGGACATTTTTTAGGGGTGTTCGATCCAAAGGGTGGATCCGGCCTGGGATGCGGCCCGATCGGAGCCTTGACGGGGGCGCCGCCTGAGCGGCTGCCGGCCCCGGGCGGCCCGTTCGCCGTGCCGCGCTCACCCGTGATGGAGGGAGACGGTCTGCTTCTTTCGAAGAGCGACGGGTGCGGATCGTAGACGGGGGCTGTCATGCGGACGCCCGCCGCAGGGAGCCTCTGCTCCGTACGGCGGGCGTCATCTCGGGGCCGACCCGGTGACTCGCGATCGTTCCGTGGCCGACCTGGTCGCTTGCGACCATCATGCGATCTTTTACCAGCCGGCGTGGGAGCTGTAGAGCTGGCCGCGCACCGCACCGTCGGGGAACTCGGAGGTGTGCAGGTTGGTGTACCAGTTCTTCGGGTTCTTCTTGATCCCACCGGCGACGCTGGACTTCACCGACGCGGAGCCGGCGATTCCCGTGACGCCCTTGGGCAGGCCGTTGGAGTCGGCGAACAGGTCAACCGCGACGGGGCCGTTGACGCCCTTCTTGCCGCTGTGGATGTGGCCGTTGGTGGGAGCGGCGATCCTGTCCCAGATGGTGGCGTAGTACAGCTTGGATCCGCGGATGCCGACGATCCACTCGGCGCTGCCGTTCTTGTCGCCGACCTTCTTGCCGGGCGAGGGCACCTCGTTCTTGCCGTTGGCCAGGGCGTGGAACGAGGCGTGCGTGTCCTGGGCGAGGATCGCGGCCAGCTGGATCGGGCGGATCTTGCGCAGCTGGGCGCGCACGGCACCGCCGGGGAACTCACCGGTGTGCACGTTGAAGTACCAGTTGCTCGGGTTCCTCTTGATCCCGGACACGGTGCCGCCGTCGGACTTGACGGTACCGGCGAGGGCCTTCGCGCTGCCGGGCAGCGCCTCCATGAAGAAGGGGACCTTGACGTCGCCGTTCTTGCCGGCCTTGCCGCTGTGGATGTGGAACGCGGTGGGGGTGGCGATGCCGTCCCACCGTACGGCGTAGGAGATCTCGTTGCCGTGGATGCGGATCACGGCATAGGCGTCGCCGTTCTTGTCGCCGACCTTCGGGCCACCCTTGACGGGCACCTCGTTCCTGCCGACGAGGGTGGCGGCGTAGTAGCTGTCCGAGCTGCTCGCCGTGGCGGTCTGCGCGGCGTCCGCGGACGTCGAGACGGACGCGGACGCGGCCGGTGCCAGGGCGGCGGCGGCCACGACGGTGACGAGGGCCACGCCGGGGAGTGCGAGGGTGGGCTTGAACATGATCTACCTCTCATTTACGTGCGGGATATGCGAAGCCATCAGGCTTTCCGCACGTTATACGGGGTGAGAGGCCGTACCGGTTCAATTCGGGAATCCGTAAAATTACACACTGCCGAACGGTCATAAATGTGCCCTCCCACTGAATAGGAGGGCTATTATGACGGCTCAAATTTTTACAGTGAGTAACGTTTTTCCGCTGGTCGTGCTCACCTCGAAGTGATCGATGTCCCCGGATGAGAGTGCGGTTCCCCCGTGCACGTAGAGCGCTCTGGGGGAGCCGGGGACCCCGTATCCCTTTGCCGGCACCGCCCATCCGGTGACGGTCCGCCTCTCTCCGGTCTTGGAGACGGCGACCAGCTCGCACTCCAGGGGGCCCTTGACGCCCTTGAGTTCGAGAGCCGCATGGGTGCCCCAGCCCTTCGCCTCCAGCACCAGGCCGCCGGAGACACCGGGGGCGCCCGTCCCCGCGATCGGCGTGCCCTCCTCGAAGGACTCCTGCGCGGGGCTGTGCGTGGAGTGGGCCATTGGAGCGGTCCCTTCGCCGCCCGAGATCACCGAGCCCACCGCGATCCCACCGGCCACCAGGGTGACGGCGGCGGCGGCCCCGATCACGAACGTCCCCCTGCGGGCGCGCCGGTCAGCGATCTTCTTCCGCCGGAGCAGATCGATCACCTCGGCGTGAGGGATCTCGCCGGTGTGTTCTTTCCCCTGGTCCTTCTCGTCCTCGATGGGGTCGATGCCGGCGAGCACACTGGCCATGCCGGACAACTCGGTCAGCTCCGCCGTACAGGAGGGGCAGCCCGCGAGGTGCGCGGAGAAGGCCCGCCGGTCGTCCTCCTCAAGGAGTCCCAGGGCGTAGGCGCCCACGTCGGTGTGTTCGACCTCCGGGGTCATGCCGTCACCCCCCGCTCCTCCAGCGCGACGCGAAGGGCGCGAAGGGCGTAGTAGACCCGTGACTTCACGGTGCCCACGGGAATGCCGAGCAGCTCGGCGGCCTCGTTCACCGACCGGTCACGGAGGATCGTCTCGTTCAGGATCTCGCGATGGGCGGGGGACAACGACGTGAGCGCGTCCGACACGACGACCTGATGGAGGAGGCCCTCCATCTGATCGGGCACGGGCACACTCTCCAGAGGTCCCTCATCCGCCTCGTGGGGACGCACGTCCCTACGGCGCTGGTCGTCGATCACGATGCGCCTGGCCACCGTCGCCAGCCAGGGCATCAGGGAGGGAGCCTCGGAATCGAACTGGTCCGCGCTGCGCCACGCCCTGAGCATGGTCTCCTGCACCACGTCCTCGGCCCACTGCACATCGCCCCACGTAAGCCGTACGACGAAGGCGAGCAGCGGCCGGTGGTACTCGCGATACAGCTCGGAGACGATCAGCTCGTCGTTCGAGTTGTCGGCCGGGCTCAGGTGACGGAGCCAGCTCCGTCGCCCACCCGGTTTGCGGGAGGCGTTCACAATAGGTCTGGCTCCGAGGGGATCGGCCGGCAGAGGAGGACAGGTGCTCTGTCTCATCATGGCCCGCATCCCTCGGTCCGCGCGAACGCGCGGTCGTTCTGACTGTGACACTAGATCTTATCCGCACGCTGAATCGCCGCGTGGCTCGCAATTCCGGCAAATCGGACATATTTCACAATTTTACAGTCACGGCTCACCGTGTCACGGCGGCGAGGGCCGTTCGCGGCCTCACGGGCACGGCTCGCGGTCTCACGTCCACGGTTACCGTTCATGACCTCATGGCCTCACAGCCACGGGCGCTGGGTGGGGATTCCACGGTGGGTACGGTGCCGGCCGCAACCGCCTGCCCCCAGATGTTCATGGCCACCCCTTCTCGTCCCCGCGTCGGCGGCCGGGCGATTCCGCCTTCGGCAGTCAGTACGGGGCGGGAGCCGAGGAGGGTTCAATAAATCTCAGGGAATTTTCGATGACCTGGGAGAACCTTCGAAAAAAGGGGATCTTTCCCCCGATGTGAACCCTTGGAAAGCGAACCCCGCCGCCTCAGGAAAACGGTCTCGGCGATCCCGGAAACGGCTCCGCCGGCCCTCGGAAGCGGGCTCCGGCAGGCCGGCTCGCGGCCGCGCCCTGGCCGGAGCCCGTCGATCCCGGGGCGCGAACCGCGGTCAGACGATCGGGCGGAAGTGGGTGGTGAGGCGGCCGTCCTCGAAGACGTGCATGGCGATCTGGGGCGGCAGGCCGAGGTCGACGGGGGGCGGTGAGGCGAGCTCCGGGGCGAGCATCAGGGTGGAGACGACGCCGGGGGCGACGACCAGCGGCAGGCCCGCGAAAGTGGTGCTCGCCGCGGTGTGGGCGTGGCCGGTGATGACGGCCGCCACGTGCGGGTGCCGCCGCAGGACCTCCTCCAGCCGCTCCGGGTTCCGCAACCTGATCTCGTCCACGTAGGGGATTCCGAGGGTCACCGGCGGATGGTGCATGCCCACGAGGGCCGGGGTGCCCGGGGACTCGGCGAGCAGGGCCTCCAGCCAGGCGATCGTCTCGTCCTCCAGGAAGCCCTCGGGCCGCCCGGGGATGCTGGAGTCGCACAGGGCGACGGTGAGGCCGTCGAGCCGGAGGACCTGGTTGACCGGGCCGTCGCCGCCCTGGTCGAGAAGGACCTTCCTGAACGCCTGGCGGACGTCGTGGTTACCCGGGCAGATCACCGTCGGATAGCGGGAGGCCAGCAGCTCGCGCGCGGTCTCGTACTCCTCGGCCAGGCCGTTGTCGGCGATGTCCCCGGTCACGATGACCGCGTCCAGGGGGCCGGGCAGGCTGTTCAGGTGCCGCATGACGGCTCGGGTCCTGTCGATGCTGCGGGGAGAGTCGTCGAGATGGGTGTCGCTCACATGGGCCAGTGTCAGCATCGTCCAAGCGTGGCACACCTGATGCTCCGCCCTCCACGAGTGGTTCACTCCCACCGGAACAGCCGCGAGGCCGCCACCCCGGTGATCAGCACGGTGGCCGCCATGACCGCCAGGTGCAGCGGCTGCGGCGCGTGGCCCGCCCAGGTCGCGCGGAGCGCGTCGCCGAAGGGGGCCATCGGCAGGAAGTCGCCGATCCGCTGAAGGATCTCGGGCATCGTCTCCCGTGGGGTCCACATGCCGGATATGTAGAGCAGCGGGAACATCAGCAGCGAGCCGATGGCGGGCGCGGTCTTGGCGCTGGGCGCCACGGCGGCGATCAGCAGCCCCAGGCCGAACATCGACGCGGTGCCGAGCACGAACACCCCCGTGAACGCCAGGACGTTCTTCGGCGAGGCCGAGCCGAGGACGACGCCACCCAGGACGATGAGGAGAACCGTGGCGACGACCGCCGTCGCGAGGTTGTTCACGACCTGGGCGACCAGCAGCCGGACCGGTCTGATCGGGGTGGTGGACAGCCGGCGCAGCACGCCGTTCTCCCGGTAGGTCACCAGCGTGCCGGGCAGTAGGGTCAGCGCCATCGTCACCACGGACAGAAGCACCATCATGCTGGGGAACTGGGTGTCGATCAGCCGTTCCCCGCCCAGCTCGGGGATGGGCTCCCGGAGCCCGGAGGTGCTGCCCAGCCCGAGCAGGAGCGCCAGGGGGAGCAGGATCGCGAAGATCGGACCGCCCGGCTCCCTGAGGAAGAGCTTGGCCTCGACCATGATCATCTTGTTCATCCGGATCCTTTCACGGTGAAGACCCCGGGGAGGAGGTCAGGCGGAGATTTTCTTTCCGGTGAGGGAGAGGAAGGCGTCGTCGAGGGTGGCCTGCTCCATTCGCAGGTCGGCGGGGACGACGTCGGCGGAGGCCAGGGCGGTCGTGATCGCCAGGAGCAGGTTGCCGGTGCCGGTGACCGTGATCTGCTCACCCGTACGGCTCACCCCGGTCACCTCCGCCAGGTTCCTGAGCACCGCGTCGTCGAACGCGCGGGAGCGCCGGAACGTGACGGTCTGCTGCCGGTCGACCATCGAGATCAGCCCCGCCGGGCTGTCGACGGCGACCACCCGGCCGGAGTCGATCACCGCGATCCGGTCGCAGAGCCGTTCGGCCTCCTCCATGAAGTGGGTGACCAGCACGATCGTCACCCCGTCCTCGCGGATCTGCCGGATGAGCCCCCAGGTGTCCCGGCGGGCCTGCGGGTCCAGGCCGGTGGTCAGCTCGTCCAGGATCGCCACGCGGGGATTGCCGATCAGGGCCAGCGCGATGGAGAGCCGCTGCTGCTGGCCGCCGGAGAGCTTGCCGTAGGGGGTGTTCCGCTTGTCGGCGAGCCCCACCCGCTCCATCAGCGTGATCCAGTTTGCGGGGACCCGGTAGAAGGAGGCGTAGAGGTCGAGCGCCTCCCAGACCTTGATTTTGCTCGGCAACAGAGAGCTCTGCAGCTGGACGCCGAGCTGGTTCTTGAGCTTCGTGCCGCTGAGGCCGCCGAGCACCCTGACGGTGCCGGAGTCGGGAGTGCGCAGACCGGCGACGCACTCGACGGTGGTCGTCTTGCCGGCGCCGTTGGGGCCGAGAACGCCGAAGATCTCGCCCTCCTCGACGGTGAACGACACGTCGTCCACCGCGAGCTGGTCACGGTACTGCTTGCGGAGGTTGCTGACCTCGATGACCTTCATGTTCAACGACGTTAGGAGCCGCGCCGCCGCCGGAGAATCCGCCTGGGCACCCGGCAGGGGTGTAGTTACCTCCACTGCGGTACGGCACCCAGCGACACTGGGCACACCCGGTCCGGTCGTCGAAACTGATGGACATGAGGAAACACGCGACGGCGATCGGCCGGGCACTGGCGCTGGGGGCGCTCGCCGGGCTGGACGTCGTTCTGGTGGCGCTGGCCGCGGCGGCCGTGGCGCTGAGTTTCGGGCTGGGGATGATCTTCCTGATTCCCCCGACGACGACTCTGATCAGGCGCCGTACGCGTCTCGGGAGAAGGCTGAACGGCACCTGGCTCGGTGCCGGGACGCAGGCCCCGTACCTGCCGCCGCCGCTGCCGACCAAGCCCCAGCCCGACGGCTGGTACCGCCATGACCGTCAGCTCTACAAGACCCCGCGGTGGCCCGACTGGAACAAGCGCTGGCTGTGGATGATCAGCGACCCGGCGACCTGGCGGGACCTGCTCTGGCTGTTCCTGAACCCGGTGATCGCCGGGACGCTCCTGCTGCTGCCCTTCTTCGTGATCGGATACTGCCTGGTGACACCGTGGTATCCGAACCCGGTCGCCATGTCCCTGGGGCTGGGTGCCGCGATCGCCGCGGTGGCCGCGATGCCCTGGCTGCTGCGGGGATACGGGTGGTGGAACCACCTGCTGCTGTCGCCCACGGCGAAGTCCGTGCTGGCCGGCCGGGTCCAGCGGCTCGACCAGGTGCGCCTGGACGCGGTCGACTCCCAGGCGTCCGAGCTGCGGCGGATCGAGCGCGATCTGCACGACGGGGCACAGGCCAGGCTCGTCGCCATGGGCATGACCCTCGGCGCGGTCGAGGAGCTGATGGACAAGGATCCGGTGGCGGCCAAGGCGCTGCTGGGCAAGGTCAGGGAGGCCTCGTCCACGGCGCTCACCGAGCTACGCGGGCTGGTCAGGGGCATCCACCCGCCGGTCCTGGCCGAGCGGGGCCTCGGCGACGCCGTGCGGGCCCTCGCGCTGGACAGCCCGCTGAAGGTCACGGTCACCGTCGACCTGAAGACACGCCCGGAGTCGCCGGTGGAGTCGGCCGCCTACTTCTCGATCAGTGAGCTGCTCACCAACGCGGCCCGCCACGGAGGCGCGGACCGCGTGTGGATCGACATCAGCGCTCAGGATCGGGCGCTGCGCGTCACGGTCACCGACGACGGCTCGGGCGGCGCCGACCCCTCCCTGGGCAGCGGCCTGCGCGGCATCGAGAGGAGGCTGGCGGCCTTCGACGGGGTGCTCGCGGTCAGCAGCCCGCCGGGTGGCCCGACCACGGCGACGTTCGACCTGCCGACCGCGCTGCTCACCGGGGGCTGCGGGGAGAAGAAGCCACGGTTGCCTCTCTGGAAGGTCACCGTCATCGGGATCTGCTGGGGTCTCGGCTGGCTTCCGCTCTTCCCACAGGGTGTGGCCGCGCTGGTCCTCAAGCTCACCGGTCAGAGTGAGCTCAGCTGGTTCTACGCGCTCTACCTGCCCGAGCCGTGGCAGTGGCCGGCGATCATCTTCAACATCGCCCTCGGCGTCTCCATGTACGCCACGGCCATGCTGCTCCCCATACGGCACTCGCGCCGGCGCTGGATGGCCGAGGCCACCCCCTCCCGTTTATGGTTCTGCAGGTGAGTCTCCGAGTCGTCATCGCCGAAGACCTCTATCTCCTGCGGGACGGCCTGGTCCATCTGCTGCAGGCGCACGACTTCGAGGTGGTCGCGGCCGTCGAGTCCGGGCCCGAGCTGCTGAGGGCGCTGACCGGGCAACGGCCCGACGTGGCCGTGGTGGACGTACGGCTTCCGCCCACGTTCACCGACGAAGGGCTCCAGGCGGCCCTGGCCGCGCGCAAGGCGATCCCCGGCCTGCCGGTGCTCGTGCTCTCCCAGCACGTCGAGCAGCTCTACGCGCGAGAGCTCCTGGCCGACGGCTCCGGGGCGATCGGCTACCTCCTCAAGGACCGGGTCTTCAACGCCGAGCAGTTCGTCGACGCGGTCCGCCGGGTGGCCTCGGGCGGCACCGCGATGGACCCCGAGGTGATCGCCAAGCTCCTGGTCAGCACCGCCAGGCACGAGCCGCTCGCCGCGCTGACGCCGCGCGAGCGCGAGGTGCTGGAGCTGATGGCCGAAGGCCGTTCCAACGCGGCCATCTCCCAGCGGCTGTTCCTCAGCGAGAGCGCGGTCGGCAAGCACACGGCCAGCATCTTCGGCAAGCTCGACCTCGTCCCCTCCGACGACGACAACCGCCGCGTCCTCGCCGTCCTCACCTACCTCAACGCCGCTCGCGGCTAGCGCCGAGGCCGTGCCCCCGTCTGCTTCCGCCCCCGAGGCCGGCGCTGAACACCGGCCCGCAGGGCTCTGTCCTCGCCCGCCTCGTTCCCGCCCGGCCCCGGGTCCGAACCGCCCGCGAGGCCGTGTTCGCGCCGGGGATGTGTGGCTGTCTGACGTTCTGTCGGTCAGACCGGCTAACGTCTGTTGGAATACGGTTCCCGCATGTGGTGATGCCGTTCAGGACGAAGGGATGATCAGGTGAAGTTCCGGGTTAACCGTGATGTCCTGGCCGACGCTGTGGCCTGGGCCGCCCGGGTGCTGCCGAGCCGCCCGGCCATGCCTGTGCTCTCCGGCCTGCTCCTGGAGGCCGACGACGGTCTCGTGCTGTCGGCCTTCGACTACGACGTCTCGGCCAGAGCCTCGATTGAGGCGGATGTGGCCGAGCCCGGCCGGGTGCTGATCCCGGGCCGGATCCTCGCTGAGATCACCCGCAGCCTGCCCGCCGAGGTGGTGGAAATCGTCACCAGCGGCTCCGAGGCGGTGCTGACCTGCGGAAGCGCGGAGTTCGGCCTGCTCACCATGCCGGTGGAAGACTTTCCGACCCTGCCCACGATGCCGCCCAAGATCGGTGCCGTCGGCGGCGGGATCTTCGCGAGCGCGGTCGGCCAGGTGGCTCCGGCGGCCAGCCGTGACGAGACGCTCCCCATGCTGACCGGCATCCGGGTCGACATCTCCGGCGAGACCGTGACCATGGCCACCACCGACCGCTACCGCATCGCGGCCAGGGAGTTCGGTTGGCGCCCCGAGCAGTCCGAGATAACGGCCGCCGCCATGGTGCCCGCGCGGGTGCTGGTGGAGGTGGCCAGGTCGCTGCGCGGCGGCGAGGTGTCGATGGCGCTGGGCGAGGGCGTCGCCGGGTTCGAGAGCGTCGGACGGAGCACCACGGTCCGTCTGCTCGACGAGCAGTTCATCGACTACCGCGCGCGGCTGACCGACGACTGGTCGATCCGGGCCGACCTGCACGTGGCGCCGTTCGTCGAGGCGATCAAGCGGGTCGCGCTGGTCGGCGAGCGCAATACCCCGATCCGGCTGTCGTTCAGCCAGGGCCAGGTGCTCATCCAGGCGGGCGGCGGCGATCTCGGCCGCGGCACCGAGACGGTGGACGCCGAGCTGTCCGGTGACGACATCCAGATCGCCTTCCAGTCCCAGTTCCTGCTGGACGGCCTGAGCGGGATCGAGACCGAGCTCGTCCGGCTCAACATGGAGTCCCCGAGCCGTCCGGCCCTCGTCGCCGAGGTTCCCGGTGACGCCGACCCCGCCTTCCGCTATCTCGTGATGTCCCTGCGCCTGCCCTGAGAACCCCCGTCCCCCTGTGGCGAAACATCAAAGGAATCCGGCAGGACATTAAAAAGGGCCTCACCCCCGCGCGGGGGTGAGGCCCTTTTTCTGTGAAACGGATGCTAGACCGAGAGCTCCTGCGCATCGGTCAGGGCGATCAGAATGTGCTCCATGCACGCGTGACCGGCGTGCTCGGCCGCTGCGGCGTCGCCGGCCGAGATCGCACGGGCGATGGCCTCGTGGGGAATGTAGGTGCTGTTGAGCGAGGTGCCCGCCGCGGTGATGCTGGCGCGCAGGGCGGCGGAGAAGTCCTCGTAGAGGTCGATCAGGACCAGGTTGTGCGTGGCGTGGACGACCGCGATGTGGAAGGCGAGGTCGGCCTCGACAAACGCGTTGGGCTCGCCGCGCTCCCAGGCCCGCTCCCGTTCGGCCAGGGCGGCCTCGATCCGGACGATGTCGTCCTCGGTGCGCCTGGTCGCGGCGAGCCGAGCGGCTTCCACTTCCAGCGCGCGCCGTACTTCCAGGATCTCCAGCTGCTCGGCGGTGCGCAGCCGCCGCAGCATGGCCCCGGAGAGCTCGCTCGTGGCACGGACGTACGTCCCGTCGCCCTGGCGGCATTCGAGCAGACCCGCATGGGTGAGCGCACGCACCGCCTCACGGACGGTGTTGCGGCCCACTCCGAGCTGTTCGGCCAGAACGGTCTCGGTCGGGATTTTCGCGTGCATCTGCCAGGAGTTCGAAGTGATCTGCTCTTTGAGCTGATCGATCACTTGGTCGACGAGGGATGCGCGCTGCGCCGTACGCAGACTCACAGTCCGCCTCCTCCGGAGAAACCAATCATCCTACGATTCAATGACTGGTAGACCCTAAATATTCCGGAGGAGCAAAAACAAATTTGGAACTCCAGAAGCCGGGGTGTTTTACCGGACCAGTGCTGAATCGACCGTCACGCCAACCATCGCACCGCGCACTCCGGCAGCTTCAAGCGCTCTGCGATATGCGCTCATCTGCTCGTCACCCGCACCGATCCGACCGTACAGATCACCCAGCTCGCGCCAGACCCGCGCCACCTCCCGGTCGGGGCCGGAGAGGTCGTACGGCTGGTCGCCGAGGACTTCCCTGGCACTCTGCAGGATGGCCGCGACATTCGTGTCGCCACGCGTGAGCGCGACCTCGGCGAGGACCAGATGTGCGGTCGCCCCGAAGGCGGTGCCCGGCTGGTCCCTCAGCACGTCGAGGGCGGACCCGGCCAGGTTGGCCGCGCCTTCCACGTCGCCGCTCCTGAGCTGGACGTAGGCGAGCACGACGTGACTCTTGGCGTGCTCGTGAACGTGCTCGGGGAACGCGGCGAAGACCTTGCTCGCGACGGTCGCGAACTCGTGGGCCTCGTCGAGCGACTCGCCGCCGATGGAGGCGGTGAGCCGAGCCCAGTCCATCGCGATCAGGGCGAGCCGGAACGCCATCCGTGCCGGACGGCCGGTCGCGAGCGCGTCGTCGGCGAGGTGAACGGCCAGCGCGGAGTCCTCACCCTCGGCGGCGGTGATGCTCGCCTGCCACAGGGCCTGGACCTCGGCGGTGCGGTTGAGCTCGGCCGGGACGCCGTTGACCGACAGGACGTGCCGGGCATAGGACATCGCCTGCGAGTTCGGCTTGCGCGCGGCCTCGCTCTCCACGAGGGAGGCGGCCAGGTCCACGGCGATCTCGCCCTGGGCCAGGCCCAGCCGGTTGACCTGTGCGAGCGCGTGAACGGCCAGGTCGTAGGCGCGCAGGGTGTCCCCGGCGCGCTGGTAGCAGCGGCTCAGAGCCACCGTCAGCGGCAGGTCCGCCAGACGCTCGGGGTGGGCGGCGGCCTCGCGACGGAGTCGCTCGAACGCTTCCACCGCGGGACCGATCCGACCCTGGGACTCCAGGGAGCGGGCTCGGCCGAGCCGCGCGTGCGCGGCCAGCATGGCGTTTTCCTCACCGGCGACCTTGACGATCTCGCCGAACCGCTCCGCGGCGACGGCCGGGTCGCCGTGGTACAGCTCCAGCTCCGCGTGGCGCAGGCCCAGCTCGGTGTCGATCCGCTGACGCGGTTCGATCCCATGGAGAAGGAACTCGGTGGTACAACCCAGGCGTTCGGCGAGGAGGCGCGCGACCACGGGGGTCGGCGTGCGCTTGCCGGACTCAATGAGGGAGACGTAGCTGTCGGAAAGGTCAGGCCCAGCCAGCTGGGCCTGGGACATGCGCCTACTCAACCGCAGTCCGCGGACGCGGTCACCGATGGTTCCCTGACTCGGCATCTGATCTCTCAGGGCGGGGGATGGTCAATATGTTCTCGCCATGATTGCATGAAGCAGTCGAATCGGGTAACCCCAGGTGAAAAATCCTCAGACGGAACTCTTGCCAACCCCTATGCCATAGGGGGATCAATCATCCGAATCGTTGGATCCGGGGAAGAGCATCTGGCAGACCTCCAGGTAGAGGGTCTCCGGATACGGAATGTAGTTGACCCGTGACAGGGCCTGGTCCTGGCCGGCCGATTCCAGCACAAACTCGCCGTATCCCAGCATGCGACCGAGCAGCGAGCGTTGGAAGCTCATGTCGGTCACCTTGCCGAGCGGCATCATGTCGACCTTGCGGGTGATCAGGCCCGTGGTGAGCAGCATGCGCTTGGAAGTGACCACGAAGTAGTCGACCGACCACTCCGCGACCTTCCAGACGAACCGGATCAACAGCAGGAGCCAGGCCCACCAGACGACGACGAGTGCGCCGCCACCGCCTTCGCCGGCTTGGGAGCCGAACCACTTACTGAGCAGCCCGGCAAGGATCAGGCCGCCGAAGACCTCGGCGACCGGACGAAGCAGCACGGCTGGGTGGCGCCGCACCATGATGACTTGGTGTTCGTGGGGGAGTAGGTAGCGGTTGACCGACGAGGGAGCTGAGTCCCCGTGGGTCACTAGCCTCATGACGACATATGGGAAACGAATTGGGCCATGGAGTCGGCTCCCTTACGTATTCCGTTCATGACGTTTTCCGTAGTGTTCGCGGCATCGTTCGGTCGCGTGAACAGGAAAAACACGACAAAACCGACCCCTGCGTACTTTAGGACCTGCTTAACCTGCATTGCGGTCTCCTTCTACCACTTACCCACTGCACCCGACGTATACATTACCCACGCCAATCGCGAGGTAAAGCGCATCAGCTCATCCGGTCTCGACTTCTTATGGATGCCTGCTCCGGCTGATGTAACCCTCAATCACCTGCGTGATCGCCGCTCGTCACCCTCGTTCGCTCGCGACCAGCGCGAGGACTTCGAGATGCTTACGGGCGATCCGCTCGACCAGGCCCGGATGGGCATGGCCGGTGACCTCCAGCGCGCCGTAGTGTGCCGCCTCTATGCAGCGGGCCACCGTGGTCGCCGGATGGACCTCGGAGAACTCGTCCCGCAACGCGGCGCTGAAATCCGCGTAGGGGTCTGGCTCTGTGTCCGGGATGCTTCGCTCGCTCATGGTTCTCCCTGGTGTGCGCCCGCGGTCCCTGCGGATCGGGAACACAGAAGAGATGTTGTCGCAACTCTTCGTACCCAGGTAAGCACAGCATGTAACCAGAGATCGCCGGAACGCTCGTCCTTTTGGCGAAAACGTGGGGAAAGTGGGTGCTTTAGACGACGCCGTAGAGGCGATCGCCGGCGTCACCGAGCCCGGGGACGATGTAACCGTTCTCGTTCAGGCGCTCGTCCAGGGCCGCGGTCACCAGGCGGATCGGCTTTCCGCTTCCGGCGAAGACCTTGTCCAGGTGGGCGATTCCCTCCGGGGCGGCCAGCAGGCACAGCGCGGTCACGTCGTCCGCGCCCCGCTCGAAGAGAAACTCGATCGCCGCGGCGAGGGTGCCGCCGGTGGCCAGCATCGGGTCGACCACGTAGACCTGCCGGCCGGAAAGGTCATCCGGAAGCCGGGTGGCGTACGTCTCCGCCTTCAGCGTGGACTCGTTGCGGACCATTCCGAGGAAACCGACCTCTGCCGTCGGCAGCAGCCGGGTCATGCCGTCCAGCATGCCCAGGCCGGCGCGGAGGATCGGGACCACCAGCGGGTACGGCTGCGCCAGCCGTACGCCCTGGGCCGGGGCGACGGGGGTCTGCACGGTGACCTTGGTGACGCGGACCTGCCGGGTCGCCTCGTAGGCGAGCAACGTCACCAGCTCGTCGGCGAGCCGCCTGAAGGTGGGCGAGTCCGTGTTGGCGTCCCGCAGCGCGGTCAGCTTGTGAGCTACGAGTGGATGGTCAACGACCAGGGTCTCCATGGACGCCCACGGTATCCCGGATGGCCGCTCAGGGGATAACGGGCGGTATCTGCCTCGGACTGCTGATCAGGGAACCCTGCGCGACACCTGCGCGACATCGCCCGCTCACTCGGATTTGATCACAATTTGGTAGGAGAGGCCTACGTCCGTGAGCTGCTTCTGAAAGCATTGACATCCGTAGAGAATGCATCGGTGGGGATGGGCATGTCGGACGAAGACTCGCTGGACTTTGCCATCGTGATCTACCGCGAGGAGGGCCGCTGGGAAGCGGAGATGCTCCCGGTGGCACTCACCTCGGATCTCGACGGCCTGATCCACGCACTGCGCCAGCAGCCGAGTATGAACGGCACGATTGGTCTGGTTGCGGTGGGGGATGAGTTCTTCGTGGCGCTACGGGTGTTTGGCGAGCGGGTGGAGGTCTTCCTCTCCGACATCGCCGCGTCCTGGGACTTCCCGCTCGCGGAGCAGGCGCTGGAATACCTCGACGTGCCGATACCCGACGAGGACGAGCTCGACGCGATCCTTCAGGACGAGGAGACGGCGCTCCCCGCCGGGGACCTGTCGATCTTCGCCGACCTGGGACTCGACGAGATGGAGCTCGGGATCCTCTCCGGGGACATCGATCTGCTCCCCGAAGACGTTCTGTCCAGCATCGCCGCGCGGCTGGGATTCTCCGAGCCGTTCGAGCGCGCCATCGACTCTGTGTTCGGCTGACCTCGGGAGATCGGCCATGCCCTCCAGACCATCCGGCAACAGCGTGTTCTCCGCAGCCTTCGTCCGCACCACCGGCGGATGGAACGGCGCGGAGGTCGATCTCGGCCACGTCGAGATCGTCGACGACATCGGCGACGCCGTTCAGGAGCATCTCGGGCTCACCGGTGACGAACTCGCCCTGCTGTGCGTGGAGGTGGAGGACGAGTGGTTCGCGATCGTCCGCTACCAGGGCGATCTGGAGCCCCGCACGTTCCTGTCCGACGCGCATGCCGGTCTCTCCGACGATCTCGGGGAGCTCTTCACCGAGCTGGCCGGGGTCGCACTGGACAAGGACACCCCCGAGCTGGGCGTACGGCCGGCGGGTGACTTCGAGCTCCTGAACGACCTGGGAGTGAGCTCCGAGGAGCTCATCGAGCTCAGCATGGAGGAGGGCGCCCTCCCGGGGGACACCCTCTCGGTGATCGCCGAGCGCCTGGCCTTCGCGGACGAGCTCGACCGGCTGCGGTGACGGGCGTCGCGGTGACGAGCGCTGCGGTGGCACCGCGGTGACGGACTACGTCCCGGCGATGCGGCTGGCTCTGGCGCAGGCCGCGGCGGCCGGCCTCCGCGATGAGGTGCCGGTCGGCGCGATCGTCCTCGACGCGGGCGGATCCGTGCTGGCACAGGCGGGAAACGACCGGGAGTCCTCGGTCGATCCCACCGCGCACGCCGAGGTGCTCGCCCTGCGGGAGGCCGCGAGAGCACTCGGGCGGTGGCGGCTGACCGGCTGCACGCTGGTGGTCACCCTGGAGCCCTGCACCATGTGCGCGGGGGCCTCCGTGCTGGCCAGGGTCGACCGCATCGTCTACGGCGCCGTAGACGCCAAGGGCGGGGCCGTGGGCTCGCTCTGGGACGTGGTCAGGGACCGCCGTCTCAACCATCGCCCCGAGGTCGTCATGGGCGTGCTGGCCGACGAGTGCGCGGAGATCCTCACCGAGTTCTTCGCTGTTCGCCGGATGCGCGAGCTATAGCGGTTATCCGGTAAGCTGCTCCGCGGTGGAGTCGCCTAGTGGCCGAGGGCGCACGCCTCGAAAGCGTGTGATGGGGCAACCTATCCGTGGGTTCAAATCCCACCTCCACCGCCACTAAAAAAGAGCCTCTGACCTGCACGAATGGGTCAGGGGTTCTTCGCATTTCACGATCATGGGGAAACAGGCCCGTCGGTTCCCCATCTGACGAGTGCCGCCTGGTGGCCGACCTGGACTCCGCTGCCAGGGTCGATCTTGAAGCTGCCGAACAGGGTGGTCGTCTCCAGGGCCGAGGCCGCCGCCCACAGGGCCTCGCGCGTTGTGCCGCCGGTCAGCCGTGCGCAGTGTGCCGCGATGGCGGCGGTGGCGGCCGCCTGTGCGGCCGGATAGTCGGGGAGCACTCCGGCGCGATCCTCGTAGGCGGCGAGGAAGCCGGGTTCGGCAGGGCCGAGTTCGGCTCCATGTCCGCTGCCCGGGAACCACTGCCCGACGCCGTAGATCCCGCGGGGATCGTCGATCGCGTCGCCGAACTCACGGACGCCCGCCGCCACCGCGCACACCGTTCGCGGGGGCCTGGGCAGTGCGCGGGCCCGGTTGACCGTCTCGACGTCCTCCTCGAATGAGCCCGCGCAGAAGAGCGCCCAGGCCGCGGGGGGCGCCGAGGGCAGCGGCTCTCCGGGGCCGAGGCGGACGGTGTGGATGCCGAGCGAGTGCGCCGTCGTCTCGGCGCCGGCCGCCACCTGCCGGCCGAAGCCGCCCTTGCCCTGGACGATCCACAGGTGGAGTGGCTCGGCGGCACTGTCCAGGTGCCTGATGAAGGGCTTCGCGTACTGGCTCGTCGGGGTCGGTACGGAGACGACGTGACCGGGATGGGCTGCCTCGACGTCGTCGCCGGATCCGCCGTGGTTCCAGATCAGCCGGTCGAGGGAGGCGGCGACCTGTCCCGCTCTCCGCATCAGGTGCGTCGAGTAGGGGCCGAGCATGAGGTCGCATCGCGGTGCCAGGCGGCGCATGGCCGTTTCCATGACCTCCGGGCGGCTCTGATCGTCTTCGATGACCAGTTCCGCGGTGTCGTTCGAGGACTGCCAGATCTCAAGGCCGAGCCGGGCCTGCGTGCCGAACCTGGCGTGCCTGCCCGACAGGGACAGGCAGGCCCCGAGGCGCAGTCGCCCGATTCCAGCCCTCATCGCATCTTCACCTCGTACCGGGCCTCGTGGCGTCCCGCGGCCGCGATCGAGTCCTGAACCAGGTCCTGCCCTGCGGAGGTTCGCGAGGCCTTCCATCTGCCTGCGACATCGCCTGCGATATTCCGGCGCGGTGACGGGAGGGTTCTTTCTCCCGTCTCTCAGGAAGATCCGAGCTCAGCCCTCCGAGGGCAGGTCCAGGACCCGGGCGTGCAGGACCGAGCGCTGGTGCAGGGCCGAGCGCAGCGCGCGGTGCAGGCCGTCCTCCAGGTAGAACTCGCCGCGCCACTGGACCACGTGGGGGAACAGGTCGCCGTAGAACGTGGAGTCCTTGGCGAGCAGGGAGTGCAGGTCGAGCACCGCTTTCGTGGTGATCAGCGTGTCGAGCCGGACCTGTCGCGGCGGTATCTGCGCCCACTCGCGATGCGAGAGGCCGTGTTCGGGGTAGGGCCGTCCATCGCCGACCAGCTTGAAGATCACAGTACGTAGTTTAGGAGAGATTCCCGTCCTATGCCTGATCGCCCTCCCCCGTCGCAGGTCATGGACTTCTTCAGATGCTTCCAGCGAAGGTGTCGCACTTGGCGGGGTCGCCGGTCTCGTAACCGGTGGTGAACCACTTGACACGCTGCGCCGACGTCCCGTGGGTGAAGCCGTCCGGGTTCACCCGGCCCTGGGTGCGTTCCTGGATGCTGTCGTCGCCCACCGCCGAGGCCGCGCTGAGCGCCTCCTCGATGTCCGCCTTGGTGAACGGCTTCTCGAACACGCCGGTCTCGTAGGCGTTCTTGGCCCAGGCTCCTGAGTAGCAGTCGGCCTGCAGCTCCAGCCTGACGGAACTGCTCTCGGGGCCCTGCTGCTCGCCGCCCTCGGCCTTCGCGCTGGTACCGAGCAGGTTCTGCACGTGGTGACCGTACTCGTGCCCGATGACATAGGCCTGGGCGAACGGCCCGCCCTTGGCTCCGAACTGGCTTTCGAGCTGCTTGAAGAAGCTCAGGTCGAGGTAGACCTGGCGATCGGCCGGGCAGTAGAACGGGCCGACCGAGGCGTCGGCGGCGCCGCAGGCGGTGTCCACCTGGCCGGAGAACATGACGGTCTTGGCGGGCTCGTATCCCTGAACGACCTTGGGCCAGTAGTCCTGAATGCTGTTGACCACGCCGACCACCCGGCACTCCTCGTTCTGGTCGGCGTCCTTGCCGGTCTTGCACTGCGCGCTGAGGTCGGAGGTGGGCCCCACCGCGGCCGGCTCGCCGCCGGTTACGTCGCCGGGGTTGATCCCGAATATCAGCGCCACGATGAGCGCCACGATTCCAGCCGCACCGCCACCGACCGCGAGACCGCCACCGGGGATTCCACGGCCGCGACTTTCGGTCTGCGAGCTGTCCAGCTGGACATCATCCTTGAAATCCATCGCCGACGTCCCTTCGATCCGCTAGGACCCTTCGACTGCCCACAGGAGGGCGGTACATGCCGATGGGTTCGGATACCTCCGGAGGAGACGTCACAGCGTCCTGGCTCACGGGCCCGATGGCCGTCGGCGGACGGCGTGTCCGGCGCCGCCCCGTCCGTCCGGTCGCGACCGGACGGCCCCCTCCGCGTTGGCTCTCTCAGATATTCCCCGAACGGCTTCCGTCTACGCCGTGACATGACAATCGCGGTGCTCAGAGCGGGTTCCGAGGGTGGTTCGGGGGTTGCCGACGTTTCGGCACTTTATCGGCACTGGGGTTGGCCTATGTTCTGCGCGGCTCAGGGATTCTCCTGCCGCGCACCATACGCACGCGGCACGATCGCCCGCCATGGCCTGACCTGTGGCCTACCCGGAAGAGAAGATGAAGACGTCCCCACCATGTCTGCCGCCTGCCGACCCATCGGCGACCCCGCCGCCGGAAACGCCGCGGGAGCATCACCTCGGCACCCTCGTACGGGAGCATGAGAAGGCGTTGCTGGCGTACACGGAGAAGCTGCTGAACGACCACCATCTGGCCGAGGACATCGTGCAGGAGACCCTGGTCCGCGCATGGCATCACGCGGACCGGCTGTACGACTCCGAGGGCTCGGTGCGCGGCTGGTTGCTCACGGTGGCCCGCAACCTCGTGATCGACCGCTCCCGAGGCGGTTTCCACCGCTACGAGGTGATCGGATCCGACACCCTGGACGTCGTGCAACGTGACCACGCGGACGCGGTGGCGGCCGCGGTGACGGTCACCGAGATGCTCGACTCGCTCTCGACGGAGCACCGCGAGGTGCTCGTCCACACATACCTGTGGGGGCGCACCGTCCGCGAGACGGCCGAGGTCCTCGGCATACCGGTCGGTACGGCGAAGTCCCGCCAGCACTACGCGCTGAACTACCTCCGCAAGTCCGAGAGGTACGAGCGGTCGCCGGCGGGGGTCCGCGCCTGACCTGACCGGGCCGCCCGCGCTCGGTGGCCGTGCCGGGACCGTCGCCACGGATCATCCAGGGCCGAAGCCGGGACCGTCACCACGAATCGTCCAGGGCCGGAATCGTCAGGCGCAGGCCATGCCGGGGCCGTCCCCATCGGTTCGGGTCGCCGTCGTCGTGGGTCATCCCGGGGTCGGAGCCGTCATGCGCGGGTCATCCCGGGCCGTCAGGCGTAGGTCGCGCCGGGATCGCCCCCATCGGTGCCGGTCGCCACGGGTCACGCCGGGACCGTCACCGTCAGGCGCAGGAGCGGGATCTCCACGGAGCCGTCCGGAGCGGCCCGCCAGCGCCAGTGGGCGCCCTGGGCGTCTCCGCACACCAGAGCGGTCCAGCCGGCTCCTCCGGGGCCGCACAGGGCGAGCAGGTCCGCCGCCTCCTGCGCCGTCGGCGTACCGGAGGCGACCAGCAGCGCCTCCAGCGGATGGAGGCGGGCCGCCGCCCGCAACGTGCCGGCCTCGCGTGCGCCGGCCGGGCGCGGATCGAAGCGTTCGATCCGCCGCATGGTTCCGGGAAGGGCGACGGCGGGACCGCCCGTCGTCTGGAGCACGGCGACCGGTACCGCGGGCTTGCTGCGCGCGACCTCGGCCAGCAGTCCCTGCACCACGTCGCGGGCCACCCCGGGGTCGCCGGTGACGCTCAGCACCCCGTCCAGCCGGCTGAGGTCCACGAAGACCTTTCCACCCTGCTCGTCCACGCCCACCGCCACCAGGGACGGCGAGGGGGGCTGCGAGCCGGTGCCGTACACGGGCTGGGCGGGCGGCGCGAAAGCGCCGGCCGGACGGCGCCAGCGCGCCTCGCCCAGATCCTGCCAGGGCGCCGGCGGGGCGTCCGCGGTCGCCACCCAGGCGGTGACGCCCGCGTCGTCGACGGAGACCGCGTGTACGGCGTGTCCCTTCCGGCCGGTCAGTTCGGCCACCGCCCCGTGGGCCGTTCGCAGCGACTCCCCGTCCCCGGCGAAGGCCGCCGCCAGCGACGTGCGGAAGCGCAGCCTGCGTGCCCGGCGGACCGGGTCCCCGAGGCGCCGGATCGCACGCGCCATCGCGGCGAACAGACGCCGCACCTGCTGCCTGGCCACGATCGCGGCGGTCAGCAGTGCCAGCAGAAACGCTCCCAGCCCCGCGAGCACGGCCGGGAGCGGGAGCACGATCGTGTTGGAGGCCTGCGTGGGAGATTGGGCGCCCTGCTGCGTGGGTGGCTGGGAGCCCTGGACGAAGGGCTGGGTTCCCGCCCCGGCCGGTGCCGTGCTCGCGGCATCGTCCGGCTGTGTCGCGCCGTCGCCGCCGGACTCCTGGGCAAGCTGCACGTCGGGGCCGTTCGCGTCCTCCGGGAGCCGCAGGATCCAGCCGGGCCGCAGGTCGCCCGGGTCCGTCAGGGCGGTTCCGTCGGCCTGGGCCCGTCCGCGGTTGAGGTCGAAGATCTCGCCTGCCCGGTTCCCGTCGCCCAGGGTGCGCGCGGCGATGAGGGCCAGGCTGTCCGGTGTGCCGCCGTTCTGCTCCGCCGTCCTCACCACGTACACCTTGACGAGGTCGGCGGCGGCGTCACCGCCGTCCGCGGCGAGCGCCGCCCCGCCGAGGTACAGGGCGGACCATACGGCCAGCAGCACGACAACGGCCGTCCGACGCAAGGCCTGCCACCCCGGTCCCGTCCGCCCGAGTCCCGGCAGGGATCGGGGGACCGCGCGGGCGCCGCTCCTCAACATGTGGTTCCACCCATCTCCCGGAGCCCGCCGGGCTCCGTTCCGCCGCCGAGGGAGCCGGACAACCCCGGCCGCACCTCACCAGAGCACACGTGGCGAACGTGAAAAGGGTTCGACCCGATTTCAGGCGTGCCTGAGCCTGTCCCGCACCGTGGAGAAGTCGTTGAGCGATGCCGCGGAGGTCGAGGCGGTCTCGCCGGAGTCGACTGCGAAGTGAGGATGAACCTTTTGCGCCGAATGCTCCGTGTATGAGGGCAGGTTGGCTGCTCCGTGTATGAGAGCAGCACGGACCCATCACCCGGGGGGCCAGGTGCCGAGACGACACAACTCAGGCTTTGACGTGCTCGGAATGTCGCAGGACCCCACGCCCGGGGACCCCGAGGAGATCCGGCGCCTCGCGGACCGTTACCGGCAGATCGGTCAGCAGGCCGAGACCGCCAACAAGATCCTGGGAAGCGGCGGCGCCGTGGAGCAGGGAAGCGGAAAGGCCATAGACGCGCTGCGCAAGCAGCTGAAGTCACTGCCCGACAAGCTGGGCAAGACGGCGCAGTCCTTCTCCGAGGCCGCCTCCGCGTACGAGACCTACGCCAAGCAGCTGGAGGACGCGCAGTCCACCGTGGACCGGGCGATGGACCAGGCCGGGCCCGTGGCGGGTACGGCCGGCCAGACCGCCCCCACGCTCGCGCCGGACGCCACCGCGGAGCAGAAGGCGGACGCGGGCCGGCAGCAGGACGGCATCGACGCCGCCCAGCAGACCATGTCGGCCGCCAAGCGCCTGGCGGAGGACGCCAGGAACCTTCGCGAGCAGGCGTCCCAGCGGGCGGGACAGGAGCTTGACGACGCGGCGTCGAAGGCGATCCCCGAGCGCGGCTTCTTCCAGAAGATCGCGGACTTCTTCGCGGACTTCCCGTTCGTCAAGATCCTCCTCGACATCCTGATCGCCGTGGTCGCCGTCTTCTTCCCCGTGGCCGGTTTCCTCCTCGGCGCGGCGTTATTCGCCTTCCAGACAGCTCAACAGATAGCCACCGGGGACTTCAAACTCGGCGACTTCGCGGCCGGGCTGTTCGCCCTCGTCCCGGGTGGCTCCCTCATCAAGCTGGGCGGCAGGGCGGCCACCGTCGTCGGCTCCAAGATCGCTCCCACCCTGGTCAAGGGGGCCTCGGAGTCGGGCGGTTTCATCAATACGGCCTCCGGGAGCATCGCCAAGTTCACGGAGACGATCACCAATACCAAGGCCGTATCGGTCGTTTTCAAGAGCCCGGCCGGAAGCGTGGCCACCGGGGCGGTCGGCGAGTTCGGGCAGAAGGTCGCCGAAGAGGCGGTCGTCAAGAAGCTCAACGGCGATGAGATCACCGCCGGGAACCTGCTGGCCGGTGCCGCCGCCGGCGCCGTGGTCGGCGCGGGCTTCAAGGGAGGACGCGCCGCCAAGGATGGTGAGTTCGCCGGGGGAGCCTTCACCCCTCCGCCTCGCCCTCCCGCCGGTGCCGCGGCGAAGCCCGACGCGCCGCCGCCGACCAGCCTGCGTGACAAGGCCGTCGATCAGGGGACCGGCCTGATCCAGGAGGGGGCGTCCGCCGGCGCCAAGGTCGGCGTCGCGGTCTCAGAGGGAACGGATCCCAAGGACGCGCTCCTCAGCGAGGCGAGCAACTTCCTCCCGGGAGCGGTCGGCTCGGTGGGCAAGCGCGGTGCCTCGCAGGGGCTGGACTCGTTCATCCCGATCAAGGGCACCCCGCCGCCCGGAATCAGCGGCTCTCCCGCCCCGGCCCCAACTCCGGACCTCACTCCATCCGCGACCCCGGACCTCACCCCGGCCGCGAGCCCGGCCCCGGTTGTGACCCCGAACACAACTCCGGACTCCACCCCGGTCGCGTCCGCGACCCCGGACTCCACCCCGGCCGCGTCCGCGACCCCGGACTCCACTCCGTCCGCGACCCCGGATTCCACGTCGTCCGCGAGCCCGACTCTGTCTACAACTCCGGATTCGTCCGCGACCTCGGACTCCACCCCGGCTGCGTCCGCGACCCCGGATTCCCCGCCGGACTCCGCTCCACCTGCGAGCCCGACTCTGTCCACGCCTCCGGATTCATCCTCGACCTCGGACTCCACTCCGTCTGCGAGTCCGGCTTCGGATTCGTCCGCGACCCCGGACTCCACCCCGGCTGCGTCCGCGACCTCGGATTCCGTCCCGGACTCCGCTCCGTCCGCGAGCCCCACTCCGGCTCCAACCCCGGCTGCGACCCCGGATTCCACTCCGAACCAGGCTCCGGCGCAGGAAGCGGCTTCATCGGCACCGCTTTCCGCCCCGCCGACACCGACGTCAGCCTCGGCGCCGGCCCCGAAGGTTCCGGCACCGACGTCGGGGCCGGCCTCGCAGACACCGGCATCGGCCTCGTCGGCGACCGACCAGGTCTCCCCGGCGACCACCGAGCCGCAGAACATCCCCCTTCCCCCCTCACCGACCGCTACCTGAGCTTTCACCCCAGCCTGGCCATCCCGGTCCGGGCCCCAAATACCGCCACCGCCGGTGGACGGATGGACAGCAAGGAGAAACCCCATGCCCAACTTCGCAGTCAACTCCGACGAGACCGCCTCGACCTCCGCGGCGCTGCTCAACGACTTCTCCACGTTGCAGGACAAGCTCACCGAGGTGCGCGGCAAGATCCAGACCCTGCTGGCCCAGGGGTACAGCACCCCGGCCGCCCAGCAGAAGTTCCAGCCCTTCTTCGACGAGTTCGCCCGCGGCTTCGACCAGGTGAACCAGTCGCTGCAGGGCATCGGCCAGTACGTCAAGGCCGTCGGTGACGCGTTCTCGCAGACCGACGAGCAGCTGGGTTCCAACCTGTCCTAGCGGGACCGCCGCTGTGCTCCCGGGGCCCCTGAGCCCCGGGAGGCGCCACGGCTGAGTCCCGGAAGGCGCCACCGGCCCCCGCGCATCGTCACCGCGTACACGCAATCGCATCGCTCGCAACCGCACCGCCTGCGACACGTCACCGCATCACATGCACCGCATCACCGCACCACCCACAACGCGCCACTCACATACGAGGGAATCGATTGCCGTGCGTTTGAACGTCAGCGTCCGGGACCCGCAGGACGAAGGGGCCTCCACGGCCGTCGCCGTGGACACCGAACCCTCCGCGCAGGTGGGACGGTTGGCCGTGGAACTGGCACGGGCCGTGGATCTCGGCGGAGCCGGGAACACCTCGGGCACCGGGCCGGTCCTCTACATCGGTTCCGATCCGATCGACCCGGAGGCCACCCTGTACGCCGCCGGCGTGCGCGACGGCCTGGATCTGGGGCTCGGCGCCCCGGTGCACAGGGAGCCCGAGCCCGAGGGGCTGGCGGAGCTGAGGGTGGTCAGCGGACCGGGAGCCGGAACGTCCTTCCGTCTGCCGCCCGGCGAGTACGAGATCGGCAGCGCCGCCACCTGCCGGATCCCGCTGTCTCCCGGGGCGCCGGCGATCGCCGCCCGGGCGAGCGTCCGGGTCGACCACACCGTGGAGGTGACGGCGATCGAGCGCGTCCTGCTGGACGGCAGGGAGCTGTCCGGCACCGCCGACTGGCTTGAGGGCAGTCAGCTCGCCGCCGGTGACACCCTGCTGGAGCTGGCCCTCCCGACGACCGTCCGGGTGCCCCTCACCCCCGCGGCGGACGGACTGGGCCTGGAGTTCAACCGGCCGCCCCGCTTCCGCGCCGACCGCGGCAGCGCCCGCTTCCGGCTGCCGAGCGCGCCGATCAAGCCGGAGAAGCGGGCCATCCCGCTGCTGCCGATCCTGCTGGTCCCGGCGGGCGGCGCCCTGGTCTCCATCCTGGTGACGGGCAACTGGACGTTCATTTTCCTCGCGCTGCTGTCGCCGATCGGCGCGCTGGCGACCCAGTTCGGCAGCCGCAAGCAGGCGCAGGTCAGCTACGAACAGAAAGTTCGCGAGTACGAGGACTCCCTGGCGCGGGTCCGCGCCGACGCGGACGCCGCCGTACTGCGGGAGCAGAACCTGCTCCGGCTCTCCCATCCCGACCCGGCCTCCCTGCTGCAGACGGCTTCGGCGCCCTCGGAACGGCTGTGGGAGCGCCGATGGCAGGATCCCGACTTCCTCGAGGTACGGGTGGGCACCGCCGATCTGCCCTCCTCGCTGACCGTCGAGGACCCCGCGCTGGACGAGCACCGCCGCATCACGGTGCCGTGGCTGACCCAGGTGCCCGTGTCGATCCCGCTGCGCGGCGCCGGGGTGACGGGTGTCGCGGGTCAGGACGCCGCGAACCTGGCCGGGTGGATGGCGGCCCAGGCCGCGGCCCTGCACAGCCCCGCCGACCTGCGGATCCTGGTGCTGGCGGGTCCCGACGGTGAGAACGACTGGTCGTGGGTGCGCTGGCTGCCGCACTGCCAGCCCCAGAACGAGGACGCCTACGCGCTGGTCGGCAGCACCGCCGACTCGATGGCCCGCCGGATCGGCGAGCTGGGGCAGCTGGTGGCCAACCGCGTGGCGGCAGGCCCCGGAGTGCCCCGGGGCGGCACCGCGGGCTCCCCGGACATCCTGGTGGTGCTCGACCAGGCCCGCCGGGCGCGGTCGCTGCCGGGAGTGGTCGCGCTGCTGAGGGACGGCCCGTCGGTGGGCGTCTACACGATCTGCCTGGACCGCGAGGAGCGGTTGCTGCCGGAGGAGTGCACCGCGGTGGTGGCCACCGGCCCGGAGGGCGTCCGGGTGCGCACCGGTCCGGGGGCGCCGCCGGAGAACGTCCGCGTGGACTCTCCCGAGCCCGGCTGGTACGAGAACCTGGCCCGGGCCATCGCACCGCTGCGGGGCGTCGGAGACAGCGACGAGAGCGCGCTCCCCGGATCGGTGCGGCTGCTGGACCTGCTGGGCGTGGAGCCGCCCACGGCCGGCGCCGTCGCCGCCGGCTGGGCGTTGACCGGTCGCAGCACCCGGGCGGTCCTGGGCGCCGGATACGACGGCGAGTTCTCCGTGGACCTGGTCCGCGACGGGCCCCACGCGCTGGTGGCGGGGACGACGGGCTCCGGCAAGTCGGAGCTGCTGCAGACCCTGGTCGCCACGCTCGCCGTGGTGAACCGGCCCGATGAGATGACGTTCGTCCTGGTCGACTACAAGGGCGGCAGCGCCTTCGCCGAGTGCGCGGACCTCCCGCACACCGTCGGCCTGGTCACCGACCTGGACACCCACCTGGTGGAGCGCGCCCTGGTCTCCCTCGGGGCCGAGCTGCGCCGCCGCGAGCAGGTCCTGGCGGAGGCGGGGGCGAAGGACATCGAGGACTACCTGGACAAGCGGACGCGGGGCGGCGACGTGCTCGGCCCGCTGCCCCGGCTCCTGCTGGTGATCGACGAGTTCGCCTCGATGGCCCGCGAGCTCCCCGACTTCATCGCCGGCCTGGTCAACATCGCCCAGCGGGGCCGCTCGCTCGGCATCCATCTGGTGCTGGCGACCCAGCGGCCCACCGGCGCGGTGACGGCGGACATCCGCGCCAACACCAACCTGCGGATCGCGCTGCGCACGACCGACGCCGGCGAGAGCCGCGACATCATCGACGCGCCCGACTCCGGGAGCATCTCCTCGGGCACCCCGGGACGGGCGTACGCGAGGCTGGGCCCGGCGGTGCTGCTGCCCTTCCAGGCCGCCCGCGTCGGTGGCCGCCGACCGGCCGGCGCGGTCGCGGCGTCGACGGAGACGCCCGTACGGGCCCACGGCGTCAGCTGGCGGGAGCTGGGCGGACCGGTGCTGCGTAGCGCCAGGACCGGCGGCGTCGCGAGTACGCAGGAGGCCGTCACGGACCTGGCGGTCCTGGTCGAGGCCGTCGCGGACGCCGCGCGGACGGCCGGCGTGCCCCGGCAGCCCAGCCCGTGGCTGCCGGCCCTCCCGGAGGTCCTGCAGTGGACCGAGCCCGCCGGGCCCAAGCCGCCGGCGGACCGGGACGCGGCCCTGCCCGCCGTGGAGTACGGCCTGGTCGACCTGCCCGCCGACCAGGATCGCACCGCCCTCGTCCTCGATCTCGACCGGTCCGGCCACCTGCACATCATCGGCTCACCGCGCAGCGGACGGTCCCAGACCCTGCGGACCCTGGCAGCGGCCCTCGCCCGCGCCCACGCGGTGGAGGACGTCCACCTCTACGGCATCGACTGCGGCAACGGAGCCCTCAACGCGCTGACCGCGCTCCCGCACTGCGGCGCGGTCATCGACCGGAACCAGACGGAGCGTCTGGGGCGGCTGCTGGACCGCCTCACCGCCGAGCTGAGCGCCCGCCAGTCGCTGCTCGGCGCGCGCGGCACCGCCGACCTGGCCGAGTTCCGCAGGATGGCGCCGGTCGACGAGCGGCCGCCGCACATCGTCGTCATGGTGGACCGCTTCGAGGTCTTCGAGCGGGAGTTCGTCAGCTTCGACAACGGCAGCTACCTCGAACGCCTGCTGCGCCTGCTGCGAGATGGGGCGGGCGTCGGCATCCACCTGGTGCTGGCCGGCGACCGCGTCCTGGGCTCGGCCCGTTTCGCGGGCACCACCGAGGACAAGATCGTGCTCCGGCTCAACGACCGCACCGACTACTCGACGGTGGGCCTCACCCAGCGATCGGCGCCGTCCGATCCGTCGCCCGGGCGGGGCATCAGGGTGCGGGACACGAGCGAGGTGCAGATCGCGGTCCTCGGCTCGGATCTCTCCGGCACGGCCCAGGCGTCCGTCCTCATCGCGCTGGGCGAGGAGCTGGCGGTGCGCGAGGCCGACGTCCCGACGGCGCGGCGGCCGCTGCGCCTGGACGTGCTTCCCAACCAGATCTCGTACCAGGGCGCGGTCGCGCTGCAGGTGAACCCCGGGCCGATGCGCCCCCTGGTCGCCATCGGGGGCGACACCCTGACCGCGCTGGGTCCCGATCTGGCGGACGTGCCGACGTTTGTCGTCGCGGGTCCGCCCCGTACGGGACGCAGTACGGCGCTCGTCACGATGGCCCGCTCCCTGCTGGAGCAGGGCACCGGGCTGATCGTGCTGGCGCCGCGGCGGTCGCCGCTGCGCGACCTGGAGGGCACGCCGGGTGTGTCCGCCGTCTTCACCGACTCCGAGGTGTCCGCCGGCGCGTTCCGCGCCGCGCTCGGCAACGTGCCGCAGGACAGCGCCGTGATCGTCGTGGACGACGCGGAGCTGTTCATGCAGTCGGAGATCGACGCCGACCTCGCGCTGCTGGCCCGCGGCGGAGCCGGCAGCGGGTGGGGCCTCGTCCTCGCGGGGAACGCCGAGGCGCTCTCCTTCGGGCTCGCCGGCTGGATCGGGCAGGTCAAGCGGAACCGCGCCGGGATGCTGCTCTCCCCGCAGAGCCTCAGCGACGGAGAGGTGATCGGCGTCAAGGTCTCCCGTGGCCTGGTCGGTCAGGCCCCCCAGCCCGGCCGGGGCCTGATGCATCTCGGTGACGGGACTCTGACCACCGTGCAGGTGCCGAACACGGCACTCACAGGGTGAAAACGGCGCGAACCGCCTGATGAATGACCGCGGGGCCGGCCGGGACGATCTTCCGGTCGGCCTCGTCGTCATTCGGGACGATCTCCCGGGCGGCCCTGCCGGATCCGGGACGACCCCCCGACCGGCCTCGCCGCCATCCGTACAGGGAGCCGAGCCCGTTCGGGGTGATCCGTGCCGGCGCGGATCCACACTCCGCGCACGAGGCCCGGGTCCGCTCAGGCCGGATGCGTAACGGCGCGGATTCCGCGATCCGCACGCACGAGGCCCGGGACGTTCAGGCCCCGGCGGGTTGCTCGGCGGGGAGGAATCTGAAGGTGCCGCTGATCGCGTCGAACAGCTCGTAGACGTCCGCCGCGAGCGGGAGGTTGGGGCTCGCGCAGGTGACGATCAGATAGTCGCCCATCGACCCGGGGATGGGGATCACGGTGTGCATGGTGAGCATCCGGACCGTGATGTCGGCGGCGATCTGCGCCTCCTCGGTGCCGGTGATCCGGGCGACCTGCCCGATGTTCGGAAGGGTCACCGCGGATACGGTCCGGTCCGCGCCGGCCTTGGATCCTCCCGTACCGCCCGGCGACAGCTGGGCCGCGAGCACGGGCAGCGTCAGCTCGCGTCCCGGCGGAGCGGTGACGGCGAAGACCATCGCGTAGCCGAGGAAGAGCCCGTCTTCGAAGATGGTGGCCGTACCGGCGGCGAACAGGGCGCCGTGCCGGCGGGCGGCCCTGCTGACCTCGCGGGCCTGCCGGAACATGTCGTTGATCGTCGCCTTCTCACGCGGACTCTCGGTGAGAGCCAGGGCGGCGGCGCGGGTCTCGGCGAGGACGCTCCCGGAGAGGTCGAGATCGGCCCAGGACTCCGGAACGTCGAGCACAAAACGGTCGACGATCGCCATCAGTTGCCTTCCAGGTGGGCCACGGCCTTGTCGTCGGTGTCCTTGAACTGCTCCAGGATCTGGTCGACGGCCTTCTTGATCGCGTCACACTGCCGGTGCAGCTGCTCGCGACCGTCATTCCAGCGGCGCTCGAAGTTGTCGCCCTGGTCGATCAACGGGTATCCCACCGCCCGGTCCAGGTCGATCCCGGACTTGTCGGTGTCGATGTTGTCGAGGACGAACCCGAGTGATCGCGACACCTCCTCGAGATCCGATCCCGGAATATTGATGTCGGCCATCGTGCCTCCCCCGTGCGGTCATGCGTAGCGTCTCCTGCGAAACACGTAAGGCGGGACGCGGGGGTTCACAAAGGGCCGTGGTCCCTTGAACCAAATGGGCTGTTTCTCCGTGTTCCGCAGGTGACACTCGAAAGCAACAGCAGCACGGCGCGCAGGCCGTACGTCCGCGCGCTGGTCGCGACCGTTCTTCTCTGCGGCCTGGCGGGCGCCTCCGGCTGCGGCAAGACCCTCACGATCGGCGACGCCGCGCCGGCTGCCAGCTCCCCGGCGGCCCCGGCCGCCTCGCCCCCCGCTGCCTCGCCTCCGGCGGCCGACGCCGCCGCCCCGGCCGGTAACGGCGCCCTGCAGCTGGTCAACGGTTCGGCGGCGGACAACGGGCTGAACGGCAACGGCGGTTCGGTGGTCGGGGCGGCCGTCCAGGAGCAGCCGCCGATCTGGGTGCAGCTCTCGGCCGTCAACTCCCCCGCGCTCGGCTCCCACCTGATCAACGTCAACCAGGCGACGCTCTACAGGTTCGACAAGGACACGGCAGACCCCTCGCAGTCGAACTGCGACGGTGACTGCGCCGTCACCTGGCCGCCGGTGACCATCAAGGAGGGCGGCAAGGTCTACGTGGCCGGTATCGAGCCCGCGCAGATCGGCGCGATCCGGAGGAACGACGGAGCGGTGCAGCTGACGGTGGGCGGGTGGCCCGTCTACCGCTTCTCCGGTGACGAGAAGCCCGGCGACGAGAACGGCCAGGGCGTCGGCGGCACATGGTTCGCGGTGGCACCCGACGGCGCCAAGTCGGCACCGCAGTAGCCCGCCGTCCGGGGCGGCGTATCCTGCCTTCGGCGCCCCGGACGTGCGGTTTTCCCCCTTTTTCCCTTGTTTCTCGTTTCCGTTGATTCCCCCTTCCTCTGCTCGTTCTCTCCGGCGGAGGCGTGGGGCTCAAGTCGCATAGAGGGATGAATCGCCCATACTGGACACGGTTGAGGAAGTGACCGCGCTCCGGATTCTCCGTGAGCGAGCGCGGATGTCAGAGAAATCCGGTGCCTGGGAGTTGGGATGACGCCCACAGAATCCATGCGGGAGTCCGTGCGGTTCGCGGTCCTGGGCCCCGTACTGGGCTGGAGGGCCGATGCGGAGCTGGACCTCGGGCCTCCCCGGCAGCGGGCCCTGCTGGCCGTGCTGCTCGCCCGCGGCGGCCGTCCCACGGGCCTGGCTGAGATCATCGACGTCCTGTGGGGCGAGGATCCGCCGGACAGCGCGGTCAACGTGGTCCAACGGCACGTCGGGGAGCTGCGCCGGCTGTTCGAGCCGGGGCTGCCGCGCAGGGCGGTGGGGCAGTGGCTGGTGCGCAGCAGCGGCGGCTACCGGCTGAACGTCGACCCCGACACGCTGGACCTGCTCCGGTTCCGCCACCTCGTCGAGGAGGCCCGCCGGACCGCGCAGGACGTGCCGCAGGCCGCGGGGCTGCTCATCGACGCCCTGGAGCTGTGGCGGGGGTCGGCCGCCGAGGGGATCGCCGCCGGAGTGCGGGCGCACCCGGTGTTCATCGCGCTGGATCACGAGTATCTCGCCGTGCTGAAGGAGGCGGCCGACACGGCGCTTCGCGACGGTCCCGTGACCCGGCTGGTGCCGATGCTCCAGCAGGCCGCGGAGCTCAACCCGTTCGACGAGCCGCTCCACACCCGGCTGGTGCTCGCCCTGGCGGCCACCGGACATCGGGCCGAGGCGCTCGACACCTACCGGGCGGCGTACTCGCGACTGGTCGAGAAACTGGGCATCGGTCCCGGACCCGAGCTGCGCTCGGCCCACGAGCAGGTGCTCCAGCAGACGGCGCCCGAGGAATCTCCTCCGGCGCGGGTCACCGTGGGCGCGATACGGCCGGCCCAGCTGCCCGGGGACCTCCCCGCCTTCGCCGGTCGGCGGGAGGAGCTCGCCCAGGTGCTCGACCTCCTCCCGGACGGGGAGCATCCCACGGCGGCCGTGGTGATCAGCGCGATCGGGGGCATGGCCGGAATCGGCAAGACCACCCTCGCGGTGCACTGGGCCCACCGGATCGCCCACCGGTTCCCCGACGGACAGCTCTACGTCAACCTGCGCGGATTCGACGCCGACGGGGCGGTCCTCGACCCCGCGGAGGCGATCCGCGGCTTCCTGGACGCGCTGGGCGTCTCCCCACGGGACATCCCCGCCCGTCTGGACGACCAGGCCGCGCTGTACCGCAGCCTGCTGGCCGACCGGCGGGTTCTGGTCCTCCTGGACAACGCCCACGACACCAAGCAGGTACGGCCTCTGCTCCCCGGCGCGCCCGGTTGCCTGGCCATCGTCACCAGCCGGAACCGGCTCTCCGGCCTGGTGGCCGCGGAGGGCGCCCGCTCGCTCACCCTGGGCCTGCTCTCCGACGCGGAGGCACACGAGTTCCTGACGCTGCGGCTCGACGCGGAGCGAGTGGCGGCCGAGCCTCTCGCGGTGCAGGAGATCACCACCCTGTGCGCCCGGCTGCCCCTCGCGCTGTCGATCGCCGCCGCGCGGGCGGTGACCCAGCCGGATTTCTCCCTCGCCGCCATCGCCGCCGAACTGCGGGCGGCCCACGGCAGCCTCGACGCCTTCACCGGCGCGGACGGCATCGATGTCGGCGCGGTCTTCTCCTGGTCGTACCGGGCCCTCACCTCGCCTGCCGCCCGGCTGTTCCGCCTCCTCGCCCTGCACCCCGGCCCCTACTTCAGCGCCTCCGCCGCCGCCGCCCTCGGAGCCCTTCCGGCCCACCGGGTGCGTCCCCTGCTCGCCGAGCTGACCCGCGCCTATCTGCTCACCGAGTACGCCCCCGGCCGCTACACCTTTCACGATCTGCTGCGCGCGTACGCCGCCGAACGCAGCCGCGTCCAGGACACCGACAGCTTCCGCCGCGTGGCGCTCCACCGCCTGATCGACCACTACCTGCAGACCGCCTGCCGAGCGGCCCTGCTGTTCTCCCCGCACCGGGACGCGATCTTCCTGCAGGTGCCCGTTCCCGGGGCCTTCCCGGAGATCCTCGCCGACCGCGAGCAGGCGTCGGACTGGCTCACCGCCGAACACGCCGTGCTGCTCGCCATCATCGATCTGGCTGCCGATGCCAGGTTCAGCAACCAGGCCTGGCAACTGGCCTGGGCACTGGAACACTTCCTGGACCGCCGCGGGCACTGGCACGACCTGGCGGCCTCTCAGCGCACCGCGCTGAAGGCGGCACGGCGGCTCCCCGACCGGACCGGGATGGCACACGCCCACCGCGGCCTCGCCCGCGCCGAGGCCGACCTGGGCCGCTACGAGGAGGCCCAGCTCCACCTCGGCCGGGCGCTGGCGCTGTTCGGCGAGGTGGGGGATGGCACCGCCCAGGCGCACACCCACCGCCAGTTCAGCTGGGTGCTCGAACAGCAGGCCAAATACGACGGCGCGCTCACCCACGCCCAGCAGGCCCTTGACCTGTTCCGGGCCGGGGGCCGGCGGGCGGGGCAGGCCGCGTCGCTCAACGCGGTCGGCTGGTATCACGCTCTGCTCGGCCGCCACGAGCAGGCCCTCATCCACTGCCGTGAGGCTCTCAGCCTGCTCGCGGAGCTCGGAGACCGCTACGGCCAGGCCGACACCTGGGACAGCCTGGGCTACGCCCACCACCACCTCGGCCGCTACGAGCAGGCCACCGTCAGCTACCGGCGAGCCCTGGAGCTGTACCGGCAGCTCGGCGTCCGCTACGGCGAAGCCGACACACTCACGCGTCTCAGCAGCACCCACCTCGCGGCCGGACGGCACGAGGAGGCCCGTACCGCCCTGGAGACGGCGCTGGCCAGCCTCGACGACCTCGGCCACCCCGACGCCGAACGGGTCCGCACCAGTCTGCGCACCCTCGGCGACTCTCCCAACGGCGCCGTGTCCTCCTCCTGAGAAACCCGCCGTCCATCGATCGACCCCCGCCGGCCCGTTCACGGCGGCCGAGCGCGATGCTCGCCGGGTGAAGCGGCAGTTTCACGATCACCCACCGCGCGTCACTTCAACGTGATCGACTTACGGTCCGGAACCGGTGCCGGTGGATGAGTGGTGAACGTCACCTGACGTGACCATCGGGGGCTGATCATCGCGGTGCACCCGCGACTCCGGCAGGGCTTCGCCTGATCCGGGCGCCTGCCTTGGCCATGCTCCACGACCGGACCGGACGGAGACGTGGTCCGGTGGGCGGATCTGCGACTCCGGGAGGGGCGGGACGATCTCTCCAACCGGTCAACGGAGGTTCAAACGCCAGAGGGGCCGTACCGCGTGTGCGGTCCGGCCCCTCTGGGGTGGCGGAGGATAGGAGATTCGAACTCCTGAGGGGTTGCCCCCAACACGCTTTCCAAGCGTGCGCCCTAGGCCAACTAGGCGAATCCTCCGTGGAGAAGCTTACCTAACTTCCGGAGTGCGCGGACCATGAATTTTCTCGGTCACGATCATTCCGATCTGAGGCCGACTCGGCCCCGATCACTCTGATCTGTGGCTAGACTTACGAAGGACCCCTCGCGCGGCGTCATCCTGTGAACCTCCCCAGGGCCGGAAGGCAGCAAGGATAAGCAGGCTCTGGCGGGTGTGCGAGGGGTCTCTTCGTTTCAACCCCTCGCAGGTGGGATCGTCGCATGAGTCTTGCGCTTTACCGCAAGTACCGGCCCGGAACCTTCGCCGAGGTCAAAGGGCAGGAACACGTCACCGAGCCGCTGCGGCAGGCGTTGCGTAGTGGGCGGATCAACCACGCCTACCTCTTCAGCGGGCCCCGAGGGTGCGGCAAGACGTCCAGCGCCCGGATCCTGGCCCGCTCACTGAACTGTGAGAAGGGCCCGACCCCCGACCCGTGCGGGGAGTGCGACTCCTGCGTGGCGCTGGCCCCCACCGGCCCCGGCCACCTCGACGTCATCGAGATCGACGCGGCCTCGCACGGCGGCGTGGACGATGCTCGCGACCTGCGTGAGCGAGCCTTCTTCGCACCGGTGTCGTCACGCTTCAAGATCTACATCATCGACGAGGCGCACATGGTGACCCGCGAGGGTTTCAACGCGCTGCTCAAACTCGTCGAGGAGCCTCCGCCGCACCTGAAGTTCGTCTTCGCGACCACGGAGCCCGAGAAGGTCATCGGGACGATCAAGTCCCGGACCCACCACTACCCGTTCCGGCTGATCCCGCCCGCCGCGCTGCGCACCCTCATGGAGGAGATCCTCACCTCCGAGAAGATCGCATTCGAGTCCGCCGCGCTGCCGCTGGTGGTCCGGGCGGGCGCGGGCTCGGCCCGTGACTCGCTGTCGATTCTCGACCAGCTTTTCGCCGGATCGGACGAAGCGGGCATCACCTACGCGCGTGCGGTCTCGCTGCTGGGCTACACCGACGGCGACCTGCTCGACGACGTGATCGCCGCCTTCGCGAGCCGTGACGGCGCGCAGGTGTTCAACACCGTGAACCGGGTGATCGACGGAGGCCACGACCCCCGCCGCTTCGCGATGGACCTGCTGGAGCGCTTCCGCGACCTGGTGATCCTGGCCAACGTGCCGGAGGCGGCCACGAGCGGGCTGCTCGACCGGCCCGCCGACGAGCTCGAACGGCTTCAGGGCCAGGCGGCCTCGATGGGCCCGGCCGAGCTGACCCGCGCAGCGGAGATCTTCAACGCCGGCCTGACCGAGATGCGCGGGGCGGCCTCGCCCCGGCTGCTGCTCGAACTGATGTGTGCCAGGACCCTGCTTCCCGGAGCCGCACAGGGGGAGGCGGCGTTGCTCGCCCGGCTGGAGCGGCTGGAGAAAAGCGGTGTCGCGGCGGCTCCCGTGACCTACGCCAATTCCGTCCCGGCGGTCGCTCCCGCCCCGGTGATCCACGCGGCGCCCGCGCCCCAGGCTCCGCCGTCCGCCCCGCCCGTCGCCGGTACGGCTCCCGCTGCCTCCGCCGCTCCCGCCGAGCGGCCTCGCCCCCAGGGCGACGACTGGCCCGTGGCGGTCAGGCCCGGTGCCCCGGTCTCCCCGCCGCAGGCACCCGCACAGGCGCCGCAGGCACAGACACAGACACCGCAGGTTTCCAGCGCACCGGCACCCGCGCAGACCTCCGGATCGGGGGCCGGCGCCGTCCAGCAGGCATGGCCCCAGGTGCTGAGCGCACTCAAGCAGCGCAGCATCGTCGTCTGGGCGCAGGTCAACACCAACGCCCAGGTCGTGGGGGTGGAGGGCAAGGTCGTCGTCCTCGGTTTCACCCAGGTCGGCGCGATGAAGAACTTCATCGGCGGCGGCAAGGACGCGGTGGTCGCGTCGGTGCTGCAGGAGGTCCTGGGCGGCACCTGGAAGGTCGAGGCCGTCGTCGGCGGCGGGCCCGTCCCCTCCGGTGGAGGCCGTCCTCCGGCCGCGCCCCCGCACAACCCGGCTCCGCAGCACTCGGCCCCTCGTCCTCCCGCTCCCGCGAGTCAGGAATCCGCTCCCCGGCAGGACCCCGGATCACCGGCGTCGGCATCGGCGGCTCCGTCCGCGCAGGCCGTTCCGTCCGCTTCTGCCGCCCCGATGCGACAGGCCCCGCCCGCCACGGACGAGTCCTGGCCGGACGAGCCGTTGCCGGAGGACCATGGCTCGCCCCCTTCCCCGAATCCCGGCCTGGCCGCCGCACGCTCGGCCGCCAAGGCCGCGGCCCAGGCGGGCCCGAGAGCCACGGGCAACAAGGCACCCGGCAACAAGCCTGCCGGTAACAAGCCGGCCTGGCCGGACGCGGTGCCCGGACGCAAGGGCGTCGCCGAGGCCGACGAGGTCGACCCGCTGCACGACGCGGGCGCCGACTTCGACGGGCTCACCGGCATGGCCCTCATCCAGCGGGAACTCGGCGGGCAGGTCATCGGCGAGATCGACCACGCCTGAGAGCCCGTTCTGCCGATGCTCGATCACACCCGAGGGTCCGTTCCGCCGGTGCGTCGATCACATCTGAGAGTCCGTTTCGCCGGTGTGCCGGCCACTTTTGAGGGCCTGTTCCGCCGATGCGTCGATCATGCCTGATGACCTGTTGCGCCGGCGTCAGGCGCGGGGGCCAGGCCGTCACGCACTCCCGGCGGTGGCGGGCAGGCGACCGGCGACGCCTACGGCAGGTTGATGCCGGCGAGGCGGATCCGCGCGGCCACGGCGCGGTGGTCCCCGCGAGGCAGCATGGCGACGAGGCGTTCCAGGATGTTCATGTCGTTCTTGCCGTATTCGGTCTCGGCGTAGGCCCACAGGTCGTCAGGGCCGCCCCGGAGGAGCAGCCGGGCCCGGACCTGCCCCTCCAGCTCCTCGCGGATGCGGCGGAGAGTGGGGGCCTCGGAGCGGGGGAGCAGAGGGCCGCCGTAGCCGCGGCCGACCGGGGAGGCCTCATCCGTGGCGAGCAGCCGCCTGAGATCGAGGAAGTCGGCCTCGACCGTGCAGACCAGGCGGTACGGCTTGGCGGCGACGGTGGGCCCGAGCTGGGCGCGCAGGCGGTGGATCTCGGCACGGATGGTCACCGGATTGCCGGCGTCGCCGTACAGGTGGAAGGAGAGCTGGTCGGCGGTCATGCCCTGGGGGTTGAGTGCCAGCAGGGCGAGGATCTCGGCGTGGCGCAGGGAGAGCGACAGGCGGACCCCGTCGAGATGGGCCGAGGGGCGCTCGGCGCCGAGGAAGGACAGGGTGAGCACGGGGCCGCCGTGCGCCCGGCCGGGGAGGCGGAGCAGGAAGCTGTCGCCGAGTGGTTCGAGCAGGGCGGCCTGGCCGCCGGGCAGGACCACCTGATCGCCCGTCTCCGGCAGGCGGATGCGGTGGCCCCACTGCCGCGTGTGGTCGCCGGAGACGATCCGCCCGGTCATGGTGACCAGGGCGCCCGGTTCGCCGTGCAGGGCCCGCAGGTGCTTGTCATGGCGGCTGCGGAGCCGCTCGTCGCGCTCGATCATGCGCAGGGTGAGGTGGCTCTCGGCCAGGCGTGCGGTGGCCTCGACGAGGGCGACGGTCGCCGGATGCAGGGTGCGCGTGGGGCCGCTGACGTCGATGCAGCCGAGCACGTCGCCGCTGTCCGGATCGACGATCGGCGCGGCGGAGCAGGACCAGAGGTGCAGAACCTTGACCAGGTGCTCGGCGGCGAAGATGTGGACCGGCCGCCGGGTCTCGAGGGCGGTCCCCATGCCGTTGGTCCCGATCGCGCTCTCGCCCCAGTGGAACCCGTCGGCCAGGCCCACCTCGTCGGCGCGGTCCATGATCTGGTGGTTGCCGTCGCGCCAGAGCACCCGGCCCTCGGCGTCGGCGACCATCAGGATGTGCGCGCTCTCCTTGGTGGCCTCCAGGAGCGTCTCGGTGACGAGCGGCAGCAGCTCGTTCAGCGGATGGGCCGAGCGGATCTCTCGGATGTCCTCGCCTTCGAAGGCGAGCGGCGCCGAGCTCACCTCGGGGTCGATCCCGGCGTCCAGAGAACGCCGCCACGACGCGGAGATCACATTTCTGGGCGCCTCGTCCACCGATCGCTCCCCACCGGTCACGGCCTCGTGCATGCGGCGCAGCCGTACCGAGTAGGCGTCCAGCTCGGAAACGGGGACAGCGCTCATATGGCTGTCGCGCACATACCCCCCTGGAATCGGACCGATGGCCGAAGCATCGGTGGTAAGGACCTCCCCACGCAACCCATTCGGCGAAAGAGGGTGTGCGAAGGGTGAGTGAACGGTCGCAACGTGTGTGCAACCTGCGTTCGGTTACCTTCTGACCACACGTCGCTGTGTACGGCCGTTCCGGCGCGTGTGCTGTCGGGTCCCGGACGTCTGGAGGGGGGCCGGGGCCCGACTGAAGGTTTAGTCCCCTTATGTGGGGAACACGTGGTGCCGCCAGTACACGACCTGGCAAGAACCCCGTAGGCTCGTGACGACTGACGTCACGGACGAGGAGCACACGACGGTGAACCCAGGGGATGTCAACCTGCAGCAGCTGCTGGAGCAGGCACAGCTCATGCAGCAGCAGCTTGTGAGCGCCCAGCAGGAGCTGAACGACGCGGAGGTCGAGGGCTCGGCGGGAGGTGGTCTGGTCGTGGCCACGGTCAACGGCGGGGGCGAGCTGCTCGAGCTGAAGATCAGTGGCGAGGCCGTCGAACCCGGCGACCCCCAGGAAACGGCGGACACCATCGCCGACCTGGTCATCGCCGCGATCCGAGACGCCGTGCGCGCGGCAGCCGACCTCCAGCAGGAGAAGCTCGGTCCACTCGCACAGGGGCTGGGCGGCGGGAGCGGGCTCGGCCAGCTGCCCGGGTTCTAGATCATGTACGAAGGGGTCGTCCAGAATCTGATCGACGAGCTGGGGATGCTGCCCGGCGTCGGTCCCAAGAGCGCGCAGCGCATCGCGTTCCACCTGCTGGCCGCGGAGCCGGCCGACGTGAAACGGCTCGCGCACGCGCTGCTGGAGGTCAAGGACAAGGTCCGCTTCTGCCGGATCTGCGGAAACGTCGCGGCCGAGGAGGAGTGCCGGATCTGCCGTGACGTCAGGCGCGATCCCCATGTGATCTGTGTCGTCGAGGAGTCGAAGGACGTCGTGGCGGTCGAGAAGACCCGCGAGTTCCGGGGCCGTTACCACGTGCTCGGTGGGGCGATCAGCCCGATCGACGGGGTCGGTCCCGACGACCTGCGCATTCGTGAGCTGATGACGCGCCTGGCCGACGGCCAGGTGACCGAGCTCATCCTCGCCACCGACCCCAACCTCGAGGGGGAGGCGACGGCGACCTATCTTGCCCGTCTGGTAAAGCCGATGGGACTGAGAGTCACACGACTGGCCAGCGGTCTGCCGGTAGGCGGTGACCTCGAGTACGCCGACGAGGTCACCTTGGGCCGCGCTTTCGAAGGAAGGAGGCTGCTGGATGTCTGATGCGTGGAGCGCTCTGGCAGAACGGATCGCGGAGCATGCGGAGAACTACATCGACGGCCTGACCCGGCTGGCGGGCGGCGAGGGCGGCGACGCCATCCTGCCGCTGCTGCTGGTGGAGGTCGCGCAGGTCAGCTTGGCGGGCGCGCAGCTCGGTGCCAGTCAGGACGTGATCCTGTCGGGCAACTGGGAGCCGCACCTGAGCGCGGATCCGGACGTCGACGCCCTGCGCATGGCCCTCGCCGAGCGGCTCGGCCCCGTGGACGACTACGCGGAGGTCTTCGCCCCCTACAAGGACACCGTGGTCACCCCGTACCGGCTGTCGGACGACCTGACCGCCGTGACCGCGGACCTTTTGCACGGTCTCCGGCACTACAAGGCGGACCGTCCGCTGGAGGCTCTCTGGTGGTGGCAGTACTCCTACTTCAACACCTGGGGCAACCACGCCGGAGCGGCAATGCGGGCACTTCAGGCGCTTGTCGCCCGCACGCGCCTTGACGTGGCGGAAGAGCGCACAACGGTGTGATCGTCCACATACTGGGCCGAACCATAGGGCCCTTACTGGGCCGCCAGTAGACTGTGAGCTCCACAGCCCTAGATTGCTTCGGAGACATCTCGTGGCGCTCGTTGTTCAGAAATATGGTGGTTCGTCCGTCGCCGACGCCTCCCGCATCAAGCGGGTCGCGCAGCGTATCGTCGCGACGAAAAAAGCCGGCAACGACGTCGTGGTGATCGTTTCTGCGATGGGCGACACCACCGACGAGTTGCTGGACCTGGCCCAGCAGGTCTCGCCGCTGCCGCCGGGCCGCGAGCTCGACATGCTGCTCACCTCCGGTGAGCGCATCTCGATGGCGCTGCTGGCGATGGCGATCGCCAACCTGGGTCACGAGGCGCGCTCGTTCACCGGCTCCCAGGCCGGTGTGATCACCGACTCGTCCCACGGCCGCGCGCGCATCATCGACGTGACGCCCGGCCGGATCCGCGAGGCCCTCGACGGCGGCCAGATCGCGATCGTGGCCGGGTTCCAGGGCGTCTCCCAGGACACCAAGGACATCACCACGCTCGGCCGGGGCGGTTCGGACACGACCGCGGTCGCGCTCGCCGCGGCTCTCAGCGCCGACGTGTGTGAGATCTACACCGACGTGGACGGCATCTTCACCGCGGATCCCCGCATCGTCCCGACCGCACGTCAGATCCCCAAGATCTCCTACGAGGAGATGATGGAGATGGCGGCCTGTGGTGCGAAGATCCTGCACCTGCGTTGCGTCGAGTACGCTCGCCGCTTCGGCCTGCCGATCCATGTCAGAAGCTCGTTCAGTACCAAAGAAGGCACGTGGGTCGTTTTCGCCCCCGACAGCGAAGGAATAGAGATGGAGCAGCCGATCATCTCCGGCGTCGCGCACGACCGGAGTGAGGCCAAGATCACCGTTGTCGGGGTGCCCGACAAGGTCGGCGAGGCTGCCACGATCTTCAAAACGCTGGCCGACGCCGAGGTCAACATCGACATGATCGTGCAGAACGTGTCGGCGGCGACGACCGGCCGGACGGACATCTCCTTCACGCTGCCCACGACCGACGGTTCCACGGCGCTCACCTCGCTGAAGAGGATCCAGGAGCGCATCGGGTTCGAGTCGCTGCTCTTCGACGACCAGATCGGAAAGGTGTCGCTGATCGGCGCGGGCATGCGCTCGCACCCCGGCGTCACCGCGACGTTCTTCGCCGCCCTCGCCGACGCGGGCGTGAACATCGAGATGATCTCCACCTCGGAGATCCGCATCTCGGTGATCGTGGGACAGGACGAGGTGGACACGGCGGTCAACGCCGCCCACCGCGCGTTTGACCTCGACGCCGACCAGGTTGAAGCCGTGATCTATGGAGGTACCGGGCGATGAGCCGCAAGCCAACCCTTGCCCTGATCGGCGCGACCGGTGCCGTCGGCACCGTGATGCGCGACATCATCTCCAGCCGGGAGGACCTCTACGGCGAGATCAAGCTCGTCGCGTCCGCCCGGTCGGCGGGCAAGATCCTGCAGGTCCGCGGGGAGGACCTGGTCGTCCAGGAGCTGACCCCCGAGGTCTTCGACGGCGTCGACATCGCGATCTTCGACGTGCCGGACGAGGTCTCCGCGACGTGGGTGCCGATCGCCGCCGAGCGCGGCGCGGTCGTCATCGACAAGTCGGGCACCTTCCGGATGAACCCCGAGGTCCCGCTCGTCGTGCCGGAGGTCAACCCCGAGGCCGCGCGCGAGCGGCCGCTGGGCATCATCTCGACCCCCAACTGCACCACGCTGTCGATGATGGCCGCGATGGGCGCGCTCCATGAGCAGTACGGCCTGCGCGAGCTGGTGGTCGCCTCCTACCAGGCGGTCTCCGGTTCGGGCGTGGCCGGTTCCGCCCGCCTCTATGACGAGATCGAGGCCCTCGCGGGCGACCGGACGATCGGGCAGACCGCCGGCGACGTGCGCAAGGCGCTGCAGAACAAGCTGGGCGACGCGGAGTCGCCGTTCCCGGCGCCCGTGGCGTTCAACGTCGTGCCGTGGGCGGGCTCGCTCAAGGACGACGGCTGGACCTCCGAGGAGCTCAAGCTCCGCAACGAGTCCCGGAAGATCCTCGGGATCCACGACCTCAAGGTCTCGGCGACCTGCGTCCGCGTTCCGGTGATCACGACCCACTCGCTGGCCGTGCACGCGACCTTCGAGCGCGAGATCACCGTCGCCGACGCGCACCGGATCCTGGAGGCCGCCCCGACCGTGGTCGTCATGGACGACCCGGCCAACGGTGTTTTCCCCACCCCGGCGGACGTCGTCGGCACCGACCCGACCTACGTGGGCCGGATCCGCCAGGCGCTCGACTTCCCGAACGCCCTCGACCTGTTCGTCTGCGGGGACAACCTCCGCAAGGGCGCGGCCCTGAACGCGGCTGAGATCGCCGAACTGGTCGCGGCCGAGTTCGCGTAACCACAACCCCCACCTGTTCGCCGTACGGCGGCACTGGCGCCGCCGTACGGCCCCCCTCGATCGCTGCGGGCAATGAGCCGTACGGCCCCCACCGCATCGGTGCGGGCAGCGATCGAAACTGTGGCGGGGGTCTCGCGGGAGCCTCAGAGGAAGAGGATGTCCCAGTGGTTCGACTCGCGGGCGTAGAGGGTCCCTAGAGGATCCCCGTAGAGGCGGGCCCCGTCGCCTCGCACCCCCTGAGGGGGCTGCTGCTGCTTGATGTAGGCGTTGATGCATTTGTTGGGCTTGATATCCAGCTTGTAGCCCGCGTGGTGACTGTAGGGGCCGGGAGCGTGGCCGATCTCGGTGCCGCCGGTGATGACGATCGGGCACTGGCTGCGTTGTTTCAGCGCGATCACTTCGTCCACGGTGGCGGCCCGTACGGCCTGCAGCGAGGTGCAGTGCCCCACGTGACGGTTGGAGCATTTCCCGGAGGAGGTCCAGTTCAGGCCAGCCTGCTTCAGCCGTTCTGTGGCCTGCAGGTGCTGGAGCCGTACCGGCTGGCGTTGCTGGACCTGGGGCGGGACGGCAGCCTTGGGTTGAGGGGGAACGGCCACCTTGGGCTGGGCTGGGACGGCCGCCTTGGGCTGGGCTGGGACGGCCGCCTTGGGCGGGGCTGGGACAGCCGCCTTGGGTTGCGGGGGGACGGCCGCCTTGGGCTGAGCCGCGGGTTGGCTCCTGGGGAGGCTCTGAGGCTGGGTCTGGCCCGCGGGCCGATCCTCGGGCCGGCCCTGGGGCAGGTCCTTGGGCTTTTTCCGGCTCTGCTTCCGGCTCTGGGACCGGTTCTTGGGCTGGTTCTGGCTCTGAGCCTGACTTTCCGGCCGGTTCCGGGCCTGGGGTCGGCTCCGGGGTTTGGACCGGGCCTGGCTCTGAGACCGGCTGTGGAGCCGGTGCCGGGCCATCGCCCGGCTCTGGAGCGCGGCCGCCCGCCGGTATGCCTGCCGGCTGTGGCGGAGAGCGACGTTCGGGACGTTGACGCCGTAGGGCCGGGAGGCCGCGGGCCCACGCAGAGCGAGGGTGCGGACCGTCGTCGGCCGGTTCGTGATCATGACGTTGGCGGACGGGAGCCTGCTCTCGGCCACGGCGGTGTCATCCGGGGTCCAGGCGATGAACGATATCTGCACAGCCAGCAACGCTCCGGCGGTAAGCCAGGCGGCTCTCTGTTTACAGGGACGTGTCCCCATTATTTATCCCTTGTCGCGGGAGCCCTTCCAGCAGCAAGGGGATCAATCCCACACCAGAACCCGGATGATCCCTACCAGAGGCCGAATTTTGCCCCATGGTGGCGATCATCGTGCGGCTCGATGACCTAAGGGGGCCGTGAGTCGTACAGTGACGAAGGTGGCTGAACCAAGCCCGGGAAGCCGGGGATCAGACAGGACCCGTGAGGTCATCGTGGAGACGGCCCTGCGGCTTTTTCGCGAGAGAGGATACGAAGCCACCACCATGCGGGCCATCGCCGCCGAGGCCGGTGTCTCGGTGGGCAACGCCTACTACTACTTCGCCTCCAAGGAAGCCCTCATCCAGGCGTACTACGACCGGGCGCAGGCCGAGCACGAGGCCGCGTGTGAGGGGCTGCTGGCCACCGAGCGCTCCTTCGCCGCACGGCTGGGCGGAGTGCTGAGGGAGTGGGTGCGGGTCTCCGAGCCGTACCACGAGTTCGCGGTGAAGTTCTTCAAGCACGCGGCCGAGCCGAGCAACCCGCTCAGCCCGTTCAGCGCCGAGTCGTCGCCCGCCCGGGATTCGTCGATCGCGATCTACCAGAAGGTCGTGGACGGATCGACGGACCGCATGGACGCCGATCTCAGGGCCGAGCTGCCCGAGCTGCTCTGGCTGATGTCGTTGGGGGTCGTCCTGTTCTGGGTGCACGACACCTCGGAGGGCTGCCATCGGACCTACCGGTTCATCGAACTCACGGTGCCGCTGGTGGATCGGCTGGTCGGGCTCTCCCATCTTCCGGGCCTGCGCGGGGTCGCCCGGGACTTCATCGCCGGAGTCCACGAACTTCGGTCATAACCTCGCCCCAGATTTCGGTCATGACTTCCCCTCGAACTCCAAGAATTTGCGTATCGATCTGATTACTCTAAGTAGTTACTTTGGTGGCGAATTCAAGGGAGTCCCATGGGCTGGGTAATCATGCTGGTGGCGGTGTCCATCGCGATCCTGTTGATCGCGTTTCTCGTGCTCAGGCGGAGGGGGCGGGAGAGCGAGGATCGCGGATCGGCGTCGGTCGACTTCTCCGCCAACCTCGCCCTCGCCGTCTACCTGCTGGTGCTGGCCTACGCCGCGGTGCTCTGCAGGGACGGCCTCTCGGTCACCGAGACAGACGTCAAGGCCGAGGCGGAGACCCTCACCGAGATGTACTGGTCGGTGGCCCCGATCCCCGAGGCGGCACCGGTCCGGTCCCAGATCCGGCGATACACCGCGGAGACCATCCATCTCGACTGGCCGCTGATGGCCAGGGGCGAGGTGTCGCCGGTCGCCACGAAGACGCTCGAAGACCTGCGTTCCGCGACGATCCGGCTCCGGCCGGTCGGCGAGGAGAGTAAGACCCTCCAGCAGGACGCCCTCACCCGGGCCTCCGAGGTCTCCCACGCGCGCACCATCCGTTCGAGCGACGCGAGCGCGGGCCTGGAGAGCATCTTCGTGATCTCGATGATCCTCTCCGGGCTGCTGGTGATCGCGCTGCCCTGGACGCTCGGGGTGAAGCCCACGCCCGCGTCGATGTTCGCCGACCTGGTCCGGGTGGCCGTGGTCGTCATCGGCGTCTGTTTCATCATCCTGATCAGCCATCCGTTCAGCGGGCTCGGCGCGGTCAAGCCTGACGCGCTCAGGACCGCGGAGCAGCATTACGACCAGATCGACAGTCAGTTCCCGTCGCAGCCGTAGCCCGGGCACAGCCGGCCGTGGTCAGCCATGGCCGGACGTGCCCAGGGCTGTGGCCCGAGTGCGTGCTCAGGCACAGCCGTGGCCGGGTGTGTGCTCAGGGCTGTGGCCGGGTGCGTGCTCAGACACAGCACTGGCCGGGCGCGCCCGGCCAGATGAAAGCCGTGGCCAGGTGCGCCCGGCCAGAGGAAAGCCCGCCGGTAGAGATCTCCTCTACCGGCGGGCTTTTCTCGTTGTGCGCCGGCGGCCTTTCACGCGGGCCGCTACCGGCGGAGCCTGCCCTTCAACGCGGCGACCGCGCTGACCGAGATCACGCCGGTGAACATCACCAGAAGGACCAGCCTGCGGTCGGTGCCCCGCCGCCGGTCGGCGAAGCGGTCGAGCACCATCTGCCTCTTCACGGCGAGAGGTGAGCTGGACGGCACGACAGGCATGGGCTTCGGTTTCGGTTTCGGGACGCGGGGCGGTGTGACGACCGCCCTGGGGCGCTGTACGGCAGGCGGGAGCGGTTGGACGGGCTGGACCACGGGTGGCACGGGTGGCTGGACGGCCTGGGTCGCGGGAGGTTGGGCCGGCTGGGTCGCGGGCGGCTGGACGGGCTGGGTCGCGGGGGGCGGGGGTGCGGGTGGCAGTGCCACCGGCGGCTCGGAGGGCGTCGCCGGCGGAGGCGCGGCGGGCTGCGGGAGAGCCGGCTCCGGGGCCGGGGCGGGAGCCGGAGCCGGGATGGGCGGCTGAGGCGGAGACACGAACGGGGCGCAGTGCGCCAGCGCCTGCAGGTGCAGTGCCGCGACTCCGGGCAAGGAGAGATCCAGACAGAGACCGATCCCGAGAGGGAGGAGACCGGCGGAGGGCGGGCTGTTCCTTCCGACCCGGAGTGAGAGGAGGCCGTCGGAGGACGGTGGGCTGTTCTCCCCGACCTGGACCGAGAGGAGGTCATCGGAGGACGGTGCGTTGTTCTCCCCGACCCCGACCGAGAGGAGGCCGTCGGAGGGTGGGCTGTTCTTTCCGACCCGGACCGACAGGAGACCGTCGGAGGGTGGGTTGTTCTTTCCGGCTTGGACCGAGAGGAGGTCATCAGGGGGCGGGCTGTCTTGGACCGAGAGGGGGTCATCAGGGGGCGGGCTGTCTTGGACCGAGAGGGGGTCGTCGGAGGATGGCCTGTTCTTTCCGACCCGGAGTGAGAGGAGGTCATCGGAGGACGGTGGGGTGTCTTTCCCGACCAGGACCGAGAGGAGGCCGTCGGAGGGTCGGTTGTTCTTTCCGACCTGGAGTGAGAGGAGATCGTCGGAGGGCGGGTTGTTTTCACCGATCTGAAGTGAGAGAAGGTCGTCGGAGGAGGGCGAATCGTCCTCGGCCGGAAGCAGGTCGCCGGGAATGGGCGAGCCGGCCTTGGCCGGAAGCGCATCGCCGGAGAAGGCGGTCCTGCCGTTGGATGGAGGCGCATCGCGGGAGGAGCGAGAACCGGGCTTGACCGGAAGCGCGTCGCCGGAGGAGGCCGACGTGATCCTGTGGGAGGGGGAGCGGCCATGGGAAGGTGCCCCCGACCGGCCCGCCGGATTTGGCAGCCGGGACTCTCCGGGCTGTCCGCTTTCAGGAGGAGACTGCCCCGAGTCCGGGTGCGTCTCGGTGAGCGGTTTCTCATCGGCCCGCATGGCCCGGGGGTGCAGCACGCGTTCTTCGGTTTGGAGCTTGGCCGCACTCGCGCACTCCGCTGGGGAGAGACGGTCGGGCGAGGAGCCCGCGCCCCTCTCGGCCTCGGGGCAGTCGTCGCCGGCGTCCGGCCGGTCGTACGCGGATCCCGCGATGCCGACCGCTCCGGCCAGCACAGATGCCGTCATGCAGCTTGCCAGGACCGCCGCACCCAGTAGCCCCCGTCGTTGCTTCCTGCGCCGATTAATCATCACGTAAAGGTTCTAACATCTAACGCACAGTGATGAAGGTGTAAGTGGACGGGTGACGTAGATCCTTATCCGGTAACATACCGTCCGGTTGGTACGGCCGACCCGTTGATGCTCCCGAGCGGGTGCGGCAAGCTACATCAGAACATCGTTCTAAAGAACATCGACGGAGCGGCGACCACGGACACGGAGGCGACACGATGGCTACGGGCGCACGCTGGGGAATGACGATCCCCTTTTACGACCGTTCACTGGCCGATTCCAGGGATTTGATCGCCGAGCTCCCCGGGCTCGGCTACACCGACGCCTGGTCCGCGGAGGTCAACGGCGTCGACGGCTTCGTGCCTCTGGCGATGGCCGCCGAATGGGCTCCGGGAGTACGGCTCGGCAGCGCGATCGTCCCGGTCTCCACCCGGGGGCCCGGCCTGCTGGCCATGTCCGCCGCCACGCTCGCCGACCTCGCCCCCGGAAGGTTCGTGCTGGGCATCGGAGCCTCCTCCCCGGCCATCGTCGAGCGCTGGAACGCCGGTGAGTTCGTCAAGCCGTTCGCCAGGACCAGAGACACGCTGCGCTTCCTGAAGAAGGCACTCGCCGGGGAGAAGGTCACCGAGAAATACGAGACCTTCGAGATCAAGGGCTTCAAGTTGGAGCGCGCCCCCAAGGTCTCGCCGAAGATCGTCCTGGCCGCGCTGCGCCCCCGCATGTTGCGCCTGGCCGCGGAGGAGGCCGACGGTGCGATCACCAACTGGCTCTCGCCGCAGGACGTGCCCAAGGTCAGGGCCGAGATCGGGCCCGACACCGAGCTGATCGCCCGGCTGTTCGTGTGCGTCAGCACCGATACGGAGAAGGTGCGGGAGCTCGGCCGGTGGATGCTCGCCAGTTACCTGACCGTTCCGGTCTACGCGGCCTTCCACGACTGGCTGGGACGTGGTGAGGTGCTGCGGCCGATGCACGAGGCGTGGGCGGTCGGCGACCGGCAGGCGGCGCTCAAGGCCATTCCCGACGAGGTCGTGGACGATCTCATCGTGCACGGCGACGCGGCGACGTGCCGGGCCAGGATCCAGCAGTATGTGGACAACGGGCTGGACACCCCCGTCCTCGCCCCGATCCCCGGCGGTGAGATCCCGATCGCGCAGGCCGTACGCGATCTGGCCCCGAACCGGGAGTGAGCGTGGACCGGTCTCCGGCCCGGAGGTGAATGCGGGCGGGTATCTGTTCCGGGAGTGAACATTCCGGGAGTGAACGTGATCTGGCCCCGAACCGGGAGTGAGTGCGGACCGGTCTCCGGCCCGGGAGTGAATGCGGGCGGGTCTATGTTCCGGGAGTGAACGCGGATCGGTCTCCGGCCCGAGAGCGAAGGTGATCGGGTCTCCGTCCCGAGAGCCGTGGACCGGTCTCTGGCGCCGGGCGGGCGCGAACGGGCTCCCGGTCGGTGAGGATGGACGAGTCTCTGGCCCGGGAGTAAGTGTGGACGGGCCTTCCGAGGCCCCGGACGCGCCCACGTGGGGATCCGCTCGTCGGAGCGGTTCCTCCGGGCTGAGACGGGGCAGCGACGGGGCGGCCCTTCTGTACGCGCCGATGACCGAGGGAACCCGGGACGAAAATCACGCGTTATATCGTGATGCGGCGGGGTAGTAGAACGCCGCCATTCGAACGTGCTCCCAAGGAGGGATCCCCCATGGCGAAGGCAGCGCGTGCGGCACAGGTCTGGCGGACCTACAAGGATGTGAAGAAGCCGGGCACCCCCGGCCTCGGCGCCCGCCTGCGTGCCATCCCCAGGTTGATCGGCGCGACGGCGCGCGGGCAGTATCCCAGCATGGGCAAGGGCAAGCTGACCATGATGGGGCTCGGCGTGCTCTACATGCTGTCGCCGCTCGACGTCATCCCCGACTTCCTGCTGGCCATCGGAGTGGTCGACGACTTCGGCGTCTTCCTGTGGCTGATGAGCTCCCTTCTCGGAGAGGGCGGGCGCTACGTCGAGTGGGAGCGCAAGCGCGTCAGAGCTGTTCCATCCTGAGCCAGGCGCGGGAGGGCAGCGGGTGGCCGAACAGGCGGGCGGCGTTGCCGTAGGCCACCCTGGCGATGTCGGCGGGCGGCAGGCTGCCCAGGTTCGTCGAGACGGCCTGCTGGGTGTCGGGCCAGGTCGAGTCGGAGTGCGGGTAACCGCTCTCCAGCAGGACGTGCTCCAAGCCGACGGCGAGGCGCACCCCTGACAGGGCGTGGTCGTTGAGCGTGCCGAAGAAGAAGTTACGGCGCAGGACCTCGCTGGGCTTCAGGCCGCCCTCCCAGGACGCCTCGCCGGCGACCGGGTGGTCCAGCGCGTAGTCGGCCCGCTCGGCCAGCATCGGCAGCCAGCCCACGCCGCCCTCCACGATCAGGATCCGCAGCGCGGGAAAGCGCAGCGGGATGCCCGACCAGAGCCAGTCGGCGCAGGCGAACATGGCGCTCGCCGGCATCAGCGTGGTGATCGCCTCGATGGGCGTGTCCGGAGACGGCACCGGGGCCCAGGAGGCGGCGCCGGTGTGCAGGCAGACGACGGTGCCGGTCTCCTCGCAGGCCTGGAAGAACGGGTCCCAGTGCTCGGTGTGGATGGACGGCAGGCGCAGCCGGGTGGGGAACTCGGGAAAGAGCACCGCCTTGAAACCCCGCGCGGCGTTGTCCCGGATCTCCTTGGCCGCGGTCTCCGGATCGGTCAGCCAGGGGAGCTGCAGGGCGATGATCCGCTCCGGGTAGGTGCCCGCCCAGACGTCCACGTGCCAGTCGTTCCACGCGCGCAGGACCGACAGGCCCAGCTCCTGGTCGCGGGTCTTGGCGAAAACCATCCCCGACTGCCCGGCCAGCATGCCGGGGAAGCAGAGCGCGCCCCAGACCCCGGCCCGGTCCATGTCCTCGATCCGGGCCTCGATGTCGTGGCAACCCGGACGCATGTGCTCGAACCGCACCGGGTCGAGTGTCCACTGCTCGCGGGGCAGGCCGGCGCCCACGTCGATCCCGGCACACGGATAGGTGGCTCCGCCGTACCGCCACACCTGGTGGCCCGAGTCGGTCTCCACCACCTTGGGGGCGAGGTCCGCGTATTTCTCAGGGAGCCGATCGTCGAACATGTCGGGCGGCTCGATCAGGTGGTCGTCGGCTGAGATAATCACATAGTCCCGCCGCCTTGGCTCGGGGTCGGGCAGCAGCGGCGTAGTCACGCGGTAAACCGTACGACGCTGGCATAACGCTCATCAAGCTGCAAGGTCTCCGCTTGGTATCTCTGTCCCTCTGAGGAGGGCCCCGGGACCGCTGGAGAGGGACAACACGGCGGCCCCGGGGCGGGCCCGCCAGGAGGGTGCTGCTCTTGGCGGGCCCTGAAACGTGCACCTACCCAGAGATCTTCTAAGTATCGGGATTTTTTAGAAGGTGATCCTGAAGGGCGGTTATGACCTGTTCGTCTACGCCCAACATTTTGACGCAGTAGTCGCGCACCGGGCCGAGTTCGGTCAGGAACATCCTCATCGCGTCGGCGGGCGCCTGGCCGAGTCCCGGCCACGGCACCGGCTCGCCCGGGTGCTCCTCCTCCCAATACGCGATGAACCGGGGCGTCGCCAGCCCGGTCAGCGCGTAGTCGGCGATCACATCCTCCTCCGCCACCCCGAGCAGCCGCAGGACCAGCGCTGCGAGCACACCCGTGCGATCCTTGCCCGCCGCACAGTGGATCACCACGGGGGCGTTCTCCTCCTCGGCGATCACCTCCAGCGCGCTCCTGAGCTCGACCACGCCGTCCTGGGCGACCTCGTGGTAGCGGTCGGCGAAGAACCTGGCGACCCCCTTCTCGGGGTGGAAGTCATCCTTGATGTTCCAGAATCTGTGTTCGACCGAAAAATTGTGATAATTCGGCCCCTGCGGTGCCCGGCCGCGGCGCTTGATCTCCTCCGGATGGCGCAGGTCGATCACGGTCCGGACGCCGAGGGCGTGAAAGCGGGCGAGATCGTCGCCGGCGAGCCAGTGCAGCGAGTCGGCCCGGTAGAGCCGTTGCCAGCACACCTCCCGCCCGCCGTCGGTGGCGTAGCCGCCCACGTCCCGGAAATTGTGCAGTCGTGCGAACTCGATATGCCGGATCACGCGTTCCAACCTATCCAGCCGTGGGCGTCGCGCAATCGGAGATTTTCCGGAGGCAGAGCGAGCTTCTGGTGACGATGTCGGCGAAAGGCCCGGCGCTCCTTTTTGATATGGACATGGACAACGCACGGCCATGAGGTAGTAAATAAATCATGGCTCCCGATGTGCTCGAAGTGCGTCAAGGCTGGCGAGTCGTCGGATTGATCGTTCGGTGCGTGTTGCTGGTCGTCCTGCTCTGGGGCGCTCTGGTCACCGTGCTGAGTCTCAATCCCGTACCCCGGACGCAGGCGGAGTTCCGCGCCGCCGCGGCGGCCGGCAGGGTCACCGCCGTCGAGTTCAGGGAGCAGAACGGCGACCTCTCCTATGTGCGATGGACCGAGGGCCCGCTGGTCTGGCGTTGGGTCAGCCCGCGGCCACTCGTGGAGGACTCGGGCGTCTATACCGTCACGGATCTCAGGCGGGACCTGGGCGACGGCTCCGTCAGGACGATCAACGTCAGGGACAACACGGGCGGGGGGATGTTCCTGCCCCGCTGGCCCTTCGATGTGCGGGGGCCGGCCGCCGTCTGGGTCGCCGTGGCCTGGGTGATCACCATCCTGATCATGCTCGGCTCGACGCCCCGGCTGGGCAATCGGTGGGCCTGGTTCTGGATGTTCGGCATCGGGCAGGTCGGCGCGATCCTGTTCCTGCTGCTCGAACCCCGCCCGCTCTGGTTCCGGGCGGGAGAACGGCCGACCCCGCGCAAGCGGCTGGAGGGGGGTTTCGGCTTCCTCACGGCGATCGGGGTCGGCATAGTCACCGCATGGGTCACCGTCGCCCTCGGGCAGCTCGTGAACCTCGCCGTCGGCTAGGCTCCGGCCCGCTTGGCGGACCGCGCGGGCTCGGCGGACTCCTCGGGCTGTGAGGACTCCTCGGACGGTGAGGGCCGACCGGAAGGCGGGGACGTGCCGGGGTCGGCCGGCCGCGTCGGCTCGGACGGCCGTACGGGCCCGGTCGATTGCGTGGGCTCGGCCGGCTGTACGGGCTCCGGTGATTGTGCGAGTTCGGTTGTCCGCGCGGACTCCGGTGATGGTGTGGACTCGGCCGGCTGTGCGGGTCCGGTCGACTGCGAGGGCCCGGCGGGTCCGCCGTCCTCGGAGGGTTCGGTGTCTCCCGAGCGCTTGCCGGGCACCGCGCCTGCGGCCGCGGCCTGGAGGTCGGCGGCCTCACGACGGATCAGCATGATCCAGCCGCCGATCGCGATGCCGATGAACAGCCACCACTGCACGCCGTACGCCAGGTTGAGCCCGCCGCCCTCGCCGATGTCCGGCTCGGGCAGTGGCGCGGGTGCGGCGGTGGCCTTGGGCGACTGCTCGATCAGGTCCACGTATCCGCCGAGGAGTTTGTACGGCAGGCCGCGTCCGATCGCCTCGGTGTTGATCAATAGGACCTGCCCCTTGGGAAGCCCCTCCCGGTCCCGGATGCCGGAGGAGTCCTCGGTCTCGGTGGGACGTAGCCGTCCGGTGACAGTCACCTCACCCGAGACCGGCGGGGGAACCTCGGGGAGGGCGTCCGGTGTGGCTCCCGCCTTGACCCAGCCCCTGTTCACCAGCACGCCCGCCCCGCTCGCCGTGGTCAGCGGGGTGAGAACGTAGAAGCCGACCACACCGTCCTGGACGCGGCGGCGGACCACGAGCTGGGCTCCCGCGTCGAACGTTCCGGTGGCCGTGACGGAGCGGTATTTGTCCTGGACACGGACGGTGCCGCCCGGGGTGGTGAGCCTCTCCACGGGGACGGGTGCGGCGGCGAGGTTGCCGGCGGTCTGGTGGCTGGTCCCGGACCGCTCCTCGTAACGCCCGAACTGCCATCGCCCCAGCAGCACGAAGGAGGGGATGATCAGCAGCACCAGGACGTGGAAGGCGAGCCAGCGAGGAGTCAGCAGGAACCGGTACACGCACTCAAGGTTAGGCACCGTGTGCGTCGCCTCGTCCTTCGAGTGCGCCTTTCACCGTGGCAGACGCCTGGGATCGCCCGATTCACCGTGGCGAGGCGTCTGTGACCGCTCGGTTCACCGTGGGGATGGCCGGGATCGCCCGGTTCACCGTGGTGAGGCGCCCGGAAGGGCTTGATTCATCGTGATGAGGCGCCTGAGGCCGTTCGATCCATCGTGCCGAGGCGGCCGAGTGCGTTCGGTTCACCGTGATGGGGCGCCTGGAACCATGTGATTCACCATGGCGAGGCAGCCGGGACCGTTCGATCACTGGATTTGTCGGATTTGTCGAAGTTGCCGAAGTCGTTGAAAGACTGCCGGAGTCCACGGGCTTCGCGTACGGTCGGATGAGCTCACCCCCCGGAACGTCCCAGCACCTCCGGAGCGCGCCCCTGATGACTGTGCTCATGCCGACCCCCGTGGCTCCGATCGCGCTGCCCCGTCTGGGGGCGCTGCTGCGGCACGCGGCACCCCGGGTGCTGGAGGGCATGATCCTCCCGGTCGCCGTCTTCTACGCCGCGCTGGCCGCACTGGGGCTGTACGGCGCCCTGGCCGTGGCGGTGGCCTGGGTCTACGGCGGGGTCGTCTGGCGGCTGGTCAAGCGCAGAGGGGTCCCCGGCACGCTGTTGCTGGCGGCGGGCGCGGTCACGGTCAGGGCGGTGCTGGCCGGGGTGACGGAGAGCTCGATCTTCTTCTTCCTGCCGTCCTGCCTCGGGGTGTTCTGCGCGAGCATGGGGTTCCTGCTGACCGCCCCGCTGCGGCGGCCGCTGGCCCAGCGGGTGGCGAGCGACCTGATACCGCTGCCCGAGCATCTGCTGGAGCATTCGCTGATGCGTCGCTTCTTCGTACGGCAGTCGGTCCTGTGGGGCTGTGCGCAGATGGTCAACGCGGTGCTGAGCGTGTGGCTGCTGTTCAGCCTGACCACGGAGGCCTATCTCGTCGTCAGGACCTCGGCGGTCGCGGTGCTGCTCGGCGGCGCCGGGCTGATCTCGGTGCTCAGCCTGCGGCGCTGCCTGCGCGCGCTGGCTCGCTGACCGCCAACCCGGGACCCGGGATCGGCGTGACCTCCCGGGGGCCGGCGACCTCATGGCCGTCGGCGCAGCGGAAATGCTGCTCGACCAGGGCTCCGCAGCCGCGATGGGTGATGAGCACGGGAGGGCCGTCCGGGTCGGCGAGGTATCGGTCGCCCCACTGCATCAGCGCCATCATGGTCGGATAGAGGTCCAGCCCCATCTGCGTCAGCCGGTATTCGTCCCGCCGTCGCTGGCCGGGCTCGCGGTAGGGGACCTTGCGCAGGATCCCCTCCTCCACCAGGCGGGTCAGCCGGGCGCTCAGGACCTGCCTGGGCGCTCCCGTCGAGGCCTGCATGTCGGCGAAGCGCCGCACCCCGTTGAACGCCTCACGCAGCACCAGGAGCGTCCATTTCTCGCCGACGACGGCGAGGGTGCGCTCGATGGAGCAGTTGTCCACCCGCGCGTGCATGTGGCCGAGGGTCGCCTCACTCATGGTGGCATCGTAAATCGCCATCGTGTTACCTCCAACGTCATCTAAGTCTAGTTGACAGACTCAGCTCTCTCGCGAGAATCTGAGTCCATGATGGGAACTCAGCTGGCGGCGCACCAAGATCCGGCGCGGACCATGCCCGGAGAGCTCGAAAACGGAGACCTCGGAGGCCTTGAGAACATCGCGGACCTCGGGAGCCTCGGAGACCTTGAGGACTTCACGGACGTCGGAACCTTGGAGAACGTCGGAGACCTCGGGAGCGTCGGAGGTCTGGAGGACGTCGGGGGCCGCGAGGGCATCGGAGGCGTCACAACCCTGGAGAACATCGGGGACCTCAGAAGCATCGGGGGCCGTGAAAGCGCCGGAGACCTTGGAGAGGTCATCGAGATCCGTCCGGCGCGGATGGACGACGAGGAGCGGATCCGCTGCTTTCTGGCGGGACTGTCCACGCGCACGCAGACGCAGCGGTTCTTCACCGGGGTGAATCGCCCGAGCGCGAGCATGGTCCGGGCACTGCTCACGGTGGACGAGCGGCGCGACGCGCTGCTCGCCGTACGGGGAGAGCTCCTGGTAGGGCACGCGATGAGCTACCGGGGAGAAGGAACCGACATCGAGATAGCCGTCGTGGTGGGTGACGAGTGGCAGGGGCGAGGGGTCGGGGCCCGGCTCGTCCGCAGGCTGCTCCACCGGGCGTCGGTCGGCGGAGCCAGAACGTTGGGAATGGACGTGCTCGGGGACAACCGCAAGGTGCTCGCGATGATCCGCAGGGCATGGCCGGAAGCGACCATGAAGGTCTCCTCGGGGACGGTCCAGGTGGCCGCGACGACGTTGCTCTGAATCGGTGCCGTCGCCGTCACACCCGCCGTTCGGAGCCGATGGGAACCGCCGTGATCAAGCAACTATGATGAACTCGGCCTGGGGCGTGTCCGCGCCATTTGCGGAACAAGGTTCTGGTGCCTCACCATTGGGTCTGTGAAGACTGCCAAGAACGGACGCGACGGCCGCACCCGGATCGTCGAGGGTGCCCTGCGCCGATTCAGTCAGGATGGTGTCTCGGCCACCACGCTGGCCAGCCTCCGTGCGGAGAGCGGCGTCAGCGTCGGCAGTTTCTACCATCACTTCGCCAGCAAGGAACACGTCTTCGGCGTTCTCTACGCGGAGACCCTGCGGATGTACCAGGAGGCGTTCCTCGCCGAGCTGCGGAGGCACGAGGGTGCGAGAGAGGGCATCGAGGCGATCGTCGCCCTGCACATGTCCTGGAGCGGCGAACATCGCGAGCGAGCCCACCTGCTGATCAGCGAGCGACCGCCCCGGCGTGAGGAGCCGGGCGGCCCCGAGGTGTCGGAGTCGCGCCGCGCGTTCTTCAGGAAGGTCTCCGAGTGGTGGCGGCCCCACATGAAGGACGGCCTGCTCCAGCCCGTCCATCCGACGATGTGTTACGTGCTCTGGCTGGGCCCGGCCACCGAGATGTGCCGCCTGTGGTTCGCCGGGGCGCACCAGCCCACCCAGGAGGAGATCGCCGGCCTCTGCGAGGCGGCCTGGCAGAGCCTGCGGCAACAGGGCTCCTGATCCTTCTGAGTGCTCCGGCCCGAATCACGGGGGCTTTTCCGGGCCGGAGCGGTCTCAGTGGGCTCCCACCAGCTGGCGCGGCCGGGAGGAGACTCGCCAGACCTCGCTGTCCAGCGAGATGTCCAGCCACAGGTCCTGGCGCCGCCGCCGCAAGCCGGGCACGCGCACCCGGTCGCAGATGGCGAACCTGCCACGCTGGGAATAGCCGAACCCGAGCTCACCCGGAAGAACCCGTAACTCGTCCTGATTTCCACAGCGAGGACAGGTCCAGGCGACCAGATCCATGCCCCGGCGATAGTCGTGGCAGGCGCGGAAATACTCATCAGGCCGGAAACGGGACTCACAGGCGAAGCACGGGATCAACATCCTGGATCCTTTGGAACGGATGGTGCGGCTCCCAAGAAGTACCCCTCTCCGCTTGAGGCCCGCTTGCAGAATGCTTGCGACGGTGGGTGACGATCTCATCACTTGGAGTGATAGATACTCCCGGGCGGGAGGATCCGCCGCTCGCGTCGCGCGGTCCGTCGCAGGCCGTCGCACCGCCTGGCGTGGGAGGAGACCTCCGGTGCGAGGATGTCCTGGTGAACGATCTGCTGGACCGGCTCAGAGAGCTGCTTCTCGACACCGGCTACACCATCGACGGCGTCCGCGAGCGTCTCGGCGACGTCGCCGCCACCGCGCTCTCCCGCGAGGAGCCGGTGCCCGCCCTGCGCGCCACCGAAGGGGACGACCCGCTCGGCACGCTGGTCCGCCTGTGGTGGCTCGGCGCCGCCGTGGACGTGCGGAGGGCGCCCCGGGGCCTTCCGGTGGAAGAGCTGGCCGCCGCGGGCCTGGTGACCGTCGAGGGTGGCCGGATCACCTCCACGGTCCATCTGCAGCCCTGGGAGACCGGTGGCTACGTCGTCTCCGACCGCAAGGTCAGGCCGGGTGATCCGGCGCTGCGCGCGGACCACGTCGTCGGGGCGGGCGGGGCCTCGGCGAACCTGGCCCAGCTGGTGTCCCGCCGCCCGGTGGGACGTGCCCTCGATCTCGGCACCGGGTGCGGGGTCCAGGTGCTGCACCTGGACGGCCGGGCCGAGGAGATCGTGGCCACCGACGTCAACCCCCGCGCGCTGGATCTGGCCCGGCTGAGCTGGGGACTGTCCGGCATCCGGGAGGTGGACGCCCGGCAGGGCTCCCTGTTCGATCCCGTCCCCGGCGAGCGTTTCGACCTGATCGTCTCCAACCCGCCGTTCGTGATCTCCCCTGCCGGGCGGTTCTCCTACCGCGAGTCCGGTTTTCAGGCTGACGACTTCTGCCGCGATCTCGTACGGCTGGCGCCCCGCCACCTGGCCCCCGGCGGCACCTGCCAGCTTCTGGCCAACTGGTTGCACGTCGGCGGCGAGGACTGGCAGGACCGGGTGGGCGGCTGGCTGGCCGAGACCGGGTGCGACGGCTGGGCGGTCCAGCGCGACGTCCAGGATCCGGCCGAATACGTCGAGCTCTGGCTGAGGGACGCCGCGGAGCAGGGCACCCCGCGATATCGCGAGCTCTACGAGGACTGGCTGGGCTGGTTCGAGTCCGAGAACGTCACCGGGATCGGCTTCGGCTGGATCACCCTGAACGACTCGGGAAGCCTCGACCCGGTCGTGCGGGTGGAGGAGCTCGGCCATCGGGTGGAGCTCCCGGTCGGCGGATACGTGGACGAGGTGCTCGGCTCGATCACCGGAGCGCACCGGCTGACCGACGCGGAACTGCTGGGCGCCCGGCTCGCACCGGCCGACGGGATGCTGGAGGAGCGGATCGGCCCGCCCGGCGCGGAGGACCCGGCGAGGATCGTGCTCAGGCAGACGAGAGGGCTGCGCCGCAGTGCACAGGTGGGGACCGTGGAAGCAGCCCTCGCCGGAGTCTGCGACGGTCAATATCCACTGGATCCGCTGCTCGCGGCGATCGCGGAGCTCACCGGCGAAGACCCCGATGACCTGCGGGCGAAGGCCCCCGAGGGGCTCCGTTCGCTGATCGCCGAAGGGTTTTTCCACATATCCACAGGCTAGTTCTCCACAGCCTGTGGATATCGGCGCTATTGCTTGTCAATCCGATGTCAAACGCTGGAGGGGAAGCTCTGGCTGTGGGAGCACGGACCCGGGGGGAATGGGTCCGTGCCGAGTCCGGCCGGCCGTCACAGTGAGGCGGCCGGCCTCTGGGTGACGCACCGGATGACCCGGGCCCCCTACGCGTCACCCCGAGGTCCGACGGTCGGCCGGGCACCCCACATCCACCTTCAGGTCCCAGACCGACGGGAATCCCAGTGATCAACCATGTTTGGATGACGCGTCTCGACGACGACTGGTACGACGGTCTCGAGTCAGCCGTCGGCCTGGTCCCGTTCGAGCCGCCCCAGGCCGGCATGGTCCCGTTCGGCCTGACGCCGGTCGACCCGGTCCTCGTCGGCCCGGTCCCGGTCGAGCAGGGCCCGCAGGTCGCCGGCTTCGGGTGCCCCGAGTCTGGTGAAGATGACATGGGCCCGTTCCAGGCAGTCGCGGCTGCGCTCGGCCTCGCCGAGACCCGCGAGCGCCCTGCCTAACACCCCCAGAGCCTGCGCCTCGCCGTACGGGTGCCCGATCTCGCGGCTCACGGTCAGCGCCTGCTCCGCGTGACGGGTCGCGTCGGAGAACCGGCCCGCGGCGATGAACGTCTCGGCCAGCCGGGAGCAGACCCGCTGTTCCCACACCCGCTGGTTGCTGGCCCGGAAGAAGGCCAGGCACTCGGCGTGGTGATGGACCGCCTCGTTCAGCCGTCCCACCCGCGACAGCACCATCCCCAGGTGGTAGCGGGCCCTGGCGATGGCAGGGCTGGAACCGAGCTCGATCAGGATGGCCAGGCCCTGCTCGGCGGCGGCGATCGCCTCCTCAGGCTGTCCCAGGAACAGGTGGTCACGGGCGGAGTAACTGAGCGAGATGGCCTCGCCGCCCCGCGCGCCGAACTCCCTGAACACCTTGCGCGCCGCGTCGTACCAGGCCAGCGCCTCCACATGGCGGCGCTGGCGCCCGGACACGACGGCCAGCGCGTTGAGCACCTCACCGATGACGATGCGATCGCCTCCCGCGGACAACTCCAGCGAGGCCCGCAACTCCTCCTCCGCCTCGGTCAGCCGGTTGGCGCTGAACAGCACCCGCCCGAGAACGTAGCGGCAGCGCAACTCGCTGGACGTGGCGCCGAGCCGCTGGGCGACGGCGAGCAGCTCCCGCGCCTGGTTGTCGAAGTCGCGGACGTGGCTCCCCGACTCCAGCAGCGGCTCCATGGCGAGCAGCAGATCGGCTCCGGGCAGCAGCGCCTTGGCATCGTCGGTGCCGGTCGCCTGGGCGATCGACGCGAACAGCGCCTCAGCCTCAACCGACAGCCAGGCCACGGCCTCGTCGGCGGAGGCGAACGTGTGACCCTGCCCGGTGACCCCGAGCTGGTCGGCGATCGTGCTGCCCTCGTAGGCGAGCCGGTGCGCCGACTGCGCGGACGCCAGGTAGAAGTCGAGCAGCCGGCGCAGAGCCGCGCTCCCCTCGCCACCGGCGACCACGCTCACGTCGGACCCACGCCGGTCCGCCTGATCCGTCCCGCCGTCCCCGCTCTCGGATCCGGCGCGCCGCCCCTCCTGCTCCTCGGCGCGTTCCGCCGTACGGCGGGCGAAAAGCTTGAGCAGGTCGTGGAAGCGGTAGCGGCCGGAGGCGGGAGCCTCCAGCAGGCTGGCGTCCACCAGGGACTCCAGGATGTCCTCGGTGTCCATCGGGCTCAGCGCGAGCACCGCGGAGGCGGCCCCGATCGAGATGGCGGGCCCCCCGGGCAGGGAGAGCAGCCGGAACGCGCGGGCCTGGGCCGGGCTGAGCTGGCCGTACCCGAGGGCGAAGGTCGCCTCCACGGCGAGGTTGCCCACGCGCATCTCGTCCAGGCGACGGCGCTCGTCGGCCAGCCGGGGCACCAGCGAGGCGACGGTCCAGGAGGGCCGGGCGGCCAGGCGCGCCGCCACGATCCGCACCGCGAGCGGCAGGAACCCGCAAGCGGCGACCACGTCCATGGCGGCGGCGCGCTCCGCGGCCACCCTCTCGGTGCCGGCGACGGTGCCGAACAGGACCAGCGCCTCGTCGGGCTCCATGACGTCCAGGTCGACCAGCCGGGCCGCGGCCAGGTCGGCGAGTTTGCCGCGGCTGGTCACGATGGCCGCGCAACCGGGCGAGCCGGGAAGCAGGTGGCTTACCTGAGCGGCATCCCTGGCGTTGTCGAGCAGCACCAGCATTCGCCGCTCGGCCAGGAGCGAGCGGAAGAGCGCGGACCGCTCGGCCAGCCCGTCGGGGATGATGTCGGCGGGCAGGCCCAGCCCGCGGAGGAACGCCGCCAGCACGGACTCGGGGGCGGTCGGCTCCTCACCGTATCCGCGCAGGTCGGCATAGAGCTGACCGTCGGGGAACAGGTCCTGCATGGCATGGGCGACGTGCACCGCGAGGGCCGTCTTGCCGACGCCGCCGATCCCGGAGATGGCCGCCACCGGCACGCCCTCGGAACCGGTCTCAGCGGACAGCAGGGTGCGCAGCCGCGCGATGATCTGCCGGCGGCCGGTGAAATCGCTCACCGCCGCGGGGAGCTGCGCCGGACGCGGCAGCTCGGGTGCGTTGTGCGTTCCGTGCTGCTCGTGCTGGCTGGGCTGGCCGTGCTGGTTGGCCTCCGTGCTCTCCGCCTTCGCAGCGGGTTCCGGGGCGGCGGGCGCGGGCCGTACGGGATGGGTGACGGAGGCGGGCGCGAGGCTCGGATCGTCGATGAGGATGCGCTGGTGCAGGGCGGTCAGGTCGGAGCCCGGATCGATGCCGAGCTCCTCGATCAGGGCCGTACGGGTATCGGCGAAGGCCGTGAGCGCCTCCGCTTTGCGGCCGCACCGGTAGTAGGCCAGCATCAGCTGGGCACGGAGCCGCTCGCGAAGCGGATGGTCGGCGGTCAGCGCAATCAGCTCTGAGACGACGTCCGCGTGCCTTCCCAGCTCCAGATCCAGGTCCATCAGGACTTCCAGCACGCTCATCCGGCGCTCCACGAGCCGGTCGCGCTGGTGCTCGGCATAGGGCCCGACGGCCCCGGCGAGCGGCTCCCCGGCCCACAGCGCCAGGCTCGCGCGCAGGCTCTCGGCGGCCCCGCCGACATCCCCGGCACGGCGTGCGGCCTCGGCCTCCTGAACGCCCCGGTCGAAGAGGACCAGGTCGAGCGTGCTGTCGTTCAGGCGCAGCGCGTATCCCCGGCCCACCGAGGTGAGCAGCTCGGGGCGGGTGCGCGGGGACCTGCCCGGCTCAAGCACGGACCGCAGCCTGGAGACGTAGGTGCGCAGCGCGCCGAGCGCCCGGGGCGGGGCGTCCTCGCCCCAGATCGCGTCGATCATCTCGGCCGGCGTCACCGCCCGGCCCTCGCGCAGCAGCAGCATCGCCAGAATGGACCGTTGCAGCGGAGTGCCCAGGTCGAGCTCGGTTCCGTCACGCCAAGCCTGGACAGGGCCGAGCACGGCGAAGCACAACCCGCCTTCGCTGCCCTGAACAGCCATTTCCCGAATCTCCGCCCTAACGGAAAGTTTTATGGCCAAATGATAGGTCCTTCGCCGCTTACCTCGTAGGTAGAGGCTTGCTCGCCAACGTATGCGTTGATCGGAAACTAATCGGGTGTTGAGTCATAACGATGATGCTGGGGCATGTCGGGCATGGCCCCATACGGGGGCGGCCATGCCCGACATGTCGGTGGGTTGCAGGAGTTGATAAAGGCGTTGTAAGTGAAGTGAAGGTGGGCGGACCTATCAATAAGCCGTGGCTCCAGTGAAAAAGGGGCCATATCCGCCTCATCAAGGAGACCCCCCATGCGTCGCACGATCCGCAACCTCCTCGGTCTGACCGCGGCCACCGCCGTCATCGCGGTCGGTGTTCCGGCCCTCACCTCTTCCGCTTCGGCCACCTCCTCCGCTTCGGCGACCTCGGCCGCCACGCTCACCGCGGGTTCGGCCGCCTCCAGCGACTATGACGAATACTGGGGCTACTACTACTCCAAATACTTCAACGGCTCCCGGGCGAAGGCCAAGGGCCACGTCTGGAGCGACGGCTCCGACAGGATCCACGTCCAGGGCAGGCTCTACGACCAGTTCTCCCCCAGCTGGCTCTGTGGCTACGCCCAGGTCAAGTTCGAGAACGAGGACGGCGACGAGAACATCCGCTGGGCCAGAAAGTGCGGCTCCAACGGTTACCGGTCGTTCCACTTCTCGGCCCACGACGTCGACAACGTCCAGGTCAGGGTCTGCTACTGGGACAACCACAACGCCAAGAAGAAGTCCTGCGGCAAGTGGTACTACATCTACGAGGTCGACGGCGACGAGTAGTTTCGGCGAACCGGCCGGAAGATGAATAGTTCGTGTACGAAAAACGTCAGACGAACATCAGGCCCGCCCGGAATCCGGGCGGGCCTTTGTTCCATAAAGTCATCGAAGTGATGGGTTCGTTGTTATGTCGACGTCATCGAAGTGACAGGTTTGTCGCCGCGCCGCTTCCACGCTGTCGCCATACCGCTTCCACGCCGCCGTCGCCGCGCGGCGACGGCCCGGTTCGGCCGTGCTGCCAGGGCCGAGGCGGAAAGGAAGGACAGGCGCCCCAAGGGGTCGCAGCGGTCACGGCGTCACAGCGCCGCGACCTCGCGGCGCCCCTGTGTCTCGCTACGTCTCGCTACGCGGCTTCGGCCAGGCCCAGTCGCGCGTGGATCCGTTCTCGGACGAGCGGCCATTCGGAACTGAGGATCGAGTAGTACGCGGTATCTCGGACCGTGTCGTCGGAGCCTCGGGCCTCCGCTCGCCGCACACCGTCAAGTTGTGCGCCGAGGGCTTCGATGGCGGCCCGGGACCGTACGTTACGTACGTCGGCCTTCAGGGTTATCCGGTGGACCTGCCACGTCTCGAAGGCGAGGGAGAGCATCAGGTATTTGCTCTCCCGGTTGACACCTGTGCCTTGGGCCGAAGCGGCCAGCCAGGTGTAACCGATGTCCGCCACGGACGGGACGTCGCCCACAGCCCCATGCGCGCCCGGTGGCCAGGGCATGGGGCCCTGCCAGTACTCCAGGTTCATGAGGCGGGTGGCACCGACGATGCGGTCGGTGTGGAGCCACCGGATGGCGAAGGGCATCGTGCGGCCCTTCGCCTGCTCAGCCAGAGTGGCCTCCACGTAGGAGACCATCTCGTCCCGGCCTTGGGGAACGCGCGTGAAGGCGTAAGTGGAACGGTCTTCACACGCCGCGGCGACGAGGTCGTCGACCGCCGCGAGGCTGAGCGGTTCCAGGCGCACGGAGCGCCCGGACAGGGTGACAAAAGCGGGCATGAGCACATGATGGGGGCTGACTCATATGCCCGGTGCCAAACGACACGAGACATCTTGGTGAGCATCAGGAAAAGCATCTGTCCTACTGGCCACTGAAGTGTAAAACCGCAGGTCAGCAATGTGAATACTACCCCGGGCGCCTCCCGGCGCCCGGACAGATTTTTACCGGCCGACGTCCCCGACGATCACCCCGTCACGGAGGCCGGGGCGAGCCTCACGCGTCCGTGCCGCAGAGGTGCTCGCCGCATGGCGTAGAGACCGGTCAGGGCTTCGCTCAGATGGTCCAGCGAGGCCGAGATCCAGGGGAGTTCGAGCGGATCGGGAGCGCCCAGCGCGGCCAGCCGCTGCTCGGTCGTCTCGCCGTACAGGAGGCTGGTCGCCACGCGCGCCCGCAGGGCCCTGGGATCGTCGCCGAAGACGTGGCCGGCGAGCACCCCGACACCGTGCTCGTCGAGCAGGTGGGTGGCCAGGTCGGCGGAGGTCGCGAAGTCCAGCCCGGCGAAGTGGGGGTAGAGATAGAAGCCGCCCTGCGGCGCGGCCACCCGCGCACCCGCCAGGACGAACCTCTTGTGTACGGCCCGCGCCACCGTGCCGTGCAGCCGGCGGCTCTCGTCGATCCGCCGGACGAGCTCGGCCGGTTCGGTGAAGGCGTAGGCCGCCGCCTGCTGAACGGGGGCGGCCGGGCTGGACCAGATCTCGCTGGCCACCGCGAGCAGCCGGTCGCGCAGCCCGACGGACGGAAGCCTTGACACGCCGATCCGCCAGCCGCCGATGGCGAGGCTCTTGCTGAGCCCACTGGTGATCACGGTGCGCTCGGGGGCCAGGTCCGCCGGGCTGAGGAAGCCGGTGGCGCCGGGATCGTGGACCAGGTCGCGGTAGATCTCGTCGGAGATGATCGTCAGATCGAGCTCGCGGGCCACCTCGACGATCCGCCTGACGGTGCTCGCGGAGGCCAGCGTTCCGCTGGGGTTGTCGGGCAGCGTGACCAGCAACGAGCGCACCTCACGTCCCCGGGACCGCGCGCGCAGGACCGCGGACACGACGTGCTCGGGATCCGGCACCCCTCCCTCGCCGGGGGGTGCGGGAACGAACAGGGGACGTGCCCCGACCAGGTCGGCCTGGGCGGCGTAGCTGACCCAGCTCGGCATCGGCAGCACGATGTCGCCGCCGATCGCGAGCAGCAGGCCGTACAGCAGGGCCTTGCTCCCGGGGCCGCAGACCACCAGCTCGGGGTCGGTGGGAAGTCCTCGCCGGTGCCAGTATCCGGCGGCGGCCTCGCGCAGGGCGCTCGCGCCGGCGACCGGTCCGTATCCGTTGTGCTCGGACGCCGCGATCAGCCGTTCGCGCAGGGCCGGATGAACGGGCAGACCCGCCTCCCCGAAGGCCAGGTGCAGCACGCGCTCACCGGCACGCCGTCTTCGTTCGATCTCCTCGTTCGCCGCCAGGGTGGCGGACAGGGTCACGTTCATCGCGGGTCCTTCCCGGTCGTTGCGGAACGTTCCCAAGCCTGATGGGATGAAAGCATCAGGACAAGCTTCGGTTGTTGTGGGTAGGCATAAGGAAGTCTGATGCTTGATTTACGGCGTCTTGCTGTGATCTGTGAGTTCGCCCGCCGGGGCAGTATCGCCGCGACCGCGCTTTCTCTGGGCTACAGTCCCTCGGCGGTCTCCCAGCAGCTGGCCGCGCTGGAACGCGAGGCGGGGGCGGTGCTGATCGACAGGACCGCCCGGAGTGCCGAGCTGACCGACGCGGGACGCCGTCTGGTCGAGCACGCCGAGCGGATCCTCTCCATGGTGGAGACCGCCGAGTCCGACCTGTCGGCCCAGGCGGCGACGCCGGCGGGCCGGGTAACGGTGACCGCCTTCCCGACCGCCGCGGTGGCTTTCGCGCCCGCGCTGGCCAGGACGCTGCGCCGCCACAGCGCGCTGACCCTGCGGATGGGACAGGGGCGTTCTGGGCGCGGAATGCGTGAGGTGCAGTCGGGAGAGGTGGACATCGCGCTGGTGGACGACTGGTACGGCCGGGTGCGCGAATCGGACACGCTGCGGGTCTTCCCCCTGCTGCACGACCCGCTGGTGCTCGTGGTGCCGCGCAAGCACCGGCTGGCCTCGCCGGACGTGCCCGTGGACCTGCGCGAGCTGCGGGACGAGCCGTGGATGGCCACCCCGGACGGCGAGCCCTCGCGGCTGGCCGTGGACCGCCTGATGGCCGACGTCGGCGGTGCCCAGCCGGTGCCCTGGGAGTTCGAGGGGCTGGGCACGATCCTCGGCCTGGTCGCCAAGGGCATCGGTATCGCGGCCGTTCCCGCCCTGGCGCTGGCCGCCGGGGTCCGCGGCATCGTCGTCCGCGAGTTTCCGGGCTCTCCGGTCGGCCGCGACGTCCACGCCGTCGCCCGCGCCTCCAGCGTCCACCGTCCCGCGGTCTCCGTCACCCTCCGGGCCGTGCACGTCGCCGCACGCCTCCTCGCCGCCGACCTCGAGGCGATCGAACTCGCCTCCCGGTGACATCGCCTCCCGGTGACCTCGCCGTACGCTTCCCGGCGGCCGTCCTCGAAGCGGCTGAACCCGCCTCCAGGTGGTCGTCGCGCGTTTCCATGCGGCCGTCCTTGAAGTGGTCGGGCTCGCCTCCCGGTAACGGTCGTCGCACGCTTCCATGCGGCCGTCCCTGAAGTGGTCGGGCTCGCCTCCCGGTAACGTCGGAACGTGCCTCCCTCCTATGCGCTCGAACGGTTGCTGAACGCCGGCGGATCCAAGCTGGTGGCCGGGGTGGACGAGGTCGGGCGAGGAGCCTGGGCGGGGCCGGTGGCGGTCTGCGCGGTGGTCACCGACCTGTCGGAGCCGCCCGCGGGCCTGACCGACTCCAAGATGCTCAGCCCCGCCCGGCGCGACGCCATGGTCCCCGAGATCACCGCTTGGGCCGCCGGGATCGGGTACGGCGAGGCGACACACGAGGAGATCGACGCGCTCGGCATGACCGAGGCCCTGCGCCGCGCGGCCACAAGGGCGCTGGCCGAGCTGCCGGTGAGGCCCGACGTGGTCATCCTCGACGGCAAGCACGACTACCTGGGCCCGCCGTGGCCGGTCCGATGCGAGATCAAGGGTGATCTGTCCTGCGTCTCCGTGGCCGCGGCCTCCGTGATCGCCAAGGTCCGCCGTGACGCCTACATGGCCTCGCTCGGTTTCGAGGAGTACGGCTTCGCCGACAACGCGGGCTACCCCTCTCCGGTCCACCAGGAGGCTCTGGCCTCTCTCGGGCCGACGGAACACCACCGCCTGTCCTGGTCCTACCTCGACGACCTGCCCCGGTGGCGCCACCTCAAGAGGCACCGCAACCCGCTGGCCGGAGAGGGTCAGCTCGGGCTTTTCGGATAGCCCGGGCCCTTCGAGCGAGCCGGGCCGAACGAGGGTCATCCGGGCCTTTCCGGAGGGTTCGGGTTCTTCGAGCGAGCCGGGTCGAACGAGGGGCACCCCGGTCTCTCCGGAGGGTTCGGGTTCTTCGAGTTCTTCAAACGAGCCGGGCCGTCGGTTGGATCGAACGGCTGACGAGTGTCATCCCGGCCTCTCCGGGGGGTTCGGGCTCTCCGAGCGAGCCGGGCCGGTCGGGCGGATCGAGCGCCGGACGGGGGAGTCATCGGCGGAGTCCCGTCGAATTTCCCGCACCCGCGGACCCCGGGCCGTGGTCTGAGGAGGATGGCACCATGCGTATCGGTGTCTTTCTGGTCGTGGCGGGGTTTCCGGGCCGGGAGCCGGGCGAGGTGCTGCGGGACACGGTGGAGGCGGTCGTGGCCGCCGAGGAGGCGGGGTTCGACGACGCGTGGATCGCCGAGCACCACTTCATGTCGTACGGCGTGTGCCCGTCGGCGGTGACGCTGGCGGGCGTGGCGCTGGGCCGTACCGTCAGGATCCGGGTCGGGACGGCGGTGAGCGTCCTGTCCACGCAGCACCCGGTGGCGCTGGCCGAACAGGCGGCGATCCTCGACCAGGTCTCGGGCGGACGGTTCGTGCTCGGGGTGGGTCGGGGCGGGCCCTGGGTGGACCTGGAGGTGTTCGGGACGGGGCTGGCCAGGTTCGAGCGGGGTTTCCCCGAGTCGCTGGATCTGTTGTGCGCTGCCCTGAACGGCGAGACGGTCTCGGCGGACGGGGAGTTCTTCCGGTTCAGGGAGGTGCCCATGGTCCCGGCCGCCAGGCTCAGACCCGTGGTGGCGTGCACCTCGCCGCGGACCGTGGAGCTCGCCGCGGAGCGGGGGCTGCCGATGTTGCTGGGGATGCACATCGGTGACGCGGACAAGGCGGACATGATCCGGGCCTACGGGCGCGAGGATCCCGGGCACGTGGCCGCGGTCGTGGGACACGTGGGCGACTCGACGGCGCAGGCCGTACGGGAGCTGAGGGAGACCATGCCGCGGTGGCTGGGGCCGGGGCTCGCGGGTTACGTGCCGGTGGACGGCCGAGCGCGGTCAGATCGCGATATTTCGGGTTATGTGGATTTTCTCTGCGACACGCACCCGGTCGGCTCGCCCGACCACTGCGTCGAGAAGATCAACCGAACCGCGGAGGTCACCGGCCTGCGGCACCTGATCCTCATGGTCGAGGGTGCGGGCGATCATGCCCGCACCCTCGAGAACATCAGGCGGCTCGGGGCCGAGGTGCTGCCCCGAATCCGGGGTCGTGCCCTCTAGGGCATTTCCCTGGACCAGGGTTGCGCTCCGGGAAGGTCGTCTCCCCGGGGTCGCTTCCCAGGCTCGTGGTCATGCCCCTGGGGCATGTTTGCGGGCCCTGATCGTCGTGCTTCCGAGGAGCGCGACCTGGAGCCGCTCGCCGGGCCCCTGGCCAGGCCCCTTGAAGCGCGAGCCTCAGCAGTCGACGAGCTCGGGCGACTGGTTGAGAATCTGGGACCTGGCGGTGACGAACTCCGCGTGGGCCCTGGTGGCGGCCGGGTCGAAGACCGCGACCCGGTGGCAGTTCTGGAAGGCCAGCTTCACCTGGAAGTGGCGCTCCAGGGCGCCGCGCATGGAGTCGCTCGCGAGACAGCGCAGGAGCTGTCCCCGGGCGGTCTCGTCCGGCGGCGGAACGGTGTTGTCGGCGAACTCGGCGCCGGTGTGGTCGCGTTGCTTGACCAGCTCGCTGATCACCGACCATGCGTAGGGCAGGGAGTCACGGACGCAGGCGACAAACGCCTCATCGTCGACCTCACCGGCTTTCGCCTGGTCGAGAAGATCGTTCGAAACGGTCAGCGACATGCTGCGTTCTCCTCTCAGAAGGGGATCATTCAGACACTAGGTCGGGCTCGGTGATCGCTCCATCTAGCGCGAGAGCGACACTCGTGTGGGCCCGAAGACGAAGTCCGGGTCGATCTGGGCGGCGAGATCCTCGCCGGTGGCCCTGTTCGCCCAGGCCTCCGCGTTGCGGAGGTGAAACCGTATGGCCTGGCGGCCGAAGCGGGACCAGTCCTTCTCCTGGGCGTCAAGGTGCGTCAGGAGCCTTCCCAGCGCCGCGGAGTTGGCGGGTTCGAGGTCCTGCAGGGTGAACGGACGGCCCTGCTCCATCGCGCGGATCGCCGCCGAGTGCTCAAGGCAGACCAGCAGGTCGTCGCCGACGTGCTCGCGCAGGAACGCCACGTCGTCGGGGCCGTGCACCTTGTTGCCGACCACCACGATCGGCACGTCGTAGTCGGCGGCGTAGTCGCGATACTGGCGATACACGCTCACCCCCTGGCGGGTCGGCTCGGCGACCAGGAAGGTCAGATCGAAGCGGGTGAACAGCCCGGAGGCGAAGGAGTCGGCCCCGGCGGTCATGTCCACCACGACGTACTCGCCCGCGCCGTCGACGAGATGGTTGAGATACAGCTCCACCGCGCCCACCTTGGAGTGGTAGCAGGCCACTCCCAGGTCGTCCTCGCTGAACGGGCCGGTGACCATCAGCCGCGGCCCCTCCGGGGTGACGGTGGCGAATCCGGTGTGGATCGGGTCGCCGGGCTCGTCCAGGCGCAGCAGTCGCGAGCCGCGCCCGGGAGGGGTGGTTTTGACCATCGCGGAGGCCGAGGAGATGCGCGGGTTGTCGCCCCGCAGGTATTCCTTGATCTCGGCCAGGTGTGAGCCCATCGGCCGGGGCAGCGCGCCGTCGGCCATGCCCAGGGCCATTCCCAGATGCTGGTTGATGTCCGCGTCGACCGCGACGACCGGCCCGCCGTGGCTCGCTGTGTATCTCGCGAACAGCGCCGACAGAGTCGTCTTGCCGCTTCCGCCCTTACCGACGAACGCCACCCTCACAACAGCGATCCAATCTGGTTATGAAAACCGTTCCGACTCCTGGTAGTGATAATCATGCCACGGTCAGTGAGAATTTGCGACACGTGTGACCAGGGAGGTTGGTGGATAACCAGGAGAAATCGCGGAGCAGGCTGGGGCGACGAGGCGTCGCAGGTATACAGCTGACTCGGCGTGACTCGGCGAGCACGTGCTTGCCGCCCGGAGCGGTACGGCCCGGGCGGCCGTCAAGAAAGCGAGTCCTTGGTGTGCGGTACGGCCCGGGGCGGCCGTCGGGGAGGCGAGTTCTTGGCGTGCGGACGGCGCGGGGCCGTCGTCAGGGAAGCGAGTCCTTGGCGATGTGGGCGAGGGTGATCTCGGTGAGCAGGGTCTCCTCGTGGGCGCGCAACGCGCTCCACACGTCGGCCAGGGGCCCGGCGACTCCCGGGTAGCCGCCGTGCGCGGAGTGTTCCGGACTGCCTTCGACCACCATGATCACGTCAGCCAGGGTGATCTCCTCGGCGGGCCGGGCCAGCCAGTAGCCCCCGTCGGGGCCACGCTGGCTGTGGATGAGCCCTGCCCGCCGCAACTGCAGCAGGATGTTGTCCAGGAACCTCCGGGGGATGTTCTGCGCCACGGCGATCTTCTCGGCGGGCACGGGGCCGGGAGGCGCCGCGGCCAGCTCGGTGGCGGCTCGCAGCGCGTACTGGGTTCTGGCGGAGATCCGCATATCCGTCGGTTACGTGATGCCGGCTAGTTACGCACTTGCTGGAGGCCCCAGCGGCGGCGAAGGGAGTTGTCGGCCGTCTCGAACAGCAGGTCCACCCCGATGCCGATGACCAGGATCACGATCATGGTGGAGAGCAGGCCCGCGGAGTCGGCGAGCTCGCGGTCGAAGAACAGCCGCTCGCCCAGCGAGGACTGGTGGGCGATGATGACAACGATCTCGCCGGCCATCAGTGAGCGCCAGGCGAAGGCCCAGCCCTGCTTGAGCCCGGCCAGGAACGACGGCAGCGATGCCGGCAGGATCACGTGGCGGTAGAGCTGGAGGCGGCGGAATCCGAGCACGTGCCCCGCGCGCAGCAGGATCGGCGGGGTGTAGTCGACTCCGGCGATCAGCCCGTTGGCGATGGACGGCGTCGCCCCCAGGATCACCACGAACGTGATCGCGCTCTCGGTCAGGCCGAACAGCAGGATGGCCAGCGGGAACCAGGCGATCGACGGCATGGTCTGCAGACCGGTGATCAGAGAGCCGAAGGCCGCCCTGAGCACCTTGATCCGCGAAACCAGGGCGCCGACGACCAGTCCGATCAGCACCGAGATCGCGAAGCCGGTCACCGCGCGGCGCATCGTGACGGCGATGGCCTCCCAGTACTCGGCGGTGGTCAGGCGCTCGCGGAGCACCCCGAAGGTTTCGACGGGCCCCGCGAGGACGTACTCCGGCCAGCGGCCGGACCACACCACGGCCTGCCAGATCAGCAGGACCAGGCCGACCGCCAGGACGATCGGCCACAGCCGGCCCCAGATCTGGGAGGTGACCCGGTGACGCTCGCCTCCGCCGAGCTCCAGCGCGTCGAGCCCGGCGAGGTGCTGGGCATGGGTGTCGGCGGGGGGTGCCTGGTCAACGGCCATGGCGGAGGACCTCCTGTCGCAGCCGGTTGGTGATCGTCGTGGCGAGCTCCGCCACCGCGGTGGAGTCGGTACGGCGAGGCCGGTCGAGCTCGACCGGGAAGTGCTCGACGACCTGGCCGGGGCGGCTGCTGAGCAGGACCACCCGGTCGCCGAGCCGTACGGCCTCGCGGACGTTGTGGGTGACGAACAGCACGCTGAGGTTGCGCTCGCGCCAGATCCGCTCCAGCTCGTCGTGGAGCAGGTCGCGGGTCATCGCGTCCAATGCGCCGAAGGGTTCGTCCATCAGCAGCACGTTCGCGTCCTGGGCGAGCGCGCGGGCCAGGGAGACCCGCTGGCGCATGCCGCCGGACAGCTCGTGCGGGCGCTTGGCGCCGAACCCGTCCAGGTGGACGATCTCCAGGAACTCCGCGGCCTTGGCCTGGCGCTCGCGCTTGGCCACGCCCTGCACCCGCAGCGCCATCTCGACGTTGGCGGAGACGGTGAGCCAGGGGAACAGCGCTGGTTCCTGGAACATCATGGCGATCTTGTGGCCCTCGGTGTCGATCCGGCCGGCCGTGGGCGCGTCGAGCCCGGCGACCAGCGAGAGCAGCGTGCTCTTGCCGCAGCCGGAGGCGCCGAGCAGGCAGACGAACTCGCCCGGGTGGACGGAGAGGGAGACGTTGTCGAGGGCCAGCAGGCTGTTCTTGCCCTGGCCATAGATCTTGGAAACGCCGTCCAGCCGGACCGTGGGCTCCTCGCCCTCGATCCGGCTGTCCGCCCGCTCCCTGAGCGGAGCTGTCACGTGCCCTCCTGCTTGCTGCTTCGGATCAGTCAGATCACTTGTCGGCGACCGCGGGCTGACCCTTGGCCGCGAGGATCTCGTTCAGGGGCTTCAGGTCGTAGATGCCGTTCAGGTCCACCGGCTCCAGCAGCCCGATCTTGATCGCGTGGTCCGCGCTGCCGACCAGGGAGGAGGCGATCGGGTCGTTGGTGAAGGTGATGTTCTTGAAGACGCTGTCCAGGACCTCCTGCTTGAGCGGCTTGCCGCTCAGCTTCTCCAGCGCCGCGTTCACGGTCTTGGCGGCGTCGGCGGGGTCGGCGTTGATCGCGGCGTTGGCCTCGACGTGCCCCTCGAGGAGCTGCTTGACCGTCTCCGGGTGCTCGGCGGCGAACTCCTGACGGACGATCAGGTGGGTGATCACGAACTGCTTGTTCGGCCAGAGGTCACGCTCGTCGAGCAGGATCTTGCCCTTGCTCTCCTGGACCATGCGGCTGGCGAACGGCTCGGGCACCCAGGCGCCGTCGATGTCGCCGGTGGCGAAGGTCTGCAGGGTCTGGGCGTTCTCCTGCGGGATGATGTTGACGTCGCCGCCGCCCTTGGTGTCGGTCTTCAGGCCCTTCTCCTGCAGCCAGTAGCGCAGGGCCACGTCCTGGGTGTTGCCGAGCTGCGGCGTGGCGATCTTCTTGCCCTTGAGGTCCTCGACGCCGTTGATCTCGGGCTTGACCACGAGGTAGACGCCGCCGGAGGCCGATCCGGCGATGATCTTGATTGCCTTGCCCTTGGACTTGGCCCAGGCGTTGATGGCCGGGTTGGGCCCGATGTAGGTGGCGTCGATAGCACCCGCGAAGACCGCCTCGATCGCGGCCGGGCCGGCGTTGAAGCTGCTGGGCACGAGCTTGGTGCTGCCCAGGTGCTTGGCGTAGAAGCCCTTCTCGATGCCGACCAGCGCCGTGGCGTGGGTGATGTTGGGGAAGTACCCGAGCCTGACCTCGGCGAGCTTGTCCCCGCCGGCCGAGGCCGCCGTCCCCGTGGTCTCCGTGCCCCCGCAGGCGGTCGCCAAGGTTGTGATCGCCAGTGCGGCCAGCACGGCCACCGCCCCGCGAACCCTGCGAGCGTTCATGGTTACTCCTAATTCCTACTTAATAAGTCGGTTAGGTGTATTAAGGCAAGGGCTGGGATGCCTGTCAAGTCATGGTGTGTCGCGAAGGTCCACTGTTACCTCTTCGTGTTCTCTCGTGCCGAATCGGTGACGATCTTTGGGATTGACATGACAGATGTTTATCGAGGTCACCGGTGAGATTTCGGCGGTCTGGGTATCCAACCGGCGTCAGTTGATCTTGAGCCCCCCGAAAGAGGTCAAAGCCTGGAAACTGGGTCGGTAGGGGGTTTTGGTGGGGCTTAACGGTGCTTGGTCGCATCACGTTCTGGGACGGCGGGTCGGCAGACTTGCCGCGTGTGGGGTCGCGCTCTCGGTGGTCGTGATGCCTTCGGTCGTGCTCGCCGTATCCACCGCATCCGCCGTACCTGCCGCGTCGCGGGCGAAGGTCGCAGATGTCACGGAGGCGTCCTGTCAGAGCGGAGCCGCGCTGCCCGCCTCGGCGGACGAGTGCGCCGGGGCGGGATCCAGGCGTTTGTCTCGGGCCGGTTCCCGTTCCGGCACGTCTGATTCGGCTCCGGCGGTGACTCAGCCTCCGGCTCGGGCCGATTCGCGCTCCGGCACGTCCGATTCGGGTCCGGCGGCCCGGTTGCCGGTTTCGGCCGGTTCTCGTTCCGGCACCTCCGACGTGACCCGGGTAGTGACTCACCCCTCGGTTCCAGCGGATTCGCGCTCTGGCACGTCCGATTCGGCTCCGGCGGCTCAGCCTCCGGCTTCGGCCGGTTCGCGCTCGGGCGCCTCCGACCTGACCCGGACGGTGACTCAGCCTTCGGTTCCAGCGGGTTCGCGCTCGGGCGCCTCCGACTCGACCCGGGCGGCGACCCACCCTTTGACTCCCGCTCCGGAACCGGCGCCGGTGACGCCGGGCCTCTCCGTCACCCCGACCCCTTCACCCGCCGCCGCTCCGGACAAGCCCGTCGTCTCACCGCCGGTGAACAAGCAGGTTCAGGCCGGGAAGAGGGAGAACGGCCCGCGCCGTGGGGTCGTGACGCCCCGACTGAGGCTGACCAAGACCGCCTCCGCCGTCCCCGCGAGGAAGGGAGGCAAGCTGACCTACACGATCACGGTCACCAATGACGGGCAGGTCGACTACCCCGGGGTCGGGATCCTCGACGACCTGTCCGGGGTGCTGGACGACGCGGCCTTCAACGGAGACCAGCGGGCGTCGAGCGGAACCGTCGTCTACAGCGAGCCCGTCATGACTTGGAGCGGCGACGTGGCCAGGGGCGAGACGGTGACGATCACCTACAGCGTCATGATCGACGCCGTCGGCGACGGCATCCTGGACGGACACGTCGCGGGCCCGCCCTTCGCCTCGAACTGCAGCCCGGAGTCGACCGCTCCGGAGTGCGGGCAGCGCATCGGCATCGCGGAGCTGAGGATCAAGAAGTCGTTCGCCCCCGACGGGCCCAAGCCCGACGGGACCGTGGACTACACGATCACGGTCACCAACGTCGGAACCGCGCCCTATCCGAGGGCGACGATCACCGACGACCTGTCCGGGGTGCTGGACGACGCGGCCTTCAACGGAGACCAGCGAGCGTCGAGCGGTACGGTCTCCTACGCCAAGCCGAAGGTGACCTGGACCGGCGACGTGGCGGTGGATCAGACGGTGACGATCACCTACAGCACGCGGGTGGACGACCGGCCGGCCGGGGACCGGCAGCTGTCCGGCGAGCTGGCCGGGCCGGAGGGCTCCAACTGCGTCGCCGGTTTCACCGACTCCGCCTGCGGCAACACCCGCAAGGCGCGACTGCCGCTGCTGAACATCCTCGCCGCCGCCGATCGGAAGACGGCCAGGCCCGGCGACGTGGTCGTCCACACGGTCACCGTCCAGAACGTCGGCACCGCCGCCTACCTCGGCGCCACCCTCACCGACGAGCTGTCCCAGGTGCTCGACGACGCCGTCTACAACGGTGACGCCCAGGCCACGACCGGCACCGTCTCCTACGACGAGCCCAGGCTGAGCTGGACCGGCGACGTCGCGGCGGGTGAGACGGTCACCATCACCTACAGCGCGACCGTCAGGGACCCCGGTACCGGCGACCATCTGCTGGACAACGCGATCCGGGCTCCCGGAGGCGGCACGAACTGCCCGGGCCCCACGCCCCGGGCCGGCAGGCTTTCCGCCCCGGCCCCGGCCGCCGATCGAGGATGCGCTCACCGCGTCGTCGTGGAGAACGTGACGATCAGCGAGACCCTCTCGCCGCGGGCGCCCCGGTCCGGAGAGGTCGTGAACTACACGATCACCGTCGCCAACGCCCAGGAGGCCCCGTACACCGATGCCCACGTGACGGACGACCTCTCCGGGGTGCTCGACGACGCCGTCTACAACAACGACGCCAGGGCCTCCTCGGGCTCCGTCACCTTCACCGGGCCGACGGGCGACGCCGCGGCCCTCCCAGGCTCCGCGGCTTCCGCGGCTTCCACCGCTTCCACGGATGATGCGGTGAATCCCCAGGGCCCCGCCGCCGCTTCCACGGATGATGCGGTGAATCCCCAGGGCCCCGCCGCCGCTTCCACGGATGACGTTGTGGACCCCTCGCGCTCCGCCGCTTCCTCCATCTCCACCTCCGCTGCCTCCGCAGGGCCGAGGCTGGACTGGAAGGGCGACCTCCCGGCGGGGTCCGAGGTGACGATCACCTACAGCGTCACGGTGAACGACCCTCCGAGGGGAGACAGGACGCTACGGAGCAGGGTGCTGGGCGTGGCGCCGGGATCCAACTGTTCCGCCGGCTCGGCCGACCCGAACTGCGCCCCGGGCCCCACCGGAATCGTCCTGACACCGGCTCGGACACCGAAGTCCGCTTCACCTTCCTCCCCGTCGCGGAACCCGTCGTGCCTGCGGTTGTGCAAGCCGTCATGTGACCGAAGCCTCGACTCCTCGGACAATCGGTCGTGTGACTCCTCGTGCGGCCGGAGAAGCGACTCCTCGTGTGAGGACGGGTGCGACTCCTCGGACGACCGGTCATGCGACTCCTCGTGCGGCCGGAGGTGCGACTCCTCGCGGAGCTCGGCGCGGGACGCGCGCTCGGGCCCCCGGCTGTCCGAGCTGCCGTTCACGGGTCTCCCGGTCGCGCCGGTGATGCTGGGGATCCTGCTGTCCGGACTGGGTCTGGCCGTACGGCTGCGCGCCAGGCGAGGGAAGCCCTAGGGCTCGGTGTCCGGTGACACGGCGGGGCCGCCCCGGGCGGCCCTGCCGGAGCCGGCGCGCGGATTACCGCAGTGCTCGACGACGGTGGAACCGTTCCGGGCTTCGGGGGTCGCCGCGGAGCCGGACGAGCAGTAAGCCGTAGCGCTGACGGAGTAGGGAGGGCGGTTCCGTACGTCGTCGGCGGGCCACGGTCGCTCCTTGGAGAACACCACCGTCACCGCGGTCATGTCCACGTCGACGGTCTTGACGATCTTCCTGGTCTCCGTGGGTGTCGCGGAGAGGACGACGACTTTGTTGATCTTCACGTCGACGTAGCGCACGCCACCCCCATGCGGGTGCGTGGCCAGAACCTTTTCGAGTTTCTGCTTGATCAGGGTGAGCTGTGACAGCGACCGGGTGACGACCCTCGGCCGGGCGCCCGCGGCGGTGATCCGGGGGATGTCGGCGGCGCTGGTGGTGGCCACCACGAGGGTCTGCGAGACGGTCCCCATGAACCAGGAGCCACCGAAGCGGTCACCGAGCAGGCCGCGGAGCTCCGCCTCGACCGGTGTCAGGCGCGCTTCGTTGCGCAGGCGGGCCAGAGCCTGTTCCCTGGTGAGACCGAGATCGCGCTGGAGCGCCTCAAGCACGCCCGGCGGCGGTGGCTGCTGAGTGGGAGGAGCGGCACGGGGGACCGCTGTCTGAGGTTCGGCGGCGGCAAGGGCGGCCACCAGGGTGAGCGCGGTGACCGCTAGGGCGCATCCCGTGGTGGTGGCGGCGTGTCTGCGGGACATGGATCTCTCCTTGACCTCGGCTTCTCAGTCGGGAGGGAGGAGAATCGCTTCGTGTCGCAGGTTGATCACGCGATGTGGGCAACGCCACCTTAATTCAGCCGTTGCCGGTCAGGACCGCAAAAGCCGTGCGCCACGCGGTCGTCGATTTCGGGCGGAGCTCGCCGGGCGCACCGCGGTGCGGGGGATGCGCGAGCACCGGGGAACGGCGTCAGCGGCAGGCGGTGTCGAGGGTGACGGCTCTCTGCACCGAGGCCGTCCCGTCGCTCTGCCTCCCGTGGTGCTGGCTGCCCTTACGCCCGCCGTCGGCGGCATCGCCCCTGCCGGCTGCCACGACGGGAGGGGCGGGCGGCTCGGCCAGAATGTCGGCGACCTTGCGCTTGATCAGGTCGTAGTCGGGTGAGCCCGTGTTGATCAGAGGGGGAACGAACTGGAAGCTCTTGATTTGGGAGTTCTTCACCTTGGAGGACAGGTCGATCAGCTTGGGCAGGAGCTCCCGCGGAATGTCGGTCGATACGGCGTTCATCGTGGCGTGGGCCAGCTTCTCGAAACTGCTGAGCACCGTCACCGGATCGGCCTGCTTGACGACGGCATTGAGCAGGCACTTCTGCCTGCCCATCCGGACGTAGTCATCGCTGTAGGTGCGAGCCCTGCCGTACCAGAGAGCCTCCTCGCCCGACAGTCTGCGCGTGCCACTCGTGATCAGACCCTCGTTCTGTTTGCCGTACACGATGGGGTCCTTGACGGTGACCTTCACCCCGCCCATCGCGTCGACGATCTCGATGAAGCCCCTCATGTCGACCATCGCGTAGTTGGCGATGTCGAGTCCGGTGATGCCGCTGATCGTCCTTTTCAGCAGCGCAGGGCCGCGGTGCCCCTTTGTCATCTTCGGAGCCATTTCGGGATAGTCCTCGGCGTACTGGAAGACCTCGTTGAGCATGCCCTCGCTGTAGGGCGGCTCACCCTCGAAGCCGAAGGGGAAGCGGTCGCGGGCCGGGCCGGGAGGCATCGGGACGTTCTCCAGGTTCCTGGGCATGCCGAACAGCACGGTCTCGCCCGTGGTGGTGTTGATGCTGGCCACGGTCATGCTGTCGGTGCGTATACCGGGCCGGTTGGGCGCCGCGTCCGCGCCGATCAGCAGGATGTTGAGCCGCTCGAGGCCTTTCCACGGATCCACCGGGATCGGGGTGGTGCTCGTGGCGAACACCGAATTCACCACGCTCCTGGAGACGTAGGCCAGCCGGGTCGCGTAGGCCATCGGGGCGACCACCACCGCGCACAGCAGGCCGACCGCGAGGGCCGAGAGGTAGCGGGTCGTGCCGGACAGCGACTCGGGCCGGACAAGCTGGTAGGACCGGATGACCACGGCCACGGTGGCGGTGGCGAACAGCATCGCGGCGAGCGCGAAGGACCAGAGCCAGGCCGGCTGCACGATCAGGGAGAGCAGCGGGGGCCCGGCGGTGAGGAGGGCGGTCGTGACCCCCGCGGCCAAGGTCAGATAGATGCCCATCAGGCAGGCGCCCGTCACGCGGCGGCCCACCCAGATATGGGCCAGGCCCCATAGAACGGCCGAGCCCAACGTAAGCGCCAGGCTTGATCCGATACCGCTACGGCCCCCGTTACCTGCCATCTTTCCAACATCTCCCGTCCATCAACCCGATGCGTCACAGGTTAATAACGGTTTTCGCATGTAAGGGGTATGTGACCGTACGACGCGCTGGGAACCGCCGGTCAAGATTCGGTGAGCTAATCCCCGTCATGGCCGATATCGCCGACCCTTGAATCTCGACCAAAAGGGCACTCGTCGGCGTATCGCTAAATCCTGATTGAAAGGACACTTGGTCGCGTATCGCGGGCTTTTTGCGGTCGAGCTGAATCCCGTCCGGGAACGGTCTCAGGACTCCGATTCCTGTATGGGGACGGTCGCACGGCTCCGGTTCCCGTCCGGAACGGCCTCATGCCCGTCTCCGGGACGGTCTCACGACCCCGCTTCCGGGACGGCCTCGCGCCCGCCTCCGGGACGGTCTCACGACCCCGCCTTCGGGACGGCCTCATGCCCGCCTCCGAAGGTCTCACAACCCCGCTGGAATCCGGGTGTCACGGTCCGGCGCCGCCGAGTCCGTGGCCGGACTCGGCAATCACCAGTCGGCGGCGCCGGCGAACGACGTCGCCGCCGGCCGGTAGCGGAGCCGATCGCGGGCGGCGGTGATGTCGAGGGTCCGCTCGACGGCCAGATGTCCGGCCGCGTAGCGGGTCAGCCGGGGCGGGTGCGGCCGTCCGAGCAGCCGGAACGTGATCTCGGCGGCGGCGGCCAGGGGAGCGACCAGGTTGAGGGGCAGGTAGGACGGCTCGGCGTCGATTCCGCGTTCCCTGAGGATCGCGCGCAGGGCGTCGTCGAGGATGACGGGCTCGGCGTCGGTCACGTTGAAGACGCCGCACTCGACGGGACCGGCGGCGGCGAGCAGACAGGCCCGGGCCAGGTTGTCCACCGAGGTGAGGCTGATCCGCTGGCGCCCGTCGCCCACCGCGAGAAGCCTGCCTCCCCTGACCACCCCGAGGATCCGCGGGAGCAGGGTGGTGTCTCCCCTGCCGTAGACGGCGTGCGGCCGCAGGACGACCGCCTTCTCCAGGCTCTTCTCCGCCGCCGCCTTCGAGGCGCCGTAGGCGTTGGCGTACCGGCTGACCGGGGCCATGCCCTCCGTCGCCATCACGGTCGGCCGGAACGGATCGTAGACGCTGGCTGTACTGACATGAACGAACCGGGCGTCGGGGAAGGCCGCGGCGACGGCGCGGGTGCCGTCCACGTTGGCCGCCCAGATCTCCCTTCGCGGTCCCCAGTCCGTGACGCCTCCGGCACAGTGGATCACCACGTCCAGCTCCGGCAGCCCGGGTCTGGCTCCCAGAAGATCCCACGGCGTGTACGGCGCACCGCCGACCTGTCCGGGTTCCACCGACGGCCGCCTGCCGAAGGCCGACACCTCCCAGCCCTCGTTCACGGCCGCGCGGCAGACCGCCCCGCCCACAAAACCGGAGGCTCCCGTCACCCCCACCCTCAGCACGCTCCGCCTCCTTCGCGCGTGCGCCGATCCGGCTCGGCCGCCGAACCGCGCGGCGGTCGGTCTCGCAGCTCAGACACGGCGGGCGACCAGCTCGCGGAGGGCGGCGCGGTCGAGTTTTCCGGCGCGTCCCGAACGGGGGAAGGCGTCAAGAGACTCGATGCGGTCGGGGACGGCCGCGGCGTCCACGATCTCGGGAATGGCCTCCCGCAGGCGAGACTCGTCATAGTCCCCGGTGGGGATGACGACCAGCACGACCTCCTCGTCCCCGGTCTCGGGATCGGGCAGTCCGACGATCGCGGCCTCGGCCACCCCCGGCAGCGCGGCGATGGCGGGTTCGTAGAGGCCCGGATAGATGTTGACCCCGTCACGGAGGAGCATGTCCTTCTTCCGGCCGAGCAGGACCAACCGGCCCTCCTCAAGACGGACCAGGTCACCGGTGGCGATCTCCTTCAGCGGCTCCTCGCCGAGATAGCGCTGGGCGAGGTGGGGGCCGGAGACGAACAGCTCGCCGTCGTCCGCGATCCGGACGCCGACCCCGGGAAGGGGCGCCCCGAGCAGGTCCCCCTCGGTCTGGGCCAGCTTCTCTCGCGCCGAGGCGATCGCGATCGGCAGTGCCTCGGTCATCGCGTAGATCGACAGCACCTCGGGCCCGGCCTCGATCGCGCGGCGGAGCACGCCGGGCGGTGCGGGGGCGGCGCCGAGCAGCAGGTAGCGCAGGGTGCCGGGGAGCCTGGGGGTCTCGCGCAGAAGTCTGTCCAGGTGCACGGGGACGGCGAAGGTGTGGGTGGCCTTCCTCTCGGCCAGTTCGGCGGCGAGGTCCCCGCCCCCGGGCAGCGACCAGGTCGCCCCGGCCAGCAGCGCGGGCAGCCCGAGCATCAACTGGTCGGTGTGAACGATGTCGCCGGGCCCCAGCGGGAAGGCGCGTCGGAACAGTTCCAGCCCGGCCGCCAGCGATCCCCGCGTGTGCACCACACCACGCGGGCGTGCGGTGGTTCCCGAGGTGAAGATCACAGCCGCCGGCTGGTCCGCGGTGGGCGAGCCGTACGGTCCGTGTCCGGTCTGCCCGGTCCGTGTGCCCTGTGTATCCGGGATGCCCGTTCTGCCCGGCGTGCTTGACGTGGCCGGCGCGGAGGAACCCGGCGATCCGAGGATCAGGGAGAGACGCAGGGCTCCCCGGGGGACGCCCGGCAGCCACGGGCCCGTGTAGAGGTGGCGGACGGGCCATCCGGGAAGGGGATCGCGGAGGTTCGGCAGAAGCAGGCCTCGGCGGCGGGCCAGGCCTCTGAGCGGGCCGCTCAGGGTGTAGAGCAGCGACTCGGTGACCACCCACTTCGGGTGGGTGACGGCCAGGCGGGCCGCGAGCACGTCAGGGGCCAGCCCGGGATCGGCGAGCACGAGTGTCCCGCCCGCCGCCACGGCCCCCAGCGCCAGAACCACCGCGTCCACCCCGGGCCGCACCGCGAACAGCACGCCGTCCCCCGGCCGTAGCCCGCTCTCCGGCTGTGGTCCGCTCTTCGTATCGGCTGTGGCTTTCCCCGGCCGTAATCCGCTCTCCGTACCGGCCCTGGTCTCCCTCGGCCGTGGTCCGCTCTCCGCATCGGCCGTGGCTTCCCGCGCCTGGTCCGCGGTCAGGTCGGGCTGTGGGGTCGCGGTCTCCCGGGTCTGGTCAGTGGTCGGGTGGGGTTGTGGCGTCGTGACTTCCTGAGCTTGGTCCGTGGTCGGGCGGGACGGCGACTCCGGCAGAGAGCCGCTCTCCACGGTGGCCGGAGCCTCCGGTCCGGGCCGTTCGGTCATCGCGTCGCGGACCGCGTTCACCCGTCGGGCCAGCTCGCCGTAGGTGACCTCGCGGCCGCGGCCGTCGATGACGGCGATCCGTTCCGGCTCTCGTTCGGCGGCGGTCATGATGCCGGTGATGATGTCGTTCATGCCACTTCAATCCAGATGACGATGTCGTTCATGCCGCTTTGATCCAGAGGTGTTCATAGGTGGGGATGAGGACTCCTCTGGCCGCGCGGCGCCGTACGACACGCACTCGGTGGGAGAGCACGACCGAGGCCACCGCCCGGATCTCCGCCAGGGCCAGCGGGTAGCCGATGCAGAAGTGCGGGCCGGCGCCGAACCAGAGGCGGCGGAGCTCCGGCGGGTGTTTCAGGGAGGGGTCGAACGGCCCGTACGACCGGGCGCAGTTGTGGGTCACGATCAGCACCCGGTCACCCGGCCGCACCACGACCGCACCGACCTGCGCGGCCGAGCCCACCGAACGCAGCATCACCGGCGTCGGCGTGGTGATCCGCATGGCCTCCTCGATCACCTGGTCCAGGTCGTCGACCTCTGTCCGGTGGTCGTGCAGGAGAGCGATCAGCCGGGGCACGAAGGTGGCGACCGTCTCGGTGCCCGTCAGGAAGAACGCCCCGGCCGCGCCCCTGGCCTCGGCCGCCGACAGCCCCTGCGCCCGCATCCGGCCCATGAGCGTGGACTCGTCACCGGCCTCGTAGGCGGCCTGCGCGATGTCCCCGATTCCGTCCAGCGTCCGCCTGGCGATCACCGCCTGCCGGTCCGACAGCCGCCGGGAGCGCAGCGAGACCATCGAGACGACCCGCTCCCCGGCCTCGAACAGCTCCCGGGCCCGCGCCTCGGAGACCTCGCCCAGCCCGATCACCCGGCAGATCACCGCCCCGGCCATCACTCGCATGGCGTCCACCAGGTCGACCGTCTCACCCTGCTTCAGCCGCGCAGAGAGATCCTCCAGCGGCTGCCGCAGCACGTCGGCGACCAGGGCGGAGACGTACGCGGTGGTGAACAGCGGCATCAGCTTCCTGCGCAGCGCCAGGTGCCCCTCGCCCTCCATGTTGAGCAGCACGGAGGGGCCGAGGATCGGCGTCCACAGGTCGCCGGGCGATCCGGGGCCGTCCTTGCGGAACCGATCGTCCATCAGTACGGCACGCGCGGTGGCGGCGTCGTTCACCACCACTCCCAGCCCCGGCACCCGGACGACCGGGCCGAGGCGGGCCAGCAGCCGCATGAGCGGATAGACGAAGGGGTGGGCGGCCAGGTGGAGGCGGGTCTCGTGGTTCACCGGACGTCGATCACTTCCGGACGGTAGTGATGGTCGGCGTACCAGGCCAGGGTGCCCGCCAGGCCGTACGCCCGCAGGCGCCGGACCGAGCCGAAGACCACCACGTCGCGGCGCGAGCCGTACGCGGAGGTGAGCGTGCGGACCCGGTTGACCAGGGCGCGATCCTCGTGGACCTCCTCGATCGCGGTCCTGGGGAAACCTCCCGCGCGTTCATACAGCGAGGAGGTGATGGCCAGGGTCGCGCCGGGCATCATCACGTACGGCCCGAGATACTCCGATGACCGGTTGCCCGGACGGAAGCGGCCGAACGCCGCGGCCAGGTCCACCACCAGCGGGATGAAGTGCCGCTCCCAGAACTTCAGCGGGAACTCGTCGGTGCGGGGCCTGAGCCGTCCGCCGACCATCTCCAGCCCGTCGCCGAACGCCCGCCGGATGTTGCGCACCCAGTCGGGGCGGGGCAGGCAGTCGGCGTCGGTCCTGGCCAGGTGGGTCGCGCCGTGCGCGATGGCGTGGCGCATGCCGGTGTCGGAGGCGGCGCCGGTGCCCTTCCTGGTCTCAGTGATCATCTGGACGCCGTGCCGCCGGACGATCTCGGCGGTGTCGTCGGTGCTCGCGTTGTCCACGACGACGAGCGTGAAGTTCTGGTCGTCCTGCTCGGCCAGCGCCTTGATCGTCGCCTCGATGCTCCCCGCCTCGTTGTAGGCCGGAACGATCACCCAGAGGTCCATCACATCTCCGCCAGCATCACGCCGGTGCTGATTCCGCCGCCCAGACCGAGCAGCGCCACCCGGTCGCCCGGCTCCCAGCCGCCCAGTTCGAGCTGGAGCGGCAGCGTGGTCGAGGCGCAGTTGCCGTGCTCGGGCAGGCTGACCACGAGTTTCTCCCGGGGGATGTCCAGCGTCTTCGCCAGGAAGCGCAGGTACGGCAGCGCCACCTGGTGCACCGCCACGAGGGCGAAATCGTCCCAGCTCAGACCGGTACGTTTGAGCGCGTTGAGAAAGATGTCCGGGCCGATCAGCTCGAACGCGTCCTTCAGCCTTCGCCCGTCGCCGCGGAAGTAGGAGTATTCGGGATCACGGGGATGGGCGGAGCCGCCTCCCGGCAGGGTGCCGATCGCCCACGCGGTGGAGTCGGCCGCGAATTCGCGGTAGAAAATGCCCCGCCCCACGTCCGCGGTGAGCAGCACCGCGGCTCCGGTGTCGGAGAGCGTGTATCCGGCGAAGGAGTCCACGAACTGCGCCCGGTCCCTGACCTGCCATCGGATCGCCCGCGACGGGATCTCACCCGAGCAGACCAGCACCTTGCGGTGCGCGCCGCTCAGGATGAGAGCCTCGGCCACCTGGATGCCGTTGAGCATGCTGTTGCAGGCGTTCTTGACGTCGAAAACCGGACACGAGAGCCCGAGCTTGGCCGCCACGATGTGCGCGGTCGCGGGCTCGACCATGTCCTGCGAGGCCGACGCGAACACGAGCAGGTCGACGCCGCAGTGATCGAGTCGTCGGGCGGCCTCGACCGCCAGGTCGGACGCCTGCTGGTCGTCGCGGGCCACGTGGCGCAGGCGGATGCCGGTCAGTCGCTCGATGACACCTCCGTAGGGCACGTATCCCTCGATCCGCCGCTCCACCTCTGCGCTGGACAGGGTCTGTTCCGGCAGATAGGTCGCGACGCCCGCGATCCGGGCTTTCATGGATCTCCCTAGATAGCGTCAAGTCTTTCCATGCTCGCGCAATGTACCGAAAACGAACAGCCGGACGGATCGTCCTGGTCAGCCCGGCGCTGTGCCGTACCGGGAACGGCGCTATATCGGGACAGAAGAGATCATGCCGTGTCGAGGCAGTTGATATGGCGCTATACGGGGCGAGAAGTCTCGTAGGGCGGTTGCGTGTGTCGGTACGGGGCCATCGCGATGTGCTTGCCGGGAGGGCCCACACGGCAATGCGGGGGCCATAGTGGTGTGTCCGCCAGGCCACGGAGGGGATTACGGCGGTGTGCCCGCCAGGCTGGGAAGCGGCCTCGGTGAGGTGGAAGGGAACCATGCCGGTCATGGAGAGCGTGGGGCGGGACGATCTCCTCCCGTCGGGCGATTTCGACGTGCGGTTCGGCAGGTCTCCGAGCATCTTCTGTGGGCATAACGCGCTATTGGCGAAAAGAAGCCTGATTCTCGATCTGACGACAAAGGGTGCAATCTAGGAGCCGGCCGATTTCTTGGAAGAGAACCGGATCCGTTTCGTGGAAACCTGGTCTACGCTGGTGCGGGTGGTGGGACCCGGATAAATGTGCTGCATGCCGTATCTCTTGAGAGCGGTGGAAACGCCCTGCCGTCGGCGAGCTCCCCGAAGTGCCGGCCGTTAGTGTTGAGATCAGATGAATCGCCGGGTTTCGGTCCTTCGTCTTTGAGGGTTTCGTCCGCCGCCCGCGCATCATGAGCGTCGGTTCCTGATCGGATTCCTCCTATCGGGAATGTCGCGGTAGTGGCGGTGCAACTGACTGACATATCCGATCTGACGAAGACATTTACAAAAGGGTAGATTGAAAATAATCTTTCCGCCGGAGTTGTCGTGTTCCGCCGACCGCGCTGGAGTCCGCCGCCCCCATGGCCCATCCGTTACCTACGCCTTCGCCGATCTCTCAGCCGTCCCCCGCCGCTCAGGGGTCCGGCAGCTCGGTGGCGTCGCCCACGGCTGAACCTTCCCCGGCCGCATCTCCGCCGACCTCTCAGCCTTCTCCCGTTGGTCAGGGGCCCGGCGGCTCGCAGGAGTCGCCCACCCCTTCGCCTGCTCCTCAGCCGTCGTCCACCGCCCCGGGACCCGGTGCATCGCCTACGGCCGAACCCTCCCTCCCCAAACCTTTGGCTGGCCCTCAACCGTCTCCAGCCCCGCCGGGAGTGGACGGCGAGTATTCGGGGATCGATCCCGCCCTGATGGACGACTTCGAGCGAGGGCTTGGCCGGGCAGAGGACGCACTCGGCCGGAACGAACCCCAGATTCGCAGCACCTTGCAGAGGCTCGACCTGGACACCTCGGGGCTGAGCTCCCTGCGCGAGGTGCAGAGCTGGATCGGGACCAGCCGTCCCGACCTGAGGCGCCGCAGCGAGACGATCCGCACTGAGCGCACGGAGTGGGGGTCCGCCTCCGGCCTCCCCGGCGAGCTGAGCGCCTTCGACGAGGCGCTGTACGGCAAGGCCGCCCACGATCCCGACGTCTACGCCGCGATCGTCAAGGTGACCGAGGCCGCCGAGAACGGCGAGGTCGACGCGAAGGCCCTGGCGGAGCTGGAGAAGCGGACGGGAGATGCGACGTTCGCCGCCGCGCTGATGAACGCGATGGGCGCGGCGAGGTTCCGCAAGCTGATGGGGAAGACCGTTGGGCACGAGGACGACAAGAAGGTGGAGCGACTACAGATCGCCCTCGGCAAGACACTGGGCACGGCCAGCCCGAAGCTGAGCAACGCCTGGCGCGACGAGCTCACCTCCGACCTCGCCATCGGATGGCAGGAGGGCTACGCGATCTCACTGGCGCTCAAATACGCCACTTCTAAATATGCCGGTCCCGAATATGGAGCCTCAAGCGGAGCCGTGAACACCGCCTTCCTACTGGCGGTCGCCAAGAAGGTCGACGCTTGGGACCGTGAAGCATCTAAGTTCCCCGTCGGCACCGACCCAGGCGTCACGGTGGCTCTCATGGAGGCGCTCAGCCTTGATCCCGCAGCAGCCCAGGACTTCTTCGCGGGCGACCCCACCGCGCTGAAGCACTATCTGACCGAGCGAGGGATGCTCGACGGCGGTGAGGCATTGGGCAAGGCGCTGGAGGCCGCGATGCTCACCTTCCGTGATCATGACGGCTCGCCGCAGGCTCCTTCACGCGGCTATCTGTCGGCCAAGCTGGCCTCGGAGTTCGTACATCTGGAAGCCGAACGGATTGAGGCGGGCAATTCCTCCGCATTCGTGAAGCCTGTCACCACCGGCCGCATCCTCGCCGGCTACATCAGCGACATCAACTACGTCGCTCAGAATGCTGGCGACCTCATCGCGCCTGGAGTTCGGAGTGCCGACAATCTCAGTGCGCCTGGACAGAGCCCCTGGGGGGCGCAATTCAAGCTGGAAGAGTTGCGTCGAGTGATGAAGGAGGCATTCGCGGATTCCAAGGCTTTCGCTCCCGTTGCAGCTGCCCAGAAGGTATTCGCCGGCTGGCTTCTTGATTATGGCGCCGCAGAGATGGTTGATGGACGGGGCGATATCGCACTCCTGACCAATGCACAAAACATCGGAGCGGGCTTCGGAATGATCACCGATGCAGTAGGTCTTGCAAAGATCGAAGAAGGCAAAGAGTTGGACGGAGCACAGCAGCGGAACATGAAGGTGCTCACCGCAATGGTCAACACCGCACTCGCCATCCCTCAGGTGGCGGCAGCCTGGCCGTTCACGGTCGGTGCCGTGGGGGCGTGGACGAGTCTGGTCGAGGACACTGCCAAGGGCGATGCAGAGGCCAAAGCGATCGATGGTGCCAACACCGCCGTCGATCAGACCCGGATCCTTGTGCGTGATCTCACCGCTCAGGCCATGCTCAAGAGCGGCGCGTTCGGTTCAGTTGAGCCCGCCGCCCCGACCCATCCGTGGGCCTCACTGGAAGGCCTGGAAAAGGGAGATGACCCCCGTGACAATCCCAACAACTTCCTCAAGTCCGATGGCCGGACGCTCATGACCACGGAGGAGATGATTGATAAAACAGCTCCCAACGGTGTCGAGGACCAGCGGCTCGAGGCCTACGTACGATGGCTTAGGGGGGCATCGGGACGACCCTGGCAGGACGTTGAGGGCCCCCTGAGTCAGGGCTTCTCCGATGGTTTCTCCCAGTACGGATGATGATGAAATCACCGTTAGCGCTGGCGGCGGTGCTGGTGTGCGCGCTGGCTTTCTCGACTGCCTGTCAGGGCGACGAGGTGAAAATCGACCGCAGCCCGTTGCCGATGGTGGCCGCTCCCCCCTATATCTGCGGACACATCCCGCTGAAGATAGTGGAGTTGATGACCGGAGTACGTGACCCATTGGTACGCGGATACTTCAATCTCAAGCTTGCCGGAGGTCTTGGTGCCGGAAGCTGCGCAGCCTATCGGCGAGACGGTGATCGGCTGAAAGTGTTGCAGGTTATCCTCACCCCAGGGGGATATCCCGGAAAGGTTGAGGAACAGCTCGAAGACGGCGCCTTGTCGGTGCCAGAAATTGTCCCCGGCGCCATCGGCTATTACTTCAAAGACACGACCAGTAAGAGTAACGCCACATATGCAATGCTTGTACGCGGCAAAGCACAAATCGGTATTCAACTGGAGATAGGTGCCGAAGGGCGTGACAATGCCGCTGATGTGCTGGCGTTGATGAAGCTGATCGCGCCGAAGCTGATCACCGATGCCAGCGCTCCGTCGCCGAGCCCGTCCACGACGGCTCCGCCCGGGAAGACCCCGTCCCCCTCTCCAAAGAAGGGCTGATCTGGTCGTGGCCGAGATGGTGCCCAATCCGCTCTACGAGGCGCTGGGAGATGCCCTGCGGACGGTCGAGCCGCTGGTCCAGGAGATCGAGAAGGGCATCGAGGCGCCGTATCGAGACTTTCACTCCGGCAAGGTGTGGACCGGGCCGGCCGCCAAACGCTTTGACGCCGAGCTCGCCCACCAGCGCACGCGGGTCCGCGGCTCGGGGGACAAGATCCTGTCCGACCTGCGCCAGACGCTGACCCGCACACCACGTCAGGTGACCGAAGAGGAAGCCAAGGTGATCAAGAGAAGGTACGGCCTGCCTTGACGGGGAGGGTGCGCGTCAGAATGCCGGATGTGGCCCGTGCCCGCTGGACCGCGAAGAGCGCGTCCCGGGTGAGGAGCAGGGGTGGTGTGACGACTGCCCGGAGAGAACCGATGGCGCAGCGACGGCTACCTGGAAAGGACCGAGGGTGGCACGACGGCTGCTCGGGGGGCGGGGACGGTGTGATGACTGCCCGGGAGGCCGGGGGTGGTACGACGGCTGATCGGTGGGGGCCGTGGATGGCGCAACGACTGCCCGGTGGGGCCGGGGCGGTACGACGGCTGCTCGGTCCGGTGTGGAAGGACTGCCGGGCCTGATGTAGAGGAGCGGTAAGGCTGACCTGGGAGGCGGTCTGACCTAGGAGAACGGGTTCGCCGGGAATGAGGAGATCCTCGGCGGGTAGCCGGTATGGCCATGAGCGACGTTCAGACGGGGACGGTGACCACAAAGGTCCCCGCGCGATTGGACCGGCTGCCATGGTCACGATGGCACTGGATGATCATTATCGGTCTCGGCACCGTCTGGATCCTCGACGGTCTCGAAGTGACCATCATCGGAAACCTCTCGGCCCAGCTGGCCAAGGAGGGGAGCGGTCTGGAGATCACCCAGACCCAGGTGGCCGGTACGGCGGGGGCCCTCTACGTGGCAGGGGCCTGTCTCGGGGCGTTGTTCTTCGGCTGGCTGACGGACAAGTTCGGCCGCAAGAAGCTGTTTCTCATCACGATGGTCGTCTATCTGATCGCCACCGCGATGACCGCGCTGTCGTTCTCCGCGTGGTGGTTCTTCCTCTTCCGGTTCCTGACCGGGTTCGGTATCGGAGGCGAGTACGCCGCGATCAACTCGGCCATCGACGAGCTCATTCCGAGCCGTCACCGGGGCCGGATCGACATCATCATCAACGGCAGCTACTGGCTCGGCGCCGCCGGCGGCGCGCTGTTGACGGTGCCGCTGCTCAACAACTTCGCGGTGAACATCGGCTGGCGTATCGCGTTCGGCCTGGGGGTGGTGCTCGGACTGGCCATCCTGCTGGTCCGGCGGCATGTGCCGGAGAGCCCGCGCTGGCTGTTCATCCACGGCCGGGACGAGGAGGCCGAGAAACTGGTCGACGAGGTCGAGGAACGCGTCGAACGCGAGAAGGGCGTCCAGCTGGAGGAGCCCTCGCAGAGCATGACCATCCACCAGCGTAAATCGATCGGGTTCGGCCAGATCGCGCACACCATGGTGGCTCGCTATCCCAAGCGCACCATTCTTGGCTTCTCGCTCTTTGTCGGGCAGGCGTTCCTCTACAACGCCATCACCTTCGGGTACGCCCAGATCCTGTCGACCTTCTTCAAGATCGACACTAATACCGGTTACTTCTTCGCCGTCATCGCGGTCGGCAACTTCCTCGGTCCGCTCCTGCTCGGGCCGCTGTTCGACAGCGTCGGCCGGATTCCCATGATCTCCGGCACCTACATCGGGTCCGGGGTGCTGCTGCTCGGTACGGCCTGGCTGTTCAACCAGGGTGTGCTGACCGCGGTCACGCTGACCGCGTGCTGGTGCGTCGTGCTCTTCTTCGCCTCGGCCGGTGCGAGCGCGGCCTATCTGACCGTCAGTGAGATCTTTCCGATGGAGACCCGGGCCATGGCCATCGCGTTCTTCTACGCGATCGGCACCTTCGTCGGTGGCGTCGCGGGTCCGCTGGTCTTCTCCAACCTGGTCGAGAGCGGCAAGCCGGGTGACACCGCCCTGGCCTTCTCCATCGGCGCGTCCCTCATGATCGCAGCCGGATTGGTGGAGATGTTCCTCGGGGTCAAGGCCGAACGCAGGGGTCTGGAGGACATCGCCGAGCCACTGAGCGCCGCCCCGGCCCAATCGTAAATTCCAGCGGAAAGTACGCCGCAGGACACGGCTTGCAAGATTCCCGGTCAGGACGGACGACTTGATACGATAGTGATTATCGTTTGAACACCTGTTCAGGAGTTTGCCCATGGACGTCGTCACCGGTCTGGACGCCTGCAGCACCATGGAGCCCGACGAGGCCAGAGTGGCGGCGACGCGGGAGCGGCTGGTCACCGCGGGAGAGGCCACCCGGCTCGCCGACCTGTTCCGGCTGCTGGGTGACCCCACCCGTGCCCAGCTCCTGTACGCGCTGCTCGAAGCCGGTGAGCTCTGCGTCTGTGATCTCACCGAGACGGTGGAGGTCAGCGACACCGCCGTGTCCCACGCGCTCAGGCTGTTGCGGACCGCGGGCATCGTGGCCAGCCGCCGAGCCGGCCGGATGATTTACTACCGCCTCGCCGACGCCCACGTGCGGATGCTCCTCGATCTCAGCCGCGAGCACCTACGCCACGAGATCGTCAAGGGCTGACCTCCATCCCGGGGCATCCCGCTGTCGGCACATGGCAGCCGGGACCCCGCGTCAGCACGCACAATGGCCGGACCCGCCGCCGGCACACGCGACAGCAGCGCGCACGATGTGGCCGGACCCGCCGCCGGCACACGTGACAGCGGGGATTCCGCGGTTCGACGGCCCTGTGGTTCGGCGGCGGGTTCGTCTGCCCACTCGGGGCTCATAAGATCGTCAACGATGTTCCCCATGATCGCGCGGGCGAGTTCGCCCCTCCAATCGGAGCCGATCGGCCGTAGGGCCGAGGCCGGTGCACAACGGCAGAAACGCTTATACGCGGTAGCTACAACAGCCACAACGGCCGCAGAGGTGTCATGTCGGTTCAAGGGGGCAGAGGAAGATCGATTCCGACAAGGACGGCTTTCGGTGCACAAGCTCGGCGACCCCGCGACGATGGGTTGCCTCCGATGCCGGGCCGGTGCCGTTACCTGTGTTTTCGTTCTGCTGGAGGTATTGCATGCGTGGTACAGCTCGTGCGTTCACCCTGATGACCGCGGTTCTCAGCTTGGGACTGACCGCCGCGTGTGCTGCCGACGGGGGTTCCGGCGGGCAGAAGCCGGTCGAGCAGGCCCGTCAGAACTCCGGCAAACCCGTCACCCTGAAGTACTGGACCTCGTTCCCGCCGGGGGCGACGCTCAAGGGAGCGATCGCCGAGTTCGAACGGGTGACTCCCGGCATCAAGGTCGATCTGCGCGAGTTCAAGGCCACCGACTACGCGGAGCGACTCCCGAAGGCACTCGGCGCGGACCATGAGGTGCTCGACGTCGTCGGCGTCCAGGTCCCGACGATGACCAACGCGGTCAAGGACCGGCTTCTCCCGGTCGCCACGTGGGACAACTTCTCCGAAGACTGGCAGGAAAAGCTCGGCGAGACCGCGGTCGGCCAGGCCGAGAAGGCCGCCAAGGACGGGAAGCTCTACTCCGTCCCGATGGGCTCCAGCGGTGGCACGGTCATGTACTACAACGCCGCGCTCCTCTCCGAGCTCGGAGTGTCCTTCCCCGAGACGGTCGCCGACCTCGAGTCCATCGTCACGAAGGCGAAGAAGCTCCCGGATCTCCAGCCGATCGTCTTCTCCGGTGAACCGCAGCAGCAGGAGGATCTGCTGTTCACCATCGCGGGTCAGACCAGCCCGGAACTGTCCGATGACCTGTTCGCCGGTAAGCAGAAGTGGAACAGCCCCGAGATGATCTCGGCGCTGACCGGCTACAAGTCGATCTTCGACCGGGGTGTGATGGCCAAGTCCGCGCTGAGCCTCAAGGGCGACAGCCCGGCCAAGCTGTTCGGCTCGGGCAAGGCGCTGTTCCTGGTGGACGACTCCGGGCAGAGTCCGCTGCTGTCCGACTCCTACCGCAAGGACAACAAGGTCGCCCTCACCGACGTCGGCGCCGGAGCCTTTCCCGTCCTTCTGCCCGACGGCAAGCCCGCCGTTCGCAGCCTGGCGGAGGAAGGCCTGGGCATCCCCAAGGCCTCCAAGCACGCTGCCGAGGCGGCCGAGCTGATCAAGTTTCTGACCCTGGGTGACGGCGTCGCGACGTGGTCCAAGGATATGACGCTGGTCCCGTCGCTCAAGGACTTCCGGATGGATCAGGAGGTCTTCTCCACCGACGCGGCCAGGGAAGGCTACGCCGACGTCCAGGAGGTCATCGGTGCCGGCGGCTCCGCCCGCACCTCCAACCAGACCTTCCTGGACGAAGTGGAGGGCGACATCCTCCTCGACGTCGCACGCGGCAAGCTCACCCCGAAGAAGGCGGCGGACCAGCTGCAGCAGGAGTGGTCCAGCGGCCGGTTCGACGCCAAGTAGCCGAGGGTCAGGCCTCCACCTCCTGCCGGAGTGAGATCTCCAGCGGGCGGAACGTACGGCGGTAGGCCATCGGCGAGACGCCGATGGCCGCCTGCAGGTGCTGGCGGAGCGAGGCCGCGGTGCCGAACCCGGCTTGCAGGGCGACGCCGTCCACCGGCAGGTCACTGGCCTCCAGCAGGCGGCGGGCCAGCTCCACGCGCTGCAGGATGAGCCACTGACCCGGGCTGACACCCGTCTCGTCGCGGAAGCGCCGCGTGAAGGTGCGACGGCTCATCCGGGCGTGGGCGGCCAGTTCGGTGAGCGGGAGCGGACGCTGCAGCTGCCCCAGCGCCCAGGCCCTGGTCGCGGCGGTGGTGGCGATGGACTGCTCCGGGATGGGGCGTTCGATGAACTGGGCCTGACCACCGTCACGCCAGGGCGGGACGACGCACCGCCGGGCCACGCGGTTGGCCACCGCGGTGCCGTGGTCGCGGCGGATGATGTGCAGGCAGAGATCGACCCCGGCGGCGACCCCGGCCGAGGTGAGCACCTCCCCGTCGTCCACGAACAACACGTCGGGATTGACCTTGACCAGGGGAAACATCTTCTGGAAGTGCTCGGCGCTGCTCCAGTGGGTGGTCGCCGGTCGGCCGTCGAGCAGTCCCGCCGCCGCGAGCACGTAGGCGGCGGTGCAGATCGAGACCAGGCGGGTGCCCGGCCTGATGAGGGCGATCGCCCTGGACAGCGGTTCGGGGAGCCTTCCGTCCGTGGAGATCGTGCCGAGTGCGTGGGTGGCCGGGATCACCACGGTGTCCGCGGTGCTCAGCACCTCCGCGCCGTGTTCCACCGAGATCGAGAAGTCGGCGTCGGTACGGACCGGACCGCCGTCGACGGTGCAGGTGATCACTTCGTAGAGCGGCTCGCCCTCCGCGTCCTTGGCGCCGCCGAAGATTCGCGGGGGGATGCCCAGCTCGAAGGGGATGACTCCGTCCAGAGCTAACATGACGACCCTGTGCATGACCCGATTCTTGCACAGGATGAATTCGAGCCACTTTCCATGCCCGGCACGGGGTGAAACGACCCCGTACACGAACCGGGTTCTCCTCGACGGAGAGCGGCGAACAACCCGGAGGCGTCTCCCTAGAGCGAGATGGCCGCGGTGGCCAGCGGCAGCCGGAGGATCAACCGGGCGCCGCAGCCGTTTGTGCTGTCTGCGGCGTACAGCTTGCCGTGGTGCGCGGACGCGATGTCCCTGGCGATGGGCAGGCCCAGCCCGCTCCCTCCTGCGTCGCGGCTGCGCGCCGAGTCCAGGCGGGTGAAGCGCTGGAAGACCCGCTCGCGCTCGGCCGGCGGGATGCCGAGCCCGTTGTCGCGGACCTCCAGTACGGCCTCGTCCCCCTCGCGCTTGACATCAACCCACACCGTGCTCGTCGTATGCCGGTCGGCGTTGGTGAGCAGGTTGGTCAGCAGGCGGCAGAGCTGGAGCCGGTTGCCCGCGACCACCACGCCGGGGTCGAGATCCAGGACGACCTCGTGTTTGCACGGCCGTCCGGCCTCCGCGACGACCAGCTCGGAGAGATGGACGGGCTGAGGGGCGTTCTGCACCCCGGCATCGAGGCGGGCGAGCAGGAGCAGATCGTCCATGACGGCCTGGAGCCGCTCGGCGTCGCCCAACGCCGACCGCATCGCCTGCGTGGCGTCTTCCATGTCGGGGTCGGCGAGCGCCAGTTCGAGCTTGGTGCGCAACCCGGCCAGCGGGGTGCGCAACTCGTGCGAGGCGTCGGAGGCGAAGCGCCGCTGGTTCTCCATGGCCCACTCCAGCCTCCCCAGCGTCCCGTTGACGGTCCGGGCGAGCTGCGCCACCTCGTCCCCCGTGTCCGGTACGGACATCCGGCGGCTGAGATCGGAGGCGGTGATCTCGGCCATCTCGGCGCTGATCTGCTGGACCGGTTCGAGGGTCCGGCCGACTATCCGCCAGGTGCCCCAGCCGAGCAGCCCGAGGAGCACGGTGAACAGGGCGGCCAGCGAGATCTCCAGGGCGTAGCCGTTGAGCAGCGGGGGTGCGGCGGCCTGCGCGTAGACCATGACATCGCCGTAGGAGGATTTACTGTGCCAGAGCCCCACGGTGAGGAAGCAGGTCTTGTCTTTTTGCGAGAAGGCCATGCAGGACATCAGGTCCACCCGGAGGTCTCCGCCGACGGGATGTGCCCGGGAGATCGCGGGCTTTCCCTTCAGCGCCGGGCTGGTGGCGAGGACCCGGCCGTCGTTGGCGACGACCTGGATACGGCTGACGTAGTTCGCCGGGAGGATGACGCCGCCCGGCACGTGCTGCTTGTCGGTGCTCAGAGCCGCCTTTCTGGCCGCCTCGGCCACGGAGTTGGTGATGTCGGTCTTCAGCTTTGCTCGCACGCCCAGTGACGTCGCGACCGCGCCCGTTCCCAACACGAGCGCGAATATCATGAGGGCGGTGAGCGTCACACGGGCCCGAATCGAATGCGGAAGTCGCGATGCGGCCACGATTACCCCCGAAAGACGCTATTCGAACATTTATAGGTGACGGGGTTCCATCGGCGAGTAAAGGCAGGTCAAGTCATCGTGACCCTTTAGGTCGTTTAGCCTTAAAGTGCAATGGTTCCCAGCTCGCCGCGGGAGGCGACACCGAGCTTGGGATAGGCCTTGTAGAGGTGGTAACCGACCGTGCGGGGGCTGAGGAAAAGCTGGGCCGCGATGTCCCGGTTCGACAGGCCCTGCGCTGCCAGCCGTACGATCTGGAGCTCCTGCGGGGTGAGCCTGGCCAGCACGCCGGGCGCGGGCGCCGCGGGTGCGGCGGATCCGGTGGCGCTCAGCTCGGCACGTGCCCGACCGGCCCACGGCGCGGCCTCCAGGCGCTCGAAGGTCTCCAGCGCGGTGCGTAGATGGGTGCGGGCATCGGCCTTTCTTCTCATGCGGCGGAGCCACTCGCCGTAGAGCAGCGCGGTCCTGGCCTGCTCGAAGGGCCGCCCTTCGAGCTTCAACGCCGCCGTGAAGTGCTCCTCCGAGTCTTCGAGCAGGGCCCGGCAGCGGAGCACCAGGGCCTCGGCCCACGGCTGGCGCGTGTAGCGGGCCCACTCCCGATAGCGGGTGAAGGCTCCGGCCGCACGATCGGGAGCGCCCAGCCGTACCGCCGCCTCCACCAGGTCGGGCACGCACCGCGTCTCGGCCACATGATGCCCGCCGGCCATGGGTTCCAGCCGGGAGAGCGCCGCCTCCACCCGGCCATGGCCGAGATCGAGCATGCCCCGTGCCCAGAGGGTCCACCGAGTTCCCGCCACCCCGCTCGCGAGTGCCTCGTCCACGTGCCTGACGCAGCGCTCGTCGTCACCCTCCACCGCGGCGAGATAGGCCAGGAAGCCGTTCATCTGGCTGACCCAGTGCCCTTGCCCCGTGTCCCGCGCGATGCCCAGGCCCTCGGTGGCGGTGGTCAGCGCGTCCCGGTGCCGTCCGTGGAAGAGCTCGGTCTCGGCGAGGAAGAAGAGCAGCGTCGGCAGCACCCCGATGCTGCCCAGGGCGCGGCTCTCGGCGACCAGCGACATCGCGGTCTCGCCGACCTCCCGGTCCTGCCCGGCGGCCAGTCCGATCCCGCAGGCCTGAACCAGTTCGCGCGGGTTGCCGGCCCCCGCCCGCCGGGCCTGCGCGACCACGTCGTTCAGCGATGGCCACGCGCTCCGGGACAGGATCGCCGTGATGAACCCAATGATCGGCGGCCAGGGTGAGCCGCCTCGCCCGGGACTCCGGTCGCGCGCTGAGCCGGGCGGCCCGCTCGTAGGCGGTGGCCGCGGCGGCGTATCCACTGCGATCACTGGCCCGTACGGCGGTGCGCTCCAGTTCGGCGGCCACCTCCTCGTCGGGGCCTGTCGCCGACATGGCCAGATGCCAGGCGCGCCGGTCGGCGTCGTCGGGCCGGTCCAGCGCCTCGGCCAGGGCCTTGTGTACGGCCAGGCGCAGACTGGGCGGGATTCCCTGATAGACGGCGGCCCTGACCAGGGGATGCCGGAAGGTCATGGTCCCCGCGTCGACCAGGACCAGTCCCGCTCTCTCCGCCGGGTGCAGATCCTCAAGGAAGTCTCCGAAGCCGGCCGCGGCCCGCAACACCACATCCAGGTCGCCGGTGTCCTCGGCCGCGGCCACCGCCAGCAGCCCCTGCGTCGCCTCGGGCAGCACCCTGACCTGGCTGAGGAAGGCATCCTGGACCCTGCTGGTGAGCGGCAGCGCCGTACCGTCGGAAGGCGCCGCGGCGGGCAGTTCGATCAGCGCGAGCGGGTTGCCTCGCGCCTCGGCCAGCAGGCGGTAACGGACGGCGGGATTGATGGCGACGCTGGTGCCTGCGGCGGTGTTCAGCAGCGCCGCCGCGGAGGCGACGTCCAGCCCCTTCACCGGCAGCTCCGGTACTCCCGGCGCGGTGAACGGCTCACGTGCGGCGAAGATCAGTACGACGCCTTCGGCGTCCAGCCGCCGCGCGGCGAACAGCAGCGCGTCGGTCGAGGCCCGGTCCAGCCACTGCGCGTCGTCCACCAGCACCAGCAGCGGGCCGTCCTCGGCCAGCTCCGACAGCAGGGAGAGCACCGCCAGGCCGACCAGCAACCGGTCGCCCGCCTCCACGGAGGCGAGGCCGAAGGCGGCGCGCAGCGCCCGTTCCTGATGCTCGGGCAGCGCTCCCACCTGGTCGAGTACCGGCCGCAGCAGTAGGTGCAGCCCGGCGAAGGGGAGCTCCGCCTCCGACTCCACCCCGGTGCCGCGGATCATCCGCAGGCCCTCGGCGGCGGTGGCCGCGTAGTCCAGCAGCGCGGTCTTGCCGATCCCCGGCTCGCCCCGGATGAGCAGGGTGCCGCTGCGGCCCGAACGGGAGTCCGACAGCAGCCGATCGATGACACCCTGCTCGGCGCTTCTCCCGTACAACATGCCTCGAACCCTACTTAACAGGGCTTGAAGCGGATGGGCGTGACGTGACGAGGTCTGTCCGGGCCCTCAACGGGAGGTGTGACGAGGCTCGATGGGACGCCGGGCCCGACAGAGGTTCAACGGGGACGCGCAGGGCCTGGCGGGCGGGGGCGTATGACGTGACGGGGTGCCGGGCCCCCTTGACGGGGGCTCGGCGGAGACGGCTCAGGCGCCGGCGCACGAGTCGTGGGTGGCGTCGAAGCCCTTCAGACTGTCGGTGTCGTTCTGGGGAAGCGCCTTGAGACCCTTCCAGTCGTCGCCGATCGTCAGGACGAGCCTCGACGTGGTCGCCTGGGGGGCGAGCAGGCCCTTGGACGCGAGCAGGTCGCGAGTGAGGGTGGGCGCGCTGGACGCGCCGTTCGGCGAGTACGCGATCGTGGTCGTCGGGTACGGCTTGCGCTTCGCGTCACCGATCTTGGCGATGTGGTAGCCCCGCTCCTCAAGCTGGACGGCCGCCAGCGTGGCCAGGCCCGACCGGTTGGTCCCGTTGCGCACCTCGACCTGGACCTTCGACCGGGGCACCTTGGCCTCCCCGCCCTTGACCCCCGAGCCGGTGATCGCCCGGTCCGTCGCGACGATGCGGAACAGCTGCTTGCTCTGCGGCTGGACCCACTCCACCCGGCCGGGGTGGATGACCGAGTATCGCCAGGGGGTGGTGATGAAGTGGATCTGCCCGGCGGCCAGTCCCTGGGCGCTTGAGGCGAGGTCCTTCATGACACCCGGGGTGAGCTCGGGGTCGGTGGTGACCGACTTCGTGGCCGCGTCGAGAAAGCCGAAGAGCTTGCCGGGATCGGTCAGCGTCTCGCCGCTCATGACCTTCTTGACCATGGAGGCGATGAACATCTGCTGCCGCTGGATGCGCCCGATGTCGGAGCCGTCGCCCAGGCTGTAGCGGGCCCGGACGTAGCCCAGGGCCTGCTCGCCCATGAGGGTCTGCTTGCCGGCGGCCAGGTGGAGCAGGGCCTTCTTGTCGTTTATCGCCTCGGGTATGCAGACGTCCACACCGCCGACCGCGTCGACCATGCCCTTGAAACCGGTGAAGTCGACCTTCACGAAGTGGTCGATGTGGATGCCGGTGAGCGCCTCGATGGTCTTCCAGGTGCAGGTGATGCCGCCGGAGTTGAACGACTCGTTGATCATGCCCACGTGTGCCTGCTGGCCGAGGAGTCCCTGCTGCGCCCGGCAGGCGGGGAGCTGGACCATCGAGTCCCGGGGGAAGCTGATGATCATCGCATTGTCCCGCTTCGGCGAGATGTGCGCCAGCATGATCGTGTCGGTCCGCTCGCCGGGGACCTTGCCGTATTTGGCGTTTTTGCCACCGCGCTGGTCGGAACCGACGACCAGGACGTTCATCGCCTTGCCCGCGACCTTGGGCGGGCGGCGCCCGAGGTCCGCCGCCGTGACGTCGGTGTGCTTGACGTTTCCGGCCAGTTTGACGTAGACGCCGGCCACCGTGCCCGCCAGCGCGAGCACGACGACGGTCACGAGGGCCACCAGCCACCACAGCCACTTGCGGCGAGAGCGCGGTTTGTGGCCTGGGGGCTTCGGGGGCGCGTCGATCAACCCGCTGCTCACGTGACTCCTGGGGGACGGGCCAGGGCGTGCACCCGTGGCGAAGGGGCCGGAATCCGGCCCGTTACCGATTGTACTAATCCTCCATAAGAGTCAGGTAAGAATCCTAAATAAACCGCTATGACCTGCTATCCGGCAGAGTGAGGGATGGGCGTGGTCGATGGGCGATCGCGGCTGTTACGATCCGCCGGTGATTATCCGAGATGGCAATCTTGATGATGTCCCGGCGGTTCTGGGGATGTTCGACAGCGCGGTGGCGTGGCTGACCACCGGAGGCCGCACCGGCCAGTGGGGCAGCCTGCCGTTCTCCGCCGATCCCGCCCGCGTCGAGCGGGTCACCTCCTGGGCGGTGACGGATGAGATGCGCATCGCCGAGATCGACGGCGAACCCGCCGGATGCATGGTCCTCGGACCCGCGCTGGACTACGTCTCCCCGGCCCCCGAACCCGAGATCTACATCCGGGGTCTGGTCATCGACCAGCGGTTTCGCGGTCGCGGTGTCGGAGCGGCCCTGCTGGAGCGGGCCTCGGCCGAGGCGGCCGAGCAGGGGATCGCGCTGGTCCGGGTCGACTGCTACGCCGGTGACGACGGCCGGCTGGTGAAGTACTACGAGAGCCAGGGCTTCACCAGGACCGAGACCTTCCGGGTCGGCGACTGGCCCGGCCAGGTCCTGGAGACGCGCCCGCCGGCCGGAAACTGAGCCGCGTGCCGGTGGAGCCCGATGGCGGACGCCTTCTGCCCGGCGCCGTTCTCCGCGTGAGTTCGGGAACGCGAAGAGGGTGCGGGACCTCGGTGGTCCCGCACCCTCTTCGACGATCGGGGCGGCTCAGCCGGTGTCGGCGGCCTGCAGCGGGTAGATGCGGAGCCAGTCCACCTCCATCCACGCCTCACCCTCGCTGCCCTGGCCGGGGAACCAGTCCAGTTGCAGGCAGACCGACATCGGGCTGTGGGTGGCGTTGGGGGAACGGAACCACTCCTGCCCGTCGAGGTAGCCGACGACCCCGCTCTGGGTGTTCTCCACGGCGTAGGTGTGCCAGGTGGTCATGTCCACATTGGCGCTGGCCTGCTCCTGGCCCTGGGGGGTGTGGAGGAAGAAGTTGGGTCGTTGCCTGTCCGGGTCGTTGATGACCTCCAGGAAGTTCACTTCCTCACTCGTGGAACTCCGTACGGCGCCGCCGCCCTCCTTCGGCCACAGCAAGACGACGGGGTGGTACGACCCCGCGCCCGGATACAGGCGGACGCGGGTCTCCCAGCGTCCGTAGGTCTGGTCGTGCTTGGTGGCCAGCCCGGCGGTGGTCCCGTCGGGGCGGCCGTGCAGGTAGAGCGCCCCGTTTCCCAGATAGAGCTGTTCGGGGGAACGGCGGCCGTTGCCGGCGTGCCCGGGGGAGTCGTAGAAGACCCAGTCGGCCGGATCGACGGCGTCATCGAACTCCGCGCACCAGGTTGGTGCGCCCCACGCGAGGGCTTGGGCGGCACTGACGTCGCCGGTCACGGGAGAGCAGGCGCCCGCCGTACCGGTGGCCGCCTCACCTTGAGCGGCGCTGAGGGTGCTCACGGCCAGAGCCGTCACCATGCTGAGCACGGCCACCCGCGCGTGGAATCTGCTGATCATTGTTGTTCTTCCGACGATCTGGCGCAGCGGGTGGAGGGACTGAAGCTCCAGCAGCCGCTCCTGTCCGGTGTGAGAGCCGAGGGAGCGGACGTGCTTGGTGTCGAGGCTACGCCGGTGACGGGCGGCGCGAAGGCCCATCGAGGAGTTTGCGCCGGGGTGGCCGCCTGCGTGGAGTCGAAGCTCTCCGGCGACCCGAGGCTACGGCTGCGCCAGGGGGCGAGGCTCCAGCAGTCGACGGAGTTCTCGATCTGGCAGAAATCCGTGGAAGGTCCCTTCAGCGGAGGCATGGGAATGACGGTCTGGAGCGCCGGAGCCGAGGACGTGTACGTCACGGGAACCTGGGCGGCGTCGGCCTGCTCGTCGAAAACGGTGGGATCGAGGGTGGCGGTCGGGCTGGACACGGACTGCGGCACCTGCGCCGGCAGGGGCGGTTTGGGGACGGTCGGCCGCTGAAGCGTGGCGGTGGGCCGGGGTACCGGTGCGGTCCTGGTCGCCGGGGGTTTCGAGGGCTTGGGAACGGTCGGCCGCGAGGTTGTGGGTCTGGCCGTGGCGGTCGGGCTGGGCACGGGCTTCTGCGTGGTGCTCGGGGGAGGCGAAGCCGGGTCCGGCGGCTCGGACGTCGGAGGCGCGCTGGGCGGGGGCGGCTCGGTGGCGCTGGGGGCCGTCGTGGGTGGGGTGTCCTTCTCCGGTGTCGCGGTGGGCTCCGCGGCCTTGGGCGGGGCCTCGGTGTCCCGGGAGGGTTCCGAAGTGGGCTTGACCCTCGTGGGCGGGTTGGCCCGTGACACGTTCGGCGCCGCCATCGACCTGGCGTTCCTGGACGGCGCGGCCATGGATCTGGCATTTGGGGGTGGCGCGGCCATGGACCTGGCGTTCCTGGGCGGCGCGGCCACGGATCGGACGTTCCTGGGCGGTGCCGCGACCTCCTCCGGCTGGACGAGCGTCTCGGGTGGGGGCTCCCGGGGAGGCGTGACGACCCTCTCGGAGGGAGCCCTGCGGACCGGTGGCGAGGAGTCCTCGCGTGCGCGATCCCGGGCCGCGGGGGCGGGGGGAACAGACCCGCCCCCGTCCGCTTCCGCGGGCTCGGGCTCCACGGACGGGGGATCGACCTCCTGCGACATCGGCGGGACGGCGGCCACGCCGGGATCGGCCATGGCGGCCCATGGCTGGGCGATGATCGCACCGGTCGTCGCAGAGACCGCGGCCAGTAGAAGTCCTGAGACCAGGGTGACCCGCCGGGGCGAGCTGCGTGGGGGCATTGATGGCTCTTCCTGGATCCGTATCTATGGGGTGGGCGCCGGGCCGGAGAGAGGCTTCCAGCCTGCGGCGGTGAACTCGGGGGTGCCCGGGAGGGCGACCTGCGGCACGGTGGCGGAGAGGGGGTCGGGGATGTTGACCCAGTCCCCGCGGCCCGCGCCTCGCATGTCGGGGTTCCAGGTCATGAGCAGGCTCATGGCGTACGGGCTGGAGTAGGTCGGGTCGGTGTCCTGGACGCCCTTGGTCGCGGTCACCTGGACCAGGACGGAAACCTGGATCTGATCCTTGGCACGGGCCTTCCACTGGATGCCGATCGTCCTCGTCTGCATCGCCGCCCCTTCGGGAAGCGCTCCGTCCTTGGGGAGGCCGAGGATCTCCCGCCATCCGGCGACGGCCTCGTGCGCACCGTCGCGGGCGGCGTCATGCTGCTCCGGCGGGGCGTACAGGACCGCGGCCTGCTCGGCCTGTTCGAGATCCAGGGTCCACGCCGCCTCCAGCGCGGCCGCCGCCGCCGAGGCCGCTCCCAGCTCGGTGTGGGGAAAACCGACGGGATAACCTCCCGCCCCCTCGTAGGCGGAGGGTGGGGAGAGCAGGACGCTGTCGCCGACGGATACGCCGGCGGAGATCGTGGCGGGGGCGGGCTTCGGCCGCATGAGCTGCCACGCTCCGACCGCCAGGAGAATCGCTCCCACGATCGAGACGACCACGATGAGCATCCGCCGTGGGCGCGGCGGAGGACCCAGATCCCAGTCGAGTTCGGGATCTTCGGGGGTTGGCCGCACTAGTGGCCCCGATCGGGACGCTGGCCGAACGTCTGGCCGACGGCCGCCGCCAGGCGCAGGTACGCGCCCCGGGTGGTGGGCCGCAGACGGACCAGGTCCACCTCCGCGCCCTCTTTGAGGTGGGGGTCGTAGGGAATGCGGATCACGGCCCGGCAGCGGGAGATGAAGTGGCGTTCCAGCAGCTCCACGTCCACGTCGGACTTGGGCTCCACGGCGTTCAGCACGACGATGGCGGTCTTGACCAGGTCCGCGTACCCGTGGGCGGTGAGCCAGTCCAGCGTCGCGGCGGCCGAGCTCGCCCCGTCCACCGCGACCAGGCTGACCAGCACGATCTGGTCGGCCAGCTCCAGCGTCGCGCCCATGGCGCCGTGGAGCAGGCCGGTTCCGCAGTCGGTGATGCAGATCGAGTAGTAGCGCTCGATGAGACCGGCGACCGTACGGTAGTCGTCGGCGTTGAACGCCTCGCTCACGGCGGGGTCGGTGTCGGAGGCGAGGACCTCCAGCCGCGCGGGTGACTGGGAGGTGAAGGCGCGCGCGTCGGCGTAGCGGAGGATGTGCGGGGCCTCGGCGAGCATGGTGCGGATGGTCGCGGCCGTCTCTGACTTGACCTTGAGTCCGAGGGTCCCCCGGTCGGGGTTGGCGTCGATCGCGATCACTCGGTCTCCCCGCAGGGAGGCCAGGGTGTTGCCGAGCGCGACGGTCGTCGTGGTCTTGCCGACCCCGCCCTTGAGACTCATGACCGCGATCCGGTGATGACCGCTCGCGACGGGCGTCTGAGCCTGGGCTATCAACGTGCGGCGCTCCTGCTCCGCCAGTGACTCCGCAGGAATGATCTTCCGGCCGGAGAGCAGCCAGACGATGCGGCGCCACCCGCCGGCCGGTTCGGGCCGGCGGTTGGTGAGCAGATGTTCGGCGGTGAGCGGAACCGTCTCGTGAAACTGCTCGGGGGGAGGGGGAGGGGGGGCCGGGGAGGGAGGAGAAGTCTGGATCTTGGGGGACGTCTCCGTCATGGCGAAGGTCCTTTCGCAGAGAGCTTTCACGGGAGGCGGGGATGGGTGGGCAGCGTCGTCAGCAGGTCCGTCAGCAGGTCCGCCAGCGCACCGTCGTGGTGATCGAGTCGTCGGGTCCGTGGACGGTCAGCGGGGTGGTGACGGAGGCCGGGGTGCCACACCATTGGCGTATCCGGTGAGCACGCAGGGTGACCACCTCCGTGCGTCCTTGTTTCAGCGTGCCGCTGGAGGGGGTCACGGCCAGGCCGGGGGCCGATATCCGCCAGGTCAGGGGATCTCCGGACAGGGTGAGGACGATGCTGCCCTGACCGAACTCGTCCAGCGTCACCACGGCCGGGATCCGCAGGCGCGTGGCGATTCCGTCCGGGTCCGCGGGGGCGTCGGCGGTCCACGGGTCCTGGATCTCCTGGGTCTCCTGGGTGGTGGAGGCCTGCAGGGAGCTCGCCGGCTCCTCGGTCTCGATGGCGGGACCGAGGAGGTTCATCCCCGTCAGGGTGCCCGCGGCGCCCGCGACGACGATGATTACGATCTTGATGGTCGTGCTCTTGACCCGGGCCCCGGCCCAGGCGAGCGCTTCCACCAGCCGTTCCCCGGGCCCGGCTCCGTCCCTCTCCGGGTGGTCGTCGAATTCGGCGTGAAACCGCAGCGCGGGCACGTGCGTGTCGTCACGCATCTCGACGGCGGCCTGCCCGGGGAGGACAACGGGTCCCGGGACGGTGCCCTGCTCGGGGAGGACGGCAGGCCCGGGGGCGGCGGCCTGCCGAGGAATCATGGTGGTGACCTCCTCGCTCTGGGCGAGGACCTCACGTGCCCATGCCTGCGTGAGCAGGGCGTCGTAGAGAGGGGTGTCGTGCCCGGGAACGGGCGGCGCGGACGGTGGCCGGATCGGACGGGTCCGGGGGGGTGCGGGGAGGGGCGGCAGGTTGGGTAGGTTCGAAGGGGCCGAAGGGTTCGAAGGATTCACAGCGGGCTTGCCCCCCGCCGGTTTCGCGGACAGCCCCGGCGCCGCCGGGGGGTAGGGCGTCATGCGGGGTCTGGGCTTGCGGAGCGCCCCGGGCGGGGGCGTCGGGGCGGGCAGAGGCGGGGCGGGCGAGGCCGCAGGCGAGGCAGTGGCCCTGCGCAGGGAGTCCAGGAACAGCTGCCGGACCTCGGGAGCGAGGGGCGACACCGGCGGATGGGAGATCATCTGCGGAACCGTGTAGCGGATGTTGATCGGCCGCGTGCACGCGGAACACGTGATCATGTGAGAGAGCAGGGCCGCGCGTACGTCACCGGAGTCGGCATCGGGCTGCGCGTTCCGTTCGGCGGTGCTCCGCGCGGTGCCGTCCGCCTCGGTGGCGCCCTGCTCGTCGGGGAACAGGGCTTCCACCAGCGGAGGGAGCTCCGGACAGGTGCGACGCCCGTGGGCGAGGGAGTCTAACCCGCTCACGAGGGTCTCGATCAGGTCCTGGGTGCGGGTGGCGAGCCTGTTGACCTCCTCCACGGGCATCGCCAGCACGTGGGAGAGATCCTCCACGACCAGCCCGTGGCGGTACATCAACCTGAGCGTCTCCGTGCCCAGCGGGTCGACGATCGTCCAGACACGCTCGATCAGCAGCGCCTCGGGCATGCCGGGCCCCGAGCCCGGCACGTACTGCTCCCGATACGTCGGCACGGCACGGCAGTCACGTCGCAGTAAGGCGAGCAGCCGCCCCCGGGGCGTGACGCCCTCGGGAGCGGCTTCCACCTGGCAGACCGTCAGCGCGGACATGACCGCCGCCGGTGCCCGGCCGGATTCGAGATGGTAGGCGGCGTAGTCCATCAGATGCGCGCCGTGCTCACTCACCCAGATGGCCCCCTGGCCGGAGCCGGGCGTGAAACGCCCGGCTCCGGTGGGTGCGCTCATGGGCCGGTGTACTCGTCCGGGTCCGGCTCGATCTGGCCGGGGCCGGGCCGGACGGAATCGAGCCGGCCAGGCTGACCGGATCGGCGAGATTGGTCGGACCGGCCGTACCGGTTGGAGTCGGGCTGGTCGACCTGGCCCGGCTGGTCGGGCTGGATGACGTTGGGTTGGTCGACCTGGCCCGGCTGGTCAGGCTGGACGGCGTTGGGCCGGTCGACCTGGTCGGGCTGGTCGGGCTGGACGGCGTTGGGCTGGTCGACCTGGCCGGACCGGCTGGTCTGGATGGAGGGTATGGGGGCGGGGACGGGGTTCGTCAGCACGAGTTCCAGGTTCCGCTTGAGCAGTCCGGTGACCTTGGTCCAGTTGCTGACCTGCCCGGGCGCCGGCTCCGCGTAGAGCCAGCGGATGAAGGCGGGCCACAGGCACGAGTCACGGGGAATCGTCGGGCTGTCGGCCGTTCCCGGCTCGGTCTGGGGCGCGCTCACCCCGCTGGGGGACGCGTTCGGAGACGCGCTCAGAGCCTGGAGCTCCTCCAGGGAGTAGTTCCGGCACGGGGGAGTGCCGGGCGGGGCGATGTTGAGGTCCCATACGCCGTTCTCGTCGGTGTAGCGCATGCCCTTGTCCAGTCCCAGGGCCTCCCGCGCCTGCCGGAGAAGCTCCGGGTCCCGGAAGACGGGCAGCTGGGCGTCGCCCTCGGGGGCGGTGCCGTCGGGAAGGGGCTGGGGAGCGGGTACGGTCCCGTCGGGAGCCTGGGACGCGTTCGGGTCATTGTCGGGACCGGTGGTCGGGAGCGTCACGCCCCGGGACGGTCCGGTCACGGGAAGGCTCGGCCGGATCCGCTGGGAGGACCCGTCCGAGGGCTGGGGGAGCGTCGAGGGCAGGATCGGCCTCAGGTGGCCGGGAGGCCGGGTCGGCTTCGCCGTCCTCGAGGTTCCCGGAGCGGGGGGCTTGACGACTCCCGGGGAAGTCGTGGGCTTCTTCGCACCCCAGCGCGGCGTCGGGGTCGGCTTGCCGGAGCGCCGGGGCGTCGTGGACCTGTCCCTTCCGGAGGGAGTGGTCGGGCTGAGGGAGCCGGACGGCAGGGCCGGCTTCAGGGTGCCCGTGGGCTGGGGGCTCGCGGTGCCCGAGGGTTTGGTCTCGGGGGGCGACGGCAGGGGGGCGAGCGAGACCACCGCCGCCGGCTCGGGGGCCTTCTTGACCACGCTGCCGTTCTCGGAGATGCTTCCGGTGATCTTCTTTGTCGGCGCGGGAGCGGGAGCCTGAACCGGCGGGGCCTTGGGGGCGGCCGCCGGAGGTTGCACCGGCGCCTTGGGAACGGGGTTCGCGGCGGGGGGCGGTTGCGCCGGCGCCTTGGGAGCGGTGGTTTTCGGCGTCGAGGGCTTCGGCGCGGAGGACGGCTTGGGCGGTGGCGGCTGGGACGGGGTGCTCTTGGGGTTTCCCGGCCGCTGCACGGCGTCCACGGCGGCGGCGGCGACGGCCAGAACGGGAAGGGCGGCACAGCCACTCGCTCCGGCTCCGACCGCGCGCCCGTCGACGGTGGCGGTCAGGCAGACTCGCTGCTCGCCGGAAGCGGCGGCTCTGGCGGAGGAGTCGCCGGTGATCGTGCTGCCCGCCTCCGAGCCGGAGAGCGGGACGGGCTGGTCTCCGCCGGCCGCGGCCTGAGACGTCCATGCCCCCGCACGGTCGTCCAGGTGATAGGTGCCCGCGGCCAGGCGTATTACCTGACCTTCGATGGGACTGGCACGAATGGCGATGACGGTTCCCAACCCGGCACCGGCGCCGAAGACGCCGATCGCGACACTCGCAGTGATCACCGTCGCGCGCGAGGGCTTACGAGAGGGTGTCATGAAGGTTCCTTTTCTTTCCGATGGATGTCAGTCGCCGTGGCTCTCCAGGACATCGCTCCACTCACCCAGCACTCGGGCGGGATCGGTGGAGCCGGCGGGGGGGATGTAGGTGACGTACATGCGTCCGTATGTGGCGCTCACCGAGTGGGCGAAAGACTTGTTCGCGGTCCGGACGGCGGCTGAACCCTTCAGGGTGACCTGGGCACCCTCTTGCTGAGCCTTACGCACCTCGGTGGAGCGGGCTCCGTACCAGACCAGTGCGCCCCCGTCACTGGTCCTCATCGCACGTATCGGTCCCTCAAGGCGGTAGTCCAGGGTGAGCCTCCAGTTGGCCTCCTCCAGTTGGGCGCGCTCCTGCTGCCAGAACAGCACGGCCTCGCTGGTCCACGGTCCGTCGGCGAACCGCGGGTCGGCCTCGGCCCTCTCCAGGCTCGCCAGATGGGCGCGCGCGACCTGCTGCGGTGTCGCGGCCAGCCCGGAGGCGTTCTCGGACAGGCTCGTGGCGTAGCCCTCGGAGTCGGTCGCGATCTTGGGAAACCGTCCGGGGGTGGCTCGTGCGTCGGCGGCGGAGGCCACCAGTCGCCACCCGCCCGGGGCGGAGCTCATCACGTCGATGACCCGGGCGACCCCCGGTTCGTACGAGATCGCCACGAACCAGTCGGCGCTGCCCTCGACATGGCGGGGAATCCAGACCTTCGGGTTGGGCCATATCCCTGACGCCAGCGAGGTCCCCTCCATCTTGGCGGTCTTGAAACCGGCCCGCGTCATCTCCAGCGCGAGCCCGTGTTCCAGTTTCCCCATGGCCTCCTGGTCCTTCCTGGCCTGAGCTGTCGACAGCCCCCGCTGGTAACGGCCGTGAATGCCGTACGCCTCTTTGGCGGTGAGCTGCGGTGAGCCGGATCGGGCCGGGGCCTCGCTGGATTGGGCCGGGGCCTCAACGGGTGGCGGTGGGACCGCGACCTTGGCCTCCGGTTTCTCCGTGCGGGAGGTCTTGGGGCTGGGGGAGGGTTTCGGCGTGCTGCTCTTCTCCGGCTTCGAGGCGGAGGGGGTCGGCGTCGACGATGGGATTGGTTTGCCCCAGTCTGTCGCGGGGGGCTTGATCGGATTCGCGGCCAGGGACGGTCCGGCGGGGATTCTCATGGCAAGCCAGAACGCCGCTCCAGCGATGATCGCTAAAATCGCGCCGAACAGAATGACCTTCCGCCAATCGAATGCTGCGAGGAGGCGTTCGGGGTACCACTCGGATACATGTTCGGAGCCTTGCCTTGCGGAAGCATCACCACGGCTAGTGGGTCCAGCCTGCCCATCTGGGAAATCTGATGCACGCCATGACATAGGTCCAAATATTAGACTGACCGTGATCTATTGGGAAGGTAAAGAGGCAGAGTAATTGGCACTTATGGTTATTAGGTTATAAATAAGGCTTAAATGCAAATATAGTCCGTCCGAAATCTCTGACGTTGTGACCTGCTGTTGTGTCGCATGTGGACCGTACCAGGACTTCTCTGGAGATTTGATCTCATCCGGTGGTTTCGGGTGCTCACCGGCGTTTCTTGTTGATCTATCATTTCCCTTGAGCAAGGCCGCTGTTCGCCTCACGTTGGGCTTTACGTTGCCCCGCTCGGTGTCGGAGTGGGGCTGATCGTGAAACGGTTTTCATGGATCTGATTGCCGCAAGCTGTCATAACGACTCGATATGAACTCCTTTCATGTGTTTGGCCGTTCGATCCGATGCTCGACCCGGAAAAGTCGAGTCCGGCCTTTCCCGCCGGTGGCGACGGCCCTCGAATGAGTTCGGCGGGCCGGCGGAGACGGAAAAGCGGTCACCGGGAGGCGCCTCCCGCGCAAGCCTCTCGGTGACCGGGCTCGGGCTATCGCACCGGGGCGGGCTCGTGCTGGACATGGCCCTCGTCGTCGAGGATCACTTCGGGGATCACCTTGGGAACACCTCGCAGGGCGAACAGCACGGCCCCCGCGAGAAGGGCGAGCAGGATCGCACCGGTCATCAAGGACAGCTGCATGCTGTCGACGAACGTCCGCCTCGCGCTCTCGGCAACGGCCTCCCCCACCTTTCCCGGCAGGGTGGCGGCGACCTCCAGTGCTCCGCCGAGCGACTCCCTGATCTGGTTCGCCGCCTCGGCGGGCACTCCCGCCGGGAGCTCGAGGTTGTTGTGATAGGTGCCGTTCAGCACGCTTCCGAGTACGGCGATGCCCAGCGCGCCACCCATCTCCTGGGCGGTCTCCGCGATCGCGGATGCCGCACCCGCGCGCTCCTTGGGTACCGACGCGAGGATGGTGTCGTTGGTGACGGCAAAGGTGAATCCCATTCCCACACCGGCGACGACCATGGCGAGCACCATGAACGCATAGCTCGTGTCCATCTCGATCCGGCTGTACAGCAGGAAACCCGCGGCGCAAAGCCCCAGGCCCAGGCTGACGACCCGCGACCGGCCGATGGCGCCGACCAGCGGACCCGCCAGGCCCCCGCCGAGCGCCGCGCTCACACCGCCGGGCAGGCCCGCGAGGCCCGAGACGAGCGGTGACCAGCCCAGAACGAGCTGGAAGTACTGGGCGAAGGCGAGCGACGCCGCGAGCGTCGAGAAGATACAGATGAGATTCGCCCCGACCGCGCCGGAGAAGGCACGGTGCCGGAAGAGCCCGACGTCGATGAGGGGCTCCGCCAGCCGGGTCTGCCGCCCGGTGAAGACGGTGAGCGCGACGAGGGCGATCGCCGCCGCCGCCCAGACGTCGATCTGGGCGATGCCGTCGTGGGCTCCGGTCTTCAGCGCGTAGATGGCGGCGATGATCCCGACGATCGAGAGCGGAACGCTCACCAGGTCGAGCCGTCCAGGCCGGGGATTGCGCGACTCGGGCAGCACGATGAGGCCGACGATGATGATCAGTACGGCGATCGGCACGTTGACGAGGAAGACGGAGCCCCACCAGAAGTTGTTGAGGAGCGCCCCGCCGATGACGGGTCCGAGAGCGAACCCCAGCGCGGAGACGCTGCTCCAGATGCCGACCGCGGTGGCACGCTCCCGCGGGTCGGTGAAGACGTTTCGGATCATCGACAACGTGGACGGCATGATGGTGGCGCCCGCGACGCCGAGCAGTACCCGAGCCGCGATGAGCAGCTCCGGATTCGGAGCGTAGGCCGTCAGGGCGGAGGCGGCCGCGAAGGCGGCCATGCCGATGAGCAGGAGGCGCTTCCTGCCGATCCGGTCGCCGAGGTTGCCCATCGTGATCAGGAGCCCGGCCAGTGCGAATCCGTACACATCGACGATCCACAGGAACTGTGTGGCCGACGGGCGCATGTCCTCGACCAGCTTGGGCGCGGCCTGGTGCAGCACCGTGAGGTCGATGGCGAGCAGCAACATGGCGAGGCAGGCGATCACCGTCGTGCCCCATTTGCGGGGCGGAGAAGATGTCATGCCCGCAGCCTCGGCGACGGCGTTGACGAGCGACTGACCGGACGCTGACGGCCCGCCGGTAGGTCAGGCCAGGCGGTGATGGTCCGGGGCCACCCGGGCAGCACCCCGGTCTCGTGCATGCCCCGGATTCACCGACGTGAGCACCGGACCGACCCGGACCAGGACTCAAGGGCGGGACGGAGCGCACTCATGCCCTCGCGCTCACCGTCCCGCCGTGAGTCGTCGCGGGACGGTGAGCGCATCGAACGGACCGCATCCTTGGGACGGGCAGACGTGCGCGGGGGCGGTTCAGAGCACGGCGGCGCGTACGGTCAGCACGTCCGGCAGGTGCTGGGCGACCGTGAACCAGCTCTCCCCGTCGTCGCGGGAGCCGTACACCTCGCCGTCACGGGTGCCGAAGAAGACCCCCGCGGCCGAGGCGTGCATCGCGTCGCGCAGCACGGCGGTGTGAACCGGTCCCTCGGGCAGCCCCGCGCTCAGGGCCTGCCACGACGCGCCCGCGTCGTCGCTGCGGAAGACCCGGCAGCGGTGGTCGACGGGCGTGCGATCCTCGTCGGCCCGGAGCGGGAAGACATACAGCGTGTCGGGCCGGTCGGCGTGCACGGTCAGCGGGAAGCCGAAGTCGGAGGGGAGGGAGTCGCCGATGGAGGCCCAGGAACCGCCGGAGTCGTCACTGCGGTAGACGCCGAAGTGGTGCTGGAGGAAGAGCCGGTCCGGCCTGGACGGATGCGCGTCCACCTTGTGCACGCACTGCCCGAACTCCGGATACTGCGCGCCCTCGGGGAAGAACGGCGCGCGGATTCCCTGGTTGGCGGCCTCCCAGGAGGCGCCGCCGTCGGTGCTGCGGTAGACGCCGCCGCTGGAGACCGCGACCGTCATGCTCTTCGGGTCGCTCGGGTGGGGAAGAACGGTGTGCAGGCAGAGTCCGCCGCCGCCGGGCTGCCACTGAGCCCGGTGCGGGTGGTTCCACAGACCCTCCACCAGGGCGAACGTGGCACCGCCGTCTTCGGAGCGGAACAGCGCCCCGGGCTCCACCCCGGCCCAGACCACGCCCGGCTCGGACGGGGAGGGCTGGAGCTGCCAGACGCGGGCGAGTGCCGCCCCGGTGTGCTCGGGGAAGGCGATCGGCGCCTCGCCGGCCTCCTGCCAGGTCGTGCCGAGGTCGTCCGACCACATCACGGACGGGCCGAAGTGGCCGTACTCGATCCCGGCGAGGATCCGGGGCACCGGGCCGCGGGTGTCGACCGCGACCGCGTGCACCCCGACGGTGGAGAAGCGGATCGGCTCGACCTCGAACGGGCCGCCGCCGGAGGAGCGAGCCAGGAACAGGCCCTTGCGGGTGCCGATTACGAGGAGCGCGTCATACATGACCGTTTCCCTTCGTATTCATCTCATGGTGCCATGTTGGGTGGGGCCGATGAGGAACATTCGCGACCGGCGCGCAGTGGTTTCGGCGGTCGTTTCCGCCGCGGCCACATCGCGCGGTCCGGTAACAAGGAATACAGGAGAGGACCGACAATGCTCAGGTGCGACGGACAGGTCACCTATATGCGCGCGGCGGGCACGAGCCTCGTCATGGACCTGAGCAAGCGGGTGCCCACGGTGCTGCACTGGGGGAAGGACCTCGGTGAGCTGTCCGAGGCGGGCCTTGCCGCGCTGGCCCTGACCGGCGAGCCCGCCGCGCTGAACAACTCCATCGACATACCCCGGGTGTTCTCGGTCTGGCCGACGGAGGCCGAGGGCTGGTCGGGCACTCCGGCGCACCAGGGCCATCGGGACGGCACCGCGACGACGCCCCGGCCACGCCTGGCGCGCGCCGAACGGCACGATCGGCCGGGCGGCGGCGCAGAGCTCGTGATCCACCTTGAGGACGACGTCTCGGGGCTGGACATCACGCTCACCTACCGGCTCGACGCCTCGGGCGTCCTCGCGGTTCAGACGACCATGACCTCGCGCGCGGAACCGGGCGACACCGGTGCGGCGCCGTACGACGTGGCCGGCGTGTCGACGCTCCTGCCGCTCCCGAGGCGCGCCGCCGAGGTGCTGGACTTCACCGGGAAGTGGTGCCGCGAACGGGCGCCGCAGCGGAGCCGGCTCGGCTTCGGAAGCCATGTCCGGGAGGTCCGCCGCGGCAGGCCGGGACAGGACTCCCCGTACCTGCTCACCGTCGGTGTCCCGGGGTTCGGATTCCGTTCGGGCGAGGTCTGGGGCCTGCACGTGGGCTGGAGCGGGAACCAGCGCTACCTCGTCGAGCAGCCGCCGGAGGGCGCGGGCGTGCACGCCTCGGTGCTGGGCGGTGGCGAGCTGCTGAAACCGGGCGAGATCCGGCTCGCCCCCGGCGCGTCCTACCAGACGCCGACCTGCTACTTCGCCTGGTCCGACGAGGGGCTGGACGGTCTCGCCGACCGCTTCCACGTCCTGCTGCGGGCCCGGCCGACGCACCCGTCGGCGCCGCGGCCGCTGGTCCTCAACACCTGGGAGGCGGTGTACTTCGACCACGATCTCACCCGCCTGCTGGAGCTGGCCGACCTCGCCGCGAAGGTGGGTGTGGAGCGGGTCGTGCTGGACGACGGCTGGTTCCGCGGACGCCGCGACGACACGGCCGGGCTCGGCGACTGGACCGTGGACGAGACGGTCTGGCCGGACGGCCTCTCTCCCCTGGCCGACCACGTCCATCGGCTCGGCATGCAGTTCGGGCTGTGGTTCGAGCCGGAGATGGTCAACCTGGACTCCGAGCTGGCACGCGAGCACCCGGAGTGGATCCTCGGCCCGACAACCGGGCTCGGTCCCTCCGCGAGAAGCCAGTACGTGGTGAACCTCGCCAACGAGCAGGCCTGGGTCTACCTGCTGGAGTCGCTCGACGAGCTCGTCTCCCGATACTCGATCGACTATCTCAAATGGGATCACAACCGGGACCTGCACGAGGCCGTCAGCCGTGAGCCCGGCGGGCTGGACCGGCCCGGCGTCCATGCCCAGACACTCGCGCTGTATCGCCTCATCGACACCCTCAGGGCGCGTCATCCCGGACTGGAGATCGAATCCTGTGCGAGCGGTGGGGGACGCGTCGATCTGGGCATCCTCGACCGGACCGACCGGGTATGGGCCTCCGACTGCAACGACCCCGTCGAGCGCCAGGCGATCCAGCGCTGGACGGCCCAGTTGATACCTCCCGAGCTCATCGGGTCGCACGTCGGCCCCGAACGGAGTCACACCACGCGGCGGGCCACCGCCGACTCGTTCCGTCTCATCACCGCGCTGTTCGGGCACGCCGGCATCGAACAGGACCTGGCGCGGTGCTCGCCCGAGGAGCTCGACCGGCTGACCTCCTGGGCGGCGCTGTACCGGGAGTTCCGGGGTCTGCTGCACAGCGGCCGTGTGGTCCGGGCCGACCTGGACAACGACGCGACCCTCCTGCACGGCGTGGTCTCGGCCGACTCCGCCTCCGGCCTGTTCTGCTGGGCGCGCACGGCCACCTCGGCGGAAGGCCAGTCCGGCCGCATACCGATTCCGGGCCTGGCGACGACGTACGACTATCAGGTGCGAGTCCGGACCGATGTGGGGGTTCCCGCCACGCGTCAGACCCAGGATCCCGCCTGGATCACCGAGGCGCTCACCGGCTGGGTGACCCTGCCCGGCTCCGTCCTGGTCACAACCGGCGTGCCGATGCCGACACTCGACCCCGAGCAGGCCATGCTCATCGAGGTGCGGAAACAGAGCTGATCCGGGCCCGCCGGGGCACTGTCTCGTGCCCGGAAGGCACCGGCCTCTGGAACGTGCCAAACAGGAACTCCATTGAAACGTACATTAAATCGTTAAGTAGAACATGCTTTATTAATGGCGCTTTAGCCCATGTAGCTGCACATTTCATCCTGAACTTGATCCATTCAGGTTAGCGGCAATCATTGGCACCGGACATCCTGCATTGAGCGCCTTAGCATGACATTTGACCCTGACAAGGGATTGCATGGAGGCGCGCGGGGACACATTTGTGATCCACACCGGTACGAAATCGGCGCACGGCCTGGCTGGTCCGATCGGTCTCGGCCGACCGGGCGCCGGCCCTGGCGATAACTGATTCACTCCCGCACTGGGAGTGGATGACTTCGGCATGGCTTATCCCCGCCTATCTCCATCGGTGCCCGTTCACCGTAAACCCGGCGACCTTGACTCATGTCTCCGTACGGCCCGCACCGCCGTGCGGCACGGCGAGTAAGGGCTGCCACAAAAACCAGAGGTGACCCCATGAAACTCGAACGATTCAACGGGCCGGTGCTCTCACTCTTCCGCATCGTGACGAGCCTCCTTTTCCTGTGCCACGGCATGGCGTCCATGTTCGGCGTTTTCGGCGGCAATCGCGGTACGGGCCAGGCCATCGAGTTCGGGGTCTGGCCCGGCTGGTGGGCCGCGCTCATCCAGATGGTCTGCGGCGCGCTTGTGCTCCTCGGGCTCTTCACCCGCGCCGGTGCGATCCTTTCGTCCGGCTCGATGGCGTACGCGTATTTCATGGTTCATCTGCCGCAGGATCTCCTGCCGCTGCGCAACGGCGGTGAGCCGGCGGCGCTGTTCTGCTGGTCGTTCCTGATCATCGCCATACTGGGCCCGGGTCCATGGGCTCTCGACACCCTGATCCGGCGCCGCCGCGGAGAGTCCCGGGACGCCGCTCCTGTCCCGGCCTCGGCACACCTCGAAAGAGCCTGAGCGCCGACCACCCCGGCGGGGCGAACCGCAGGAATCTCGTTTCGGGAATCCCGTGGAGACCGTCAGATGAGGCGAAGGCCGGATCTCCAGGGCTTCACCCACGGCAGGGGCCCTCGTCGAATCCGATGAGGGCCCCTGAGGCGAGCGGCGCCTCGCCACGCCTTGGGTATCCGTGCCCCAGCGCATATCGCGCGCGACGGCTCACCATGCCCCGGCCCCGCCTTAGGACGGATCGACAAGTTCACCGCGAGGGCTCACCATGCCCCGGACGCATGCTCCGCCAGTTCGGCGACGTCCTCGGCTCCATCCCTCATCAGCTTGCCCGCCAGCTCGTACAGGGCACGCCCCGCCGCCAGCTCGTCGCCGATCGACGGGACGGGCGGGTCGTCCGGGTTGCGCCGGGCGTACGCGACGCTCTCGTATCTTTCACCGCTGGATGTCATCAGCACGGCCTTGGCGGTGGTGACGTCGTCGTTGTCGTCCTCGCTGATGAAGATCCGCACATCCCACTGCTTTGATTCCATCACGAACACCTCCCCTACCAGCCTCCTCCTCTATCGATGCCCCTGGAAGGGGCCTTTGACCCGGTATGACAGGGCTTTGCCACTCACGGTCCACCAAGAGAGAAATTTCCGGTTATCCGCTGGTCTGTCCATTGACAGGAGGAGGGAACGTCGCCTTTCGAGAGCGCTGCGCGACCAGGCCGTCGCCGCGAGTACGCTGACTGAGCGCCGTGATCAAGTCGCACAGGGCAGATCGACGGCAAGGGGAATGGGCGGATGCGATGAGTGCGCGTTTCGAGGAGCTCGACTGGCGCCAGACGCCGATCGGCGAGATCAGCCTGCGGCGCCGGCGGGAGCCCACCCTCGGCACCGACGTCTACGAGATCAAGCTCGACGACGACTTTCTCATGTCAAGCCTGTTCACGGTGGCGGAGATCGCGCTCGCACGGCTCGGGCTGGCGGAGCTGCCGGGCACGGATTTCGACGTCGTCGTGGGCGGGCTCGGGCTCGGTTACACCGCCCAGGCCGTGCTGGAAGATCCGGAGGTGCGCTCGCTCGTGGTGGTGGAGACGCTCGGCGAAGTGATCGAATGGCATGAGCAGAAGCTGCTCCCCGTCGGTGCCCGCCTGACGTCGGATCCTCGATGCCGCCTGGTCCACGGTGACTTCTTCGCGATGGTCGACACTCCCTCGGGATTCGACCCCGAGGCTCCGGGCCGACGCTTCCACGCCATTTTGCTGGACGTCGACCACACGCCCCGCCACGTGCTGCATCCCAGCCACGCCGCCTTCTACACCGCCGCGGGCCTGCGCCGGCTCGCCGCCCACCTCCGTCAGGACGGCGTCTTCGCCCTCTGGTCGAACGACCCGCCGGACGAGGACTTCCAAGCCGTGCTCGCCGAGGTCTTCGCGACGTCGGAGGCCCACGTCGTCGGCTTCCACAACCCGCTCCAGGGCCGCGAGTCGACCAACACCGTCTACGTGGCGAGATGAGAGGTTCCTGCCGAGGCGATCTCGCCCTCGGCACCGGCATGCTCCCCTGAGGCGGCTCCGGGCGGGTGAAACCGCCGTGCGGACGGTCCCGGAGCGCGGGATCCCCCTGATGCCCGGTGCGGGACCCGGGTGATGACAGCCACGGCGACCGCCCGCTGACGCCTGCCCCGATGAGCCCCGGATCGCCTTGGGCGTGCCCGGCAACGTGTGGCCGAGTCGCGGCCGGCGGTGTTCGGCCGGGCCGGTGTCCCCCGTTCACTTCGCGTTGCGGCCGGTCGTGCGCCGCGAGACTTCGCAACGACTCGCGGAAGGCCGCGCAAAAACCCAAAAGACGGCAGAAGCTACAGAGCAAGGTTACGAAACTATTTCGCAGGAACCTTGTGGAACGAGGCATCGGGGTTTTAATGTCACCTCACCCCCATAACGTCCGTCACCCTCATACCCTCCGCTCCGCCTCGAGCACCCTCAGGTGTTCACCCCCCAGAGAAACGAGCATTCGATGTCACGCAGCATCACAGGAGCTGTAGCGAGGTGGTCCAGCAGGCCACCTCGAAGGAGCACGGTGGCGGTCGCAGCGGTGACCGCGGCCACCGTCGGTCTCAGCGTCGCCCTCGCCGCCCCGGCCCTTGCCAACAGGGGCCCGAACGGCTCCGCGGCCCCCGTCGTGACGCGCGCCGCCCTCGCCCCGTCGCTCGTCGCGGGCCGGGGCGCCGACGTCGACTTCGTCGAGCAGGAGGCGGAGAACGCCACGACGAACGGCACGACCATCGGCCCGGACCGTACCGCCTACACGCTGCCGGCGGAGGCGTCCGGCCGTAAGGCGGTCAAGCTGACGTCGGGACAGTACGTCGAGTTCACGCTGCCGAGCGCGGCCAACGCGATCACCGTGCGCTACAGCATCCCGGACGCGCCGGACGGCGGCGGCATCACCGCGCCGCTCAACGTCACGGTGAACGGCGGGGCCAAGAAGGTGATGACCCTCACGTCGCAGTACGCGTGGCTGTACAACCAGTACCAGTTCTCGAACAACCCGAACGCCGATCTGCTGCACCCCGACTGGTGGATCACCGAGTGCGCCTGCGTGCCCAGCGCCACGACGCCGACTCCGACGATCACCAAGCCGTTCCGCCCGATGCACTTCTACGACGAGCAGCGACTCCTGCTCGGCAAGACGTACCGCGCGGGTGACAAGGTGCGGCTCACGGTTCCCGCCGGGAGCAACACCGCCTCGACCGTCATCGACCTGCTCGACTCGGAGCTCGTCGGCGCGCCGCACGTCAGGCTCCTCGCGGCGAACGTGCTGGCGTTCGGCGCCGACCCGTCCGGCCGGCGCGACTCCGCCGACGCGCTCGACAAGGCGATCGCCTTCGCGAAGCGCAGCCACCTCAAGGTCTACATCCCGCCGGGCACCTACCAGGTGAACCGCCACATCATCGTCGACAACGTGACGATCGAGGGCGCCGGCAGCTGGTACACGATCATCAAGGGTCGCGAGGTCGCCCTCAGCACCCCGGCCCCCGACGGCTCGGTGCACACCGGCGTCGGCTTCTACGGCAAGGACGCGGCGGCCGGTGGAAGCAAGGATGTCCACCTGTCCGGTTTCGCGATCGAGGGTGACGTCCGCGAGCGCATCGACACCGACCAGGTGAACGGCATCGGCGGGGCGATGAGCAACTCGACCATCGACGGCCTCCACATCCGCCACACCAAGGTGGGCATGTGGTTCGACGGACCGATGACGAACCTGCGGATCACCAACAACGTCATCGTCGACCAGATCGCCGACGCCATCAACTTCCACACCGGCGTCACGAACTCGGTCGTGTCGAACAACTTCATCCGCAACACGGGTGACGACGGCCTCGCCATGTGGGCCGAGAAGACCGCCAACACCGGCAACACGTTCGACCACAACACCGTGCAGACGCCGACGCTCGCGAACGGCATCGCCATCTACGGCGGTACGGACAACACCGTCTCGAACAACCTCGTCGCCGACCCGATCCGGGAGGGCAGCGGCATCCACGTCGGGTCCCGCTTCGGAGCCGAGGCGTTCACCGGCCACCTGTGGATCAAGAACAACACCACCGCCAGGGCCGGTACGTACGAGCTGAACTGGAACATCGGCCTGGGAGCCATCTGGTTCTACGCGCTCGAGAAGAACATCGACGCGGACATCCAGGTGGTCGGGAACAACTTCCTCGACAGCACCTACAACGCGATCATGCTGGTCAGCGACTGGCCGGTGAAGGACCTGTACTCGATCACGAACGTCCACTTCAAGGACACCAAGGTCGACGGCACGGGCACCTCGGTGGTCAGCGCCCGTGTGAAGGGGTCCGCCTCCTTCGAGAACGTGGACGCCCGCAACGTCGGCGCGGTCGGCGTCAACAACTGCGGGTCGTTCAACTTCCCGCCCACCGGTTCGGAGTTCTCGCTGACGGACCTCGGCGGCAACGACGGGGGCGGCACCACCGGCCCCTGGCTCGCCCCGTGGGAGCTGCCGAACACCATCACCTGCGACGACCGCCCGCCGGTCGTCGCACCGCCGGCGCCGTCCGCGTGGTGACACCCCACCGGCGCGCCTAGACATCACTGATCCGCCTGGTCGGCCGCTCGGAAAATCCCGGGCGGCCATCCGGATTCTCGTCGACCGGACTCCGCCGCGGAGCACGTTTCGAGTGCCGGTGATTCGAGGGCCGGGAAAAGGAGCGACCCCGGGGCTTACCCTAGCCCCGGGGTCTGGAAGTACCGCCATATTGCGGTGCCAGCCGCGTTTAAGAGGTGGATCAGTCCTGACGATGTGCGCTCTACCATTAAGCCATCGGGGCAGGTGGAGCCCCGAGCCGGATTCGAACCGGCATCTCAGCAATCTCCGTCCACTCTCGGTTGATCTGGCACTCGACGGTAAATACTGAGTCTGGAGCGAGAGCCTGAGGTTGATCGGCTGCCTCTACCATTTGGGCTACCCCGGCAGGGGTGTGTCGCTGTTGCGGGACAACAGGCGCGAATCAGGTGAGGCGCAGTCGTCGCTGTTCCCTCGCCTCACCGTTTGCTCCTCACCTTGTCGTGCCGGGGGGAGGATTCGAACCTCCGCTTGGGCCGTTCTTCAGTTTCAGCTTCAGTTTCAGCCTGCGCTCCTAGCGCACCCTCGCACGAGGCGAGGGGGTCCGTGGGGCTACCCGAAGAGGTAGCCGAAAATGGCGTCGCCGACCTTGCGGTCCGTGACGTCGGTGACGTTCGCCTCCTCGCGGGCGAACTTCACGGCGTCCTGCAGCTTCGTGACCCGCTCGATCAGCGCGCGGACCTGGGCGGCGGGCATCGCGCCGGAGAACGCGACCTTGGTCCAGTAGCCGACGACGATGTCCTCGGTGTACACGTCGACCTGGGCGGGGTGCTTCTCCGTCGCCTCGGCCTTGACGTGGTTGCGCAGAACCTTCTTGGTCCGGGTCGTCTTGACCGGCTCGGTCCGGTAGGAGTCGGTGGAGGCGTCCAGCGTCCACGTCTCCGACGGGTCCAGGGTGGGCAGCTTCGAGATCATCGTGTGGATGTCGGTGAGCTGCTTCTCCAGGAAGAGCAGGTAGGTGACCGGCACGTCCTCAAGAAGCGTGCGCCCGTCCACGACGACGTCGGCGCGGGCGACGGTGTTCGTCCAGTCCTTCGTCGCGGTCACGTCGAACAGGCGGGTCAGCGTCTTGCCGACGTCACGGAGAACGTCGTCGGCCTTGACCTGTACCCGGGTGGACTCCGGGGGCAGGCTCTCGCCCTCGTCGTCGATGGGCTGGTACGTACGGGAGAGACCCGACAGCAAGGGGAGCTTCTGGATCACGTGATAGGCGTCGGTCACCTTGCGCTGGGTGTCGGACTTGACGCCCTTCTCCACAGCGAGGATCTGGTTGAGCTTCGTCGCCACGATTGATCCAATCCGTTGGGGGCCGACGAGGCGAAACTATCGAAAACTCCCGATGATCTCACCTTATTTACCCCAGAAGATCGCTCCACCTCTGCGCCGCGGGCCGCCGATCTCAAGCTCGCATCGGGCCGGATTCAGACCGTGGGTACGGTGCCGCCGTCGATGACGTACTCGGCGCCGGTGATCCAGCTCGCGCGGTCGGAGACGAGGAAGGCGATCAGCTCCGCGACCTCCGCCGGCCGCCCGGTACGGCCCATCGGAATACCGCCGAGCGCAGCCATGATCGCCTGCCGGGCTCCGTTCCGGTCGGTTCCCATGGCCGCGGCGGTGTCGTCCAGCAGATGCTCGACGCCCGTGGTCTCGATGAAACCCGGCAGCACCCGGTTGACGCGAACACCGGCCGGAGCAGTCTCGGCGGCCAGGCCCTTGCTGTAGTTGTTCAGCGCCGCCTTCGCCGCGGCGTACGGCATCGGCGCGCTCCGGGGCAGGGTCCGCGCGATCGACGTGACATGGACCACCGACCCCGAGCCCTGCCCGCTCATGACGGGCACCAGCCGGCGATCCAGCCGCACCGGCGCGAGCAGGTTCAGCGCCAGCGCCCGCTGCCAGTCCTCCTCGTCGAACGAGGTCGCGACGCCGGCCGTCGCATCCGTTCTGCCGGCGTTGTGCACGACGATGTCGATGCCACCCAGTGTCTCCAGCGTCGCCTCCGCGACGGAGTCGGTCCCGGCCTGAGTGCTCAGGTCCGCGGCGACGAACCGTTCCACATGGTCCGGGATGCCGCCGTACGGCATCGACCGGGCCGTGGTGACGACGCGCGCCCCGGCGGCGGCCAGCCGCTCGACGATCGCCTCGCCGATGCCCTTCGTGCCTCCGGTGACAAGCGCCTTCTTGCCCATCAGGTCCTTGCTCATGGCTTTTCCACTCCCTTCGCGACGGTTCCGGTTGGCACATCTCGTGCACGCCCGTCACCGGAAGGCTTGACCTTGCCGCTAGGGGAAGGTCAAACCTCGGCTTCGAGCGATGCGGCATGACGCCGCCCACCTCAGTGAGACGACCGCCCCGCATCCCGGCCCCGTCGAGGAGATCACCATGACCACCACGGACACCGTCCCCGAAGTCATCACCCGCTATCTGCACGCGTCCGATACGCATGACTCGCGCATGGCCGCCGACTGCTTCACCGTCGACGGCACCGTCGAGGACGAGGGCAGGACCTACGTCGGCCGAGAGGAGATCTTCCAATGGCGTGAGCACGGACTCAGCACGTGGACGTATACGACCACGGTCACCGGCGACCAGCCGGTGACGGAGGAGCGCCACCGGGTGATGGTGCGTGTCGAGGGGAACTTCCCCGGCGGCCTGGTGGATCTCACCTTCGACTTCACCCTGCGCGGGGGGCTGGTCGCCGCCCTGCGTATCGTCGGATGACATCCGGCGGACTTTCCGAGTGGGCGTCGCCGCGCGACTGGAAGATCACGGACGAGGCCGGATACCGCAGTCCCGGCCCGTTCGGCCGGCGATCGAGGGAGAAGGAGATGCCGGCGCAGCTGACCATTGGCGAGTTCTCGGTGATGTCCCAGTTGAGCAAGAAGGCGTTGCGGCACTACCACGAGCTGGGGCTGCTGGAGCCGGCCCATATCGACGCCTTCAACGGTTACCGGCACTACGACACGAGCCAGTTGCGGACCGCGCAGATCATCCGGCGCTTCCGCACGCTGGGCATGTCGGTGCCCGACATCAGAGCGGTGCTGGCCACCGACGACGTCGACCGGCGTAACCAGATCATCGGTGCTCACCTGCGGCGCATGGAGACGCACCTGCGGGAGACCCGCGAAGCCGTGGGGTCACTGCGCGAGCTGCTCGAACCCACCGGCCGCCCCATCGGGGTCGAGTTCCGTTCGGTGCCGGCGACGCGGGCGTGGGCGATCACCGCGACGGTGGCGACTCCCGATTTCGGGGACTGGTACCGGGGGGCGCTGCGCGAAATCCGATCCGCGCTGAACGCCGGCCGGCACACGCCGTCGGGACCGGCGGGCGGCCTGTACGCGCCCGAACTGTTCGGCGACGAGATCGGCGAGGCGACCGTGTTCATCCCGAGTTCGGCCACGTCGGGCGCGACGGGCCGCGTAATGATCGTGGAGATCCCGGAGGCCGAGCTCGCCGTGACCGTTCATCGCGGCACGCACGCCGATGTCGACCGTACCTACGGCGCACTCGGCAGCTACGTCGCCGAACGGCTGCTCAGCGTCGACGGACCGGTCCGTGAGAACTACCTCGCACCGGAGGACGACCCGCACGGCGAACTGCTGACCGAGATCTGCTGGCCGATCTTCCGTACGACCACACGATGACGACGGTGAGGGGACCGAGGTGGTCGAGGTAGCCGAAGCTGCGGCCGGATTCGAGCGAGCCGACCGCCCGGCCTCCCTGCACCCGCGTCCGCCAGGTTGATCGACTTGGCGGCGGTGGGGGCATAGACCTCATATGACAAACGTCGTTAAGAGACTGGTCTGTCCAGAAGGAGTTTCATGACATATCGCATCGGGCCCGCGCGACAGAAGTGCGCGATCACCGTGCTCGGAGGACCGACGACGGTGATCGACATCGGCGGCCTGAGGATCGTCGCCGACCCCACCTTCGACGCCCCGGGCCCCAAGACACCCCTGATCAAGCTCGCCGGTCCCGCGGCTTCCGAGGCGGAGGTCGGCGCCGTCGACGCGGTGCTGGTCAGCCATGATCTCCACCCGGACAACCTCGACGAAAGCGGTCGGGCGTTCGCGCTGGCCGCGCCGGTGCTGCTGACCGGACCGGTGACCGCGCGGCGGCTGGGCCCGCCCGCCGTCGGGCTCGCCTCCTGGACCACCCATGAGCTCCCCCGGGCGGACGGGGGCGGGTCCCTGGAGATTCGTGCCGTGCCTGCCGTACACGGCCCGGAGGACGGCGACCGGGACGAGGACGGTCACGTGACCTGCGAGGTCACCGGGTTCGTCCTGTCGGGCCAGGGCCTCCCCACCGTTTATGTCAGCGGAGACAACGCGTCGGTCGGCACGGTCGCCGAGATCGCCCGGCGTGTGGGCCCCATCGACGTGGCCGTGCTCTTCGTCGGGGCGGCCGCCGTGCCCGTGAGGCAGGGGGGCAGGCATCTCACGCTCACCAGCGAGCGCGCCGGTGCGGTCGCGGCCGTGCTGGGTGCGCCCATCGTCATTCCCGCGCACTACGACGGATGGGCCCATTTCACCGAGGGTCGTACCGAGATCGACCGGGCCTTCGACGACGCCGGACTCTCCGGCCTCCTGCGCGGCGCCGATCACGGCGACTGGATCGAGCTGGTGTCCTGAACGGAAGTGGAGACCCTCGTCCAGGCCTGGCGACTGCCCGGTCACGGCTGCGAGCTGCGCCCTGGCCGATCCAGCGCTCCTCTGTCGGTGGACGGCACGATCGTCGCGGCTTCGATCGCCGGGGATCCCGCGGAGCCCGGGCGATGAGCGACGCCGCGGGACGTCCATCGTTCGGACGCCCCGCGGCGGTGCTACTTAACAGGGCGGACCGGGTCCGCCGTGGTGATCAGCTTCCGTAGACCTCGAAACCGAACAGGGAGTAGCCCCACGCCGTGGCCCGGGTGGTGCCGTAGATGCGCACGTACCGGGCGGAGTTGCTCAGGCCGGTGTTGTCGTCCTCACCGCCGTTGCCGCCGGTCACCGACCGGGCGGTGGTCCAGGTCGTGCCGTTGGGCGAGGTCTGGATCTGGTACGCCGACCCGTAGGCCGCCTCCCACACCAGGCGCACCCGGTTGATTGTGTACGTGGCGCCCAGGTCCACCTGGATCCACTGCGGGTCGGAGAAGGCGCTGGCCCACCGGGTCGTCGCCGACGCGTCCACCGCGGCCGAGGCCGGGTAGGCGGCCGCCTCCACGCTGGACGCCGTCGCCGGCTTGTTCAGCGCGAGGTTCGTCGACGTCGGCGGTGTGCCGCCGCTGGCGAACGTGAAGGAGTCGATGTCGAACAGCGAGCCCGCGCCACCGGTGAAGACCAGGAACAGGTTCGTCGTCCCCGACGGCGGTGTCACGGTGCCGGTGACGTTGGCCCAGGTCTCCCAGCCGCCGGTCGGCGCGACCGTGGCCGTGCCGATCACCGTCCCGGTCGCCGAACCGGCCCGCAGGGTGAGCGTGCCACCGGCGCCGGCCGACGCGACCCTGGCCGTGAACGACGTGACCCCGGTCAGGTTGTACGGCGTGAACGAGATCCAGTCCCCGTTCTCGACGTACCCGATCGCGTTGCCGCCGGCGGCCGACGGCTTCGCCACGACCTGCACGCCCTGCTGGGCGCTGAAGTGCTCGGCCTGGCGGGTCCGCGGCTGCAGGACGGCCTGCGGCGCGTGGACGGCCGTGGTCGAGCCGACCGGGGTGTACTCCGCGTCGAAGACGCCGAAGATGTTCGCGTTGGCGTCGTGCTCACCGTCCACGGGGGTCTGGATGGTGCCCGAGCAGCCGGTCGCGCTGGTCATCTGGTGGCCGTGGCTGTCGTGACCGAGGATGTAGTTGATCTTCACCCGGCTGCAGTCGACGGTCGGGGAGTTCGGATCGGTGACGCTGATCTGGAACGGGACCGCGTCGCCGAAGTTGAACACCCGCCCGTTGAGCGGCAGGCTGAGGGTGACCGTCGGTTGCCCGACGCTGATGGTGATGCTCGCCGTGGCGCTGCGACCGGTGTTGTCGCTCACCGTCAACGTCGCCGTGTACGTGCCGTTGGCCGAGTAGGTGAACGTCGGGTTGGCCGCGGTCGAGTCGGTGCTGCCGTTTGTCGTGAAGTCCCACGCGTAAGTGATCGGGTCGCCGTCCGGGTCGGTGGTCCCGGCCGAGCTGAACTGCACGGCGAGCGGCGCGTTGCCGGCCTTCGGGGTGGCGTTGATCGCCGCGATCGGGGCCTGGCCGGTGCCCGAGTTGTACTCGATCCTGTACACGGCCGAGTTGGCGTCGCCACCGAACCAGCCGGTGCCGTAGTCGAGCACGTACAGCGCGCCGTCCGGCCCGAACTCCGTGTCCATCACCTGGGTTCCGGTCCAGGTCGGGAAGGGCTCGATCGCGCCCACCCCGCCGCCGGACGCCACGGTGACCGTCTTGATCCACCGCCGGCCGAACTCGCTGATGAACACCTTGCCGTTCATCGACGCCGGGAACTTCACGTCCGAGACGAGCCCGGCGTCGTAGTTGTAGACCGGGGCGCCCATCGGCGACCAGCTTCCGCAGCACAGCTCCGACCGGTCCTGGCCGACTCCGTACGGCAGCCAGGCCGCGCGCGAGGCCGGGAGCTGGGTGATGCCGGTGTTGTTGCGCGAGTTGTTCACCGGTCCGCCGGCGCAGTTGAACGCGGAGCCCGAGGGGCCGGACGGGAAGGTGAAGTCGATGTAGGGCACGTTGAACTGCGAGCAGTACGGCCAGCCGTAGTTGCCGGGCTGGGTGATGCGCTCGAACGAGACCGACGCCGCCGGGCCACGGGTGGCGCTGGCGGTGCCCGAGTCCGGCCCGTAGTCACCCAGGTAGACCGTGCCGGTGGCCTTGTCCACGTTCATCCGGAACGGGTTGCGGAAGCCCATCGCGTAGATCTCGGGCCGGGTGTTCGCGGTGCCGGGCGCGAACATGTTGCCCGCCGGGACGGTGTAGCCGCCGCCCGCGCTCGGCTTGATCCGCAGCACCTTGCCCCGCAGGTCGTTGCTGTTGCCGGCGGTGCGCTGCGCGTCGAAGGCCGGGTTGCGGTCGGTCCGCTCGTCGATCGGCGTGTAGCCGCTGGAGTCGAACGGGTTCGTGTCGTCGCCGGTGGAGAGGTAGAGGTTGCCGGCCGCGTCGAAGTCGATGTCGCCGCCGACGTGGCAGCACATGCCGCGGCTGGTGGGGACGTCAAGGACGGTGACCGCGGAGGCCGCGTTGAGGGTGTTGTCCGCGTTGACCGTGTATCGGGCCAGCCGGTTCACCCCGTTGAACGGGGCGAACTGGGCCGCCGTCCCCGAGGCCGGCGCGTCACCGCCCGGAGTGGACAGCGGCGGCGCGTAGTAGACGTACACCCACCTGTTCGACGCGAAGTTCGGGTCGGCCTTGATGCTCTGCAGGCCCTCCTCGTCGTGCGTGTACACCGGGATGGTGAGCGCCACCTTGGTGTTGCCCAGCGCGTCGGTGTAGCGGATCACGCCGTCACGCGAGGTGTGCAGCACGCCCCGGTTGGGCAGGACGGTCAGGCCCATCGGCTCGCCGGTCTCCGCCGCGCCCTTGGCCAGCGTCACCTGGGTGTAGCCGGGCGCCGCGAGCGCCGCGGTCTTCGACGCGGCTTTCGATGCGGTCTTCGACGCGGTGTTCGGTGCGGCCTGTGCTGGAGGCGCCAGACTGAGGGCGACCGCCAGTACGGCGGCGCATGAGACTAGTTTTCGTAACATGATCGGTGCTGCTCGCTTCCTGTAGTACGAGTCCATACAGGCGTGCGCCGATCACGCCAACGACGCGGACAGATGAGGGAATCCGTCAGCGACGTCGTTCGGACAAACTGTGACCGCCATGGGTAGAACAGTCAACAGTTCTCTGTCAGGGGTTGTGAGTCATTTCGCCTTCGAGCGCCGCGGGGTCGGGACAACCCGTCAAGCGGCCGCGGGCGGACGCGTTGGAGGGCATCACGAAGGTGACCGTCGCCGGTCGTCAAAGGTGACCATGGCGATGGGAGACGGGGTCGCTCCACTCACCGGCCGGAAGGAGGCCGGTAACCGGTGAGCGCCGGTGCCGTCGGCGCCCACCGGTCTCCGACGGCGGGTGGCGAGCGGGGCCGGGTCGGCGGAGCGGTCGGCGTCCGCCCTCGCCGACCCGGCTATCCCACTTGTGTCGGCGGCGCGGCGCCACCTGGCGCCGCGCGGGCCGTCAGCAGATCGCGGCGGGACGGATCAGCAGTCGCATGACGACCTCCAGGCTGTTCGAGGGGGGGTGGTGGGGACCGGTCGATCGCCGACCACGGTGCGGGGTCGCGGTCGGTGGAACTGCGTGATCAGGTGTGGCGGGACGAATGCGGGGTGAGCCGGGGTCATGGAAACCTGGTGATCGGTACGACCCGTGCGCCTGTCCGGGCCGCAGTACGGGTGAGGTGGTTCGCTCCCAGCCGCTCCGGCTCCGGCTCGACGGCCGCGCGCGCACGCGCGGCGATTCGAGCCGGCCGCCGACCTCGGCCTCGGACGGTGAGCCTCGTCGCTCAGGAGGCGAAAAGTGCGGCATTGCAGTCGCAAATCGCTGCACCTCCTGAACTTTCGCCAATTGTGCGGCATGTTCTGGCGCGATCCTAAAATGTTACGTACGGATTGTCCAGATGTTACGGTCGAATCCGTTGGACTTTCGTCGTTCTCGGGCGAAAGTCCAGTGCCGTTGGTCGAAACTCCGATGACGCGACACCGAGAAGCGGCAGGCCGCCGGAACGTTCACCGGGGCCGGACGCGAGTGGCCGCGGTTCGCATGCGCCGCCCATCCGTCGTCAAAAGCTCGATCCGCACGAGCAAACGCATGCTTGACGATCAGGGTGATACGCGATCTCTTAGGTGAGGCGGCCGGGTCCTGTGGAGATCTTGACGCCATTGGCGCGACATGTTGTGATCCAGATATCCGTTATTTCATACTTATTTAGTATGAAATGGGGCGGTTATGAGGATTCTCCGGCGGGCGGCCGCGATGGCCGCGCTCCTGATGGGCGCGGCCGGCATCCAAGTCGTCCAGGGCGGAGCGGTGCAGGCGGCCCTGCCCACCGCCGCCGTGGCGCTCGGCGACAGCTTCGTCAGCGGGGAGGGCGCGGGGGACTACCAGCCCGTCGTCGACGCCTCCGGGACGGCACAGGCCACCCGCGACAAGTTCCGCGCCCTCGGCGCCGAGCGGTACGCCGCCGGCTGCCCGATCCACCGCGCGAGCCTCGCCCCTGGGCACGTGTTCTCCCAGAACCTCGGCTCCCTGGTCAAGAACGCCTACACCACGCTGGCGGCCGAGCGTCCGACGGCCGACCTGCGCGTGCTGGACGTCCAGAAGGCCTTCGACGGGGCCCGGCTCTGCGAGAACCCCGGCAGCCCGACGGGCGCGCTCGCCACGCCGGTCCGGGTGCAGGACGGGCCGACCGGCACGTACGTCACCAGCCTGTCCGGCTGGGACAAGATCGGTGTCCAGCGGGTGGCGAACACCTGCGTCACCTACTTCCAGACCTGCCAGGAGGCGTGGCACCCCAACGCCGCGGGCCATACCGTCCTCGGACAGTGCCTGACCGGCGCCCTCACCGCCGCGCCCCGCACGATCGTCACGTGCGTCCGTAACGCGAACGGCACGCTCACCATCTCCTGACGTCTCCTCTACCCGCGACGGCGCGCGCCCTGCCTCCGGGCTTCACACCGTCTTGCGCAACCGGCCGTGCTTGGGGTCGCCCCGATTTTGATATCTCTCGGACGGCCCGACGATGAGGTCCACGCGTGCGTCGATCTTCCGGGCGGTGGCCAGGTGCCGCCGTGAACGATGCGGGCGACCCCGACTGGTGGGCGTGAGGCATGGTCCCGTCTGGGAACGGCTCACCGAACGAGCCCTGTCCATGAACCGGAAAAGAAAAATCCTGGCCACTTTGTGAGTGACCAGGACCTCATACATACGGTGTGTCCGAGGGGGGACTTGAACCCCCATGCCCCGTAAAGGGCACTAGCACCTCAAGCTAGCGCGTCTGCCTATTCCGCCACCCGGACGTGGTGCCTGCACGAAGGACCGTCATCCCTCGTCGGCGGACCTTAGGTTAGCAAACTCTTGAGCCCGCGTCATATCGGTAAGCGATCAGCTCCCGGAGGGCTGTGGGAAAGGGCTTCCCGGCGGCAGGATGGAGGGCATAAGCCGCACCGAAAGAAGGAGTCGACATGACCGTACTCAATGGTGAGGACGAGGTCGTCGAGCTGTGCCGCGACCTGATCCGGATCGATTCGACCAACGCGGGCGACAACGCCGGCCCCGGTGAGCGGGCCGCCGCCGAGTATGTGGCGGAAAAGCTGGCCGAGGTAGGACTGGAGCCGCAGATCCTCGAGTCGGACAGGGGCAGGGCCAACGTGATCGCCCGCATCGCGGGGGAGGACTCCTCCCGCGACGCGCTTCTCCTTCACGGACATCTGGACGTCGTTCCCTTCAACCCCGACGACTGGACCCACCACCCGCTCAGCGGGGAGATCGCCGACGACTGCGTCTGGGGACGCGGCGCGGTCGACATGAAGAACATGGACGCGATGATGCTCGCGGTCGTCCGGCAGCGGCTCAGCGAGGGCCGCCGTCCGCCGCGGGACGTCGTGCTGGCGTTCACCGCCGACGAGGAGGCCGGAGGCACGTACGGCGCGCAGTGGCTGGCGGACAAGCACGCGGACCTGTTCGAGGGGTGCACCGAGGCGATCAGCGAGGTCGGCGGGTTCAGCGTCTCCCTCGACGACGCGCGCAGGCTCTATCTCATCCAGGCGGCCGAGAAGGGCATCGCCTGGATGCGTCTGACGGCCAAGGGCCGGGCCGGGCACGGGTCGATGCTCAACAGCGAGAACGCCATCACCGAACTGGCGGAGGCGGTCGGCCGCATCGGGCGCTACGAATGGCCGATGCGGCTCACGCAGACGGTCACGACCTTCCTCACGGAGATCTCCGGGGCGCTGGAGCTGGAGCTCGACCTGGACGACGCCGAGGCGACCGTGGCCAAGCTCGGCCCGCTGGCCCGGATGATCGGCGCCACGCTGCGCAACACCGCCAACCCCACCATGCTGGACGGCGGATACAAGGCCAATGTGATCCCGCAGAGCGCGACCGCGCACGTGGACGGCCGCTTCCTGCCGGGATACGAGGAGGAGTTCTTCGCGACCATCGACGAGCTGCTCGGTCCCAACGTGAGCAGAGAGTTCGTCTATCACGACATCGCCATCGAGACCGGGTTCGACGGGGCACTGGTGCGGTCGATGACCGACGCGCTGCTCGCCGAGGACCCGGGTGCGCTGGCCGTGCCGTACACGCTGTCGGGGGGCACGGACCTGAAGGCGTTCAGCAGGCTGGGTATGCGCGGGTTTGGGTTCTCGCCGCTGAGGCTGCCGGCGGGCTTGGACTTCTCGGGCATGTTCCATGGGGTAGATGAGCGGGTGCCGGTGGATTCGCTGCGCTTTGGAGTGCGAGTCCTTGACCGCTTCCTGGACGGAAGCTGACGTTTTCTGGAAACTCATTGTGCTGACTCGTCGTAGTGCTAACGTAACTCTCCGTTGAGGCATGGCTCGTGCTCAAGCGGGCCCGATCAGGAGCTTTGGGAGGTCACGTGGCACGCACGCCGCAGGGGCAGTGGAGGGCGTCCTCGCCCGCTGCCCGGCGCGTGCCCGTGACCGTTCCCGTCGATGAGACGATCTCTGCCCGGAGTGACCGGATGGCGCGGTTCGCGGCCGGCACTCGGCAGATCGTCGGGCGAGTCTCCGCGATCGGCGGTCTTCTGGCCGCCGGATGGCTGCTCGCGATCGTCTTCGGGCTCCTCGGCGCCGCTCCGGCGGCCGCGAACACCACCGCGGAGGCAGGGGCAGCGCGCTCCGGCACCCTCGACACAGCCGCTTCCGGATCGGCCCTCCAGGCCGATGATTTCCCCACGGGCAGCGGCATCCTTTCGGCGACCGACACCGCCGAAGCCATGGCGGGGCGAGGTGTGGACGGGCTCACCAGCCAGTCGAAGCCGGGATCTCCGGCCCCCGCCACCGTTGACCACGGTTCTGGCTCGAAGGGATTCGTGCCCCAGACCAGTGGCGGATCCGGCCTCTCAGGACCGGGTCTGGGGGATGTCGCGAGGTTCGTCTACGACCCGCGACTGATGCCACAGCGCGCCCCTCTGGCGTGCGTGCTCCCCCCTGTCGTCCGCACAGCGGCGGACGATCCTTCCTTCTCTCCTGACTGATCCCGGTCTCGCAGACCGGTCTCGCCCTTTCGGGATGACCCCGAAGCTCACGGAGCGTGCCTCAATCCCCGACCCCAGGGGAGCCGCTCCGTCGGCGAGTGACAAGCAGGACGACAAGCAGGCAATCCCCATTCGCCGTGACGGTCCCGGAGCTTCCGCTGTGCGGGCTCGTCAGGACCTCGTATGGCTTCGCATGCCGTCACGGGATGTCAGGTCCCCCCAAAAAAACGCTAGGAGCTTCAATCATGCGTACGTGGGTTAAGGGCACAGCCCCCGCGGCACTGCTCGCGCTGGGTGTCATGGCCATGGGCAGCGGTACGGCCTTCGCCGACACCATCGGCGACCACTCGATCGGCGGCGGCAACCAGGTCAAGGCACCGATCAAGCTGCCGATCGACATCAGCGGCAACGCCGTCGGCGTGCTCGGAGGTGCGAAGGCCTCCTCCGAGGGCGGCGCCTCCGTCGGCGGCGATGGTGGTGGTGGGGCCGGTGGTAACCGTACGAGCGGTGACCACTCGATCCTGGGCGGCAACCAGATCGTCGCGCCGATCACCGCTCCGATCAACGC
>NZ_FZOD01000069.1 GCF_900188345.1 Streptosporangium subroseum | reverse complement strand
GACCGGCGCGGCCGGTGGATGCGGCCGTCTTCCCTGTTGATTTATCCGGCTGCCCGACCGGTGGGTGCCGCCGTCCTCCCTGTTGATCGGCGCGACCGGGAAGACAGTGGGAGGCCGTCATCCCGGTCGATCGGCATGACCGGCCGGGAGGAACGGTCAGGCGGCGAGGCGCAGGCCGAGCGAGGTGAGGTTGGTGCGGGCCCAGTCGAGCTCTTCGGCGATCATGTTGACCAGCGCGCCGGGCCCCTTGGCCCGCAGGGGCACGGTCAGGTCATGGGCCTCGACCTCGATGTGGGCGGTGCCGTTCACCGCGCCGGAGAGCATCGCGGTGAGGGTGTCCTCCATGACCGAGCGGGTGCTCGGGAGCTCCCTGCACGAGGCCGCCATGTGGTTGTGAACGTGGCCGAGCTTGACCACCGGGGCTCCGACAGCCGCCATGCCGCGCAGGGCGGCTCCGGCCTCCTCAGCGCCTCCTGCGAGGTAGCAGGCGTCCAGGCAGACCCCGAGGTGCTCGGAGTCGATGCCGCCGACGCGGTCCAGTGCCTGCTTGGTGGTCTCCAGCACGCAGCCGGGCCACGGCTCGAAGCCGACCCTGATCGTCTTGCCGGTGACGCTGTAGAGACCGCGCAGCTCCCGGGCGAGGCGCTCCAGGCGGCGCGAGGCGATCGCGTGCAGGTCGGCCGGCCAGTCGCGGCGCCAGCCGATGGGGATGGTGGAGATGCTCCCGAAACGGACGTCCTCCGGCAGCAGGAAGGCCAGGATCCTGGCCAGCGCCATCGTGTAGCGGTAACGCTCGGGCTTCGCCCAGTCGGGGCCGGGAGCATCCTGGTTGCGGCCGCCGGTGCCGTTGAGGCTGACGACCTCCAGGCCGCGCTCCTCAAGGGAGCGGCGCAGGCGCACCAGCTCGATCCGGTCGGCCGTGAGGTGGTCGGCCACACTCGGGGAGAGCCAGAGTCCGACGCCCATCCGCTCCACGCCCAGGCGCTTGCGCACCGGTACGGCGTATCGCGTCAGGTGCGCGATCAGGTTCTCCAGATCCTCGGCGGGGTGGACGCCCGCGTTGTAGGACAGGTGAACGAGCGTCCCGTCCTCGTGCCGCATACGCATCCAGTGCCTCCAAGGCCGTACTCCGTGTAAGCGGCCCCGATCACCCCGCGCCGACAGTGCCGACGCCGTGGGCCAGAGGCCTCCCTGCCGGGAATTCGACCCGGCTCGCTGAAGCATCCCGGGCGGGCACCGATCTCCGCGTCACTCTGGGAGATGATCCTTCGGTACGTCGCTGGGCGGACTCCGTCGCCGATCTCACCGCGATGAGCACATTTGTGGCTCACGTGGGCAAAACTTGGCCGAACTCGCTCTACAGAGTGTAGTACTACCCGTGGTGGCGAGATACCTCCTTTAGTAACAAATAAGCAGACCCCGCCGTAGATCTCCCTACGACGGGGTCTGCCTTTACCTGTTTGGAGCGGGTCGGTCCTAGTTCTGGATCGGCTCCGCAATGGCGGCTGCCGAGTCAGGAACCTGGGCGACCGGCGCGGACTCACCGACGAAGGTGAACTTCGCGTTCTCGCCCTCGCCCTCGACCGCGATCTTCACGACCTGGCCGGGACGGAGCTCGCCGTACAGGATCTTCTCCGACAGGTTGTCCTCCAGCTCGCGCTGGATCGTGCGGCGCAGAGGACGGGCGCCCATCACCGGGTCGTACCCACGGTCGGCCAGCAGCTGCTTAGCCTCCGGCGTGAGCTCCATCGACATGTCGCGGTCCTTCAGCCTCAGGTCCACCATGGCGAGCATCAGATCGACGATCTTGATGATCTCCTTCGGCGTCAGCTGGTGGAAGACCACGATGTCATCGACACGGTTGAGGAACTCGGGCCGGAAGTGCTGCTTGAGCTCCTCCTGGACCTTGGACTTCATCCGGTCGTAGTTGGACTCGGCGTCGTTGTTCTTGGCGAAGCCGACCCCCTGACCCTTGGAGATGTCACGGGTGCCGAGGTTCGTCGTCATGATGATGACGGTGTTCTTGAAGTCCACCACCCGACCCTGGGCGTCGGTCAGGCGACCGTCCTCCAGGATCTGCAACAGCGAGTTGAAGATGTCGGGGTGTGCCTTCTCGATCTCGTCGAACAGCACCACCGAGAACGGCTTGCGCCGCACCTTCTCCGTCAGCTGACCGCCCTCTTCGTATCCGACGTAACCCGGAGGGGAGCCGAACAGACGGGAGACGGTGTGCTTCTCCATGAACTCCGACATGTCCAGCATGATCAGCGCGTCTTCGTCGCCGAACAGGAACTCCGCCAGCGCCTTGGACAGCTCGGTCTTACCGACACCCGAGGGGCCGGCGAAGATGAACGAGCCACCCGGACGACGCGGGTCCTTCAACCCGGCGCGGGTGCGGCGGATCGAGCGGGACAGACCCTTGATGGCGTCGTCCTGACCGATGATCCGCTTGTGCAGCTCGTCTTCCATGCGGAGCAGTCGCTGGGACTCCTCCTCGGTGAGCTTGAAGACCGGGATGCCGGTGGCCGTGGCGAGGACCTCGGCGATGAGCTCCTCGGTGACCTCGGCGACGACGTCCATGTCGCCGGCCTTCCACTCCTTCTCCCGGCGCTCGCGCTTGAGCTGGAGCTGCTTCTCCTGGTCGCGCAGCGCGGCGGCCTTCTCGAAGTCCTGCGCGTCGATCGCGGACTCCTTGTCGCGCCGCACGTTCGCGATCTTCTCGTCGTACTCGCGCAGGTCCGGCGGCGCGGTCATCCTGCGGATCCGCATCCGCGAGCCGGCCTCGTCGATCAGGTCGATCGCCTTGTCCGGCAGGAACCGGTCGCTGATGTAGCGGTCGGCCAGCTGCGCGGCGGCCACCAGGGCGCCGTCGGTGATCGAGACCCGGTGGTGCGCCTCGTACCGGTCGCGCAGTCCCTTGAGGATCTCGATGGTGTGGCTCAGGCTGGGCTCGGCCACCTGGATGGGCTGGAAGCGCCGCTCCAGCGCGGCGTCCTTCTCCAGGTGCTTGCGGTATTCGTCCAGCGTGGTGGCACCGATGGTCTGCAGCTCACCACGGGCCAGCATCGGCTTCAGAATGCTGGCCGCGTCGATCGCGCCCTCGGCGGCACCCGCGCCGACGAGCGTGTGCAGCTCGTCGATGAACAGGATGATGTCGCCGCGGGTGCGGATCTCCTTGAGGACCTTCTTCAGCCGCTCCTCGAAGTCACCGCGGTAACGCGACCCGGCCACCAGAGCGCCCAGGTCCAGGGTGTAGAGCTGCTTGTCCTTGAGCGTCTCGGGCACCTCGCCCTTGACGATCTTCTGGGACAGCCCTTCGACCACGGCGGTCTTGCCGACGCCCGGCTCGCCCACCAGAACGGGGTTGTTCTTGGTCCTGCGGGACAGGACCTGCATGACCCGCTCGATCTCCTTCTCTCGGCCGATCACCGGATCCAGCTTGCCCTCCCGGGCGGCCTGGGTCAGGTTGCGGCCGAACTGGTCCAGCACAAGGGAGGTCGACGGTGCGGCCTCGGTCGGACCGCCCGCGGCGGCCGGCTCCTTGCCCTGGTAACCATGGAGCAACTGGATGACCTGCTGGCGGACCCGGTTGAGGTCGGCGCCAAGCTTCACCAGCACCTGCGCGGCCACCCCTTCGCCCTCACGGATGAGGCCAAGGAGGATGTGCTCGGTACCGATGTAGTTATGACCCAGCTGCAAGGCCTCGCGGAGCGACAGCTCAAGGACTTTCTTGGCACGCGGGGTGAACGGAATGTGCCCCGACGGCGCAGACTGACCTTGGCCGATGATCTCCTCGACCTGCTGACGCACACCCTCAAGACTGATGCCGAGGCTCTCCAGAGCCTTGGCGGCAACGCCTTCACCTTCATGGATCAAGCCAAGAAGGATGTGCTCCGTACCGATGTAGTTGTGGTTGAGCATCCGGGCTTCTTCTTGAGCCAGGACGACAACCCGTCGTGCGCGGTCGGTGAACCTCTCGAACATCTCGTCGCTCCTCACAGAGCGGTCAGGCAGGTCCGGGATATCCGAGCCCTGTCATCCCGCATGGTAGCCCCGACCCGGCGACCGCTCTATGCAGAAGACGTTCCCCGAGAGCAGGGCGTTCACCCTCCATCCAACTACTTACGGGGGGTGGGATGTTCCCGCTACGCCGCAAGCGAACGACGTTTATCAACCACTCAAACACATCATGCGGTCATGGCCGCCACCGGACCCCACCGTGACCGCCATAACCGCATGATTCACTGGATCTAGTGAGTGATCTAGTGAGCCGCTTCGTACTGCTCGACGATCTTGGAGGCGATTCGACCGCGCTCGCTGACATTAAGGCCGTGCGACTTCGCCCACGCCCTGATGTCGGCGCTCTTCTCTCGCGTGAGAGCCCTGGCGCCACCTGCACGGCGACGACGAGTGGCCAGGGCGCCGGAACGGCGGGCGCTCTGCACGAAAGCCGACAGAGAGTCGCGGAGCTTCTTCGCGTTTACCTCACTCAGGTCAATCTCGTAGCTGGCGCCGTCAATCGCGAAGGCGACAGTCTCATTGGCCTCGCCCCCATCGAGGTCGTCGATGAGAATCTCCTGGATCTGCTTGGCCATCTACGCAATCCTTTCGCGGAGTATTGTTTCATTCGCTAGCTAAACATATACCCGCAATCGGAGAGCGGCAATTCCGGAAGCCCGGCGATTCTTACCGGCATCCGAGACTCCGAGTGGATCAGCTGTTCTGTGTCTCAGCCTGATCGCTCTGTTTTGCCGACCGACGGCCGGCCCCTTCACTCCGAAGAAGCTTGAAGGCTCCGTAGACGAAGGCTCCACCGACGACCGCTGGGGGTATCAACGCGGACAATACGTCGTACATTCGTCCTCGATCCGGACCGGGATGGCATTCTGGGGACCATGGAAATTTGGCGGCGACTCCCGGGCTGCACAGGTGGCTCGCCCGATCAGTTGGATCCGCCCACACATGACCATAGCGCCACAGGCAAGCGGCGCGTGTCTCGGGGGCGACCGCGTCGGCCACTCTCCACCTTAATGCTTCTCTCCAGCCGCCTTACCGGTTGCACCGTGTAAAGCCACGAGGGAAAATCCGGACGGGTGATCAAGTGATCATCATCATGTCCGGAAAACCAATGTCGTCCGGGGTTCCCGGCCGCCGGACTCCTCCGCCTCGCCACGAAGTCCCTGCTGAGGAGGCTTGTCGGAGAGGACGAACAACCTCACCGCGAAGCCTGGGATCGGCGTTGCCAGGTTCTTCACAGGAATACCCACGGTCACCAGAACATCTCGGAAGAGAACCACTCGCTTCATCATCGCGGCGCACCACAGTTCGATGCCACCGTGCGGAACAAGACGGATCTTCATCGCTTTCTTACCAAGCGTACGGCCGTCTTCGACTGGGCGACATAGTCGTAAACCGTATAACCACCAAACGCGCTCAGGCCCGTAGACAACCCCGGCAACACCGCGAGGCCCGAGCTCCGATCCGCAAGAAGGCCTTCGCCCGCCGACCGGAACACGGGGCAGAAGACGAAAGAGAGAAACCAGTGGAGTACCACGAAGATGGCATCGCCGAGGATGCGAGCGGCCGGTCGATCCCACCATTGGGCGAGTGGTACCGGAACTCCCTCCGGCAACCGGTCTCCCATCGAGCCTAGAGAAGGGAGCGTTTACCCGGTAGGGGAATCACTTCCCTGTTATGGTCCCCTGTTTGAAACGGTCGGGGCTTGGCCTTCGCCCACCTCCGGTGGAGGGGCTCCCTTCCGAGAGCGGAGTCACCGAGACCGCATAGGACTCCGTAGGCGGCCACGAGGCCGATCTGCGATGATTTTTCGCCGTGCGGGGCGGGTGCGCCATAAGGCTCCTCTCGCCGCGGCGAATGAGTTTGCGCTTCCATCACACGTGGCGATCCTCGTTATCGAACTCCGTTTTCTCATCCACCCATGAAATCGGGGCCGACGGTTGAACCGCCGACCCCGTTATTTTCAGAGCTGCCAGAACTACTTGGCCTTGACGACCACCGTCGTGGCGACCTTGTCCAGCAGGGACTGCTGGTAGGGCTTGTCCACGAACTGCCAGACGAAGGCCAGGATCCAGTACACGTAGATGGCGAGGCCGAGGAGCCACCCCACGCCGGGGATCCAGGTCAGCAGCACCGGGCCGAACGTGGCTACGGCCCGCTTGGCGGCCACATCGGTGGCGAGCCCCCCGGGGCCCAGAGAGCCTCCCGCCAGGGGAACGACCTTGATGCGCATCGCCAGTTTGCCCAGGGTCCGACCGCCCCTGCGAAGCATCAGGAACTCGTAGCCGATGAACAGCGCGCTCACGATCAACGACGTCAGCAGGGCCGCCAGGAACTCGCCGCCCGCCTCCGTCACGACGCCCGTCTCCATATCGAAGCCCGGATTCGTCACGAAGATCGCACGGATGACGGAAGCGAGCGCGAGGCTGACCAGCAGATAGATCAGCCCGTCGATGATGCGGGCCACCAGACGCTCCCACCACTCCGCGAGCGGAGCGGGGACACCCGGGGGCATCGCACCCTGGGGCCCGTAGCCCGGCCGGCCGTAGCCGGGAGCCTGCTGCCAACCCTGCTGGCCGTAGCCGGGCTGCTGGCCGTAGGGACCGGTTCCGGGCTGCCCGTAGCCGGGTTGCTGGCCGTAGGCGGGCTGCTGGCCATAGGCGGGCGGCTGACCGTATCCGGGCTGGGAGGGCTGCTGCCCGTAGCCGGGTTGCTGGCCGTAACCGGGCTGACCGCCATAGGCGGGCTGGCCCTGGGAAGGCTGGCCGTAGGCGGGTGGCTGACCATAGGCACCGGTTCCGGGCTGCTGCCCGTAGCCGGGCTGCTGGCCGTAGCCGGGCTGACCGCCATAGGCGGGCTGGCTCTGAGAAGGCGGACCGTAGGGACCGGTTCCGGGCTGCTGCCCGTAGCCCGGCTGGGAGGGCTGCCCGCCATAACCGGGCTGCTCCTGGGAGGGCTGACCGTAGGCACCGGTTCCAGGCTGGCCATAACCGGGCTGGCCCTGAGAAGGCTGGCCGTAGGCAGGCGGCTGACCGTAGGCACCGGTCACGGGCGGCTGACCGTAGGCACTGGTCACGGGCGGTTGCCCGTAACCGGGCTGCTGGCCGTAGCCGGGCTGGGAGGGCCCGCCATAGCCGGGCTGCTCCTGAGAAGGCTGCTGGCCGTACGGTGACTGTTCTTGGGAGGGTTGCTGACCATACGCGGGCTGCTGGCCGTAGGCGCCGGTTCCGGGCTGCTGCCCGTAAGCGCCGGGCTGGTCGTAGGTCGGCGGAGCGGCCGGCTGGCCGTAGCCCTGCGGGGTCTGTCCTGGTCCGGTGTCCGGCGGCGAGGCCTCCAACCTGTATCCGACAACCGTCATGTCGGGATCGAATTCGCCGGAGGCTCGATCCTCGTTGTGCCGTCCGTATTCCGGCTGCCCCGAGGGTGTGCGATCGCGCTCGGGATCATCCTCTGGATACGGCGGCTGTCCGGTGCTCACCGCGTCACCTCACTTAAGACTGCGCATGTGGCATGGGTCAGACTCACACGCTTGCTGGTGCACAAGGTATCGATACAGGTATCAACAGTCATCTCTCCACTTCGTCAGCATCGAGAGCGCGGAAGCCGGGCTCTCGCGTCAGATGCAGAAGCATCCGGGTGTTTCCCAAGGTGTTCGGCTTGACATGCTCAAGATCGAGAAACTCGGCGACGCCTTCGTCGTAGGAGGCGAGAAGCTCCGCGTAGACCTCCGGCGCGACGGGCGTGCCCTGGATCTCCTGGAATCCGTGCCGGCCGAAGAAGTCAACCTCGAAGGTCAGGCAGAAAACCCGGCGTAGACCGAGCTCGCCCGCCGTGCGAATGAGAGCGGAGACGATCCTGTGGCCGATGCCCAGCCCGCGGCAGGCGGGATCGACGGCGACGGTGCGGATCTCGGCGAGATCCTCCCAGAGCACGTGAAGCGCCCCGCAGCCGATGACCGCTCCGGTCCCGTCGGTGGCGACCCAGAACTCCTGGACGTCCTCGTAGAGGGTGACCGTGGCCTTCCTCAGAAGGCGCTGACCGGCTCCCCCGTAGGTGTCCACGAGCTGCCGGATGGCGCGCACGTCCGGGGTGCGGGCGCGCCGTACGGTGATCTCGGCCGTCTCCGGCTCGGATCCTCGCCGGCCCCGCGACTCCCGCTCCGCGTCCACGCTCCCGCTCTCGGACCCGGCTCGCCGCTCCCCGGTTCCGGCGCCCTGTACGGCCGCCACGGGGAAATGCTCCGTAACCTGCTCCATGACCGATCAGCGTACGTCCTCGGCGCTCTCCAATTACGGCCCACCCTTAACTCGCGCCCCATGACCATCAGATGACTCCGGGTAATCCATCTATCACGCTGAGCATGGATTGACGGTGATACGTCGGCTCTCGTCTTTTTTGCGGTCCCGGACCTGCGGAGACTTTCGCCAAGTGCGCCCCAAGAGGGCATCAAGGCAGCATAATGCCCATGTTGATCATCAAGACGTGTGATCTTTCCGTGACATTTCAGTTGTGAAACCTCTACCGAGTTTGCAGTTCTGGTTGAGCAGGAACCTCCAAGTGCACTAATGTCCGTGCTCGTTGTCAGTGATGTAAAAAAGCCTGACCCGCCGAATCCCCGAAACGCGGGGAGCCGGGGACCCACTCTCGACCACGTCCCCCCGGGGTGAATCCGAAGTGCCTTCAACGCACCAGGTAGGGCTGCCTCCGGCCCGAACCCGTCAGCTAACCCGGTAGGCGACCGAGGAGAGGAGCCTGTTGGTGAAGCGCACGCGCAAGCGTGGAGGAAAGAACACGGGCAGTCATGCCCGCAGCCGAGGAAACGCCCCGCGTGGACTCACCCGCCGTATCGTGATCATCGGGATGGCATTCGCCTCCCTGACCCTCGGCACTCCTCTGATCGCGGCCACCGCCGAACCAAAGCCCAACCTCCAGGAGCTGGCCAAGCAGGTCGAGAAGCTGCACAACGAGATCGGCACGCTCAGCGAGCAGTACAACGGCGAGCGGGTCAAGCTGAAGCAGGCGCAGCGCGCCGCCGAGAGCGCCAAGAAGACCCTCGCCGTCAGCGAGTCCGAGCTGGAGTCCCGGCGCAGCAAGGCCAGCCTCCTCGCGCAGAGCAACTACATGACGGGCGGGCTGGGATCAGAGCTCGCCTTCACCCAGTCGGGCGACCCCGACACCTTCCTCGACCAGGCCACCACCAACTACGCCCTCCAGCAGCAGCAGAGCGAGGAGGTCGCCCAGGTCAGCCGGGCGATCGAGGCCGCCGAGCGGGCACAGGCCGGCGCCAAGGCCAGGACCACCGAGGTCAAGGACCTGCTCGCGGACATCACCGGCAAGCGGACCAAGATCGAGCGGCTGGTCAAGAGGGTCGAGAGCAACCTGTTCAGCGAGGTGCGCCAGCGGGCCGCCAGCACCCAGGGCAGCCGGGTGAAGATCAGCGTGCCCGTCGTGGGCAGCGGCAAGGCCGCCGAGGCCGCCCGCTGGGCGCTCAGCCAGCAGCTCAAGCCCTACGTGTGGGGAGCCGAGGGCCCCAACTCCTTCGACTGTTCCGGGCTGGTCATGTGGGCCTACCAGAAGGTCGGCATCAGCCTCCCCCACTACACCGGCGACCAGTGGACCGCGGGCACGCACATCTCCAGGGACGAGCTGCGCCCGGGCGACCTGGTCTTCTTCTACAACGACCTGCACCATGTCGGGATCTACATCGGCGCGGGCATGATGGTCCACGCCCCCCAGACCGGTGACGTCATCCACATCTCCACGATCGACAACCGGCCCTTCGCGGGCGGCGTGCGGATCGCGGACTGAAGCGGATCGTCCGCGGGCCCCGAAGGGCCCGCGGACGAGTGACGCCCCGAAAGAGCCCGGGGCGGAGGCTTGAACGGACCCGGAGAGGGCCGGACGAGCCTGAACGGGCGAGGAGCCTGCCGGAGCCGGTCAGGACGGGACACGGCAGGCTGAGACGATCGGCCGCGGCCTAGATCAACTGACGGCGAGCGGCCCAGGCCACCGCTTCGATCGCCGTGGCCACACCGATACGGTCGCAGATTCCGCGGAGCCTGCGCCGGACCGTCCGGCCGCTGATGTCGAGGCGACGCCCCACTCTGTCGACGGTGACGCCCTTGGCGAGCTCTGCCAACAGAACGAGATCGTCATCGCTGAGACCGATATCGCCCATGCCCAGGGGGCTGTCGCCATGGCGTGAATCCACTTCTGGATAAGCCATCTAGAATCACTCCCCCCTCATAGGTAACCAGGCGTGAACGCGCCAGAAATCAATACCGTCCGCCAGGAACGGTAAACGCCTTGTTCAAAGGTCGTCAAGTTCCGCTCTCCAGAGAGGTTGGCCGCTATTGACATAGTACTCGTTACATGAAGTACTCATGATATGTCGGCGCCTTTGTGGTCAAGTCACGACCGAGTCAAGGCAGGCACCCACAAGCGGTCGCTGACTGCGGCAATCGAAGTCCTTGCAGAACAAGGTTTCGCTGACGCCACGGCCGATGAGATCGCCTTCGGAGCGGGCCATACGGCCGACGCCGTTTTCTCGCCTTTTCTCGGGAAAAATGATCATTTCCCGGCACTCTTCGCCCTGACATGCCTCGGCAATGATGCGGCTCATCGCCTTGACAACACCGAGGGGATCGCCCTGCGATGGGAAAGAGGAAGGGACGCTCTCCACGGCATTCGGCCCGCAGCCAGTCGGCGCGGCCGATCCTCGCATGGAGTCCTATGTCATATAGAGCCCACCCAAAATGGACTTTCTACGCTGCGTCCTGGCTCGGTCGGAATTGCTCGATCGATTGACCGTCCGTCGACGGACTTCCCGTACGGCGGTCGCCCGCCTGGTTTCCGCGTACCGCGCCCATAAGATCCGGAGACCGTCCGTGAGCACCGCGACCGTCCTTGACCTGCTGGGGTTCGACCCTTTCGCGCCCGACTTCCTCCGCGCGCCGTACCGGCGTTACCGCGAACTCCGCGAGCAGGGCCCGCTGTTCCGGACTCCGGCGGGGATGTGGCTGGCGACGGGATACGCGCCGTGTGCCGCGCTGCTGCGCGACCCGCGCTTCGGCCACGGAGAGGGACCGCCGGGGCGTAACCGGGGCGCACGATCCTTCCTCACCATGGATCCGCCCGACCACACCCGTCTGCGCGCCCTGGTGAGCAGGGCCTTCACCGCGCGGATGATCGAACGGCTCCGGCCGAGGATCTCGGCGATCGCCGAGGAGTTGGTCGGGGGGATGTCCGGTGAGGTCGACCTGATCTCCGCGCTGGCCTATCCGCTGCCGGTCCGGGTGATCAGCGAGATGCTGGGGGTGCCGCCGGAGGATCAGGCGCGTTTCCAGGGCTGGAGCGAGTCGCTGGCGCGCGGGCTCGACCCGGACTTCCTGCTGCCCGAGAAGATGCTCGCGGAGCGCGACGCGGCCCGGGACGAGTTTCACGCCTACTTCGGGGAGTTGCTGGTCAGGCGGCGGGCCGAGCCCGGCGGGGACCTGCTGAGCGCCCTCGTCACGGCGGACGAGCTGACCACCGAGGAGTTGCTGAGCACGTGCGTGCTCCTGCTGGTGGCCGGGCACGAGACCACGGTCAACCTGATCGGCAACGGCGCCCTGGCGCTGCTCCGCCACGGCGCCCTGCACCGCTTCGACGAGGGCGGCGAAGGATCCGAGAGAAATACCGCGAAGGCGGTGGAGGAACTCCTCCGTTACGACCCACCCGTCCAGCTCACGCTCAGGTTCGCGCTGGAGGACGTGGAGTTGTGCGGGACGCCGATCCGCGAGGGAGAGGCGGTGATGGCGCTGCTCGGCGCGGCCAACCGGGACCCCGAGGTGTTCTCCGACCCCGACAGGCTCGACCTGGACCGCGGGCCCGTCCGTCACCTGGCCTTCGGCCTGGGGGCCCACTTCTGCCTGGGAGCGCCGCTGGCCCGGCTGGAGGGGTCTGTCGCGCTGTCCGCCCTCGCGACGGCGGCGCCGGATCTGACCCTGGTCGATCCGACGCCGCCGTACAAGGAGAACCTCACGCTGCGTGGCCTGGCGGCGCTGCCCGTCAGGCTCGGCCCGCCGGCCTGACCGACGGGAGGCGGCGCCGCCCCTCAGGCTTGGTCCATCGGCCTACGCGGGAGGCAGCGCTGCCCGCCGGCCTCAACCCGCCGGCTTGACCGGCGGGAATCGGCCCACGCATGAAACAGCGCTGCCCATCGGGCTAGCTCGCCGGCTTGACCAGCGGGAACAGGATGGTCTCGCGGATGTTCTTGCCGGTGAAGGCCATGACAAGGCGATCCACGCCGAGCCCCATGCCGCCCGTGGGCGGCATCGCATATTCCAGGGCGGTGAGGAAGTCCTCGTCAAGCTGCATGGCCTCGGGGTCGCCGCCCGCGGCGAGCAGGGACTGCTCGGTAAGACGGCGGCGCTGCTCGACCGGGTCGACCAGCTCCGAGAAGGCGGTGCCGAGCTCGGTGCCGAAGCCGATCAGGTCCCACTTCTCCGTGAGGAGCGGGTTGTCACGGTGCTGGCGGGCCAGCGGGGAGGTCTCCAGCGGGTAGTCCATGACAAACGTGGGCTGGATGAGCGTGTGCTCGACGAGCGCCTCGAAGATTTCCTGGACGAGCTTGCCCTGTCCCCACTTGGCGTCCCAGTGGATCTCGTGCTTGTCCGCGTACTGCCGGACCCGCTCCAGCGGCGTCTCGGTCGTGACCTCCTCGCCCAGCGCGTCCGAGACCGCCCCGTAAAGGGTGATCCGCGGCCACTCCTCCAGGCCCAGGTCGATCTCCTGGTCCTGGTAGGTCACCACGGAGTGCCCGAGCGCCGCCACGACCGCGCTCTGGATCATCCGCTGGGTCAGGTCTGCCATGTCGTTGTAGTCGAGGTACGTCCCGTAAGCCTCAAGCATCGTGAACTCGGGGTTGTGGGTGGAGTCAGCGCCCTCGTTGCGGAAGTTGCGGCTGACCTCGAAGACCTTCTCGATGCCGCCCACCACGAGCCGCTTGAGGTAGAGCTCGATCGCGATGCGAAGGTAGAGCTCCATGTTGTAGGCGTTGATGTGGGTCTTGAACGGCCGGGCCGTGGCACCGCCGTGGATCGGCTGGAGCATCGGCGTCTCGACCTCGAGGTAGCCCTCGCCGTGCCAGAAGTCGCGCATCGCCCGCACGACGGCGCTACGGGTGTAGGCCATCTTCCGGGCCTCGTCGTTGACGATGAGGTCGACGTAGCGCTGGCGGACCCGCGCCTCGGGGTCGGTGAGCCCGGCGTGCTTCTCCGGCAACGGTCGCAGGCACTTGGAGGTGATCACCCAGCGATCGGCGAGGATGGACAGCTCGCCCCTGCGGGAGGTGATGACCTCGCCCTCGATGCCCACGTGGTCGCCGAGGTCGACGTCGCGCTTCCAGGCGGCCAGGGACTCCTCGCCCACCCGGTCCAGGGAGATCATGACCTGGAGGTCGCCGGAGCCGTCGCGGATCGTGGCGAAGCAGAGCTTGCCCCCGGTCCTGGACAGCATCACGCGCCCCGTGACGCCCACTTTGTCGCCGGTCGCGGTGTCAACGGCGAGATCGGCATATTTCTGGCGGATCTCGCTGTTGGTCGCGGTGCGCGGGAAATTCACCGGGTAGGGGTCGACGCCCTCTGAGCGGAGGCGGTCGAGCTTCTCCCGGCGCACGCGCATCTGCTCGGGCAGATCCTCGGCTGGGTTCGTCACTTCATCGGTCACAGTTCCAAAGGGTACCGATGTGGCGAACCGCAGGAACCCATCGCCCTGCGGCGGCGGGGAAGCCTTCTCACCGGACATCTAGGGCAGATACCCCTTCTTTCAGGGCAGGGAGTAAGCACCTTTGTGTTTTCTCGTGGTGTGTGGGTCGGGCTCAGTAGAGTCGGGGTGTTCCGCGATAGCCAAGCGGGACGTGTTTGAACACGGCAGGGCGTGCCGTGTCTGCGCGGGGAGGCTTCGGGGTTGCCCGGGCCGGTGAACCGCGAACCGACAGACCCGGCTTTGAAAACCGGGTGCTGGAATCCCCGGTTTTCAAAGCCGGGGAGGACGTCAAGCGGTGTTGCGGTGGTAGATCAGCCGGAGGCCGATGAGCGTGAGCCAGGGCTCGTGCATGTCGATCGAGCGCGCCTCGCTGACCACGAGCGGTGCCGCGCTGCCGGTGGCCACCACGGTGACGTCGTCGGGGTCGTCGGCCAGCTCGGCCACCATCCGCTCGACGATCCCGTCCACCTGACCGGCGAAACCGTAGATGATGCCCGACTGGAGCGCCTCGACCGTGTTCTTGCCGATCACGGACCGGGGACGGATCAACTCCACCTTGTGCAGCTGCGCCCCCGCCGCCGCCAGCGCGTCCACCGAGATCTCGATGCCCGGGGCGGTCACCGCACCGATGTACTCGCCCTTGGCCGAGACCGCGTCGAAGGAGGTCGCGGTCCCGAAGTCGACGATGATGCATGGCCCGCCGTACAGCTGGATGGCCGCCAGCGCGTTGACGATCCGGTCGCTGCCGACCTCTTTCGGGTTGTCCATCCGCACCGGCACGCCGGTGCGGACGCCGGGCTCGACGATCACCGCGGTCACGTCGCCGTAGTAGCGGCGGCACATCTCGCGCATCTCGTTGAGCACCGACGGCACCGTGGAACAGAGCGCGATGCCGTCGACGTCGGCACCCTTGAGCAGCGGCGACTGTCCCAGCAGCCCCTGGAGCACGACGGCGATCTCGTCGGCCGTGCGCCGGGCGTCCGTGGCGATCCGCCAGTGCTCGATCACGTCCTCGCCCTCGAAAAGGCCGAGAACGGTATGGGTGTTGCCGACATCAATGGCAAGCAGCATCAATTCCCCCGAAGGTCCAAGGCGATGTCCAGAGCCGGAGCCGAATGCGTGAGCGCGCCCACGGCAAGGTAGTCAACACCTGTTTCGGCCACGTCACGAGCAGACTCCAGGGTCAACCCTCCGCTGGACTCCAGGCGCGCCCTGCCGTCCACCAGTCGTACGGCCTCCGCCAGCTGATCAACGGTGAAATTGTCCAACAGGATCTCCTCCGCTCCCTCGGCCAGCACCGGCTCGATCTGGTCGATCCGGTCGACCTCGACCTCGATCGGCAGGCCCGGGTAGGAGTTCCGGACCGCCCGGAACGCCTCGGCCACCCCGCCGGAGGCCACCACGTGATTGTCCTTGATCAGCGCGGCATCCGAAAGGGACATCCGATGGTTGACGCCACCGCCCGCGCGGACGGCGTACTTCTCCAGCGCGCGCAGACCGGGCAGGGTTTTACGGCTGTCCCGGATGCGGGCTCCGGTCCCCTCGACCGCCCGGACCCACCTGCCGGTCAGCGAGGCGATCCCGGACAGGTGCGTGAGCAGGTTGAGTGCGGTCCGCTCGGCGGTCAGCACGTCCCGGGTGGCGCCGGTGACGGTCATCAGCACGTCTCCCCGGCTCACCCGCTCGCCGTCTTTGACGTGCCGTTCGGTACGGCTCACGCCGAGCCGCGCGAACACCGCCTCCGCGACCGCGAGACCCGCGATCACCCCGTCCGCCCGGGCCACCACGTCGGCGGTCGCGACCTGACCGGCGGGGATCGTGGCGATGCTCGTCACGTCGCCGGCCTCCCCCAGGTCCTCCCGCAACGCGATGTCGATCAGGGCGCTCACCTCGGCGGGCTCCAGCCCGGACGCCACGAGGTCGTCGATCGTGTGCGCGGGCATGGCGACGTTCGCGTGTGGACGGTAGTTCATGGTCAATCCCTCTCCTGTAAGGGTCACGTCGAGGTGGCCCTGCCACCGGGCATCGTCTCGGTCGGGGAAGTCCTCGCGCCAGTGCGACCCGCGAGTCTCCTGGCGACTGCGCGCGGCGGCCACCAGGACGGACGCGACCGTCAGCAGGTTCGTGGTCTCCCAGGACTCCGTGCACGGCTCGACCGCCACCGGGGTCCACCGGACGCTCAGCAGTGCCTTGGCGACCGCGCTCAGGGACTCCTGGCTGCGCAGCACGCTCGCCCCCCGGCTCATGTGTCCCTGAATCCTGGTCCGGGCCCTGGGGTCGATCAGGCTGGTGGGGCGGTCGTCGGTCGGCGGCTCACCCAGCGCGGGCCGTACGACGCCCTCCGCCTCACCCTGCGCGGCGTGCGCGACGCCCGCGACCCCGTCCGGTACGGGGTGCGCGACGCCCGCGGCCTCGCCCTGCGCGGGCCGTACGGCCTCCGCGACCTTGCCGGATCCGGCCCGCCGCTCCGCGTGGATGTCGGCGGCGATCCGCTCGGCGAAGACCAGGCCTTCGAGCAGGGAGTTGGAGGCCAGCCGGTTGGCGCCGTGCACGCCGGTGCAGGCCACCTCGCCGCAGGCGTACAGGCCGGGCACGCTGGTACGGCCGTGCAGGTCGGCGCGGACGCCGCCGCTGGCGTAGTGGGCGGCGGGGGCGACCGGGATGAGCTGGGTGACCGGGTCGATGCCGTGCTCCAGGCAGACGGAGTAGATCGTCGGGAAGCGGGTGCGCCACTTCTCCTCGCCGAAGTGACGGGCGTCGAGATACATGTGGTCGGCCCCGGTCTCCCTCATCCGCCGCATGATCGCCTTGGCCACGACGTCGCGGGGCGCGAGGTCGGCGAGCTCGTGGACGTCCTTCATGAACCGGATGCCCTCGGCGTCGGCCAGCACCGCGCCCTCGCCCCGCACCGCCTCGGAGATCAGTGGCTGCTGGCCGGTGGAGTCCTCGCCGAGCCAGAGCACGGTCGGGTGGAACTGGACGAACTCCACGTCCCTCACGACGGCGCCCGCGCGCAGTGCGAGCGCCACGCCGTCACCGGTGGAGACGAGGGGGTTGGTGGTGGCGGCGTAGACCTGGCCCATGCCACCGGTGGCCAGCACCACGGCCCCGGCCCTGACCGCGCCCACACCGTCACGTTCGCCCTCACCCATGACGTGCAGGGTCACTCCGGCGGCCCGGCCGGCGGCGTCCTTGAACAGGTCGAGCACAAGCGCGTGCTCGATCACCTCGATCTCCGACTCCTGGACCGCCTGGACGAGCGCCCTCTGCACCTCGGCGCCGGTGGCGTCGCCGCCGGCGTGCACGATGCGGTTGCGCCGATGGCCGCCCTCCCTGGTGAGCTGGAGCTCTCCGGCGTCGTCGGTGTCGAACCGGGCCCCCGCCGCGATCAGCCGGCGCACCGCGCCCGGCCCCTCGGTCACCAGGACCCGGACGGCCTCCTCGTCACAGAGGCCCACCCCCGCGATGAGCGTGTCGGACAGGTGCTCGGCGGGGGTGTCCCGCGGGTCGAGCACGGCGGCGATCCCGCCCTGCGCCCAGCGGGTGGATCCCGAGGACAGCACGTCCTTGGTGACGACCAGGACCTTCGCCCCGGGATCGAGACCGGCGTACCGCAGTGCCAGGGTGAGCCCCGCTATGCCGGATCCCACCACGACCACGTCCGCCTCGACCGTCCAGCCCGGAGCGGGAGCGGTCAACCTCTGGGGAATAGCCGGGATGCTCATTGCCGCCTCCTCGCGAGGGGTCATCAAGAGGCCGTTCATTTCGTCACTCTGACGATAACGGGAGAGTCGAGACGGCTGTTCCCCGGGGTGTGCCATCGGGGCTCGGCAGCCGGGTCGTACCCGGTCGCCTCGAATGCCCCAACGCGGAAGCCACCGGAGCGCGACGACCGGATCACGAAGCAGGTCGTATCCGGTCGCCTCGAATGCCCCAGCGAGGAAGCCACGGGAACGCGGCGACCGGATCACGAGGCAGGTCGTATCCGGTCGCCTTGAATGCCCCAGCGAGGAAGCCACGGGGGCGCGATGGCCGCCAGGGGTGTCCGGGAGCCTCAGAGAGCGCTTGGGACCGCCCTTCCCGGCCGGGGGCGCGGGTCCGTTCGACCGGGGCTCAACGGCCCAGGGGGTGTTTGGTGCTCACCCGGCGGGGCTTACCGGATCGAGTCCGCCTGACCGGCAGGGCGTTCTCGGTTCGCCCCCGTCAGAGGTCGGAGGGTCCGGGGGACCTCAAAGGGTGACGATCACGTTGTCGATCAACCGGGTGGACCCCACCTTCGCGGCCACGGCGAGAATCGCCTCACCCGCGTGGTTCTCGCCGACCTCGGCGAAGGTCGCCGGGTTCACCAGCACCAGGTAGTCGAGGTTGAGTGACGGCTCACCCTCAAGCACGGCGTGCGCGACCCGGCGGATCTCTCCCGGCGTCCGCTGCTCCGCGCCCGCGAACAGGGCCCGGGACAGGGCCAGCGCCGCCCGCCGGTCGTTCGGGGACAGGTAGCGGTTACGGCTGGACAGCGCCAGGCCGTCCGCCTCCCGGATCGTGGGCGCACCGACGATGGAGATCGGCAGGTCGAGATCGACCGCCATCCGGCGGATCATCGCGAGCTGCTGGGCGTCCTTCTGCCCGAACACCGCCACATCCGGCTGGACCAGGTTGAACAGCTTGAGCACCACGGTCAGCACACCGTCGAGGTGCCCCGGCCTGAACGCCCCCTCGACGATCGCGCCCATCCCTCCCGCGGAGACGCCCACCTGCCTGTCCGGCAGGTACATGGTCTCGGCGGCGGGAGCGAAGACCAGGCTCACGCCCTCGGCCGCGCAGATCTCCAGGTCGGCGTCGAACGTCCGGGGGTAGCGGGAGAAGTCCTCGGTCGGGCCGAACTGGAGCGGGTTCACAAAAATGCTCACGGCGACGTGATCGGCCTTCTCGCGGGCCAGCCGTACGAGCGAACGGTGACCCTCGTGCAACGCGCCCATGGTCGGCACCAGCGCCAGCGTGGCCTTCCCCGAGGAGACCTTCTCGCCGATCCCCACTGCCTCGCGCGCCTTCACCAGCTCGGTGCGGTCGCCCGCCACGATCACGTCCATACGTTTCCTCCCAGCGCGTCCAGAAGGCGCTCGGCGGCTTCGGGCTTGAGCAGCCCGGCCGCCAGCGCCCGGTCCGCCGTGAGCCTAGCGAGGGCGACATAGGCGTCGGCCGCCTCGGGTGCCGCCAGGATCAGCGCGTCCACGTGCTTGCGGACGGTCGCGGCGTCACCGCGTACCACCGGGCCCGTCAGACCGGCGATGCCGAGCCGCAACACGTTCTCCAGGGCCGCGCCGAGCAGCGGGCCGAGCATCCGGCCCGGCTGGTCCACGCCGACCTTCCGCAACAGCTCCGAGGACTCCGCGACGAGCGTCACCATGTGGTTCGCCGCCGCCGCGAGTGCCGCGTGGTAGAGCGGCCTGTTCTCGTCCTCGATCCAGACGGGCTCGCCCTCCATCTCGATGACCAGGGCCTCGGCCACCGGGCGGAGCGGGTCGGGCGCGGTGACCCCGTAGGAGATGCCGGTGAGGCGGCGAAGGTCGTCGTCCCTGCCGGTGAAGGTCATCACCGGGTGGAGCGCCAGGGGCAGCGCACCGGCCTTGATCGCCGGATTCAGCACCGCCAGGCCGTACGCGCCGCTGGTGTGGGCCACCAGTTTGCCCCGGAGGTCGGCGCCCGTGCCGACCAGGCCCGCGACCAGGTCGGGCAGCGCGTCGTCGGGAACCGTCAACAGGACGAGGTCCGACTGGGCCACCACGTCCTCGGGGCGGCTGGTGACAACCCCGAGCCGCTCGGCGGCCCGCTCTCTGGAGGCGTCGGAGACTCCGCTCGCGGCGACGACCCGATGTCCCGCTCTCGCGAGGGCGACACCGAGTGCCGAACCGACCCTGCCCGCTCCAATCACGCCGACGGCTAGCCGTGCCGGGCGATCGACTGCGTCCATGGCGTCCCGTCCTTTGACCACGTGGAGGCTCCATGCCCAATTGACCAGCGTAACGGGCCGGACCATCTCAACTGTGGCAAGGCGCGTGTTCGAACACGCCGGAGGCGGAATGACGACGGCGCGCACAGGCCGCCGAACGGTGTCCGCCCTGCTGTGGCCCGGCGAAGCGGCGGATCGGAGACCGGCCGCCCATGGGTGGTCGGCGAGTCCCCGGCGTGCCCGGTCAACGGCGACCGGGTTCCGATTCATGGCGAACAAGGCGTCGGCCATGTGCAGGAAAGAGGTGAGCGCGAACGCCGGCTGGGCGGGTTCTTCGCCGAGGCACCCGGCCCCGGCTCGAGCGGTCATTCACCGCCGCGACATCGACAACGGCCGTGGTGATTAGTGACAGGATGGAGTCGTGCCCCGCTCAGAGCATCATCAAGAGTTGATCTCTTCCCCTCGCCGAAGCGGGTAGCGTCTGTGGACATGTGGCTCACCTGGCGTGCCGCGATGGAACAGGCTCTCTACGGCGAGAACGGTTTCTACCTGCGAGAGTGTCCCTCCGGACATTTCAGGACCTCCGTCGGCGCCTCCCCCGCATTCGCCAGGGCCATGCTGCGCGAGCTCGTCGCGGTGGACGGCGCGCTCGGCCATCCTCCGGTGGTCGACCTCGTGGACATCGGCGCCGGTGAGGGCGGGCTGGCGGCCGGCGTGCTCGCCGTCGCGCCCCCCGAGCTCCGTTCCCGGCTGCGGGTCATCGGAGTGGACCTGGCCTCCCGGCCCGCCCGGCTACCGGAGGAGATCAGGTGGGCGGCGGCCGTTCCCGACGCGATCTGCGGGCTGGTGATCGCCAACGAGTGGCTGGACAACATTCCCGTGGACATCGTCGAGCAGACGGCGGACGGACCCCGGCTGGTCATGGTCAACGTCTCGGACGGCGAGGAAAGGCTGGGCGAGAGGCCCCATGAGGCCGATCTGGCCTGGCTGGCCCGCTGGTGGCCGATGCGGACCACGGGCGAGCGGGCGGAGATCGGCAGGCCCCGCGACGAGGCCTGGGCCTCGGTGATCGTACGGCTGACAGGCGGCCGGGCGATCGCGATCGACTACGCGCACTCCGTGGACGACCGCCCGCCGTACGGCACCCTGGCCGGATACCGCGACGGATCGATGGTCGCGCCCGTACCGGACGGATCATGCGACGTCACCGCGCACGTGGCCCTCGACTCCTGCGCCTTCGCCGGGGAGTGCGCCGGAGTCGTCACGACGACCCTGACCACCCAGCGGGAGGCGCTGCGCGCCCTGGGCATCACCGGGACGCGCCCATCCCTCGACCAAGCCCGCAGTGATCCGCGCGGATACCTCCTGGCCCTCACGAGGGCATCTGAGGAGGCGGAGCTGATCGCCACCGAGGGTCTCGGCGGGTTCGGCTGGCTCGCTCAGACCCGGACCTGAGACCGGCTCGCTCAGACGGACCCGAGCCACCAACCCCGGACCTGAGACCGGCTCGCTCAGACGGACCCGAGCCACCAACCCCGGACCTGAGACCGGCTTGCCCGGACCCGATCTGGGATCGGCTCACTCAGGTCCGGGTCCAGCCCCGGGCCTGAGAGCGGCTCGCCCGGACCCGGGCTCGAACTCGGGCCTGCGTTCAGACCCGGACCTGAATGGATTCCAGGCCCCGGATGACGTAGCCGGATCCCCAGACGGGCTCGGCGGCCAGTTCCAGCTTCGGCGCCCGGCGCAGCAGCGCGCCGAACGACTCGATCAGCTCGATCCTGGCCAGCGGCGCGCCCAGGCAGAAGTGGATGCCGGCGCCGAAGGAGATGTGCGGGTTGTCCACCCGGCCCACGTCCAGGCGATCGGGGTCGGCGAACACCTCGGGGTCGCGGTTGGCGGAGCCGAACAGCAACGCCACCTCCGTGCCACGCGGGATGTCGAACCCGCCGACCGAGATGTCCTCCAGCACCCAGCGCTCGAACATCTGCAGCGGCGTGTCCCAGCGCATCATCTCCTCGACCGCGGTGGGCAGCAGTCCGTGGTCGGCGCGGAGCCGGTCCAGCTCGGCCGGGTTGCGAAACAGCGACCACCAGCCGTTGCCGGTGACGTTGACGGTGGCCTCGTGCCCGGCGTTGAGCAGCAGCACGCAGGTGCCGACCAGCTCCTCCTCGGTGAGCTTGTCGCCCTCCTCCGCCACCAGGGCGAGGGCGCTGATCAGATCGTCACCGGGGTTCGCCCTGCGGCTGCGGGCCAGCCCGATGAGGTAGTCGGAGAACTCCTCGGCCGCGCGCACGGCGGTGTGCTGGGCCTCGACCGAGGGGTTGAGCTCGTACATCCCGCAGATGTCGGCCGACCAGGGCCGCAGCAGGTGCCGGTCGGCCTCGGGCACGCCGAGCATCTCCGCGATCACGGTCACCGGCAGCGGCTCGGCGACCTCGGAGATGAGGTCGCCGCCGCCGCGCTCGACAAACGCGTCGACGAGCTCACCGGCGATCCTGGCGACCTTGGGACGGAGCGCCTCAACCATGCGCGGGGTGAACGCCTTGGACACCAGCCGCCTGAGCCGGGTGTGCACGGGCGGCTCGACGTCGAGCATCCCCGCCCTGATGACCCGCCAGAACGGGTCCTGGAACTCGGGGTCGCCCGGCTTGCCGAACTCCTGGTGCGTGGCCACGTGCAGGTAGGAACGGCCGAGCCGGCGGTCGCGCAGCAGCGCGTTGACGTCGGCGTGCCGGGCGATCAGCCACTGGCCGGTCGGTTCGAAGAAACTGACCGGCCGTTCCCGCCTCAGCTCGTCGTAGACGTCATAGGGATGGGCGACGAATTCCGGATTCCAAGGATCAAAGCGCACGTAAGCATCGTAATCCTGACCTAGGAGTCGGTCCGCTCGTCAGCTTGCCCCTTGCCCTCGGAGGAGCCGATCCGCTCACCCACCTGGCCCTTACCCCCGGAAGAACCGACCGGCCCTCCCGCCTGGCCCTTGCCCTCGGAGGAACCGGTCCGCTCACCCACCTGGCCCTCGGCCGTGGAGGAAGCGGTCCGTTCGCCCGCCTGGTCCTTGCCCTGGGAGGAATCGGTCGGCTCTTCTCCCGCCTGGCCTGAGCCGGTCCCTCCGCCCTTCTGGTCGTCCGCCCCGCCCTCGGCCGCGTAGCGCTGGTGCAGCGCCACCGGCTCCTCCCGGCCCGCCTTGCTGCGCATCCGGATGTTCAGCAGCTCCACCAGGAGCGAGAACGCCATCGCGAAGTAGATGTAGCCCTTGGAGATGTGCTGCTCGAAGCCCTCGGCGATGAGCACGACGCCGATCAGCACCAGGAAGGACAGGGCGAGCATCTTGATGCTCGGATGCCGGTCCACGAAGCGGCTGATCGGCCCGGAGGCGACGAGCATCACGATGACCGAGACGATGACGGCCGCGATCATGACGCCGAGCTCGTCGACCATGCCGACCGCGGTGATCACGGAGTCGAGCGAGAAGACGATGTCGAGGACCATGATCTGCAGGATCACGGCGGTGAAGGAGGCCGCCACCTTGCCTCCGGCGTGGCCGGACTTGCCTTCCAGGCTGTCGTGCACCTCGAAGACGCTCTTGCCCAGCAGGAACAGCCCGCCGAGTATCAAAATCAGATCGCGACCGGATATCCCCTGCCCGAAGACCTCAAAGAACGGTGATGTGAGTTTCACCACCCACGACAGCGCGAACAGCAGGGCCAGGCGGCTGACCAGGGCGGCCATGAGGCCAAGCTTGCGGGCTTTGTCACGCTGCTCGGGAGGGAGCTTTCCCGCGAGGATCGAGATGAAGATGATGTTGTCGATGCCCAGGACGATCTCGAGCGCGACAAGGGTGAAGAACCCTATCCATATCTCCGGGTTGGTCACCCAGTCCATTGATTCCTCCTTGGTCGGCCGGCGGCTGAAACGCTTTGCCGACTGACTGCCTCGACGACTGGGGGACGCTCTGAGTTCCTTCCCGGGAATAAACACTGATCGCATTCGACACATGTGGGCACTGTCAGGCGGTCCCGGGAGGCACCCGGACACAACGCGGAACGCATCCGGACAGGCCATCGAGGGGACGGCCGGACGCGATGCGGACCAACGCCGGCCACATTCAGTACTTGCGGGGCACGGTCAGGCGTCGGTTATAGTTCCCAGATAGGTCATGAGTGCCAGTGACAAGCCCCGGCTCGCTGGCCGGCAACCCTCGCGTCCGCGGCGGGGTGCCCCGGGTGAGGACCTGGCCCGGCACGTCGCGTGTCGGGCAAGCGCGGGCTCCATGCACCAACGCCATGTGTTGGGGTCCGATGACCTCGAAGGAGACCTGGCGTGTCCACACTGACGATTTTCACCCCCGCCTCCACGCCCGTGACCACCCCGGCGCCCCATGTGCCCTCGGAGCGGCGGATTCCCGCGGTGCTCGGCTCCGACCTGGAGGTCCCGGTCAGGGGCGGCAGGCTGGTCCCCTACGCCAACCTCGACTACGCCGCCAGCGCACCCTGTCTGGAGCCGGTGAGCGCCGCCGTCACCGCCGCGCTCCCGGCATACTCCAGCGTCCATCGCGGCGCCGGGTACGCGTCCCAGCTCACGACGGCCCGCTACGAGCAGGCCCGGCACACCGTCCGCGCCTTCGCCGGCGCCCGTCCCGACGACTCGGTGATCTTCACTCGCAACACCACCGACGCGACCAACCTGCTGGCCCGCAGCCTGCCCGAGGGGACCACCACCGTGGTCTTCGACACCGAACACCACGCCTCACTCCTGCCCTGGGGCACCGCCGTACGGCTCGGGATTCCCGCCTTTCCCGGCGAGGCCGTCCGCGCCGCCGACGAGGCCCTCGCCGGGATCGACGGTCCCAAGCTGCTGGTCGTCACCGCCGCATCCAACGTCACCGGCGAGCTCTGGCCGATCGCCGCCCTGGCCCACATCGCCCACCGCCACGGCGCCCGCATCCTCGTCGACGCCGCCCAGCTCGTCCCGCACCGCCGCCTCAACCTGACGGCGCTCGACCTGGACTACGTGGTCTTCTCCGGTCACAAGCTCTACGCCCCGTTCGGCACGGGCGCCCTGATCGGCCGCTCGGACTGGCTGGCGGAGGCGGAGCCGTACCTCAAGGGCGGCGGCGCGGTGAAGGCCGTGAACGACGATGAGACCGAGTGGCACGAGGACCCCGAGGCCCGCCACGAGGCCGGCACCCCGAACGTCCTGGGCGCCGTCGCACTGGCCGCCGCCTGCGACGCCCTGACCGCCACCGGCTGGACCGTACTGCTCCGCGAGGAGGAGCGCCTCCTGAACCGCCTGCGCGCCGGCATCACCGCGGTCCCGGGCGTGCACGAGCTCTCCCTGTGGGGCCCCGACCACCCCCGCGTCGGCATCGTCTCCTTCGTGGTCGAGGGCTTCACCGCCCGCGAGGTCGCCGAGGTCCTGTCCGGCGACTACGGCATCGGCGTGCGCGACGGCAAATTCTGCGCCCACCCGTTCGTCCGCCACCTCCTCGGTACCACGGACGGTGGCTGCGACGACGTCACCGCCTCCGCCGTCCGCGCCTCCATCGGCATCGGCACCACCGAGGAACACGTCGATCGTCTGATCACCGCTCTGCAGGATCTTGTGTCGCGCGGATGACGTGGCAGCATGGGTCTTATGACTGAGCCCCATGCCGAAGGCGCGCCCCGGACGGTAAGCGTGGGGATCGGGGCCGGAGCGGAGGCCGTGCCGGAAACGCACGGCAAGGAGCTCGCGACCGAGGACATGATCCTCAACATCGGGCCGCAGCATCCGTCCACGCACGGGGTGCTGCGGCTGCGGCTCACGCTGGACGGCGAGCGGATCAGTTCGGCCGAGCCGGTCGTGGGCTACATGCACCGCGGCGCGGAGAAGCTGTTCGAGGTGCGCGACTACCGGCAGATCATCGTGCTGGCCAACCGGCACGACTGGCTGTCGGCCTTCTCGAACGAGCTGGGCGTCGTGCTCGCGGTGGAGCGGATGCTCGGCATGGAGGTGCCGGTCAGGGCGGTCTGGACGCGCACCCTGATGGCCGAGCTCAACCGGGTGCTGAGCCACCTGATGTTCCTCGGGTCCTACCCGCTGGAGCTCGGCGCGATCACCCCGGTCTTCTACGCGTTCCGGGAACGTGAGACCCTCCAGGCCGTGATGGAGGAGATCTCCGGCGGTCGCATGCACTACATGTTCAACCGGGTCGGCGGTCTCAAGGAGGAGCTGCCCCTGGGATGGGCGAACCGGGTCTCCCAGGCCGTCGCCGACGTGCGACGGCGGCTGCCCGACATCGAGAACCTGATCGTCGGAAACGAGATCTTCATCGCTCGCACGCGCGGAGTGGGCGTCCTGGACCGCGAGACGATCATGCAGTACGGCGTGAGCGGCCCGATCGCCCGCGCCTCGGGCGTGGACATCGACCTGCGCAGGGACGAGCCCTACCTGGCCTACGGCGAGCTGCCCGTGAAGGTCGTCACCCGGTCCGCCGGAGACTGTCACGCCCGGTTCGAGGTGCTGCTGGAGCAGGTGAAGGTCTCCCTGGACCTGGCCGACGCCTGCGTGGAGAGACTCCTCGAGCTCCCGCAGGGGCCGATCAACCAGCGCCTGCCCAAGGTGCTCAAGGTGCCCGAGGGCCACACCTACGCCTGGACCGAGAATCCGCTGGGCATCAACGGCTACTATCTGGTCTCCCGCGGAGAGAAGACTCCGTGGCGGATGAAGCTCCGCTCGGCCTCCTACAACAACGTCCAGGTGCTGCGGGAGATGCTCCCCGGCCATCTGATCTCCGACATGGTCGCCATCCTCGGCTCGATGTTCTTCGTCGTCGGCGACATCGACAAATGAGGCACGGTAGGACTGCATGAGCGAACGTGGTGGGGACACGAGTCCCCGCGTGGCGGCCGGACGGCAGCGGGACAAATACGTCGACTGGCTCCGAGCGGTCAGCCTGCTCGTCGTGGTGCTCTGGCACTGGGCGTTCACGATCCTGCAGTGGGGTCCGGACGGCCCCTCGCCGACAAGCCCGCTGGGCTTCACCTCGGGGCTGTGGATCCTCACCTGGCTGCTCCAGGTGCTGCCGCTCTTCTTCTACGTCGGCGGGCACGTCCACCTCCTGTCCTGGGAACGCGCCCGCGAGCGCGGGGTGGGCATCGGGACCTTCGTCTGGCGGCGCATCCGCAGCCTCGCGATCCCGGCGTTGGCGCTGGCCGTCACCTGGATCGTGCTGGGCGCGATCGTGACGTGGGCGTTCGGGATCGGCTGGATGAACCGTGTTGTCCTGCTCATCATCAGCCCGCTGTGGTTCATCGCCGTCTACCTCGTGCTGATCGCCCTGCTCCCCATCGCGCTGTGGCTGCACCGCCGCTTCGACGTGCTGATTCTCATCTGGCTCGCGGGGGCGGCGCTGGTCGTCGACGTGCTGCGGCTGCGCTACGGGTACGAGGCCGCGGGCTGGCTCAACATGATCATTGTCTGGGGTCTCGCCCATCAGGCGGGGTTCTTCTACGACAGGGTGGTGGCCCTGGCCCGCCAGTTCGACGTCGCCATCCTGTGGACCGGGCTGTTCGGCCTCTTCGGGCTGGTCTACTCGGGCATCTACCCGGGCTCGATGGTGGGCGTGCCCGGCGACAAGCTGTCCAACATGGCCCCGCCGACCTTTGTCATCGTGGCGCTGCTGGTCTTCCAAATCGGCCTGGTGGAGGTGCTGAGGCCGTCCATGGAGCGCCTGCTGGAGCGTCCGAGGTGGCAGCGCGTCAACGAGACGGTCAACAGGTTCGCGCTGCCGCTGTTCCTGTTCCATACGACCGGCATGGCGATCTGGGTGGCGCTGACCTGGTGGCTGCTCGGCGGGGCGCCGCCCGGCCAGGGAGCGCCCGACCTGTCCTGGTGGCTGGAGAGGCCCCTGGCCGTCATCGGCCCGCTGCTGTGCACGTTCCCGGTCATCATGCTGTTCGGCCGCAGACGGGCCGCGAAGCGTTAGGAGCCTCCCCGGACCAGACGGTGAGGCACCGGGAGCATTCTTCGGGCTGGAGGACGAGACACCGGAGGCGTCTCCGGGCTGGGGACGAGGCTGCGGGAGCGTTCTTCGGCGGCCGGTTCTAGCGGTCTTCCTCGTTGGAGTCCTTGGGCACCTTGCAGCAATGTTCCAGGTAGAGGGCCGCGCAGACCAGCAGCACGCAGACGACAAACGAGCCGCCGGTGATGAGGAAGTCACGGCGGGGCACGCCCTGGTCCAGCAGGTCGGCGGTGTAGAGGGTGAATCCGGCGAAGATCCCGGCGAAGATCGCCCCGCCGTACGCGGAGGCCTTGGCGAGGCCCACGAGGCGGGCCACGGCCAGCGGCTCGACGGGCTTGGTGTCGGGCTTGCGCTCGATCCTGGCCTTTGTCATCCAGCCGCTGTAGAACTCGCCGATCGCCAGCAGGAGCACCGTCGGGATCGAGGTCCACGGCACGGTCGGCAGGTCCGAGTAGAGCGGCTTCAGGAGCGCCCACGTAATGATCGCGAACACGATGAAGAGCCCGACGAGCACGCCGGGACGGGTTGGCTTCACACGGACCTCTTCAGCGTCAGATCGGTGCGCGGCCGTACGTAGTCCTGATCCAGGTCGGCCAGCAGGTCGGCCACCCTGCGCCCGGAGAGGACCGCCTCCGGGTCGGCCCGCACCCACGGCACCATCACGAACGCCCGTTCGTCCGCCCTGGGATGCGGCAGCGTCAGATCGGGGTCGTTCATGACGACGTCCCCGACGGTGATCAGGTCGAGGTCCAGGGTGCGCGCTCCCCAGCGCTCCCTGCGGACCCGGCCGAAGGAGTTTTCCACATCCTGAACACGCTCAAGGAGCGCCCAGGGTTCCAGCGTGGTCTCGGCGATCACTATGGCGTTGAGATAGAGGCCCTGTTCCGGTCCGCCGAAAGGGTCGGTCTCGTAAACGGGCGACACCGCGACGAACGTGAGCTCCGGGCCGTCGAAAAGCGCGTCGAGCGCGCCCTGCAGCGTGGCGAGCCGGTCGCCCAGATTGCTGCCGAGCCCCAGCACGACCCTCATGCCCGGCTCCGGGTGATCGTCACGATCACGTCGTCGAACGGCAGCGGGATCGGCGCGGCGGGCTTGTGCACGCTGATCTCCACCGACGACACGAGCTCGCGGGCCAGGCAGACGTCCGCCAGGCGCTGGGCCAGGGTCTCGATCAGATCGACGGGCTCTCCCTCCACGACCTTCACCAGATCCTGGGCGAGCTCGCCGTAGTGGACGGTCTTGGTAAGGTCGTCCCCGGCTGCCGCGGGTGCCGTATCCAGAAAAAGAGTGACATCGACGATGAACTCCTGGCCGAGCTCCCGCTCCGCGGCGAGCACGCCGTGCCGCCCTCGGGCCCGCAGCCCCTTCACACTGATCCGATCATGGATCCGATCCTGGATCGGGTCGCTGACCCAGTCCTGCATCGGATTGCTGATCAGGTCCTGCATCGAGTCCTGGATCGGATCGCCCTCCTCGGCGGCCCGCTCGCTGCTCTCGCTCACGCGGATTCCTCTTCCTCTTCGTCGTCACCCTGCAGCACAGGTGAGCCGTGATGCAACCAGAGCCGCCACCCCGCCGACGACCTGACGAAGGTGTTGCTCGCCACCACCTTGCCCGCCGCGAAGCTGGAATCACCTTCGTCGCCCGCGGTGAGGATGTTCTCCTCGCAGGTGAGGATCGCGATGTCGCCCAGGACCATGACGCGGACGTCGGTCAGCACGAACTGAATGTAGGGCGTGTTGGCCATGATGAGGGCCCATGAGCGCAGCACCTCCTGCCGGCCGTTCACGATCGGCCATCCGGGATGCACGCAGCTCACCTGCTCGCCGTCGATGTCCTCGGCCCAGATCTCTGTCATCCGGTCGAGGTCGGCGTTCTCGATAGCGGTGTAGAACGCCTGGTTGACCGTCTCGACGGCGGTGGTGTCGACGCTCATGATCTCGCTCCCTGAACTGCGGCCACCACGCGGACGGCGTCCGCGTTCGGGCGTACGTCATGCACCCGCACGCACCATGCCCCCGCCTGCGCGGCGAGGGTGGTCACGGCGAGTGTGGCGTCGTCACTCTGGCTGAAAGGGCGCGGGGCGCCATCCGGGTCGGCGAGCAGGCGCCCCAGGAAGCGTTTCCGCGAGGCACCGATGATCAGCGGGTAGCCCAGCTCTCCGAGCTGGTCGACGCCCGCGATCAGTTTCCAGTTGTGTTCGGCGTTCTTGGAGAAGCCCAGCCCCGGATCGAGCACGATCTGGTTCTCGGCGACCCCCTCCGCCAGCACGGAGGCCACCCGCTTGGCGAGCTCCTCACGCACCTCGGTCACGACGTCGCCGTATACGGCCCGGCTGTCCATGGCATGGCTGTGTCCTCGCCAGTGCATCACCACGTACGGCACGCCTGACGCGGCCACGATCCTCGGCATCGCCGGATCGGCCAGCCCGCCGCTGACGTCGTTGACCAGCTTCGCCCCGGCCTCCACGGCCGCCTGGGCGACCTCGGCCCGCATGGTGTCGACGCTGACCGTGACGCCCTCACGGCTCAGCTCCCTGATGACCGGCTCGACCCTGGCCAGCTCCTCCTCCAGCGACACCCGCGCGGCCCCGGGCCTGGTGGACTCCCCGCCCACGTCGACGATGTCGGCACCCTGCTCGACCAGCTCCAGGCCGTGCCGTACGGCTATCGCCGGATCGAACCACTGGCCGCCGTCGGAGAAAGAGTCGGGGGTGACGTTGACCACGCCCATCACAAGGCACCGGCCCACATCGGGCATCCCCGGCACACTCCACGTAGTCATGCCGATAAGCCTAGGCGCTCCACATCCGTCGGCCGTCTCGTGGGTCCGGCTTGCGCCATAACGAATCAGCCCCTCCGGCCCCTCCAGCCCCTCCGTCACGGGGCAGGCAGCCATCGATCGGTGCGACGTTCGGGGCATCTGCCCGCCATGTGTTTCCTCCACTCGGGGGGTTGGAGCTCATTCGGGGGTGTGGAGCTCACCGGACCGCATGGCCGTACCCGCCGCGATCAGCGGATCGGAGAGCGTTCGGGATCAGGCGTTCGGGGAGCACCTGGCCTTGGCGAGTGTGGCGATATTAGCCCGGCCGGGGTCTGGCCGGAGTGCTTTCCCAGGGGGCCGCGGCCTATAACACAGAAACCTTGTCCGGACCGCTGGCAAGCGGTCTGGACAAGGCAAGGTTTCTGTGGACAACAGGCTCAGCGGATGATGAGGGCCATCGCCTCGGCGCGGGTCCGGTCGCTGTCCCGGAACAGGCCGCGGACCGCCGAGGTGGTGGTCTTGGCCCCGGGTTTACGAACACCGCGCATGGTCATGCAGAGATGCTCGCACTCGATCACGACGATGACCCCGCGAGGCTCCAGCACGTTCATGAGCGCGTCGGCGATCTGGGAGGTCATCCGCTCCTGCACCTGGGGGCGCCGAGCGTATACGTCGACAAGCCGGGCGAGCTTGGACAGACCGGTGATCTGCCCCTTCTCGTTCGGGATGTAGCCGACGTGGGCGACCCCGTGGAACGGAACCAGGTGGTGCTCGCAGGTCGAGTAGACCTCGATGTCGCGCACGAGCACCATCTCGTCGTGGCCGGCGTCGAAGACCGTGGTCAGGACGTCTTCCGGGGTCTGCCCCAGCCCGGCGAACTGCTCCGCGTAGGCGCGGGCGACCCGAGCCGGGGTGTCCTGCAGACCGTCTCGGTCCGGATCTTCACCGATCGCGATCAGAATCTCGCGAACGGCCTTCTCGATCCGGGCCGAGTCGACCTCGAGCGGCTTGCCCATGCTCAGTTTCCGTCCCTGGGGACGGAGTCCTGGTGACCGGCACCCGCGGGAAGCGCACCGTTTCCGGTCGGCTCACCCGCGGGGAGCGAGCCGTTGCCCGACTGCTCCTTCGGGGTGAGGATCGGCGGGCGGTCCGAGGGGAGCCGCTTGCCGTAGCCGGAGTAGGAGGGGCGCTTCTCCTTGATGACGACCGGGGCGAAGATCTGCATCACCTGCTCGCGGGAGAGCGTCTCCTTCTCCATGAGCTCGAGAACCAGGTTGTCGAGCACGTCGCGGTATTCGACGAGGATCTCCCAGGCCTGGTCGTGGCCCGACTCGATGAGGCGGCGCACCTCCTCGTCGATCGTGGAGGCGACCTTCTCCGAGTAGTCGCGCTCGTGACCCATCTCACGGCCGAGGAAGACCTCGGCGTTGCCGCTGCCGAACTTGCGGGCGCCGAGCTGCTCGCTCATGCCGTATTCGGTGACCATGCGGCGGGCGATGGAGGTGGCCTTCTCGATGTCGTTGGAGGCGCCGGTGGTGGGCTCGTGGAACACGAGCTCCTCCGCCGTACGGCCACCCAGCAGCATCGCGAGCTGGTCCAGCATCTCCGAGCGGGTCGCGAGGAACTTGTCCTCCATCGGAAGCGTCATCGTGTAACCGAGGGCGCGACCGCGGGACAGGATCGTGATCTTGTGGACCGGGTCGGAGTTGGGCAGCGCGTGCGCGACCAGGGCGTGACCGCCCTCGTGGTACGCGATGATCTTCTTTTCCTGGTCCGACATGACGCGGGACTTGCGCTCGGGACCGGCCATCACGCGGTCGATGGACTCCTCGAGGAGCTCCATCGTGATCAGCTTCTGGTCGTTCCGCGCGGTGAGCAGAGCGGCCTCGTTGATCACGTTGGCCAGGTCGGCACCGGTGAAACCGGGCGTCCGGCGGGCGATGATGTCGAGTTCGACACCCTCGGCGAACGGCTTACCGCGGCCGTGCACCTTGAGGATGCCCTTGCGGCCCTCCAGGTCGGGACGGTCGACGGTGACCTGGCGGTCGAAACGACCGGGACGCAGCAGTGCCGGGTCCAGGATGTCGGGCCGGTTGGTCGCGGCGATCAGGATCACGCCGCCCTTGACATCGAAGCCGTCCATCTCGACGAGGAGCTGGTTCAGCGTCTGCTCGCGCTCGTCGTGACCGCCACCGAGACCGGCGCCGCGGTGACGGCCCACCGCGTCGATCTCGTCGATGAAGATGATCGCCGGAGCGTTCGTCTTGGCCTGCTCGAACAGGTCGCGGACTCGCGAGGCGCCGACACCGACGAACATCTCGACGAAGTCAGAACCGGAGATGGAGTAGAACGGCACGCCGGCCTCACCGGCGACGGCCCTGGCGAGCAGGGTCTTGCCGGTTCCGGGCGGGCCATACAGCAGGACGCCCTTGGGGATCTTGGCGCCGATCGCCTGGAACTTGGCCGGGGCCTGGAGGAAGTCCTTGATCTCCTCCAGCTCCTCGATGGCCTCGTCCGCACCGGCGACGTCGGCGAAGGTGGTCTTCGGGGTGTCCTTGGTGATGAGTTTGGCCTTCGACTTGCCGAAGCTCATCACGCGGGAACCGCCGCCCTGCATCTGGTTCATGATGAACAAGAAGATCAGCACGATGATGACGATCGGCAGGAAGCTCACCAGAAGGCCGACGAGGAAGTTCTCCTTCGGCACGTCGACGGTGTAGCCACCGGTGAGTTTGCCGCTCTTGGAAGCGGCCTCTAGCTGGTCTGCGAGCTGGACGCCCTGGCCGGTCACCCACGAGGAGTAGTAGCGCTTCTTGTTGGTCAGAGTGACCTCGATGCGCTGGTCCTTGTCGATGATCTTGGCGTTGGCAACCTGACCTGTGTCGATCCAGCTGATGACCTTGGAGGTATCGGCCTTCTCGAAGTTACTGTCGCCACTCCACAGAGTGGTGACAAGCAGGAGCAGCACAACGATGCCCAGGATCCACAGCAGTGGCCCACGTGTAAATCGCTTGAGATCCATCCGATGCGGAACCCCGGCGGGCCCGTCCCTTCCTGACCATGGCCTGGCAACCCCGGGCGACCCCGGGGTTCGCGGTATCCCTAACCGCTCCAACTGACTACCCAGAGATGACGAAAAGCCATCCCTTCGGTGTCCGAAGGTACACCGGTGCGCCGTGCAGGGTAACTGCTCGAACAGCACCGGCTTTGCCCTACCAACGTACGTCAGGTAGGCCAGTGTTCCCCGCCGCTATGGGCAATGTCGCGTTCGCGAAAGGCGCGCTTCGCGCAGGGCGTACTTTTCAGCCCGCTCCATATACGTGCGGGGCGAGAGTTCCAATGAAGGGAAGATTGCGATATCGCTCTGCGTAGTCAAGCCCGTAACCGATCACGAACTCGTTGGGAATGTCAAAACCGACATACTTCACATCGATCGGCACCTTGATCGCGTCCGGCTTGCGCAGCGCGGTGCAAATCTCCACGGAGGCGGGATTGCGCGACTTAAGGTTGTGCACCAACCACGACAAAGTCAGACCGGAATCGATGATGTCTTCCACGACCAGCACGTGGCGTCCGGCGATGTCGGTGTCAAGGTCCTTCAGCACGCGCACGACGCCCGAGGTCTTGGTGCCCGCGCCGTAGGACGACACGGCCATCCAGTCCATCTCGACCGGCACGTGCAACGCCCTCGCCAGATCCGCCATGACCATGACCGCGCCCTTGAGCACGCCCACGAGCAGCAAATCCTTGCCCGCGTAGTCCTCGTCGATCCGGCTCGCGAGCTCCTTTATCTTGATCTGGAGCTCTTCCTCGGGGATGAGGACCCGCGAGAGGTCCTTGCCCATGTCGGCTGCGTCCACCTGGGATTTCCTTACGAGACGGGGCTGGATGTTCGTCACTGCCTGGCGAATATCAGGGTGCCACACCGGCGGACCGCTCCAACCCCCCCGGGGACCTCCACCCTCCGCTGCCCCCTCCACGAGGTCACCAGGCGGTCGACCTGAAAGATGTGCGAGGCCGCGAGCGTTCCCGGCGGCGCTCCCGCCTCGATCGCCGCCCGCCGCAACACCCGCCGCCGCACGGCGGCGGGGAGGTCCTCCAGCTCCGCCACCGTCACCACGACCGCCTCGATATCGCTAAGAGCGCAATCCCGGACGATCGCCCGGAGATAGGCGGAGTCGGCCCAGGCGTCGAGGGCGTCCGCGTCGTCCCGGCACAGGGTCGCGGTCCTGGCGAGCGCCTCGGCGATCCCGGGGCCGAGCTCGTCCTCCAGGACCGGCAGCAGCCGCTCGCGGACCCGGACGCGGGTGTAGCGGATGTCGAGATTGTGCGGGTCGTCCCACGGGACCAGACCGAGCGCCGCGCACGCCGCCGCGGTCGTCTCGCGGCCGAGCTCCAGCAGCGGCCGCCGGTAGATTCCCGCCCGCGCGGGCATCCCCGCCAGCGAGCGCGTGCCGCTCCCCCTGGTCAGCCGGAGCAGCACCGTCTCCGCCTGGTCGTCCCTGGTGTGCCCGAGGAGCACGGCCACCGCCCCGAGCCGCGCGGACGCCTCGGACAGCGCCGCGTATCTGGCCTCCCTGGCCGCCGCCTCGGGCCCTCCCGCGGTGCCGACCGAAACGGGCAACGCCTCCGCGAGGCCGAGCTCCAGACCGGGCGCGAGCCGTATGACATCGTCGGCCCGCTCGGGGGATCCGGCCTGAAGGCCGTGATCCACGGTCAGCAGCCCCGCCCGGAGATTCATCCGGGGCGCCGTGAAACCCAGTGCGGCGGCCAGCGCCAGGGAGTCGGCGCCGCCGCTGCACGCGACCAGCACCAGGTCACCCGATTCCAGGTCACCCAGTGCGTGTCGTACGGCGCGGCGGACGTCGGCGACTGCGGGATGCGGACCCATCCCGCCATTGTCCGGCCTCGGACCGGCCGACGGCGCCTTCCACCGTCGGCGGCCGAGCCGGTCCGTGGCGTCGCCGGCCTCCGGAAAAGAGGGTCAGCCGGTGGTGCCGCTGGCCTCCGGAAGAGCCGGTGCGCCGATCACTCTGGCGATCCAGCGCTCGGGATGCTTGATCTCCTCCTGGTCCGGAAGGGTCTCCGGGGAGGTCCAGACCTTGTTGAAGCCGTCCATTCCCGCGCGGTCGACGACCGTGCGGACGAAGGCGGAGCCCTCGGCGTACTGCTTCATCTTGAGATCGACGCCGAGCAGCTTGCGGATCATGCGGTCGAGGCGGGAGCCGCCCTCGCGCCGGTGGTGGAACTTGGCGCGAATGTCGGCGACCGAGGGGACCACCGACGGCCCGACCGCGTCCATGACGTAGTCGCCGTGGCCCTCGACGAGGGTCATCACCGCGGTGAGCCGGTCGAGGATCACCTTCTGCTCGGGCGTCTGGATGGCGTCGATCAGGTTGCCGTCGCCGCCCTTGACGACCTCGGCGACCGCGTCGGCGGCCGATCGGAGCCGGCCGAGGAGCGTGGGCAGGTCGATGTCGGAGGCGAGAAGGAACTCGGTCATCTGGGAGCGGACATACTCCCGCAGCCAGGGGACCCCGGTGAACTGCACCCGGTGGGTCTCCTCGTGGAGGCAGACCCAGAGGCGGAAGTCCTGGGGGTTGACGTTGAGCTCGTGTTCGGCGTTCACGATGTTGGGCGCGACCAGGGTGAGGCGGCCGGCGGCCTCCTTACCCGACGGGTCGGGCGGAAGGAAGAGCTCGTACTGCCCGAGGACGCGGGAGGCCAGGAAGGCCAGCACCGCGCCGACCTCGACCCCGGTGACGCGCGATCCCACGGCGCTCACGATCGCCGGCGTCTGGTCCCTGCGCTCCGCCATCCGCGTGGTCAGCGGCTCCAGCACCACCCGGAAACCGTCGACGTTGGCCTTGATCCAGCCTGGTCTGTCGACGATGGTCGCGGGCTGCGGCGCGGTCTCGGTATCGATTCGGGTGAACTCACGGACGTGCCCTTCGGCCACACGGGAGAGGCGTCGCAAATCCGCGACCGCCTGCCGGGCCTCCTCTCGGCTCACTTGCGGTCCGGGGCGCACCAGGCGCGTTCCGGTCGCTACGGCAAGATCCCAGTCGATCACCTGCATACCGTCCACCGTACGTGGTCTCCTTCCGAGTCGCGCGCATCGGACCGGCAATCACCCGGCGGCGACGGTCGCGGCAAGCCTGTCGAGAGCCGCCTCCGCCTTGCCCCAGCCGGGTGGGACGTCGTCCGCCATGAACGCGAAGGTCACCAGACGGCCTTCTCTCGTGGTGGTCACGCCCGCCAGGGTGTTGACTCCGTCCAGAGTTCCCGTCTTGGCGCGGATCAGACCGTAGACGGAGTGACTTTTGCCGAACCGGTGCCCGATGGTGCCGCTGAACCCGGCGACGGGCATGCCGCTGATGATCGGGTGGAGGCCGGGGTTGCGCGGGGAGGCCGCCGTCGCGACCAGGCGGGCCAGTCCCGCCGGGGTGATGCGGTTCTTGGGGGACAGCCCGCAGCCGTCGAAGATCTGCACGCCCTCGTCCGCACCGATCCGGGTCAGCACCTGGTGAACGGCCGCCACGGCGCCCTCGAAGGAGGCGGGCTTGCCCTCCTTGAGGGCGACCTGCCTGGCCAGGGCCTCGCTGAGGTCGTTGTCGCTGAGCGTCAGGGCGCGCTCGACCAGGGCGTAGACCGGCGGGGAGTCGACCCGGGCGATCTCCTGGGCGCCCGCCGGGGCCTTGGACCGCCTGTCGGACTGGGAGACCGTGATCCCGTACTTCGACAGCTGCGACACGAACGCCCCGTGCGCCACCCGGGAGGGGTCGGAGACCCGCTGGTGGCTGCCCGGAGAGACCCTGCCCTCGTCGACCATGAGCGCCGTGACGGGGGCGACGCTGCCCTCGGGTACGTAGTTGGGCTTCCAGGTCGAGGCGGTGCGCGGTCCGGTGTAGAGGGAGTCGTCGTAGGCCACCGTCACCTTGGTGACCCCCGCGGCCTTGAGCGCCTTGGCCGTGAGCCCGGCGAGGGAGGCCAGCGAGGTCGGCCTGGGGTAGTAGAGAGGATCCCCCGACGACCTGGGACCCGCCAGGGTGGGGTCGCCGCCGCCGACCAGGATGATCGAGTTGGGCGAGGAGCCGCGCACCACGCGGGTGCTCAGTCTGGCGTCGGGTCCCAGGGAGGCCAGCGAGGCGACCGCGGTGACGAGCTTGGTGGTGGAGGCGGGGGTGATTCCCACGCGGGCGCCGCTGTCGAACAGCGTGGCGCCCGTCTCGGCGTCGAGGACCACGGCTCCGACGCGGTCGCCCAGCGCGGGGTCCCCCAGCGCCTCGGTCAGCCGTCCAGCCAAAGTACCCTTGGCAGGGAGAGGTCCGTTCCCCCGTGCGGCCAGCACCGGACCTGCGGTGATGATCGGAATGGGAGACGGCTTAGCCGAAGCGACCGGTTTGGACTTCTGCGGTATCAGCTCGTTGCTGGTGAGCAGGTAGAACCCGGCCGTGACGGCGACCAGTTGCAGCAGGACGAGAGTGACCAGGGCCACCCACCGCTCACGCCACATTTGCCGCCAACCTCTCATCATCGTTATCCAAACAGGTGTTATTAACGCCTACGAGACATTAACGCCCAACCGGGTGCACCCGGGGGCTTGAGCGGAGGAACCGCGGTGGAGTTCGACGTTCTCGTTGAGATTCCCAAAGGGCAACGGAACAAGTACGAGGTGGACCACGAGTCAGGACGGATCCGGCTCGATCGGATGCTCTTCACCTCCACGCAGTACCCCGCCGACTACGGCTTCATCGAGAACACCCTCGGCGAGGACGGCGACCCCCTCGACGCCCTGGTACTACTCCAGGAGCCGACCTTCCCCGGCTGTCTCATCAAGTGCCGCACCGTCGGCATGTTCCGCATGACCGATGAGAAGGGCGGAGACGACAAGGTCCTCTGCGTTCCCGCCACCGACCCCCGGCATGAGCACATCCGCGACATCCATCACGTCCCGGAGTTCGACCGCCTGGAGATCCAGCACTTCTTCGAGGTCTACAAGGATCTGGAGCCCGGCAAGTCCGTCGAGGGCGCCAACTGGGTCGGCCGGGTCGAGGCCGAAGAGGAGATCGTGCGCTCCATCAAGCGCGCCCAGGACCAGGAGTACAACAAGCACTAGCCGTCAGGCGGGGCGGGTCGCACCGACAAAATCGCTGCGCCACATCGGTGCGACCCGAACCACGTCACCCGTCTGCGGAGCATGCACCATCAGCCCCTTGCCGACGTAGATCCCCACATGGTGGATGTCACCGGGATTCTGCGTGATCCGGCCGAAGAAGAGCAGGTCGCCCCGGCTGAGCTGGCTGGTCGGCACGTGCGGGCCCGCGGTCCACTGGGTGCCGGTCCAGTGGTCCAGCGTGATCCCGACCTGCTCCCACGCCCGCATGGTCAGGCCGGAACAGTCGAAGGTGTCGGGGCCGGCGGCCGCCCACACGTACGGCTTGTTGAGCTGGCCGAGCGCCCAGTCGGCGGCGATGTCTCCCCTGGACGACGCCGTGCCCAGCGCCGACACCCCCGCGGACGCACCCATCCGCGCCGTCTCACGCACCACCGCCGCGGCCTGGCGCCTTTCCTGCGCGGCGCGCTCTCTGGCGAGCCTGGCCCTCTCGACCTCCGCCGCCCGCTCCCTTGCGAGCCGGTCGGCGGTGCTGCGTGCCTCGTCCGCCTGCCGCGCCAGCAGCGCCTGCTCCTGCTTGATCCGGTGGGTCGCCGCGAGCTGTCTGGCCACGGCCTCCTCGGCCGCCTTCTTCGCCGCCGCCGCCCGCTCCTCGGCCTCCCGCTGGTCGGCGTAGGCCTCCTCGGCCTGGCCCTGGAGGATGGCGAAGACCTCCTGCGAGTCGCGTAGCTGCTTGAGCATCTCGGCGTGGCCGCCGCCCATGTGGGCCAGGATGCTGGCCCGATGCAGGTAGTTCTGGTCCATGGAGCCGCCGAGGTCGGCCATCATGGCCATCATCGGCTGGGCGAGATCCAATCCGCCGTAGCTCTGGGCGGTGATCGCGGCCACCGCTTCGCGGGACTCCTCCACCTGTGCCCCGGCGTCGGTGGCCCGCTTGCTCGCCTGCTCGAAGAGCTTCTGCGCGTTGACGGTCTTGACCCGCTCGCCGTTGTAGGCCTCGATGAGCTTCTCAGCCTCGGCGACCAGTCCTTCGAGGTTCGCCTGTGCCTCGGCGAGCATGACCGTGGTCGTGCTCAGCTGCTTGCTCCGCTCACGGGCCTCGGACCTGGCTTCGGCGACCTCGTCGGCCGATGGGCCGGGCCTTCCGCGCAGCACGATGTCGGCCGGAACACCCGCACCGGCGATTAGGCAGCAGGACAGGCCCAGGCCGGCGACCACCGCGACACGACGACGCCTTCTGGCAAGCGCGCGACGACGCCCTTTAACAGTGAAATGCATGCGTTTACCCCCCGAATTCCCGTATTGCCGCACACCGCTATGCAGCGCCGCATATCAATACGTATTGATGCGGTCCGCTGGGGGTTAATGCGGGCAACCGGTCTACTCAGAATTCCCCTCAGTCACTCTCCGCACACATGTAGCACACGTAACGTAATTTTGGGGATAGGCACCGCGAGGCTTTCCGTCAGGCCATCGGCTCCGGGCCGGAGGCCGAGGACGGCTGCTCGGTTGGCGCGGTCGTCGGCCGGCCCGGTGAGGCGGGCGGGTCGGAGCGGGTGGGAGGCTGCGGGTTCGGGTTCGCCGGGGCGGGGTCGGGAGCGTTCGGCTTCGGCCTCTCGTGCGAGCGAGGGTTCGGATTCGCCGGGGCCGGATTCCTCGGGGCGTCGTTCCTCGGGACCGGGTTCTTCGGGGTCTCACTCCTCGGGGCGTCGTTCCTCGGGGTCGGGTTCTTCGGGGTTTCGCTTCTCGGGGTCGGGTTCTTCGGGGTCGGGTTCTTCGGGGTTTCGGTCCGCGGGCCTGGGTTCTTCGGAGCCGGGTTCCTCGGACTCCTCGGGGCCGGGTCCGCCGGAACCGGCCGGGGAGCGGTCGAGACCGGTTTTGAACCCCTGCGATGCGGATGCGAGCCCCAGGCGCGCGGATTCGACGGCCCGGAGTGCGGGTTCGACGGCTTGGGAGTGCTCACGCAGCGGTGGGGGGCCGACCTGTGTCCCTGATGGTCACGCGGCTGGTGGTGCCTGTCCGGCGAACCCGTCCGGGAGGGTCCCGGCAACGTCGGCCAGACCGGACTGTCCGGACCATTGGGCCTGGGCGGCTCCACGGGTGTCACCACCGGCGCGTCCGGCCTGCCGCCCGGTCTGACCGGTCCGCCGTCCGGCTTGCCGGTGGGCCGGGGAGAGTCGTCCGGCTTGCCGGTGGGCCGGGGAGGGTTCACGGACGGCCGGTCGGCCGGGCCGGAACCTGCGGGGGTGCTCCGGTCGATCTCGAAGACGGGCCTGGTGGCGGTCATCGGCCCCCTCGCCCCGACGGAGCCGACCGGATAGGCGGAAACCCTCTCGTCGATCGGCTCCAGCGTCATGGGGGTCTCGTTGGGCTCGGGATCCCACGGCAGACGGATGCCCGGTGGTTCCACCGCGGCCGACGGCGTGCCCGAGGCGATGCCGACGATCACCTCGCCAGGCCTGCCCGCAAGGTAGGGAAAGATCATCGCGATGGCGGCGACCGCAGCGACCGCAGCCGCCGCACCGGCCATCGCATAAGGCCGGCGATACTTCCGGCGAATCCCGTCGGCGGGAAACCCGGCGGCGTCAAGAAGGCCGACCCTGCGGGCGACGTAGCGACGGTAGGGGACGAGCTCGGGATCGACGAAGCAGCTCATCACCCGCACGCGCAACGTCTTCGGCAGCGCGACCACGGGCAGCAGCTCGAAGACCTTGCCGGCGGAGACCTGCCTGACCCGGTGCGGCGCGCAGATGTCACAGCGGTTCACGTGGCGGATCACCCGCTCGCGCGTCTCCGAGGTGAGCTCGCCGGAGAAGCCGGTCGACATCTGGGCCCGGCTCACGCAGTCGTACGGCCCCTTGCGGACGAGGACCTCGGCGGTGACCACGTCACGCAGCCGCTCCCGAGCCAGTTCGTACAGCGCGCCGGCGGTCTTCACCGTGACTCTCAGTACTGCGGCGAGGTCGGTGACGGTCAGGCCGTGCCGGCAGGTCAGCTCGAGGACCTCCCGATCCTTGGGCGAAAGGCTCTGGGTGGCGTTCCAGGCCATGACGCGCAGATCGGCGTCATCGGCGCCGGCGAGCACCGGGCCCGCGACCATCGGATCGATGCCCATGGTGAGGTTGCGCCGTACGCACTCCCCCCGAGCGAGTGCGTACAGCCACACCTCCAGCCGATCGGGATCGGCAAGCTCTCGAATATGGGCCTCGGCCGCGATCAGAGTGTCGCGGAGCGCCACCTGGGCGGCGTCTGGAGTGCCCACCATTGACCAGCAGTATCTGTAGATGCTCTCGGCATACGTGTCGTAAAGCGCGGCGAGGGCACCCGGATCGCGTGCACGCAAGGCTTCGACCAGGACACTGTCATTCATGTGACAGAAGGTAAATGATTAGTAACTAAAAGTTCCAGTCGTTTCCATATAGTGACATCAATTATCTTCGTCGCGTCAGAATGATCTGCAAAAAATGCCGTACGGCTTGCACTCAAAAATATGGATAAACAGTTATTTGCCCGAATCAATGGTGCGCGGCGGCCTCCGGTCGAGATCACCGGAGAGCGGAGTTCCGGGCCGGACAAAGGCAGTGTCCGCCACCGGCCGCCTGGGCGGCAGGTTGCCGCTCGGGACCGGCGTGGGGGCGAGCGTCACCGAGGCCGACGGCGAGGGAATCGACATCACCGTGACGCTGGGCATCTGCGACGCCCCGTCACTCTGCGTGACCATGATGCGGCCGCAGCCCGGCGACAGCAGCATGATCAGCGAGACCGGCAGGACCCTCGACAACCTCAACGGCGATCGAGGACCGCCGGTCCTTCCGGGACGAGACACACCGGCCCCGCCTCGCCGTACGGCATGCGCCACGGTCACGGACGGCTGTCACCGGTGAGCGTCGTCCTGCCCCTGTCCTTGACGAACGGCGCCGTGGTCGGCTTGACGATGTGCATGGGAGCGACACCGCCCTTGGCCAGTTCCTCGTAGGGACGGCTGCTCGATCCCCAGGTGCGCGCGGTCACCTCCGCCGTGGCGATCTTGCTGGTGTCCGGGACGCTCTTGATCTGCAGGATGAAGCGCCGCTTCTCCCCGGGCCGGACGTCCTCCACGAACGTGCTTCCCCCGCCGAGAAGCTTGCCCGCCTTGTCCCGCAGGAGTGCGGTGACCGCCAGACTCTCGGCCGGCCGCCGGTAGGGCGTGCCGACGTATCCGGTGATCAGGTAGCTGCCGTCCTTGTTGTCGGTCAGCACGTCGGAGACCGGGAAGTGCAGGAAGGACGAGACGATCCGGCCCGCCTGATGCCACTGCGCCGGGCGATACTGAATGCTCACGGTGGTGGGCTTCTCGGCGGCGACCACCTGGCCGCTGAAGGAGAGCGAGTCGGCGGGCGGCACGGCGTCCAGCGGCTGCTCCAGCCGGACGACCTCCTTGCCCGCGGCGTCCTTCGCGACCACCGTGGCCACCGTGTGCTCGCCAAAGTGCCAGGGGTTACGGTTGGCGAGCACTCCGGCCCAGTTCACCACATACCCCTCGTCGCCCTTGACGATGGACGAGGCCTGTTCCTTGACCGCGAGCGGTTTGAGCGCGGCGACGGCCTGCTTGTCGTCATCGGAGCATCCGGCGAGGGCAAGGGCGGCGAGGACCGCGAGGGCACTGACGATTCGGGTACTGTACGTCACCTAGCCGTCATAACCCGTAATCACCCCGCGACCTCGCGGACACGCTCAGTCCGGGCGAACTTTTTAGCGCTGACGGACCACCCTGGCCTCATCCCATACCGGTTCGGGTGCTTCGTACACCTTTCCATCGGAACCGAAGACCAGGTAACGATCGAAGTCATCTGCGAACCAGCGGTCGTGGGTGACCGCGACCACGGTCCCGTCGAAAGCGTTCAGCCCCTCCTGCAGCGCTTCGGCGCTGGCCAGGTCGAGGTTGTCGGTCGGCTCGTCCAGCAGCAGCAACGTGGTCCCCGACAGCTCCAGCAGCAGGATCTGCAGCCGCGCCTGCTGCCCGCCGGACAGCGTCTCGAAGCGCTGCTCGGCGATGGTCCCGGCCAGCTCGTATCGGGACAGCACCTTCATCGCCTCGTTCTTCAGCCGGGCGTGCTCGCTCATGACGATCTCGACGGGCGTCCGGCCGAGGAGCTCGGGATGAGCGTGGGTCTGCGCGAAGTGGCCGGGCACGACCCGGGCGCCGAGCCTGGCCACGCCGGTGTGCCTGACCTCGCCCCCGGCGATCAGGCGGAGGAAGTGCGACTTGCCCGATCCGTTGGAGCCCAGCACCGCGACCCGCTCGCCGTACCAGATCTCCAGGTCGAACGGCTTCATCAGGCCGGTGAGCTCCAGCCCCTCGCAGATCACCGCCCGCTTGGCGGTCCGGCCGCCCTTGAGCCTCATGCTGATGAACTGGTCCTTCGGCGCCGCCTCGGGCGGTCCCGCCTCCTCGAACCTGCGCAGCCGTGTCTGGGCCGAATGGTAGGCGGCGGCCATGGTGTCCATGTATTTGGCCTTCTGCTTGAGCATGAGGACCAGCCGCTTGATCTTCGCGTGCTCCTCGTCCCAGCGTTTCTTGAGCTCGTCGAGGCGTTCGTTGCGGTCCTTGCGGGCCTGGGCGTAGGTGCGGAAACCCCCGCCGTGGACCCAGATGTTTCCGGACTCGACGGTGACGATCCGGTCGGCCGCGTTGGCCAGGAGCTGCCGGTCGTGGCTGACCAGCACCACCGTCTTGGGCGTCTCGCGGAGCACCTGCTCCAGCCAGAGCTTGCCCGGCACGTCCAGATAGTTGTCCGGCTCGTCCAGCAGCAGCGTCTGGTCGGGGCCCCGCAGCAGCGCCTCCAGCACCAGCCGCTTCTGCTCACCGCCCGACAGGGTGTTGACCTCGCGGTATTTGCAGTCGTCGTACGGGATGCCGAGCGCGGCCATCGTGCAGGTGTCCCAGAGCACCTCGATGTCGTAGCCGCCCGCGTCGCTGTAGTCCGTGATGGCCTGCGCGTAGCGCATCTGGGCCTTCTCGTCCTCGCGCTCCATCATCACGAGCTCGGCGGCGTCGAGCCGCTCGGCCGCCTGCCGTACACGCTGCGGGGCGACGCTCACCAGCAGGTCGTGCACGGTCCGCTCGTCACGGATGCTCCCGATGAACTGCCGCATGATCCCCAGGCCACCGGAGCTGGCGACGCTGCCCTCGACCGGCTGCAGGTCGCCCGCAATCAACCGCATCAGCGTCGTCTTGCCCGCCCCGTTCGGCCCGACGAGCGCCGCCTTGACCCCTTCGCCGATCCGGAAGGACACGTCGTTCAGCAACGGCCGTCCATCCGGCAATACATACGTCAGATGACCAACCTCAACGTGCGCCACCGCGATTCCCCTCCAAAGGTCCTCGCGCAGCGTACCCGCCGGTTTCCCATCCGGGCACCCTGATTTCCCCCGCGACGGCGGTCACGGAACCGTCCCGCCGAACGCGCGGGGCCGTACACGCCTGGCTTGACACGGCATCCGCTCCGCGACTCGCGGACGGCTTCCGGCGCCGGGCCCACGGAGGCCTGCGACACGTTCGGGTATTTCATGTAAAACCAGTAGGGAGTATTGCAATACGATCCCGTCGCGCCTAGCGTCGTGACCATGAGGAGCCAGGGGAGCCAGACAGGCCAAGGCACGCACCTGATCCGGCGGGTGCACATCGATCTCTGCCGCGTCGCCAGCGCCCAGTGTCGCCGCCTCCCCTCCTAGCGACCTCCTTTCTGAGCGACTCCGTCAGCCCGTCCCCCCGCCGCGCGACCAGGACGGCGCGCGAGCGTACGAACCACTGACAGCGAAGGACCATCACATGTCCTCCGACCCATCCCCCCGCCGAACCATCCGGCGATCCGCCCTCGTCGCCGTCGCGCTGCTCACCGGATTGACCTCGCTGTCCGCATGCGCCGGCGACGACAAGACCGTGTCGGCCCTCGCGGCCGACGCGCCGCTGCCGGCCCAGGTGCCCAAGGGCACCAAGCTCATCGTCGGCGATCCGGCCGTCAAGGTCGCGCTCACCCTCTCCGGCCAGATCGACAAGTTCTCCTTCGACATCGAGTGGGCCAACATCAGCGGCGGCCCGCAGACCACCGAGGCATTCCGCGCCGACGCGCTCGACATCGGAGCGGTGGCCGAGATCCCGGCGATCCACGCGACCTGGACCGGCCTGCCCGTGAAGATCGTCGCATCCAAGTTCCGCAAGGACCCGATCAACCATCCCACCTACGAGCTGGGAATCGCCCCCGGCGCGGGTGTGAAGACCCTCGCCGACCTGCGCGGCAAGAAGATCGCCTACAGTCCGGGCCAGGCCCAGGGCGCGCTCATGCTGCGGGTGCTGAAGAAGGCCGGGCTGACCAAGAACGACGTGACCCTGGTCGAGCTGCCCAGCACCGGCGATGTCTACGTCAACGCGCTGGCCAGCAAGCAGGTCGACGTCGCCCCGCTCGGCGGGGTCAACAACAAGCGCTACCCCGTCAAGTACGGCCGGGACGGCGCCACCACCATCCCGCACGGCATCCGCGACGATCCCAGTCATCTCTACGCACGGACCTCCACCCTGCAGGACCCGGCGAAGGCGGCGGCCATCGCCGAATACGTCCAGGCCTGGGCGCGCGCCGCCAGGTGGGTGTACGAGCATCCCCAGGAGTGGATCGAGGGCTACTACGTCAAGGATCAGGGCCTGACCCCCGAGGACGGCCGGTATCTGGTCGACCAGGCCGGTGAGCCGGACATCCCCGCCGACTGGTCGGAGGCCATCGCCCGGCACCAGGAGACCATCGAGCTGCTGGCGGCCGAGACCGGCAACCCGGTGCTGAAGGCGGGGGACCTCTACGACCTGCGCTACGAGTCCCTCGGCGCGAACGCCGTGAAGGGAGGTGCTTGACAATGGTCGCCACCGTCGGCACCCGGACCGACAGCACCTCCTCCGCGCCCGCGCGGTCGTCCCTGCGAACCCGGCGCAGACTGGGCCCGGGCCGGCCGATCCGCTTCGGCCCCACGATCGGACCGCTCCTGCTGCTCACCGTATGGACGGCCGGCTCGGCGACGGGCCTGCTGGACGAACGGGTCCTGTCGGCACCGTGGACCGTGGTGACCACCACCGGCGAGCTGATCGAGAGCGGGCGGCTCCAGGCCAACCTTCTGACCTCGGTGCAGCGGGTCGCGCTCGGCCTCGGGTTCGGGGTGGTGCTCGGCACCGCCCTGGCACTCGTCTCCGGACTCAGCCGCTGGGGCGAGGCCGTCATCGACGGGCCCGTCCAGATCAAGCGGGCGATCCCGGCGCTGGCCCTGATGCCACTGCTGATCCTCTGGCTCGGCATCGGCGAGGTCATGAAGGTCTCCACGATCACCCTCGGCGTCTTCGTCCCCATCTACATCCACACGCACAACGGGCTGCGCGGCATCGACAGCAGATACGTCGAACTGGCGGAGACGGTCAGGCTCAGCCGCCGGGCGTTCATCCGCCGGGTCGTGCTGCCGGGCGCGCTGCCCGGGTTCCTGCTCGGGATGCGGTTCGCGGTCACGACCGGGTGGCTGTTCCTCGTGGTCGTCGAGCAGATCAACTCCACCAGCGGCATCGGCTACATGATGGAGCTGGCGCGCACCTACGGTCAGACCGACATCATCATCGTCGGTCTCGTCCTGTACGGCCTGCTCGGCCTGCTCTCCGACGGCGCGGTCCGCCTCATCGAGAGGAGGGCGCTTTCATGGCGACGCACCCTGGCGGACTGACCACCGTCGCGCCGGCCGTACGGATCGCCGAGCTGACGCGTTCCTATGACGACCGGACCATCCTGGACAGCCTGGACCTCGAGATCCGCGCGGGCGAGTTCGTCGCGCTGCTCGGGCAGAGCGGGTCGGGGAAGAGCACGCTGCTGCGCGCGCTGGCCGGTCTCGACGGAGAGGTGGCGGGCACCGGACTCATCGACGTGCCCGGTGCGGTCTCCGTCGTCTTCCAGGACTCGCGGCTGCTTCCCTGGCTGCGGGTTCACGACAACGTCATCCTCGGGCTCACCGGGCCCGGCGCGGCGGAACAGGGCCGCGAAAGCCTCGCCGAGGTGGGCCTCGCCGGACGCGAGCGGGCGTGGCCGAACCAGCTTTCCGGCGGCGAGCAGCAGCGCGTCGCACTGGCCAGATCCCTGGTTCGAGAACCCGAGCTCCTCCTCGCCGACGAGCCCTTCGGAGCTCTCGACGCCCTCACCCGCATCCGGATGCACGCGTTGCTCCGCAGCCTGTGCGACCGGCACCGGCCGGCGGTGCTGCTGGTCACCCACGACGTCGACGAGGCGATCGTGCTCGCCGACCGCGTGCTCGTGCTCGACGGCGGGCGGATCGCGGCCGAACAACTCATCGACGTCGACACCCCCAGAAACTCCGCGGACCCCAGGTTCGCCGAGATCCGCGCACACCTGCTCGGCGCGCTCGGCGTGACCGGAGAACCCCGAGAACCCCGAGAACCCCGAGAACGGAGCCGGGATTGAGCGTCACCCCGCGACTGCTGAACCTGAACCTCTTCATCTACCCCGGCGGCCCGGAGCATGACCGACGCCGCTCTTGGGCCGAGGTCCCGCGCGGTGGTCCCGGGGGTGGGGAACCGTTTGCGCGGGCGGCGACGTCCAAGGTGTAGTTGGTTGGATTCACGGTCCGCCCCGCCGGGGGAAGCGGTGAGGCGGACCTCATCCCTCGTCCCGGTCTACTCCGGCTTGACGGGCTTCTTGTCGGTCCACGAGGCTTCGGTGGTCGACGTCCAGAAGATGGTGGTGCCGGGCTTCGCCCAGGCGTACGTCTCGATCCCGTGGACGGCCACGATCTGGTCGGTCAGCAGGACCCCGGTCTCCGGGTCGACGAGGAGCTGACGCTCGAACGTGCCGGTGACCCACTTCTCGGTCCGCGCGATGCCCTGGCCCTTACGGCCCAGCGGGTCGGTGACCTCACCCAGCGACCGCACACCGTCCAGCCCGGCGAGCACCTGGTAGGCCGCGGCCCGTACGGCGGGCTTCACCGGCATCTCGCTCAGCAGCCCCGAGGTGACCTGGTAGAGCCAGGCATCCGCGTCCTGCGGGGCGTTCGACTCGGTGCCGTGGCCGGCGTAGCCCTTCAGCAGCCGCTTCTTCAGGGCGTCCGCGGTCGTGGGCAGCGACTGGAGCTCGGCCACCGAAACGTTCCGCCCGGCCAGATCGAAGACCTTGTCGCCGATGTTGATCGGGTTGCCGAACGGCTTGCCCGCCTTGGCCTCGATCGTCCGGCTGACCTTGGTCGAGCCCTCGGCGCCCGGCTTCAGCATGTCGACCGTCCACTTCTTCGGCGAGCCGTCCTGCTTCCAGGCGTCCTCCGCGCCGGGGGCGGGCTTGGTGCCCAGGTTCTGGTCGACGAACCAGCTCTCACCCTTCGGCGAACGAGCCACCCAGAGCCGATGGCTGCCCGTGCTGTGCACCAGGTAACGCACCGCGGTGCCCACCTGGTCGGCGCTGCCGCTCACCCCCTCGACATACCAGTACGCTCCGCTCTCCTCCCGGGCCTTCAGCGACGACTCGGCCGCGACGAGAAGGACCTGCTTGGCCGAGAGCCGGAGGACCGGCTGTGTGCTCTGCGTGCTCCGCGTGGCGGACGGGACGGCCACCGCCGTCGGCGACGGCGTCGTACCACCGGTCGTGGTGACCGCGACGGCGACGGCGGTGACCGCCGCCGCCGCACCGGCCAGGCCCAGACCCCACACCGGCTTGGCGATCTTCCAGCGCCGTACCGGCCTGGCCTGCGACATCGCGCGAGAAAGCTCGGCGGCCCGGGTGCTCTCGCTCACCGGGGTGTCGAGGTGGGCCGGGCGCGCCGCTCGCAGTTGATCCATCGGGTTCATGACCACTCCTCACTGAGGTTGCGCACTCGGGACTGGGACGGGGCCGTCGGTGCCGCCTTCATTGCCTGGACAAGCCGCTTGCGGGCGCGGTGCAGCCGCACGCGGAAGGCCGTCGGGGAACATCCGACGACCCGGGCCGCGTCGCGCGGGGTGAGCCCCTGCCAGGCCACGAGGATCAGAAGCTCCCGCTCGTCCTGGGTCAGGGAGGTCATCGCCTTGAGAACGGCCAATCTCTCGGCCACCTGCTCGGCATGGTCCTCTTCCGTCCAGGCGCGTAGTTCGCCGGCGAGCGACTCGCGTCTGATCTCGGCGCGAATGTTGTCGCGCAGCACGTTGCGGGCGACGCCGAGCAGCCACGGCAATGCGGGGTCCGGCACGTCGTCGAACCGCCGCCAGGCGATCGCGAACGTCTCGCTCACCACCTCGTCCGCGACCTGCCGGCCCGCTTGGCTGACCACGTAGGCCCACACTCGCTGCCGGCACTCGTCATACATGGTGGTGAACCGCTGAGAGTCGTCCGTCACCGCCCGCCCCCTTCGTCCCGGGTGTTTTGTTCTGACACGAGGAAGTGGTCCGAGACCCTCAAGTGTTACAAACGACTACAAAACAACCCTGGCGGAAGCCGGTCGAGGACGCTTCTTGTCAGTGCCGGCTGACACGATCCACCTCATGTCAGAATCGGATACCGCATCAATCTCGTCCTACTGGGATGCCGCCGCCGCTTCCTTCGACGACGAAGTCGACCACGGCCTTCGCGATCCCCAGGCCAGACGCGCATGGGGAGAGCGGCTGCGCTCGTGGATGCCCCGGCCGCCGGCGGACGTTTTGGATCTGGGCTGCGGCACCGGCTCCCTGGCGCTGCTGCTCGCCGAGCAGGGACACCGGCCGGTCGGAGTGGATCTGTCCCCGCTGATGGTCGAGCAGGCCCGCCGCAAGCTCACCGCGGCGGGCTTCGACAGCCCGGTGATGACGGGCGACGCGAGCGATCCACCGGCGGAGGCCGGGCATTCCTTCGACGTGATCCTCGTCCGGCATCTGCTGTGGACCCTGCCGGATCCCGAAGGCGCCCTTCGCCGCTGGATAGGCCTTCTGCGTCCAGGTGGGCGACTGGTTCTCGTCGAAGGACGCTGGCAGACCCCCACAGACGATCATCCCTATGCCGCCGAGTCCGGACCCCTGCCCTGGTTCGGCGGGGTGACCGCCGAACGTCTCCTCCAGGCTCTGCGGCCACTCACCGCGGACCTGCGCACCGAGCCGCTCACCGACCCTGACCTGTGGGGCCGCCCGATTCACGACGAGAGATACGCCGTCATCGCTCACCCCTAGTCAGGCTCAGGTCCCGCGAGCCCTTGGGCCAGACCCGCCGGTCGACAGAGCAGGGGCGCTCGATCACCACCCACCGCGTCTGGGGAAATGGCTCCGGCCGGCAGAGGTGTCAGCTGGACCGCTGATCGTCTCTGCCGGCCGGAGCCGTTCTTGGGTCAGGACGCGGCCACGCGTCGGAGACGTGGCCGCGTCACCGGGGTGTTTTAGAAGGAATGACGGTAGTAGTTGCCCCAGTCGAAGGCGCCGGAGCGGCCTTCGCCGATGCGGGCGCGGAAGCCGTCGAAGCCGTTCTTGTCGCTGAAGCTGAACTTCCACTCGCGGTGGCCGCCGGTGGAGAAGCGGCGGTTGTGCCAGCCGTTGTCGTCGTGGTAGTAGAA
>NZ_FZOD01000068.1 GCF_900188345.1 Streptosporangium subroseum | reverse complement strand
AGGAAGTCGGCGCTGGAGGCGTTGGAGCCGTGCGCGAGATACCAGGAGAACGACAAATTCAGCGTTCCGCTCGGCAGGGTGATCGCGGGTGAGCGGACGCTGGTTGTGCCGCCGTCGAGGTCGTAGTCGCCGGCGGCCGCGCCCGCCAGTCGTCCGGTGACCAGGTCGTTGGAGCCGCTGACGGTGGTGCCGAGCTGCTTGGCACCACCGGAGGTGGTGGCCTCCGGGTCACCGCGCTCCCACTGGCCGAGCGTGGCGGTGTCGGTGGCGCCGGGGTTGGTCGTCCAGCCGGTCGCCGTCTCGAAGGTGTCGGAGTAGACCGTCGTCGGCGGGGTGGGCGGGGTGCCCGTGGCGATCGTCCACACCGCGTTGGCGATCGCGTCGGCGTTGCGGTTGAGCGCGGTGTCGTTGATGTTCGCCGTGGTGTCGCACGCCCGGTGGTAGCAGGCGTCGAACGCCTGCCCCGCCGTACCGCCCCAGAGGGTCGCCTGGGCGCTGGACTTGATGCCCTCCGCGCCGGTGAAGGTGCCGCCCGCAGGGATTCCCACGCTGATGAACGGCCCGTAGTCGGAGCGCCCGTCGAAGTCGGTGCCCCGGGTGGGCACGCCGATCGAGGCGAAGTAGGCCTGGAGCGTCGCCTCCAGCTGCGCCGAGCCCGCCGGGCCGGGACCCGAGCCGGTGCCGTCGGAGTTGTCCCCGTCGTAGAGGAAGTAGCCGGGGTTGGGCGAGCCGACCATGTCGAAGTTCAGGTAGCCCTTGATCTTCGTCCGCTCGGAGGAGGGGAGGTTGTTGACGTAGTACTGGGAGCCGCGCAGGCCCAGCTCCTCGGCTCCCCACCAGGCGAAACGGAGGTGCTTGGTGGGTGCCAGCGCCTGGCGGGAGACCTCGAGCGCGGTCTCCAAAATGGCGGCGCTGCCGGAGCCGTTGTCGTTGATGCCCGGCCCCGCGGTCACGCTGTCGAGGTGTCCGCCGACCATGAGGATGTCGTTCGGGTCGCCGCCCGGCCAGTCGGCGATGACGTTGTAGCCGGTCGCGCCGCTGTAGGTGAACGGCTGGAGGGTGGTGGTGAACCCGGCGCCGTCCAGCAGGCCCTTGACGTAGTTGGCCGAGGCCAGGTGCCCCGGCCGGCCATGAGCGCGGTTACCGCCGTTGGCGGTGGCGATGGACTGCAGCTGGGTCAGGTGTGCTTTCACGGCGGTCAGCGAGATGTCCGGTGGGACGGCTGCCGACGCGGCCGTTGTCGGTGCGGTGAGTGCCAGGGGGATGGCCAGGATCACTGCCATGCCCATGGCCTTCGGACTGCGCATCATGCTCCTCGGGTTGGGAGGGTGGGGGGTCCCCGAAGCGGCGCGCATCCCTTGCGGGGATGCGCGCCGTACAGCGTGGTGGTGCGCTTAGATGGCCGCGTCCTCGGGCGCCTGCGCGGCAGGCTTCGCGGCGAGCTTGGAGAGGGTCGTCGCGGCGGGGGCGGGGATGGAGGAAAGGTCGTAGGCGAAGTACGCGGTGGCGTAGCCGATGGCCTTGGAGTTGCGGTCGAGCGCGGCGGCGTTGATGTTGGTGATGCCGTCGCAGTCGGCGTGGTAGCAGGGGTCGTAGGGGGCGTCCGCCGTACCGCCCCAGATGGCGGCCTCCTCGGCGGTCTTGACGCCCTCGGCGCCGGTGAAGATGCCGCCCGACGGGATGCCGTTCGCGATGAAGGCGCCGTAGTCGGAGCGGCCGTCGAAGTCGGTGCCCTTGAAGGGCAGGTGACGCTTGCCGTAGAACTTCTCGAGACGCTTCTCGATCTGGGCGGAGCCCGCCGGGCCGGGGCCCGCGCCCTCGGCGTCGGAGTCGTCACCGTCATAGAGGAAGGTGACGTCGTTCGGCGAGGCGATCATGTCGAAGTTCATGTAGACCCGGATCTTTTTCCGCTCGGCGGCGGAGAGACCCGCGACGTACTGGTCGGAGCCGAGCAGGCCCAGCTCCTCCGCGCTCCACCAGGCGAAGCGCAGCCTGTTCTTGGTGGGCACGTTGGCCAGCTTGAGCGCGGTCTCCAGGATGGCGGCGCTGCCGGAGGCGTTGTCGTTGATACCGGGACCCTCGGGAACGCTGTCCAGGTGGGCGCCGGCCATGACGACCTGGTCCGACTTGCCCCATCGGGATTCGGCGATGAGGTTCTTGCTCTGGCCGACCGTGGTCTTGGCGTCCACCTTCAGGTGCACGCTCGTGTTCGGGCTGTCGGCCAGGTCCAGGCCGACGGTGGTGCTCGCCATCACGATCGGGAAGCCGAAGCGCCACTCGGAGATGTCGAACAGGAGCGGGTCGGTACGGCCCGGCTGACCTTCGTTGAAGAAGATCACACCGCTCGCGCCGGCCGCCTTGGCGTTGGTGGCCTTGTCGACGAACGGGCAGGTGCCGCGCTGGAGCAGCGCGATCCGGCCCGGAACGAACCCGGCGAAGTCGGCGGTCTCGCAGCCGGAGGTGGAGGTGTTGGGGGCCGGCGGCGGCGGGATGATCAGATCGACGCCCTGGACCTGCGCCGTGACGTCACCCGAACCGGAGGAGATCACGGTCACGTAGTCGGCCGGGTTGGCGTAGGTCTTCACCTCGGGGGCCGTCTGCTGCAGCACCGAGGGGCTGAGCTCTTCCCAGTTGAGCGGGAACTCGACGTTGGTCGTGGAGGTCTTGTAGCCCGCCTTGCGGAGCTTGTCCTGCACGTAGGCGAGGGAGGCCGCGTGGCCGGGCGTGCCCGCCGCGCGGTTGCCGCCGTTGGCGTTCGCTATTTCCTGGAAACGGTCCAGGTGCTTCTTGACGTTCGAACCCTTGATCTGGGTGGCGAAGGCATTCGCCAGGACGTCCGTGACGTCGATGGTGGTGGCACTCGCCGGAGGGGAGAAGGCGAGGGGGAGGGCGACGGCCGTGACCAGGGCGGCGGTCCGGACCATGCTGCGTCGTAACGTCAGGCGCATAACGCTCCTTGGGATGGAACGCAGGGAGAAATCCCTACAGGTACAAAGCGGAACGTACAGGCAGTAACCGTCTCCGTATAGGTGTTCTGTATAGATGTTCTGACCCCGAGTTGCGGTAAATGGTCGCGATCTCAACCCTGTCAGGGTTTTCTCAGGGATACGGAGGGAACGGGAGCATCTCCTCCATCCGTTGGATCGGATGAAGAACATCGATTCGGGGAGAGGCAACGTGCACCGTTCAAGAAACCACAAGATAATCGCCGGCGTCTGCGGCGGGATCGCGGACAGCCTCGGCTGGTCGCCCACGGTCGTCCGGGTGTTGTGGCTGCTGCTCTCGCTCATCCCGGGACCGCTCTGGGTGGCCTACGTCCTAATGTGGATCTTCGTCCCCAAGGCGCCCGCAGCCCGATACTGAAAATAAGCTGATGGCATGAGGCAACGACCCCTGTCCCTGATCCAGGACGACCTGGTCGACTACGAGAAGGCCATGGAGCGGATGGCGGAGCTGGTCGGCGAGCGGCAGCGCGACGAGCGCTCCGACACGCTCTGGCTGCTCAGCCATCCGCAGGTCTACACGGTCGGCAGGCGCACGCTGGAGCAGCACCTGCCCGACCCGTCCCACGGCATCCCCGTCCTGAGCACGGGCCGGGGCGGCCAGCTCACCTATCACGGTCCCGGCCAGCTGGTCGGATACCTGATCGTCAAGCTCGGCGAGGACGAGGGGATCGTCGACTACGTCCGCGAGGTCGAGCTCAGGCTCGTCAGCGCGCTCGACGCGCTGGGTGTCCCGGCCGAACGCCGTGACACCCCGCCCGGCTCCGAGCTGCTCACGGGCGTGTGGACGAAGGAGACGGGCCGGAAGATCATCTCGATCGGCATGCGGCAGAGCCGCAGCGTGACCAGCCACGGGTTCGCCCTCAACGTCGACGGCGACCTGACCCCGTGGGACTGGGCGGTGGCCTGCGGCATGCCCGAAGTCGACATGACCTCCATGGGGCGGGAGGCGCCGGCCACCGCCGCCATGGATCGGGTCCGGGCGGCGGTGGCGGAGGCCTTCGAGGCGAGCTGACCGGTCTCCCGGCCTTCCGGGCGACCGGATTTGGTCAGCCGATCGTCTCCTTGCCGCCCAGGTCCGCCGGAGCGACCGGATCGGACGCGTCGACCGTACGGCGCGGGCCGGTGAACCAGTGCTTGGCCGACAGCGCCCACCACAGGCCCACGGCCAGCACCATCGCGCCGACCACGATCGGCGCGTAGTTGACCGCGGTCCAGGTGAACTCGGAGCTGAACGGCACGGCGGCCGGGACCAGCGGCATGATGAAGTAGATCGAGACGATGACGATCTCGACGATGGCGATCCAGCACATGACCTTGTACTTCGACCCCAGCGTCCAGGGTCCCGGCTGGAACCGATCTCCCATCCGCAGCCGGAGCCAGATCGGGATCGCGAAGGCGATGTAGAGGCCGATGACCGCCACCGACACGACCGCGTAGAAGGCCAGCGGCAAGCCACCGGGGGCCTCGTACAACGCGGGCAGGGTGAGGACCAGCGCGGCCACGCAGCCGAAGATGATCGCGTTGACGGGGGTCCGGTTGGCGTCCACCCTCGACCACAGGCGCCAGCCGGGGATCGCGCCGTCCCGGGAGAACGCGTACGTCATCCTGGACATCGAGGTCACGCAGCTCATCCCGCAGAAGAACTGGCCGATGGTGGAGATCGCGAAGATCGCCGTGGCCAGGTTGCCGGGGAGCGCGCTGTCGAAGATGGCGCCGACGAAGCCGCCCGCGCCGTTGATCGCGTCCACGTCGGTGGCCGCGAACAGGAAGGCCAGCAGCAGGACCCAGCCGCCGATCGCCGAGTAGAAGATCGACTGCCACAGTCCCCTGGCGGCGGCGGTGGAGGCGCCCTGGGTCTCCTCCGACACGTGCGCGCACGCGTCGAACCCGGTGATCGTGTACTGGGTCAGCAGGAAGCCGAGCGGCAGCACGTAGAACCAGTAGGACGAGTCGGAGAAGCCGGAGTTGTTGATCGTCTCGGTGAAGACGAACGACATCGACTGGTGCGAGTCGGGACCGAAGACCAGGATCAGCACGACCACCGCCGCGCCGAACACGTGCCACCACACCGAGACGTTCTGCAGCGTCGCGATCAGCCGGTGGGAGAAGACGTTGATCAGGCCGTGCAGTACGAGGATGACCGCGAAGAGGATGAACGCGTTGGTCAGGGTGGGGTCCCAGCCGGGGAAGAACCGGTTGAGGGTGATGTTCAGGAAGGTCGCGCAGCCGTAGTCGACCGAGGCCGTGACCGCGATCAGGCCGATGAGGTTGAACCACCCGGTGAACCAGCCGTGGATCGGCTTGCCCATCTTGGCGGCCCACCAGTAGATGCCGCCGGCGGTCGGATAGGCCGACACCAGCTCCGACATGCAGAGACCGATGATCAGAATGAAGATGGAGATCAGCGGCCAGCCCCACGAGATGGCGACGGGACCGCCGTTGTTCCAGGCCTGGCCGAAGGTGGTGAAGCACCCCGCCAGGATGGAGATGATCGAGAAGGAGATGGCGAAGTTGGAGAAGCCGCTCCAGGTTCTGGAGAGTTCCTGTTTGTAACCGAGCTCAGCGAGCCGCTTCGCGTCCTCGTCGACCGATGTTGGCTTGGTCATTCAAGCCTCCTTGCATGGTGGTGCGGGGGGTGGGGAGATCCGGGGCGAGAACCTCGGACGTCATCGATGAGCCGCCCGAACTCCGGGTCGTCGAGGTCTCGCACGGCTTGCTCGAACTTGTCGGCCGCCTCGGCGTCGTAGTCGAAGTCGGCGTCGGCCGCCTGCTCCTTCAGCAGTCCGTGGTGCACGGCGAACCAGAGCGTCCAGGTCAGGTTGGACATGATCAGGTTGAGCCGGACCCTGGAGGTCAGCCGCGACTCGTCCCGGCCGAAGTAGGCGCGTGCCAGACGCAGGGTCAGGTCGGGGTCGTAGTCCGCCTCCGCGGCGATGTCGCCCAGCTCGAAGGCCGGGTCGTTGTTCCCGGAGAGCTGGTAGTCGACGATCCTGATCTCCGTGCCGCACAGGATGAGGTTTCCCGGCAGCAGGTCGTTGTGGCACGGCACCGTCGGCAGCGGATCGGCGGCCAGCGCGCGCTCGATGTCGGCCACCACCGGCAGCAGGTCCTCGTAACCCTCGGGTTTCGGAAGCTCGTGGGTATGACAGAGCGCGAGGAACTGGTCGAGCTTGCCGAAGATGGAGAAGTCGTTGACGAACCTGGGGCCGGCGTGCAGGCGGCGGCAGGCGGCCGCGATGGGACCGGTGAGCGTCCGCACGGTGTGCGCGTCCAGCGTGGTCCCGTCGAGATACTCCAGCAGCAGGGCGTCGGGCATCCGGTGCAGCACCCTCGGGCCGACCCCCGCGTCGGCCGCGCGCAGCGTGTTGGCGATCTCCTGGTCGAGGGGGATGCCGAGACCCGCCTCGGAGACCCGTGGATCGAGCACTCGCAGCAGCCATCGCTGTCCGTCGGCTGCGTCCAGCCGGGCGATCCGGTGGCTGAGCCCACCTTTGATCGGCGTCTCGGTTATGGGCTGTCCGGCCCATTTTCGGACGTCAGCGAGAGCATCTGGCATACGGCACTCCTTTGGCCTACCTTCGTACCATTGATCAGATTCTGAGTACAGGTTGTTACAGAGGGGTTGCCGGCCTTGAAACTTCCCAACTCCGCGCGAGCGGTCGTGATCGGTGGTGGGGTGGCCGGGTGCAGCGTGGCCTACCATCTGGCACGGCTCGGCTGGACCGAGGTGATCCTGGTCGAGCAGCACGAGCTCACCGAGGGGACCACCTGGCACTCGGCCGGATTCGTGGGCCAGCTCCGCTCGACCGTCACCCAGACCAAAATGATTATGTATTCGGCCGGTCTCTATCCCGAGCTCGCCGACCTGACCGGATTGGACCCCGGCTGGCACGGAGTCGGTGGGCTCCGCCTGGCGACCACGCCCGAACGGGTGGAGGAGTCGCTGCGGCTGGCCGGGGCCGGGGAGACCTACGGCCTGGGTCTGGAGGTGCTCTCCGGCGCGGAGGCGAGGGAGATGCTCCCGCTGCTCGACACCGGCGACGTGCGTGCCGCGCTCTGGCTGCCCGGCGACGGCTGGCTTGATCCGGCGCTGCTGGCCAGGGCGCTCGCGGCCGGGGCTTCGAGGTTGGGCGTACGGATCTTCACCGGGGTTCGCGTGGTGGGGCTCGACGTGGCGGGCGGCGAGATCTCCGGGGTGCGCCTCGCGTCGACGGACGCTTCGACCGCTTCGACCGCTTCGGGAGCCGAGGAGTGGACGGTCCAGGCCGGGACCGTGGTCATCGCGGCGGGGGCCGCCAGCGGACGGGTCGGGAGGCTGGCCGGGGTGGACATCCCAGTCGTGCCGATCAAGCATCAGTATGTCGTCACCGAATCGTTCGACGTTCCCACATCGACGCCCACGGTCCGGGACCCGGACAACATCGTCTATTTCCGGGAAGAGGCCGGCGGGATCCTGGTCGGGGGATACATCCGGACGCCGGAGATCTGGGACACGGCCCATCCGCTGGAGGAACCCCGGACGCTGTTCCCCGCTGATATGCCGAAATTTCAGGAATCGTGGGAGTCGGCGGTGCGGAGGGTCCCCTCGCTGGGCGAGGCCGCGATCGCGAAGGTCGTCCACGGGCCGGAGGCGTTCACCCCGGACGGCGAGTTCCTGCTGGGCGAGACCATGGTCCGCGGCCTGTGGGCGGCGGCGGGATTCTGCGTCCACGGGCTGGCGGCGGCGGGCGGCGTGGGCAAGGTCATGGCCGAGTGGATCGTGGACGGCTCGCCCGAGTACGACGTGTTCGGCATGGACCTGCGCCGATTCGGCGGCCATGCCCGCTCTGCCTCATGGGCCCGCGCCAAGGCGCTGGACTCCTACTCGAAGTACTACGACATCGTCTACCCGGGCGAGGAGCGCACCGCCGCCCGGCCGCTGCGCCGCTCCCCGGCGTGGGTACGGCATGCGGAGCTGGGCGCCGCCTTCGGCGAGAAGTCGGGCTGGGAGCGGGTCAACTGGTTCGAGTCCAACGCGAGCCTCTCGCAGGAGGCGGGCCCGTTGCAGGAGGCGCGTCCGGAGGGGTGGGCGGGCAGGATCTGGTCCTCGGCGGTCCGGCAGGAGTGCCTGGCCACGCGGGACGCGGCGGGACTGTTCGACCAGACGTCGTTCTCGAAGCTGGAGGTGTCGGGACCCGCGGCCCTGACGGGGTTGCAGCGGGTGTGCGCCGGGCAGCTCGACAAGCCCGTCGGCTCGATCGTCTACACCCAGCTCCTGAACGAGCGCGGCGGCATCGAGGCCGACCTGACCGTCACCCGTCTGGCCGAGGACCGATTCCGTCTGGTCACCGGCACCGCCTTCGGCGTCCACGACGCCGCCTGGCTCCGCGGCCACGGCCTCGATGTCCGGGACGTCACCTCGGCCCACGCCTGCTACTGCCTCTGGGGGCCGAGGGCGCTCGACATCCTCGGCTCCGTCTCCGCCGACGACCTGACCTTCGGCTACATGAAGGCCAGAGAGATCAGTGTCGGAAACGTCCCCGTACTGGCCCAGCGGGTGACGTTCGTGGGCGAGTTCGGCTGGGAGCTGTACTGCCCGTCGGAGTACGGGCTGACGCTGTGGGACACGCTCATGGAGGCGGGCACGCCGTACGGCATGCGACCTGCCGGATATCGCGCGATCGACTCGATGCGCCTGGAGAAGGGCTACCGCGTCTGGGGTCTGGACATCACCCCGGAGACCACCCCGTACGAGGGGGGCCTGGGCTTCGCGGTGGCCGGGGACAAGGACTTCCTCGGCCGGGCCGCGCTGGAGGCGGCCGCCCGGCGTCCCTCCCAGGATCTGCCCGCCACGGACGCGGCGGCTCCCGACCTGGACGCGGACCCGCCCGCCGTGAACGCGGCGGCTCAGGATCGGGACGCATCAGCTCAGGACCGGGACGCGTCGGCTCCCGGCCCGGACGAGGACCCGTCGGGAGCCGGGCCCGCCGCGAACCCGACGGCTCGGGACACGGACGCGTCCGGCCGGCGCCTGGTCTGCCTCGTTCTGGACGATCCCCGCCAGGTCTGCCTCGGTGGCGAGCCGGTCCGGGTCGGCGGCCGACCCGCCTCGCGGGTGACCAGCGGCGGGTACGGCCACCGCGTTGACCGCTCGATCGCCTACGCCTACCTGCCGGCGGGGGCCGCTCCCGGCGACCGCGTCGAGGTCGGGGTCACCGGCACGTGGGTCGACGCCACCGTCACCGCCGAACCCCTCTACGACCCGTCCTCGACACGGATCAGGCGCCTCCCAGATCGACTGTCGATGATGGGGTGACCAGCCGAGATGGCTCGGGCCTGAAAGATTGTGGAAACTCGGATCCGAGGGGGCGGGCGGAGGCGACGGGTGGATTTCGCGCCCATCTCTCCGCGAGGGGCCGGAGCGCCTGCGAACCGGCCGTGCTCGCCGGTCATACGGAGGCGGACTCGATGCCTGCCGGGACCGAGGGCTCCTTCGACGAGTCTTCCCTGGGGGATGCCGGTAGGTCCCGGACCCGGCGGATCGGGGAGAAGTAGAGGATCAGCGCGGCCAGCGGGACCCCCGCCGTCATGATCCACATCGCCGGGCGGACGCCGAGGGCGGTGCCGAGGGCGCCGCCCAGCAGCGCGCCGAGCGGGATCGTTCCGTAGTTGAGGAACGCGGCGCTCGCGGTGAGCCTGCCGAACAGGGCGGGCGGGCAGTACGCCTGCTGGAAGCTCGACTTGATGACGTTTCCGGCCACCACACCGGCGGAGACGCAGAAGCTGCCGACGACGTACAGAAGCAGTCCCGCGCCGCCGACGGTGAGCGGGATGAGCAGGGCGAACACGGGGAGACCCAGTTCGAAGAGCAGCGTCGCGCGGGCGGTGCCGATTCGGGCGGCGACCCTGCGGGCGGCGAAGGCCCCGGCGATGCCACCGGTGCTGGCGGCCGCGATCAGTCCGCCGACGGCGCCGGAATCGAGGCCGACGTTTCGGACCAGGAAGACCACCAGGATCGACTGGTAGCCGACCAGCGCAAGGTTGGAGGCGGACCCGAAGAGCGTCAGCGTACGGAGCCAGGGATCGCCGGCGACCAGTCGCAGGCCTTCGCCGACCTCTCTGACCAGCGCCCTGGGCGGACGCTCGACCTTGGCGACGGGTGGTTCGCGGTGCCGGATGCCCGACAGGCAGAGCAGGGACACGAGAAACGTCGCGGCGTTGGCGAACAACCCGTTCACCGCGCCCGCCACCTGCGCGATCAGACCGCCGGCCCCGAGTCCGGCGATCTGCGCGGCGGACGCGCTCCCGTGCAACTTGGCATTGCCCTCGGGCTGGTCGGCGGGCTCCAGAATGCTGGGGAGATAGGCGCTGTAGGCGGTCTGGAAGAACACGGCGGCCGTGCCGGCCAGCAGCGTGACGGCCAGCAGCAGGCCGATGCTCAGCCAGCCGTACCACGCGGCGATCGGGACACCGACGAACAGCAGGAAGGAGACGGCCGCGGCGGCGAGCATGATCGGCCTGCGGCGGAACCTGTCCACCCAGACGCCGACGGGAAGGCCGATGACCAGCCAGGGCAGCCACGAGGCGGCGCTCAGCAGGCTGACCTCGAAGGTGCCGGCGTTCAGGGTGGAGACCGCGACCAGCGGCATCGCCACACCCGTGACGGAGGCGCCGAACTTGCCGGCCGTCTCACCGCACCAGAGCAGTCGGAAATCACGGTGGCGACGGAGCAGGCCACCGCGCGTGCTGTTGCTCATCTGGTGTCGCGTTCCTTCCGCGGGAACGACTGAAACTGCACGATGATGGGCAGCGCGTCCGGATCGGGCTCGGCGCCCGGCGCCGGGAGATGGCGCTCGATGACGGCGGTCAGCTCCTCGTTCAACGCCTTGAGCTGGTCCGGCGTCATCCGCAGGTCGCTCCAGGCAGAGAGGGTGCCGACGTTGCGCCATTCGTCGCCCCAGTCCTCGCCGATGTAGTCGATGACCCGGTTGAACTGCTGGTTCACCAGTTCGTGCAGGTAGACCGAGAGCGCGCCCCGGGTCTCGGGGTTGTCGCGGAAGTCGACGGTGTTCAGCACGCTCTGCTGCTTCACCACCCGCCACCAGCGCTCGCGTTTGGTGCCCCGCCCGGTCTCCTCCTCGATGAAGCCGTGCTCGGCGAGGTGGCGCAGGTGCCAGCTGACGGTTCCGGTGTTCTCACCGAGCCGTTCGGAGAGTCCCGTGGAGGTGGCGGGGCCGTCGAGTTGCAGCAGCTCAAGCAGTCTCACCCGCAGGGGGTGCGCCAACCCGCGCAGGCTGCGGGCATCGATGCGACGGGTTGGTTTGGCCGGTTCGGGGGTGACTTGGGGGTCGTCGGTCATGACGATGACGATATCTTGCAGAGGACTCTCTGCATAGGAGTATCCGCAGAGAACTCTCTGCAAGTTGCCGTCACCGTGTGAAGGCATCGTGCGGAGACTCCAGTACGCGATGACTCAACAGCGCGACTTCACGGCGCGGTGACTTAGCAGTGCGACTCCGCTGTGTGGGGACTCCGCTATGCGCCGGCTCGGCTGTGGGGCGGCTCCACGGCGCGGGGGACTCCGCTGTGCGCCGGCTCGGCTCCACGGTGCGGTGACTTCGCTGTGCGGTGACTTAACCGCATGGCGACGGTTCTATACGGTGCGGAGGTCGGCGACGGTGCGATGAACGGGGATGCCGGGGATGGGAGACGCTCCGGTCCGGTTCACCCAGCAGAAGTCCACGCCCGCGGCCTCCGCACAGCCGCCGTCGCTCACCGGTGAGTCGCCGACCATCAGGGCGTCGTCCGCTTTGGCCTCCAGCAGGTTCAGGGCATGGTGGAGCAGCTCGCCGTCGGGTTTGCGCAGTCCCACCTCGGGCGCGATCACCACGTGCTCGAAGAACCCGCCGATCCGGGTGCGGCTGAGCTTGGCCCGCTGAACGTGGGCGATGCCGTCGGTCACCAGTGCCAGCCGGAACCGCCGTGACAACCGCCGCAGGGCGGCGCGGGCCTCGGAGAAGAGGGTCACGTTGCGACCCAGCGCGTCCTCGAACGCGGAGGCGACCGGGGGCGGGGCGCCCATCCGGGCCCAGCGTTCCAGCCGCAACTCGGCAAGGGTGATCCGGTGCTCGCGGTAGGCCGCCCAGAGCGGTTCGTTGGCAGCGTGAAACTGTCTCAGGAACTCGGATCGGCCGGTACGGAAGAACCGGCGGTGGATCTCGTGGAGGGCCAGACGCTCAGTCTGGGCGTAGTCGACCACGGTCCCGTCGAGATCGACGAGCAGGACCTGGTGTTGACTCTCCCTCGCCGAGCCCATCGTGCTCCGACAGCTGGAGAATCTTCTCGACCGTCACCTCGTCCGCGACATAGATGTGAGGAACGTCGACGAAGACCCTCATTGACCCACAGCTCACCCCGAGGTCACCGGCGACCTCGCTCTGGATACTACGCAGCGGCACGTAGTTCAGGTAGGCCGTGAACACGTTCTGCGACCGGAAGGCGGCGGTCATGACCAGCCGTCCGGCGCGGAGCCGGAAGGCCAGACTGGTCAGGCAGGGAACCGCATCGGGAGATTCGCCCGGGACGGTGAGCGAGATCCAGCCACTCTTGGTGTACGGCTTGGCGCGGAGCACATCGGTGATCCAGCGGAGCTGGTCGACACCGAGGAGCTGGTGGAGCCGCCCGCCGTAGCTGTACTTGAACGGCGGCACGACCGTCCGTTCGCTGAACTTGCTGGCGTACAGCGGGATCTTCCCCGCGTCGCCGTAGGATTTCAGGACCGGATCGTCCCAGGCCAGCCCGTTGATCTCGAACAGCACCGCCGAGGCTTCGATGATCGGGCCCCGGTCGTCCTCGGCGGGCCCGCCGTTGTTTCTCACGTGTCGCATCAGCCAGATCCACGTCTCCCCACAAGACGCGAATCTGAGGAGGTCGGGCATTCAGGTCTCCACGTTGGGGAAATGGTAGGGATTGTGTGGGAGTCGGCGCTGCCGGGAGACATTGGCGCGTACGTAGTAGACGAAGTAGTGGATCAGCGCGAGCAGCCCGATGACCACCGTGAGCAGGGCCGCGTTGGGCTCGGCTCCGATCAGGCCGAGCACGCCGACCGCGATGTAGGAGCTGTTGACCAGGGCCAGCATCATGACGTTGATCCCGGGCCAGGCCAGTGGTGCGTAGGTTTCCGGATATCGGGGGTCAACCGGCAGGTTGGGGGTCCAGCCGAGGGCCGAGAAGTGATCCTTGAGCTGGACGACGTAGAGCAGGCGAAAGTTGTTGAGGGCCCGCGCGGTCCTCATGTGCGCGTTGACCGCCTCGATCAGCCGCAGGAAGGGCAGCACGTTGAGCACTCCGAACCCGGCGACCGTCGCGAAGAGGTACGCAGGCACGGCGTGCCAGGTGGTGAGTGCGGTCGGACTGACCACCTTCGCGCTGACCAGCGCGATCGCGGCGGCGAACGGGGCGGCGAGCAGGCTCATGGAGAGCCGGGTCATCTTGATGCGCTCATCCTTGGCCGCGAGGTAGACCTGGTAGGTCCCGGTAAAGTCCACGGAGATGAGCGCGAGGAATTCCCTGGGTTCCACGGGTAGCTCGTCCAGCCTTTCAGGCAAGGACTCCGCGGTCATCCGAGGCGACATCTTTCGCATCGGGACCCCACTTTCGAGGGCTAGTGGATTTTCCCGGTAAGAAGATATTGACGCACTTGTCAGGCCAATGAGTGTGTTTTAGCGACATACGTCTCAGAACTTCTTCGAGGAAGATTCTCTCCGCCGCGGTGGCCTGACGAATGGGCCCTGTGGCTGATCTACCGGCCCTGCGACCTGCCGAGATCCCTTCCACGCCGGCGACCGGCACCATCGTTCGCCCGTTCGCCCGTTCGTCTACGTCTTCCGTCGCCCCGGATCTTCTCCCCCTTCAGGGAGTTCTGATCTGCTCTACCTCTTTCAGGGCGTCCTCCACGGAGGCGTACATGGTGAAGTAGGGCAGGAGCCCGGTCGTGTCCAGCATGTGGCGCAGCGTCCGCGTCACCCCTGTCAGAACCAGGTGAGTCCCCGTTTCCTGGCTCCTGTGCAGGATCCACAGCAGTTCCGCAAGTCCGGTGGAGTCGCAGAAGGTGAGCCCCGCCAGGTCGAGGATCAGCCAGGGAGCGGTCTCCGGCTGGAGCGGCGTGCCGGGCGACGTCTCGAGAAAGAGCGAAGCCTGCGGCGGGAAGGTTCCAGGGGAGAGCGGCGACGAGGTCTCCGGAAAGAGCAGTGAAGGAGCCTCAGGGGAGAACTGCGGCGAGGGCTCCGGCGAGAGCGGTGAGGGGGCCTCGGGGGAGAGAGGTGACGGAGTCTCCGGCGAGAGCGGTGAAGGAGCCTCAGGGGAGAGCGGCGAGGGCGTCTCCGGCGAGAAGGGTGATGGGGTCTCCGGGGAGAACGGCGATGGCGAGAGCGGAGAGGGGGCCTCGGGAGAGAACGGTGACGAGGTCTCCGGAGAGAGCGGAGAGATGGCCTCGGCCGGGAGTGAGAGCGGGGATGGGCCGGAGAGCGGAGAGGGAAGCCCAGACGGAAGCGGAGACGAGGCGTCGGCGCCCATGCCCCAGATCTGGGTGACCTCCCTCCGGAAGATCGGCGCGTAGTCGTAGTCGAGCTCTCCGGTCGCCCGGACCACGATGGCGGTCCCGTGCACACCGGACGAGATGGAGAGCATGTTCGCACTCTCGGGTGGCATGGAAGACTCCTTAGACCCGCGGTTCACAGGGCGGGCGTTCCCTCCGTCCTACCAGGTATGCAGGTTTGGCAGCCCGGGACGGCGAGGAATTACAGTGTACCTGGGGGAGTTCGTCCCATCCTGCGTACGGGGAAAAGAGAACGGCCGTACCTGCCCCGGGTACGAACCCGTACTTCATTCGCCGATGAGCCGTTCGACGCCGATGCCACTGATCAGCAGTCGCTCCTTGCGGTTGCCGAGCAGCTTCTGCGTCCAGCCGACGAAGCCGCCGTCGCCGATCTCCCTCCACTCGTGGGCGACGGTCGCGTACACCTTGAAACACAGGCCGGTGTAGTAGCCGCGACCGCTTTCGCGGTCCGGATCCTTTACCACCAGGACGTCGGACCGTCCCGAGAGTGCCTTCTCGATCTCTTCGACCACCGGCGCGAAGCGTTCTTCAAGCATGGTCAGCCGGATCTCTGTGCCCTGGCCGCCGGCGGTGCCCACGAGGTCGGCGGTGAGGCTCAGGTGCTCGATGGCGTGCTGCCGCTCGAACGCGAGGTTGCCCGTGTCGCGGCCGGCCGACACCAGGCCCATCAGGGTGAAGTGGGGGCTCATGGATGCTTGGCCAAACCACTGGGCACGTACTACGCGCTGGATCGCGCCGAGCCGTACGCAGTCGGCCGAGCGCGGATCACCCTGCGACAGTCGCTGTCGTCGCAGGGCCGCCTCCAACGCGAGGGCGTTTGTCGGGTCGGCTGCCACCTCGCTGCCCCGGATCGTCGAGACGACCTTGTTCTGATCGACCGTCGCGAGCACCGAGTGCGTCCCCAGGGGCACGACCGGCGACAGTGTGACCATCTCGAACTCCGCGGGCATGGCGGACAGCAGGGCGTCCTCGACCTGGCGCAACCGGGCGAACGGGAGCGCCGAGGGCGAGGCGAAACGATCACTGTGGTGGCGGCGAAACACGTCCGCCGGTGTGAGAGCACGCGCGCGGACACGCATGGTCTCCAGCAGCAGCGTGGTCAGATCCGCTCCCGAGAGCCGGGCCAGCGTGTCGAGGACCGCCGCATCACCCGCCTGCCGCAGGATCCGGCCCAGCGCGGTGTCGTCGTTGTTTTCCCGGGAAGACGGGGTGGCGTCGGTCATGCCTGTAACAGGTATCAGCGCACTCAGCGGTTCCGCAAACGACTTTCCGCGCGTACGGCATCCCACGCCGCCCGTCTCCGCTGTCGCGCGATGGGCGAGCCCGGAGCACTCATGATCGGCAGGACGTCGGTTCCGACCGGAGCCCGCGGCGCTGCCGACCGATGAGGTTCGACGGTCAGATCGTGTCCCAGGGAACGGTCTCGTAGACCTGGGCCAGCGTTTTCATGAGGTCCACACCTACGGGGAAGGTCAGGTCGTCGATTCGTCCGACGGGGGCGATCCCCTGGGAGTTGGTGATGAAGACCGCTTCGAAGGAGGGCAGATCGGCAAGACACACCGTGCTCCGCCGTGACGGCAGGCCGGCACCGTCCAACCTCGGCTCAAGCAGTTGCAGGGTGATTCCCTGCAGGGCGGGTGCCTCGGGCCAGGTGACCGTGGTTCCGTCGAAGAATCCGATGTTGGTGATCGCGCCCTCGGCTATGACCCCGCCGGGGCCGGTCAGCAGCGCCTGGTCGAAACCGTCGCGTTCGGCCAGACGCCCGTAGTAGATCTGCCCGAAGCCGCCGATGTGCTTGATGTGAGGGACGGGGCGCTGGTAGGGGACGGCTTTGAGACGGTGAGGAGCGCTCGGCATGGTGGCCGGTCCGCGTACGGTGACCATGATGGAGACCGCGTCAGCCGTGTCCGGCCCGAAGACGTAGACCCGCACGGACGCGTCGCCGATGTCGTCGCCGAGAGCGTGCCGGATGTGGTCGCGGACGCGGTCGTGGTCAAGCTCGGCATCGAACAGTTCCCGGGTGGACGCGTCCAGCCTTTGCAGATGCAGCTCCAGACCGCGTACCTTCCCGCTCCTGACCTGCATGGCGGTGAAGTGGCCGTAGTTGACGAGTGCGGGGAGGCGCAGCTGCTCGGCTGAGGCGGGACGACCGTCAAACTCAATTCGCAAGATCGCTGGATTGCTCACGATTCTCACGATAGCCAGCGATATGGACAATGCTCAGCGTGCGTCCGGCGGATGCCTGACGGGGATCGGGTCTCGTGCGGGCTTGACGGGTCAGTCATTTCTGAAGGGGTCGTGCTCGGCCAGCAGTTTGTCCAGTCTGGCCTGGTCGACTCGGCTGACGACGGTGGCCTCCTCGTTCCGGTCCCGGACGCACTTGGCGAGTGTGAACGTCGACGTCACCACGTAGAGCAGTCCGAGGCCCATGAAGGATCGGACCCACGTGGTCACCGGCAGATAGGTGATGCCGACGGCGAGAGCCGTCAGGGACAGTCCGAACGAGATGACGGCCTGCACGTAGAACGCGGTCGTTGTCGTGGTTTTCACCTGTTGTGTCATGCATCCCATCGTCGAGACAGTTCGCCCTGGGAGCATGAGCGCGACTACTTAGTTACTGGTGAGTACGAACAGGTCGGCGCGGTTGGGGAACCCCGGCCCGGAAAGCCTGCGGTCGGTGCGGCGCGCATCTGGCCGGTGCTGTCGAGAGCCGGTGCCGTCGAGAACGGTCGGAGACGGGGACCTCATGCCTGTTCCTTGGCGGGGGTCTGCTCGGAGATCGGGTAGGTGACTCGGGTCAGCCGTTCGGATTCCGTCCACAGCCAACGCTGGAGATCGAGGTCGTGGGAGCGGGCGGTGGACTCGACGTGGACGGGAAAACCGGTCCATTCGCCCCATCCGTCGGGGCCGTAGTAATCACCGCCGCGAGCGGACGGGTCGATCGCGGCGCGTAGCGTCGTCAGGGCGCTCAGCCGTGCGTCCTGGACGAGCTTCGAGACGACGGGAGCCAGGAGGCGGTTCGTCCCCAGCCGGTTGTGCAGGGGGCTGTGGCGCATCAGGTCGGTCCGTGAGCCCCCCGGATGCGCCGCCACCGCGATGGTCCGCGCGCCGGTGGCGGCCAGGCGCCGCTGCAGTTCGTAGGTGAACAGCAGGTTGGCCAGCTTGGACTGGGCATACGCGGCCATGCGGCGATACTTCCTGCGCTCCCACATCAGGTCGTCGACGTGGAGGTCGCCTCGCTTGTGGCCGTTGCTGCTCACCGTCACGATCCGTGAGCCGGGAACCTCCAGCAACAGGTCCAGCAGCAGCCCGGTGAGCGCGAAATGTCCGAGGTGGTTGACGCCGAACTGCAGCTCGAAACCGTCCTCCGTACGGCCGTAGGGCGGGATCATGATTCCCGCGTTGTTGATGAGCAGGTCGAGACGGGGATGGCGGGTGCGGAGGTCGTCGGCGGCCTGCCGTACGGAGGTCAGGGAGGCCAGGTCGAGTCTCAGCGTCGTGACCGCACCGCCGATCCGCACCGCCGCGGCCTCGGCCTTGGCCGTGTCGCGGCACGCCAGCACGACGGTGGCACCTCGCTCGGCGAGCACCTTGGCGGTCTCGAAACCGATGCCGGTGTTGGCACCGGTGATCACTGCCGTACGGCCGCGTAGATCGCCGATCTTGTCGGCCGTCCATCGTTCCGTCATACGTGTTCGCTGCCTCATCACGCGCTCCGTTCGTCATCAAATAATCGGAATGGCTATCCCGCTTTGACGATACGGAATGACCGTCCCGGTTGTCTAGAGGCTTAGAATCGGAGTCCTGTCCTGATTCGAGGGAAGTGGGCGGTGAGCGACAGCGACGGCGGATCCGCCCGGCCTCTGCGTGCGGACGCCAGGCGTAACCGGGCGCGGGTGCTGGAGGTGGCGGTCGAGATCTTCGCCACGGAAGGCCTGTCCGTGCCGGTTCACGAGATCGCCCGCCGGGCCGGAGTGGGCACGGGCACCGTCAGCCGGCACTTCCCGACCAAGGAGTCGCTGTTCGAGGCGATCGTCCTCGATCGCGTCGAGCGCATCGTGGACCGGGCCCGCGAGCTCACGACGGCCCAGGATCCCGGTGCCGCGTTCTTCGAGCTGTTCGCCATGCTGGTGGAGGCGGGGGCCACGAACCGTGGGCTGGCCGAGGGGTTCGCCGGCATCGGGTTCGACATGGACGCCGCCGCTCTGCGTGCTGGATACGACGTGATGGGCGTGATGCGCGAGCTGCTTGTCCGTGCCCAGCGAGCGGGGGCGGTGCGAGCCGACCTCGACGTGGCGGATGTGAAGGCCCTCATGATGGGCTGTCTGGTCAGGGAGCGTGACGCCATGGATGTCGAGGCGCGGAACCGCATGATCGCGATCGTCTGCCAGGGCTTCCGTCCCGCTTAGAGGTCCCAGCAGAATGATCTCTGCTGTGCTTTGACCTCTCGCTGTGGCGACGGCGAGAGGGTGGGCAGGTGGCGCGGCTGAAGCCGTGGGAGGTCAGCGACAAGACCTTCGCGACCACGTCAAACGGCATCATGGCAGCGGTCGCCGGCGGCATCGGCATCACCCCGCAGCCAATCCGAATTCCGTCGATGTTCGAGCCCGTGCACGGATCGGCGCCCAATTTCCTGATAAAACCTGAAATGCGGGTGTCCCTCCGGACATGGACCAGATGTGAGCACCCAAGCGCAAACGTTGAGGTTCGAGGCGGTCTACGCCGAGACCTACGAACAGATCCTCGGATACGTCGTGCGCCGCTGCCCGAGCTCAGAGGACGCGGCGGACGTCGTAGCAGAGACCTACGCGACCGCCTGGCGGCGGATTGACGCTCTCCCACATGGTGAGGAGGCGCGGCTGTGGCTGTACGGTGTGGCCCGCAAGACCCTCGCCAACCACCGCCGTGGCCAGGCGCGCAGGCAGCGGAGGAGCGGCGAGTCGAGTGTCGCCGAGCTGGACGTCGACATCGCCGACCTCTACTCCCGCACTCCCGAGAGCACCGTCGAACTGGGCACGATCGCCAGGACCTTCCGCGAGCTGAGGGACGACGACCGTGAGCTGCTGTCACTGGTCGCCTGGGAGGGCCTCGATCACGCGCAGATCGCCATGGTCATGGGGGTGTCCCGCAACGCGGTGCGCATCAGGCTGCACCGTGCGCGCAAGCGCTTCTCCCAAGCCCTGACCAGTGCCGGAGTGATCGCTCACCACTTTGCGATGGAGTCCGCATGAACGAGTTGCAGCAGATCGCCAGGGTAAACGACAAGGACCTCGCCGGCCAGGCGTCCGGCGCGGGGGCGCGGGCGCTGCTGGCAGCCATCGTCGCCGAGGAGCCCGTTCCCGAGCCGCGGCGGCGGCCGGTCAAGCGTTTCGTGCTGGCCGCCGCGGTCACCGCGGTGCTCGCGGCCGTGGCCGTGATCGGCCCGAGCATTGTCAACGGCCGGGGCACCGCCACCTCCTACGCCAACTCGGCCATCGAGGTCTGGCAGGAGGGCGGCCAGTGGAAAGGGCGGATCAAGGACCCGTTCGCCAACCCGGCGGAGTTCGAAGAGGCCTTCCGCGCCGTCGGTGTCGACGTGAAGCTCGAGCTCTTGCCCTCTTCCCCTCGGTGGGTGGGTCAGATCTTCGGGGGCGGGTCCGTCCCCACAGAGCGCATGGGCACCTCGAACTTCTCGGTCGACCAGGAGCCCGCAGGCTGCGCGCTCACGAGTCCGGACTGCACCTTGCTGCTGTCCTTCCCCATCGACTCGGCCGGGCAGCACCTCAAGGTGGGCCGCCCGGCCAAGCCGGGGGAGGCCTACGAAGACCACCCCATGGCCACGGCCAAGGGCCGCTCGCTCGATGGGTACCGGGTGGACGAGAAGACCGTGGGCGAGGTCCTGCCGGAGATCGAGAAACGCGGGCTGAAGGTCGTTTACCAGATCATCGACCCCAACTCCAACGGCCAGGGCTACGGGGTGGACCCGAACAAGCAGAGCACTCCCGTCGGCGACGACTGGGTGGTCTGGGAGGCGGAAGAGGCGCAGCTCGGCGTGGTCCGCCTGATCGTCACCGACAGACGCTACGACAAGAATCCGGTCTACGGCGGCCCGCGCGACGACGTCGTCAAGGACTAGCCACGAACCTCCCGTGCGGCTCTGCGGCCTGCTCGCCGGCAGGCCGTGGAGCCACCAGGATGCGGTGGGCGGCTGCCGAGGCGCCCACCCGGTTGCGCAGCGGCCCTCGCGTTCAGCCGGAGATGATGAATCCCGCCTCGCGTCCACTCGAAGGCGGGCGCGAGACGGGATCAGGGGGTCAGGGCGCGCAGTCTCGGGGCTGCTTGCCCGGCTGGGCGCACCGGAACAGGGACGGGTTGATCACCGACGGCGGGCGCCACTCGTGCGAGGCCTGCTCGTAGGCATAGGCGTAGGCGAGGAGCTTGGCCTCGGTGTAGGCCGTTCCGAGGAAGGTCATGCCGAACGGGCGCCCGTTGGCCGGGTCGTACCCGATGGGTACGGCGACCGAGGGGTACTGCGCCCGCGCGCCGATGCCCGCCGAGCCGGGGCCGACGAACACGAGCGCGTCGAAGTCGCCGGACTGCAGGGCCGAGTCGATGCGCTGGCGGGCGCCGGAGATGCCGTTGTCACGGTCGGCCTCGTAGGCGGCCTTGGTCGCGGGGTCGTCCAGGTTGATGTTGTTCGAGGTCTCCAGCAGGGTCTGGCCGAACTTGATCGACCCCTCGCCGACGTGGGCGAGGTTGAAGCGCACGACGTCGTCCAGCGTCTTCATGGGAGCGCGGGCGGGAAGCCGGGCGAAGTAGGCGTTCAGGTCGCGCTTGAACTCGTAGTTGAGGATGCTCGCGGGCAGCCCGCCCGTGTCCACGGTCGCCGGGGCGACCGTGGCGCCCTGGGCGCGCAGCACGTCGACGGCCTTGGTGAAGGCGGTGCCCTGGTTCCCCGTCGGCGTGCCGACGACGCCGATCCGCACGTTCTTGAGCGCGTCCTTCGACAGCGCCGCCGTGTAGTCGGTGCCGACGACGTCCTTGCTGGTCGCGGTCGCCGGGTCCTCGGGGTCGATGCCGGTGATCGCGGTCAGCAGTGCCGCCGCGTCGTACACGGAACGGGCCATCGGTCCGGCCGTGTCCTGGCTCGCGGCGATCGGGATGATCCCGGTCCGGCTGACCAGTCCGACGGTCGGCTTCACGCCGACGAGCGAGTTGGCCACCGACGGGCTGAGGATCGACCCGGAGGTCTCGGTGCCGATGGTCACCGCCGCGAGCGAGGAGGCCGCCGCCACGCCGGAGCCCGAACTCGATCCGCTCGGGGTCTGGCTGACGTCGTAGGGGTTGAGGACCTGTCCTCCGAGCCCGCTGTATCCGGACGGCATCCCCGCGGTGGTGAAGTTCGCGAACTCGGTCAGGTTGGTCTTGCCGAGGATGACCGCCCCCGCCGCCCGCAGTCGCTTGACGAGGAAGGCGTCGTCCTTGGGATAGGAGTTGGCCAGTGCCTGCGCGCCCGCGGTCGTCGGCAGCTGCCTGATGTCGGTGTTGTCCTTCACCAGCACGGGGATACCGTGCATCGGGCCGCGTACCCTGCCCCTGCTGCGGTCCCTGTCGGCCTGCTTGGCCTCTTCCAGAGCGTCGTCGTTGAGCACCCGGACGGCGTTCAGGCCGGGGCCGTGGGTGTTGAGTGCTCGGATGCGTTCGATATAGGCGTTGACGAGCCACTCAGACGTGATTTTCTTCGCGCTCAGGGCCTGCTGCAGCTGCGCCACCGTCGCCGTTTCCAGGTTGATGGAGAACGAGGGCTTGTTGGACGCGGCTTGGGACGGCGAGATGAGTGCCACCGTTCCCAGAGCCACGACGGTGGCGAACGACGTGACATACACGCTGGTACGGGAGGGCAGACGGCGTAATCCAGATCGGAAACCAGAACGATTCATTGAGGCGTACGTCCTTAGGGGGGTCCCATCTCGGCTGGACAGCCCGAGAAACCGATGATCACACAGGGATGATCAAACAGGAAGGGTGCAATGCACGCGTTATACCTACATTTCGGATGCGTTGATCCATCGCCGGTCCGGGGTGAACGGCTCCCATGGCTCGACGGCCGGAGCCAACGGGCTCGGCGGGGACCAGCCAAGATCGTGAAAGCGGACGCGACCCCGCCGAGCTATCTTGGGAGGGGTGGAAGAGAACCGGGCACGACGGATTGTTGACGCACTGCGCGAACGTGGCGTGAACGCCCACCTGGCGAGGGTCGGCGTATATCAGTTCGGGATACGCGTGTCACTGCCCGACGGGCGTGAGGCCGATTGGGACACCGACGGTACGGCGGGCCTCGAAGCTCAGGTGATGCGGAACGGCATGCTGGTTGGTTTTGTACCCGTGATCGAGGGGTCAGAGGACTTCGACGAGCAGCAGGTCCTCGATGCCATCGTGCGGACCGACTACGACAAGCCCATCGCCCGGCAACGTTCGGTGGCCCCGCCACCGGCCCCGCCCCTGCCTCGGGTGGGCGGCGTCTTCCGTCGCTTCCTCGACGGCTTCCGTTACCGATGACGGTACCGATGGCGGTCTGACGGCCGATCCCGGCACGACGGACCGGGTGGTCGTGCCCGAGCACATCGCGAGCTCGGGCACCTCCGAGACCGGACGACGGCCGGCAGGGATCCGACCGATACCGTCGGCGTCCGGCGGTCCTACTTCTTCAGCTGAGCGATGACGGCGGCCAGCGCGCTCCAGTGACGCTCCGGGTGGCGGGTCTCCTCGGGGTCGCCGCCGAACGGGTCCAGGAGAACGGTCCCGGCGCCGAACTCCCGCAGCTCCTCCAGGTCGGCGCTGACCTGATCGAGCGTGCCCTCGCCCGCTCGCCGGTCCTCGTCGGCGAGAGGCGTGTCGGTGAGACGCAGCTTTATCCGCGGGGCGAGGGCGACCTGCCCTTCGGCCCGCAGGCGGACCAGTGCCTCCCGGAACCAGGGCATGGTGAAGCTGATGGGATGCCAGGCGTCGCCGTACCGGATCGCACGGCGCATGGCCGCGTCGCTGTTGCCACCGACCCAGATCGGCAGTCCGTCCGGCCGTGGCGCCGTGTGAACGCCGGTGAAGTCGGCGAACGGCCCGTGATGCTCGGCGACGTCCTGGTTCCAGTGGGTGCGCACCGCCGCGAGGTAGTCGTCGGTCATCGCGCCGCGCCGGTTGAACGGCAACCCCAGGGCCTCGAACTCCTGTCGCGCCCATCCCACGCCGACGCCGAGGACAAATCTCCCCCCGCTGAGCCGGTGGAGGGTCGTCGCCATCTGGACGGTCAGCAGCGGATGCCGGTACGGCATGATCAGGACCGTGGTGCCGATCCGGATCCGCTTCGTGATGCCCGCCAGCCACGCGAGCGTGGTGAACGGCTCGTAGAACGGCGGCGGATACTGCTCGGCGACGTCGGGGGTCACCGTCACGTGGTCGGACACCATGAGCAGATCAAAGCCGAGTCCCTCGACGACCCGCGCCCACCGCTCCAGAGTGGCAGGGTCGGTACCCGGGCCGAAGTTTGGGACGTTCACACCTATTTGCACTGAATGCTCCATTTATAAATCATTTGAGCTATCTGTCACTGTATTTCGTCATATGCAAATGGGTCACATGGCGGTTTTGATGTGATCGACCGGTCAAACCGGGATTCCCGGCTTCCACGTTCCGGCAGCCGCGCGGCCTGCTCGCGGAGCGCCACTCGGAATCGCTCAGAACCCCTGGGAACCGAGCTTAAACGGTGCTTACGGCCATGTGAACGGACTCTTCGCGGCATTACGGGAGTATCGGCGAGGATCCTTCGGTCTTTCCGCTCCAAGGCCGTGACTCGACCTTCCGGCTCCGCAACCGTGACTCGACCTGCGGAGATCGCCGGGCCGGATGGTCCGCCTGTCACGGGGCCCAGCCCCACCGCGCGCCGGAACGGGAACACGGAGATCTCGACCCGGGAACGGTCTCAGTGCGAAGGTCGCCGGGCCGGCTCGTGGGAGTCGGCGTGTGCCGCAGCCTATTCACAGATCGCGGCCAGCGGCTCCTGCAGCGTCTTTCCCAGGGCGGTCAGCGAATACTCGACGTGCTGTGGCGCGGTCTCCTTCAGGACGCGCCGCTCGACCAGCGCGTCGGACTCCATCCCCCGCAGCGTCTCGGTCAGGACCTTCTGGGTGATGCCGGGTAACCGGCGGCGCAGCTCGGCGTGCCGCTGAGGACCGGCCAGAAGCGCATAGATCACAAGCACCCGCCACTTCGCCGCGAACCGCTCCAGGGCCTGCCGGGTCGCGCAGCTCTCCTCCAGCACCTCTGGGATCGGCGATGAGCCGTACGCCTACTACGGCACGGCCCGATCCACCTCACCGCACTGGGAGAGCAGGGTGACGAGGGGATCTCTCCACTCGCTGATGACCTTCGACGCGCTCGGCGCCGCGCCGCTGCTCGCCGACACTCCCCTGCTGGTCGTCCACGGCAAGGTCGACGCCTACTGCTCACCGGAGATCGCCGCGGAGTTGCATGAGAACACCGGCGGTGACAAGGAGATCGTCTGGCTGGACTGCGACCGGCACATCGATCTGTACGACGTGGAACCCCACGTCACCCGGGCCGTCGAGGCCGCCACCGCCTTCCTGCGCCGCCTGTGGGGGAGCAAAGATGCCCTTTTTGCCGGCTGACGAGAGGAGGGGCCCGATCCCCGGCGAACCGGGCAGGGCATCGATCCGGGCAGGGCATCGATCCGGGTACGGGCGGCTCGGCCGGCGAGACGCGGGCGTAGGGCTCCCGCCGTGCGGACGTTGGACGCTCCGGCACGGCGACCTACGCCCGCCTCCCCTCCCCTCCACACCGCACCCGCCTGCTAACGGAGCAGACCCACTCCGCTGTATCCGTTGACGCCGGGAAGCTGGGGAAGACCGGGCAGGTCCGACTCCGGACGCCAGTCCTCGGTGGACACCAGGCCGGGCTCCACGAGCTCGAATCCGTCGAAGAAGCGCAGGATCTGTGCCCGTGGGCGAGGCGTCGCGGAGCCCGCGGACGTACGGGTGTAGAGCTCGCGGCCCTCGCGCAGCTTGTCCTCGTCGAGATCGCCGAAGGAGAGGTGGCTGATCACTATGCCGCTGCCGGGAGCCAGCCGGTTCCGCAGGGCCGCGGTGACTTTCTCGGCGACGTCGTCGCTGGGAATGAAGTGCAGCACCGCGAGCAGGAGCAGGCCCACCGGCTGATCGAAGTCGATGTGCTCGCGGATCCGCGGGTCGTCGAGGATGGCCTCGGGTTCCCTCAGGTCGCCGTCCACGACGATGGTCTGCCCGTTGTCCGCGAGAAGGGCGCGGCCGTGGGTGAGCACGATCGGGTCGTTGTCGACATAGACGACACGGGAGTCCGGGGCCGCGCGCAGCGCCACCTGGTGCACGTTCTCCTGAGTGGGCAGGCCGGCGCCGATGTCGAGGAACTGGCGCACCCCGGTCTCCACCAGCAGGTTCACGGCACGGCTGAGGAAGCGCCGGTTGGCCTGGACGCCCTCCCTGACGTTCGGCGTGAGCTCGATGAGCTTCTCGGCCGCCGCCCGGTCGGAGGCGAAATTGTCCTTGCCGCCAAGGAGGTAGTCATAGATGCGGGCAACGCTGGGGACGGTCGGATCGATCCCCGCTGGTGCCTGTTCCGTTTCCATTTATACCGTCCTTTAATGGATTAATCAGACCCGTATTATGGCCCGCCCGGGTGAACCGGAGAGTCCATATCCGGACAACGACGCAGATGCACTTTTTGTCCCGGCACCGGCGTTCACCCGCCGGAGTCGCCCCGCGGCGTGGGGTCAGGGGGTGTCGAACAGGGTGCTGACCGATTCGCCGTCATGGATGCGGCGCATGGCTTCGGCGAGCGCGGGGGCGATCGACAGGATGCGGAGCTTGGAGCCGGGCTTGGGGTTGGGGAAGGGCACGGTGTTGGTGCAGACGATCTCCTCGACATCGGGCTGGTCACCGAGGCGATCGATGGCTCCGTCGGTGAAGAGACCATGGGTGCAGGCGACGCGTACCGAGTTGACCTTGCGTTCGCGGAGACGGTCGAGCAGCTCGACGACCGTCGTGCCCTTGGCGATCTCGTCGTCCAGGACGATGACGTCCTTGCCCGCGACGTCGCCGATGATCGAGCTGATGATGACGCGGTCGTCGCTGAGTCGCTGCTTGGCGCCCATGGCGACGTCGACTCCCAGGAGGCGGGCGAAGGCCGCGGCCTCCTTGGCGTTGCCCAGGTCAGGGGAGACGATGACCGTGTTGGAAAGGTCGTACTGACGGAAGTGGGCGGCCAGCTCACGCCGGGCGTGCAGGTGGTCGACCGGAATGCTGAAAAAACCGTGCACCTGGGGTGAGTGCAGCGTCATGGTCAGCACCCGGCTGGCTCCGGCGGCCACCAGGAGATCGGCGACCAGGCGCCCCCCGATGGAGATCCGCGGGGCGTCCTTCTTGTCCGATCGGGCGTAGGCGTAGTGCGGCATCACCACGGTCGTCCTGGCCGCGGAGGCTCCCCTGGCGGCGTCCAGCATGAGGAGCAGTTCGACGAGGTTCTCCTGGACCGGGGGCACAAGGGGCTGGATGAGAAACACGTCCCGTTCCCGGCAGTTGGCCTGCAACTGCACTTCCAGACAGTCATTGGCGAAACGCTTGACCCGGACCGGATGCAGCGGGGTCTCGAGGTAGGAGCAGATTTCGGCGGCCAGTTCGGGGTGGGCACTACCGCTGAACACGGTGATGTCTCGCACGAGGCGCTCCTTGCTTGTGGACCGGTTCCGGATCGGCCAGGCGAGCGGAATGCTACAGGGGGCCGTACCGGCCTCACCGCTGGTGGGGGGTGCCTGTCGCGCGGGCGAGGAAGAGGGTTCGCTCGCGCTCGTTGCGGGTGAGCGCGGCGGCCCGCTCGAAATCCTCGCGCGCCTCGTCGAGACGGCCCAGCTTCTCCAGAAGGTCGCCTCGTACGGCGGGCAGCTGCGGATAGTCCCTGAGCGCGCGCTCCTCCACCAGCCCGTCCACGATCTCCAGGCCCCGCGCAGGGCCGTACGCCATGCCCACCGCGACCGCCCGGTTCAGCTCCACGACGGGGGAGGGGGCGACGTGGGCGAGCACCCGGTAGAGGGCCGCCATCCGCTCCCAGTCCGTGTCCTCGGCGGACAGCGCGCGGGCGTGGCAGGCGGCGATCGCGGCCTGCAGGCCGTACGGGCCGAAGGTGCCGAGCGCCTCGACGCGTTCGAGCGCGTCCAGCCCGCGGCGGATGAGCAGCCGGTCCCACAGCCTTCGGTCCTGGTCGAGGAGCAGGACGGGCTCGCCGCCTGGGCCCGTCCTCGTGCGGATGCGCGACGCCTGGATCTCCATCAGAGCGACGAGACCGTGCACCTCGGCCTCCTCCGGCATGAGAGCCGCCAGGACCCGGCCCAGGCGTAGCGCCTCCTCGCAGAGCGAGGGGCGCATCCAGTCGTCGCCGGCGGTCGCCGAATAGCCCTCGTTGAAGATGAGATACACGACCTCCAGGACCGACGAGAGCCGGTCGGCCAGCTCGGCCGGCGCCGGCATCTCGATCCGCACCCGTTTGTCGGCGAGGGTGCGCTTGGCCCGGTGAATCCGCTGCCCGACGGTTGGCTCGGGCACGAGGAAGGCCCGTGCGATCTCCCCCGTCGTCAGGCCGCCGAGCAGGCGGAGGGTGAGCGCCAGGCGCCCCTCGGTGGACAGCGCGGGATGGCAGGCCGTGAAGAGCAGGCGCAGCACGTCGTCGCCGATGTGATCGTCGAGGGCGTCGTCCAGCTCGGCTTCGGCCGACTCCTGACGGATCTCCATGTCCCGGCCGACCACTTCGAGCTTCTGCTCGTACCGGGTCCTGCGGCGCAGCAGGTCGATCGCCCGGTGCTTGGCCGTGAGCATGAGCCATGCGCCGGGATTGTCCGGCACGCCCGACGTGGGCCACTGCTCCAGCGCGATGACCAGGGCATCCTGTGCCAGCTCCTCGGCCAGGCCGACATCGTGCACCATCCGGGCAAGCCCCGCGATGATCCGCGCCGATTCGATGCGCCAGACCGCCTCTATCGCCCGACGAGGATCGCTGATCGTCATGACCCCCGATCCAAGCACCTCACCCACCCCTGCCGCCATGCGCCCGAACGCGCGACCGGTGAGGTGAAAAGCGGGCGCCCCCGGCCAGAGTCCCACAGGGGACCCTGGCCGGGGGCGCTACCGCGGCGTGCCGCAGGTCACGGCCGGTGGGATCACTCGGGGGCGGCGAAGTCCTCGGGGCCGAAGACGCGGAGGACGTCGGCCTCGCCCTCCCAGCCCGCCCAGTGATCGCGGTGGACCTTCAGGAAGCGGGAGGTCCACTCGACGGCCTCCTCCTTCGACCGGACCTGGTAGAGGGCGTAGCTGACGAGCTCCTTCGCCTCGGCGAACGGGCCGTCCGTGACGCTCACCTTGCCTCCGACGAGCTCGACCCGCGCGCCCTGAGCGCTCGGGGCCAGTCCGGCGTTGTCGAGCATGACGCCGGCCCTGGTGGCCTCCTCCCCGAGCTTGGCGATGGCCTCCATCAGCTCGGTGGCCGGCGGGGTGGCCGGCTGGCTGGTGGCCTTGAGGATGATCATGTATCGCATCGTGGGTCTCCCTTGATCTCGGTTTCGGGCGGTGCGGTCGGATGGGTCGGACGGTGTTTCGGGGGGTCTAGGAGGGCTGGGGCGTGGCGCGCCGGTAGAGGTGAAGCGACAGGCCCGAGAGCCAGGTCCAGACGATCACGATTCCGGCGACGAAGGTCAGATTGGCCCAGACGGCGCCCGCGCCGATCGCGACGGCGGCGAAGGCCGCGAGGAACAGCACGCCGGTGACCCGGGAGGAGACGGCCCATCCCGTACGGCCTTCCGCGGTGAACCGGCGGCTGATGACGAAGCAGGCCGCGATCAGGCAGAGGAAACCGACTGCGCCGCAGGCGAAGTGGAGCATCCCGTGCCAGCTGATCGCTCCCGCGCCCTCCGGCGTCCCCGCGGGGAAGCCCATCGCCGGGTCCGCCCGGAAGATCCCCGCGCCGATCAGGCTCATTCCGTACACGCCGACGAGCAGGGGAGCCCAGGTCGCGCCACGCCCCGGGGCGAGGGCCCGGCGCAGGCCGGCCGCGCAGGCGATGGTCGCCAGTGCGGCGACCATGAAGTTGGTGATCTGGATCCAGCCGAGGTCGCCGTTGGCGAGCAGGCTCCACTGGTGCCGGGCGAGGTCGAAACCGTCCCGGGTCAGCGCCTGGGCGAGGGACACCGCGATGTACACCGGTCCGGCGATGACGCCGTAGCCCAGGAGCGACCTGGTGACGTTCGTCTGCGGGTCGCAGGTCGCCGGGTTCGCGGTCCTCGTCGTCTGCTGGGTCATGGCCCTTCTCCTCACGCGTCCGGAGCCGATTCTCGGTTCTTCCCGGCCCTCTGACTACGCTTCGAACGAGACCGGGCGGATTTGACAAGAGGGCCGAATCTTTTTCAAGATTCTTTAGGGCGTGTGTTCTCGCAGCTCAGCGCCGAGGTCGGGCGACGGCCTGGAGTCTCCGGTGCCGGGATGAGACGGAGAGGCGTGATCGGCACCGAGCCCGCACTGCCGCCACGACCGCCGATCAGAGCGGTAGCGATTCCGACCTCATGCGGCGCGTCGGGCGGCGAGATGAAGCCGGAGGTGCTCTGGCCGTCATCGCTCGTGCACGGAGCGTGGGTGATCAGGCGGCGAAGGCGGTGAGCCCCATGCCCTGGAGCGGTGCCGAGTCTCCCTCTGTTGCGGGAGGGATCTACTCTCCGGGAAGGATGAGGCCGGACTCGTAGGAACGGATCACGGCCTGGACGCGGTCGCGCAGGCCGAGCTTGGACAGCACGTTGCTCACGTGGGTCTTCACGGTGTGCTCGCTGACGACAAGACGCGCGGCGATCTCCGCGTTGGAGAGCCCGCGGCCGAGCAGTTCCAGGGTTCTTTCTCGCGGACGGTGAGCACGTCCAGGCCGGTGGGCGCGGGCTGCCGCCGTGGTCCCTTGCTCACCATGTCGCTGATCAGGCGCCGGGTGACCGAAGGCGCGAGCAGTGACTCCCCCGAGGCGACCACCTGTACGGCGTGCACGAGGTCGGCGCGGCGCACGTCCTTCGGCAGGAAGCCACTCGCCCCCGCGTGCAGGGCGTCGTAGACGTAGTCGTCCTGGTCGAACGTGGTGAGCATGAGCACCCGGCACGCGGTCTCCGCGCACACCACCGCCGCCGCCTTGATGCCGTTCATGCGCGGCATGCGGATGTCGAGGAGGAGGACATCGGGCCGGTGCTCCCGTACGGCCGCGATGGCGGCGTGCCCGTCACCGAGCGGGAGGAGCCCCGTCACCTCCGCCCGCCTTCGGATCCGCCCGCGAGGAGAGCCCGGAGCCGGGGAGCAACGCGCTGAGCGCGTCCATGAGGTGGAACTGCCGCCGCAAAGTGTGGAGACTGGGGCGGTGTTCAAGACACTCTGTCCTCAGAACTACAACGAGGCGCTCTACGTCGGGCACTACTTCCGTACGGGTGTCCCCGTGGTGATGGACCTCACCGAGATGCCGGACGGCGAGGCCAAGCAGTTCGTCGACTTCGCCGCCGGTCTGGTGTTCGGCAGGGGCGGGGATATGGACCGCCTGGCTCCCCGGGTGTTCCTGCTGATGCCTCACGGAATGGCCGGCCGCGGACCGGAGGCCGATGAAGTCGATAAATTGTGACGCATGAAGATCTTTCTGGAGACCGACCGCCTGACGCTGCGTCGCTTCACCGAGGCCGATGAGGACAACCTGGTCGAGCTCGACGGTGACCCCGCGGTCATGCGTTTCCTCAACGGAGGCAGGCCCACTCCCCGTGACGAGATCCGGAGCAGGGTCCTCCCGGCGTTCCTCGGCTATTACAGCCGGTTCGAGGGATTCGGTTTCTGGGCGGCGGAGGAGAAGTCCACCTGCCGGTTCCTGGGCTGGTTCCACTTCCGGCCACGGCTGGACGAGCCGCAGGACGGCGAGATCGAGCTCGGCTACCGGCTGCGCGCGTCCGCCTGGGGCAGGGGTTACGCCACCGAGGGGTCGCGCGCGCTGATCGGCAAGGGCTTCACCGAGCTGGGGGTGGAGCGCGTGTTCGCGGGGACGATGGCCGTCAACCTCGGTTCCCGGCGCGTGATGGAGAAGTGCGGCCTGACGCTGGTGCGCACCTTCCATCAGGACTGGCCGGACGCCATCGAGGGTTCCGAACACGGAGAGGTCGAGTACGCGCTGACCAGGGCCGACTGGGAAGCGCGTCCCTGAGAACCCACAGTGCAAGATCCAGAGTTTCCGTACGCCCCCATGCTGAGGAGCAATGCCGTGCATCCCCCACAGATTCGCCGGGCGACCCTCGACGACGCCGCTCTGCTCGCCGAGCTGAACCGCTTCGTGCAGGACATCCACGCGGAGCACCGGCCGGACCTCTTCAAGGGAGATCCGTCGAGCGAGGAGCTCACCGCGGGGTTCAGGGACCTGCTCGGCCGTGAATCCGTCCGGGTTCTCATCGCCGAGCTTCCTGATGGCCGACCGGCGGGATATGCGATGGCGACCGTCAACGAACGTACCGGCAGCGCGCTCACGCACGCGGGCTCGTTCATTCTTCTGGACCATCTGGCCGTGGCCCCCGAGGCGACTCGCCGCGGAATCGGGACCGCCCTGCTGAACGCCGTTCGCGAGACAGGCCGGCAGGCCGGGTGCACCCGCTTCATGACGGAGGTCTGGGACTTCAACTCCACGGCGGTGGCCTTCTTCGAGGCATCGGGCTTCTCTCCGGCCTGGCGACGGCTTGATCAGCCCCTGTGAACAGGGGAGTCATCGGCGCTCCGGCGTGACGCACGCGCCTTCGCCGGTCGGATCGCGGGCCTGAAGGCGCTTTACGCGCCCCGATCCGGCCTTCGCGTCGAATCGGGGCTCACGTACGCGGGCCTGAAGGTGTCTACGCGCCCTGGTTCAGCCTCTGTGTCGAATCGGGGCTCACGTAGTAGTGCACCAGCGCGTTCTCGCCCGCCGCGTTCAGCCAGTCGGCGCGAGCGCTCGCCACACGTTGCCATCCGGCACGTTCGTACAGGGCGATGGCCGCGTGGCCGTCGTCGGACACGTTGAGCGTGAGGGGCAGTCCGAGGTCGCTCGCCTCCCGGCGGACCACGTCAAGCAGGTGGGTGGCGTGCCCGTGACCTCGCCCCCGGGGGGCGACAAAGAGCCGGGTGATCGATCCGACGACACCGATCGGCGTGCCGAGGGCCAAGGCCAGGGGCGGTTCAAATGTTGCCACGTCAATGGAGGAGAGCCCTATGTGGCCGACGATGTCGGAACCCTCAACCGCCACCCACGCCTGAACAAGATCCAATGGTGTCAGCCATCCCTGGGGATCGGAGGGCCAGTTCACCGGGTAACCGTCGGACGTGTGCACCGCGGCGAGAGCATCGACACAGGCGCACAGATCCTCGCTGGATCTTGGGCGGATCAAGGACGTCGTCATCGGGCAATCCTCGCAGAAGGGACTAAATGCCCAAATCGGGTCAGATGATCTATTCGCCGTCCAGCTTCACGGCCTGCGCTATGTAGTCGCGGAGGGCGTCCCGGTCCATGGAATCCAGTTTTTTGATCTTGACGTGCCGTGTCTTCTTGCCCACGCCCGCCAGCAGACCGTGGGCGTCCTCGAACTCGGCGCCCCGCTCGAAGGCGAAGGTGATGTGCGTCTTGCTGGGGCTGATGATCGCCAGAGGCTTGTTGCCCTTCCAGGCGGGGGACCCGTAGATGATCGTCTCGTCCGCCTCCGGTGCGCACTCCGCCATGAGCTCGCGGAGAACCCTGACGATGTCCTGGTGCTCCGGGATGACCCTGGTCTTCACATATTCGTCCACGTCTGCGCTGCTCATGGACCCTCCTTTGAATTGCCTGGTTCGGGCCTGTCGCGCGACGTCCAGGTCCCGGCGTGGGGCGCCCTCCGCGGGCGCCTTCCGGCACCGTGGAAGCCGCGCCCGTACATAAAGCATTGAAGGTGGGGGCGCCGTCAAGATGCGTGGGACAACGCCGTATATGTCCCTCCATCCGGCGTTCGGATGGGGAAGGTCTTGGTCCGCTCCCCGTAGAGGGTGAATCGACGTATGCCGGGGCGCCGTGGGTGGCGGTGCCGTTCTCCGGTGCGGCACGGATGTCTCTGTATGAAATTGATATGGGACAAAACTCGCGATAAAGAGAAAATTGGTCTGGAATGACACGGGGAGGTATTTTGACGAGGCTCGTACGGATTAACAATGAAAGGGTTCTCGCGGTCGACGAGAGGGGCGAACCAGGGGGAAAGCCGGTCTTCCTGCTGCACGGAACGCCGGGCAGCAGGGTCGGCCCGTTGCCGCGCGCATCGGTCATCTACCGGCTGGGGGTCCGGCTGATCACCTATGACCGGCCGGGATACGGGATGTCCGACCGCAGGTTCGGCCGGACCGTGGCCGATGTGGCGGAGGATGTGGCGGCCGTCGCCGACGCCCTGGAGCTCGACTCGTTCGCGGTGATCGGCCGGTCGGGTGGCGCGCCACACGCGCTCGCCTGCGCGGCACTGCTGCCGGGCCGTATGACGAGGGCGGCGGCGCTGGTCACGCTCGCCCCGCCGGAGGCCGAGGGGCTGGACTGGTTCCGGGGCATGGCGGCGTCGAACGTGATCGAGCACACGACGGCGGCGAGCGGCTCCGGGCCGATCACGGCGCTGCTGGCCCCCGCCGCCGCCCGGATCAGGGCCGACCCGACCGACCTGGTCCCCGCGCTCGACGACGACCTGCCCGAGCCGGACCGGAACGTGGTGGCCGACTACGGCATCCGCAGGATGCTGGCGCACAACTTCGCCGAGGCGCTGCGCAGCTCGACCGCCGGATGGGTCGACGACGCCCTGGCCTTCTGCTCGCCGTGGGGCTTCGATCCCCGGAACATTACCGTGCCGACGCTGCTCTGGCACGGCGACGCGGACGTGTTCTCTCCCGTCGAGCACTCGCGCTGGATGGGCCGCCGCATTCCGGGCGCCACCGTGGTCATCCAGAAGGGCGCGGCCCACTTCGGAGCGCTGCAGGTCCTGCCTGACGTGCTCGCCTGGGTGGCGGAGACGTGAGCCAGGTTCTGCCTGACGTGCTCGCCTGGGTGGCGGAGGCGTGATCCGGAAGGGCTGAGCTTCCAGGTCCCGCCCGGCGTGGTGAGGCGTGACCTGGAGGAGCGGCTCCGCAGCCCGGGTCGGGCTGCGGAGGGGGGACCTAGAAGGGCTGAGGTTCCAGGTCCCGGTTGATCCGGCGCCAATCCCTGAGGTTGCCCAGGGTCGGGTGGGTCTCGCCCATGACCCGGGCCATCACCGGCAGCAGCCGCTCGCGCTGCCGCTCCGCCGGCTCGGCCTGCCCGGACGTCCACAGGGTCACCGACAGGTTGGCCTCGCAGGCGAGCGCGTCCGGATGCTCGGACCCCAGCTTGACCCGTAGCGCGTCGAGGGTCTGACGTTCGAGCTCCTCGGCCTGGGCGGTGCTCCCGTCGTCACCGAGGCAGTTCGCGTAGTTGATCGCGGCGGACAGGGTGAACGGGTGGGTCTCGCCGAGCTGCCGGCGCAGTCCGTTCAGGGCGATGTTCGACTGGGCGAGGGCCTCGCGCAGCGCGCCCGTCCCCCGGAGGTAGATCGTCAGGTTGTTGAGCGCGATGAGCGTTCCCGGGTGGTTCTCGCCGAGGTCCGCCCGGTACGTGCGCACGATCTCGGCGGCGAGGTTACGGGCGCCCACCTTGTCGTCCAGGGCGGACAGGCAGCAGGCAAGCTCCAGGGTCGCGGCCAGCGCGTCCGGAGTTCCGGGATAGTGCTGCTGGTAGCGGTCGTACGTCTCCTTGGCCAGCTCCAGCGCCTTCTCCTGGTCGCCGGCCCGGCGCAGGGAGACCGCGAGGCTCTTGGCCGCCCGGAGCGTGTCGACGAACCGCTCGCCCAGCGCCTCCCGGTAGTGCTGCAGGCTGCCCTGCAGAAGCTCGACCGACTCCCGGTAGAGGCCCACCTCGCGCAGGTCGCGCGCGAGCTGGACGGCGGAGAACAGGGTGTAGGGGTGATTGACGCCGAGCACGCGGGTCCGCCGCTGCAGGGTGTCCTCGTCGAGCTCGCGGGCGCTGAAGCCGTCGCCGACCAGCCGGTAGCACACGGCCAGGTTGTTGGCCGCCGCGAGCGTACGCGGATGGTCCTCGCCGAACAGCGTCTTCCACCGGGCATAGGTGACCTTGTCCAGCTCCAGCGCGCCCTCGTAGTCGCCCTCGGCGCGGAAGTCGGCCCCGAGCCCGCCCCGGGTGAGCAGGGTGTGGGGATGGTTCTCACCGACCACGCTCCGCTGCTGGTCGAGCACCCACCCGTCCAACTCCTTGGCCTTCGCGTAGTCCCCCTGGGAACGGGTCACGTTCGCGATGTTGAACAGCAGGTGCAGGCGCTGGCGGTCATGGATGCCGAAGATCAGCTCCCAGTAGTCCGCGAGGCGGTCGCCGAGGGAGCGCGCGGAGGCGAAGTCACCGCGCTTCCACAGGTAGCGCACCCGATCGGTGAGCAGCTGGCGGGTCTCCTCCTCGGTGCACTCGGTGGCCCGGCAGGTCTGCAGGTGCTGCCAGATGAGGTCGTACCTGATCCAGTTCTCCGGGTCGTCCACGTCGCCCTGACGCGGCCTCGCGCCGACGAGGATCCGGTGCACCTGGTGGCAGACCTGCTGCTGCTCCTCCTCGCTCATCTGGCTGCGGATGACCGCCTGGACCAATCGGTGCACCTGGATCGTGTTGTTGCCCTGGTCCACCTTGGCCAGCGCGAACCTGCCGATCTCCTGGATGACCCGGCCGAGGACGAGCTTCTCGCGCAGCGTGTCGTCGTACGGCAGGAGCGCCTCGACCATCTCGTCGCTGTAGAGGAGCTGCATCGAGATGGGCTCGGGGGCGAAGAACGCGCAGAGCTGGAGCAGCCGGACCGAGGCGGGCGAGCTCTCCTGGAGCTTGGCGAGGGAGAGGTTCCAGGTCACCGCCACCGGGTGCGGGTAGTCGGCGGGCTGGCTGAGCGACAGGACACGGGCCGTCTCGGTCTCCAGCTGCTCCAGGAAGGTGCCGGCCGGCATGCCCGTCTCCGCCAGCCAGGCGGCGGCCTGCTCGACGGCGAGGGGCAGGTTGCCCAGGGCGTCGGCGACGCGCACCGCGTCTTCCGCGGCGAGGCCGGGGACGCGGCGGCTCAGGTGCTCCAGGCTCTCGTCCCGGCTGAAGACGTCGACCTCCAGCGGCGCCGCCACCGCCGACCACGCCTGGTTGCGTGAGGTGATCAGGACGTGGCCCGACGAGCCGCCGGGGAAGAAGTCCCGCAGCTCCTCCGGCTCGCCGGCGTTGTCGAAGATCAGCAGCCAGCGTCCGTGGGGTTCCCCGCGCCGCAGTGCCTCGCGGACCGCGGTGACGACCTCCGCGACGTTCTCGCTGACGGGGATGCGCAGCTGCCTGGCGAGTTCCTCGAAGGTCGAGTTGATCCGCTCCCGGTCCTCGGAGGAGATCCACCAGACGAGGTCGTAGTCGGCGCGGAACCGGTGTGCGTACTCCAGGGCGACCTGGGTCTTTCCGACTCCGCCCAGACCGTAGAGCGCCTGGGGGAGCACCACGGCCGAGTTGCCGCCGACGAGCTGGCTGCGCAGCGTGTCCAGCACGGCGCCGCGCCCGGTGAAGGCCGCGTTCCGGGCCGAGACGTTCCACACGGTCGGCTCGCTGCCGGGGAAGCGCGCGCCGAGCGCGGTCGTGTCGAGCGCGGCGCCGTCCTCCGTCCGGCCGAAGGCCTTCAACAGGGTCTCGGCGGCCGCGTGCTCCCCGATCCTGGTGAGGTCCGGCAGGGCGCGGTCGCCGAACGGGGAGGGATAGCGCGACTCCGTGACGCGTACGGGGATCAGCTCGACGCGGTTCGCGGATCCGGCGCCGGTCAACCGCTGCCACACCTCAAGGGCACGGGGTGATCGCACGTACGCGTTGGACAGCACGACGATCGTCCGCGGCGCGTCCCCCGCGAAGTCGGCGGCGTGCTCGGTCTCGACGCCGCGCAGCGAGACGCGGTAGCCGTACCGGTCGAGCAGGGCCGCCATCCAGTCGGCCCACATGCGGTCCTCGGAGGCGTAGCTGACGTACACGTCGGTCTGGTACGTCGGGTCGCGGCGGACGAACGCCTTCAGATGGTGCAGCCGTACGGACTCCTCCATCTGCGGGAACGACGTCACCGCGCCCTCGGTGACCGCCCCGGTGAGCCGTTCGAACGCGGCCAGTATGGAGCCCGGCCGGTTCGGCTCGTCCCCGAACGTCGCCAGGATCTCCTCGAACGCGTAGAAGGGTGTGTACGGAACCTCCACCGCGCCCCAGTAGTGGTTGACCTCCTCCGGCGTCATCCCCTTGGGAAACCGGTCGAACTTGCGCTTGGCGAGGTTGCGGCCCGCGTCGCACTTCTCCTTCTCGCCCGTGTCGATGCGCATGGGGACCGGCAGGATCCGGATGTTGCGGTCGCGGTAACGGTCGTCGATGTGCCGTGCCACCGAGGAGGCGCCGTCGATGCCCTGGTCGGAGAGGGTGAAGCAGTCGACGAGGACGTCCGGCATCTGCACGGTGCAGATCTCCGCGATGTCGCTCAGCCCGGTGCGGCTGTCGATGAGCGTGTAGTCGTAGCAGGCCTTCATGTCGTCGCGCAGCGCGTCGAAGAACTGGCCGCCGCCCTGCCGCTCGTAGAAGTTGTCCCAGTCGAAGCTGGAGACCAGGGAGGAGTAGTCGCGGTTCTGCCGCCCGGCCGAGACGAAGTCGAGGGTGCCCTCGCCGGGAAACTCGAAGTCGAGGGAGACGGCGTGCGGCTCGACCCTGGCGTACTCACGGTGCCAGTCGCGCGGCCGCGCCTCGTTTTTCATGGCCGCCCACTGGTAGGTGGTGATCAGATCGATCACTCCCGACGTGTTGGCGACCATCCCGTTGTCGAGAAAGGGCCGGAAGAACTTGTGCAGACCGGGAGACTCCAGGTCCCAGTCGAGGACGAGCACCCTGAGGCCGCTGCTCGCGAGGATCCACGCCGTGTTGGCCAGCGCCATCGTGCGCCCGGTGCCGCCCTTGTAGCTGTAGAAGGTGACGATCCGGCCCTCGCTCATTGTTTTACTCCTCCGGCCCGATGAGCCTGGGTCTGTCGACTTTGCCGCCCTCCGGCGGGTAGGCGGGGGCGTGCTTGAAGTACTGCTGGGCAGCGCGGTTCAGCGTGTCCGGCAGGTGGCTCTTGAAGGCGTCAAGGGTGGGGATGTCGGAGACCGCGGCGGGCTCGGTGAGCTTGTTGCCGAGGGCGGCGGTCAGGTGAACGCGCAACTGCGATTCCCGCGCGATGGTCTCGGTGTCCTCGCGATTCCACGGGACCATCACCGCGATCCACTGGCGGCCGGGCCGGTCGATGGGGCGCAGCGTCGCTCGGCACTCCTCACGCGTGGTGGCCCACGGGTCCACCAGCATCACGCCGGGCGAGCGCGGCTCCTCGGCGGCGAGCGCCTCCGCGTGGTCCTCCAGCGATCCCACCTCGGGCAGGAAGCCCCGGGAACGTGCCAGTTCGGTGGCGAAGTCGGCCAGCGGCCGCATGCCGTTCCGGCTCCGGTACGGGTCCCACTCATGCGGGGTCCTGCCGTAGTGGTAGGCGTCCCGGCCGTCGGGGAGGTGCTGCATGTCGGGCGCGACCACGGTGAGGGTCATCGGCCGCTCGGGGGTGTTGTCGGTGAACGCGCTGGGCATCTCCCGGTAGTCGTCCACCCGGCCCACGGGCATCGTGACCTGCTCGGCGACTTCGATGATCCGCTGTGCGAGCCGCAGGGTCGCGTCCTGGTACTGGTTCCGGTACTTGTTCAGCTTCATGATCCCGTAGAAGCCCTCTTCGGCGTACCGGGCGCCCAGGTCGGCGTGGTTGAACTGGATGTCCTCCGCCGCCTCCGGCAGCGCGACGCTCCGCATCGGCGTCCAGATGGCGGGCACGATCGCGGCGGGCAGCGGCTCCCCGTGGCCGTGGGTACGGTCCAGGAAAGCGGCCCATTCCTTTCCGCAGTGCTCGCTCTCGAAGTAACGCGGAGAATAGAGCGGGACGAACACGCGGCACGTCGAAAGCTGTTTGGAGAGCGTGAGCGCCCAGTCGTCCCCGGTGCGCAACGCGCGGTCCATGTATCCGGCCGATCCTGCCGGGACTTTGGTGAGGTGCATGATGTGCCCGCACAACACCCGGAAGAGCTTCTCGACCCACTGGTTGGGATCGCCGCCCCCGTCGGTAAGGTCGTACGGCGGAACGTGCGCGTAACTGAGAAAGAAATACGGTCCGGCTGATTCCTTCTCGGCAGACATCCGCCTCCTTCCCCCCGGGATCTCACTATAGGAACGTGGCCTATGGCAGGAAAGTGCCACCGGGAAAAAATATAGGCGCAGGCACAATTACGGATCGCAACGCGAAGAATTATCGGGCGGTTTCAGCCCGCGATCCACTTCGCATGGTGCTCGCGGGCCAGCAGCGCGGCCGCGGCCGCGGCCTCCTCGGACACGGGCTCGGCCAGCCAGGGCGCGACCGACCCGCGCATCCCGGCCACGAAGAGCTCGCCGAGCGGTGTCATCGACCCGGACTCCGCGAGGCTCTCGATCGCCTCGGCCGTCTGCTCCCGCCAGCGGGCGAACTGAACGTCGCCCCGGGCCGGCGCGACCCGCCGCCGCACCTGCCAGTAGTGGGTGACCGCGATGTGCGCGTATGTCCCCTGGAGCAGGCCTTCGAGCGGCCTCGGGTCATCTCGCCAGGGCGCGTAGAACAGCCGGCCGTCCGACTCGTCGAACAGGCTCACCGCGTCGAGCACGGCGCCCAGCTTGACGTGCTGGAACTCGTGGATCATGAGGAGCGCGAGCGTCGCGGGGTCGGCGGGCAGGGCGGCGGCGATCGCGCCGAACGCCTGCCGCGCAGTGGAGCTTCGGTCCCCCGCCTTGCCCGGCACCAGGGGCATCAGCGTGGTGAGCCCCTCGCGCAGGCCAGGCGCGTAGTCCGGGTGATCGGCCTCGACCATCGCCCAGGCTTGCTCGAACGCGACCTGCCACGCCGCGGCGTCCTCCTCCGACAGGCGCGCGGTCGCGGCGTGCGCGTGGCAGTCGCGGAACGGGTCGGTGTCTTCCAGGGCGACCGAGAAGTCTCCCGCGGTGAGCCTGCGGAGGGGATGCCACACGCCGGGCTCGCGGCCGGGCAGCGTGAACCGGCCCCCCGCGATGTCGAGGCGCGCCGTACGGCCCGCGCCGGCCTCGAGCACGCCCAGCGTGGGCAGGTGGATCGAGCCGTCAAGGATCTGCACGTCGATCGAGGCCTCGATGCCCGCCCGGATCGCGGCGGCGGCGGCGATGTTGGCCAGATGCCCGGTGTGTCCTGGCTCGCGCAGGCACTCCACCGCCCAGACCCGGACGTACGGGTGGGCGAGCACGGCTTCGACGGCCTCGCGATGCTCGGCGTCCAGCCGGGTGAGCAGCTCCCACGCGGCGCCGGTCTCGCCCCGGGCGTGGACGGCGGCGAGCAGCGCGCGGCGCAGGCTGCGCTGCGCCTCGGCGAGCCGGGTGACGTCGTCGCCGCCGCCGAAGCCGCCGGCGAGCGCGTCGATGGTCTCGTACGGCACGGTGTGAACGGGCATCTCGGTCCTACGGCGGACGTGGGTGATGAGCGCGAGCAGGTCGTCGCTGTAAACGCTCGGATTGACGAACCCGGAACCGGTCCGGAAGCGGTGGGCGTAGAGGCCGCCGCCGCAGCTGTCGACCACCGGGCAGGCGCGGCAGGTGTCGCACAGTCCGTCCAGGCCCTGCTGCCGGGCGAGGATGCCGGTGTGCCGGGCCACCGCGTCGAGGTCGTCCCGCAGCACGTGCAGCCCGGTGGCGGGCGCGCCGTCGTAGGTGGTCTTCAGCGAGTCGGCCTGTTCGTACGCGCCGTCGGTCTCGATCACCACCAGGTCGGACGGCTGGAGCCCCAGGGACTCGGTCAGGCTGGACTCGCCGCGGCTGGTCCTGATGATGGACTCGAACATCCGGACCGGGGTCCGGCCGCCCTCGGCGAACCAGGTCTCGAAGATCGCGATGAGCCAGTCGGCGTATGCCGTGGGCGTCGGCCGGGCGGGAGGGTCGTCCCAGGTCGCGTGGGGCAGGAGGAAGTCGATGCGGGGCGGGTCGAGATCGGCCAGACCGCGGTAGACGGCGATCGGGTCGTTGGCGACGTCGATCGTGCACAGCAGCCCGGCGTACAGCTCGGGCCGCCCGCGCAGCAACTCGATCGCGCGGATGACCTGGTCGTAACTGCTGCGCCCGTCGCGGTAGCGCCGGTGCCTGTCGTTGGCCGCGCGGTCGCCGTCGAGGGAGATGCCCACCTTCACGTCGTGTTCGGCGAAGACGTCCAGGAAGCCGTCGTCGAGCAGCACGCCGTTGGTGTGGATCCGCAGATCGAGCTCGCAGAGCGGGCCGACCTGGGTGCGTAGATCGCCTGCGATCCGGCCGAGCCGGTCGCGGCCCGCGAGCAACGGCTCGCCGCCATGGAGGACAACGTGCACGCGGTCGAGCGCGTGCTCCTTGACATGCTCCGCGATGCGCAGCGCCGACCAGGCGATGATCTCGTCCGACATCACTCCGGGACGGCCACGCCAGCTCTGATCCGCGTGTTCGTATACGTAACAGTGGTCGCATGCGAGATCGCACCGACTGTGTACTTTTAGTACGAATTGCCGGAATGGCACGAAGGGCCTGATCATGGCGGCCCTCCTCGGGGGATCAGATCGACGAGTTGAAGGCTGCCACGGCGACGGGCGGAACGGCGGAGGACGTGGGAACAATCCTGCGGAGAATATCGCCGAGGTCGTCTTCGCGGACGAGAGACAGCGGCACGTCTCGAAGGTCTTTGATGCCAGTTGAGACGCTTGCTGGCTTCTCTTCCGTAAGGTTCATAACCCCGTGCCAATACTCGAACGAGCATTCGAAGAATGCTGCAGATGGGCGAGAATTCTAATATCGCCACGCTACCTTGGACGGCACAGGTGCGCGTAGCCTTCCGAGGAAGTTATTCCACCGGCTTGACCAGGTCAAACGCCGGGCATTCGGCATCGGGTACGACGGGTAACCAGACCCGTGACCGTACTCCGCCACCGTTTGGAAACCATAAACCATAATATTCCAATGTAAAAACCCTATCCCAACTATGGGGTGTGATCCAGAGCGCCGCCTCCCGGATCATCCCGTCGAAAGCGGTCCGTAACCAACGGACGCGCGGGGCCGCCGGAGTCGAGCGGGGGCCATACGGCGATGTGCCCCCGGGGCTCATGTGGCGGATGGGGTGGGGGCGGGGCGCGGTTTGAAGTGGGTTAAATGTTCCTTCTGTCGGAAATGTTATTTATTGTTCGATTTAAGTCATTATGTGAGGTGGTTGACCGGAGGAGCAGCCGGGTCGCGACGGGTGTGGACGATCATCGGAATATCGGACACCCGGGCGATGCCCGGAGTCCAATGGCGGTGCACAGTGCCGCAGGCCGGGGCGGCCGTCTGGATCGCACGGTTCGCCGGCGAGCGCCGCAGGCGTTCGACGTCTCTCACCGGGATCGGTGCGGTGGATCGTGTTCTGGGTTACAACTGGTTCACAAATGGAACCAGTGAATGCGGCGGCACGTGGTGCATACAAAGCAGGTCGCGTCGCGGTTGGCCCAGTCAAGATTGAGGAATGACATTCCCGTGGTCTGCAGCTTCCATCGATGAGACTCGAAGAGCTGATTTTTACACGTGTCACAACTCAAGTTTTGGCCATGGGGAAGTGTGACAGGCTCAGACATGCTGATAATGCTAGCCATATATTCCCGGGTTGCGCGGTCGCCGTATATTTTGGTGAGCGATTCGGAGTCGAAGCAGCTCACCGGCCCCATCCCGCTAGTTCGATGATTTCTTCCCGTCGCCGGTCGGCGTGCGGACGTAGAGACCGATTCATGAATATCCGAAGTCATCGGTGGACTTCAGGGTGAAATCGCGGTCGCCCATGAGGGCCAGATAGCGCTCGTCGTCCTCCACGAAGGCGCTGTTCTGGTGCTTTCTGCCGCCGGTGACCACCCAGACACGCTCAATGCCTTTCATGGCGGCGGTCAACTGCGCCGCGGTTCTCGGAGTGACCTGGCCGGGAGCATAGGTGAGGTCGCGCAGGTTCCGGTAGGCGTCCCCGTACACCGCGGCGAACAAGCGCCAGCGTTCGTCCACGGAGAGTACGGGGTGGACAGGGCCACGACGGGGTTGCGCGTCACGCTGGATGCGGCATTTCCCCGGCGGAACGGCCAGGTTGCTCGCCGCCGCTTCCGGCCGGCCTCACCCGGTCTTTCGCGGCTCCCCCGGTGTCACGTCGGCGCTGGTGCGGCAGTCGAAAGCAGTCGATGGCGCCGATCGGCGGATGGCCGGGGAACTGTCGCGATGAGCCGGGAACTCCTGGAGCGTACGAGGTTGCTCGCGATGGCTCCGGAGGCACCGCCGTGTACGGGGTGCGGTTGACATCCGGCGCGGGACGGAGCGGGAAACCCCTCATGCCGGAGATCGGGGGTGTGCGGTGAAGGGGTTCTTCTCGGTGACCTCATGCGTGCCCGGGAGGATCGTCGGACCCGGTCCCTGAGCACTCCTGCTCGAATGGCCGGAGGTGTCATCGTCCCGGCCGCGCCCGCAGGCGGGATTTCAGCCCCAGGGGGTGTTGTCGGTGCCGCCGCCACCGGTGGTGGGGGTCGGGGTGGGGGTCGGGGTCGGGCTGGTGACCGGTACGACGGTGTCCGCGGTCGCGGAGGTGGCGAAGACGCTGCCGGCGCCGATGGCGCCGACGGGAATCAGGGCGGCGAAAGCGAGGCGGATGACGAGGGAGCGGAGGGTGCTGTTCATGGCCTTTACCTCATGTCTTCTTGGCGCTGACCTGCGCGTTTTTCGAATAACCACAAGGTATTCGCGGCTGACATCCGATCCCTATCCGTTCGCTTCTGGTCCGGCATCCACCGGCGATGGCGTGGCGTCGGCGGGCGATGGCGTGGCGTCGACCGGCGGGAAGCCCGGCGTTGGAGGGCGGGAAGCCCGGTGTGAAACCGGGGGAGCATGCCGGGGGAGAGGCGGCCAACGAGCGCTTCCGGGGCGATGACGATCCCCACGGCTTCCTCGACGGTAGGCACGCCGGGGACCGCGGCCACGGCGTCGTCGATCAGAGTCGCCTCGGCCTCGATCGCGCGGGCGGATCGCCGAGGGGCGAACGCGGGGCGTGAGCCCGTCGCCATCGCCGGGACAGGCCGTCGCTGTGCGGGCGGCCGTCACCTCACCGGAGGGGTGGACGAACGGCGGGCGCGCTCAAGCCGAGGGGCGCGTCGGGCGGCGGCAGAGGCACCGTCGAACGCACCCGGGCGCGCTCAAGCCCGGGGGCGCGCCCCCCTGTCACGTGGACCGGGGCGCGGACCCTATCCGTTCAGGAGAGGACCCCGACGTGCGCGAGGGCCTGCATCAACAGAACACCCTGTCCGCCGGGCATCTCCTGCTGCACCAGCGGGGAGGCCGCCTCCTCCGGCGTGAACCAGACGAGGTCGAGAGCGTCCTGGCGAGGGCGGCAGTCGCCGGAGACCGGGACGACGTAGGCGAGGGACACGGCGTGCTGGCGTGGATCGTGGTACGGCGTGACGCCCGGTGTCGGGAAATACTCGGCGACGGTGAACGGCTGCGGAGAGGCCGGGATGTGGGGCAGCGCCACGGGCCCGAGGTCTTTCTCCAGATGGCGCAGCAGCGCGTCGCGGACACGCTCGTGGTGGAGCACCCGCCCGGAGACCAGCGCCCGGCTGACCGCCCCGTCTGAGGCGATGCGCAGCAGCAGGCCAACGCGGGTCACCAGGCCGGTGTCGTCGACCCGCACGGGTACGGCGTCGACATAGAGGATCGGCATCCGTTCCCGCACCGACTCCAGTTCTTCCGGAGCAAGCCATCCAGGTACGGTTTCGGTCTTTTCGAACATCTGCTGATCGTACTTCCCCGTTGCGCCGGTGCGGTTGGAGCTGGGCCTTCTCCGTGTCGCGTCTCATGGCCGAGCCGTTCCGTGATCTCAGCCTCGGCGGCCGGGCCGAGTGCGAGCCGGTACGCCTCCGGCTCCGCGCACCTGATCCGTCAGAGATCCTTCCGCCCCGGCCGGACATCGTTGACGCAATCGTAAGTCATCGCTAACGTTAGCAACTACTGACGGACTTGAGTGGAGGAACGACCATGGGACAGCCGATCGCATTCTTCGAGGTGGTCAGCCCGGATCACCGGCGGGCGCAGACGTTCTACGGCGAGCTGTTCGACTGGCAGATCGCCCCGGACCCGGCAATGGGCGGCTACGGCCTGGTGGAGACCGAGGCCGGCGAGCACGCCATCGGCGGCGGCATCGGGCCGTCGATGCAGCCCGGCGACACCGGGGTGAAGATCTACGTGAAGGTCGACGACCTGGACGCCTACCTGGACCGGGCCGAGGCGCTCGGCGGCAAGCGCCTGGTGCCCCCGATGGACCTGCCCGGTGACTTCGGCCGATTCGCGATCTTCACCGACCCGGACGGAAACCAGGTCGGTCTGTGGGCATGATCGAACGGGACGCGACCGACGAGGCGCTGCACGCACTCGCCGAGCCGCGCCGTCGTGCCATCCTGCGGCTCGTCGCCCATGACGAGCTGGCAGCAGGGGAGATCGCCGCGGCGTTCGAGGTCAGCCGTACGGCGATCAGCCAGCACGTGACCGTGTTGAAGAACGCGGGACTGCTCACCGAACGCCGCGACGGCACCCGGCGGCTGTACCGGGCCCGGCCGGAAGGCCTGGCCGAGCTGCGGGCGTCGCTCGACGAGATGTGGGCCGATGCCCTGGACACCGCCCGCCGGCTGGTCGAGGCCGATCGCGGCCTCCGCGACACCACCGAGGAGGTCGGCCGTGCCGGCTGACCGGCGCCCGCCGAGGAGGCCGGCCCATGACCACCCATAGCCGACCACCGGTCACTCCGCTGCGGCGGCCACCGGTCCGCCAGACCACCCTCGTGCGCAGCGACGTCGACCACACCTTCGAGGTTTTCGTCCGCTCGATCGGCGTGTGGTGGCCGGTGCAGCCGTTCTCCGCCGGGCAGGACCGGGTGCGCGACGTCACCGTCGAGCAGCGGGCCGGCGGCCGCGTCTACGAGACCTGGCAGGACGGCACCGTGGTCGAGTGGGGCACGCTGCTCGTCTGGCAGCCGCCCCACCGCCTCACCATGACCTGGACCTCCACGCCCGTACCGACGGAGGTGGAGCTGGCCTTCACCGCCCTCGGCCCGGCGCTGACCAGGGTCGCCGTGGAACACCGAGGCTGGGAGTCGCTCAGCGAGGCCCAGCTGTCCGAGGACTGCGCCCTGCCCGGCGGCTACACCGGCGGCGGCTACGGCACGGGCTGGACCACCGTTCTCGCCCGCTTCACCGCCGCGGCCGAGGCGCCGCGTTCCCAGCCCGGGGGGTGGCGATAGGCCGTTTCCTCTACGGGCCCGCCCCTCGGCCAGGCTTTCCCGCCACCGTGACCGAAACCTGCCCCGACAGGACGGGCCCGTCCCTTGGTACGGCCGCCCGCCACCCCGCTGCCGACCAGTTGAGCCCTTCATGGAGAAGGGTCAGGCCACCTTGGAGGCCGGGGCCCTGAAGGTGTTGCAGACGCCGGGGGACTCGGCGTCGAAACCGCGCCTTGCCCAGTAGGCCCGGTTCTTGGTCGTGCCGTTGCCCTTGGTCTCGCCTTCCATCAAGTGCCGGTTGATGAAGGAGTCGACGCCGTGCGCTGTTGAGGCCCTGGTCGGCGCGTCTTATACAACCAATAGGTTGTGCAAGCTTGTGGTTGTAAGTAGGGTCGGGGCATGGCAGTCGTTGAAGACGAGTTGAGCCTGGTGTTCTCGGCGCTGGCCGACCCCACCAGGCGCGCGATCCTGGAGCGACTGGCTCGTGGTGACGCGACGGTGAACCAGCTCGCCGAGCCGTTCGCGATGACGCAGCAGGCGGTCTCCAAACACCTGAAGGTGCTTGAGCGTGCCCGCCTGATCACGCGGACCCGGACCGCGCAGTCACGGCCCTGCGTCCTGGACGCGGAGCACCTCGACCAGGCAGCCGGCTGGATCGTTCGGCACCGGCAGGTCTGGGCCGACCGCCATGACCGCCTCGACGAGCACCTGGCCGCCCTGCAAGCCGGGCAGCGCCGGGATGAGGGGACGACGTGATGACCGAGACCGGCGAGCTCACCTACCGGCGTGTGCACCGGGCGTCGCCCGAGTTGCTGTTCGACTGCATGACCACGCCCGAACACCTCGCCCATTTCTGGGGTCCGGCCGGGACGACCACGCCGGTCGGCAACATCACCATCGATCTGCGGCCCGGTGGCGTCTTCGAGACCACCATGGTCAACGATGCCGACGGCAGCACATACACGATGCGGGCCGTCTACGTCGAGATACGCCGTCCCGAGCTGCTGGTGTGGATCGAGCCCGGCGTCGAAGGCGGCATGCGGACCACGATCACCTTCGTCGATCTGCGCGACGGGCGCACCGAGGTGGTCACCCATCAGACCAACGTGCCGGCCGCATACCTCAGCGCCGAGGCGAGGGCAGGCTTCGCCACCGGCCTCGACCGCCTCGACGTCTACCTGGCCGGTCTGAACGCCCGGCAAGAACACCGGCACGATTAGGGAGCACGGAATGTCGGCAGTCACGTCAGCGGACGGCACCACGATCGCCTACGAGCGCACCGGCAGCGGGCCGGCGCTCGTCCTCGTCGACGGTGCCATGTGCTACCGCGGCGCGGGGCCGATGCGGCCGCTCGCCGCGCTGCTGCAGAGCGCCTTCACCGTCTACGCCTACGACCGTCGCGGCCGGGGCGAGAGCTCGGACACCACGCCGTACGCGGTCGCCCGCGAGGTCGAGGACCTTCGTGCCCTCATCGCGCAGGCCGGTGGCGAGGCCCACGTCTACGCCATCTCCTCCGGTGCGGCCCTCGCCCTGGCGACCGCGGCGGCCGGCCCCGGGATCACCAAGCTGGCGCTCTACGAGCCACCGTTCATGGCCGAGGTCGAGGACGACACCCGGATCAAGGAGTACACCCGACGGCTCCACGAGCTGCTCGACGCCGGGCACAGGGGCGACGCCGTGGCACTTTTCATGACGTACGTCGGCGTACCCGCCCAGGCGGTCGCCGGCATCCGGGCACAGCCGGGCTGGGCCATGCTGGAGGCGATCGCCCCGACGCTCGCCTACGACGACGAGGTGCTCGCCGGCGGCGGCGTGCCGCGTGATCTGACGGCGACGATCTCCGTTCCGGCCCTGGTCCTCGCCGGTGGCGCCAGCCCGCAGAGCCTTCAGCGGGCGGCGAGGGCCACTGCGGACGCGCTTCCCACCGCGGAGCACCGGACGCTCGACGGCCAGACACACGATGTGGCCCCGCACGCCCTCGCACCCGCGTTGGCCGAGTTCTTCGGCGCCTGACCACGAGCGGGCACGGTGCCCGGCACGGATGGGTGAGGTGCGCGGCGGTGACCGCGAGTGCCGGTGATTCATCTCGGACGCGATGACCCGCGATCCCGGCACCGCGCGAAGTGAACCGTCCCGAGCCTGATGGAGACCGCGGTGTGACCCGACTCCACCGAACTCGGGGTGCGTGGCGTCCACGGGGCGAGGCGCATGAATACGCTCTCATGGAGAGAAGACACAGTGCACTCGCAGGGCCTGGCCCGTTTTGAGGCCTTTCCGATAGCTAACGGAGGAATTACCGATGCCGACCATCCCGCTCCGTGAGCGCGCCTCGTGGAAGGCGCTTGAGCAGCACCATGCCGAGATCGGCGGTCGCCACCTGCGCGAACTGTTCGCCGAGGATCCGGAGCGTGGCGAGCGCATGACCGCTGAGGCGGCCGGGTTGTATCTCGACTACTCGAAGAACCGCGTCACGGACGAGACGCTGCGCCTGCTGGTCGAGCTTGCCCGGGATTCCGAGGTGGAGCAGCGCAGGGACATGATGTTCCGGGGCGAGCCGATCAACACCTCCGAGCACAGGTCGGTGCTGCATGTCGCGCTGCGGATGCCGAAGGGCGCCTCGCTCGTCGTCAACGGGACCGACGTCGTCGCGGAGGTCCACGAGGTTCTCGACCGGATGGCCGACTTCGCCAGGCGCGTACGCTCCGGCCAGTGGAAGGGCCACACCGGCAAGCCGATCAAGAACATCGTCAACATCGGCATCGGGGGTTCCGATCTCGGGCCGGTCATGGCCTACGAGGCGCTCCGTCACTACAGCAAGCGCGACCTGACGTTCCGGTTCGTGTCGAACGTCGACTCCACCGACTTCGTGGAGGCGACCCGGGACCTGTTCGCCGACGAGACGCTGTTCATCGTCTCCTCCAAGACCTTCGGGACGCAGGAGACCCTCACCAACGCCCACTCGGCGCGCGACTGGGTCATCGGCCAGCTGGGTACGGACGAGGCGGTCGCGCAGCACTTCGCCGCGGTGTCCACCAACGCCGAACGTGTCGCGGAGTTCGGCATCGACACCGCCAACATGTTCGGCTTCTGGGACTGGGTGGGCGGGCGCTACTCGATGGACTCGGCCATCGGCCTGTCCACCATGGTCGCGATCGGCCCGGAGCACTTCCACGAGATGCTGGCCGGCTTCCACGAGATGGACGAGCACTTCCGCACGGCCCCGCTCGCGGAGAACCTGCCCGTGCTGATGGGGCTGCTCACCGTCTGGTACGTGAACTTCTTCGGAGCGCAGACCGTCGGCGTCATGCCGTACGAGCAGTATCTGAAGCGGTTCCCGGCCTATCTCCAGCAGCTCACCATGGAGTCGAACGGCAAGCACGTGACCCGCGACGGCGACCCCGTCGACTACGACACCGCACCGGTCTACTGGGGTGAGCCCGGCACGAACGGCCAGCACAGCTTCTACCAGCTCATCCACCAGGGCACGCGGCTGATCCCGGTCGATCTGATCGGATTCGGCGTGAGCCTCAACCCGCTGCGCGACCACCACGACCTGCTGATGGCCAACGTCTTCGCGCAGGCGCAGGCTCTCGCCTTCGGCAAGACGCGGGAGGAGATCCAGGCCGAGGGCACCGCGCCGGAAGTCGTGCCGCACCGGGTCATGGAGGGTAACCGTCCCACCAACGTGCTGCTCGCCGAGCGGCTCACCCCGCACGTGCTCGGCGCCCTCGTGGCGCTCTACGAGCACAGCGTGTTCGTCCAGGGGACGATCTGGGGGGTCGACTCCTTCGACCAGTGGGGAGTGGAACTCGGCAAGGCGCTCGCCGGCCAGATCGCCCCGCAACTGGAGAGCGACGCCGAGCCGGAGCTCACCCACGACTCCTCCACCAACGCCCTCATCCGTCGCTACCGGGGCCTGAAGAACAAGGGGTGATCGGGCAGACCATGGGGTCGGCACACTCCACCCGTCGACAGCCGCGCTGCGGCGGCCTCTGAGCGCTCGATCAGGCCGAGCGCGTGCGCACGGACCCGAGGGGAAGGCCGTCATGGGGGACCTTCGCCGGGTCTTCCCCGCTGATCGCGTCCCGGGTGGCGCCGCAGCCGGACCGGCCTCCATAGAGGAAGAGCGGGTGCTCCCGAGGGAGTACCCGCTCTTGGTTTCCTACTGTCCGCTTCCCCTTATCGGGGCGGAAGGCTGGTTGCCGGGACGGTTCAGAAGGAGTGGCCGTAGTAGTTGCCCCAGTCGAAGTCGCGGGAGTTGCCCTCGCCGATGTGGGTGCGGAAGCCGTCGAAGCCGCCGCGGGCGCTGATGTTGAACTTCCACTCGCCGTGACCGCCGGTGGAGAACCGGCGGGTGTGCCAGCC
>NZ_FZOD01000001.1 GCF_900188345.1 Streptosporangium subroseum | reverse complement strand
GGCGAGATCGAGGCCGTCCTGCTCGCCCATCCGGCCATCGCCCAGGCCGCCGTCATCGCCCGCGAGGACCAACCCGGCGACAAACGCCTCATCGGTTACCTCGTCGAGCGCGACGGCGCCTCGATCGACACCGTGGTCGTACGCGCGCATCTGGCCGCGTCCCTGCCCGACTACATGCTGCCCGCCGCCCTGGTTGTTTTGCCCGCGCTCCCGCTCAACGCCAACGGCAAACTCGACCGGGCCGCCCTTCCCGCCCCGGCGTATGAGGCCACCGAGGGAAACAGGCAGGCACGTGACCCCCGCGAAGAGCTCCTGTGCCAGGTGTTCGCCGAGGTGCTCGGCCTGACCCAGGTGGGGATCGACGACGATTTCTTCGACCTCGGTGGGCATTCCCTGCTGGCCACCCGTCTGGCCAGCCGGATCCGGGCGGTCCTCGGGGTCGAGCTTCCGATCCGGGCCCTGTTCGAGAGCCCGACCGTGGCGGGGCTCGCCGGCCGTCTGACCGACGCCGATGCCGCGCGGCCCGCCCTTGTCGCCGGGCCGCGTGCCGAGATCGTCCCGCTGTCGTTCGCCCAGACCCGGCTGTGGTTCCTTCGCGAGCTGGAAGGCGGCAACGCCAACTACAACATCCCGGTGGCGCTGCGCCTCCGGGGCGAGCTGGACGCCGAAGCGCTGCGCGCCGCCCTGTGGGACCTCCTCGTCCGGCATGAGGTGCTGCGGACCGTTTTCCCTGCCGCCGGCGGCGTACCGCGGCAACGGATTCTCCCGCCCGGACACGTCTCCCTCGACATGCCGACGGTCGACGTCCTCGAAGCGGATCTACGCGAGCAGGTCCTCCAGGTGTCGGCCCTGCCGTTCGACCTGCGTTCCGACATCCCGTTGCGGGCCCGGGTGTTCCGGCTGCGGCCGCAGGAGCACGTCCTCCTGATCGTGGTGCATCACATCGCGGGCGACGCGTGGTCCATGGGTCCCATGGCGCGGGACGTGTCGATCGCGTACGCCGCTCGCTCCGGCGGCGAGTCACCGGCCTGGGAGCCGCTGCCGGTGCAGTACGCCGACTACGCCCTCTGGCAGCGTGACCTGCTAGGAGACCCGGACGACCCGCGCAGCCTGCACACCGCCCAGCTCGCCTACTGGCGCGAGACCCTCGCCGGGCTACCCGAGGAACTCACCCTGCCCACCGACCGGCCCCGCCCGCCGGTGGCCACCCACCGCGGCGCCACCGCACCCATCCACATCGACGCCGGCCTCCACCGGCGGCTCACCGCTCTGGCGCGAGCCGAGGGCGTCACCATGTTCATGGTGCTCCAAGCCGCCCTCGCCACCCTGCTGTCGCGCCTCGGCGCGGGCACCGACATCCCCATCGGCACCCCCATCGCCGGACGCACCGACGACAGTCTCGATCACCTGGTCGGTTTCTTCGTCAATACCCTGGTCATCCGCACCGATCTGTCCGGTGACCCCTCTTTCGGTGAACTGCTGCACCGGGTACGGGAACGCGGGCTGGACGCCTTCGCCCATCAGGACGTGCCGTTCGAGCGGCTCGTGGAAGACCTGGCTCCCGCCCGGTCCATGGCCCGCCACCCCCTCTTCCAGACCATGCTCGCCCTGCAGAACACCGCGCCCGTGACCCTTAACCTGCCCGGCCTGCACATCGAAAGACTCGACACCGGCGACAACCCGGTCTTCGATCTGACGTTTATGCTGGGTGAGCTTTTCGACGCCGAGGGTGGGGCCGCCGGGCTGGGTGGTGCGGTCACGTTCGCAGCCGACCTGTTCGACCGGGCGACCGTCGAAGTGCTGGTGGAGCGTTTCGTCCGGGTACTGGCGGCATCAGCGGCGGATCCGGATGTCCAGGTGGACGCCATCGACGTGCTGGGTGAGGTCGAGCGTCGGCGGGTTCTGATCGAGTGGAACGACACCGCGCGTGACGTCCCCGCCCGGACCCTGCCCGAGCTGTTCCAAACCCAAGCCGCCCGCACCCCCGACGCCACGGCGGTCATCCACGACCAGACGCAGGTGACCTACGCCGAGCTGAACGCCCGCGCCAACCGGCTCGCCCATCTGCTGATCGCCCGTGGTGCGGGTCCCGAACACCTCATCGCCGTCGCGCTGCCCCGCTCCATCGATCTCATCACCGCGATCTTGGCCGTGGCCAAAGCAGGTGCGGCCTACCTGCCCATCGATCCCGACCACCCCGCCGGCCGCATCGCCCACATCCTGACCAACGCCGCCCCCGCCCTCCTGATCACCCACACCACCACCCCGCTGCCCGGCATCTCGTTGCCGGCCACCATCCATCTCGACACCCAGCCCCACGCCCATCACCCCGCCACCGATCCCACCGACCGCCACCGCGCCCGCCCGCTGCACACCCGCCACCCCGCCTACCTCATCTACACCTCCGGCTCCACCGGCACCCCCAAGGGCGTCACCGTCACCCACCACGGACTCGCCCACCTCCTCACCGCCCAAACCGAACGCTTCCACCTCACCCCCACCAGCCGCGTCCTGCAATTCGCCTCCCCCAGCTTCGACGCCGCCATCGCCGAGATCGCCGTCACCCTCACCACCGGCGCCACCCTCATCACCGCACCCCGCCACCACCTGCTGCCCGGCCCCGACCTGACCCGTCTCATCAACCACCACCACATCACCCACCTGACGCTGCCGCCCACCGCACTGCCCCACCTCGACCCCGCCACCCTGCCCACCCTCACCCACCTCATCACCGCGGGCGAACCCCTTCCCGCCCACCACGCCCGCACCTGGACCCGGCACCACACCCTCATCAACGCCTACGGCCCCACCGAAACCACCGTCTGCGCCACCACCGCCACCATCACCCCCGACACCCCCATCACCATCGGCACCCCCATCACCAACACCCACACCTACGTCCTGGACCACCACCTGCAACCCGTCCCCCCCGGCGTCCCCGGCGAGCTCTACATCACCGGCCCCACCCTCGCCCGCGGCTACCACCACCAGCCCGCGCTCACCGCCGAACGCTTCATCGCCAACCCCTACGGCGCACCGGGGGAGCGGATGTATCGCACCGGCGACCTGGCCCGCTGGAACCACAACGGTCACCTGGAGCACCTGGGCCGCACCGACCACCAGATCAAGATCCGCGGTCACCGCATCGAACCCGGCGAGATCGAGGCCGTCCTGCTCGCCCATCCGGCCATCGCCCAGGCCGCCGTCATCGCCCGCGAGGACCAACCCGGCGACAAACGCCTCATCGGCTATGTCGTGCCCACCGCTTCGACGGAGCTTCCTGAGGCCGCACCCGCCGCGGACCTCGACTCGGCCGCGGTACGCTCTCACCTCTCCCGCTTCCTGCCCGACTACATGGTCCCCTCAGCGGTCGTCATCCTCGACGCGCTCCCGCTCAACGCCAACGGCAAACTCGACCGGGCCGCCCTCCCCGCCCCCGACTACACCGGCGGTAGCACCGGCCGGGAACCTCGCAACCTTCGCGAAGGGCTGCTCAGCCGCATATTCGCCGAAATCCTAGACCTGCCGCAGGTGGGGATCGACGACAACTTCTTCGACCTCGGTGGGCACTCCCTGCTCGCCGTCCAACTGCTGAGCTGCATCCGGGATGCCACCGGGGTGGAACTGTCCCTCGTGAACATGTTCCAGCACCCGACCGTGGCGGGGCTCGCGTCGTTGCTGGACGGCGGCGTCGAGGACGACCCGTTCCAGCCCGTGCTGCCGCTACGAAGCCACGGAGAACGGCCGCCGCTGCTTTGCTTCCCGCCCGCCAGCGGTCTGAGCTGGAGTTACACCGGCTTGATCAGGCACCTGCCCTCCGAACAGCCGGTGTACGGGCTACAGTCGCCGGCCTTCGACGGCACGGCTTCCCCTGCCGACCTGGACGCCCTGGTCACCCTTTACCTGGATCGCGTTAGGAGCGCCCAGCCGAGTGGTCCCTATCACCTGCTTGGCTGGTCCATCGGCGGCAATCTCGCCCATGCCGTCGCGGAGCGGCTGCAGCGGAGCGGGGAGAAGGTGGCCCTGCTGGCCCTCATGGACAGCTATCCGCCAAACCTCGAAGCCCCGATCATCGAGGTCGACGACCACGGCATCCTGCTCGATCTCCTGCGCTCGCTGGGGTGCGAGACGGAGGGGACCGAGCACCCGCTCACGGTAACGGAGACCTTGCACATCATTCAGCGCGAATTCGCCACCACCTGGGTCCTGGAGGAGGACCACATCCGCGCCTTCGCGCAGACCATCAAGGACAACCTCCGGCTCTTCCAGCGCAGCACGCCGGGAGTTTTCGAAGGCGACATCCACCACTTCCCCGCCACGGAAGGACGCGTCCCGGAGGAAGGGGTCATGGCCCAGTGGCGTCCCTTCTTCACAGGGAGCCTGCACACCTACCCGGTCAACTCCACGCACAGCGACATGACCAGGCCGGAGCCCCTGCGCCAGGTGGCCGCGGTACTGGCCGACCTCCTGGGAGGACGCCCGGAGTGACCCGCACGTGCTGACGTCCGACTCTTTCCCCACCCGCAGGAGAGCCGGATGCGTACGGCCTGCTCCGGAAAGGCGGCGGAGAAGCCACGCAGGTCCCCGACGAGCCCAACTGAGCCCTGACGCAAGAAAGGTTCGTGGTCAGGAGGAGGAGGCCGTCCGCCTCGTTCATGAGGAATTGGCGATGTTCCGAGAGGTGACGGGCTGGACAGAAGCCATGCGACCGGATGGCATCGTGGCGCTCTGCAGGTTGCTTCTGATGAAGCGCTCATCACCGTGGTGACCCTGGTCGAAAAACCGAAGGTCGGCGGCCGGTACGGTAGCCGATCTGTCGGCGGGGCTGCGAGTCTGTGCGGTGCTGCGTCACGTTACCTTTGCGGGGTGATCCGCGCCGTGGTGATTGATGTGGACGACACGCTCTGTCTCACCGAGGCGGTGTGTTTCGAGTTGGAGAACGAGGTGCTGGCACGCATCGGCCGCGAGCCGATGCCACGTGCGGTGCATCTGTCAACGTGGGGACTGCCCCTGCTCGATGCGATGCCGCAGCGTTCACCAGGCGTGGACCTCGAGAGTTTCGAGACTGTTTATCACGTCGTGCTCCGGGAGTACGTAACAGACGGCCGGTTGGATGTCGTCGTTCCGGAAAATCTTGAAGCGCTCGACGAGCTCGCCGTCGCAGGGCGCAGCATCATGCTGCTGACGTCGCGCACCGAAGTCGAGGTGGAGCACCTGCTCGCTCCAGACCATGTGCTCGCCGACCGGCTCACCGCTGTCTACCACGGGGGCAACATGCGCTTCAGCAAGCCCGACGCCCGAGCCTTCGACGAACTCCTCGCAGTCACCGGGCTGCGGCCCGGCCAATGCCTGTACGTCGGTGACTCACCCGGCGATGCGCAGGCCGCAAATGGCGCGGGACTGCGCTTCATCGCGTGCCTGCAGAGCGGCGTCAGACGGCGTGACGACTTCGATGATCACCATGTCGACGCGTTCATCGACGCGTTCCCGGATGTGGTCGACGCCGTGGCGCGTCTCGAAGGCGGCCACATCCGGGGTTAGCGGTTACAGGGCCCTCGCAACTCGCCTCTGACGGCCCGCATGTTTCGCGGCGCGCCGGCCTTCATCGAGACCAAAAAAGGTGAGGGATCACCTGACGAGTTCCTCGCCGAGCTCTAGGCCGACGGCGGTTCACCGCTGAAGCCGACAGGCCACTCGGGCGGAGACAGATGCGATCAGTCTCTGCTGCGGGGCGGGGTGGCGGTTCCGTGGATGAGTTCGGAGTAGGACGCGAACGCCTGCGAAGCCAGGTCCTTGATGACCGGGCGCGCTTCCGCGGGCATGCTGGAGACGGCGATCTCGATGACGTCGGGATCTCCTTCGTACATCATCATGCCGAACAGCAGGGGAAGGTGTTCCGGAGGAGTGTCGGCGCCTCCCTCCTGAACCATCTGACCCCACTCGGCCGCGGTGATGGTCTTCGCGATAATCGGAAGGACGCGCTCCTCCTCCATGCCCATGTGCTCGTTGAGCAGGGGGATCAGCCGGTCGATGGTGTCGGCCAGAGCCTTGCGGGGCTCGGAGGCGGCGCTGCCGCGCCAGGCTTCCAGCGCCGCGTTGATCTCGTTGTGGGCTTTCTCGATGCCTTCGTGCTGCTCTTCCATCACGTGGACGATCGGAGCGATCTCCGTGGAGCCGCGCTCCAGCAGCCTGGGCCACAGGTGCTTGTCCTCGCCGTGGTGATGGTGATGCAGGGAGGAGTTCAGGAGCCCGATGTGATCGGCGATGAGCTGCGAGCGCTCCTTGTCGCCGACCGTCACCCCGCGCACCAGCGCCGGCAGCAGGGCGAACTCCCGCCGGAACACGGTGTGCACCATGTACATCTCGCGGATATCGGCGTACTGCTCGTCAGCGGTCGTCATTTTTCCCCGTGATCACTTCGCGTGTGCCGATACCGCAGGCCCAGTACGGCTGTAGTAGGAACACGGGGCCGCAGGCCCATCAGTTCAATTAGGACGAACTCCTCGAAAGCGTCGTTATCTCCCGCCGCCGCATCGGTCGAGGAAGCCGTGCCGAACATGAAAAAGGCCACTCCCGAGGCGGAAGTGGCCTTCTCATCGAGCCGAACGGTTACCTGGTCAGCCGCAGTGCTCGAAGACGCTGTTGTAGACGGTGGCTCCGACCTTGCCGCCCCACTTGATGCACTTCTTCGCCCCGGCGGCCGTCACCGGGCCGGCGTAGTAGTCGAAGTTGCCCGCGTCGGTGACCCGGCTCTTCCCCTGCACCTCCAGATAGGCCGATACGGCGCTGGCCTTGCCGAGCGACGTGCTCTTGACCGTGGTCACGCAGTTGCGGCCGTTGGCCTTGTTATAGAGCAGGTAAGCCTTGCCGGCCGAGCCGAGAGCGGCCGAGTCGATCACGGTGTATCCGCTGCCGCAGATCTTCTCGGGGGTGTAGGGGTTGGTGCTGCCACCGCCACCGCCACCGCCACCGCCGCCACCGCTGCCGCCGCCACAGTTCTTCGAGGTCAGCGTCTGTCCGGGGTAGCCGAACGTGACACCGTTGAAGACGGCCTTCTGGATGTTCGCGGGATAGGACCCGCTCGTACGGACCTCGAAGTGCAGGTGAGGCGGGACGCTGGCGCCCGGCTTGGTGGTGTTGCCGACCTCGCCGATCTTCTGCCCCATGGCGACGCGGGTACCGGCGCTCACCGAGCGCACCCGCAGATGCGCGTAGAAGGTCGTCCAGCCGCCGCCATGGTCGATCTTGACCAGGTTACCGAAACCGTTTACAGAACCCTGGTTGGCCGACGTGACGACCGTGCCGGCGGCGGCGGCGACCACGGTGTCACCGAGATCGGCGGTCGCGGAGCTGCCCCGGTTGAAGTCGATCTCCCATGATTGGTGGGCGCCGCTGCCGTTTTTGCCGGTCCAGCTCTGGCCGCAGGGGAAGGGCATCTGAAAGCTCGGTCCCGCGCTGGCCGTGCTGGCTGCGCCGGCCGTACTGCCTGTGCCGGTCGCACCGGCTGCGGGGGCCAGTGCGACCGCGCCTGCCAGGCTGAGCAGCAGGGCTGCCCCTGCTGTGAAACCTCTGATCTTCACGTGGATTCTTCCTCACGCCAGTCGTGATCTTCTTGGATTTCCAGAACGGCACCTTAGGCGATCTTGCCGCCGTATCGGGCATACGGAAAACGTCGATAGGGACACAACTAGGTGGGACCGAGGGCAGGAATGAAGGGCCAACGCCGCCCAACGGAGGTGGCCCTTCGGCTCGCCCGCCGGATGGACGTCCTGGCCACCCGCACCGCCGCGGGCGGGAGGTCCGCAACAACTGCCGGCGGCGCTGCCCCGCTCATCCGGCGACCTCGCGCTCCGAAACGCCGGTGTTCCGGCTCCTCTTTCCGGTCCCGGGAACCTCCTCCTAGTTCGTGGAGGCGGCGGTCGGCGGCTGGTAGCGCAGTCCGTCGAGGGCCATGCCGAGAACGCGTTCGAGCTGTCCGGGTTCGGCGAAGTGGATCATCGTGATTCCGCTGAGGAGTCGTAGGACGTCGTCGAAGCTCGTGTCTGTTCGCGCGGCGCCCGCCTGCTGGGCTCGCTGCAGCAACGGCTCACCCGCGGCGTAGATCTCCGTACGGCAGTTGCGGAAGGTCGCGCTGTCATGGCTGAGGGATTCCGCGAGGGCGCGTTTGGTGGCGGTGTAGCGGACGAAGCGGTGCAGCCAGCCGACGAGGGCGTCCCAGGGGGGCTGGTCGGCGAGGTCGCCGGCGGTGCGGCACAGGGCTTCGACCTCGTCGACGTAGACGCTTTCGAACAGGTCCTGTCGGGTGGGGAAGTGCCGGTACAGCGTGCCGATGCCGACGTGTGCGCGGCGGGCGATGTCCTCCAGCGAGGCTGACACGCCGTCTTCGGCGAAGGCGTCGCGTGCCGCGGAGATCAGCGTCTCGTAGTTGCGCCGGGCGTCGGCGCGCTTGGGGCGCCGCGAGAAGACCTCGGAAACCTGCTCCGCACTCGTCATGGGCACGACTCCTTACTCCACTCGCGAGCGGAGGCGGCTTCTCCGCATGCTTCGGAGGCGGGCCTCCATTTTAGCGTCGCAGTCAACAGATCGGCGATCAAGAACAGACGACGAAGGAATCACCATGATAAAGACCTGGTTCATCGCCGGCGGTTCCCGCGGTCTGGAGTGCACGCTCGCCAAGGCCGCGCTCGACCTCGCCGACGCCGCGGCCGTTCGGGCGGCGATCGACGTGTTCGGGCTCCTCGGCGTCGTGTTACGCGAAGATCATGGCCAGTGACGCTGTGTGGGCAGGTCGAACCAGACGCCGGTTCCGCTCTGTCCGGTGCCGCACAGCCGGGTCCAATGGGCGCCGCAGTTCCCGCCGGTGAGCTCGGCGACAATCCGCAGGCCCCGCCCGCCGAGCTCCAGTTCGTCGACGCGGTCCGGGATGCTGAACGGGCGGTGCAGCAGGTGTTCGATCAGCGTGGACCCGGTGCCGGCGTCGACGACCTCGGCCCTGATCGGCAGGCCGTGATCGTGCAGGATGCGCAGCTCGTAGGGGCCGGAGGCGTAGGAGGCCGCGTTGGTGGCCAGCTCGGTGACGACGACCTCGAGCTCGGCGATCACATCGGCTGCGAGGGGGAGCCGGGCCAGGCGCTCGCGGAGCAGTTTGCGGGCGCGGCGGGCCGCGCTGTCCGGGGGCAGGCACCAGGCGATCATCCGGAAGCGGCTGCGGGACTTGCCGTGCACGCCTGAGTTTGGTGCGGGAGCGTGCTCGGTGAGCATCGTTGCTCCTGTGAGGTAGAGGACGGGAACGTTGGACCGGCGGCTGGGGCCGGGGTGCCGAGGCCGGCGCCTGTGAGAAGGAACCGAATCCTCCGGCACCGGCCCCGGGATATATCCCTGCTGGAAGCGAGGGAAGCGTTGGAGGTGGACGAGTCAGATGGATGGGCGCAGCCTGATTACGATCTGGTTGCGATCCTGCGCCACGGGGCCCATGTACGGACAGTTGCTGAACTCATACTCTCCGCATGTCACGTTGGCGATCGGCGTGGCCGATTACCTTGAGTGATCGGTCCTGCCGATACGGCTACGGACCTGGTGGAGCACTGGCTACCGTGACGTCAACGCAACTCGGCCTTGGAAGGGTCGGCATGAACGTCAGCCATGCGAATGAGCAGGAAATCGACCCCGCCGTCTGGGAACGTCCGCAGATGCGGCAAGCCCTGGCGGCCAGGGACATGGCCGCCGTCTACGGACTGCTGCAACGAATCGGGATCTCTCAACGCCACATAGCCGCGCTTACGGCGCAGTCACAGTCGGAGATATCCGAGATCCTCAAGGGCCGCCAGGTGATGGCGTACGAGGTGCTGGGCCGGATCGCCGACGGGCTGGGGATCCCGCGCGGCTACATGGGCCTGGCCTACGACGCCTCCTCGGCCAGGCTCGTCGGGACGGCGGTGTCCAACCACTACGGCGATTCCGATGAGGACGAGCAAGTACGACGGATGCTCGCCCACGCCGCGCAGGTGACCATCGGCGTGGCGACCGGAGACGCGGAGGAGTGGGCGGAGCCGCTGGCGCCGGTGGAAACCCCGGCCCCGCACAGGATCGGCATGGCCGATGTCGAGCAGGTCGAGACGGTGACCCGCACGCTGCGGGCGCTGGACTACAAGCATGGAGGCGGAGTCTGCCGGGACGCGGTGGTGGCGCAGCTGGCGTGGTCGCAGCGGCTGCTGCATGCCACGTGCACGGAGAAGGTCGCCCTCCGGCTGCACGAGGCGCTGGCGGACCAGCACAACCTGGCGGGCTGGACCTCCTTCGACGTCGGGCTGTACGGCCCGGCCAGAGGTCATCTGGCCCGCGCGCTGGAGCAGGCCAAGCACGCCAGAAACTCCTCGCTGGCGGCCAACGTCCTGTACCGGATGGGCCGCGTCCACCTCCACTGCGACCGGGTCATGGACGCGCTGCGGTTCTTCCAGCTGGGGCAGATCTGCGCGCAGGACGCCAGCTGCGAGCGGACGGTGGCGATGCTCTGTGCCAACGAGGCCTGGGCCTACGCCCTGCTGGGCGACAGCGAGCTCGCCCTCAAGTCGATCAGCAGGGCCCGCGACGAGCTGGCCCGCGCCAGCGCCCGAGACCGGAAGCCCCCGGTGTGGGTGAGCTTCTTCGGCGCCGCCGACCTCGACGCCACGAACGGCATGGTCTACGCGGGCCTCACCGACGCCCATCTCGAAACCGCCGAGCAACTGCTCACCAGCGCGATCGAGAGCCGCGACCCGAGCATGACCAGGAGCAGGGCGTTCGAGCTGACCGCCCTCGCGACGGTCCAGCTCAGGTCCGGTGATCTGAGCGCCGGAATCACCACCGGTCGCGAGGCCGTCGCCCTGGCGGCCCAGATCCGTTCTGCGAGGATCATCGATCGCCTCGCACCCCTGGAAGACGCCGCCACACGGCGGACACATAACTGCGACGCCCAAGGCCTCGCCCGGAGCATCTCGGAAGTGCGCGCGGCATGACGACGACCACCGAAACAACGACCACCGACTACACGGGAGGGCTCACCTATGACCGGCTCCACTCGCTGCTGGAAACCGTCTGCGAAAGGGTGGGGCTCGCACCCGGCGGCGCCGAGCTGATCAAGTTCACCAACAACGCGGTCTTCCGCCTCCATCGGGCGCCCGTCGTGGTGCGCATCGCCGGATCCACCGCCGTCCAGGAGAGCGTGCCGACGGTGGTGCGGGCCGCCCGCTGGCTGGCCGGCCATAATTTTCCGGCGGTACGGCTCCTGCCCGGCTGCGAGCAGCCGATGCGGGTGGAGGGTCACCTGATCACCCTCTGGGAGTACGTCCCGGAAGTGGGGCCGCGTCCCGGCGGAGCGGACGTGGCGGTCCTCCTCAGACGCCTGCACGCGCTTCCCGGCGCGCCGCGCGACCTGCCGATGTGGAGGCCGATGACCGAGATCCGCCAGCGGCTGGCCGAGCCGGAGGATCTGTCCTCGGTCGACCACGCCTTCCTGCTGGACGAGTGCGACGAGGTCGAGGAGCGGCTCGCCATGCTCAGCTACGTGCTGCCCCCGGGAGTGATCCACGGGGACGTGTTCCTGGGCAACGTCATCGCCGGCCCCGGCGGGCCGGTGCTGTGTGACTTCGACGGCATGACGATCGGTCCCCGCGAATGGGATCTGACCCCGGTGGCGGTCGGCAGCCTGCGGATGGACTATCCCAAGGACGAGCACACACCACTCGCCGAGGGTTACGGCTTCGACGTGACCCGGTGGGAGGGGTTCGCGGTGCTGCGGCGCCTTCGGGAGCTCAAGCTGGTGACCAGCGTTCTGCCCATTCTGCGCAGTAATCCGGGGATCCGGCCGCAGTGGGAGAACCGCATGTACAGCTTCAAGGCCCGTGATCTGGCGGCCAGGTGGCAGCCGTACCGGTGATTGATCTTCCGTACCTACCTATAACGAAACGGGTACTGAAATGGGGATTCTCCCCGTCCCGTTCTCGCACCGGCGGAGACAAGGCTGGCGTTCAGGCATCGACACCCGGCCCGTACGGGCAGTACGAAGGGAGCTTCATACAGTGAGCCAGATCCAGATCCGCAAGCGCCGAGGCCTCTTCAACGCCGTCTCGTTGGACCTGCGGACTCCGTCGGGGCGGCCGATGCCGTACTAGTACTTCAATCCCTGCTTTCCCGAATCCCCCGCCCCACCGGGACGCCGGAGCCGATGAGGTCACCACATGGATCGGCTCCGGCGTCTCGTGTACTCCCTCCTCCGGAGGCGGCACCGCCGGGCGGGGTCACCCTTGGTCGTGATGCTCGTTCTGAGCGGCCCGGTTCCAGTCACCGACCCAGACCGCGATCTGGGCGCGCGAGGTGAAGCCGAACTTGCTCAGGATGTGTTCGACGTGACCTTCGGCGGTGCGCTGGGCGATCACCAGGGACGCCGCGATCTCCTTGTTGCTCATGCCCTGGGCGACGAGCTGGGCGATCTCCATCTCCCTGGGGGTCAGCAGCGACGGCCGCCCGGACCTGTCGGGCTGCTCATCCCCGGAAGCGCCTTCGTCGAGGGCGTAGGAGAGCGCCTCGTCGTAGGAGAGCCGGGCGCCTCGTTCGACGGCCATGGAAAAGGCCGACTCTCCCAGAGCCTGGCGGACCTGGGACTCGCATTCGTCGTGGTAGCGCATCAGGTGCCCGAATCCGGACAGCGGTGCTCCGATCGCCTGCCAGGCGGTCCGCAGGATTCCCAGCAGCCGGGCCGCCCTCCGATACCTGTGCTCCGTGGCGGCGATCCAGGCCAGCGCCTCCACGCTGAGCCCGATGCCCAGCGAGTCGTCGAGCAGGCGGGTGAACCTCAGGCTCTCCTTCGCGAGTTCGGCCGCGCGACCGACGTCGCCCCGACGCCATAACTCGATGCCGAGCGCCGTCGTCGCGTACGCCCGGTGCCAGCCTTCCTCGTGTTCGTCACACAGTGCGATGCATTCCTCGCTCACGGAGACGGCGCGTGACGAGTCGCCCAGAAAGGAGTGGGCCAGGGAGAGCCGGATGAGCGTCAGCGCCAGGCCTATCGGATCCCCGGTGGCGCGGTGGCGGGCCGCCGCCTCCTCGTAGAGAGCGACCGCCGATTCGGCGTCCCCCTCGTTCATGGCGACCATCCCTAAATAGAGCGCGACGTAGGCGAGGACCGGCTCCTGTCCCAGGAGCTCTCCGAGACCCCGGCTCTCCTCCAGCATCGCGGTGGCGGAGGGGATGTCATCCTGGAGGATGGCCAGCCAGCTGCCGGCCCACAGCGCCCGGGCCCGGACCTCGCTTGATGAGGTGTCGGCGGCGAGCCCCCGGTCCAGCCAGCGGCGCCCCTCACCGAGGTAGTAGCTGGTGATCCAGTGGTAGAGCAGGTCGGCGGCCATGCCCAGGCCGGTCCCGGGCTCTCCCGTTCTGGTGAAGCAGTGCTCCAGGGCGGCGCGCAGATTGGCGTGCTCAAGCTGCAACCTGCTGAACCAGGTCACCTGGGAGGGGCCGAACAGCCGGCGGTACGCCTCCGCCGACAGCTTCCGGTAGTAGTCGCAGTGCCGGTGCTGTAGCTCCCCCTCCTCACCGGACTCCCGCAGCCGGTCGCGGCCGTACTGCCGGATCGTCTCCAGCAGCCGGTAGCGCACCCCCGACGGATACTCCTCCCGGATCAGGATGGACTTGTCCACCAGCCCGATCACCAGGTCAATGATCTCCTCGCGATCGATGTCGTTCTCGGAGCAGACCGTCTCGGCGGCCTCCAGATCCAGACCGCCCGCGAACACCGAGACGCGCTCCCAGAGCAGTCGCTCCTGGTCGGTGCAGAGGGCGTAGCTCCAGTCCATCAGGGCGCGCAGCGTCTGGTGGCGGGGCAGCACCGCCCGCGAACCCGCGGTGAGCAGCCGGAACCGGTCGTCCAGCCGGTTGAACAGCTGCTGGACGGACATCGCCCGCAGCCGTACGGCCGCCAGCTCGATCGCGAGCGGGATGCCGTCCAACCGGCGGCAGATCCCCTCCACGGCCTCCCGGTTGTCGTCGGTGACGGCAAAATCGGGCAGGACGGCCTCGGCTCGCTCGGTGAACAGCCGTACCGCGTCAGAGTGCGCGAGCGCCTCGACGGACGGCGGCGGAACATCGGAGTCCGGCAGCGCCAGCGGCGGCAAGGTCAGCGTGTGCTCGCCGTCGATGCCCAGGGTCTGCCGGCTGGTGACGAGAATTCGCAGGTCGGGGGCGGCACGTATCAGTGCCTCTGTCATTACGGCGCACTCGTGCAGCAGCTGTTCGCAGTTGTCCAGGATGACCAGGGACTGGCTGCTCCGCAGGTGGTCGGTGAGCACCTCCATGAGCGACCGGGAGGAGAAGTCGCGGATCTCCAGAGCCTCCGCCACGGTCTGGACGAGCAGTTCCGGTCTGTCCAGCGCGGCGAGTTCGACCAGCCACACACCGTCTCGGAAGGCCCGCCGCACGTCGGCCGCGACCCGTAGGGCCAGCCGGGTCTTGCCGACCCCGCCCACACCGGTGAGCGTCACCACGTGGGCCCCGGACAGGAGGCGTTTGACCTCGGCCACCTCGTGCCGACGCCCCACGAAACTGGTCACCTCGGACGGCAGCTTCTGTGCCCGCCGCCGCTTGGAGGTGGCCGGTGCTAACGCATTCATCGGCGCCTCACGCCGGATTCGTCCGGTGGATCACCATGCACCGGAATCGAGCCGACAAAACCTAGGTTATGCCCTAACCGTTTCTGGTTATACATGCCCTTACGCGCCCTTGCTCATGCCTCGTGCACGGTGTGACCGTCGACACCGCCGTTGCCATCGGCGGCGTCGCGCACGAGACCGTGCTGCCCGGGGGTCGATGGGGAAGCTATGCGATCTTCATCCTCGGGGGAGCCGCTCGGTCGTTGACAGCGGCGCGGCGTGTGTCGGATTGTGAAATCAGCCGTTAATAACGTAAAGCGGAGGAATGGGCATGAAATTGCACGTCCTCGACTGTGGAGCGATGAGCTGCGACCTGACCTGGCTGCTGTTCAAGCCGGGCCGCACGATCAGACCCAGGTCGGAGCGGGACAAGCCGGTCGAATGGTATTCCTGCGCGACTCACGCGGTTCTGGTGGAGACGGACGAGGGCACCCTGCTGTGGGACACCGGTTGCCCACGTGACGGGGAGACCCGCTGGGTGCCGACGGGACTCCAGGAGTTCTTCCCCTACGACCAGGTCTCCGAGGAGCGGTATCTCGACGCCCAGCTCGGCGTCGGCGATCGTCAACGATCTGAGCGCCTGGTACGCCTCCGTGGAGAAGATCCGTTCGATCGCGGAGCGGTCCGAGGCCAATGTGATCTTCGGCCACGACGCGGCGCAGCTGCGCTCCATGCGTACGGCTCCCACGGGCTTCTACCAGTGAACGGCTTCCAACCAGTGAGAGAGAAGTGACGACGGTGTACACCGCTCCGAGCAATCCCGAGTCCGTCTTCACCTACGGAGCCCCCGCGCTGAAGTTCGGCCCGGGCGCTTCGGCCGAGATCGGGTTCGACCTCGGCCAGTACGGCGTCCGCCGGGCCCTCGTCATCACCGACCCCGGGGTGGCGGCTACCGGAGCGCCGCAACGGATCGCCGAGCAGTTCGCCGCGTACGGCATCGAGGCACGCGTATACGACGGCGTGCACGTTGAGCCGAGCGACGAGAGCATGCGCGCGGCCATCGAGCACGCACGCGCCTCCGGACCCTGGGACGCCTTCGTCGCGGTCGGCGGAGGGTCGAGCATCGACACGGCCAAGGCGGTCAACCTGCTCACCACCAATCCCGGCGAGCTGATGGACTACATCAATCCTCCGGTGGGAGGCGGCCGGGCGCCGTCGAATCCGCTCAAGCCGCTGGTGGCGGTGCCCACGACCACCGGCACCGGCGCGGAGAGCACCACGGTCTGCGTGCTGGACGTGCTGGAGCTGAAGGTCAAGACCGGGATCAGCCACGTACGGCTCCGCCCGGTCCTGGCGGTGGTCGATCCCGACCTCATGCTGACCCAGCCCGCGGGGGTGACGGCCGCCGCCGGGATGGACATCCTCTGCCACGCGCTGGAGAGCTACACCGCCCGGCCGTACACCTCCTACGAGCGCAAGCGTCCCGAGGAGCGCGTGCCGTACTGCGGCGCCAACCCCGTGGCCGACATGTGGTCCGAGCAGGCCCTGCGCCTGCTCTCCCGTTCCTTCCGCAGCGCCGTACGCCACGGGGACGACGTCGCGGCCAGGGCGGAGATGGCGATGGCGGCGACCTTCGCCGGGCTGGGATTCGGCAACGCGGGCGTGCACATCCCGCACGCCAACGCGTACCCCGTCGCCGGGCGGGTCAGGGACTTCCGGCCGGAGGGGTATCCGGACGAGGAGCCGATGGTGCCGCACGGAATGGCCGTCGCGCTGACCGCCCCCGAGGCGTTCCGGTTCACCTTCGAGGCCCATCCGGAGCGGCATTTGCGGGCGGCGGAGCTGCTCGATCCGTCCGCGGGCAAGCCGAACGACCTCGCGGAGTTCCTGCCCGGCGTGCTGATGAAGCTGATGCGGGACATCGGCATTCCCAACGGCATCGGCGGCGTCGGCTACACCAAGGCCGACGTCCCCGCGCTCGCGGAGGGCACGATGAAACAGCAGCGCCTGCTCGCCACCTCTCCGCGGCCGGTCGACGAGGACGACGTGGCGGGCATCCTGACGCGCTCCATCGAACTGTGGTGAAACGGGGACGTGGCCGTCTTGAGAAGGGCGACGAAGCCGCCTTATGAGGGCGGGGCGGTGGTTTTTACGAGGGCGGTGTGGCCTCTTACATGGGCGGGACGGTCGTCTTTTGCGGGGGCGAGGTGGAGGACGTGACCATCTTTGCGGGAGCGTAGAGAATGTGGCGATTTTTCGAGGAGGAGGTGAGGACGTGGCCATCTGCGAGTCCTTGGCCGGCGGGTCACATGCCGGGAGAGTGACGTCCTGAAGCCGTCCGAGCTGGCCACCGCGCTGCGCCGGGCCGGCGTACGCGACGTCGACGCCTCGTCGAGGAGCCGGGCGGAGTACTCCTCCGACGCCTCGCTGTACCGGGTCCCTCCCGCGGCGGTGGTCTTTCCCCGTGACGCGGAGGAGGTCGCCGCCGCCCTCGCGCTCTGCCGAGCCGAAGGGATGCCCCTGACCGCCCGGGGCGCGGGGACCTCCATCGCGGGCAACGCGGTCGGATCCGGAGTGGTCCTGGACTTCACCCGTCACATGGGACGGCTGAAGTCGCTCGACCCGGAGGCGCGGACCGCGACCGTCGAACCCGGGATCGTGCTCGACACGCTGCAGCGCCTGGCCGCGCCGTACGGCCTGCGCTTCGGCCCCGATCCCTCCACGCACAGCAGGTGCACGATCGGCGGGATGATCGGCAACAACGCCTGCGGGTCCCGCGCGCTCGCCTACGGCCGTACCGCCGACAACGTCCTGGCTCTCGACGTGCTCACCGGAGGCGGGGAGCGGCTCTCCACCGGGCGCGCCGCGGACAGGTTCTCCCCAGGACGCGGTGCGGATGGGTTTTCCACGGGACGGGATGCTCACGGGTTTCCTGCCGGGCGGGGCGCGGACAGGCCCTCCACGGGACGGGGTGCCCATGGGTTTCCCGCCGAGCACGGCGCGGGTGGGCTCTTCACCGGGCGTGACGCGGACGGTACCGGGCTTGGCGTGGACGGCTCGCCGACGCTGATCGGGCTCCAGCGGGTGGTTCGCAACAACCTCGCGGTGATCCGTACCGAGCTGGGCCGGTTCCGGCGCCAGATCTCCGGATACTCGCTGGAACATCTGCTCCCCGAGCGCGGGTTCGACGTGGCCAAGGCCATGGTCGGCACCGAGGGCACGTGGGGCGTGGTGCTCGGAGCCGAGGTGCTTCTGGTCGAGGCGCCCGCGCGCACCGTGCTGGTCGTGCTCGGTTACCGGGACATGGCCACGGCGGCGGACGCCGTACCCGCCCTGCTGCCGCACCGGCCCGTCGCGATCGAGGGCATCGACGCACGCATCGTCGACGTGGTGCGGACCCGGCGCGGAGCCGGGCGCGTACCGCCGCTTCCCGCGGGGGCCGGCTGGCTCATGGTCGAGCTGGGCGGCGATTCGGAGGCCGAGCTGAGGTCGGCGGCGGTCGCGCTGACGGCGGACTCGGCCGCCGACGACAGTCTCGTGATCACCAACCCGGCCCACGCGGCCGCCATCTGGCGGATCAGGGAGGACGGCGCGGGGCTGTCGGCGCGTTCGGCCGCCGGCGCTCCAGCCCACGCGGGCTGGGAGGACGCGGCCGTTCCTCCGGAGCGTCTCGGCGCCTACCTGCGCGAGTTCGAGGCGCTCATGATCGGTCATGGGCTGACCGGCGTGCCGTACGGTCACTTCGGGGACGGCTGCCTGCACATCCGCATCGACTTTCCCTTCGACCGGGCCGACGGCGCGAAGGTGTTCCGCGACTTCGTCTTCGACACCGCCCGTCTGGTCGCGTCGTACGGGGGCTCGATGTCCGGGGAGCACGGTGACGGCCGGGCGCGCGGTGAGCTGCTGCCGCTGATGTACTCCCCGGCCGCGCTGTCGGCCTTCGCGGCCGCCAAGGCCGTGTTCGACCCCGGTGACGTGCTCAACCCCGGCGTGATCGTACGGCCCGCCGCGGTCGACGCCGACCTCCGGCTCCAGCCGCCGCCCCCTCCCGTCAAGGGGACGGCCTTCTCCTACCCCGACGACGGCGGCGACCTCACGGCCGCGGTGCACCGGTGCACCGGGGTCGCGCGGTGCCGCTCCGACATCGTGGACAGCGCCGTCGTCATGTGCCCTTCCTACCTGGCCACCCGCGACGAGAAGGACTCCACGCGGGGCCGGGCGCGGGTGCTCCAGGAGGCGGTGAACGGCGCGCTGCCCGGTGGCCTGCGGGCACCCGAGGTGCGTGAGGTGCTCGATCTCTGCCTGTCCTGCAAGGGATGCAGGTCGGACTGCCCCACCGGTGTCGACATGGCCACCTACAAGGCCGAGGTGCTCCACCAGACCTACCGTCATCGCCCGCGGCCGGCCGCGCACTACACGCTGGGCCGGCTTCCGCGCTGGGCGCGGCTGGCCGGACTGGCTCCGAGGGCGGTCAACGCGATGCTGGGCGTGCGGCTCATCGCCGCGATCGCCAAGCGGCTGGGTGGGATCGACCACCGGCGCTCACTGCCCTCGTTCGCCGAGCGGCCCTTCCGCCGTCGCCGCCCGACGCAGACGGCGGGTCCTGGGACGGACCTGAACGCGGGGACGGGGACAGAGATGGGGACAGACACGGGAGCTGGGATTGGTACGGGGACGGGCCTGAGCGCGGGAACGGGAGCAGCGCCGGGGACGGGGACCGGGACGAGGGTGGTGCTCTGGGTGGACACCTTCACCGACTGCTTCTCTCCGGAGATCGCGATGGCCGCCGTGCGGGTACTGAACCGCGCCGGCATCGAAGTGGCCGTCCCGCGCGCCTCCCTGTGCTGCGGGCTCACCTGGATCTCGACCGGACAGCTCGACACCGCGCGGCGCAGGCTCCGGCGGACCGTGGACGCCCTGGCCCGGTACGCGGAGGAGGGAACGCCGATCATCGCGTTGGAGCCCTCGTGCACGGCGGTACTCCGTTCCGACGCCGTCGATCTGCTCGGCGGCGGAGATCGCGCCGCGAGGCTCGTCGCCGCGTCGGTCCGGACCCTCGCCGAGTTCCTGACCGACCTGCCGGGCTGGACGCCACCCGACCTCGGCGGCGTGGAGGTGCTGGCCCAGCCGCACTGCCACCATCACGCGATCATGGGGTGGGACACCGACAGGGAACTGCTCGTCCGGGCGGGCGCCTCGGTGACGTCGGTCGGTGGCTGCTGCGGCCTGGCCGGCAACTTCGGCGTCGAGCGGGGGCACTACGAGGTGTCGGTCGCGGTCGCGGAGACCCAGCTCCTGCCGGCCGTACGGCGGGCGGGGAAGGACACGGTCCTGCTCGCCGACGGCTTCTCCTGCCGTACCCAGCTCGACCAGCTCGCCGACGCCAGGGCCTACCACCTCGCCGAGCTGCTGGCCGGCCCGCCCCGATGACCGGAGAAACGATCCGCCAGGCCGCCGGAACCCGCCGAGCAGGCCGTCTCACCTGGAGGGACCTCCACGGGAGGACGGCGGGCAATCTCTCCGAAAGGACACGGGGAACCCCGCGGGGAACCTTCACGAAGGGCGCATGGAACACCTCCGGGAAAAGGTTGCCGGAGACGGTTTTCAAGCGTGTCGGGGGACTGCCCCTGCGGCCCCTGGGGCCCTAGGATGCCCGGAGGCTGGCGATAGAAGCCCTTAACATCCGACTTGACGGATGTTGTGCTCTATTTGTTACCAAAGAAGCACTTAATGCCTTATGTTACAGAGTCACGCTTCTGATGCATGTGTGTTCCGCCCCTCCCCCCATGAGGTGATTAGTGAAGAGGCGCCTGCTTCTTGCAGTGCTCGCGTCCGCGAGTATCGCCATTCCGCTGACGGTAATCCCGTCTGCGGCGACCGCGGACTCCATCCGGCCCTCCGGCTTCGAGCGTCTGGAGGGGGCATTCAGCTACACGAACTTCAAGCCTGCCGCCCTGGATCCCGCTCGTCAGCTCAAGGTCCTCATCCAGGTCACAGGCACACCGGTCGGTGACGCCACGGCCGACGCCGAGGAGGCCGGCAAGACCGTCGACAAGCCGTCCCTGCGCTCCGCGCTCAAGAAAGAGCAGCAGAGCGTCGAGCAGAAGGTGGAGACCGAGGGCGGAAAGGTCCTCGCCACCTACACCGACAGCTTCAACGGAATCGCCGCCACGATCCCCGTGCGCAGCCTGCCGGCACTCCAGCAGGCCCCCGGGGTCGTCTCCGTACACCCCACCCGCACGTTCAGCCGTGACAACACGGCCGCCGTCACCTACATCGGTGCCCCGCAGGCCTGGCAGGACCTCGGCAAGACCGGCACGGGCGTCAAGGTCGCGATCATCGACACCGGGCTCGACTACACCCACGCCAACTTCGGCGGCTCGGGTAACCCGGCCGACTTCGCGAACAACGACGGCACGGTGATCGAGCCGGGCACGTTCCCGACCGCCAAGGTCATCGGCGGCTACGACCTCGTGGGCGACGACTACGACGGCGCCATCCCGACCTCGTTGCCCAAGCCCGACCCCGACCCGCTCGACTGCAACGGCCACGGCTCCCACGTGGCGGGCAGCACCGCGGGCTTCGGAGTGGACACCGCCGGTAAGACCTACACCGGCCCGTACGACTCCACCACGCACGCCAAGGCCTTCAGGATCGGCCCCGGTGTGGCGCCGAAGGCCTCGCTGATGTCCTACCGCGTCTTCGGTTGCGAGGGCTCGGCGAGCGAGGAAGTCATCGTCTCCGCGATGGAGCGGGCTCTCAAGGACGGCGCCAACGTCGTCAACATGTCGCTCGGCTCGTCCTTCGGCCGCGTCGACGAGCCCTCCGCGCAGGCCGTGCAGACGCTGACCCGGGCGGGCGTGACCGTTGTCGCCTCGTCCGGCAACTCGGGAGCGAACGCCTACATCACCGGCGCCCCCGCCGTCGCCCCGAGCGCCATCTCGGTGGCCGCCATCGACGCCGCGCGTGCCCAGCTGCCCGCCGCGAAGATCTCGGTGGACGGTGTCGAGATCATCGCGCAGAACTCCAACGAGGCGCCCCTGCCCTCCGGAGCGCTGCCGATCGCGGTGCTCCGCACCAGCTACCCGTCGGGACCGGTGTCGCTGGGCTGCGCCCCGGCCGACTACGCGGCCTACCCGGGTGGCGTCGCCGGCAAGCTCGTGATCACGCTGCGCGGCACCTGCGCCCGGGTCAAGCGGGCCATCCTCGGCCAGCAGGCCGGCGCCGCCGCGGTCGCGATGATCAACACTGACGCCGCCTACCCGGCTCTGGAGGGTCCGATCACCTCCGACCCGGACACCGGTGAGGCGTACACGGTCACCATTCCGTTCCTCGGCATCAGGAGCACCGACGCCGCCGCGGCCGTCTCGCTGAACGGCAAGAGCACCACGCTGACGGCGCTGACCCTCCCCAACCCCGGCTACGCCCAGCTCGCCTCCTTCTCCTCGGGCGGCCCCGGCAACGGCAGCAGCTCGTTGAAGCCGGACGTGACCGCACCCGGTGTCGCGGTCGTCTCGACCGGTGTCGGCACCGGTTCGGGCCCCGCGACGATCTCGGGCACCTCGATGGCCTCCCCGATGGTCGCCGGTGTGGCCGCGCTCGTGAAGGAGGCCCACCCGCGCTGGAAGCCCGGCGTGATCAAGGCCGCGATCGTCAGCACGGCCGACGCCACCTCCAAGATCGTGGGCTACACCGCCAGGGTCGCCGGTTCCGGCGTTGTCGCCACCCGGCAGGCGGTCGGCGCCTCCGTGGTGGCCGAGACCAAGAAGGACGCGGGCAACCTGTCGTTCGGTCTGCAGAAGATGACCGGAGCGTTCAACGGGAGTGAGGACCTCACCCTCCGCAACACCGGCAAGACCTCGGTCACCTACGACCTGGCCGCCGCGTTCAACGGCCAGTCCTACGGCGCGCAGGTCGCGGTCTCTCCCGCGTCCGTGACCGTGGGCCCGGAGAGCAGCCGCACGGTGAAGGTCACTCTGTCGCTCAGCGCGCAGGCCGTGGCCGCGCTCCCCGCCGCCGAGGAGTCCAACTTCGGCACGCTCACCCACATCCAGGGTGCGGTCACCGCCACGCCGAAGCAGGCCGCCGAGGGCGTCTACCCCCTGCGGACCGCGTTCCTGCTCGTCCCGGACGCCCAGTCCCAGGTCTACTCCTCCAACCCGGGCAAGTACACCCCGGGCACCGGTGGGCTCACGACCTCCATCAAGGTTCAGAACGGCGGTAACCACTCCGGTGCCGCCGACGTCTACGCCTGGGGCATCACCGACGCCGATGACGTCACCGGCGCCGAGGACTCGATGGACGTCCGTGCGGCCGGGGTGCAGTCGCTCCCCGGCACGGTGCTCGGCGGCGCCGCCACCGACCGCTCGCTGGTCTTCGCGGTCAGCACCTCGGGCCGCTGGTCCAACGCGGCGGCCAACGAGTTCGACATCCCGATCGACACCAACGGTGACGGGGCGCTCGACTACATCCTGGTCGGCGCGGACTACGGTCTGGTCACCACGGGTGACCTCGACGGCCGGTTCGCCTCGTTCGTCTTCAAGGCCGACGGGTCCCTGGTGGACGCGTGGGTCGCCACGGCTCCGATGAACGGCGGCACGCTGCTGATGCCGGTTCTCGCCTCCGAGATCGGTCTGGCAGAAGGCGCCTCCCGCTTCACCTACTCGGTGACCGGCATCTCGCAGGTTCCCGAGGGTCTCGTCGACGACACCGAGGCGGCGGCGTTCGACGCCTTCGCTCCGGCGATCACGACGGGGACCTACGTGCCGCTCGCGCCCGGCGCCTCGTCCACGATCGAGCTCACCGTCGACCAGGCGAAGCTCGCGGCCACGCCGGCGAAGGGCTGGCTCGTGGTCAGCCTGGACAACAAGATCGGTGACGAAGCCGACCAGCTCGACTTCGGCAGGTTGCCGGCCGCAAAGCCGTAACCCAGCACGTACAGCAGTAACCCAGCAAACACAGCACACAGCACACAGGCGCCCGTCCCCGGATCCTCGGGGGCGGGCGCCTGTGCGTGGAGGGCCCGGCCGGAGGAGCGCCCGTGCGTGGATGGCAGAGGCGGAGGGCGACCGTGTCGAAAGGCGGCCGGCGGCGCGGGTCGCCGTGATCGGGCATGTCCGCGATGGGTGTCGATCTGTTATCTCCTATGACGTACGGTGACGGGGTCGCACAGCGTGTGCTGTTCTGTGATCCACGGTGGTTATCGTGCCGATGGTGAGCGAGGCGGAGGGCGAACTCATCGGCGGGCGATACCGGTTGGTCGAGCCGGTCGGGGTCGGCGGTATGGGCCGGGTCTGGCGGGGTCGCGACGAACTGCTGGATCGCGAGGTGGCGGTCAAGGAAATTCTGTTTCCGCAGGGTATGGATGCCGCCGAGCGGGAGGTGTTCGGTAGGCGGGCGATGCGTGAGGCGCGTTCGGCGGCCCGGCTGAATCATCCGGGCATCGTCACCGTGCATGACGTGATCACTCGTGACGGGGCTCCGGTGATCGTGATGGAGTTCGTCCGGGGTCTGTCGCTGGACCAGCGGATCAAGCGGCAGGGGCGGCTGGCCCCGGCTCAGGTGGCGCGGATCGGCGCGGTGATGGTGGAGGCGCTGGGGGAGGCGCACGCGGCCGGGATCGTGCACCGGGACCTGAAACCGGCCAACGTGCTGCTGTCGGGCAACCGGGTGGTCATCACCGACTTCGGGATCGCCAGCCTGGCCGGGGACGCCACGTTGACCGCGTCGGGGGTGCTGATGGGCACCCCGGCGTTCATGGCGCCCGAGCAGGTCCACGGTCTGCCGGTCACCGCGGCGTGTGATCTGTGGTCGCTGGGGGCGACGCTGTACGCCGCGGTCGAGGGGCGCCCGCCGTACACCGGCGCGAGCATGGTGGCGATCCTGGCGGCCCTGCTGAGTCAGGAGCCCGCGCCGTCGGTGCACGCGGGCCCGCTGGCGCCGGTGCTGGCCGGCCTGCTGCGCAAGGAGCCCGCCGAGCGATTCAGCGCCGACCAGGCCGCCCAGGCGCTCATCGCCCTCGCCCACCAGGCGTATCCGTATCCGTCCCCAGGTTCGCACCTGGAGCCGGCCCTCCCGTCAGTGCCTGCCGCCGGTGATCCCGGTGCGCTCGGCGCGGGCGAGCGGCGCCCGGGCGGCGGAGCCGACGGCCCGGGCAACGGCCAGGAGACCTCTCCCGTCCCCGCCGCGGCGGTGGCGCCGGCCCCCGTCGCGGACCGGTCCCTGCCACGGCGCCGTGTCCTGCTCCTGGCCGGGCTCGGCGCCCTCACCGTCGTCGGCGTGCCGGTCACGATCGCCCTCACCCGCGACTCCGATTCCGAACCGAGCACCACCTCCGTCACACCGAGCACCACCCCCAGCCCCACACCGAGCGCCGCCTCCGGTCCCGGACTGGTGACCACCCTCACCGACCACACCAAAGACGTCTGGTCGGTGGCCTTCAGCCCGGACGGCAGGACCGTCGCCACCGGCAGCGAAGACAACACGGTGCGGTTGTGGGACGTGGCCGATCGCAAAAACGTCGCCACCCTCACCGGCCACACCGAGGTCATCTACTCGGTGGCCTTCAGCCCGGACGGCAAGCTCCTCGCCACCGGCAGCTACGACGACACGACGCGGTTGTGGGACGTGGCCGGCCGCAGCAGCGTCGCCACCCTCAGCGGTCACGCCGACCACAAGGGCGCCGTCTTCTCGGTGGCCTTCAGCCCGGACGGCAAGCTCCTCGCCATCGGCGGCAACGACACGGCACGGTTGTGGGACGTGGCCGGCCGTCAACCCGTCACCACCGTCACCGGCCACACCGAAAACATCTGGTCGATGGTCTTCAGCCCGGATGGGGGGCTTCTCGCCACCGGCAGCGACGACAAGACCGTGAAGTTGTGGGATGTGGCCGGTCGTAAAACGGTCGCCACCCTCACCGGCCACGCCGACGGTGTCCGCTCGGTGGCCTTCAGCCCGGACGGCAAACTCCTCGCCACCGGCAGCGGCGACGATACGGTGCGGTTGTGGGATGTGGCCGGTCGTAAAACCGTCGCCACCCTCACCGGTCACACCGGAACCGTCCAGTCGATGGCCTTCAGCCCGGACGGGGCGGTTCTCGTCACCGGCAGCAACGACAAGACCGTGAAGTTGTGGCGGACCCGCTGACCCGGCAGCGGGCCGCTACGGCCGGGAAACCCGGCGGCGACCCGGGGAGACGCCCCTTCTCCCCACCCCACTCCGAGGCGACCCGGCACCCCCCGAGCTTCTCCCGCTTGCCTCGCCCCGAGGCGACCTGACAATGCCCGAAGGGCTTTTGGCGCGGATCGCTTAGATCGCGGAGCGATTCTCGAGCGCGGCGGATAGCACTGCCGAGTGGCAGGTAGCATGCGAATGTCCGGAAAGCGGCGGTGAGGCTTTCCGTGAACATCGAGATCCGCGCCGGAGCGTAACCCTCCAGGCTCCTCAAACAATCAAGAGACGATCAGCGGCAGCCGGTTTTCATCGCTACGGCCAGCTTTATCGCGTCGCTTCTCCGTATAAAAAAATGCGCACCTGAGCCACCTGGGCGACGAGAACCATCAGCCGGTTTCTCGCGGTTGACCTCGCCTCGGTCAAGAATGACCTGCGGACTGCGGCCCATCTGTCAAGGCATTCCATCGCATGTCACGGCCTCCGGTCGTGGGCATGCGATGCGCGCTGCGAATTTTCGCACGGTGAGCAGGGCAATCGATGTCCTGCTCCACGGCGAGATCGTCTTACTCACATACACGCCACATTTCACAGGCGGCCTCCAGGAGATCCGCGAGCAATGGCGTCTGCCACTAAAGAGCAGATGAATCCTCCAATCATTCAGAGCGAAGGACAGCAAATATGGGACGCGCTCACCTCATCGTCACGCCCCTCGTCATGGGTCTCCTCGTGACGGGCTTCGCCGCCCCCGGGCGACAGTCGCCCCAGGAGTCTCCAACCCGGGCCCCCACGGCTTCTCTCCAGACGTACTACAGCCAGCGGCTTGCCTGGTCCGGCTGCCACGACGGCTTCCAGTGCACGAAACTGACCGTGCCGCTCGACTACGCCCAGCCCGCCGGAGAGAAGATAAAGATCAGCATGATCCGCCTTCCGGCACGCGGCAAGCGGATCGGCTCGGTCGTCATCAACCCCGGTGGCCCCGGCGGTTCCGGCATCGACTACGCCAGGGCGGCCACCTCCGTTCTGTCGCCGGAGGTCCGATCGCGGTTCGACGTCGTCGGCTTCGACCCGAGGGGCGTGGGCGCCTCGGCCCCCGTACGGTGCCTCAGCGGCCCGCAACTCGACCAGTACCTCAGCCTGGACGCGACCCCGGACTCACCCGCCGAGACCAAGGCCCTGGAGCAGGGGGGACAGAAGTTCGCCTCGGCGTGCGAGGCCAGGTCGGCGAAACTTCTTCCCCATGTCGGTACGGCCGACGCCGCTCGTGACATGGACGTGATGAGGGCGGCTCTCGGGGACTCCGGGCTGACCTACCTGGGGAAGTCGTACGGCACCTACCTGGGCGCCGTGTACGCGAACCTGTTTCCCAAGAAGGTGCGCGCCCTGGTCCTCGACGGCGCCATCGATCCCACGCTGTCCCTGCTCCAACTGAACGGAGCCCAGGCACGCAGCTTCGAGGTGGCCTTCAGGTCCTTCCTCGGTGACTGCTTCCAGCGCACGAACTGCCCGTTCGCCAGTCATCAGAAGGACGAGGCCTTCGACCAGCTCACCGACCTGCTGCACCGGGCCGACAAGACCCCGCTGCGCAACACCCTCGACAGCCGGAAGATCAACGAATCCATGGTCGTGACCGGTGTCCTGTCCCCCCTCTACGACCGCACGGAATGGCCCACCCTTCGACAGGCCCTCGCCGCGGCCTTCAAGGGCAACGGCACGAGCATTCTGCGGATAGCCGACATGTACAACGAGCGGTATCCCAACGGCACCTACTCCAACGAGACCGACGCCAACGTCGCCATCAACTGCCTTGATCACTCCTACCCGAAGACGGTTTCGGGCTACGAGGATGAGATGCACAAGGAGATGGCCGGGGCCCCGCACTTCGGCGCCTACGTCGCGGGAGGCTCCCCGACGTGCGCCTACTGGCCGGTCAAGAGCACGGCCACCGACAAGCCGCTTCGCGCGGAAGGCGCTCCTCCCATCGTGGTCGTGGGCACCACGCGTGATCCCGCCACACCGTACAGGTGGGCCCAGGCCCTGGCGTCCCAGCTGTCCTCGGGCAGGTTGATCAGCTATGACGGAGACGGTCACACGGCCTACCGGATGGGTTCCTCATGTGTCGACCAGCTGGTCGATCGCTATCTGATCTCCCGTACGGCCCCGCAGGCCGGCGCTCGCTGCCCCGAGGTCTCATCGACGGATCGATGATCTGGGGGCCGTCGAACGGCTGGAGCTACGGGACATCGGGATCTTCCCGGTGCCCGCGTCCGCCGCGGACATGGCCGATCACCGCCTCAACGTGCCGGTAGGGCGCGAATGGGCGGTGGGACGACCAAGGTCCGGACGACTCGGCTGAGTCACGGGGCGTTGACGGGAGTCGCCCCGGGACACCGGCCGGTCGCGCCGGAGCGGACGGGTTGTTCTCCGCGTGGTGTCAGGGGCCGGTCACGGGCCAGATGCCCGCGCGGCCGAGCTGGGCGGGCAGCCGCTCTCCCAGCTCGGCCTCGATGAGGGCCGCGGCGGCGAGCACGCCGGGCAGGTCGGCGCCGGTCGTCACCCCCGAGCGGTGCAGCAGGTAGAGCAGGTCCTCGGTGGCGATGTTGCCGGTCGCGGCGGGGGCGAAGGGGCAGCCGCCGATGCCGCCGGCGCTGGCGTCCAAAGCGGCGGCACCCGCTTCCAGGGCGGCGAGGGCGTTGGCGTAGCCGGTGTTGCGGGTGTTGTGGAAATGGAACCGCAGGGGGAGCGCCGAGACCTCGCCGACCGCCTCCACCAGGCGGCGCACGTCGGACGGGACGCCGACGCCGATGGTGTCGGCCAGCGCGACCTCCTGCGCCTCCGGGCATCGCCGTACCAGCTCGGCGACCCGCGCGGGGTCGACCTCGCCCTCGAACGGGCAGCCGAAGCTCGCGCCCACGGTCAGCGTCACCCCGAGTCCGGCCTCGCGCGCGCGGCCCGCGATCACGCCGAAGCCTCGGACCGCGTCGTCGACCGACATGCCCTGGTTGCGCTGGGAGAAGGTCTCGGTGGCGACCACAACGACGTTCACCTCGTCCACCCCGGCTTTCAACGCCCGGTCCAGGCCGCGCTCGTTGAGCACCAGCCCGGCGTAACGCACCCCGGGGACGCGGGGCACCCGCGCCATGACCTCCTCGGCGTCGGCCATCTGCGGCACCCGTACCGGATGCACGAAGCTGACGGCCTCGATCCGCCTCAGGCCCGCGCCGATCAGCGCCTCGACATAGGCCACCTTCGCGGCGGTGGGCACGATCACCGACTCGTTCTGCAGGCCGTCACGCGGACCGACCTCGACCACCTCGATATTCATGGATTGTATGCAACCCCTTGTCATTGGACGGGCATATCCCCATCATGGTGACATCTCGCTCGGAGGAATGTACACATGTCGGTGGTTGATGATGTTCGTAGCCTGATCCTCGGGGGCCAGTACGCTCCCGGTGACCGGCTCGGCGAGGTCGAGCTGGCCGAGGCGCTCGGCGTCAGCCGGACCCCGGTCCGCGACGCGCTGCGGCGGCTGCAGTCCGAGGGGCTCGTCGACATCACGGCCAACAAGGGCGCCCGGGTCGTGGAGTACCCCCGGCAGGACCTGGAGACGATCTTCGAGCTGCGGGCCAGGATCGAGGGGCTCGCCGCCCGCCAGGCGACGGCCCTCGCGACGCCGCAGGACGCCGACGCCCTTCACGAGGTCGCCGTCGCCATAAGGGAGCACGCCGAGCGGGGTGATCAGGACGCGGTCTACCGGCTCAACGCCGAGTTCCACCAGTCCCTGGTACGGCTCGGCTCCAGCGCTGTGCTCGCCCAGTCGATCAGCTCACTGATCCACTCGGCCGTGCTGCTGCGCACGTACAGCTCCTTCGACGAGGAGGCCATGCGGCGCAGCGTCAACCACCACATCGAGATCGCGGCAGCCATACGGGCCGGGGACCCGGAATGGGCGGAGGCCGTCATGCGCGCCCACCTGTTCTCGGCCAGGGCGTCACTGCTGGGTCCCCGTCGACAGGAGAACGAATGAGAGGCCTTCCGCTCGCCGACGTGCGTGTCGTCGAGCTCGGCCAGTTGCTGGCCGGACCGTTCTGCGGTCAGCTGCTCGGCGACTTCGGCGCCGAGGTGATCAAGGTCGAGGATCCGGGGCGAGGCGACCCGATGCGGCAGTGGGGCCGGGAGAAGCCGTACGGCAAGTCGCTGTGGTGGCCGGTCGTGGCGCGCAACAAGAAGTCGGTGACGTGCGACCTGCGCACCCCCCGGGGCCAGGAGCTGGTCCGCGGTCTGATCGCGAAGGCGGACGTGCTGCTGGAGAACTTCCGGCCCGGCACCCTGGAGCGCTGGGGGATGTCCCCCGAGGAGCTGTACGCGATCAACCCCCGGCTGGTCATCACCCGGGTCACCGGGTACGGCCAGACGGGGCCGTACGCGCCGCAGGCCGGTTACGGCTCGATCGGCGAGGCCATGGGCGGCATCCGCTACGTCACCGGCGACCCCGACCGGCCGCCGTCGCGCGCGGGGATCTCGCTCGGCGACTCCCTCGCCGCCATGCACGCCTGCATCGGCACCCTGGTCGCGCTGCACGAGCGCGACCGCAGCGGGCAGGGCCAGGTCGTCGACTCGGCGATCTACGAGGCCGTGCTCGCGATGATGGAGTCGATGTTGCCGGAGTGGCAGCAGGCCTCCTACCAGCGCGAACGCACCGGCTCCGTGCTGCCCAACGTCTCGCCGAGCAACGTCTACCCCACCAAGGACGGCGACTCCATCCTCATCGCCGCCAACCAGGACAGCGTGTTCCGCCGACTGGCCGCGGTGATGGGCGCGGACGAACTGGCCGAGGACCCCCGCTACGCCACGCACGGCGCGCGCGGCGAGCACATGGCCGAGCTCGACGAGATCATCGCCGCCTGGACGGCGGGATTCTCCGCCGAGAAACTGCTCGCGCTGCTCAACGAGGGCGGCGTTCCCGCCGGGCGCATCTACCGGGCCAAGGACATGTTCGACGACCCCCACTTCGCGGCGCGCGAGGCGATCGTGCACGTCCCCCACCCGGAGTTCGGCGAGCTGGCGATGCAGAACGTCGTGCCCAAGCTGTCGGCGACCCCCGGCAGCGTGCGCGCCGTCGGACCCGAGCTCGGCCGGCACAACGACGAGGTCTACCGCGGCCTGCTCGGCCTGAGCACCGAGGAGATCGCCGCCCTCGCGGCCGACGGCGTCATCTGACACCCGCGGCCACGACCCGCACGAACCCCGCCGGGGGTCATCCGACGCCCGAAGCCATGACCGCACCACCCCCGTACGAAGGACTCTGACCTGAACAAAGGGCTCTGAAAGGAGCACCGCCATGCGTTACCGGCTAGGGGTGGACGTCGGAGGGACGTTCACCGACATCCTCCTGATCGACCAGGATTCGGGGCGTACCTTCCGCGCCAAGACCCCCTCCACCCCCCACGACCAGTCCGTCGGCGTCCTGGCCGGAATCGAGAAGGCGTGCGCCGAGGCCGGGATCTCGCTGGCGGAGATCGGCCAGGTGCTGCACGGCACCACCGTCGCGACCAACGCGATCCTGGAGGGCAAGGGCGCCCGGGTCGGCCTGGTCACCACCGCCGGGTTCCGGCAGGTGCTGCAGATCGCCCGGTCCTTCGTGCCGGGAGGCCTGGCCGGCTGGATCATCTGGCCCAAGCCCGAACCGCTGGCCGCCCTGGAGGACACCGTCGAGGCGGTCGAGCGGGTCGCCGCCGACGGCTCGGTCGTCACCGCGCTCGACGAGGAGTCCCTGCGGATCTCCCTGCGACGGCTGAAGGGCGTCGAGGCCCTGGCGGTCTCACTGATCAACTCCTACGCGTTCGACGGTCACGAGCGGCGGGTCGCCGAGATCGCCGCCGAGGAGCTGCCGGGTGTGCCGATCTCGATCTCCTCGGAGGTCCTGCCGGAGATGCGCGAGTACGAGCGGACGATCACCACGGTCGTCAACTCCTACGTCCAGCCCCAGGTCGCCCGCTACATGGACAACCTCGCGACGAAGATCGCCGGTGGCGGCGTCGACGGCAACCTCTACGTCCTGCGCAGCGACGGAGGCCTCGCCTCGGCCGCCGCCGCGGCGGCCGCCCCGGTGAACCTGCTGCTGTCCGGACCGGCCGGCGGCGTCGCGGGCGCCACCTGGGTCGCCGAACAGGCCGGTTTTCCCGACTTCCTCACCTTCGACATGGGCGGCACCTCCACCGACGTCGCCCTCGTGCAGAACCTGCAGCCGCGCACCGGCCGCGAGACCAAGGTCGGCGACCTGGCGGTCCGGTCGGCCTCGGTGGACGTGCGCACCGTCGGCGCGGGCGGCGGATCGATCGCGCACGTGCCCGAGCTGACCCGCGCGCTGCGCGTCGGCCCGCAGTCCGCCGGCGCCGTCCCCGGACCCGCCGCGTACAACAGGGGCGGCGAGGATCCGACCGTCACCGACGCCAATGTGGTCCTCGGTTACCTGCCGACCCAGCTGGCCGGCGGCGAGATCGTCCTGGACCGCGACCGCGCGCGCCAGGCCGTACAGCGGATCGCCGACGCCATGGGCCTGCCGTCCGCCGAGGCCGCCGCCCAGGGCATCGTCGACATCGTCAACGAGAACATGTTCGGCGCGCTGCGCCTGGTCTCGGTGCAGCAGGGCTTCGACCCCCGCGACTTCGCGCTCGTCGCCTTCGGCGGCGCCGGCCCGCTGCACGCCAACGCGCTCGGCAGGCTCACCGGCTCGTGGCCGGTCATCATCCCGCCGTCACCCGGCGTGCTCTGCGCGTACGGCGACGCCACCACCTCCCTGCGCGACGAGGCCGCCCGCACCCACATCCGCCGCTTCTCCCGGCTCACCGACGCCGAGCTGGCCGACCTGCTCGCCGAACTCGCCGAGACGGCGGCCGCGACCCTGGAGGCCGAGGGCATCGACCGGGCCGCGCAGACCGTGACCTACCAGGTCGACGTCCGCTACCACGGCCAGGGCTTCGAGATCCCGATCACTCTGGAGCCGGGAACCGGGCTCGACGCGCTCGGCAAGGCCTTCGACGCCGAGCACGAACGGCTCTTCTCCTTCCTGCTCGGAAACGAGCACGAGCTGGTCAGCGCCCGCGCCGCGGTCAGCGGCCCGCGCCCCAACGTTCAGCCGGCGGCGCTGGCCGAGGGCACCGAGGACGCCTCGGCCGCCGTCACCGGCACCCACAAAGTCTGGGTCGAGGGCGGCTGGGCCGAGACCACCGTCTACGACCGGTCGAAGCTACTGGCCGGCAACATCGTCCAGGGCCCGGCGATCGTCGTCGAGATGGACTCCACCACCCTTGTCCTGCCCGGCCACGCCGCCTTCGCGCACGAGAGCGGCTGCCTGCTCATCAGTCCCGTGGAGGCGTGATGGCTCAGATCATCGAGACCGCGACGGCACCGCTCACCCCGGTGGACGTCGACCCGATCACCATCGACATCATCGAGAACGCGCTGCGCAACGCCCGCTACGAGATGGACGAGGTGCTGTTCCGCACCGCCCTCTCGCCCGGCATCCGCGAGCAGCACGACGAGTTCCCGCTGATCGGCGACCCCTCCGGGCGGATGGTCGTCGGCCAGTTCGGCCTGTCGATCCCGGCGCTGCTCGACGGCTTCGAGGGAACGATCGAGGAGGGCGACGTGCTGCTCACCTCCGACCCCTACTCCTGCGACGGCGCGATCAGCCACGCCAACGACTGGCTGGTCGTCATGCCGATCTACGTGGCGGGGCGGGTCGTGGGCTGGGCGTCGATGTTCGGCCACATGTCCGACGTCGGCGGCAAGACCCCCTGCTCGATGCCCACCGACGCGCGCACCATCTTCGAGGAGGGCGTGGTCATCCCGCCCTTCAAGCTCTACTCCAGGGGCGTGCTCAACGAGGACGCGCTGCGCATCATCCTCAACCAGGTCCGCCAGCCCGACTGGAACCGCGCCGACCTCAACGGCATCATCGCCGCCTGCCGTACGGCGTCGCGGCGGATCCAGGAGCTGTGCGCCCGGTTCGGCGCCGACACCTACACCTCGGCGCTCGACGCCCTGCTCCGGCGCAACTACGACGCGATGAAGACGCTGCTGTCGATGCTGTTCGAGGACGGCGAGACGCTCACCTTCGCCGACTACATCTGCGACGACGGCGTCGGCTACGGCCCGTACAAGCTGGTGCTCTCGCTGACCCGCACCGGCGACAAGGTGCTGCTGGACTTCTCGGGCAGCGACCCGCAGGCCCAGGGGCCCATCAACTACTACATCAACGAGAACCTCGCCCGGATGTTCTTCGGCATCTACCTGATCACGGTGGCCGACCCGCAGATCCTCTGGAACGACGGCTTCTACCCCCTGGTCGACGTGCACATCCCGGAGAAGTCGTTCTGGAAGCCGGAGTATCCCGCCGCGCTGAACGCCCGCAACCACGGCATCGGCCGCATCTTCGACCTGTTCGGCGGGCTGCTCGGGCAGAAGACCCCCGACCTGCTCAACGCGGCCGGCTTCTCCTCCTCCCCGCACTTCATGTACTCGGGGAACCGCTCCGACACGGGGGAGTGGTTCCAGCTCTACTCCATCGGCTTCGGCGGCATCCCCGGCCGCCCGATCGGCGACGGCCCCGACGGGCACTCGCTGTGGCCCTCGTTCACGAACATTCCCTGCGAGTTCCTGGAGTCGTACTACCCGATGCGCATCGAGCGCTGGGAGACCGTCGCCGACACCGGCGGCGCCGGGCTGCACCGCGGCGGCAACGGCGTGGACGTGGCCTACCGGTTCCTGGAGCCCGGCACGATCGCCATCCACGACGACCGCTGGCTCACCTATCCCTGGGGCGTCAACGCCGGCGAGCCGGGCGCGCGCGGACGCAAGTGGATCGAGCGGGCCGACGGCCGGGTGGAGACGCTGCCCAGCAAGATCCACGACGTGCCGGTCCGGCCCGGCGACCTGCTGCACTTCGTCACCTGGGGCGGGGGCGGGTGGGGCGACCCGCTGGAGCGCGACCCGGCCCTGGTCGGCCTGGAGGTACGGCGCGGCCTGGTGACCGCCGAGGGCGCCGCGACCTACGGGGTCGTGTGTGATCAGGACGGCGCCGTGGACACCGGCGCCACCGCGGAACTGCGCGAGCGGTTGCGCGCGACCCGGCCGGAGCCCTCGGTGTTCAACATGGGACCGCCGATGGAGGAGATCCTCGCCCGCTGCGAGGAGGAGACCGGACTGCCGGCCCCGAAGCCGCCGGTCCGGGTGTGATCAGGGACCACGAGGAGGTGTTCGGGCGCACCCTGCCGTTCGGGGAGCGCCCGGCGCTTGTCCTCATCGACCTGATGCGCGCTTACTTCGAGCCGGGCGCCGAGCTGTACATGGGCTCGCGCGACTGCCTGGACGCGGCGGCCCGCATCCTTCTCGCCGCCCGCGACGCCGGCGTCCCCGTCATCCACACGCGCGTCGCCTACGGTCCCGGCGGCGTCGACGGCGGGTTGTTCTTCCGCAAGGTCGCCCCGCTACGTCACCTGGTGGGCGACGGTCCGCTCGGCGCCCTGATGCCCGAGGTGGCCCCGCTGCCCGGCGAGCTGGTGATCGTCAAGCAGTACGCCAGCGCCTTCTTCGGCACCAGCCTGGCCTCCACCCTCACCGCCCTGGGCATCGACACCCTGATCGTCACCGGTGTCTCCACCAGCGGGTGCGTCCGGGCCACCGCCGTCGACGCCGTCCAGCACGGCTTCGTGCCCGTCGTCGTCCGCCAGGCCGTCGGAGATCGCGACCCCGGGCCGCACGAGGCGAACCTGTTCGACATCCAGGCCAAGTACGGCGAGGTCTGGGACGACACCGAGGTGATCGCCCGGCTGGCGGGGTGGGTCTGAGAGTTTTCCATAGCCGGGCACAGCGGCCGGACGGGACGACCCGTCCGGCCGCTGCCGCGTCGCCGATGCGCGTCTGAGGGCTTTTCACGGCATGACCCGACGACCGTAGAACTCGACGTTCACATCACGTGTAAGCCGGCGGCTTGCACGTGATGGGCTCCCGCCCTCGACCCGGACCGCCTCCCGGCTCCCGATCCAGGTGAGCGGGGAGGGGATACATGCCGAGGGCAGGAGCTTGCGGCGGTCCGCCCGGCGATCCTGCGATGAACCGCACGCGATCGCGGAGGTTTCTCTCCCGCGTGTGTCAGGCCCGGATCTGGCGGGTGATGGAGGGGTCGGTGATGGCGGTGTCGTTCGCCAGCAGGAAGGCCTTGCTGAGGATCAGCGCCAGCCGGCCGTCCTCCTCGAAGGGAAGGAACAGCCTGGAGTGGGGGTCGCGTCCGGAGACGATGCACAGGTAGGCGTCGTTGGGTTCCATCAGGATGTTCGCCGATCCCAGGTGGATCTTGTAGGTGCGCAGATCGCCCCGGACCACTAGGAAGCGGTCGGTCAATGTGCACCGATCGGCGATGGCCGTACGGCCGATCAGGCGCGACAGCGCGTCGCGCCGCACCTCGGCGGAGGACGTCAGAGCAGCGAACGAGCCGGTCCGCCAGTAGTTCTGCATCTGGTCCGGTCCCTGGTCGGCCCAGTGGGGGTCGGTCATGATCGAGGTGACGGCCACAAAAAGGTCGACGTCTCGCATGGCCTCGCTGAAAACCAGCGCCGGGACCTCCCTCAACGGTGCCTCGTACCAGGCGCCCCCGGCCGGCCTGTGGAAGCGGATCTCGTCGGTGAGCGCGTAGCCCTCCTCGTACAGACCGTGGCTCAGTGTCGCCCGCCACTGCCCGCCCGCCAGTACTCGCTGGGCCGCCCCGTCGTTGTGGCCGCCATCCCAAGACCCCAGATAGTGGGACTTCCAGCCGCGGTCTTTAAACAGTGCGCGTAGTTTGCGGTAGTCCACCACGTGCCCGGCGAACCGGTTGGAGTAGGTTCCGGTCGTCTCCTCGGCGGGGGTGAGCAGGTAGACCTCGCGGAATGCCTGCTTGTACGGCTGGCGCAGCTCCTTGTCCTCCACGACCTCCCGCCAGGCGCGCACCTCCTCCAGGGACGCGCGGGCCGGATGCCACAGCCGCACCGGCACGTCCGGCACGGTCAACCCCAGCTCGGCGCGCCACACGCCGGGCGCGACCTCGAACTCCCAGATCAGCCGGTCGGTGACCGGATGACCTTCAAGCTGCCGGTACGGCGGAGGCGGCTCGCTGGTATATCCGGCCTCCAGCGCTCTGGCCAGGGTGGCCTGTTGCTGCGCGGTCTGCTTGGCCAGCTCGCGCAGCCGCTTGACCTCCTCGGGGTGCTCCCGTTTGACCGCCGCCGGGACCGCCTTCAGCTTCTTGTCTCCGTGCCACCACGACAGCTCGACCTTGCCGTCGGTGGAGATCACCGCCGTGTGCTCACCGACGGCCTGGCGCAGCCGCCCGTCGGGCAACCGGAACGCCACCTCCAGCCGGTTGGCCAGGGCGGGCTCGATGCGCTTGAACTTGCGGTCCAGTTCCTTGGGCACCCCCGCGTGCCGGGTGATCCGGCGAGCGGTGCGCAGCGCGGTGATCACCTCGGGGGTCGGGTAGTCCTCCGCCGCGCGGGCGATCTCGAACAGCAGTGCCTGGGAGGGCAGGGTCTTGGCAGGGGTGGGCGCCACCGCGATCCCGCGTACCAGATTGTCCAGCAGCTCGGGCAGCCAGGGCTCGTCCCGGAAGAGCGCCAGCCGGACGGCCCGGCCGAGAGTCGTCTTCTCGCTGACCTCGAACGCCTTCTCCGCGCTGTAGGGAATCTCTCCGGCGTGGATCGCTGCGACGCGGGCCTCGGCCGCCTCCAGAGCCGTCCGGGCGAAGTCCGGGTAGCCGGGCTGGCCACCGAGCCACTCGATCACGCCGAGCAGCGGGGCGACATGGTCTGGCCGTGGCCGTACCGCCTCGGCGAACAGTGCCCGCCGCTCCACGTCCCAGCCGAGAAGCACGTCCATCTCGGCTACCGCGATCGGCCCGCGCTCCTCGGCGAGCCGGGCGCTCACTTCGGCGTCCATGCCCGCCAACCCCGCCGCCACCAGCAGCACGAAGGGGGATTCGTACAGTCTTTCTCCGTCCGGCATCAGGAATCCGACCAGCTCGCGGGCCGCCACGGCCAGCCGCTGCTCGTCGACCACGTACGGTGCGAATATCAAGCCGCCGTCGACGGTCCGGGCCGCCGCGCCCAGGCCGGCGCTCAGCTGAGAGGCCTCGGGCCAGTACGTGGGGTCGTTCGCGGTCCCGGTGATCAGACTGTGCAGGCGCTGCGCGAGGGGGGAGAGGTTCATGCCGATGGTTCCTGTCAGGGGTGGATCCGGTGGAGGATGGACGGGTCGGCGATGGCTGTCGAACCGTCACCGCGTCCAGGCCGATGCGGTGATCGGCTCAATCGCCTCGTGCAGGTCTCTACGAGGCGATTGCCACATGGTCTCTACGAGGCGATCGCCACGTGGCTGATTCGAGCTCGCCGATCAGATGAGATGGCTCCGGTCCTGGTCAGATGAACGGGCCGACGAGGTCGGCGAACTCCTCCGGGCCGACGATCCGCACGCCCAGGCCCTCGGCCTTGGCCCGCTTAGAGCCCGCTTTCTCCCCCGCCACCAGCAGCGACGTCTTCGCCGAGACGCTGGAGGAGGATTTGCCTCCGGCGCGTTCGATCAGCTCGTTCATCTGGTTGCGGGTCAGCGCCTCCAGCGCTCCGCTCATCGCGCCGGTGACCACGACGGACATCCCGGCCAGCGGTCCCTTGGATGTGCCGCTCGCCTCCGCATCGGTGTCGGTGTCAGGAGCGGCGGGGGGAGTCCAGTCCGGCTGGGTCATGTTGACGCCGGCCCTGATCAGCTTGTCGATGAGATCGCTGAGTCCGACCAGCTCGGCCACCACTCCCGGCGCCTTCTTCGGGCCGATGCCGTCCACCGCCTCGATCGCTTCGGCGTCGGCGGCGCGGATGGCGTCCATGCTGCCGAAGTGTTTGGCGAGGCGGCGGCTCATGGCGCGGCCGGTGCCGCGTACACCCAGCGCGCAGAAGACCCTGCTGAGCGGTTGTGTCTTGGCCCTCTCGATGGCGGCGAGCAGGTTGTCGGTGCTGGTCTCGCCCATCCTTTCCAGGCCCAGCACCTCCTCGCGGGTCAGATAGAACAGGTCGGCGAAGTCGGCGATCAGCCCGGCGTCCAGCATCTGCTGGATGCGGTTCTCGGCCAGGCCCTCGATGTCGAGCTGGTCGCGGCCGGCGGCGTAGCCGATGGAGGCGATCACCCGGCAGGCGCGCCCGCGTACGCACCGCCACCGCTCCTGGGAGGCGTCGATCGCGTCGCCGCACAGCGGGCAGACCTGCGGGATCGGGATCGGCTGCTCCTTGCCGGTGCGCAGGTGCACGACCGGGGCCTCGACCCGGGGGATCACGTCGCCGGCCTTGTAGACGACCACGGAATCGCCGAGCATCAGGCCCCGGCGGGTGATGTCGGCGACATTGTGCAAGGTGGCGTAGGTGACCTTGCTGCCGTCGAGCATGACCGGCTCCAGCACGGCGCGTGGGGCGATGATGCCGCTGCGGCCGACGTTCCACTCCACATCGAGCAATTTGGTGATCTTTTCGGTGGCGGGCAGTTTGTAGGCGATCGCCCAGCGGGGCGCGCGCGAGCTGAAGCCGGCCTGGGCCTGGTCGGCGGCGAGATCACATTTGATCACGATGCCGTCGATGCCGAACGGCAGCTCCGGCCGCACGGCGGCGATCTGCTCAACCCGCTCCTGCACCTGCTCCAGCGTCTCGGCGACGATTCCGGCGACCGGGGTGGCGTCGGTGGTCTGCACGCCTTGGGCGGCGACCCACGCCATGACCTCGCTGTGCGGCAGCTCGCGCAGTCGCATCGCCAACTCGGAGGTGTCGTCGGGGGCGGGCAGCACGCCGTAGCCGAAGAACGTCAGCTCGCACACATACGGCCGGTCCTGGGCGCGCAGCGTGCCCGCGGCGGCGCTGCGCGGATTGGCGAACGTGGTGCCGTCGTGCGCCTGCCGCTTGGCGCACGCCTCCTCGAACTGCAACGTCGTCATTTCAACTTCGCCGCGCAATTCAACGGTGACCGGCTCGGCCAGCCTGACGGGCAGTCCCACGATGGTGCCGATCGCGTGGGAGACGTCCTCACCGGCGGTGCCGTCGCCGCGGGTCACAAGCTGCATCAGGCGGCCGTGACGATAGCGGGCCGAGATGGCCAAGCCGTCGAGCTTGGGCTCGACGCTCCACGCCGCGACCGGGCGTCCGAGCCTGCGCTCCAGCGAGGCGGCCCAGTCGGCCAGTTGCCCGGCGCCGAAGACGTTGTCCAGACTGAGCATCGGCACGGTGTGCGGCACGTCGCCGACCACGGCACCGCCGGCGACCTTGCCCGTGGGCGAGGTCGCCAGCACCGCCTCGGGGTGGGCTTCCTCGTACGCCTGGATCCCGCGCGCGAGCCTGTCGTAGGCGTCGTCGTCGAGCGGGGAGGTGCCGTCGGCGTAGTAGGCGGCGGCGGCGTCAACAGCCAGTTGGACGGCTTCGGCGTAGGCCGTGTCGTCGGCCAGGACAGCGATGGGGGGCTCCTCGGTCATGGTTCGATCATGCTTTAGGGCACCGACAATTCCGTTGCGGGCTCAGTGCCGACGATGCCGTCGAGGTACGCGTCACAGACGCGCGGCTCGTCTCCAGGAACCAGGAACCACGAACCAGGTCGCGATTGAGATAACAGATGCCGAGATCCCATCCCCGTGGACCCCGGCATCCCGCTACGCCGTATCTGCCCAGCCAAAGACGAACGCAGCACTAGGAAGCGGGAAACACCACCACAAGGTCTTCTCCCACGCTCTCGTCCAACGTTCGGGTGTGCAGGCGAACCCGGTATTTCCCCGCCTTCGGAAGGGCGACCGCGACCTTGATGCCCCTGCCCCTCAGGTGCACCCGTCCCGAGCCGAGAACCAGATCCGCGTCGACCACGTCGTCCCAGCCCTTGCGCCGGATCGGCGGGGCCGTACGCAGGACCTTCACGGTGACGCAGGCGACGCCGTACTCCAGCGTCGTGCCGACCCGGGCGGCGCCCCCGTGGGCCACAAGCGGGCTGTCGGATTCGATGTTCTCGGCATCGAGCGTCTCCAGGCTCGCCGCGCGCCCGTCGAAGATGTGGTAGCCGTCCCAATTGGTGGGCAGGTGGACGGCTGTGACCTGGCGGGAGGTCCGCAGCGCGGGCCAGGGATCGAGGCAGCCGCTCACGTACTGAGCGGCCTCGTCGGCCACCTCCTGCCGCCGCAGGGCTCGCTCCTTGGCCTCCCGCTGCTTGAGCTGAGCCGCCGTGAGCAGGAGGTCGGGCTGGTCACGTGCGACGACTTCCGGGCACAGGTAGACCAGCGCCTCGGCTCTCACCTTGCGGTCGCCTGTCGCGCAGCTCTTCCAGCCCTTGCCCAGGAGCTGCTGGTCCGCGACCGGGCGCCCGCCTGCGCTCCAGAACCGTATTTTTTCGTAGAGCCGCCCGTCTCCGGCCAGGCACAGGTAAACGCGCCGGCGATCCTGCGGAGGGGTATCGGCGAACAGGGGGATCGACGAACAGTCGGCGTCGAGCCAGGTGTAGGTCATGTGGGGCTTGACCTCGGGGGCGACGACCGCCAGCGGAGCCAGGACCATCGGCGCGAGGAGCCATCGGGGCGAGCGCAGGGGCTCGGGATCCGGTGCGGTGCCGGGGCGGTTGAGCTCGTGGGCCGTCCGGGCGAGCCAGACCAGCTGGAAGACGGCCAGCACATCCAGGAGGTCGGACAGGACCACGCTCTCCGGAAAGTCGACGAGCCGGTTCAGGACGATGGGGACGGGGATGACCGCCAGCTGGCACGCCCCCAGGACCATCGTGGTCCTCCTCCAGCGGCCGTCGCGTCGCTGGGCGATGAGGATCATCAGAAACCAGGCCAGCCCCGCCGCCGCGAGTGCCAGGTTCACCGCGGAAAGCACGGGTACGCCCCAGTCGGCGTAGCTGGCCGGGGGCGCGGCTTCGAGCACCCATGGAAGCACCGTGCTCAGCAGAGCGGTGGTGACCAGGATCAGGCGGAAGGCCGGTCCCGAGCGCGTCAGCGTCTGCGCGAGGAGGATGACGATGGGCACCCACAGCACCACGTCGAACGCGGTCGCCACCTCGTCGGGGAGCGGCACCGGGATCAACAGCCAGCCGACGTAGACGTAGAGCAGTCGACGCAGCCACAGCGCGCGTCGCGGCAACGGCGCAGCGTCGGCCGGCCCTCGGAGCACCTGCCAGAACATCCACGAATTGACCGCGCCGACCAGAAGCAACCCACCCAGCACCGCGAGCAGCGAGGTCTCGTCGGCGAAGCGGGAGGGCGGGTACCACTGGACCACGGTCCAGGCCGGATCAAGGGAATCTCGGGCCAGACTGATGACGACCGCGACCACCACGGCCGTCATGTTGACGATTACCGCTAACCGCCCCAGACGGTATCTCTGCACTGCATGCCGCCCTTTTTGCGCGAAAGGGCTGATCGTAGCGCCCATCTGGCGGCACTTGTGCGCGAGTTGTTCACAGGGTGATAAACCAAGAATTTCTCCAAGCTGCCGGGGGCGCGCAGCGGCTTCTGCGAGCAACTGCTCGATCTGGCGTGACCGCTGCCCAGCGGTCTTCGCGCCTAGTGGCTCGTCTCGGAGCGTTGACTTGGTAATTGATCCCGGCGGGTGAACCCGTCGGACCGGCCGCTTCTGGACCATGACCGGCGCCTGGCCGACATCCCCGCCTGCCACCGGGAGGGAGACACTCCTACCTGATCGCACCGGGGCCCTGACCGGCAAACGGTCGGCACAAGCAGGACACGACAAGCTTTGGACAAGACGGCGTGGCTAGCGTGCACCGCAGCCAGGTCGGGAGTTGCCATGCCTTCTTCAGTGTCAGCCGGTCCGCGAATTCGTTTGGGCAAGAGAGACGGCGGCTCTTTCCAAATGGCATGCGGAGTATTGATCGCGTTGAGTGGCGCGCTGGCAGCCTTCATCTTCAACGCGGTCTATGCGAGGGGCTGGATTGATCTGGAGGTTTACCGGGAAGGCGGAGCGGCGGTACTGCAGCGTACCTCTGTCTACGATTTGATCGTAGGTGAAAATCGGCTGAAGTTCACCTACTCACCGTTCGCAGCAATGCTGTTCACGCCTCTCGCCTTGGTTGGAATGGAGGTTTCCGTCGCCCTCTGGGTGCTGATCTCCATACTCGCCCTTGAGGCGGTAATATGGATTCTCATCGGCCGTACTGCAGTGAAGAGCCGTAGTCGCCGAACAACTCACACATTGTTGGTTGTTATCGCGATACTTCCCTTGTACCCGGTAACGCTAACGCTGTGGAATGGGCAAATAGGTATTATTCTGCTATTGGCGATCATTGTCGATCTGACGCACGGCAAAAAAAAGTGGCGCGGAATAGGAACGGGCATTGTCGCCGGTATCAAACTCACCCCACTGATATTCATCCCCTATCTTCTCGTCACGCGTCGTTTCCGGGCCGCCCTGATGGCCGGCCTTGGTTTTCTCGGCACGGTAATCCTCGGATTTCTGCTGCTGCCGGCCGATTCACGTGATTACTGGGGTGGTGCATTTTTCGACACGCAACGGGTGGTCGCCGGGCAGGACGCGGATTTTTTCAATCAATCGCTTCGCGGCATGCTTATGCTCATGACCGGCTCTTGGCCCGCCGTGCCTCTCTGGCTCGCCCTGTGCGCGGTAGTCGGCACGGGTGGACTTTTGGTCGCCGCATGGACCGCGAAGAAGGCTGGCGAGCTCGCCGGAATCACCGCCTGCGCCATCGTGGGACTGCTTGTCTCACCCGTTTCCTGGCCGCACCATTGGGTCTGGTGCATACCGCTCTTGGTGCTCTGGGCACAGCGCGCTCAGCGCGTAGACGTTACGCTTGAGAAGGTGGGCGTGGGGGTCCTGTGGTTCATCTTTTTTCTGCCTGGATATATCGCCCTGGCGACACTTCTGATATATCCATCCCACGCCGGAATGTGGCTGATGTCGCTGACGGGTAGTTATGTGCTCAGCGGATTTTTGGCATTGCTGGCGCTTGCGGTTTATTTTGGCCGGATCGATTGGCGGCAGAGAAGGCACGGGTTGGGCGACGCCTAGAGACCTTCAACGGTCAGGGTTGTATGGCCTGACCTCGGCGTGAGGTGGCGGCCGCTCGTCGCGAAACTACCTGAAGTGCATGAGGTATCCCGATAGCGGTGGCTTGACCGCCGAACCGCTGCTGCGCCGCACCCTCTACCCATACGACGAGCACATCGTCATCGGCGCCAATGCAGGGTTCACCCGGCAGGGCCCCGACCAGTGGACATCTCTCGGCAGGCCGGCCTACCTGCGCCGGCAGCGCGAAACGAGCCCGCGCACCCTCGGAGTCGACCGGATCGCGCTGTTCCAGCTGCACCGCGTCGACCCCGAAGTGCCCCTCGAAGATCAGGTCGGCGAGCTGAAGGCGGCCATCAGGTAACAGGCCTTCCCTTCTTCCTGGTTGTACCCTGACGGAGCCACATGCAGGGCGCTGAGGCCGTCCGGAGCGATCGGGCCGATTGTGGGCGTTCTCGGGAATCGCCTGCGACGGGGGGCGGTGCCCGGTGATTCCGGCTGTCGCCGTAGGTTCATGTGGGCGCCACGGATATCGGTGCTCACGTTCAGGCGGAGCTATCCAACGCATATTATCCTGTATATCCTACAGGTAGAGTGGGGTATTATGGATCGCGTAGCAGGTTCTCCATCGGTCGCCGTCGTGGGCGGCGGCGCGAGCGGCACTCTGGCCGCGGTGCATCTCCTTCGCCGGGCGCGGGCGCTGGCCATGCCCCTGGAGGTCGTGCTGATCGACCAGTACGGACGGCACGCGCTGGGGCAGGCGTACTCGACCACCGATCCGCATCACCTCCTCAACGCCTGCGTCAGCAAGATGAGCGCGATCGAGGGCGATCCGGGTCATCTGCTGCGGTGGGCCCGCCGCGACGGGCTGGACATCGACGGCCCGGACTATCTGCCGCGGCAGGTGTACGGGCGCTACCTGCGCGAGGTGCTGTCGGCCGCCGAACAGCGACCGTTCCGGGTGGTGCGCAGGGTGACCGGGACGGTGAGCGCCTTGACCGGTACGGCGGGCGCCCTGACCGGTACGGCGGGCGCCCTGACCGGTACGGCGAGTGCTCTGACCGGTACGGCGGGCGCGCCGACCGGTACAGCGGGCGCGCGGACCGGTGATCGGGGCGTGCGGGTCCAGTTGTCGGACGGCGGGCGCATCGAGGCCGATGCCGCCGTTCTGGCCCTGGGCAATCGCCCCCCGGCCGCCTGGCCACACATCGTGGACGCCGCGAATCCCCGTTATGTTGCCGATCCGTGGGCGCGAGACGCTCTGGCCCGGATCTGCGACGGCGCGCCGGTGCTGGTGCTGGGCACCGGGCTGACCATGGTGGACGTGGCGGTCACCGTGACCCGGGCCCATCCGAAAGCGGTGGTGTACGCGCTGTCGCGGCACGCTCTGCTGCCCCGGACGCACCCGCATCCCGCGCCGCCCGCGGTGCCGGTGCCGATCCCGGACGGGCCGTTGGGAGTGGCCGCTCTGCTGCGTGCGGTGCGCCTGGCGGTGAGGGACAACGCGGGCGACTGGCACGGTGTGGTGGACGGCCTGCGCCCGCAGGCCCAGCAGTTGTGGGCGCGGCTCACCCCCGAGGAGCAGCGGCGGTTTCTGGGTGGGGCCGCCCGCTACTGGGAGGTGCACCGGCACCGGATTCCGCCGGTCACGGCAGCCCGGATCGCCGATCTGCGGGCCACCGGCCGTCTTCGGGTGCTGCGCGGCCGGATGCTCCGGGCCACGGGCGTGCCCGAGGGGTTGTGCGCGCGGGTGGAGGTCGACGGCGCGGTTCGGGAGTTGGAGGTCGGCTGGCTGGTCAACGCCACCGGGCCCGGGTCCGACATCGCCGGTGACCCGTTCCTCGCCTCGCTGATCGCGGGCGGCACGGTCCGGCCGGATCGGCTGCGGCTCGGCCTGGACGCCGGTTCGGGCGGCGCGGTCCTGGATGCGGCGGGGCGCTCCGACGGCCGCGTTTTCACGTTGGGGCCGATGCTGCGTGGGAGCCTGTATGAGACGACGGCGATCCCGGAGATCCGCGCCCAGGCGGCGGCCCTCGCGCCACGCCTCATCGAGGCGATCACCGTCCGACCCGGCCGGTCTCATCCCGAGCCCGGCTCCCCGGAGCACGACGAGCCGCCACTGACCGCACGACCGGTACGGCAGGCGCGGTCAGCCTAGGGCCGGGAACTCCTCGTGGAAACCACTGAAGTCACGTGCTCGGTCGACGAGGTGAATTTCGAGAATCCAGTGGCAGCGCCGCCCGGTGGGATGCCTCGACTCATCGTCGGGCGTCCCTGAGCGGGGGCAGGAGGCGGATGCATCAGCCGGATCGTGGAGATTCGGATCTGTGCCGATGCGCGTCTGCAGAGTGACGCCGTTGCATATAGACGCTCCCTATCGGCGGATAGAAGCAAACGCTTTGACCTGGGGATCTTCGTCGGCGGAGAGTGGGATCACCCCCACCGACAAGGAGCAACGGTCATGGCCAAGGTTCTGTGTGTGCTGTATGACGACCCGGTCGACGGATACCCCAAGACCTATGCGCGCGACGACCTCCCGGCGCTGGACGGTTACCCGGGCGGGCAGACCCTGCCGACTCCCAAGGGCGTCGACTTCACCCCCGGCCACCTGCTCGGCAGCGTCTCCGGCGAGCTGGGCCTGCGGCGCTTCCTCGAGGAGCGCGGCCACACCCTCGTCGTGACGTCCGACAAGGACACCGAAGACTCGGAGTTCGACCGTGAACTCGCCGACGCCGACGTGGTCATCTCCCAGCCCTTCTGGCCCGCCTACCTGACGGCCGAGCGCATCGCGAGGGCGCCGAAGCTGAAGCTCGCGATCACCGCGGGCATCGGCTCCGACCACGTGGACCTCGACGCGGCCATCGAGCACGGCGTCACCGTCGCCGAGGTCACCTACTGCAACAGCATCAGCGTCGCCGAGCACGTCGTCATGATGATCCTGTCGCAGGTCCGCAACTACCTCCCGTCCTACCAGGTGGTGCTCGACGGAGGATGGAACATCGCCGACTGCGTGAGCCGCTCCTACGACGTCGAGGGCATGCACGTCGGCACCGTCGCCGCGGGGCGGATCGGCCTGGCCGTACTGCGCCGCCTGAAGCCGTTCGACGTGCACCTGCACTACACCGACCGGCACAGGCTGCCCCGCGAGGTCGAAGAGGAGCTGAACCTCACCTGGCACGCCGGCACGCAGGACATGGTCCCGCACTGCGACGTGGTCACCGTCAACGCCCCGCTGCACCCCGAGACCGAGGGCCTGTTCGACGACAAGCTCATCTCCACGATGAAGCGCGGCGCGTATCTGATCAACACGGCCCGGGCGAAGATCGCTGACCGCGACTCGATCGTCCGGGCCCTGGAGAGCGGCCAGCTGGCCGGCTACGCGGGCGACGTCTGGTACCCCCAGCCCGCCCCCGCCGACCACCCCTGGCGAACCATGCCGCATCACGGGATGACCCCGCACATCTCCGGTTCGTCCCTGTCGGCCCAGGCCCGCTACGCGGCCGGGACCCGGGAGATCCTGGAGAACTGGCTGGACGGCGAGTCGATCCGCGAGGAGTACCTGATCGTGCAGGGCGGCGGCCTCGCCGGCACGGGCGCCCACTCCTACTCCACCCGGACCTGACAACCGGCCCCGTACGGTCCCGGCCCGCGGGCCGGGACCGTACGGGGATGACCACCCGGCCTTCCCGCGGATGAACATGCGCCCGGCGACCGTCACCAACAACGGAGAAATCGTGGTCACCAAGCAAGAAGCAGCAGAAGCCGTCCGCCAGGCCAAAGTGGTGACAAGACGTCGCAGCCGGCACGAGGGCCGACGCGTGCTCGGTGAGGGCCCATCGTGCAGCGGCCCTCGCAGGTCGGCACCAGGCCGGTTGACGTTTTACGATCGTTTTCTAGTCAGTTTTCGAAACTTTCAGCCATGGTTGAAGGGGGTATAGTCGCACGTTAGAGGCCATGAAAGCCATGATTGCGCCCCTTGTCGCGGGCGTTTTGAGAGCGGGATGGTTGCTCGGATTTACCGGTTTGATCATCGTATTCGTCGAATGTTTCTGAAACTATTGACGACATCTGTTCGTAACACCTAGCGTGGCAGCGATCGAGTTCATGGCCTGAGCGAAGGCCGCCGGCGAGGGCGGAGTGCCTGGTCCAGCGGCTGCGGCGACGGCGGTCGGGGACGGATGGGTCGGATGAGAGCCGCGCTGCTGAAACGTTTCGGTACACCCCTTGTCGTCAGCGATGTAGAGCTCGACGAGCCACACGCGGAAGAGGTCCTCGTCCGGGTCGAGGCGGCGGGCGTCTGCCACAGCGACCAGCACTATCTCACCGGGGACCTGCGGTGCCCGCTGCCGGTCGTCCCCGGGCACGAGGGCGCCGGTGTGGTCGAGGCCGTCGGGCCGGGCGTCACCCGGTTCTCGCCCGGGGACCGCGTCGGCCTGATGTGGCGGCCCCGATGCGGGCAGTGCCGCTACTGCCTCGTCGGACGGCCCGCTCTGTGCGAGGCGGCCGGCATACAGGCGAGCTCGGGCGGCCTTCTCGACGGGACCACGCGCCTGCACTCCGGCGGGGAACGGGTCCATCACCTGCTCGGCGTCTCCTGCTTCGCCGAATACTGCGTCGTCTCCGAGCGCGCCCTGGTGCCCGTACCGGCGGAGGTGCCGGCCGAGATCGCCGCGATCGCGGGATGCGCCGTCGTCACCGGCGTCGGCGCCGTGCTGAACGTCGTGGGCAGGTGCGCGGGCGACGGCATCGTGATCTTCGGTGCGGGCGGCGTCGGGCTGTCGAGCGTCCTTGGAGCGGTCCTCGAAGGCGCGAATCCGATCGTCGTCGTCGACGTCGTGCCCGAGCGCCTGGAGATGGCGATGAAACTGGGCGCCACGCACACCGTCGACGCGTCCAGGGAAGACGTCGCCGAGGCCCTCCGGGAGATCCGCCCCGGCGGCATGGAGTGGGCGATCGAGGCGATCGGCCGCCCCGCCACGCTGGAGACGGCGATCGACGTGCTCCGCCCGGGCGGAACGCTCGTGGCGGTCGGCCTCGGCGCGGTCGGCACGACGTTCGACGTGCCCCTCAACATGCTCGTGCAGCGAGAGAAGCGAGTGGTCGGCAGCCTGTACGGCTCGGCCAACCCGCTCATCGACCTGCCCAGGCTGTTCGACCTCTATCTCGCCGGACGCCTGCCGCTGGACGCGCTCATCGGCCGGCGGTATCCGCTGGATCACATCAACGAGGCCTTCGCCGACCTGACCCACGGTTCGGTCGGCCGGGGCATCGTCCTGCCCTGGGAGTCGCAGTGACCGTCACACAGGACGAGCGTCGCTACGCCGTCTATCCGAGCCTGCGCGACCGGGTCGCCTTCGTCAGCGGCGGCGCGACCGGTCTGGGCTCGGAGTTCGTCTCCGCGATGGCCGCCCAGGGCGTCCGGGTCGGCTTCGCCGACATCGACGTCGCGGGCGCGGAGCGGCTGCTCGACCGGCTCAGCCGTACGGACTGCCCGAAGCCGCTGTTCGTCGAGGCCGACGTCCGCGACATCGCCCGGTTGCGGACGGCGATCGCGGAGGTGACGGACGGGCTCGGGCCCATCTCGATCCTCGTGAACAACGCCGCCAACGACGAGCGCCACGACTCGCAGGCGGTGGACGAGGCCTACTGGGACAACGCGATCGCGGTGAACCTGAAGCACCACTTCTTCGCGACCCAGACGGTGGTGCCCGGCATGCGCGCGCTCGGCGGAGGTTCGATCATCAACCTGGGCTCGGTCAGCGCGCACACCGACTTCGTCGGGCTGCCCGCTTACGTGACGGCCAAAGCCGGCATCGAGGGCCTCACCCGTACGCTGGCCCGCGAGCTCGGCCCGGATCGGATCCGTGTCAACTGCCTCATACCGGGCTGGATTTTCACCGAGCGGCAGCTCGCGCAGTTCGTCACCCCCGAGACGCTGGCGAAACTCGACCAGGTCCAGTCGCTGAAGGACAACATCACGCCGGCCGACGTCGCGCGGATGGTGTTGTGGCTGGCGGCCGACGACAGCGCCATGTGCACCGGCCAGAAGTGGATCGTCGACGGGGGATGGATGTGAACGACGACATGACAGGGCCCAAACGGCGCAGCGCGCACTGGTTCGCCGCCGAGGGGCGTTCCGGCATGCTGTACCGGTCCTGGATGCGTAACCAGGGGTTCGGGCCGGAGGTCTTCGACGGCCGTCCCGTCATCGGCATCGCGAGCACCTGGTCGGAGCTCGCGCCGTGCAACTCGCATCTGGACCGGGTGGCGGACGCGGTCAAGCGCGGCGTCTGGCAGGCCGGCGGGTTCCCGCTGGTGTTCCCCGTCCCGGCCACCGGCGAGACGCTGATGCGCCCGACGGCGATGTTGTACCGCAACATGCTCGCCATGGCGGCCGAGGAACTCATCCGGGCCAACCCGCTGGACGGCGTGGTCCTGCTGTCCGGTTGCGACAAGACCACGCCGGGGCTGCTCATGGGCGCGGCCAGCGTCGACCTCCCGGCCGTGATGGTGACCGGCGGGCCGATGCTCAACGGCAAGTTCCAGGGCCGCGACGTCGGTTCGGGCACCCACGTGTGGAAGTTCGAGGCCGAGATCAAGGCCGGACGGATGACCGTGGAGGAGGGCTACGCCGCCGAGGGCTGCATGGCACGTTCGAACGGGCACTGCATGACGATGGGCACCGCCTCGACGATGGCCTGCATGGCCGAGGCGCTCGGCATGCAGCTTCCCGGGTCGGCGACCTGGCCCGCCGTCGACATGCGCCGCATGGAGGTCGCGCAGGAGGCCGGGAAGCGGATCGTGGACATGGTCGAGCAGGACCTGCGCCCGAGCGCGATCCTCACCCGGGAGGCGTTCGAGAACGCGATCAGGACCAACGCCGCCATCGGCGGATCCACCAACGCGATCATCCACCTGACCGCGCTGGCGGGACGGCTCGGCGTCGACCTGCACCTCGACGACTTCGACGCCCTTGTGCGGGACGTGCCGACCATCGTCGACCTCATGCCGTCCGGCCGGTTCCTGATGGAGGACTTCTGCTACGCGGGCGGCCTGCCGGTCGTCATGCGCCAGCTCGACGAGGCGGGCCTGCTCCACTCCGGAGCCGTCACGGTCACCGGCCGCGCCGTCGGGGAGAACGTCGCGGACGCGGAATGCTGGAACACCGAGGTGATCCGCCCGATGGCCGAGCCGCTGCTGCCGTCCGGTACCGGCACCGCGATCCTGCGCGGCAACCTCTGCCCGAACGGCGCCGTCATCAAGCAGTCGGCCGCGTCGCCGTCCCTGATGCACCACGAGGGCAGGGCGCTGGTGTTCGACTCGCCCGAGGCCTACCACGCGGTGTGCGACGACGAGGATCTCGACGTCACCCCGGACGACGTGCTGGTCATCCGGGGCGCCGGGCCGAAGGGGTACCCGGGCATGCCCGAGGTGGCCAACGTGCCGCTGCCCGCGAAGCTGCTGCGCGAGGGCGTCGGCGACATGGTGCGCATCAGCGACGGGCGGATGAGCGGCACCGGATTCGGTACGGTCGTGCTGCACGTCTCGCCCGAGGCGGCCGTCGGCGGCCCGCTGGCGCTGGTCCGCACCGGCGACCGCATCGAGCTCGACGTGCCGGCCAGGCGGTTGACGTTGCACGTGGACGACGAGGAGCTCGACCGGCGGCGCGCCGAGTGGAGCCCGCCCGCCACGGACGAGGCGGGCGGATACCGGTGGCTGTACCGCGAGCACGTCCTGCAGGCCGAAGAAGGTGTGGACTTCGGGTTCCTGCGGGGCAGCCGCGGAAGCGAGGTTCCGCGCGAGTCGCACTGACGCCCGCGGACGGCGCCGAGTCGAATTCCACCGCTGACACATCGGTATTCAGCACTGAGGAGTGACCGTGAACATCGTCAGATACCGCATGCGAGATTCCGCGGAGCCGCGGGTGGGCCTGTACGACGACGACGACGGCGTCGCCGAGCTCGCGGGCGTGCGGTCACTCGCCGGACTCTGGGCGTCGCCGCTCGCCGAGCTGCGGGAGCGGCTGGCCGGCGGCTCACTCGGAGACCGGGTACCCCTCGGGGAGGTCGATCTTCTCGCGCCGATCGACGGCACGACCGAGGTGTGGGCGGCGGGCGTCACGTACGAGACGTCGCGTGAGGCGAGAGTCGAGGAGAGCGAGCGCGCCGCGACCGTCTACGAGCTGGTCTACGACGCCGAGCGGCCGGAGCTGTTCTTCAAGTCGGTCCCCTGGCGGGTCGTCGGCCCGGACGGCAGCCTGGGAGTCCGCGCCGACTCGGTGGTGGACGTGCCGGAGCCCGAGCTGGCGCTGGTGGTGAACCGCTTCGGGGAGATCGTCGGCTACACGGTGTGCAACGACATGTCCTCACGCAGCATCGAAGGGGAGAACCCCCTCTACCTGCCCCAGGCCAAGATCTATTTCGGCGCCTGCGGCCTCGGCCCCTGGATCAGGCCGGTCTGGGAGATCGAGGACCCGTACGACCTGAAGATCGAGATGACGATCGACAGGGAGGGCAGGCGGGAGTGGAGCGGCGAGGCGAGCACCGCGAGGTTGCATCGGCGCCTCGACGAGCTGGTGTCGTACCTGATGCGCGGTGACGTCCACCCGGACGGGGTCATCCTGTCGACCGGCACGTGCCTCGTGCCGCCGGCGCCGTTCACGCTCGCGGACGGCGACACGGTCGAGATCGGCATCGGGGGCGTCGGAGTGTTGCGCAACACGGTCGTGCGGGGGGCCGCGCCCGGCGAGAGGTCGTTCGAAGGGGATCGGTCATGACCGAGGACATCCGCGGTTTCGCCGGCGTTGATCCGAGGACGGGGCGTGACGTCGAGCGGATCGGCGCCGAGACGTCACCCGCCGATCTCGACGACCTCTGCGCGCGAGCGGCCGTGGCCGCGCGGGAGCTCGCCGGGCTGGCGCGCGCGGGACGCGCCCGGCTGCTCCGATCGATGGCGCGCTCGCTTGAGGAACGCCGGGCCGACCTGGTCGCCGTGGCCGACCGTGAGACCGCCCTGGGCGAGCAGCGGCTCAACGGCGAGCTGACCAGGACGTGCTACCAGCTCGAGGTGTTCGCCGAGGTGGCGGAGGACGGCGCCTATCTTGAGGCGACCATCGACCACGCGGGGGAGACCCCGATGGGACCACGCCCGGACCTGCGCCGGATGCTGGTCCCGCTCGGACCTGTCGCGGTGTTCGGGGCGAGCAACTTCCCGTTCGCCTTCTCCGTACCCGGCGGCGACACCGCCTCGGCCCTGAGCGCGGGCTGCCCGGTCATCGCCAAGGTGCACGAGGCGCACCCGGCGACGTCGGTGCTCAGCCACGAGGCGCTCGTCGCGGGCGCCAGGGCGGCCGGGGTCACCCCGGATGTGATCAACCTGGTCTGGGGACGAGAGGCGGGCGTCGGCCTGGTCGGGCATCCGGCCGTCCAGGCCGTCGGGTTCACCGGCTCCCTCGGCGCCGGGCGCACGCTGTTCGACGTCGCGTCGTCCCGGCCGTCGCCGATCCCCTTCTACGGCGAGCTGGGCGCGCTCAACACGCTCGTCGTGTGCCCCGAGGCCGCCGCGTCGCGCGGCGAAGAGATCGCCGCGGGGCTCGCGGCCTCCTTCACGCTCGGTGTCGGGCAGTTCTGCACGAAGCCGGGCATGGCACTGCTTCCCACCGGCGCGCACGGCGAGGCGATCCGCCGCTCGCTGGCGGAGCACGTCGGCGCCCTGCCCACCGGCTTCATGCTCAGCGAGCGGACGGCCGACGCCTACCGCCGCGGCGTGGAGACCCTGCGCGGCATGGACGGCGTCCGGACGCTCGCCGGCGGCAAGGAGACCGGCGAGGGCGGCGGCTGGACCGGCACGCCGCTGTTGCTGCACGCGGACGCCGGCGCCGTGACGGGCGCGCTGCTCGAAGAGTGCTTCGGGCCGGTCCTGGTGACCGTCGAGTACACCTCCGAGGAGCATCTCCTCCGGCTCCTCGAGACCTTCGGCCCGGCTCTCACCGGGACGGTCCACGCGGACGCGGCGGACGGAGACCTGTCGGCCCGGCTTCTCGCGCAGCTGTCCGGCACGGTCGGCCGTGTCGTGTGGAACGGCTTCCCGACCGGTGTGGCGGTGGCGTGGGGCATGCACCACGGCGGGCCGTACCCGGCGACCACCAGCGCGCTGCACACCAGCGTCGGCACCACGGCGATCCGCCGCTGGCTGCGCCCGATCAGCCTGCAGAACGTTCCGCAGGACCTGCTGCCGGACGAGCTTCGCGACGCCCCGGCCGCCTCCACGGGGCTCGTCCGCAGGGTCGACGGCGTCCTCTCCCACAGCGAATAACGCGCGTCCCACAGCGAATAACGCGCGGCGAGGGCGGCCCGGGATCTCCCGGGCCGCCCTCGCCGTTCCGTGGTGTGATCCGTCCGCTGTCTTGTGGGTGTGATCCGCCGGCGCCATCCGTGGCCGGCGCCGCGGACCGCTGTCAGTCCTCGGCTGAGCCAGAGGCGACGGTCGCCTCCATGACCCGGTCGAAACCGACATGGCGCCGCGGCCCGGTCATGGAGACGGAGATGGTCTCCCTGATGTCCGCGCTCGACGCGCCGACCCGCAACTCGACCGCGCCCGGGTCGACCTGCCGCCGTCCGGACGCTCCGGTGTAGGAGGTCTGGTCGGCGTGCAGCGTGATCGTGACCTCGCGCGTCTCACCCGATTCCAGATCGACCCGGTGGGCCGTCAGCAGCGACTGCACCGGGCGGGCGACCTCGGCGACCGGGTCGTGAAGGTAGACCTGCACGACGTCCGACACCGGGCCGGCCGCGCCGTTGTGGAGCGTCACCCGCACATCGAAGGTGCCGTCGGTCGGCCACGTCGCCTCCGCGCCGGCGACGACGTCCTTCCACGTGATCGGGGTGTACGACAGTCCATGGCCGAACGGGAACAGCGGAGTGGGGTCCACCGAGCTCACCTCGCTGCGCCGGCTCAGCGGCGCGGCCAGGTAGGTGGAGGGCTGGTTGCCGCCGTCGCCGGGGAAGCTCACCGGGAGCCGTCCCGCCGGATCGGCCCGGCCGGACAGCACGTCGGCCAGAGCCCGCGCGCCCTCCTCACCGGGGAAGAACCCGCACACGACGGCCGCCAGGCGGTCGGCCTGCCGGGCCAGCTCGTACGGCCGGCCGACCAGAAGCACCAGGACGACGGGGACGCCGGTGGCCAGCACGGCCTCCAGCAGTTCCTCCTGCCGCCCGGGCAGGCGCAGGCTCGCGGCGTCGCAGCCCTCTCCGGAGGTGCCGCGCCCGAACAGGCCCGCCTGGTCGCCGAGCACGGCCACGCAGACGTCGGCGTCCGCCGCCGCGGCGACGGCCGCGGCGATGCCCTCGTCGTCGCCGCCGAGGACGGGCACACCCTGCTCGTAGCGCACGTCGTAGCCGGCGGGGTCGGCGCGCAGCGCCTCGACCAGGGTCGGCACCTCGATGCCCATGGGCACGTCGGGGTGGTGCACGCCGACGTGCATCGGGAACGAGTAGCAGCCCATCATGGCCTGCGGGGTGTCGGCCCGGGGCCCGACCACGGCCAGGCGCAGGCCCGCCGCCAGCGGCAGCGAGCCGGTGTTGCGGAGCAGGACGACGGAACGGCGGGCCAGCTCGCCCGCGAGGGCACGCTGGGACTCGCCGTCCAGCACGCCGTCGTCCGTCTCCTCCAGGACGGCGGGCTCGGGCGTCCACTCCTCGTCGAGCAGGCCCAGCCGGACCTTCTGCAGGAGCACGCGACGCAGCGCGCGGTCGATGAGGGCGACGTCGACCTCGCCGCGGTCGATCGCCTCGATCAGCGGCGGGCCGTAGGCGTTGACCGTGGGCAGTTCCACGTCGATTCCCGCCGTCAGCGCCAGCCTGGCCGCGTCGCCGGGGGACTCGGCCACGTTGTGGAGGGTCTGGAGGAAGGCGACGGAGAAGTAGTCGGCCACGACGGTGCCGGTGAAACCGTAGGTGTCGCGAAGCAGATCGGTGAGCAGAGTGGGGTCGGCCGCGACCGGAACGCCGTCGATGTCGGTGTAGGAGTTCATCACCGAGTCGGCCCCGGCCCGCAGCGCCATCTCGAACGGAGGCAGCAGCACGTCGGCGATCTCACGGTGGCCCACCGACACGGGGGCCAGGTTCCGGCCCGCCTTGGAGGCCGAGTAGCCCACAAAATGCTTCAGGGTGGCGATCACACCCGCGGACTGCACCCCGCGGACGTACGCGCTGCCGATCGTGCCGACGAGGACGGGGTCCTCGCCGATGGTCTCCTCGACGCGACCCCATCGCAGGTCGCGGGCGACGTCCACGACGGGGGCGAGGCCCTGGTGGATCCCGAGACGCCGCATGGTGGCGCCGATCTGCGCCCCCATCCGCTCGACCAGGTCCGGGTCGAAGCTGGCGCCCCAGCACAACGGTGACGGGTAGACGGTGGCCTTCCAGGCGGCGAGGCCGGTCAGGCACTCCTCGTGCACCAGCGCGGGAACGCCCCACCGTCCCGCCGCGGTGATCGAACGCTGGGCGCCCGCGAGCGTGGTCGCCCCGGTCAGGACGTCGACGGGCTTGGTGCCGAACGGCCGGGTCAGCTGACCGATGCCGCTTCGGACGAGCTCGTCCCACCCGACCGGCAGCGACGTGAACTCGTGCTGGTGCGGGGCCATCTCACCGTCGCCGTCGTCGATGCCCACCCAGACGCCGTAGAGCTGCGCGACCTTCTCGGCCAGGCTCATCCTGGCCATCAGGGCCTCGACGCGGTCCTCGTCGGGGACGCCGACGTCCCTCCACGCCTCCGCCGGAGTGTCAGTGCTCATAGCCACGGTCTTCTTCTCCGTCTGTCGTTGGAATCGCTTGTACGGCCGTCGCCGGCATCAGTCCAGCCACCCCTCGGACGACGGCGTGTGCCGGTCGAGCTCGTCCCACAGTTCGGGGGCGATCGGGGTGGTGGCGAGATCGAGGGTGGTCCTGATCCGCGCGGGTTCCGAGACGCCGACGATGGTCGACGTCACCCGGGGGTCGCGCAGCGAGAACTGCAGCGCGGCGGCGGCCAGGGGCACGTTGTGGGCGGCGCACACCCGCTGCATCGACCGGACCGCTTCCCTGACGGACTCGTCGGTGTCCCGGTAGGCGTAGCGAGGCTGGGCGTCCGGGCCCTTGACCAGCATGCCCCCGCCGTACGGCGCGCCGTTGACGAAGGCGACCCCCCGCGCGACGGCCTCGTCGAGCAGCGGGCCTGCGTCACGGTTCACCAGGGTCCAGCGGTTGTGGTTGATCACCGCCTCGAACACGCCGGTCCGGATGAACCGCCGCATCAGCTCCACGGGGCCGCCGGCGATGCCGAGGTGGCCGACGACGCCGGCGTCGCGGAGCGCGACCAGCGCCTCGACCGGTCCGCCCGGGGCCATCGCCTCTTCGAAGGTGACGTGGTACTCCGGGTCGTGCAGGTACATCATCGGCACGTGGTCGACGCCGAGCCGTTCGAGGCTCTCCTCCACCGAGCGGCGCACGCGCTCGCCGGAGAAGTCGCCGCTGTCCGGATCGGCGTCGGCCTTGGTGGCCAGGACGAACCCGTCGGGGATCCCGCCGCGGCGGCGCAGCACGGCGCCGATGCGCAGCTCGGCGCTGCCGCCGCCGTAGTTGTTCGACGTGTCGAGGAAGTTGAACGGGCCGTCGAGCACGGCCTCGACCGTCGCCTCCGCCCTGTCCTGGTCGACCGCGTAGCCGTACAGCGCGGGCATGCTCGACAAGGGGCTGGTCCCGATGCAGACGGGGGTCACCGTGAGCCCGGTGCGGCCGAACGCGCGGCGCTCCGCCGGGTCGGGCGACGCGTCGCGCGTGGGGTCATCGGTCATGTCAGATCACGAATTCGTTCGTGCGGCGGCCACGGCATCCGGGCTCGGCCCGGAAGATCATGCCTGCCGTGGGCTGACGCCGCAGGTCGTCGGGGGACAGTTCCTCGGTGGAGGTGCTGATGATGAGCCGGTCCAGGTCGGGCCCGGCGAAGCAGCACGACGTCACCTGTGACACCGGCAGGCCGACGGTGCGCTCGACCAGGCCGTCCGGGCCGAAGCGGCAGACGCGCGATCCTCCCCAGAAGGCCACCCACACGGCGCCCTCGGCGTCGACCGTGAGCCCGTCGGGCATCCCGGGGATGGCGGAGGTGTCCGCGAACACGCGCCGGTTGGACAGGGCACCCGTCGTCACGTCGTAGTCGAACACGTCGACGCGGTGGAGGGGGCTGTCCACGAAGTAGCACAGGGTGGTGTCGGGCGACCAGTCCACCCCGTTTCCGATCGTGACGCCGGTGAGCACGGTGTGCAGGGATCGATCGGCGTCGAGGCGGTACAGGCGGCCCGCGCCCGGTTCGAGGTCGTACGCCATGCTGCCGGCGAAGTAACGTCCGGCGGGATCGACGCCCGCGTCGTTCATGCGGATCTCCGGCCGGCCCGCCAGCGGGGCGGCGAGCCGTTCGGTCAGCCCGTCGCGCGTGGCCAGGGCCACGCCGTCGCCGTCCGCGACGACGAGAGTCCCGGGCTCGGTCGTGGGATGCACGGCCGTGACCGGCGCCGGCAGGTCGAACCAGCCGGCGTCGGCGCCGTCGGCGGTGTCCATGCCGGCGTCGAAAACCCGCCCGCGGGGGATGTCGACGAACCGTAACCGGCCCGCGGCGTCGTCCCACACGACGCCCTCGCAGTGGACGCCGGACACGTCCAGCCAGGGTTCCGCCGCCAGGGCGCCCTCGGTGCCCGGCATCACGGCGTCAGCGCCGCCGTGGCGGCCCGGTGCCCCTCGACCAGCCGGCCCAGGATCGCGTCCGTCTCGGCGTCGGGGCGGGTCTCCCCGGTGTGGGCGGCGCGCCATTCGTGCAGCCGCCGGGCCCCGGCCGACCACGTGATCGTCGGCTGGAACGCCGGGACGAACCGCTTGATCTTGGTGTTGTCGAACACCGCGCTGTGCATCAGGTCGCCGATGATGAGGTCCGACCAGAACCAGTCGGGGGCGGCGACGCGGATGAGCTCCGAGGGCAGGTGCAGGAGCCGGGCCGGCGTCCCCTCGGTGCGCCCGATGATCCCGTAGATCTCGTCCCACGTCAGCGCCTCGTTGGAGGTGATGTGGAAGTCCTCCCCGATGGCCTGCCAGTTGCCGATCAGGCCGACGAGCCCCACCGCGAAGTCCTGCGCGTGCGTCAGGGTCCACAGGCTGGTGCCGTCACCGGGCACGACCAGCTCGTCGCCGCGGGCGATCCGGTCCCACGCGGTCCAGTCGCCGGGCAGCGGCGGGTGGGCGTCGTCGTAGGTGTGCGAAGGACGCACGATCGTGACGGGGAAGTCGCGCTCCTCGTAGGCCCGGTGCAGGACGTCCTCGGCGGCGATCTTCTCCCGGGCGTAGTCCAGGTAGGGGTTGTGCCGGGTGGTCGACTCGACGATCGGCACCCGCCGTACCGGCTTGTGGTAGATCGAGGCGCTGCTGATGTGGATGTACTGGCCCGTGCGGCCTTCCAGCAGTTCGGCGGCGGCAGCGGCGTCCTCGGCGCCGAAGCTGAGGAAGTTGACCACGCTGTCGAACGTCGTGCCGTCGAGGGCCCGGCGCACCGACTCCGGGTCCTGGACGTCGGCTTCGATCGTCGTGACCCCGGCGGGGAGAGGCCGGCGGCCGGCGGTGCGGCCACGGTTCAGGACGTGGACGTCCTGGCCCTGACGCACCGACTCGGCGACGCCGGCCGAGCTGATCGTGCCGGTGCCGCCGATGTAGAGAACCTTCACTGCAGGACTCCGGATCTTGGATGGATCGTGGTTTCGTGGGGTGGGCGGGATGCGATCAGCTGCGTGACTTGCCGGCGTACCAGTCCTCGAAGCCGTTCTCCACGACGCTGATCAGCAGGTCCTCCGGCCGGACGCCGATCTCCTCCAGCCGTTTGGCGATCTGGTCGAACATCGCGTACTTGGTGGTCACGTCGTACATGTGCACCATCAGGATCTGGATGCTGACCAGCTGCCGCCGGTCCACGCCGTTGTAGCCCGGATCGAAGACGATCTCTCCGGGCGCGTGCGTGCGGAAGATCTGGAACTTGTCGGTCGGGTCCATCCCCAGGCCGTCCACCAGAGCCTGGTGGACGCCGTCACTGATCTGCGGGCCCAGCCGTTCGGCAAGGGAACGGTCGAGGTCGATCTGTACGAGAGGCAACGGTGTTCCTTTCAGCGCCGGGCGTCGACCGGTGTCCGGCACCACGGCGGGATGTGCGCGAAAAGAGGAACAGAAAACTTTCGGAAAGTCTATGAAACTTAATGTCTGCAGCGACAACGTAGAACGGAGCGTCGGGGAACGTCAAGGGTCAGGCATGGACGAAAGGCCGGCATAGTGACATCTTTGCCTGTCAGGGGGCTGCGGCGCTGATCACCCCCGCTCCGCGGCTCCGGCTGTGCGCGGGCGTGTCCGGGGCCGGGGGAACGCCCTCGGTCGCCGAAGAGGCGAAGCGTTCTGCCTGGTGAACGGCATGATCGGTGCACCGGATCGTCGCCGTTCGCCCGTGGCCGCGGCCCGTGACCACGCCGGAGGGGAACTCCCGCGGCCGAGGCCGGCCGGAGCCGAGTGCCGTGGACAACTTTCTATAAACTTTCGCACCGTCCGGTCTGCGAGGGCCTCTCGAGCCGGGACGACGCCATCTGAGAGTGGGACTGACCTGTGAAAATCGCGGTTACGGGCGCGAGTGGCAAGACCGGGCGCGCCGTGGTCGAGGACCTGCTCGCGCACGGGCACGAGGTACGCGCCGTCGACGTCGCCGGGGCGCCGGGGGACCGGGGCGAACTGGCCGACCTGGGGGCGCCGCTGCTGCGCGCCGACCTGACGGACTTCGGCGACACGGTGGACGCGCTGACCTCGGTCGACGCCGTGGTCCACCTCGCGGCGATCCCCGCGCCCGGCTTCTTCACCGACGCCCGCACGTTCACCGCGAACACCGCCATGAACAGCAACGTCTTCCTGGCGGCGGCCAAGCTCGGGGTCGGCAGGGTGGTGTGGACGTCGAGCGAGACCACCCTGGGCTTTCCGTTCGGACCGCGGACCCCGCCGCGTTACCTGCCGGTGGACGAGGAGCACTACCCGCACCCGACCTCGGCCTACGCCCTGTCCAAGGTGGTCGGGGAGACGCTGGCCGAGCACATCTCCGCCTGGTCGGGGATCCCGATCGTCGGCCTCCGGCTGTCGAACGTCCATGACGCGGCCGACTACCCCAAGATTCCCGGTTTCTGGGACGACCCGCTGACCCGGGTGTTCAATCTGTGGGGCTACGTCGACGTCCGCGACGTCGCGCAGGCCTGCCGTCTCGCCCTGCTGGCGGAGGTGACGGGCGCGCCCGCGTATGTGATCGCCGCCGGGGACACGCTGATGGACCGGCCTTCGGCCGACCTCGCCGCGGAGGTCTTCCCCGGGGTGCCGGTCCGCCGTCCGCTCACGCCGTACGAGAGCCTGCTCAGCAGTGACAAGGCCCGTGACGAGCTGGGATACCGCCCGCGGGAGTCGTGGCGTGACGTGCTCGGCCTCCCGCGGGCATGAGCCGCGGCGGCCGCGGTGTCAGCGGCGGCCGCGCGGGATCCGGGCCGGAGTCTGGTACGGCGCGGTGCTGTTCCTGACCACCAGGCTGGTCGACAGTTCGAGACGTAAAGGCTGCTCACCGGGGGAGTGCGTCGTCTCGAGCACGTTGCGGATGGCCAGCACGGCCATCTGCGCGAGCGGCTGCCTGATGGTGGTCAGCCGAGGCCACAACCACTCGCACACCTCGGTGTCGTCGAACCCGACGACGCTGAGGTCCTCGGGGATGCGCAGGCCCCTGGCGCGGGCCACGTCGTACACGCCCGCCGCCTGCTGGTCGGAGCCGGCGAAGATCGCCGTGGGCGGTTCGGGCAGGTCGAACAGCTCGGCGGCGGCCCGCCTGCCGCTCTCGGCGTAGAAGTCGCCCGGCCGCACCAGACTTTCGTCGAGCGGCAGCCCCGCACGCCCGAGAGCGGCGCGGTAGCCGTCCAGGCGCTCAAGGCTGCACCGGACGTCCTCGGGCCCCGTGATCATGCCGATCCGGCGATGGCCCAGCTCGGTGAGATGTTCCGTGGCGGCGAACCCGCCCGCCCAGTTGGTGGCGCCGATGGTCGGGACGTCGCGGTCGTATCCGCCGACCTGGTCGATGACGACGAAGGGGGTGTCGATCGGGCGCAGTTTCTCCGCGGACACCTGCCGGGTGTTGGTGACCACGAGGACCACGCCGTCGGTCGGCCGGGAGGCCAGCGTCTTGAGCCACTCGCGCGGCTGGGCCTTCCGATCGTGGGTCACGGTCAGGATGAGGCTCGTGCCCAGCCGGTAGGCCTCCTGCTCCGCACCTCTCAGCAGCTCACAGGCCCAGGCCGTGTCCAGCTCGGTGATCACGAAGTCGACCACGCCGACCTTGCCCGCCTCGGACCTGGTCCGGCGCTGGTAGCCCGTCGAGATCAGGGCGTCCTGAACCCGGCGGCGGGTCTCGGGGCCGACGGTTTCCCGGCCGTTGAGCACCTTGCTCACCGTCGGGGCGGAGACGCCCGCCGCCTGCGCGACCATCAGGATGGTCACCCGGTCGGCGTCGGCACTCCGGGGAGCTCCCGCCACCCGCTTCTGCGTCCTCGTCCGCTGCTCGGTCGCCACGACACCTCTTCACGCGCTGAGCCAGTGTTGTCGAAAGTTTCTATAACGGTAGCACCGCCGGTAGCGGCTCGCGGGGCTCCGCAGCAGGTAGGCTGATCGCGATATAAAGACCGAATTGTCGCAATTAGGGCCGTAATCTGGCTCGCCGACACGCGGCGGGCACCGCCCCGCGCGGCGTCCTGGGCCGTCTACGCCGCGCAGTGGCTCGGCAATGACCTGCGGATATCACACCGACGATCTCGATGTGACCGTTTCCCCCAGGGGTGGAATGCGCCTCCGGTGGAGGTCGCTGGGTACATCCCACGTAACTGAACGGAAACAAATTCGGCTGAGGTTATTGACACCATCCCCGGGCTGGTGCTCTTCTCTCACAAGAAGACTTTCCGAAACTTTCTGCTCTCAACTGTGCAGCTTTCGACGATCGGTGATCCCGGACGTAGGAGGACGCACATTCCGTTCCGCGACCCGTGCCGACCTCGTCGCCACGTGCGAGTGGACCCCCCGTGCTCATGCGTGAGCACAGGCCGTCGCGGTCGTCCCCGTTCAGCGGAGGACGCGCGGCGTCGACACGACCAGTGCGTGCGCGTCACGTGCAAGGAGAGATCATGCTGGGATCCTCGCGAATCTGGAAGCGCCGTCTCCCCGGAGCCGCAGCCGTGTTCACGGCCGCGGCGCTGGCGCTCGCCGGATGCGCCGGCGGAAGCACGACCGAGACCACGGACAAGGGCTCGGCCGACTCGGGCAATATCACCTGGTGGGGGTGGACGCCTGACGCGGCCCCCGCCGAGGCGTACATCAAGGAGTTCAGCAAGGCCTATCCGAAGATCAAGGTCACCTACAAGAAGCTGACCATCGACGGCTACGACGCGGCGATCCGCCCCGCCCTGGCCTCGTCGGTCGGCCCCGACGTCTTCGACGTCGCCCCGGGGGCCGCCAACGGTTCGGTCGGCATCTACGGCGTGAACGCCATCGACCTCACCCCCGCCGTCGAGAAGTCGCTCGGCGCGGACTGGAAGTCGAAGCTGGCCCCGATCGGGGTGAACAGCCTGACCAAGGACGGCAAGCTCGCCGCGCTGTCGGTCGGCTCCAACTACGCCGGATCGGTCTGGGTCAACCAGGACCTGTTCGACAAGTACGGCCTGAAGCCGCCCACCAACTACGACGAGTGGAAGAGCGTCTGCGCGGCCTTCAAGACCAACGGCGTCAAGTGCTTCGTGCAGGGCGCCGCCCAGACGGCGTTCAACGAGGACACCCTGCAGGCGATCAGCAACAACGTCAAGCCGGGCGTGTGGGCGCAGGCCCTGGACAAAAAGGTCCCGTGGACCGACCCGACGATCGTCCAGGCGCTGGGCATCTGGAAGAAGCTGTTCGACGACAAGATCATGCAGGATGGGGCGCTGGGCGTGCAGCAGTACCCGGACGCCAACAACGACTTCATGTCGGGCAAGGCCGCGATGGTCATGATGGGCACCTGGTACATGCAGTACTCCACCGTGGACGGCAGCACGGCCGCCATCTCCGGCGCCGGCGTCGCGAGCCCCAAGCCGTTCACCCAGCTGCCGATCGCGTTCCCCGACGTGGCCGGCACCGGCAATGTCGGGTCGCTCTACGGTGACGCGGACTTCGGCCTGGCCGTGAACAAGAAGTCCAAGTCCATCGCCGCCGCCACCACCTTCGCGACCTGGCTCGGAACCTCGCAGGCGGGACAGCAGGCGGTCGGCGACATCCTCAACGACATCCCCGCCCTGATGAGCGTTCAGCCGGACTGGGCCTCGATCAAGCTGGTCAACCCGACGGCGCAGCAGCCGGCGCTGGAGAAGCTGATCAGCGACGCGGGCAAGTCGGCCGAGCCGCGCCTCGCGACGGTGAGCGCCGACCTGCAGACCGCCATCGGTGTGGCGTCGACCACGGTGGCGGCGGGACAGGCCACGCCCGAGCAGGCCGCCGCGACTCTGCAGAGCACCGCCGAGAAGATCAAGTAGAGCCGCTGACGGCCCGTCTCATCTCACCCGCGCAGGGAGATCCATGACTTCCACAACCTCACCGAAGATCGGGGCGCGCCGTCCGTCGCCCGCCCCTCTTCCGGGCAACCCCCGGAAGAGGGGCGGCAGGCCCTCGGGCCTGCCGTGGATCCTGCCGGCGTTCGTCTTTGTCGTCGGACTGATCTATTTCTGCATCGTCGAGACCGGCTACATCTCGACGCTCGACTGGGACGGCACCAGCCCGACTCCCACGTCGGTCGGGCTCGACAACTACACGGCGATCCTGCAGGACCCCATCTTCTGGAAGGCCATCTGGCACACGGTGGTCTTTTTCGTCGTGACGTTCACCGTGCAGACCGCCATCGGATTTGTGTTCGCGGCGCTGCTGCACTCGAAGGTCCGGCTCGGCGCCGTCTACAAGGTGCTCGTCTTCGCGCCGGTGGTCCTCGCGCCCGCGACGATGGCACCGGTGTTCCGGCAGATGTTCGCCGCGGACGGCCAGCTGAACTGGACCCTGGACCACATCGGTCTCGGTTTCCTGTCCCAGCCCTGGCTGGCCCAGTCGACCACCGCGATGCCGGTGATCATGTTCATCACGGTCTGGCAGTTCACCGGCCTCACGTTTGTCCTCTACTACGCCGCGATGGGACAGATCGACCCCGAGACGCTCGAGGCCGCGCGCACCGACGGGGCGAGCAACCTCCGCGTCCTGAGAAGCATCGTCTGGCCCGGCGTGCGGAGCACGACGGTGGCCCTGGCGATGCTGGGCGTGATCGGTGCGCTGAAAACCTTCGACGTTCCGTATCTGGTGACCATTGGCGGACCGAACTACAGCACCGAGTTCCTCGGGACCTACATCTACCGGATCAGCATCCCGTCGGCCCACGTCGGCTACGGGGCGGCCCTGTCGATCCTCCTGCTCATCCTGGCGTTGCTCGGCGCGATCGTCGTCGCGACCCGCGCCAACCGTAAGGACGGTGAATCCAGTGTTTGAGGCGCGTCGGCTGTCGACCAAGCTGCTGCTTCAGATCCTCGTAACCCTGATGATCATCCCCTACCTGTTCCCGCTGGTGGTCATGGTCCAGGGATCGTTCGCGGGTGAGGGATTCGGCAACTACCAGGCCGTCTTCGCCGTCGGCGCCGTGGGGACGTTCTTCAGGAACAGTGTCATCATCTCCGCCTCGACGATCCTGATCGTCTACGTCCTCACCATGTTCGCCGCCTTCGGGTTCTCCAAGCTGCACATCCGCGGCAAGGAGGTCTACTTCTGGATGATCCTCGCCGCCCTCACCCTGCCCGAGGTCGTGCTGCTCACCCCGTTGTTCGCCACGACCCTCAACCTGGGCGTGTACGACACGTACTGGGCGGTGGTGTTGCCGCTGGCCGCGCTGCAGATCCCCTTCACCGTCCTGCTGGCCCGAAAGTTCATCGACGGCGTCCCCGACTCGCTCTTCGACGCGGCACGGGTCGACGGCGCCAACGTGTTCACGGCCTTCCGCTACATCATCGTGCCGATGACCCGGCCCATCGCGGCGGCGATCGTCGTCCTGACGCTGATCAGTTCCTGGAACGACTACCTGCTGCCGCTGGTGCTCATCCAGGACCCGGCGAAGCAGACGGTCACGCTGCTGCCGCAGTTCTTCGTCAGCCAGTTCAGCAACGACCAGACCAAGGTCCTGGCCAGCGCGGTCATCATCGCGATCCCCGAGATCGTGGCCTACCTGTGCCTGCAGCGCCTCTTCGAGAGGGGCCTGGCGGCCGGCGCGCTGAAATAGCCCTTCCCCCCGAGACCACCCCATGATCCACCGCGCTTCCAGATTTGAGGAACAGAGCATGACGTCGAACAACACGGCCTTCCTCCGCACGGCAGGCCGCGAATTCGTCGACCAGACGGGCACCGTCGTACGCCTGCGGGGCGTCGCCGTGGGTGGTTGGCTGAACATGGAGAATTTCATCACCGGCTACTCCGGCAACGAGTCGCTGATGCGCGGCACGGTCCGCGAGGTCCTGGGCGAGGAGAAGTACGAGCTGTTCTTCGATCGGCTGCTGACCGCGTTCTTCGACGAGGACGACGCGAAACTGCTGGCCGGCATGGGCATGAACTGCGTGCGATTCCCCGTCAACTACCGGCACTTCGAGGACGACTCCAAGCCGTTCGAGTTTAAGGAGGACGGCTTCCGCCACCTCGACCGGGCCATCGAGGCGTGCGCGCGACATGGGATCTACTCGGTCATCGACCTGCACGCGCTCCCGGGGTCGCAGAACCACCACTGGCACTCCGACAACCCGACGCACCGGCCGGCGTTCTTCGACCACCCCCACTTCCAGGACCGCGTGGTGGCGATCTGGGAGCGCATCGCCGAGCACTACAAGGACAACCCCTGGGTGGCGGGCTACAACCCGATCAACGAGCCCGCGGACGAGTCGCGCAAGGTCGTCGGGCCCTTCTACACCCGCCTGGTCGACGCCATCCGCGCGATCGACGACCGCCACATCCTGTTCCTCGACGGCAACACGTACTCGACCGAGTTCGACGTCTTCGACAAGGAGTGGGACAACACCGTCTACGTCTGCCACGACTACGCCGCCCCGGGCATGGGCAACGGCGGCGACTATCCCGGAGTCACCGACGGCAAGTACTACGACAGGGCGGTGCTGGAGGAGAAGTACCTCAAGCGCACCGAGTACAGCCGCCAGACCGGGACCCCGGTCTGGGTGGGAGAGTTCGCGCCGATCTACACCGGCGACGAGCGCAAGGACGCCATGCGCCGGCAGGTCCTTGAGGACCAGCTCGAGATCTACCGCCGCGAAGGGGCGAGCTGGTCGAGCTGGATGTACAAGGACCTCGGGCGGCAGGGCGTGGCCATGGTGCGGCCCGACTCCCCGTACCTGAAGCGCTTCGGCGACTTCGTGGCGAAGAAGAACCGCCTGGGCGCCGACAACTGGGGGAGCGACGGCAACGGGATCATCGAGGTGACCAAGCCGTTCCAGGACATGATCGCGAATGAGTTCCCCGACTTCGATCCGTACCCGTGGGGCCGTTTCGACTGGGTCCGCACGCTCATCCTGAACCTCGCGGTCGCCCAGCCCCTGGCCTACGAGTACGCCAAGCTGTTCCGCGAGCTGAGCGACGACGAGCTGATCGCGCTCGCCGACTCGTTCGCGCTCCGCAACTGCGATGTCCGGACGAGCCTGGTCGAGCAGCTGCGCAACGGCTGAGACCGCCCGGTCACGCCGGAGACACCGGCACCAGGGGAAGGTCACTGACCGTCGGATCGATGTTTCCCGGCTACGCCAGGTCCCCGGTGGGCGTACGGCTCACCGGCCATCCTCCGGCGGATGCGAGTTCCGCGTACCGGGCGGCGTTCCGTACCGCCGCGCCGCCCGGATCGTTGTTGAAGTACACGTAGACGTCGCGGCGGTCGTCCCAGGCGGCGTCCAGACGGCGTAGCCAGGAGCGGAGTGCGTCGTCGCCGTATGCGGGCCGGGGATCGGCCCGGCCCTCGTGAAACCGCAGGTAGCCCCAGTCGGCGGTCCGCCACAGGGGCGTCTGCGGGCGGCCGAGCCGGTCGGCCCAGCACAGGGCCGCGCCGTACGCCGACAGCGTCTCGCGGACGGGATCGCTCCACCAGGACGGGTGCCGCGGCTCCACGGCGACCCGAACCCGGGCGGGGAAACGCCCCAGGCACGCGCCGAGCAGTTCGGGATCCGCCTTCAACGTCGGCGGGAGTTGCAGGAGGACCGGCCCGAGCTTGGGCCCCAGGCCGTCGGCCGCCGCCATCAGACGCTCGACCGGCTCCTGCGGATCCTTCAGCCGTTTGACGTGGGTGAGGAACCGGCTGGCCTTGATCGCCATGACGAACGTGTCCGGGGTGCGATCCCTCCAGCTCTCGAAGGTCTGGCGCGTCGGCAGCCGGTAGAAGGTGTTGTTGTTCTCGACCGTCTCGAAACACTCGCCGTACCGCTCAAGCCAGAGCCGCTGGGGCACGCCGGGTGGGTACAGCACCCCGCGCCAGTCGGCGTACTGCCAGCCGGACGTCCCCACCAGCATCATGAGAGCTCAGCCCGTCGACTTCCGGCTTTTCCGCACAAGCACGTCCTGCCCAGCCGGCCGGGGCGCCACACCGGCCGTTGCGGGGGCTCCGCTCCGTGCAGCGGCCGATGCGGTTGTCCAGCCGAGGCGGCGCCCCGGGGCGCTTGGGCGCGGACGCACCCCGTCGGCGGTGCGGGCACCTCGCGTTCGTCTCGCCGTCCCCGTGTGAATCACCAAGCACGCCGAGAAAAAGGCGGGCCTGAAATGACACGAAAAGCTGACCGATATTATTTCTTGGTGCTTTTAGTGGATTTCGGGAATTTTTTCGTGTTCCGGGAAAATACGTTAAATCCGGACAACATTCTTTGAATGGTATTAGGGTCACGCAGATGTCATCTGTTGACCAATCCCCGACGACCCGCTATGCATGGCTCGACGCCTTGCGTGGGCTCGGTGCGACGGCCGTACTCCTTGAGCACATGACCTACCGCTTCCTGCCTCAGCTGCGGCCAACCTGGTTCAATCTCGGAATCTATGGCGTTCTGGTGTTTTTCCTGGTCAGCGGTTACATCATTCCCGCCTCGCTGGAGCGCAGGGGCGATGTGCGGGCATTTTGGATCAGTAGAGTTTTTCGTCTTTATCCTCTTTATATCCTGACCATTTTCATCGTTCTCCTGGCGGCCCCGATCCAGCCGCTCCGTGCGAACATCGACCCCTTGAGCCACCTCACGATGCTGATGGAGGTCACCGGTTCGTGGGCGTTCACCGAACCGATGTGGACGCTCTCCTACGAGATGGTCTTCTATCTCCTGGTCACGGCGCTGTTCGTGACCGGCGTGCACAGGCGCAGCGGACTGTTCGCCGTTTCGTTCGCGCTGCTGTCGGTGCTGGTGGCATTCGTCCTGCCGATGCGGGGACTGCTCAGCGGGCCGATCGTGCCGATCGTCGTGCTGGTGGTGATCCTGGCCTCTCTGAGCTGCGTACTGTTCGGGCCCAGGGCGGTCCGGGTGACGGGAGCACTCGTCCTCGGTGCGCTCGCCGTCACCCTCGTCTCGATCGGCAGCCGCGTGCCCTGGCAGGGGGCGATGATCCTGGCGGTCATGTTCACCGGCACGGTTGTCTACCGATGGGAGCAGGGCCAGGGTTCGGGGCTCTGGCCCGTCCTGGGCGTCACCTTCCTGATCTGCCTGACACCCTTCATGAAGCCGGTGACGATCAACGGCCCCGCCAACCTGATGACCGTCGTCCTGGCCGGTGGCACGTTCGCGGGCTTCATGGCGCTGCGCAACCGGCGTCTGCCGTACCCCCTGGCCTGGCTGGGACTGATCAGCTATTCGGTGTACATGCTGCACGTGCCGCTACTGCGGTTCTTCATCCTCGTGGTCGGCGAACCACGGAGGTTCCCGGAGATCGTCCAGCTCGGCCTCGGTCTCACGGCCATCGCCGCCATCTGCGGGATCAGCTGGCTGACGTACAGATTCGTCGAGCTGCCCATGCAGCGGCTCGGCCGGCGCCTGGCCCATAAACGCCCCGCCGAGCTTCGGCGTTGATGACGTTGAGCTATCGCGGTTCGCCGGTACCCCGCCAGTCGTAGCGGGCGTCGGGGACCTTCTCCTCGTTGTCGCTGCCGTCTCCGAGGGTTGTCAGGGTGAAGCCGTGTCGTTCGTAGAAGCGGCGGGCGCCGGTGTTCTGCTGGAACACGTGCAGGATGAGCAGGTTGGGCCGTGCTTTTTTGGCCTGGGTGAGCAGGGCGGTGCCGATGCCGTGGCCCTGGGCGTCGGGTGCGACGTAGAGGTGTTCCAGCCAGTGGATGTTCAGTGCGGCGAATCCGGCGATCTGGCCGTGTTGTTCGGCCACCCATACTTCGTGGCCGGGAATCATGATGTGGGAGATCCAGGCCCGGGTCTCCTCGTCGGTGTGCAGGTCCGGCAGGTAGGTCATCTGCCCGCGTGCGGCCAGGAAGACCTCCGCGATCCGTTCCGCGTCGCCGGACCGGTCCCGGCGCACGTGGACGCCGGGGCTCATGACGTCGCCCGGAGGGTGCGCGCCGCGACGGGAGTTAGCTCGGTCGTCATCTCGTCGATCAGGGCGAGCAAGCTCGGATCATCGGCCGCGCAGGAGGACATCGTGAACATGGCGCCATCCTCACATCCGCTCCTCACGCGCGACCACCGAATATTCCGGCGGGCCGATCGGCGACGAACCGCGCCAGTTCCGCCGCGGTCGGCGCCGTGGCGGGACCGTAAGAGGTGACCGACAGCGCCGCGGCCGCGTTCGCGGTCCGGGCCGCGTCGATCGCGTCCGCACCGGTGGCGATCGCGGCGACGAAGACCCCGGTGTGGGTGTCACCCGCCCCGTTCGTGTCGACCGCGTGGACGTCGAACCCCGGCACGTGGACGGGAGCGGCATCGCGCGCGGCGACCAGGCATCCGTCGGGACCGGTCCTGACCAGGACGCCGCGCCTCCCGGTGAGCCGGGCGAGCTCGGCCGCCGCGGCCGCCGGATCGTCTCGACCGGTGGTTCTGGTCGCCTCCCGGGCGTTGCAGCTCCACCAGTCCGCCCGGGACATGACGGAACGCGTGACGTCCGCGGGGATGAGGTGGACCAGGGGACCCGGGTCGAAGACGACCGTGACGTCGTCGTGGACGCCGGGCAGCCAGTCCATCAGGGCCCGCCGGTTGGGCGGGTGGAGCATGCCGTACCCGGACAGGTAGACGACGTCACGGGGGCCGGGACGGATCGCGTCGAGATCCTCGCCGGTCAGCGTGGCCTCGGCGCCGGTGCTGGTCACGAAGGTCCGCTCGCCTTCGGCGTCGACGATGCTGACGACAAAGCCGGTGTCGAGACCGGCCTTCGGCCGCTGCCGTATCTCGATCCCGGCGCCGAGCATGGCGGCTCTGGCCCTGTCCCCGAGGGGACCGGTGCCGTGGGCGCCCGCGTAGACGACCGGCAGCCCCTGCCGCGCGGCGGCGACCATCACGTTGAACCCGCCGCCGGTGGTCGTGTCGGATCCGGTGGCCAGCACGTCGCCGCCACGTTCCGGCAGCGCGGGGACGTCGAGGACGATGTCGACGACGACGTTGCCCAGGTGCAGCAGCCGACCGGATTCGGGAGCCACGGCCCTACCTCCGAGCCGGGGTCGTCACGAAGGGTGATGCGGGGGCCATGCTTCTCCCTCCGAGCCGGAGTCGTGAAGGGCGGTGGGAAAACCACGGTTCTCCCACCGCGTCGAGGTCGTGAAGGACGACGGGAAAGCCACGGTTCTCTCTCCGAGCCGGGGTCGTGAAAGGCGGCGGGGGAGTCACGGCCCCACCTCCGTGCCGGGGGCGCGAAGGGCGGTACGGTCGCCTCGCGCGCTCTTCGCCCGCAGGGTCAGCAGCCTGGCGGCGGTGTCGTCCAGCCGCAGGTCGTTGACGCGCGTGACGGTGTCGCGGGCGCCTGCGGGGAAGGCCTCCACCCCGTGGCAGGCGCCGCCGACGGCACCGGCCATCGCGGCGATGGTGTCGCAGTCTCCGCCGACCGAGGCAGCGAGCAGGCATGCCCGCCACGGATCGTCCTGGCACGCCCAGAGGGTCGCGAAGGCGGCGGGTACGGACTCCTGGGTGGCCAGGCTGGTGCCCACCAGCGTGTAGACGCGCTCGCAGACCTCCTCGGCGGACAGCCCTTCGACGAGGGTGGTCGCCCATCTGATGCGCGCGGCCACGTCGGCGGCGGCGACCCAGTGCCCGCGCCGGGCCGCGAGCCGGGCGGCGGCCTCGGCGAACCGGACGGCCTCAGGAACGGTGGCCCCGTCGATTCCCGCGCTGACGGCGGCGGCCACGGCCGCCGCGCCCGCGAGCGCGACCCCGGTGTTGTGCGTCAGACGGCTCACCTCGACGACCCGGTCCACAAGGGCGTCGAGGTCCGAGGGTCCCACGGCGATGCCGACGGGGGTGATCCGCATCGCGGCCCCGTTGGTGGTGCCGGACCGGCCCGCCTCGTTGACGTCGGTCCCGGCGAGCACCTCGGAGACCGCATGCTTGGTGGACGGGCCCAGGAGGTCCAGCGATCCGCGTGCGCGCATGGACTCCTCCCAGGTCACGAGACGTCTGGCGAGCTCGGCCGCGTCGGCCTCGCCGTCTCCGTCGATGATGAGCCCGGCCACCAGCATGGCCTGCTCGGTGTCATCGGTGATCGAGCCCGCGGGCATTCCCGCCGCGAGCGGATGGTCTCGCGGTGCGGCCTGGAAACCTTCGAGGAAGGGGCCGTATCGTGCCACGATCTGCGGGCGGGACAGCATCTGCGTCGGCATGCCGAGCGCGTCTCCGATGGCGAGCCCGTAGAGCGCACCTGCGGCACGCGACTGTCTGTCCGTCATGAGGCGCTTTCGTTGAAGTTGAGCAGGAGCTGGAAGTGTTCGGGGTCGAGCAGGCTGTCGACGTGCTCCACGAAGGCGCCGCCGGCCGTCCAGCTCGTCCGCTCGGTGTTCAGGAACCACTCGCCCGCGTCGCGTCCGAGCAGGGCCGCCTCGCGCTCGTCGATCCGGCGACCGCGCACCCTCTGCTCACCGCGGTCGGCGTGCAGCCCGGCGCGACCGAGCTCCTCGGTCAGCGAGTCGCCTCCCAGCCCCCGGCCGGGCAGCTCGCTCAGCCCTTCGAGCGCGGGAACGCGACTGCACTCGTAGGAGACGACGGTCCGGGGGACGATCTCGCGGACACGCTCGACGACGATCACCTCGGGGGAGTCCAGGTTCAGGCGTTCGGCGAGGCGATCATCCCGCCTGGCGGTGATGGCGAGGACCCGGACCCGGGTCTCCGCTCCCTGGGCGGCCAGCGCGTGGGCCCACCCGAGCCGGTCGTCCAGCGGGCGGCCGTCGAACATGACAAACGACCCCTTGCCCGTCCGCGTGGAGATCAGGCCCGCTTCGTTGAGCTCGGCGAGCGCCGTGCGGACGGTGGTGCGGCTGACCCCGAAGCGCCGGGCGAGGGAGAGCTCACCCGGCAGCCGGGTCCCGCGTTCGACCTGGCCGGAACGGATCTCCCTCTCCAGCGCGACGGCGATCCGCCGGTGCTTGAGGTGCACGGTGCCGCTCACGGACCCGCCCTTTCCTCGGGCGCCGTGGGCGTCGCGGGGCGAGAGCCGGCATCACGCGGGGCCGCGTACCGGCTCGGGACCTCGGCGTCCTGCCCCAGGACGTCGGCCACGGTGACCACCTGGATGAGCGGGCCGTAGAGCCGCATGACGTCCAGGGCTTGCCGGTGGGCGGCGTCGCTGACGCCGGCGCACGCGTCGGCGACGATCTGGACCTCGACGCCGGCGTCGGCGGCGGCGAGGGCGGTGGACAGCACGCAGCAGTCGGTGCTCACGCCCGCGAGGAGCAGCCGCCCGCCGTCACCGACGCTGGCGGCCAACTCCGGGGTCCACTTGCCGAACGTCGTGGCGTCCAGCGTCGGGCCCGCGACGGGGGCGAGGTCGTCGACCAGCTGGTAGATCTCCGACTCCGGGGGTCGCAGCGCGAACGGCCACTGCGCGTAGTACTTCGCCCAGGCGCCGCGAGGATTCTCGGGGGTGATGAAACGGGTGAAGGTGACCCGGGGGCCGAACGCCGCGACCAGTTTCCCGATCGGGCCGACCGTCTCGGCGAATCGGGGGGCGAACCACTGGCTGCCGGGCTCGCCGAAGACCTTCTGCATGTCGATGACCGCCAGCCACGGTGCGCTCTGCGGACCGTCCGGATCGGTGCCCGGTGCGTACGGAGTGCTCACAGCCGGCCCGCCTCCACCGGGGCCGCGCCGGGTCCCGCCGGCGCCAGGGCCTCCTGGGCGCGCACGCTGGATCGGTTGAGCGCCCACGTGGCGGCGAACCCCACGACGAGGGCGAGCAGCACCCCCAGGTTGGCGAAGGCCCAGGAACCGGACTTGCCGCCGAGCCCGAGAGGATCGAGCAGGTAGCCCTGCCACTCCAGCCAGCTCGCGGACGTGTTGACGACCAGGCCCCATCCGAGGACCGTGCCGACGACGATGACCGCGATGGATCGGAGCTGGACGTCTCCGTACCGGCCCGAGGGGCGGTAGAGGTCGATCTCGTCGTAGTCGCGGCGGCGCCGCAGGAGGTCGGCCAGCATGATGCCGCACCACGCGGCGACCGGGACGCCGAGGGTGGTCAGGAACCCGCTGAACTGGCCGAGGAAGTCGTCGGTGATGAAAACGATGTAGACCGTTCCCGCGATCATGAGCACGCCGTCGATCAGGGCGGCGACGTAGCGCGGTGCCCGCAGGCCGGTCGCCAGCAGCGCCAGACCGGAGGAGTAGATGTCGAGCACGGCGCCCCCGACCAGGCCCAGGACGGCCACGAGGGCGAAGGGGACGAGGAACCAGGTGGGCAGGATGGTGGTCAGTGCCCCGATCGGGTCTTTTGCGATCGCCTCGTTGAGGGGCGCGGACGAGCCGGCCAGCAGCAGGCCGAACACCAGCAGCACGATCGGCGCGACGGACGCCCCGAAGGTCGTCCAGCCCACCACTCCCGCGCCCGACGACCTCCTCGGCAGGTAGCGGGAGTAGTCGGCGGACGCGTTGACCCAGCCGAGGCCGAACCCGGTCATCATGAAGACCAGGGCGCCGATGAACTCCTGGGCCGAGCCCGAGGGGACCGAGGCGACGGCCTCCCAGCTGATGTGGTCGAGGACCAGGACGATGTAGACCACCGTGAGCACACCGGTCACGACCGTGATGACCGTCTGCATCCGCATGATCAGGTCGAATCCCATGACGCCGCCGACCACGATCAGGGCGGTCACCACGATCAGGGCGCCGACCTTCGTGGAGGTGCCGCCTCCCCAGCCGAGCCGCTCGAACACCGTCGCCGTCGCCAGCGTCGCCAGCGCGGTGAGCACCGTCTCCCAGCCCACCGTCAGGATCCATGAGATCGCGGACGGCAGCCGGTTGCCGCGCACTCCGAACGCCGCCCGGCTCAGCACCATGGTCGGAGCCGACCCCCGCTTGCCCGCCACGGAGATGAAGCCGCAGAGCAGGAAGGAGAAGACGATTCCCAGGATCCCGGCCGTGAGCGCCTGCCAGAAGGAGATCCCGAAACCGAGGGCGAAGGAGCCGTAGCTCAGCCCGAGGACCGAGACGTTGGCGCCGAACCACGGCCAGAACAACTGTCGCGGACGGCCCTTGCGATCGGCGTCGCCGATCACGTCGAGCCCCTGCACCTCGATCTTGAGCTGCCGTCCGCCCGCGCCACCGGACGGCTCGCTTTCCTGTCCGACCTGCTTACCGACCATGAAACCCACCTGTCTAGACCTGTTCAGTGGAATGTAGGGGCCGGTCTCGCCAAGCGTCAAGGAAGCGTCAAAATTCCTAAGATTTCGATATTCGGCTGAACCTTCATCGTGGAGTTTCGCCTCCTCCGCGAGAACCACGGACGGACGCATGCCAAGGGAAAGATCAACGAGGCCGTGACCCCGGCCGAAGACATGGTCTGCCGAGAGCGAGCGTGAGACGCGGGGTCAGACGGGCGGGGGCGCGGAGTGCGTCACCGTGCACAGGCCCGCCGGGCCCGGCCGCACCTCATCGGCGAACACCTCGGAATCGAACAGGGGCTCGTAGCCGAGGTCGGCGCGGGCGTTGGAGAGGTCAAAGAGGCGGCGCGTGTTGGCCGAGACCCCGAAGTAGGCGCCATAGCGCACCTCGGCCGCCAGCGCCGCGCGGACCAGCCGTTGCAGGTCGGCGGGTGCGAGCCACTCGGCGATGTTGCTCGTGGTCGTCGGTGTCTGCCGGCACAGGCCCAGCCGCAGGCAGACGACCGAGGTGCCGCCCGACGCGGCGACCACGGAGCCGTACGCCTCGGCGAAGGCCTTGGTCGCGCCGTACCGGCAGCACGGACGGGCCGGCCACGACGGATCGACGACCGCCCCGCCCGGCCGTACGTAGCCGCCCATGACGTGCACCGACGTGGCCAGGACGACCTTCGCGACGCCCGCGGCCAGGGCGGCGTCGAGCACGGTGGCGACCGTGTCGACGTTCGGGCTCCGCAGGTCGGCCCACGGGGCGGAGGGGTTGGGAGAGGCGGCCAGATGGACCACGGCGTCGACGCCGTCGACGGCCTTGGCCGCGAACGCGGGATCGGACAGATCGCCGACGACGACCTCGGCGCCGTCCCAGCCCTGGACGTCACGCCTGTCGGTCACCCGCAGGTCGAGCCCCTCCAGACCGGGACGGAGCTGCCCGGCGACTCTTCCGGCGGCGCCGGTGATCAGTACGGTGGCCAAGGGAACCTCACCAGTTCGTGAACGAGCCGTCGTCGCGCCGGACGCGCGGTGGCGGGTTCATTATCACCGGCGTCGCACGCCGGGCGGCCGTTAGGCCGATCTTCACATCGAGCCCGGGCAGGTCGGTGGGGACCATCGCGCCGCGTGTGCTCGCCCGGGTGATCGTGAGCGGGCTATCCGCGACCATCGGCGTCGCGACCGCGTGCCCCGGATGGCGCTTTCACTAGCTGATGATGTGAAATGTCAGGACCCTCTACAGCTTGGAGATCGCTGTGTCGCTGTTCGACCTTCCCCTGGAGAAACTCCGCGACTACCTGCCCGAGCGTGAGGAGCCGGCCGACTTCGACGCCTTCTGGTCCAGGACCCTGGCCGAGGCCGCCGAGCACGACCTGGCCCCCACGTTCACGCCCTACGACATCCCCCTGACCGCCGTCGAGGTTTACGACACCTCCTTCGCCGGCTGGGGCGGCGACCGGGTGAGCGCCTGGTTCCTGGTCCCGCGGGGCGCGGAGGGCCCACTGCCGTGCGTGGTGAAGTACATCGGCTACAGCGGAGGCCGGGGATTCGCCCACGATCACCTGACCTGGCCGTCGGCCGGCTACGCCACGCTGGTGGTCGACACCCGCGGCCAGGGCGCGGCGAACGTGAACCAGCCGGGCGCCACCGCCGACCCGCACACCGGCAGCGCGCCGCACGCGCCGGGGATGATGACCCGGGGCATCCTGGACCCCGACACCTACTACTACCGGCGGGTGTTCACCGACGCGGCGCGCGCCGTCGACGTGGCGGCCGGCCACCCGGCGGTCGACGCCGAGGCGATCGTGGTGACGGGCATCAGCCAGGGCGGCGGCATCGCCCAGGCCGTCGCCGCGCTCCGGCCCGACGTGCGGGCCGCCCTGATCGACGTGCCGTTCCTCACCCACTTCCGCAGGGCCGTGGAGATCACCGACCGCGACCCCTATCAGGAGATCGTCCGCTACCTGTCCTCTCAGCGCGGCGCGCCCGAGCGGGTGTTTCGCACGCTGGCCTACTTCGACGGCCTCAACTTCGCCGCCCGCGGCCAGGTCCCCGCGCTGTACTCGGTGGCGCTGATGGACGACATCTGCCCGCCGTCCACGGTGTTCGGCGCCTACAACCACTGGCAGGGGCCGAAGGAGATCACCGTCTGGCCGTGGAACAACCACGAGGGCGGCGGTCCCTTCCAGGTGGAGGAGCAGCTACGTCACCTGAGCAAACTCCTGGCCGACCGCTAGGAGCTTGAGGTTGCCATCGCGGCGGACGGTGAGCTGATCCCTGTCTTCTTTCGTCCATTCATGCAACTTTTGTCCCAATTGCAACTTCTGTATGCCCGCCCGTCGCACCGCTCCCGGATCTTTGACGGCGGCCGGGCGATCCCTGCCCGGCCGTACCGCAGAAGCAACTCGCAGGGGGGCGGAAAGCACATGCGTGCATGGCGTAAGGTCGCGGCGGTCGCGGCACTCGGAGGGGCGATGGCGGCGCTGCCGGGGATGGCCTCGGCGGACAGCGATCACGGTCGGCCCGGAGACGGCCACCACGGTCGGCCCGGAGGCGGTCACCACGACCAGCCCAAGCGTGACTTCGACCTTCAGGCGCACCGGGGCGGAGCCGCTCTGGTGGCGGAGTCCACGCTGCCCGCCTTCGCGAACGCGCTCGAGCTCGGGGTGAGCACCCTGGAGCTGGACATCGCGATCACCAAGGACGGCAAGGCGGTCGTCTCGCACGACCGGAAGATCGACGGCCGCAAGTGCAAGGACACCGGGCCGGTCTCCGCCGGTGATCCCCAGTTCCCCTACGTGGGGAAGTTCATCAAGGACCTGACCGTCCAGCAGATCAGGACCATGGACTGCGGCTCGCAGACGCTGCCGGAGTTTCCCGGGCAGCGCCCGGCGCCCAAGGCGCGCATGACGTTGCTGAGTGAGGTCTTCGACCTGGTCAAGGACTATCACGCCAAAGACGTGATGATGAACATCGAGACCAAGTTCGAGGCGGGCGCCCCGACGGAGACGGCACCGCGGGAGCAGTTCGTCCAGGTCGCGGCGGAGGAGATCCGCAAGGCCGGGATGCTGAAGCAGGTCACCATCCAGAGCTTCGACTGGGGCGCCCTCATGCGCATGCGCCAGGTCGAGCCGCGGCTGCCCCTGGTGGCGCTGACCAACCCGGTCTACGACGGCGTGCCCGGCCTCGAGGTGTGGCTCGGCGGGATCGACCTCGACGACTTCGGCGGCGACCCGCTGAAGGCCATCAAGTCCTTCGGAGCCTCGGCGTTCTCACCGCTGCCCGGCACCCCCGAGGGCGGCATGGTGACCGACCCCGCGTACAAGCCCTACGTGACCAAGAAGCTGGTCGACGAGGCGCACCGCCTGGGCATCAAGGTGATCCCGTGGACCGTCGAGGACAAGCCGACGATGAACGCGATGATCGACGCCGGCGTGGACGGCATCATCACCGACTACCCGGACCGGCTGCGCGAGGTCATGGCCGACCGCGACCTCAAACTGCCCAAGAGCTACCACCTCAAGCACCACGGCCACTGATCGGCAGGCGTTCGGGCCCGGACGGCTGCGCCCGTCCGGGCCCGTACGCCCCTGATGCCCGTGACCTCGCATGCCGTGGATCGAGGTCAGGGGCAGGCCGAGCGGGCACGATGTCCGATCGGCATCGTGCCACCGGCAGCGCCTCGACGACATCACGGGCAGGCCGGATGACCGGTCGGTCCCTCCCTCAGAAACGCCAGCGGGTCTGGCTGAACTCGTCGCCCTTGCCAAAGCCGAAGACGACCACGGGGACGACCTCGTACACCAGGGCCTTGCTGCCCTCGCCGTGGAAGGCGCCGTCGCGTACGTCGAAGTGCCAGTCGCTGCCGTACTTCGACTCGTACATGTCGGCGACGAGCTGGAGCCTGGCGTGGTCGCTCACCTTCGTGGCCTCGCCCTCGACCACGAGGTCGAGGCCCTCGCCGAGAGCGTTGCGTCCGGTGGTCAGGACGCAGTACGGGTTGCGCGCGAGGTTCTTGGCCTTGCGCTCCTCCGAGCCCGTGCAGAAGTACAGGGCGCCGTCCAGCCAGACCGAGAGCAACGGGGTGACGTGCGGCCGTCCGTCGGGGCGCACCGTCGACAGCCAGTAGATCTCCGCGTTCTCCAACTGGTCACGCGCCTGGATCCACCCCGTCGGGGTCGCGCCGTCGCTGCTGAACCGGGCGTCCAGCTCGGTCACCGGCTCCGTGCCTGCCGTGTCTGACATGTGCTGTCTCCTTCGTGGTTTCGACCCGGCTCCCGAGGAGCTCGAATCCCGGCTCGGATGGAGGGGAGGCCCGGAGCGCTACGTGCGGCCGAGCCGGTGCAGCGTCCAGTCGGCCTCGTGCCATCGGGGCACCTCGACGGCGTTGCGGGCGTCGATCAGGACCCGCTGGTTCACGACCTCGGACACCGCGCCGGGGTCGATGGCCCGGAACTCCGGCCAGGCGGTCATGGTCAGCAGGATGTCGGCTCCGGCGGCGGCGGTCAGGGCCTCGTCGGCGTAGCCGAGCTGCGGGTGGACGGCGTGAGCGTTCTTCACCGCCATCGGGTCGTAGACCGTGACCGTCGCCCCGAGCGCGTGGAGCCGGGCCGCGACGTCGAGGGCGGGGGAGTCACGCACGTCGTCGGTGCCCACCTTGAAGGCCGCACCCCACACGCCGACACGGCGGCCGGACGCATCGCCGCCGCACGCCTTGACGGCCATCTCCACCACCCGGTCCCGGCGGCCGGCGTTGATCCGATCGACCGCGCGAAGCAGGTCCGCCGCACAGTCCACGCCGAGCTCGTGGGCACGGGCGGCGAAGGCGCGGGTGTCCTTGGGCAGGCAGCCGCCGCCGTAGCCGATGCCGGCGTCCAGGTACGCCCTGCCGATCCGTGAGTCCAGGCCGATGGCGTCGGCGAGTTCGGAGACGTCGGCACCGGAGGCTTCGCAGACGTCCGCCATCGCGTTGATGAAGGAGATCTTCATCGACAGGAAGGCGTTCGCCGCTCCCTTGACGAGTTCGCAGGTGGCCGGGTCGGTGACGACCAGCGGGACCCCGGCGTCGGTGATGGGCCCGTACACCTCGCGGATCCTCTCCTCCGCCCGCGCGGAGGCGACTCCGGCGACGATGCGGTCGGGGCGCAGCGTGTCCCGCACCGCGTGTCCCTCCCGGAGAAACTCGGGGTTCCAGGCGACTTCGACGTCGTCTCCCGCCGGGGCCAGCTCCCGGACCAGTGCCTGGGTCGCCGCCGTGGTGCCGACCGACACCGTGGACTTGCCGACGATCACGCAGGGCCGGTGCAGGTGCGGGGCGAGAGAGCGCACCGCGGCGAACACCTGCGACAGGTCGTAGTCGTCCCGGTCGGCCATGCCGGGAGTGGAGACCCCGAGGAAGTGCGTCTCCCCGAACTCGCCCGCCTCGGCGAAGTCGGTGGTGAACCGCAGACGCCCTGAGGCGACGTGCCGGGCGAGCATCTCATCCAGCTCCGGCTCGTGGAACCAGGACCGCCCCGACCGTAAGATAGCGATCTTGCTTTCGTCGATGTCCACGCCGACCACCTCATGGCCGATCTCCGCCATCGAGGCCGCGTGCGTCGCGCCCAGATGGCCACACCCGATCACCGTCATTCGCACGTGTTCATCGTCCTTCCGCAAGGAGGTACAGCGTGAACGTCAACCCTGTCGGCTGGAGACGCCGGGAGACCCCTCACGCGGCCGGTGGGGCAGAGATGGGACACCAGGTCCTCTGCCCATCGCGCGAGATCATATGTATCTTCATATCAAGATATATGTGAGGAGTTGCGATGTTGCATCATGTCCAGCTGACCTGTCCCCCCGGTAGCGAGCCCGCCCTGCGGGACTTCTACGAAGGTGTGCTCGGCCTGGCGGAGATCCCGAAACCACCCGCCCTCGCCGTACGCGGCGGGTGCTGGTTCCGCGGGCACGGCATCGAGTTGCACCTGGGCGTCGAAGCCGACTTCCGTCCCGCGCGCAAGGCGCATCCCGGTCTCCTGGTCCGCGACATCGACCGGTGGGCCAAGCGTCTGAACGAGGCCGGTTATCCGGTCGCCTTCGATGACGACTTCCCGGGGATGCGCCGCTTCTACAGTGAAGATCCCCACGGCAACCGCCTGGAATTTCTCGAACCGCTTCCCTGATGACCGCTTTCCTGAGGACGGGCGACCTCTCTGCCCGGCGCGGGACGTCCGGCACCGTTAGTGCGGGTGCACCCGCCGGTGGAGGTCGTCCTGGATGAGGTTGAGCTCCTGCAGGGCCCGGGTCGCACCGGTCCGCCGCGACAGGTCGAAGGCCTCGCGAGCGATCGCGGCCGAACGCTCTCTCTCGTACGCGTCGGCGTACGCATGGGCGAGACGGGCCATGGTGTAGGCCGTCGTGTAGCCCGCCGGGGCTCCCCGCAGGTCCCGCTCCAGGATCTCGATCGCGTCGGCGGGATGATGAAGCTCGATGAGGCACCCGGCGGCCAGCGCGTTGGGAAGCCCGGCGGGGTAGTCGACCAGGTAGGGCAGGTCGTCGTCCGGGGTCTCGGGTGACTCCGCGGACTCCTCCAGGCGGCGATGACACATGTCCTCGGCTCCGGCCATGGCGTGGCCCTGGGCCTCGTGACGGCGGGCCATCGCGTCCAGCGGCGCGGGCGGGGCGACGCGTTCGCGGGCGGCGACGGCGAGGTCTATCACCTCGCCGGGGTTGTCCCGGGTGTCCCGGAGGCCGGCCCGGTGGGCGAGCGCGTACGCCACGAGGTGTTCGTCGCCGGCCCGGTGCGCCGCCGTCAGGGCGCGGTCGGACCACGCCAGCGCCTCGCTGAGATTGCCGGCCTCGTAGTGCATGCGGCTGACCAGGTCGGCATCCTGCGAGCTGAGCAGGAGCAATGCCTGACGGATGCCGGATCCGACGTCGCGGTGCAGCCCTTCGATCGTGTCGAAGACCGGGGACAGGGCGTCGGCCAGGTCGGCCGGGTGATGGTCCATCAGGGCGTAGGTTCGCAGGATCGTCGCGAAGTAGGCCGCGGTCTGGTCGTCGGCCCGCCGGGGATCCTCGATCGCCCGGCCGGTGCGCTCCTCCTCTTCGGCCGAGAAGCTCTCCGTCATCAGGGGAATGCCCGTCAGGTGGTGCCAGAGCGTCGTGCCCGCCGCGTCCCCGACGAACAGGTCCGTCTCATCGGTGCAGAACGCCCGGCAGAGCAGTTCCGCGTGCAGTTCGTCGGGTCTCCGCTCCCCGGCCTCCCACGAACGGACCATCCCCGCGAGATCCTCCTGGCCAGGCAGACGATCACGAGTCGACTCGTCCGAGGCGTCGGCCATCTGTTTCCCGAGCTCCCGCCGGCTCCACAGGTGGGCACGCCGCTGTGCGCGCAGGCGGGCGGCCCAGATGGGAATGTCGATGGTGATCATCATCGAATCCTCTCGACGCGTGGATGGAAAGTCCTATTTATCCCTAAATGCCGCTCTTAATTCTCCTCTGCCGATACTTGTCCGGTAAGCAGGCGAATGCCAAGAATTGGGCGTTGGTCTTGACCTCTGATTGGGCATTTTGGCACCCCTGGTCCAGCCCGGTCCCGGCCGGCGGTGCCGCTCCTGCGGAGGCGTGCTCCCCTCGTCTCCGCACTCTGATGCATGGCTATTGGCCGATTTGTGGCCTATTTACTCCTGTCTCATGACAGATGGTCAGAATGATTTGATATTTCCTCTTCTCTTCAGTCTCTCCATGCACAGCGTTCACTCGTGCGATCCAAAGTTTCCGCCCGAGAGCAAGCCACTTGATCGGTGCTTATGAACGCAATAGGAGGGACCGCACCCGATGCAGCCGAGGGCAGCACAAAAATTATTCGGTGGCTTACGGAGCCGAGGACGTCTCGCCGCGGCCGCCGCTGTCGCGGTGCTGCTCGTGAGCAGCCTGGTGACGGCGGCGTACGCTGACCCGCAGCCGGGGGAACGAGATCGGGGACGGCCCAGCCCGACGCCGACCAGTTCCCAGAACCCTCCGACGCTCACCCCCGTCAGCGGTTCGTACCTCGAGGGCACGGCAAAGGTCGTGGCGGTCCCGACCACGGCCGGTGACAGCGTCACGAAACTCGCCGTCGACGGCACCGCACTCAACGCCACCCGGACCGTGGGCGTCTCCAAGCTCAGCTTCGACGTCGGCTCGAACTCGACGGAGGCGCAGTACCACAGCTACGTGCTCGTCAACGGCGAGCACCGGATCGACATCGGCGACCACGTGAACGAGCGGGCGACCATGGAGATCCCGAACGAGCGCCTGGTCAAGGGTGAGAACACCGTTGAGATCGTCGTCGGCACGATCGCGTCCTCCTGCGGCCAGAACTACGACGACTTCGTGCTGTCGGAGGTGGGCCTCGAACTGCTCGGTGAGGTCGCGGACGGCGAGGACAACCCCTACACCCTCTCCTTCGGCGACGGCAGTTGCGGCACGAACACCTCGCTGCTGACGCGCGCCACGCTCAGGTTCTTCGTCCAGTCCGACCCGCAGGGCACCACGGGCCTCACCGCGGACGTGGACACGACGACGCTCGCCAACGGCGAGCACGTCATCACCGCCACCACCGCGGCCAGGGTGACGGTCAAGAACACCGTGACCGTGAACAACGCTCCGGCCGGGGCGCCGCGGCTGATGCCCGTGGACGGCACGCTCGTGGCGGGCACCAAGCCGATCTTCGCCATGGTCCCGGCCGCCGGCGAGGGCGGCGTCGACTCCCTCACCGTCGACGACGCCGAACCCGCCACGAAGGCCACGCTCGGCAACGGCGCCGCGGTGTTCGGCTTCGACGTGGGCGCGGACTCGATCGACGACAGGTTCGACAACTTCCTGCTCGTCAACGGCAAGCGCATCGACCTGGGCGGCTCCTGGGTGAGCCGGCGCGTGACCGTCGCGGTCCCGGCCCGGTTCCTGGTGCCCGGCGACAACACGATCAAGGTCGTCACCGGAGACCTCAAGGAGTCCTGCGGCAACAACCGCGACGACTTCGCGATCGCGAACCTCGATCTCGCCCTCGACGGCGCCACCGTGACCGGCCAGGACATCAAACCGTCGTACGCCATGGGCGACGGCGCCTGCGGCGACAACCAGACCCTCCTCCGCGAGGCCGAGCTGCGCTACACGATCGACGCCCCGGCGGCGCACGTCATCGAGACGCTCGGCTCGGGCAACGCGACCCTCAGCTTCAACGTGGCCACCAACTCGATCGAGGCGCGCTACCAGAACTTCGTGCTCGTCAACGGCCAGAAGGTCGTGCTCGACGGCGACTTCGTGAGCCGGCGCGTCGACCTCACGATCCCGAACGAGTTCCTCGTGCCCGGCTGGAACACGGTCGACTTCGTGACCGGCACCTTCCCGACGTCCTGCGGCAACAACCGCGACGACTTCACGATCTCGAACATCGCCCTCACCCCGGCGCAGGGCACGGCAACCGGCCAGATGCTCAAGGCCTCGTACGGCATGGGCGACGGCAACTGCGGCGACACCGTGAACCCGCTGACCGAGATCGACCTCGAGTTCCTCGTGGACGCTCCGGCCCGCGGCCTGCGCGCGGACCTCGACACCACCGCCCTCAAGGACGGCAAGCACACCCTGGCCGCGAAGTCGACCACGGGTGAGATCGCCACCCGCCTCCTGATCACCGACAACTCCGCGCCGCAGGTCGTCAAGAGCGTCCCGGCCGCGAACAAGAAGATCACCGCCTCGGTCGTGCTGGATGTCAAGATCGAGGACGCCTCCAGCGTCGTGTCCGGGCCGGACGTCAAGCTCGACGGTCGGCCGATCGCCCTGGGCGCCCAGGTGGGCCCGGGCCTGAAGGCCGGTAAGCACACCCTGGCCGTGACCGGCACCGACGGGCTCGGCAACACCCTGACCCGCGAGATCGTGTTCGAATCCGCGGGCATCCCGGACATCCCCACCGAGTTGACCCCGGCGGTGGGGACCACCAACGTGTCGGATCCCGTCAGGCTCTCGGCGAAGGTGGCCGAACCCGACGGCGGCAAGGTGACGGCGACGTTCTCCGAGGCCGAGATCCTGACTCCGGACGAGGTGTTCCAGGGCACGGCCCCGTCCGTCCCCACGACCCTGCGGATCCCGGGCGAGAGGCGCGTCAAGACCGACGGGCTCGATCCCGCCGACGGCAGGACCCTCGACGCGCCCGCCGGCCGGGACCTGATCTACCAGCGGTACGACGTCCAGGTGAAGGGCCACGTGGACTCGCCGGTCCTGCGCTGGGAGGGCGCCATCGACCCCGAGCGCCTGGCGTCGCTGCGGGTGTGGAACACGAAGACCACGGCGTGGGACCTCCTGACGAGCACCCGGGGCGCCGCCGGCGGCAAGACCGTTCTCACGGCCGTCGTCGACGGGGAGTACGTCGACAAGCAGCAGGTCCACGTCATGGTGACGGGCGAGGACCCGTTCGCCGACGACATCGAGCCCGGCGACCCGAACGGCTTCGCCGACCCCGCCACGTACGACTTCTCGATCGTCCACTACACCGACACGCAGTACATCTCCGAGGGCGCGGTGGAGCAGGAGACCGCCGAGGAGCGCGCGGTGTGGGAGTCCGCCTACGCCGGCGTCGTAGACTGGATCACGGCGAACAAGGACGCGCGCAAGATCTCGTACGTCGCGCACACCGGCGACATCATCGAGAACAACATCCGCAAGCCCGCCGACGAGGCCACGCAGCGGCAGGTCGTCGGCGAGTTCGAGGTGTCCTCGAAGCAGCAGCGCGTGCTGGACGACGCGAACATCCCGAACGGTGTGATCGCCGGCAACCACGACAACCAGTCGGGCACCGAGGACGGGCCGGACGCCATATACAACAAGTACTACGGCCCGGGCCGGTACCAGACAGTGTCGCAGGGCTGGCAGCACGCCAAGTACGGCGGCCCGTGGAAGGAAGGCGACAACCAGAACCACTACGACCTGTTCTCGGCGGGCGGACTGGACTTCGTCGTGGTCGGCCTGTCGTACGGCGTGACGAGGGAGGAGGCCGAATGGGCCGACTCCGTCTTCAAGAAGTTCCCCAACCGCAACGGCATCCTGCTCTCGCACGACTACCTCGTGCCGAGCACCAACCCCGACGGGCGCGGCGCCGGATTCTCCGCCCCCGACGGTTCGATGCTCTACAAGACGGTGGTCGAGAAGAACGCGAACGTCTTCCTCATCCTCGCCGGACACGAGCACGGCGTGGGCACCAACGTGAAGCCCAAGGTGGGCCAGGTCGGCAACGGCGTCGTCGAGCTGCTGGCGGACTACCAGTTCTACACGGTGTCGGCCGACCGTCTCGGGCTCACCGAGATCGGCGGATACAACCCGGCCGACCAGCTCCAGTTCGGCGCGAGCTTCTTCCGGCTGCTGCAGTTCAACGTCAAGCGGGCGGAGCTGAGCGTGGACACCTACTCCCCGCTGCTCAACGACTTCGGAGCCATGGAGTTCGACCCGCTGCACCGCTACAACGGGCTCGAGGACAACATGGTGCTGCCGGTCGATCTCACCTCCCGTACGACGAGCTTCCAGACCGACTCGCTGGCGCTCTACAAGCCCACCCGGACCATCGGCAAGAGCACGGTCGCCTCAGGTCAGGTCGCCTCGGTGACCTGGAACCGGCTCAAGGAGGACACGGCCTACGCCTGGTTCGTCACGGCACGCTCCACCGGCGGCGGCATGACCGCCTCCGAGCCGAGCATCTTCGTCACGAAGGACAAGCACGGCCGCCCGGGCACGTGGGGACCGAACTCGCCCATGTACCGCTGGTTCGACCGCTGACCGCCAACCGCTGACCAATCGCCGCCGCCCCGGACCGAGTCCGGGGCGGCATTCACCCCCGAACTGGAGAAACGAGACATGCCCCGCAGGCGCTGGCTGTCCGCCGTCATCCTCGCCGTCATTCTCGGCGGCGTGCTGGCCGACCTGGTGCACCCCGCTCCTGCGGCGGCGCACGAAGCGACCACGAGCGCCCACGCCGAGGTGACCGGCACGGGCGCGGACGTCAGGGTCGTGCTCGACCTCGAGTACGACCTCCTCATGAAGTCGGCCTGGCTCTACGCGGAGGCCTACGAGGCGAAGGCGCGGACCGAGCAGCTCCGCCAGCTCACGATCAACCGCGACGCCGTGACCGACTACGTCACGGGCCGCTTCGCCGTGGCGTACGACGACAGGCCGTGCGCGCCCACGATGGTGGGCGACGCGGACGTACACGTCCGCGACAAGGCGGCCTTCGCGGTGCTGACCTACGCCTACGCCTGCGAGGGCGAGGCCGGGGGAGCCCACGCGATCTCAAGCGCGCTGTTCCCCGACGCCGAGAGCTTCGTCCACAACACGGAGACGCTCGTCCGGTACGAGCTCGACGGTACGAAGGGCTCCGCGGTCCTGGTCGCCAAGGACCCGACGCTGCGGATCGGCGAGCGCCGGGCCTCGGATCAGATCGGGGAGTTCTTCCTGCTCGGCGCCGAGCATCTGGTGCTCGGCCTCGACCACATCTTCTTCCTGATCGCCCTGCTCATCGGCGCCCGCCGCCTCCGCGACGTCGTCGTCACGGCCTCCGCCTTCACGGTCGCCCACAGCATCACGTTCCTCCTGGCGGCGATGGGAGTCGTGGACGTCCCGGGAGAGATCGTCGAGCCGATCATCGCGGCGTCGATCATTGTTGTGGCGCTCGCCAACCTCCTGGGCCACGAGGATGACAAACTGGGCAAATGGCGGCTGCCGATCGTCTTCGCCTTCGGCCTGGTGCACGGGCTGGGCTTCGCGGGCGCGCTGGACATCAACGAGAGCGGGTCATGGGAGCTGCTCCTGTCGCTCCTGAGCTTCAACGTCGGCATCGAGCTGACGCAGCTCGCGATCATCGCGGTGCTCTTCCCGCTACTGGTGCTGTTGCGCCGGACCTCCGCGTCCCGCTGGGCGGTGGCCGCGCTGTCGGTCCCCATCGTGGCGGTCAGCCTGTACTGGTTCTTCGACCGCATCCCGCTGCCGCTCTGACGGGAGCCGGCCAGACCCGGGTCGCATGCGCCGCTTCCACGGTGAAGATCCTCACGGCAACCGCCTGGAATTTCTCGAACCGCTTCCCTGGGCGCGGGCGCCGTGGAAGTCGGTCAGGGCCAGAAGGCGTCGCGATCGCGACCCCGGTAGGGAAAGTCAGGGGATCCGGCACCTGGGCCGTCGCGATGGCCCAGGTGCCGGGGGGAACGGAGCTGAGACTGGGTTACTCCTGGGAGAGGCGGGCGAGGAGGCGGGGGACGGCGACGCCGATGGGGTCGCGGATCACCTCGGTGGCCAGCTCGTCGTAGGGAGTGGGATCGGCGTTGACGATGACCAGGCGAGCGCCTGACTCCACCGCGATCCGGGCCAGCGAGGCCGCCGGCTGCACCTGCAGCGACGTGCCGATCACGACGAACACCTCACACTGTTCGGCCGCCTGGATCGCCCGGGTCGTGGTCTCGGCGGAGAGCGCTTCGCCGAACATGACGGTGGTGGTCTTGAGGATCGCGCCACAGTCCAGGCAGGCGGGGTCGGGGTCGCCCGCGTCGATCCGGTCCACGGCCTCTTGCAGGGTCGAACGGGCGGCGCAGCCGGTGCAGACGACGCCGAACATGTTGCCGTGCAGCTCCAGCACCCGCCCGGGATCGGATCCGGCCTTCTGGTGGAGGCCGTCGACGTTCTGCGTGATGAGCCGGTCGAGCTTCCCTGCCTTCTCCAGCTCCACGAGCGCCAGGTGGGCGGGGTTGGGCTCGGCGCTCCAGGCGGGGCTGTCGCGGCGGAACAGCCAGGAGCGGCGGCGGATGTCCGGGTCGTCCAGGTAGTAGTCGATGCTGACGAGCTTCTGGTAGTCCGGATCGGCGCGCCACAGCCCGCTCGGTCCGCGATAGTCGGGGATGCCGGACTCGGTGGAGATTCCCGCGCCGGTCATGACGGTGATCGCGTTCATCGTGAACTCCTTCTGAGGACTGATCGTCGCCGACGTCGACCGTGCTGACGGGCTCGCCGGTGAGCGATCGACGTCCGGCACGGTCATCTCGGGCGGCATCATGATCAGCGGATACTACGCCGCAGGTGCCCTTGCCGTCCTGAAGGAACAATCACCTCGTACGGTGTGAAGCGAGGTGAGGCCGCGTGGTGCCGGCGGAGGCGAAACGACCGTGCTGGATCATCGCAGGGGTGGGGCCGTGGTGCCGGCAGAGCGAAACAACCGTGCCGGATCATCGCCCGGGTGGCCGGGCGTCGATCAGCTGGTCGAACGCGGAACACTCGGCCGGGGCATTCCCGCCGGGCGCCTCGCCAAGCTTCTGCGACCGGCGCCGGCTGACGGCAGCGTCGCAACGACCCGACCAAGGGCGCCACGCCCGGAGACCTGGGGGCTCCGGGCCGAGTCGATGCCCATACAGTGAGTGTCGTGGATCGAGTAGAAGTCGCGGTGCGCAGGCCGCAGGGTCCGGATGAGCGACTCCGCGTGGGGACGGTGCTTTCACGCACCGGGACCCTCGCCAGAGTTCAGTGGAACGACAATGGAGCAGTAGAGGAGAACGTACGGCTCGGCGGTGAGAATCTGCTGGCCATCGCAGGCACCCGGCGGCATCAGTTCCTGATGGACCTGCCCGCCCTCATCGAGCGGTTCACCTCCGATCCCGTCGCCGTGGTTGTGGAGCTCCTTCGTGAGAGCTCGAAAGGGCTCAAGGCCCAGGCCATCAAGGAGCTCCTCGTCGAGCTCGGCCTAGAGCCGGCGGCGGTGGACCGGGCGTGGAGGGGCGTGCAGGCGAAACTGGCCAAGCGTGACGACGTGCGCTTCAGGGCGAACACATACAGATGGGTGTGGCCGCGTCCGGCCGAGGACGTGATCGATTCTCCAGATCCTTCCGCCGAAGTCGAAATGACGGTTCCTCCGGTTGAAGCCGAAACGACGGCTTCTCCGGTTCCCAAGGCCGACGTTGAAACGACGGCTTCTCCGGTCGACGTCGAAGCGATGGATATCCCGGTTCCCGAGGCTTCTCAGGCCGAAGCCGAAGCGACGGCTCCTCCGGTTACTGAGATTTCCCCGGTGGCTCCCACGGTTTTCTCCGCGGTTCCCGACGCGGTCCCGGAGATTCCTGCGGCTCCTCCGGCAGATGCCGGCGCGAAGGCGACCGGGCCGGAGACATCCGCGCCGATCCGGAAATCCTCCTCGCGGTCGGCCGACGTGGCCGCGGCGGCAGAAGACCGGAAGTCCTCCTCGCGGACGGCAGAGGCGGCGGAAGAGCGGGCACGGGTGCTCGCCGAGCGTTGCGAACGCCTCGAACGGGACCTGCAGAGCGCGAACGACAGGGCGATCAAGCTCCGTACCACCCAGGAGCGCCGGCTCCAGATCGATGTCGTCCGCGCGCTCGCCGGTCTCGCCGCCGAGATCGAGGAGATGGTGACCGGCAGGGCCACCCCGGAGATCATCGTTGAGCGGGTACGGAGCCTCGTCGCGGGGCAGGCGCTGCACCCCATCGGCACGGTGGGCGAGGAGTCCGGCTTCGACCCCGCGCTGCACGAACCCCTGGCCGGCGAGCTGGAGCCCGGAACGCCGGTGAGCGTCATCCGTCCCGGATATCTCTGGACCACTCCCGAAGAGATCCTCCTCCACAGGGCGCTGGTCGAGCAGGTGCGAGCGTAGTCGGTTGAGTGCGAGGCGGAGCCCCGGCCCGGGTACGAACGGTGCCCCGGGCCGGGCGGTCGATGAGCGGATGCTGACCCGGGTGCGGGCGCTGCTGGCCAAGGCCGAGTCGACGGAGTTCGAGGCCGAGGCCGAGACGTTCACGGCCGCGGCCCAGTCGCTGATGGCCCGGCACAGCATCGACGCCGCGATGCTGGCGGCGGAATCGGGCGGCCGGTCCGGCGCCGAGGAGCCGCAGGAGCGCCGGTTGAGCATCGACGCGCCGTACGAAGTACCCAAGCTGATGCTGCTGAACGCGGTGGCCTCGGCCAACCGTTGCCGTTCGATCTGGCACAGGGAGCTGGGGTTCGCCACGGTGCTGGGCTTCCGGCCCGACCTGCACGCGGTGGAGGTGCTGTTCACCTCCCTGCTGGTGCAGGCGGTCACCGCGATGACCCGTGCCGGTTCCCGTCGGGACCACTCGGGCCGCTCGCGTACCCGTTCGTTCAGGCAGTCGTTCCTGGCCGCCTACGCCCAGCGGATCGGGGAGCGACTGCTCGACGTCACCGGTGAGGCAGTCCAGCAGGCGTCCGCCGAGACGGGCAGGGACCTGCTGCCGGTGCTGGCGGCGAGGAACCAGGCGGTCGACGACAAGGTCGAGCAGCTCTTCCCCAAACTGGGCACGTTCGGCCCGAGCGCGATCAACAACCGCGAGGGCTGGATCGCCGGCCTGGTCGCGGCCGACCAGGCCGTGCTGGACACCCGTCCAAAGATCCCCGAGGGAAGCTCCTGACCCTCTTGGGCGCCATCATGATCAGCGGACGCCACACCGCAGGCGCCCTTGAGTTCCTGGCGGTGGACCGTCCCCTGGACGCCTGCCAGTAGTCAGAGGTCCGCGGCCAGATCGGCGAGCAGGTCTCCCAGCACCAGTTCCTCCTCAATACGTACGGCCCGGCGCAGCATCGCGGCCGAGAGCGCCGGATCCCAGGGCGTCGGGCGCGGGCGGCCAGTGAGGGGGGCCCGCGAGGGCGTCACCTCGTAGGAGGCGGCGTCATAGCGCCACGGCCGCCACCCGACTCGCTCGTGAACGGCTGCGGCGATACCGATGCCGCCCCAGTCGAAGTCGCCGTGGTAGACGAAGCCGGTTCCTCCGGCGGCGAGCAGGTCGAGGAGCCGCCAGACGGCCGCGGAAGGTCTGCCGCTGACGCATACCAGCCCCGGGCAGAGCGGTCCGAGCGCGTCCGCGGCGGCGGCGACCACGACGGGGTTCTCGCAGATCCGTACCAGGCCCGCGGCGATGGGTGTCTCGTGGCGGCACAGCTGACGCAGGGTGAGCACGCACGGCTCGCCCGCCTCACGGGCGGCCGCGAGCATGCGTCCGGTGGGAGTGCGGTCGTCTCCAGGCAGTCCCAGGCAGACGACGGTCGACGAGAGATCGTCGAGGTGGACCCCGACGGCGGCCCACGCCTTCCTGCGAGCGTCGGCCGTGCCCTCGCCGGCGTAGGGCAGGCCGCCCAGGGCACGGGCAGCCGACATCGCCTGCGTGGCCAGCGGTCGACCCTCATCGAGGGCGTGCGCGTCACCACAGCTCTCGGCCGCCAGGCGGCCGATCGGAATACCCGGGGACGGCAGGCGGCGCAGCACCTCGGCGAGCTGGTCCAGAAGGACGCGGGCCTCGCCGGGGCCGGGGGCGCTCCGCCGTACCTGGCCGGTCGAGTCCAGCCACGAGCGCCAGCCGTGCAGCTCCGGGCGGGCTGCCACGACCGCGTCGAGTTTCGCGCAGGCGTCACGCCAGGCCGCCTCCCATTCGGCGTTCTCACGAGGGAGGTCACGGACGGGGCCGTGCAGCACGACGACGGCGGCGGCCAGACCGTCGTGGCAGGCACCGCTGGAGCGCAGGACGCGGTCAACCTCGTCGAGGGAGACCGACAGCGAGGTGCCGGTACCCGCGCGGCGACCGAGAAGCCGTTCGATCGCGCGGCGTTCGTTGGGCGAGGCCGCGCCCAGGGTGACCGTCCCGGTCAGCGGCCTGCCCTGTTCGAGGCGGCGGCGGGCCCGCTCGACCAGCCATGCGGTCTCCGGGGAGCCGAGCAGCCGCTTCAGCCGGTCGTTCATTCGATCAACCATGCGATCTCCGGGAGCCGAGCGGTCGCTTCAGCCGGTCGTTCATATGAGTAGTCCATCGCGTTCCGGGAGCAGCCGCTCCGGCCGGTCACTCACGCGAACAGTCCGTTGTGTTCCGGCTCGGGCACGATCACGGCAGGTCGCAGATCAGGCCGTTCCATCCTGCGGCGCTCGCGGCCGTCCCATCGCCACGTGGTGACCAGGACGGCATCGATGCCATCGCGCCTGGACAGCTGGCAGATCGACAGCCCCGGCACCTGCGGGTAACACCCCCACTCCCGTTCGCTGGTCATCACCACGTCCATGTCGAACGTCGCCAGCAACCCCAGGCACTTGGCGCGCGAGTCGTCGTCCACACCGGCGAACGCCTCGTCGAGTGCCACCAGCCGCGGCGCGTGGGGGTTGCCCGCCGACTTGTAGTGGGCCGACGCCGCGGCGAACAGCGGTACGGAGGCGGCGAGTACTCGCTCGCCTCCCGAAGCCGGGCCAGTGGCGGTGCGCCACTGGCCATCCTGCAGGCGCTGGATCGCGAACTCGTGCCAGGTCCGGTAGTCCAGCGCCCTGGTGAGTTGCTCGGTCCGTCCTGCGGCCGGGTTGTCGGCATACTCCCTGGCGATCTCCTCCTGCAGGAAGGCCCCCACCGTGGCGCGGTCCTCGACCGACCAGGCGTCCACGGTCTGGCGGAGCTTCTCTCGGATCCGGTCCAGCCCGCCCGGGGCGTTTCTGGCGGTTTTCCAGATCAGGCGCAGCCGCATACCGGTGGACGTCGGACGGGACTCCAACTCGGCGTTCATCTCCCGCACTTCGGTCTCCGCCGCGCCGATCAGCTCATGGAGGGTGCCGGCCACCTCGTTGAGAAGGTGGTTCTCCAGGAGTTCGCGCTCCTTGGCCGACAATAGCTGCGCCCGGTTCGCGGTCTCCTCCGACAGAGCCTCCGCCAGGCCGGGAATGTCCCTGGTGCGCCCTTGGAACAGCACATCGACGACCATGATCCCGTCCCGCAGGGTCAGCCCGACCGAATGACCATGCCTGGCCATGGCGTCGGAGAGTAGCTTATGCTCCTCGGTGACCCGCTTCTGGATCCTGTCCCATGGGCCGTCACCGTCGTCGACGCCGTCGAGTTCGGCGTTGACCGCTCGGGCGAGGAGGACCGCGGGGGTCGCCGCCCATTCCGCGCCGGGATCGGGAACCTCCACCGAGGGTATGGCGACGCGCAGCAGACCGGTGGCGGCGAACCCACGGAACTCGGCGACCGCTGCGTCGCGCACCGATCCGGCCTGTTCGATCTCGTCGCGCAGGTTGTCGCGTTTCTCCTCGGCCTTGCTCTGCTCGATCAGGGCGGTCCGCTCATCCTGTCGGGTGGCGTGTTCGGCGACGTCACGCTCCCGCATGGCCTGCCGTACCTCGTCCAGGCGGCGGTAGAGCTCCTTGACGCCGGCTTCGGCGGTCTCCCTCAACGCCCGGTACGTCTCTGCCGCGGCCTCCGCCCGCTCCCGCGTCTCCGCCGCCTGCTGGACGGCCTCCCTGTGCCGTTCGAGGGTGTGAGAGAGATCCTCGGCCGCCGCCGTCGCTCTCTCTCGCGCGTCAAGTGTCGCCTCGGCCGCGGGCCAGAGCCGGGCCAGGGCGAGACGGTAGTCGGCCACCCCGGTCTTCACCGCCGCGAGCTCCGTCGCCTCCATGGGCAGGCCGACATCCCCGGCGAACTCGACCGCCGGCGCCCGAGCCGCGTCCACCTCCGTCTGCCGAGCGGTCATGGCGTCGAGCGCCGTGCGGTGCGCGTCGTTCAGCTCGCGTTGCCGCTCATGCTGGGAGGCCAGTTTGACGTGCGCCTCCCGCAGACGGGCGTCCGACGGTAGCGCGCGGTGCTCCTCGGCGAGCGCGCGCTGCCGTACGGCCAGCGCCGCCAGCGCCCGTTGCGACTCCTCCAACCGCTCGCGCGCTTCGCTCAGCTCTTTTCGCAGCTGGGCGAGGCGCGCCCGCCTCGCCGCCTCCCGCGCGCCTTCACCGATGTGCTCGGCGTCCTTCTTGCGCCAGGATCCGGCGAGCACGCCGTTGGCCCAGCGGCCGTCCGCCGCGACCCAGGTGGCCGCGCCGGGACCGAGCCCGATGGCGGCGAGCACGGCGTGAACGGCGGTGTCCGGCAGCGCGCCCGCCCGAGGGTCGGCGCGGTCGACCGCGGGACGGAGCACGGCGGAGCAGGACAACCCCGCGACAGCCGTACCCGTGAGCAGGACGGTGTCGTCCTCCGTCACGAGCGTGCCCGACGGGGTGACCCAGGCGTCGAGGATTCCCGAGGCTTCCAGTGCGGCCTCCAGATGGGCCCGGTGGTCGGCGGGGACCGCCTCGACGAAGTCGACCGCTTTCCAGAACGGCGCGCCTGGGCGATCCGCGCGAGTGCCGGGCATCCGGGTGTGCGGGACGGGCGGGGCGTCGTGGCCGCCCGCCTCCAGCCGGGTGATCTCCTCCGCCAGATCCGAGGCGGTCTGCCGATGAAGGCGTAACCCGGCGTCCAGCCCCGCCTGCTCGCGGCCCAGTTCTGTGATGGCCGCCCGGGCGGCGTCGTTGACGGCGGACGCCGCGGGGTTGGGGCCCTCGGCGCTGACGGTCCAGGACTCCAGCGTGGCGAGCACCGCGTCCGGGTCGTCGATCCGCAGCTCGGCCACCTCGGCGAGGTAGCCGATGTAGGCGTCGATCAGTTCGGAGGCCCGCCCATCCGTGTCCTGCTCGGCGGTGAGAATGCGCTCGGCGGACGCCTGGAGCTCGTGGGTCAGCCGGTCCACCTCGATGCGGGCGGAGCCAAGCCGAGCCTGGGCTCGGGCGACTACCTCGAACAGGCGGTCGAGCTCGGCCACCGCCTGGGACTGCCGATCGGACAGGTTCTCGGCGGCACGGCGAGCCCCGGCGAGGTCTTCCTCCCAGCGGGCCACGACGTCGAGGTGTGCCTGTTCGCACAGAGCCTGACGAGCGGCCCACGCGGCCGAGTCTCGCGCGGTGGACAGCTCGCGCGCGGTCTGCGCGGCCTTGCTCCCGGCGATGTCCGCCCGGCCCTGGCGGCGCCGGGTCTCCGCGGCCAGGCCGTCCCTGTCCCTTTCCCGGTCCCGCGCGTGCTCGGCCTGCCGCCGGGCTTCCTCGCAGACCAGGTCGAGTTGCTTGGCGTCGCGCATCTCGGGGCTTTTTTCGAGGGCTTCCTTCCGGGCCTCCAGTCGCGTCCGCGCCGCCGCCAGTTCGGTCAGTGACTCCCGCGCCGTCTTCAGGTCGCCCTGAGCCACGGTGTAACGGCTCTCGGCCTCGTTGACGTCACGGCCGAGCTGTTCGTAGCGGCTCTGGGCCGTACGGGGCACCGCGGCCTTGCGCTTCGCGGCGATCCTCGCGTATCTGCTGTAGCAGCCGAGGAAGTCGATCGCGGCCCCGCTGGCCTCCTCCAGCGCCTGGAGGGCGTCGCGCTCCTCGTCGAGTCCGCGGAACGCCTCGGCCACCGTGTTGATCAGGGAAGGGCTCAGCGGGGGCAGCGCTTCGGTGAGGGCACGGGAGAGCAGCCGCTCGTCCGGCTTCTTGGACAGCTGCGGCTGGCGGAGCTGGATGAGGAGGTTGACCAGGGACTCGTAGCGATGCTCGCCGAGGCCGAACAGCGCCTCGTCCACGGCCCTGCGGTAGTCGGAAGCCCGGTCATAGACCACGCCGTGCCCGTCGACGGCCTCGCGCAGCTTCTCCCTGGTGAGAGAGACACCGGCGGGGGAGAGGAGATCCAGTCCGGCGCCGACCCGCTGGGGGGTGACGAAGAACCAGTGCCTGACGATGCCGCGGTCCTTCACCGCCTTCAGACCGCAGCCGATGGTACGGAACTCCATGGTGCCGTCGGCGGCTCGCCTGCCGAACTCCATCCAGGTGTAGCCGAGCCGCTCGGGGTGCGGATGCTTGCCGCCCAGCAGGAGGTTCCACTCCATCCGCTTCTGGCGGTCGCCGTCGGGCTCCACGCGGTGCGGCGCGAGCTCCCCGTCGAGAAGGAACGGCAGCGTCAGAGCGAGGACCTTCGACTTGCCCGTGCCGTTGTTGCCGCGCAGCAGTAGCCGTCCGTCGTGGAACCGGAACTCCTCGACGTCGTAGTGGAACATGTCGACGAGCCCCGCCCTGAGGGGTTTCCAGCGTTCGGAGGTCGGAATCGGGTGCGTCACCGCCGGGCCTTTCCTGGTTCGCGGATGGTCGGCTTGTCGAGGGCGTAGCGGGCGATCGCCGGGAGACCACGTACACGATCCGGGTGGATCTCAGCCAGCCTGAGCGCCACCAGCCTGTCCAGCGCGACGGCCAGGAGCTCCTCGTCGGCGCCCGGCTCGGTCACTCCCTTGCGCCAGAAGGTGGTGTGATCGGCGGCGGCCCGCCGTACGAAAGCACGCAACTCATCCGTGCTCGTCTCGCCGTGGACAGCCAGGTGCTCGGCCACCAGCAGCGTCACGTGCCCGTCGGTGCGTTGCTCGGGCATGCGCACATCGGTCAGCTCGTCGTCGGGGTCGACCATCGCGATGCCCTCGGCGCGGATCTCGGGCAGGAGCCCGGTCGCCTCCTCGATCCTGCGAGTGATCGCCTGGCGCTGGGAGACGAGATAGGCACGCTCAGCCTCGTCGAGGTCGTCGTAGTAGACAACGGGATCTTCCAGAAGCCTGCGGGTGAGCCTGCGGCGCATCGCCTGATTACGCAGGTCGTCGGTGTCGGCGACGGGTTCGGCGGTCAGCTCGGCCAGCCGCTCCTCAAAGGCGGTGGCGTTGATCGTCGAAGGGCCGCGCGCCGGAGCGAGGAGCGTGGCCAGCACGGACCTGCGCACGTCGTAGAGGACGTCGCCGGTGGCCGAAAGGTAGGCGTCCTCGTCGCCGGCGACCCTGCGCAGCGCGCCCCAGTCGAGCAGCGTGCGCACGACGGCCACCAGGTCGGCCCTCTCCGCCCGGCTGTCCAGGGTGAACGCGACGCCGAGCTCCGGTCCGGCCGTCGCGTCGAGCACCTCCTCCGCGAGCCGGCCAAGTGTGGTCTGGGCATCCGCCCTTTCGAGCACGGCAAGTGCGAGGCAGAGCACGACATAACGGCGGCGGCCGAAGGGCTCCTTGGCCCGGCCGCGGGCCGGATGGGTGGCGTCGTGGAGAGCCGGGGCGGTCTTGAACAGCCGGGCCGCCTCCGCATCGGCCAGCAACCGCCAGCCGGTCTCACGGCTCAGCCAGTCGCGCAGCTCGGCCAGGTGGCGGCGGACGAGCACGAGCTTGTCCGCGTCGTTCTCGACGGTGAGCAGCGGTTTGGCCAGCAGGGCCCGTAGCGCGGCCCGCCGCTGCGCCAGCTCCTCATCGCGGATCACGGCGCCGCCATCAGATCGATGATCTCAACGAGGTGTTCGGGGCCGGTGAGCACCCCGTCGTCGGTGCGGATCTCGATGTGGCCGCCGTCCGGGACGAGCGAGAGCCGTACCTCCATCGAACCGTCGCCGGTCACGGTCTTCACCTCGGTGTCGCCGGGCAGGCGGGCGGCCAGGGCGTCGCCGAGCAGCGCGAGGAAGAGCCGGAACGCCCGCGGATCGAGGACGTCCAGCTCCGACAGGAGAATCGGCCCGTCGGTACGGAGTGCGGCGCGGGCCCCGGCGGTCTCCGCGGCCTCGCGCTCCACCTGCTCCCGCAGGAAGGCGCGGGCCTGCGAGCGGTCCTGCACCCGGTTGGGTTTTCCCCGCCGTTCGTAGGAGCCGGTCCTGCGCAACTGCGGGGAGATCCGGACCGGTGGGGCGGCGTGCCAGGGTGTGTTCGGGGCCAGATCCTCCTCCTGCCAGGCGCTCACGGTCTCGGCGGTGACGGAGAGGTGCCGCGCGGACGACAGGCCGAAGGCCGCACGCCACAGCCGGTGTGTCGCCGCCTCGTCCGGCGCCTCGGCGAACCAGCGGGCCAGGGTGCGGAAGTCGGCCGAGCGGTCGGAGCGGCCCGAACGGCGCTCGTTGATCAGGCCAACCGCGTCGATCAGCTGTTTGATCGCCGTCACGGCCGCCTGCCTCAGTAGCCGGGCCTGCGAGGGGTGGCTGGTGCCGCGGGAGACGAACCAGTCCTTCAGGCCGCGCCAGCGGTTCTGCCACGAGCCGAGCGCCTCCGCTTCAGCCCTGGCGTACGCGTCGGCCGCGTCCGCTCCCTCCGGTATGGCGTCGGCGGCCTCCCGCCGCGCGGCCAGACGCAGCAGCTTCTCGTGATCGCTCGCCTCCAACTCGGTCAGGAGCGTGGCGATACGGGCACCGGAGTTGGCGAGATCGGCGATGAAGCGGTTGATGTAGTCGATCAGCCGCTCCTTGTAGGCGATGAAACCCTCGACGTCGCCGTCGGAAAAATCGATTGCGCGGCGCAGCGACGACATGAAGGCCTGGGCGTTGTCGGCGAGCGAGGCGAACCGCTCGGCCAGGGAGAGCAGCAGCAGGTGCGTCTTGGCGGGATCCGGGTCGGCCTGTTTCGCCAGCGCCGCCAGGGAGTGGAGCTGTTCGGCGATGTCGCCGAGGGCCACCGACTGCAGTGCACCTCGCCGGCCGATCGCCTCCTCGTAGAAGGCGATGGCCTGCTCAGCCGCCTGACCGGCCGCTGTGAGCTGGAACAGGAACCGCTTGCGGTGAAAGTCCTCGACGGAGGTCACCCTGCCGGTGTCGGCGTCAGCGCGCAGATTTCCCCACTCGGTTAGCTTCTCCAGCGCCTGCGTGAGCTGGTCGTCGCTGTCTCTCCCCACCTCGGCGGCGACGTCTTCGGGCCGCAGATGCACGGTGAAGCGCTCTTTCGCCTGCGCGAACGCGCGGAGCACCTGACGGTAGAGTGGCGCGTTCGGTGCGCTTAGATGGGCGAAAGGCTGAAGATCCCGGTGAGTCGACTGCGATAGGTCCATCACCGTGTCATTTTGCCTGATGGATGCGGCCGATGTTCCTGATAGCGGTGTCACGGTGAGGACGCAGAAGATCCTGCCCGCTACGCTGTGCCGCGTGAGGTGGACGGCATGTTGCTGAGATTCCGAGCCGCGAATGTACGATCCCTGCGGGATGAGCAAGAATTGACGTTCATCGCGTCTCCGGAGACGGCCGCCGCCCGCAAGGTAGAGCTGGCCGATGGACCGACCTGGGTTTATCCCCTGATCGGAGTCTTCGGCGCCAATGCTTCGGGGAAGTCCAATGTCCTCGCTGCCCTGCGCGACATGCGGGACGCCGTGCTCAACTCCTACGCGCTCTGGGCCTCGTTCCGAGGTGTGCCGCGCTATGTCTTCAGCTTGGACTCCAAGTGCGTTGGCGAGCCGTCCTTCTTTGAAGTCGACGTTGTCATCGACGGTGTGCGCTGGACATATGGATTCGAGTTGGGCCCTGAGCGGGTCGAGGCCGAGTGGGTGCACAGTTATCCGCGGGGCCGCCGTCAGGAGTGGCTGGACAGGGACGCATCCCGGCCCGAGCCCTACCACTGGCCCGGGAACCGGGTCCGGGACCGCGCCCAGCTTGCACGCCGTACGCGTCCCGACGCACTGCTGCTCTCCACCGCCGGTACTGACAACCATCCACAGCTTTCCGCACTCTTCTCTTGGTTCCAGAACAACCTGGGGTTCTTCGTCGGCCCGGAGGTGGAGCCGGAGAAACGCTGGGGGTCCACTGCGTTGCAGCTGGAGGGGGATCTGGGCCCGCGTATCCGGGAGTTGCTACGGGTTGCCGACCTCGGTATCACCGGCGTTGATGTCGATCGAGGGAAAACGCCGCAGGGGGGACGGCATCCGATCCAGCTGTTGCATCGGTCGGCGGGTGGGGGGGAGGTCGCCTTCGACTGGCAGCAGGAGTCCTTCGGGACCCGCTCCTGGTTCGCGCTGCTCGGTCCGATGCTGCAAGCCCTGGAGATGGGGGCGGTGCTGCTGATCGACGAGTTGGACGCCAGCCTGCACTCCCGGATAGCGGCCGAGGTCATCCGCATCTTCGCCGATCCGGATGCCAATCCAGCGGGCGCGCAGCTAATCTTCACCTCGCACGATGCGACCCTGCTGAGCAGTCCGAGCGGCGAGCGACTGCTGGAACCGGAGCAGGTCTGGCTGACGGAGAAGGACGAGGACGGCGCCACGCAGCTGTACTCCCTGACAGAGGCGCAGCCGGGCAAGGAGGAGAACCTGACGGTGTCATATCTGGAAGGGGCGTTCGGTGCGGTGCCCGACGTGCTGGAGGGCCAGATCGCCAGGCGAATAGCGGCAAGGCGGGAGCCGGGTCAGAGCTGATGGCCAAGAAGGCAAGAGGCAAGGACGTTCTTCTCCCGGCGCCCAAGGGGAGCCGACGACAGCGCGCCGTCTTCGTCTTTACCGAGGGTAAAGTCACAGAGCCGAAGTACATCGAGACAATCAAGGCGCTGGTGCACGTGCCTGCGAACGTCCGTATCGCAAACGAACGGGCATCGGATTCCAACCGCACTCCTGCCGATCTCCTCTCCCTGGCCATCAAGTTGTTGGAGGAGAAAAAGCAGGAGGACAGCAAGGCGAATCTGCCGCAGCCGATGCGGACACAGGTCTGGTGCATCTTTGATCATGACGGCCGGGAGCAGAACGAGCTGAACAGCCTGTTGACGCGAGCGAAGCGGCACGGCGTTGAGGTCGCCTTCTCCAATCCATGCTTTGAGATCTGGCGACTGCTGCACCTCAAGTCGGCAAGCGGTACCTTCGGCGGCGTCTGCGGTCAGGTCGAGCAGCGGCTTCCCCAGGAGTTTCACCAGGTGCCGGGCGGCATCAAACACGTCGTTTCCGAACAGATCAGTGGCAGGTTCGAGATCGCATGGAAGCGTGCGCTGGAGATGAACGGTCGGCATCCCCAGCACTTGGCGCTGCCCAGTAGGGATCCCTACACCGACGTTCACCGTTTCGTGGAGCAGGGCATGGGCGTCACCGCCTACTGAGCGCTCAAGCCGATGCTGCTGAACGTGGTGGCCTCGGCCAACCGTTGCCGCTAGATTCGGCACAGGGAGCTGGGATTCGCCACGGTGCCGGACACCTGCCCGAAGGTCTCCGATGGAAGCTCCCGACCCTCTGGGGCGGCGTCACGATCAGCGGACACTACACCGCAGTGCTCTGTGTCCGATGCGGAAGCCGAGATGACATCATGGTCCCGTGCTGCCCTGGCTAGGCTTGGTCGCCGTGACAAAACTGAGCAAGGCGGAGCTGGACGCGTTGGTCGAAGAGGCCACGGTCGACGCTTACAACGAGGGTGAGCAGCTTTCCGGGTTCCACGTCATGATCGCCGACAACCTGGCGATGCCGTTCCAGACAACCGTTCTGGGCGTCGAGGTCACCGTCAAGAAGATCGAGCTGCTCATGGGGAGCGGGATCGTGGCGATCTGTATCCGCGGGTCGTATCGGCAGGCGATCGGCATCCTCGATCTTCCGTTGCCGACTCCGCGGCCCGAAGGCTCGGAGTGGATCGACGCCTACCGGCACTGGGGACCCTGACGGTGAGTACGTACCAGTACTACGAGTTTCTGGCGGTGGACCGTCCACTGGACGCCCGTCAGCAGTCGGAGGTCCGTACGCTGTCCACTCGGGCCCGGATCACCGCCACCACTTTCACCAACGAATACCACTGGGGCGACTTCCGCGGTGATCCGAATCGGATGATGGAGCGCTACTACGACGCCCATCTGTATCTGGCCGACTGGGGCACTCACCGGGTGATGCTCCGGCTGCCGCGAACGCTCCTCGATCTCGATGTCGCCGAGCAGTACTGCGTCGGAAACCAGGTAACGGCGTGGGTTTCGAATGAACATCTCATCCTTGACCTGAGCAGCGAAGATGAGTCGGGCGAATGGGATGAGGGCGCGGAGGACTCCCTGTCGGCCATCGTCGCTGTCCGCGCCGAGCTCGGCGCCGGCGATCTGCGACCCCTCTACCTGGCCTGGTTGTCGGCCTTTGGCGCCTGGGAGCGTGATGAGGATGCCTTCGGCTACGCCGATGAGGACGAGCTCGAACCTCCGGTGCCGGCGGGGCTGGGATCGCTGAGCGCGGGGCAGCAGGCCCTGGCCGATTTCCTCCGCATCGACGCTGATCTGCTTGCTGTCGCGGCCGAGGCGAGTCCGGCGCAGGCCGTCGTGCGGGACGATCCGCGCGAGCTGGCCACGTGGATCGCGAACCTGACCGAGCCCGAGAAATCCGACCTGCTGCTGCGGGTCGTCCGGGACCAGGCGGCTGCGGTCCGCATGGAACTGTTGCGCCGGTTCCACGGCGAACCCAAGAACGACCATGGTGATCTTCCCCGGCGTAGCGTGGCTGAACTGCTGGACGCCGCGGCCGAGCGCCGTCAGGAGCGCGGACGCCGCATCGCGGCCGGACGGGCCGAGGAAGAAGCCCGTCGCGAACGGGAGCGGGCACTGGCCCGGGAGAAGCGGCTGGAAGCGCTGGCGCAGGACGAGGACGGAGCCTGGCTACGGGTCAACACGATGATCGGCACCAGGAAACCGGGCGAGTACGACGCAGCCGTCGAGCTTCTGGGGGACCTGAGGGCCGTGGCCGAGCGGGCCGACCGTCTCGACGGGTTCACGAGGCGCTTCATGCTCCTGCGTCAGGAGCATCTGCGTAAGCCCAGTCTCATCGAGCGTTTCGACCGCGCCGGGCTCACCGATCCGCCTATGAGCTGACGGGAACGTCCCGGAGTTTTCGACCACGTCATCAGACGGCGGCCCACGCGTTCCTACGGGCGTCGGCCGCCCCTCGTCGGCGTAGAGCAGCCCTCAGCGCACGGACGGCCGGTATCGCCTGCGTGGCAACGGCCGGGTCGTCGCCGAACGCCTCGCCTGCCGTACGGCTCGGGTGAGCCGTACGGCAGGCCGCGGGCTCAGGACGGACGGCGGACGGGGAGCATGTTGTCGTCGGGGATGGACGACGGCGACGGGGTGTTCCGCGCGGTCGGCGGGACGTCGGCCACCCCGGCCCAGCGCCGCAGGGTCGCCGTCGCCGCCTGGCGGTCGGTCTCGGTCAGACCGGCGATGTTGGCTCCGTGGTTGGCGCCTGGCGCGACGTACAGGTAGGAGTCTCTCCTGCTGGGCGTGAACCGCTCCGCGCTCCACGGGTCGTTCGCGCCGTAGACGAACATCATCGTGCTCGACTGCCTGCGCACCCAGTGGTCCACGTCCAGCATCGGCAACGGTTTGTGCGCGGAGCGCAGCTCGGCGGGCAGGACCGAGTTGGGCTGGTAGAGACCGGGATAGCGGGTCAGGCCGCGCAGGTGCTTGAACTTCAGCTCGGGCCAGCCGAGCTGGTTGGCCGCCTGGTAGTAGTACGGCGCGTAGTACTCCATGCCCTGGTCGGTGTAGAACAGGAAGCCCGCGACGGAGTCGATCCAGTTGTAGATCTCGTCGTCGGAGGCCGTGGCGGGCGGCACGGTCGCGCAGTCGGCCACGCTGGAGTACTGCCAGAACGCCCACACCGTGTCGAGCACCGTCATCTCGAACGACCGGTCGGCGGTGCCCAGCGTCCGGGTGAAGGTCTGGTTGTTCAGCGCGGCGGCCGCCTCCAGCTTGGGCACCAGCCGCTTGCGGCGCTTGAGCGCCTCCTTCTGCACGTTCTCCAGCGAGGTACGGCAGGCGGCGTCGCCGACCTTTTCGAAGAACGTGTCGTAGGCGCCGTCGGAGGGGTTGACCCGGTCGTTCGGCGCGACATAGGCCACCACGCCGTCCACGTCGCCGGGGTAGAAGCGCCGGTGGTAAACCGAGGTCATGCCACCCTTGCTCGCACCCGTCTGGATCCACTTGCCCGAGTAGACCGTCTTGAGCGCCTGGACGATGCGGTGCTCGTCACTGGCCTCCTGCCAGATATCGAGCTTGCTCCAGTTCGCCGGATCCGGCCGGGACGAGCGGAAGAACCGGTGCTCGACCGAGACCTGGTTGCCGTCGAGCAGCCGCGTCGGCTCGGTCCGGGAGGCGGTCGGGTTCACGGCCAGGCCGTACCCGCCGGTGAAGAGCACCACCGGCGCGTCGTCGGACCGGTGCAGCAGGGTGAGCCGCTGCTGGTACGTCCCCCGGCGGGGGTCGCGGTGGTCCACCGGTTGGGTGAGGCTGAGATTGAAGAACCGGTAGCCGGTCGGCTGGGTCTCGGAGACCACGCTCAGGCCGGGAATGGCCTTGAGCCGGGCCAGCAGGGTGTCCTCGGCTGTCACGGCGGCCTGAGTGGCCGGTTGCGTCTGCGCCGAGGCGGGCAGGGCGACGGAACCGGCGGTGAGCAGCGAGAGGATGAGGGCGGGGAGCACCCGGGATCGCACGATCATGTCTCCTGGGGGGTGGTGGTCGGTCACCGGAGATCACGAGGTCAGGTCAGGGGAGATGGGTCTCATGCTCCGGTGACTACCGAGAAATAAAGAGATCATCGTTACCTTAGTAACATTTGTCGCGTTTTAGGAGACGTTCGCGGCGACCGGATCAGGCCGGAGTGCCGTCCTCGTACGGCGGCGCCCGACTCGGGGCGGCAGGGCCGAGGCGTGCCGGACCCCGGCGGGCGTACGCGGACAGTGCCTCGCGGAATCGTGAGCCGGCTTGGGTCCGTCCCTCATGAGGCGGCTGACAAATCCAATGCGTAGGAGGCGCTCGGATGCTCCGTGAGTGCGCAGGTGGAGGTTCTAGGAGTGCCGTTCGTGCGAGATGACCTCGACGAGACTTCGGGTGCGTGGGTTGACCAGCAGCCGCACCGAGTCGCCTGGCCGCACGCGGCGGTAGAAACGCTCGCCGACCTGATATGACGGCACCGGCTCGGATTGCCCGTCGTCCACCGCGACGTAGTGGTCCGTGCGTGAGCGGGGAGGGTCCGAACCCGTTCTCACCTCGTGAGTCCACAGCGAGACCACTTGACCGGTCACCTCTGCCCGAGCGGGCGTCCGGCGTATGCGGCGAAACCCACGAACCGCCCCGACCAGGGCGGTGATCCCCGCCACCAGGAAGAGCCCGCCGATGGCTCGCGCCTGCCAGTAGTCGATCCATTGCACCCCGGTGCCGACGCCGAGACAGAGGACCGCGCCGAGGGCGGAGGACCACGGGGAGTCCGGCGCGGGGCTCCGGTCGACCTCGACCCTGTGCCATCCGCCCCGCGACGACCACGTCTCAGCGTCTCCGGACTGCTCTAACGCCGCCGCGATCGCGTTGGTGTGCTGGTCGCCGCCGGTCACCGCCTCGCTGTGCGTGTCGGCGAACGCCCGGCCTGCCGGAGTCACCCTGCGCCTTGGCGCGCCACCGCCCACCGTCCATGCCGCCCAGACCAGCCCAACAAGGCCGAAGAACTGTACGACGACCCAGCTCACCACATTCAGTGTCAGGATGCCGGGGACAAAGAGGAGGACGGCCAGCAGGACCGGGACGGTCCTGGTGCGCCAGCGTCGCTCCGTCAGGCCGAGCTCGTCCGAGCTCTGCCGTACCAGGGGAACGAACTCGGCCTGTAGGTGGTCCGGATCCGGCACCACCGCCTCCAGCGGAGCCTCGTCCATGCCGGCCATGCGGGCTGTGACCTGCTCCAGCGCCCACCTCTCGAACGGCCGCAGCGGCTCCTCGGGCTGGTGCGCGGAGTTCGAGACACGTTCCCGGTCCACGTCGAGCCATCCGCGTTCGGCCAGGTCCAGCAGAGCCGTCAGGTAAAGGTGCCGGGCGGGCAGGCCCCTCACCAGGCCGAGCACGCTGGGAGGCACCGGACCGGGGGAGACCTGCGGAGATTCTCTCCGGTCGGTCAGGGAGATCGCCCAGCGATATGCGGCGAACCACACCACCCACGCGACCGCTGCCCAGACAAGATCCATCTTGCGGTATTACCACGCTATGTCCGAGGCGTCCATAAGCCCAGATGAGTTCGCCCCGCCTGGCCGCCGCCTGGCGCCCTGCTTGTTTCAGGCGACTTCGCCCTCCTGCCGACTACCGGGATTCGACTGCGTTCTCTGCCGGCACGGGCCGCGAGTGTGGCGATAGTCCCGTTGGCCTCCACGGTGACGGCGGCTCAGCAGGTCGCGAGGTTCTGGTTCGCCGACGGGGCCGCCAACCTGAAGAACGCCACACCGTACGCCGTGCGGACCGCGGTCAGTGGGGAACGCCTGTCCACGGACATCGTCCCGGACGGCCCTCCGATTTCCATCGTGCCACTGGACCGGCTCTATCGCTTAGACGGCCCCGTTCCTGCCGCGTCCGCCATAGGGGCGGGCGCGGTGTCAGGGTCTGGAGGAAACCGGTTCTGACCGCCGACTTGCACGGTCGGTAGCACGGAAGGACGTGCACGCCTCCGAGTCGTCGGCGAGCGCACTGTTGCGATCTTGAAGGCGTGAAAGGCGCTGACCACGCCGCGCTGCCGCCCGCGTCGCACCTGTACAGGCCATCCTCATCCTGCGACCGGTTGAAGAGGGCCGTTGCTCAGGATGAAAGGGCTCAGTCCCCTGTCGGAATCCATAGATGTTTTACGTCTATAAATGGGTTGGCCGCCTGTTGCACGCCATGTGGAGGTCGAAAATGACCAGCCAGGACATCGATCCCCGCACGCCGATCCTCGTAGGGGTCGGGCAGATCTCGGAGCGGGTCGACGAGGCCGGCTACCGGCGCCTGTCACCCGTCGAACTGGCCGCCGAGGCGGCGGGAGCGGCCATCGCCGACGCGGGTGCCGATCCCTTAGCGGTGGTCGCGACCGTCGAGGTCGTCGTGGGCGTGCGCCAGTTCGAGATCTCCGTTCCGGGCGTGCCCTCCTCGATGGGCAGATCCGACAACTACCCGAGATCGGTGGCCAACCGGGTAGGTGTGAGGCCGGCCCGCGCGATCCTTGAGGTGACGGGCGGCCAGGGACCGCAGCACCTGGTGAACGAGTTCGCCGCCGTCATCGCGGCCGGGTCCGCCGAGGCCGTGCTCCTCTTCGGCTCGGAGGCCATCTCCACCATCCGGCACCTCGCGAGCGCCGACGACCGGCCGGACTTCGGCGAGACCGTCGGCGGAGACCTGGAGGACCGCGGCTACGGTCTCGAAGGTCTCGTCTCCCGGTTGCAGGCCTCCCACGGCCTGGCCGGCGCACCGAGCCAGTACGCCCTGTTCGACAACGCCCGGCGCGCGCGGCTCAAGCAGACCCGGCAGGAGTACGCCGACGGGATGGGCGCGCTGTTCGCGCCGTTCACCCGCGTCGCCGCCGCCAACCCGCACGCCGCCGCCCCGGTCGAGCGCTCCGCGCGGGAGCTCGTCACCCCGACCGAGAAGAACCGAATCATCGCCGATCCCTACACCCGGTACGTCGTGGCGCGGGAGAAGGTCAACCAGGGCGCGGCCGTACTGCTCATGTCGGCCGGCGCCGCCCGGCGGCTCGGCGTTCCCGAGGACCGGTGGGTGTTCCTGCACGGCCATGCCGACCTGCGCGAGCGCGACCTGCTGGACCGCGTCGACCTCAGCGTGAGCCCCGCCTCGGTCATGGCCGTCAGGCACGCCCTCGACGTGGCGGGGATCGGTGTCGACGACCTTCACACCATCGACCTCTACAGCTGCTTCCCGATCGCGGTGTCCAACATCTGCGACGGGCTCGGCCTGACCGCCGACGATCCGCGCGGGCTGACGATCACCGGCGGGCTGCCCTTCTTCGGCGGCGCGGGCAACAACTACTCGATGCACGCCATCGCAGAAACCGTCCAGCGCCTGCGCGCCGAGCCCGGCACGTACGGGCTGGTCGGCGCGAACGGCGGGTCGCTGAGCAAATACTCCGTCGGCGTCTACTCCACCACGCCCGCCGAATGGCACGCCGACGACAGCGCCGCGCTGCAGGCCGAGATCGACTCCTGGCCGGGCGTCGACGTGGCCGTGGAGGCCGACGGCTGGGGCACGATCGAGACCTTCACCGTCAAACACGGCCGTCGCGGGCGCACCGGCATCGTGGTCGGGCGGCTGGAGACCGACGGCCGCCGGTTCCTCGCGAAAACCGAGGACGGCGACGAGGAGATGCTCGACCTGCTCGGCACGGACGAGCCGATAGGCCGCCGCGTCCACGTCCGCTCCTTCGACGTCGGCAACCGCGTCACGACCACCCGCACGCGGATGGACGAGCTCTTCCCGCCCCGCCCGGCCGTACCGCGCGACGACGAGCAGAGCTCTTCCACCTGATCAGAGCGGTAGGCATCGCGGACAACGGGCGAACCCAGCCGATCATTGAGCCGGTCCAGGGTCTGGTCCGCGCCCGCTTCACGCCGACCGTGAATACGAGAACCGCACCCACCACGATGCGGGTCACCGTGAGAAACCACATCTGCGACCCTCGGGCTGGGCATTGAGAATTGAACCCGGCGCAGTGGCCATCCTTCAAGAAAGCGCTGCCACAGGTCAGGACACCATGACCATCGAAGCCCCATCGGACGGTCCCGATGTGTGTCAGCGCCCCGCCCGATTCGCGAGCACCGCCAGAGCGATGCGGTTCTGGCAGCCGGTCTTGGTCATCACGCTGGCGACGTGGCTCTTGACCGTGGTGATGCCGATATACAGCCGCTCCGCGATCTCCCTGTTCGACAGCCCCTCGGCGACGAGCGCGAGCACCTCATGCTCGCGTCCGGTGAGCGACGACGGCAGCGCGGGAACCGCGGGCGGCGCCCGGTGACCGGAGGCGGCCTGGTCCACCAGTCTGCGCAGCGGCGACTGGCTGAACATGCGTTCTCCTCGCGCCGCCCCGCGGATCGCGTTCAGCAGGTCGCCCGGCGGGGCGTCCTTCGTGACGAAGCCCACCGCGCCCGCGGCCAGCACCGGGTAGAGATGATCGTCGTCGTCGAACGTGGTGACGGCCAGCACCTGGGTGGCGGGGCGGGCGGCGACGATCCGCCGAGTGGCGACGATGCCGTCGATCCCCGGCATCCGCAGGTCCATCAGCACCACGTCGGGCATGAGCCGCGCGGCGAGCCGTACCGCCTCCTCGCCGTTTGTGGCATCGCCCACCACCTCCAGGTCCGGCTCGGACTCGCACAGCATCCGCAGGCCCAGCCTGACCAGCTGCTGATCATCGGCGATGAGTACGCGGATCACGGCAGCACCGCCGACATCCGCCAGCCGCGCTCGGTCGGTCCGGCGTCGAGACGCCCACCGAGCAGGCTGACCCGCTCGCGCATGCCGATCAGCCCGTAGCCGGTTCCGCGCTCGGGCTCTCCCGCGCCGTCGTTGGATAGATCCATCCGTACCGCTCCGTCCTCGGCCAGGCTGACGCACAGCCTGACGCGGGCCGAGGGGCCCGCGTGCTTGACCACGTTGGCCAGCCCCTCCTGGGCGAGCCGGAGCACGGCCAGGCCGCGTACGGTGTCGAGCCCGGCGATCGCCGGATCGACGTCGGCGCTGACGTCGAGCCCGTTACCACGCCCGTGCTCGACCACGGCGTCGAGCGCGGCGGGCAACCCTTCGGGCCGCACGATCGACGCCGGCTCCCTCCCCGGGGCGCGCAACACCTCCACCAAGGTGCGCATGTCGGCGAGGGCCGCGCTGCTGGTCGCGTGCAGACCGTCGAGGAGCTCGTCCACCCGCGGGTCCCTCGCGGGCAGCACGTGCTTGGCCACGCCCACCCGCAGCACCATGGACGACATGTGATGGGCGACCAGGTCGTGCAACTCCCGCGAGATGGCGGTGCGCTCGGCCAGCCGGGCCTCCCGCAGCCGCGCCTCGCCGCGCTCCCGCTCCCGGTCGGCGGCCTGCAGGCCGAGCCGAACGTAGGCGGCCAGCAGCAGCGGCACGCCGACCACCACGGAGATGCGGAACAGGACCGACGGCAACTGCTGGGGGAGCTCGTCGAACAGGTTGACGCAGACGACCGTGCCCAGCGTCGCGGCGCCCGCCGCCACCTGCCTGCCCGGACGCCGTATGGCCAGATCGAACAGCAGCACGCAGGCGAGCACCTTCATCGCCGGCACGGCGGCGAAGCCGTACAGGTCGGCGCCGGCCAGCAGCCCCGTCTGGAGCAGCAGCGAACCGAACGGCGACCAACGGCCGAGCATGCTCAGCGCGAGAGCGCCCAGCGCGAGGGCCCAGTCTCGGGCGTTCACGCCGGGCTCGAAGAACAGCAACTGCCCGATCAGACAGAAGAGCAGCACCAACGTGCGGGTCAGAACGCGACCGGGCTCGAAGGCCCGTTCGATCCATCTCACGGTCCCATCGTAGGTCGGCGGAGCCGGCCCGGCCTCCTGCGCCGGTAGGAGGTCACATCCTCCCAGTGGCCGCCGACCGCGGCCCGTGGCATGAGGCGGCCGACGCGCGGCGCGACGAAGCTTGACCGAGGTGGGCGGCGACGCGCGAAGCCGTCTGCGGGTGCTGACGTGCGGAGTCGTCTACGGGCGGTGACGTGCGAAGCCGTCTGCAGGTGGTGACGTGCGAAGCCGTCTGCGGGTGGTGACACGCGAAGTCGTCTACGGGCGGTGACGTGCGGAGTCGTTTGTAGGCGGTGACGCGTGAAGCCGTCTGTAGGCAGTGATGCGTGAAGACGTCCGCAGGTGGTGACTCGCGGAGTCGCCACGCGAGAACCGATGACGCGACGAACGTCCGTCACGGGGCGATGAGGAAAGGGCTGCGCCAATGACCGTAAATGATCGTGGGCAGGATTCCGTCCCTTCGAACGAGGACCTCCCGTCCGTCAACGATGAGACGACACCGCCGGGCACGCCGCGCGGAGACAGTGCCCGGCGACCTGGTCGCCGGGCGTTCATCGGGCTCGCCGCCGCCGCGGCCGGTGCGGCGGGGCTCGCCGGTGCGGTGACGCTTCCGCCGTACCTCACCTCCCCCTCCACGAGTCCGCCGCCCGCGGCGCCTCCGCGGGGCCGATTCGACGGCAAGGTCGTCCTGGTCACCGGGGCCACCTCGGGCATCGGAGAGGCCGCGGCCAAGGCGTTCGCGGCCGAGGGAGCGAAGGTCGGCTTCTGCGGCCGGCGCGTCGAATTCGGCCGCCGGGTCGAGCAGGAGATCCGCCGGTCCGGCGGCGTCGCGCGCTACATCAGGGCCGACGTGCGTGATCCGCAACAACTCCAGCGGTTCGTAGACGAGACGGTTAGTGTCTTCGGCCGGCTGGATGTGGCGTTCAACAACGCCGGGATCACCAAGACCGCGCCGGTCCATGAGATGACGCTGGAGCAGTGGGTCGATGTGCAGGACACCAACGCGGGCGGGGTCTTCCTCGCCATCAAGTACGAGGTGCCGCACATGCTCAAGGCGGGTCACGGTGTGATCATCTGTACCGCGTCGGAGTCACGGCGGCCGGGCGGTGTCGCGTACACCGCGAGCAAGCAGGCGATCAAGGGCATCGTGGATGCCGCCTCCATGGACTACGGCCCGAAGGGAATCCGGATCAACGCGATCGCACCGGGCACGACCGACACCGCGTTTGCTCGACCGCAGGGCATTCCGGACGCCATCTGGGAGGCGTTCAAGCGGGCCTGGGGGCCGCGGAACGTATCCGGACTCCAGCGAATGGCCACGCCCCAGGAGATCGCCCGAGCGGTGGTCTCGCTGGCGACCGACGAGTTCTCCTACATGGCCGGCTCGACCGTGCTGGTCGGGGGCGGCCCACTGGGCGGCGGTGCGATGAACATGCCTCCGGGATTCCCATCGGCTCGCTGATTCACCGAGAACGGCCTGTCTCACTCGTTGAGTGCCCATGATCGACCTTCAGCGTCACTCCGATCTGCGACTGTCGGGCCGGGCATTGAGGATTGAACTCGGCAGAGTAGCCATCGTTGAAGAAGGCGCTTCCACAGGTGGGGACGCTATGACCATTGAAGTCCCAGTAGCGCTCGGAGGGCTGATCGGGCACTGCGGGTGCGTAGGAGGAGCGCGGTACAAGTCACCTTCGACGAAGAAAGCAGCGGCCCGCGGCTACGGGACGATGAGCGCTTTCACGACCCGGTGCGCGGCGACGTCCTCCAGGGCCTGCTGGGCCGCGCCGAGGTCGTACTCCCCGCTGATCAGGTCGGTCCACGGGAACTGCCGTCCGTAGCGGGCCATCACCTGGACCGAACGGTACAGGTGGCCGACGTCACTGCCCCAGCAACCGCGGATCTCCAGATGCTTCTGGTTGAGGTCCAGATGCGGGTTGAACGTCGCGTCGCCCGCGTTGGTGTACTGCCCGACGATCACGTACCGGCCGGCGTCCCGGGTGAGCCGCATTCCCTCGGGAACCGCCGCCGGTACTCCGGTCGCCTCGACCGTCACGTCGGCGCCGCGGCCTCCGGTCGCCTCACGGACCACGGCCAGGCGCTCGTCGGCGGTCGTGGTGGTGATGTCGAGGACCAGATCGGCACCGAACCGGGTCGCCGCGTCCAGCCGGACCTGCGACCCGTCGACCACGATCACCTGCCCGGCGCCGCGCAACTGCGCCAGGACCGCCGCGCACAGCCCGACCGGTCCGGCGCCCTGGACGAGCACGGTGTCACCGAATGCGATCTCGCCGAGCGTCACCGCGTGCAGGGCGGTCGGCATCCCGCAGCCTCCGGCGAGGAAGGTACGCCAGTCCAGCCCGTCCGGCAGCGGGATCATATGCACTCCCGGCTTCAGGTGGATGTGATCGGCCCAGCCGCCGAACAGCCCGTCGTCCGCGGAGAGCGTCACCCCGTACACCTTCCGGGACGGGCAGCGAGTGGTGGCGTGGCCGACCGTGCAGTACCAGCACCGCCCGCACGTGCCGTACACGTCGAGGAACGTGACCACCCGGCCCACCTCCAGCGGCGCTCCCGACACGTCAAGAGCCGGGGTGCCCGGACCGAGCTCGGCGACCCGTCCGACGCTGACGTGACCCGGGATGATCGGGTACGGTACGCCCGCTAGCTGCCCCTTCCACAGGTGCGCGTCGGTGCCGCACACCTCGCTGCCGAGCGTCTGGAGCAGGACGGCTCCGGGTTCGAGCGCTGGGCGATCGAATGTCCGTAACTCCAGCGGCGCATCAGGCCAGGGCATGACGACTGCGGAAATCATGTTCGCTTCCATTCTCTGGACTGGCTCAGACGGACGGCGACGGCGTTCGCGGTGACCACGCTGCCGATACCGGCCACTCGTGCGGACGCGGGACCTGGTCGAGCGGGGCGAAGAACAATGGACCGGAACTGTGCGGTAGATACCGCGCTGCCGGCCGGGCTCCGGTGCGATCGAGTGCTTTGGCATCGAAACATGCGCCACGGCGGTGCGCTCGACCATCTCGCACCGTCATTGAGCTGCGTCATTACTCCTCAGCGTACGTTTCCGGCCCGTTGTTCTTCGATCCCCGAACCGAGGAACCACTGGCCGGCCTGTCCGAACGGCCCGCGCGAACGCGATCATCAGTCTGGCCAAGCCGGCCGAGTACCCGCGCCTACGTAGGGCATCGACCTTATGCTCGGCGCACTGGTGTGTGGCCAGGGCGACCGGAACATGCAGGCGTGGCCCATCTGGTTTTGCGGCAACCGGGTAGGACGGAAACGTCTTTGCTACACGCCGGACAGCAGCGCGAGGATCGTGAGGACATATGAAGAATCCGCTGGTACTGGCAGGAATTCTGCTGTTCGTGACAGGGGCGGCGTGCGGCGGTCAAGATCCGATTACCGCGCCGACAAGTCCTGCCCCGTCGGTATCCGAGCCGACCGCCGCTGCTCCATCCGAGCCGACCGCCACCGCTACGAAGACCGCGGAGGGCTATTCCTACGAACTGCGCAAGAGTGACATTTCTTGGAATGGCACCGGAGACCCGTACAACGCCATGGTCAGGCTGGACGACGGGCGGCGGGTGGCCATGCATTATCAGCGCGGCGAGGGTCTCTATGAACAGCACTCCAGCCCGCAGGCCGACGGGTGGACAAGTCCGCACCTGATTTACGGCACGGAGACCGAGGCGTGTCAGGGGGTCCACCTACGGGCCTTCGGCGAAACCGTCACGGCTATAGCGGATTTCGGCCTCTACTGCTCGGACGGCGAACCGCCGATGGAGTCCATCGCGGCCGTGGGCGTGGGAAACCTGCGCACGTGGGACCACCACCTGACGAGAAGCTTCGACGGCTGGGAGCGGGTCTCGGCGGGCGCCGGCGGAAAGGAGATTACCTTCAGACGCGGGTCCTTCACACTGCGGTGGAGCACGTCCGGCGGTTTCTCGAAGTAAAAGGTCGCCGTGACCATGGGCGGTGGCTTCGCGACCCTGCCGATCCCTGTCTGGGCAACGTGCACTGCGGCTGAGTGACCACTCGGCGCCGACATCGCTTTATCCACCTGCTTTGAGGAACGCGGCACCACCTGTGAGCGGCTGTCGTCCAGGGATTGACTGCCTTTCATCAGGCGGCGGTGCGATGAACATGCCTCCAGGAATCCCGTCAGCTCGCTGATTCACCGATGACGGCCCGCCTTACTCGTTGAGTGCCCAGGACCGACCTTCAGCGCCTCTCGGGCTCCTCCGTCGGAAACTCCGCGACCAGTATCCTGGGCAGCCCCTGCAAGCGGTTGCATTAACCCGTGTTCGAGTGAGATTTTCCGCTGGTCCGCCGGCGAGGTATATCTCGTCTGAGCTGCGACGACAATAAATCGAACGTTGCATTTCGTGAGCCAGATCACTGCAAAGGGTTGACCTCTTAGTTCGTGAGTTATAGGAAAGCGCTATCCCGTTCACCGATTCCCCGAAGGGCCAGTGATGACCCTGAGTCCCGCACCGGCGGGGACGACCGAGGTGCCGGTCACGCCCCCCGAAAAGGCGGGCGCCTCCCACCTCGGGCGCCTCAAAGGCTCCCGTAGCCGATCGCAGGCATGGGCGGCCTATCTGTTCCTGGCCCCTTGGTTCATCGGCCTGTTCGCGATCACGATCGGCCCGATGATCGCCTCGCTCTACCTGTCGTTCACCGACTACAGCCTGCTGAGCGAAGCCCACTGGGTCGGTCTCGACAACTACGAGAAGATGTTCGTCCAGGACGACCGGTTCATGACCTCGCTGAAGGTGACGACCACCTATGTGGTGGTGTCCGTTCCGCTGCAGCTGGCCTTCGCCCTGGGACTGGCGCTCGTGCTGGACAGGGGTCTGCGCGGCCTGTCGTTCTACCGCTCGATCTTCTACCTGCCGTCACTGCTCGGGGGCAGCGTGGCGATCTCGATCCTCTGGCGGAAGATCTTCGGAGTCGACGGCATCGTCAACTCGTTCCTGGGCCTGTTCGGTTATGAGGGACATGGTTGGGTGACGAGTCCCGACACCGCGCTCTGGACGCTGATCATCCTGCACGTCTGGACGTTCGGCGCCCCGATGGTCATCTTCCTGGCCGGGCTCCGCCAGATCCCGCAGAGCCTGTACGAGGCGGCCTCGGTCGACGGCGCCGGCAGGTGGCGCAACTTCCGCTCGATCACCCTGCCGCTGCTCACCCCGATCATCTTCTTCAACCTGGTGCTGGAGGTGATCAAGTCGTTCCAGTCCTTCACCCAGTCGTTCATCGTCAGCGGCGGCAACGGCGGACCGGTCGACTCGACCCTCTTCTACACGCTCTACCTCTACATCAAGGGCTTCAAGAACTACGAGATGGGCTACGCGGCCGGCATGGCCTGGGTGCTGCTGCTCATCATCGCCGCGCTGACCGGTGTCAACTTCCTCATGTCTCGATTCTGGGTTTTCTATGGCGACGAGAAGTAAGCACATGCCGGCCCTGTTCCGGCCCGCCCCTCGCCTGGTCAGGCATCTGCTGCTCATCGTCGCCGGGCTGTTCATGCTCTACCCGCTGCTCTGGATGGTCTCCAGCTCGCTCAAGCCCGAGGAGCTGATCTTCCGGGAACCGGGGCTGGTGCCGACCGCGGTGACGGCCGAGAACTACACCCAGGGCTGGGACGCCCTCAAGCACTCCTTCGGCTACTACCTGTGGAACTCGGCGGTCATCACCTCCCTGGCGGTGATCGGCAACCTGGTCGCCTGCTCGCTCGCGGCCTATGCCTTCGCCCGGCTGGAGTTCCCGCTGAAGAAGATGTGGTTCGCGATCATGCTCGGCTCGATCATGCTGCCGCATCACGTCACGGTCGTCCCGCAGTACATCGTGTTCGCCAAGATCGACTGGATCAACACGATCTGGCCGATCGTCGTGCCGAAGTTCCTCGCGACCGACGCTTTCTTCATCTTCCTGATGGTGCAGTTCATCCGCACCCTTCCCCGGGAGCTGGACGAGGCGGCGGCGATCGACGGTGCGGGCTACTGGCGCACGTTCGTCCAGGTGATCCTGCCGCTGTGCGTCCCGGCGCTGGCGACCACCGCGATCTTCACCTTCATCTGGACGTGGAACGACTTCTTCACCCAGAACCTCTACCTGACCAACTCCGACAATCTCACCGTTCCTGTCGCGCTCCGGCAGTTCATGGACACCGGCGGCGACTCCTCCTGGGGGCCGCTGTTCGCAATGTCAATCATCTCCCTCGGTCCGATCTTCGGCTTCTTCCTCGCGGGCCAGAAGTATCTCGTCCAGGGCGTGGCGACCACCGGCCTCAAATAGTTCCTCCCACCCCCCATCCCCGGAGGTATCTCGATGAAGCGCATTCTGGCGGCCACCGCCGTCACCCTGGTCGCGATATCGGCCACCGCGTGCGGCAGCGACGACGACAGCGATTCCGGCGGGAAGACGAAGGTTGTCTTCTCGTACTGGGGCAGCGACGCCCGGCAGAAACTGACGGAGTCGGCCATCGCCACGTTCGAGGGGAAGAACCCGACGATCGACGTCGAAGGTGATTTCTCCGACTGGGACAGCTACTACGAGAAGCTGGCCACCAAGACCGCGGCCGGCGACGCCCCGGACGTCATGTCCATCGAGATCCGCGGTCTCGCCGAGTACGCCGGCCGCGCCACCCTCGCCGACCTCACCGGCAAGGTCAACACCGCCGACCTCGACCAGGACGTGCTCAAGGCCGGCCAGGTCGACGGCAAGCAGTACGCCATCCCCACCGGCGTCAACGCCTTCCCGATGATCGTCAACAGGGCGACGGTGGAGAAGGCGGGCCAGAAGGTCCCGGATGACACGGCCTGGACCTGGGACGAATACATCTCGATCGCCCAGAAGGTGACCGAGAAGAACGACGGCAAGGTCTGGGGCACCGAGTACAACGAGAACCCCGCCTTCCTGCAGCTGTTCGCCGCCCAGCGCGGGGAGCAGTTCTACAAGGACGACAAGATCGGCATGTCGGAGCAGACCGTCAAGGACTGGTGGATCCTCCTCCAGAAGATCATCTCCACCAAGGCCGGTCCGAGCGCCGCCCAGATGCTGGAGACCGGCACCAACGTCGACCAGGCCCTGCTCGCCACGAACGCCAGCGCGTTCGGCAGCTGGTGGAGCAACCAGCTCACCACGCTGAGCAAGGGCTCCGGCCAGGAACTCGACCTGCTGCGGATGCCGAAGGCCGAGGGCGCGACCACCGCCGGCATGTTCCTGCAGCCGGCGATGTACTACACGATCTCGTCGAAGACCGAGAAGGCCGACGCCGCCCAGAAGTTCGTCGACTTCCTCGTCAACGACCCCGAGGCCGGCGCCATCCTGCTCAGCGACCGCGGCCTGCCGACCAACCCCAAGGTCGTCGCCGCCATCAAGGACAAGCTGACCCCGGCCGACCAGAAGGTGCTGACCTTCATCGACTCGATCAGGAGCGAGCTGAGCCCGATCGCGATCCCGCCGAAGGGCTCCATGGAGATGGAGGACATCCTCAAGCGCGCCACCGACTCGGTGCTGTTCGACAAGGCCACCGCGGACGACGCGGCGAAGGCCTTCCTCACCGAGGCCAACGCCGCCCTCACCAAGTAACCGGCATCCGCTGACGTGCCGTACGGCTCGGCGCGAGCCGTACGGCAAGCATTCTCTTCCTGGAGTCCTTGATGCGATACGCCTTTGTCGGGCTCGGCCACCGAGTACAGCTGTACATCGACGCGCTGCTCGGCGAGTGGAGCGACACCGGCGAGATCGTCGCCCTCTGCGACGTCAACCGGACCCGGCTCGGCTACTACCTCGACCGGATCGGACGCGACATCCCGTGCTTCGCGCCGCACGAGTTCAACAAGATGCTCGAGCTCGCGGACGCCGTCGTGGTCGCCACCGTCGACGCCACCCACGCCCGTTACGTCGTCGCCGCGCTGGAGGCGGGCAAGGACGTCATCGTGGAGAAGCCTCTCTGCACCACCGCGGAGGACTGCGCGGCGATCATCGAGGCCGCCGAGCGGAGCACCGGCCGGCTCATCGTCACCTTCAACTACCGCTACTCGCCGCGCAACAGCGCCGTCCGCCGGCTGATCGCCGACGGGGTGATCGGCGACGTCACCTCCGTGCACTTCGAGTGGGTGCTGGACACCATCCACGGAGCCGACTACTTCCGCCGCTGGCACCGCGACAAGGCCAACTCCGGCGGCCTGCTGGTGCACAAGTCCACCCACCACTTCGACCTGGTCAACTGGTGGCTCGCCGACACCGCCCGCTCCGTCTACGCCCGGTCGGCGCTGCGGTTCTACGGAGCCGACAACGCCCGCGCCCGCGGCCTGCACGACCGGCCGAAACGCGCTCTCGGCGCGCCGGAACTCGGCACCGACCCCTACCTCCTCGACCTCTCCGCCGACCCCCGGCTCAAGCGCCTCTACCTGGACGCCGAGCACGAGGACGGCTACATCCGCGACCAGGACGTGTTCGGTGAGGGCGTGACCATCGAGGACAACATGGCCGTCCTCGTCGGCTACTCCCGCGGAGCGACGCTCACCTACTCCCTCAACGCCCACGGCCCCTTCGAGGGCTACCGGGTGGCCGTCAACGGCACCGCGGGACGGCTGGAGCTGGAGGTCGTCGAACGCGCCTGGACCCCGCCGCGGGCCGCGATCGATCCGACCGCCGCCGACAAGGCTCACGCCACCGGCGCCTCCGAGCGGCTCGTCCTGCACCGGCACTGGAGCATGCCGGAGGAGATCGCCATCTCCTCCGGCGCGGGCGGCCACGGCGGCGGCGACACCCTCCTGCTGAACGACGTCTTCCGCGGCGCCGGCGAGGACCCCCTGGGCCGCCAGGCAGGGCACCACGCAGGCGTCGCCAGCGTCATGATCGGCGTCTCGGCCAACCTGTCCGCCGCAACCGGCACACCCATTCTCCTCAACGACGACGGCACCCGGCCCGCGCGGACTGAGACTCGGTAACGGCCCCCTCCGACGCTGGTGACAAGGTTCTAGCGTGGCTGCGACAGGCGGCGTCCTGCGCCCGGGGTGCATCCGGGGCCCGTCGTGGGAAGGGTTTGGGGTATGGATCTCCGATCGTTCCTGGTGACCGCGCGAGAACTGCTGGCGGTGCCGTCGACCGCTGAGCGGCCGGAGCGGTTGCGTGAGGCCCTCGAGGTGGTTCTGGCGTTCGTCGGGGAGGGGTTCACCGTCGAGCGGTTCGAGTCGGGCGGCAAGCCCAGCGCGCTCGTCTACCGCGGTGCCGTACGGCCGCGCTTCCGGATGATCCTCAACGCCCACCTCGACGTGGTGCCGGCGCCCGAGCGGCAGTTCCGGCCGCGGATCGAGAGTGACCGGCTCTTCGCCCGCGGTGCCCAGGACATGAAGGTGTCGGGGCTGGTGATGGCGCAGGTGTTCCGCGAGGCCGCCGGGCGCCTGCCGTACCCGCTGGGGCTGCAACTGGTCACCGACGAGGAGGTGGGCGGCCGTGACGGCACCCTGCACCAGCTCGAACGCGGGGTGGAGGGCGACTTCGCCGTCATCGGGGAGCAGAGCGGGCTGCGCGTGGTCACCGACTCCAAGGGGGTGGCCGCGGCCGACCTGCGGGCCGAGGGGCGCTCCGCGCACGGCGCGTATCCGTGGCTGGGCGACAACGCCCTGACGAAGCTGCTGCGCACGCTCGACAAGGTGCTGGCGAGGTATCCCGACCCGGCCGAGGAGACCTGGCGGACCACCGTCAACGTCGCCAGGATCGAGACCCCCAACCGGGCGCACAACCAGATTCCCGCCCTGGCCGAGGCATGGCTCGACATCCGCTTTCCGCCGGGTGACGCCGACTTCGACGGCAGGACCACCGAGGAGGCGGCCGCGTACCTGGCGGCCTTCTGCGAACCCGGCGTCACCGTCACGGTGGGCCGGATCGACCCGCCGCACCACGCCGGCCACGACAGCCGCGAGGTGCTCGCCCTCCAGCGGGCCGCCCGCGACCAGGGGTTCTCCGGCGACCTGTTGCGCAAGCACGGCTCGGCCGACGGGCGGTTCTACTACCAGCGCGGCATCGACGCCGTCATCTTCGGCATCGGCGGCGACGGCCAGCACGGCCCCGACGAGTACGCCGACCTCACCACCGTCGAGCCCTACTATCGGGCGTTGCACGCGTTCCTCGCCGAGCTGGAGTGAGCGGAGTGCCAGGGCCTATCCCGGAGTCGTGATCAGATTGGGGCGATCGGCCTCGGGAGCGCTCGGGCATGCAAGGGGGCATCTGCCTTTCTCGATGCGGATGCGGGCGCGTTCGCGGTGTTGGGCGGATAGGCCATCGGGGTGGCGGGCATTGGCGTTTCGCCAGCGCCGGTAAGCGTGTAGGACCCGGGTCTGGACCGGGTGGGGGACTGACCGCTTTTTCCAGGAGTGAAGCGGCGGCGTAGCGCTCGGAAGGCTAGTCGGGCGGAGCGGGTCCGCAGGGGGAGCGCGGTGAGTCCTATGCAGGCCACGGCCACGATGGCGAGCAGCCAGGCTCGTCGGTATCCAGGACCCGGAGGAGCGCGAGGGCGATTCCGGCGGGGACGGTGACGATGGTGAGCACGACCACGGCGCTGTTGACGTTTCGGTGAGAGCGCCTCTCCTGGAGGTTCCATCCGGAGCACCTCTGCTTTTACGCGCCACGGGATGGTCAACGCGACATATGATCTTTTAGAGGTATTTGGTTAGCATGCTCTAGCGTTCCCCAAATCGACGGGAGCCAGCTGGGAGAAGCGATGCACGCCGCCCTCGTTAAGCCGGACATACTGTGGCGATCGGCCGACCTGCTGGCGCAGCCAAATGCCCTTCCGGCGGCCCCCGGTGTCTACGGGTGGCACTTCAACCAATCACCGGACGCGGGACTACCGGCCGGCCGGCTTCTCTACGTGGGTATCGCTCCGCGCCGGATGACCACGCACGAGAGTAAGCAGAACCTACGAACGCGTGTCCGCTACCACTTCCGGGGTAATGCCGAGGGCTCCACCCTGCGTCTGACTCTGGGCTGCCTGCTTGGGCTCGAACTCCGCCGCGTGGGCAGCGGGAAGCGGCTCACCTTCGGCAAGACCGGAGAGCAGGAACTCACGGAGTGGATGGCCGAGAACGCTCGGGTGTGCTGGTTGCTCCACCCAGAGCCGTGGACCGCCGAGTCCGCGTTCATCGCAGAGCTGGACCTGCCGCTCAACCTGGACCAGAACCGGCACAACGAATTTCACGCCCACCTGACGAATCTGAGAGCAGCCGCACGCAGCAGGGCACGTGAACTGCCCATTCTCATCTGACCGTGGAGAACTGCTGACTGCCTTTCAGGGAGTGAAGCAGTCGCGAGGGAGTTCAAGCCGGTATTCACCTACGGATCTTGAGCTCCTTCGTCCCATGCCGGTCCGGGTAGGGCTGGTTGTCCGATTGGGGGCTACCGTGCTCCGCCGAGCAGCCCGAGCACTTCCTGCTCGGTACGGTCCTTGGTGACGCCCAGGTCGCGCAGCACCTCCGCCGCAGGACCCTCGTCCAGGGTGATCACACCGAGCAGCAGGTGCTCGGCGCCGATGTGCTCATGACCAAGCCTCAGTGCCTCACGGTGCGTCAACTCCAGCGCTTTCTTGCTCTGCGGGGTGAAAGGGATGGCCGCAGGCACCGTCGCGGCCTGTGGGCCGAAGCGGTCGGCGACGGCCGTGCGGACCGGCTCGGGGGTGGCGCCGAGGGCCTGCACGGTCCGGGCCGCTGTGGCCTCCGGGTCCCGTATCAGGGCGATCAGCAGGTGTTCGGGCGTGATGGTGTCGTGCCCGGCCTCGCGGGCCTCCTCCTGGGCCCGTACCACGGCGGTGCGGGCCGCGGTGTCGTACAGCGCAAAGGTCCGGAGATCGGTCTCGGTGGCGCTCTCCGGCCCCTTGGGCACGAATCGCTTCTGGGCGGCCTGCTTGGTCACGCCCATGCTCCGGCCGATCTCGGTCCACGAGGCGCCCGAGTGCCGTGCCCGGTCCACGAAGTGGCCGATCAGATGGTCTGCGAGCTCTCCGAGGTGCTCGCCGAGGACAACGGCGTCGGAGAGCCGTCCAGTGGATCCTCGTCGGGGTGCCGACTGGTGATCACGTTGATGAGCTCGTCAAGTCGGGGTACGTCAGCCATGCGTCAACGACAGGTTGACGCATGAGGGGAGTCAACCGTTGGTTGTCGGTCATACCTTGCGCCGGCACTCGCCGCCGACCTCGGAAAATGCCTTGGTGAGCTGTGCAGAGCGGCGGCTATACCGCCGCGGACGGCTACTCGCCCGGCCACGAACAGTCGACCCCGTGGAAGCAATCATCTAGTCGCACGAATCGCAAGCGCCGGTCGAAGGAAGCTGCATGGAGCAGCGGGGACAGATCTGGGGAGGCCGCTCCGGGCGTACGCGTCGACGCTCAATGGCCGCTTGATGCCGTGGGGCGAGTGCGGGAACGCCGCCATCAGGAGGCAGGATCGCACCGAAGCGCCGGTAACACGCCAGACGGGCGTGAGCGGCGTGCAGCTCGCGAGCCAGAACGTCGTCTGCCGGCGGCTCTCCGGCAACCTCAAGAACTTCCTTGTAGCCCTCGCCGACCATGCCGTCATCGGTGTGTACCACCAGAGCGGTGAGTGGAGGGTCGCCGCGGCGATGAGATTCGTGAACCACCATGCTCAGGACAGCTCCGATCCAGTTATGGAGCAGAGTCCTGGTGCGTATACCTGTGCTCTCCTGAATCTTCTCGGCAAGCTCCTTGTAGGTGATGACCGCGTGATACGTGCGTGCCAGACCGACGAGCAAGGGGTAGGCCTCACGTGCCCAGCTCTCTCGGGCCTCCGCCGCCGTCACGGGAGTGCCGTCGGATACGCGCCAATAGCCATGTTGCGACATACCTGGTTCTCCAAGGTCCTTGGCGATGTCTTTCCTTATGGGTTCGCGCTTCTGTGATTGGAGAGGAGTGATCGTCGTCGACGCCGAGCATATAGACGGGCTCACCTGTGGGCGGCTGCGTTCAGGGATTAGCTGCCTTTTCAAAGGGTGAAGCGGTGGCGCAGTGCTCGAGGGGCCACCCTGGCGGAGCGGGTGCGCAGGAGGAACGCGGTGAGTCCCACACCGGCCGCGGCCACGGTGGCGAGTAGCCAGGGTTCGTGGGTTTCCATGACCTAGAGGAGGGCGAGGGCGATTCCAGCGGGGACGGTGACGACGACCACGGCGCTGTTGACGTTGCGGCTCTCGTCGTCACGGGTGAGCCGGTTGAAGTCGCTGATCTCGGTGAGGATCTGCTCGAAGCGTTCGCGGAGCGCGTGCTGGCGTTGGTAGGCGCTCAGGAGCTGGTTCGGAGCCCCGCGAGGTCAGGTACTGCGCGTGTTCATCGCGGCGGCGATACCAGTGGGATCGGGCCGCCATTCCTGAAAGAGTTTCAGCTCCGAGATTTTCTCGCGTGAATCTTGCCGCCAGAGGTTTCAGTGATCTGAGCAGAGGAGGCGGACACGAACTCCTCGATGGCTTGCCGAACTTGATTGGCTCGTTCCCGTAGAGCGGCCCGGTCCTCTACGTCGTGCATGGTAGCTGTGAGATCCATGGCGGCTTGAGCGAGCTGGGCTGGCTTCGTATCATCCGCCACAAGCCGCACCCGGTATAGAGCTTGCCATGCAGCTGCGCGACGGCGGAGGGCTTCTGTCTTTGCCTCTGCAGAGGTTGGGCTCTTACCATCCTCGTTCCTCTGCGCCCACTCGTCATATTGAGCACTTCGAAAAGCGAGGACAAAACCAGCGAATTCGCTGTATACCGAAAGCCTCTCCTGCCTAAGTCGCTCCGAGCGAGAGAATTGTTCAGCGCGGTTCGCGGTCTTGCGCTGGAAGGCGAAAGTGAGAAGCGAACCGAGCAAGGTTCCAGCTACGGCAATGAGCGCGGTAAAACAGCATTCATGCGGATCAGTTGACCACAAGCGAAGAGCCTTACGGGGGCACATGCCTCATCTACCTCGGGTCGGAGCTTGCGAGCTCAACCTCAGCCGAGCCTAGGGATGGTGTCAGCTGGCCGCGGCACTACCCGATGATGACCCTCGGATTCCCCGCCTGCTCGACGCGGCCACCCGGCAAGCCGAACCAGCACTAGCCCACGTCAGCGGCACCGATTACGCACTCTGAGGTTCCTCAAACCTTCCGGACAGCAGCCCCGTCAGCGACCTCTTCCACAACCGTGAACCGCTGCCTTGGTGCCCCAGAAGTCGTCGCTGCTCTCGAGCTAACTACACAAAAGCCGGGACCCATCACGGTCTCCAAAAGACCCGGAGCGATTCAATCTGCGGCCAAGCAGTTCCGCGCTGTACACGCCGCGCTGTGGGCAGGCGACAGGAACGAGCAGGTGGGTCATCCCGCAGCCACGGCAGCGCGACTGGCCGGCCCGACCCTTCTCTGTCAGACCGCCGATCCTCTCGCAGAAGCCACCGGTGAAGCCTTTCACCAGCATCCTGATCAGATCGGGTCTGTCAAGAGTGATGGCCAGCCCCGCGTATTCATGCCTGAGCCTCGAAGATGTGGAAGGTCTCAGTCAAGTTGATCGCGGATCATGCCGATCGGGCCCCATCCGTCATCGGTCTCGATCTTCCAGAATGCCCAGCCATTGCAGGACTGCCCCTGCAAAACTACTCCTCCGGCCTTTGAGAGGGAGGGGTACAACCGACCTGAGGCCAATCGGATGCGTCCGTCCTCCTCGATGGTGGCAGTGAATTGTTCTCGCCGCCGACTGCCGCGCAACTCGGCGCCTGGTTTGACCAAGCCAGCCTCGATGAGATCACGAACCTCGATGCGGTAATGGCGATTGGACGGCGTTCCGGAGGTTCCAAGCGTCGGTGGCCTCAGAAGTTCCTCCTCCGACGCGTCTTCGAACTCCTCGTCGGATAGCCCTTCTCCGAGTGCCGGGGCGGGCCCGATGGCCTCAACTGCCGTCGCGATCTTCCCCTCCGGGCTCTCGTTGAGCGCGATGAGGATGGCTGTAGCTAGACGCTCAAGCGTTTCGACCGCTTGCTGGGCCTCGTCGGCCGTAATGCTCCTTTTCAAGCTGTCGTCATCGGGTACACGGTCAGCCTCATGCGTGATCTTGTTGCGGCGATGAACGATGGCCCGAAGCATCTGCTTTATGGTTCCGGAGTCAACCTTCTCCGCTGGCTCCTGCTCCTTGTTAATTATCTTCGCGACGGCCTCCCAGAGCACCACGGTGCTGACGATCGCCAAGCCATCCTTGATGTCATCTGGCCCCTGGAAGGTCCTCCTGCTGATCACCTGCCGAAGGTGCTTACCGAGCGCCTCGTCGAGCGGGACACGGTGATGCTGAACGTCCTCGAAGAGCTCCATCGGGACGGCGAACTCACGAAACTTAGGCGGTTTAGCTATATCCGGATTCTTTGTGAGAAGGATTGCTCGAAAGAAGATTTCCTGACGAATCCAATGGTCGAGGGCTGCCACCGACTGGACCCATGCCGCACGGTACAGATCTCCGAGGTCAAAGGACGTCGCACCTATCGCATCGAGGCTCCTGCCTGCGTTGATGAGCTGCTTGGCATATTCTAAGTTTCGCTCGAAGTCGCGAAATGCGGGGGTTTTTGCGAGGTGGTCCGACACGCGCGTCCTTAGAAGGGTCCGTCAGAGGGGAAGAAGGAGTGCTGAACTGCAGCCTGAGCGGAAACAGCCACCACGATCAACATTCTGCATGGGGCCGACGGTTGCGGTCTAGCCCATGCATCGTGGGAACTGGCCTTCCCGGGCAACCCCTCTTTGGCAGGCAGGTTCAGGTGAGACAGACTTTAGGCGCGATCGCACGGATAGCCGGTCAGCTTGAAATACATCACTACATCGTTCGTCGGCGGTTGATCGTATCAGGTACGTGCGCGCGTCTCGTTATTGAGAGGGGACCGGAAGGATTGCCGAGCCAGGATGGCCATCCCAAGTCACCTCGATCTCGTCAGGAACCGAATGCGCGAGACTGCCGACCATCATGAAGCTCACTGATGCGTTTGGACGAACAGTAGTCTCTACCGGAAGCTGGGAAGCCACCTCCGCTACCCCCCTGCCGCCAACGGTCACATCTGTTGCCATCTCCGGGCCGACGTTCCGAAGTATGAAGCGATCCTTACGGCGCTCAAGCGTCCACTCAACGCCCGGTCTTCGCTGCTCGAGCGTCTGGAAAGTAACTAGAGAATTCGCCTTCTCATCGGTGTTCGCCGATCGAGCAGGAGCCTCCTCAGCAGCTTGGCGGGTGCGGAGCGTATCGAGGGCGCGCTGACACACGGCGTGCCAGGTCTCTCCACCCTGGTCATGAACCAATACACTGGCAATCACGTCCTCGTCGCATGTCTTTCCGTGCCAGGAGCACTTTCCCTGGGCTGCGCGGGGGCCTCCCGCGTGATAGCTGGAATCGAAGTCATGCTCATGCAGCAGCTGTGAGCTCATGACGGCTTCGGTCGTCGACGGACCAGGGGGCACATAGCCGTACTCTTCCAAACGCGCCCGTGCTTGTTCTTTCTCCTCCTCGGTGAACAGTGAAGCGAATCTGCTCTGCAATACGACGGATTCGACACTGAGGTCAAGGCGGTTGCGCTCCCATAGCGCGGTGAATCCATCAGACGTGCTGGGCGCGTTCAGCAGCTGTCGTGCGCTGGCGAGTCCACCGCGCTCGGAGACCATTTTGAGAAAATAGGTCGCGGGATATCCAGCCTCCTGTTTGGCTCGCTTATAGACCTCCACCATGGCGGCATGGAATTCACGCTCCAGCCCCTGGGCGTTCGTGGCCGGAGGAGCACTCGGTCCTGTCCGGGGCCTTGCCAAAGTGGTGCTCGGTGGACGAGGTGTCCTTCGTACCGGGGCGGCCGGAGGCGATTGCCGCGGGGGAACCGGCTCTCCGGAGGAGACGTAAGCCCTGTTTCGGATCAGGGTCAGTTGCCCCGCGGTATTGCGATCGCGCTTCTGCGGTAACGGGCGTCCTTTGCCGCGCATGACCGCGCGGACGTGGTTGTAGATGGTGTCGAGGTCAAGCAGTGCGCCGTGCCCGTGAATGCCCTCCTGAAAGACCCTCAGCAGTTCGGCGGTGAAGGCGGTGTGCGGTTCGCCCACGGGCGCGAGTGCCTTCTGGTTCTCCGCCGTCGCGGCCAGAACGTAGGTGCCCTCGGTGCTGGCCTCGTCGACAGCGGCGGTAATGGGATCGGCCATCGTGCCCAGCGCTCGTCCGCTGTAACAGCAGTCCAGGATGACGATGCGGCGGGTCGCGCGGCTTCCCAGCAACGCGTCTCTGATGTGGGCGTAGGAAACGGCGGTGTAGATGCGCTGGGAATCGGACCCTACCAGGGCTAGGTGCAGTTCTCCTCGACGATGATCGATCAGCCCGTGACCCGCGTAGTAGAGGACCATGGTGTCAGTGGCCTCGTCCGCCGCATGGGCAATGGGATCCAGCATGTCCATGCTCGTCGCCGGATCAGGCACGACCGTCACGTGCTCGGAGGGAAGCCCCCAAATTTCGCTCGCGGTCAACGCTTCGGCGAGGGACAGCAGATTGTCTTCCACCGAGGTCAGAGCTGGAAGCGAGTCGTATCGTGCTGTCCCGATCAGCACGGCGCGAGAACGGTGGGGATCGGGGACCATGCTCATGGTCGATCTGATTCGAGCATGCGAACAATCTTCTCTATCGCCTCAGGGTCGTCGTCCGATAAAACGATCTTCGTCCCGTCGCGCTCGATGGTGACGTGCGGTTTCGCTGGGCGAGTGGACCGCCAGGAGACATAGGCGAGCGCCAGGGTGAGGGTCTGGAAACCGCCATCCGTGATCAGTTTGATCACTTCCAGTGCGGAGCCCATCTCTCCGTCGCTGGGGGGAGCGCCGCTCAGCAGGACTTTCGCATGTCTGCGTACGTCGGGGTCATCCAGCAGCCACCCGTGAAGGGATCGCAACTCCTGCTCGGAACCGCTGCCATCGAATTGAATGCTGATCGACATGGTGATCTCTCTCGACGCCGTAGCCAGAATACGCTCGATCGACTTTCTCTGCAGGACATCACATCTCTCACTGATTCGTTGCAAGAACCCAATGATTGGGCTCTTTTCGTCCGGTCGCCGAGATGAGTAAGGGGTTCCTGCGGGAGCGGTGGGAGACGGTAAGCGAATGATGAGGGAGGCCATCAACCAGCCCGGCCGGAGACGCCGAAAATATCCAGGCCACCATGCTCGACTCGATCTGCGCGTTCTCCGGCAACTTTTTACCCGCTGTTTCTCGATGGCGAGGGCCTCCACCAGGTTCACCCAATACCGGGCCGGATCGCTAGCAGCGGCACGAAGTGAGGTGTCCACGCCGAACGATGGACTGCTCCAGAAGGCTGGTGCTCACCTCCATGCACCCGTGGGCATAGGAATGTTGATCATGAAGGAGTGCTGGCCCCACCTCATCGCCGAGAATGGCTGTCACTCGTCGTACGCCCTTGCTCCACTCGTGGCGCTCCACGTTGGCCTGCTCCTGGCCGGCTGCATGATGGCCGCCGTCAGTCGTCAATGGCCTGGTAGGCGCAGGTCCAGAAGTCGCGGAACACGGCAGGTGGCATCGGGGAGGTCATGTACCGCTGAGTCAGCAGGATCCCGATCAGCTCCTCGGCCGGATCGGTGTAGACGGAGGTGCCCGTGCCGCCGTTCCAGCCGAATCGTCCGGGGACGGCGGACAGGTCGTTCCGCCGGGTGATGACGTTGACCCCGAGCCCCCAGCCGCTTCCACCCCCGAAGAACACGGTGTTCTCCGCTTTCTGCTCCTCGGTGAGCTGGTCAGTGGTCATCAGCTCGACCGACGGCCTGGACAGGATGCGTTCCCCGCCGTACCGGCCCCTGTTCAGCATCATCGTGCAGAAGGCCAGCAGGTCGTCGGCGGTCGAGACCAGTCCGCCACCCGCTGACGGGAAGATGGGCGGCCGTCCCCACCGGGTCTGGCGGGGGTCGTCGTCGAGCACGAGCGCTCCCGTCCCGGGATCGGGCCGGTAGGAGGCGGTTAGTCGGTCCAGCTTGTCGGCGGGGACGTGGAATCCGGTGTCCTTCATGCCGAGCGGCTCGAAGAGGCGCTCCTTCAGAAGTTCCTCCAACGGCCGCCCGGTGGCCCGGGTCATGAGCACCCCCAGGACGTCGGAACCGGTGTGGTACATCCACTTCTCTCCCGGCTGGTGGACCAGGGGCAGATCGCCGAGCCGCTTCATCCACTCATCGGGCTCGATCGGTCCGACCAGCAGGCCGGGAGACAGCCCGGCCTCGTCCAGCGCCCGCTGGATCGGATACTCCCCAGGCTGCGCCATCACCATGCCAAGGCCCATCCGGAACGTCAGCAGATCGCGCAGGGTGAGCGGCCGATGCGCCGGAACCGTGTCGTCGAGGGGCCCGTCGGGCCGCTTCAGAACCCTGCGGTCGGCCAGTTCGGGCAGCAGCTCGTCCACCGGGTCGTCCAGCCGCAGCCGGCACTCCTCCACCAGGGTCATCGCCGCCGCTGCCGTGATCTGCTTGGTGACCGAGGCGATGCGAAAGATCGCATCGCGGCGCATCGGCCCGCCGTCGCCGCCGGCCTCCATGCTGCCGATCGTCTCCACGTGCACCTCGCCGCGCCGGGCCACCAGGGTGACCAGACCCGGCAGGTCGTCGCGTGCGACGTGCCCGGTCAGCACCCCGCGCATCCTTGCGAGCCGTACCGCCGACAGACTTGAAGCGCTCATCCCTGCTCCTCCGCGTTGCCGCCTCTCGACCAACAGACCCCACCGTACGGCGGCGCTGGATTCACCGGAATCACTCGCGGGGAGTCACAGCGTTCAGCCCTGTCTTGCCCTCGATCACACCTTGATCTACCCTGAGCCGCATGACCCCGTGACCAGATTTCAAATCTGGTCACGAAGTCGGGACCTCGAAGGGGGCTGGAAGATGGCGCGGTTTTCCGCACGCTCGGCCGACGCTGAGCGCGACCTGCGGGCCGATCGGATTCTGAACGCGGCCCGTGAGCTGCTGGTGTCGTGGGGATACCGGCGGATCACCATAGATGAGGTCGCCCGGCGCGCGGGCGTCGGCAAGGGCACCGTCTACCTTCACTTCAGTACAAAAGAGCAGCTGTTCATGACGGTGATGACGGCCTCGCACCTTCGGATGGTCGAGCTCTTCCTCCGCGACCTCGACGAGGATCCCGCGGCACTCCTGCTCAGCAGGATGGCCAGGTCGGTCTACATGCGGGTGCAGGAGGACCCCGTCGCCCGTGCGATCTTCACCGGCGACACCGACACCCTCGGTTCGCTCATCCAGGTCGTATCGACGGCCCCCGGGGATCTGGCCGAAGAGCGCGAGCGCGCCATGAACGAGTATTTCGAGCTCCTGCGCGAGCGCGGCGTGCTGCGCGCGGACTCATCCGTTCAGGACCAGCGTCACGCGTTCGTCGCGATCCTGATCGGCTTCCTGACCATGGAGCCGGCCGCCAAGAGCACAGCGGGGGACATGCTCGCCCAGGTCGTGCGCCTGGCCTTCGAGGTCTCCGACGACCCCGAGTGGCTGAGCACGCTGGTGCCGCACGTCCGCGGTGTCCTCCAGCGCATGGTCGACCGCCTGCACGACGAGATCCGCAGCAACATGAACATCTGACCACGACAGAAGGGGTCACCATGGACACCGTCAACTTCATGGACGAGGAACTGATACGCGACCCGTTCACCGCTTTCTCGCGGATCCGGGAGCGTGGCCCGCTCGCCCGCTGCGCCATTCCCGGTATCGAGCAGCCGGTGTGGCTCGTCACCCGGTACGACGACGTCAAGCTGGTGCTGAACGACCCGCGGTTCGTCAACGATCCGGCGAACGTGCCGGGCGCGGGTGCGGACAACATGGCAGCGCAGATGCTCCAGGCGCGCGGGGTTCCTCCCGAGTACAACAAGTATCTGCTGGAGGGCATCCTCGCCTTCGACGGCGCGGACCACCTGCGGCTGCGCCGGCTCGTCTCCCGCACGTTCACCGCGCGCAGGGTCCTGGAGCTGCGGCCACGGATGGAGGAGATCACCGAGAAGCTGCTCGACCGGCTCCCGGAAGCAGCCGAGGACGGGGTCGTCGATCTGCTGGAGCACTTCGCCTACCCGCTGCCGATCATCGTGATCTGCGAGCTGGTCGGTGTCCCCGAGGAGGACCATTCGCTGTGGCGGGAGTGGAGCAGGACCCTGGTCTCGTCGTACGGCCCGAGCTTCGCCGAGGCCGTACGCGACATGGTCGCCTACATCCAGGAGCTGATCGGGCGGCGCCGCGCCGAGCCCACGGGTGACCTGGTCAGTGGGCTGATCCAGGCTCAGGAGGAGGACGGTGACCGCCTCAGCGACACCGAGATGGTCACCATGATCATGACGTTGGTCGTCGCCGGGCACGAGACCACCGCCCACCTGATCGGCAACGGAACCGCCGCCCTGCTCACCCACCCCGACCAGCTCGCCCTGCTGCTGTCGGATCTCGCCCTCACCCCCCGCGCCGTCCACGAGCTGCTGCGCTGGTGCGGCCCCGCTCTGGCGGTGCGCATGCGCTACGCCACGGAAGACGTCGAGGTCGGCGGTGAGACGGTACGCAGGGGAGAGGCGGTGATGCCGTCCCTGGTCGCGGCCAACTACGACCCGCGGATGTTCGGCGACCCGCGGCGGCTCGACATCACCCGCGTGCCCGACGGCCGCCGTGAGACCCACGTCGCTTTCTCCCACGGAATGCACTACTGCCTCGGCGCGGCCCTGGCCCGTCAGGAGAGCGAGGTCGCCTTTGAGGCACTGCTGCGCCGCTTCCCCGGACTCTCCCTGGCCGTCGACGGCGACGACCTCGAACGCGACCTGAACCCGGGCGCATGGCGCCTCAAGGCACTGCCCGTGAAACTCTGAACGGGCCGGCGCCGAAGCGGATCAGCGGTGAACGCTCTCGCTTGCGAGCGCTTCGGACTTGGTAGGCCCCTGCACGTCACCCTGATCACCGAAGGCGGCAGCGGTGACGCCGAAGGAGTTGATCGTGGGCTTGAATGTCGGGATGACCGTGCATGAGGTTGCCGCGCAGTTGCCCGAGATCCCTGTTCTGAGGGCTCATTGCCGAGCGCTGGCCATGCTGGACGCGATCCTCAGCCCTGAATGGGAATATCGCTATCACTCCGCTGACGCGCACTAGGCGTCAGCGGAGGAGATGGCCTCGATGAGCAACGGCTCAGGCGATGAATACTCCATCGTCTTCTCCGGCGCCGGCGTTTATATCCGGGGCTTCGATCACGAGTCCCCGATGAGCCCGTGGGCTCATGAAGACTGGGAGCCGTGGCCTGGCGTGATCGACGCGGTTCCCGAGGTCTTCCAGGCCCAGGTGAACGAGCCCGCGTTCATGCTGGAGGGTACGCCGAGCGTCACCGCCTGCCTCTGGCGAACCACCTCCGATCCCCGATGGTGCACCCGTGGGATCGAGTTCCCAGATCGTCATCCGGATCCGGACGGGGCCAACCGGTTGTTCGCTCTGCTCACCGACCGTTCGGCTGAGGCATACCGGAGCTTCGCGTCCGACTACTTCGAAACGGAGACGCCCCTCGACGCGATCGAGCACGTCTACGCCCTGAGGCCGCTCTCCGACAAGGTCGTCCAATCCCTCAACCCCGAGATCAACATGGTCGAACTCGCCAAGGACATCACCGAAATCGGCTACCCGGATGCGCCTACGGGGTGACTTCGGGTGTTTCTGGATCCCGCCGGAGATCGCTCATATCTTCCAGCCGGGACGAAGGAGCGCTGCTAGGTCTGTTCGATGCCGAATCCACTCGACGAGGGTTGAAGGGAGGCGGCGAATGGGGTAACCGTCCCGAACTTCGCATCGAGGATGTCCGGGCATCTGGGGATCGTAAGTGAGTGCAAGGGTCCTTTACTTCGGAACGTATTCCGAAGTACCATGCAGCATGGTTACACCGACGGTCCCGTTCTCCGATCTGTCGAAGCACTCCAAGCGTGTCGCCGAGACCCTTGATCGGGTTCATCGAGTGCACGTCAAGCGCCGCGACGGAGAAGACCTGTTCATCTCCACGGCGCGGCATGATCGGCAACGGGAGGAAACCGCGGACGTCGCGGCCCGCATGGTCGCCGCGCTCCTTGCCAGTGACGAGGGCGTTCGGGCGATCCTGCACGCTTTGCCCGCAGTCTTCCCGTGGGTCCGTCACCTTTCCTTGGACGAGACGCAGGAGTTCGTCCAAGAACTGGTCGAGGCCACGCGGGATGCGGTCGATCTGGACGTCCACGCCACCCTGCATCGGGTCATCGTCGAATGGCGTGCCACCGCCCGAATCCTGGCCGACCCGGCGTTGACCGCACAGCTCACCCGTGCGCTGCCCGATGAGGATCACGGCGAGGTGGTCGTGCTGTGAGTCCCAAGCGTGGCGACGCCGTGGCCCCGCCACCGATCGGGGACGAGTGGCACCTGCGGTTTGCCACAAGTGAGGCTGCCAAGGGATGGGTTGATCTGTGCTCCGAGGCCGTGGGCAACACCCGGCGCTGCTTTGAGGCATTGCGCGACGCCCCGCTGTCGCAGGAAGATCCCGACCGGCAGCACCGGCTGCGCGGACGCCTTGCCACCGGGACGCTGGGGGGTCGCGAGTATCCGCAGTGGGAGTACGAGGTCACCGCAGGCGGCCGAGTGCGTTACCTCGTTGACGAGGCTCGGCGAACTGTTCATCTCGTCTATGCCTCCACCCGCCACCCCAAGGACACCGACGGCTGAACCCGCCCATCGCACCGACGCCACCCGGTGTCTTCGGCATCGAAGTCGTGGACGGGTTCCGGCGGGTTGAGGTCGGATCGTGACGGGTGCGGTTCCCGCTCCCGAGGCGGAGCGGGGGAGATTGCGTTCGTCGTCGGTCTTCCGGCTGCCGCGCGGGGCGACCGGGTTCCGGCACGCGGGAGCGGCCCCCGACGACGAATGTGCGCGAGTTCAGGTGGATCGTTCACGATGCGGCGCTCCGTACGAATAGCCGGGTCCTCGCCGTTAGCCTCGCGGGGGTGGCACGAAGTTTTCACGTCGCCACGCTCGCTCACCGTGACCGGGAGCTGGAGGTCATGGGGCATGTGCTCCTTCCGTTTCGCGATCCAATGGCGGCACCGTCGCGAATACCCGGTCCACCTCGTTCAGCCAGTCCTGTTTCACCGTGTGACCTCCTGGGCGCCGCGAGCCTCTGTGAGCACGAAGCCGAGCGGGCTCAGACTCTGCCGCGTGGGGAGCCGCGTGCTCATCGTCGGCGGTGAGCACGATGCCCTAGATCTGATCTTGGTGCAACAGAGTAAAGGGTGATTGCCCGCCCGTCGGGGAGGAGACCATGGAAGGTCGTCCGCGCTTCTGGATCTCGCGAGGTAAGGTCCAGGCCAGTGACGTGATCATGCGCTGACGAACGGATCGCAGGGAGGTGGCGCGGTGAGCGCCCTTGGGATACGACTGCGCCCGGTGGCCGAAGATGATCTCGCCATGTTCCGGCGTTTCGCCACGGAGCCGGGATTGGTCGGCCTGGACTGGATGGGGTTTCGCGATGCGCAGGCACCGGCGCGGCGCTTCGCCGTCGACGGGTTTCTGGGCGAGGAGGACAGCAGGGTCATCGTCGAGGTCGACGGTACGGTGGCGGGCTTCATGAGCTGGTCGGCGCGAGGGTCCGGGTTCTCCCGATACTGGGAGATAGGGATCGCCCTGCTCCCCGACTGGCGCGGGCGCGGCGTCGGCTGGCGCGCGCAGGGAATGCTGTGCGACTACCTGTTCACCCATACTCCGACCCAGCGCGTTGAGGCGGCCACCCACCCGGAGAACATCGCGGAACAGAAGTCGCTGGAGAAAGCGGGCTTCACGCTGGAGGGTGTCCTGCGCGCGGTGGAGTTCCGCGACGGTCAATGGCGCGACGGCTGGATGTACAGCAGGCTGCGGGACGATCCACCTCCGGTGGGTCAGTAAGCGACCATGACCCGCGCGATCCCGGTCATCGGTCTCTTGCGGCGGCGTGGTTGTTCAGCGGCCACCGTCCGTGAGGCCATCGACTCGTCATGGGCCGGCGCACCTGGGCGGGTGCGCCTTTGACGAATGGCGGGGTCTTCGCCGTTGCCCATGTGAGGGCGGCACGAAGCTGCCACCTCGTCGGGGCTCGCCCACCGTAACCGGGAGCCGGAGGTTGTGGGGCATGTGCCGCTTTCCGCGGGACCCCTTCGCGGGTGAACCCGGCGTCGGTGGCCGGGCGGAGCATCGCCGTGTTGTCGGCGAGGGTCTCGATCTGCAAGCGCTCGTGCTCGCACCGGTTGGACGCACATCGGGCGGATCGGTGGCTGCCGCTCAGTGTGGGCGGCAGCCACCGGTCGTCAGTTGTGCGCCTGGATGGACCCGTTGCCTATCTGCTGCGGCTGCGCCACGTCAAGGTCGTAGCCGGCATGACGACTGTTGTCGTAGGTGAGGGTGGAGGTGGGGTAGTCGCCTGCGGACAGCGGCCACACCACCAGCCGGAACCGGTCGGGATCGGCGTCGTAGGCGTAGGCCACGAAGCCGTAGCCATCCTTTCCGCCGACGTTCGCCGTTCCCTTGACGGCGATCTTGTCGTCAGGGGCGACCACGAGCCACTGGAGTTCCGCCGACGACAGGTCGAAGGGAACTCCGTCGATCCGGAACTGGACCTTTCCGTTCCGGGGGGCGGGCCCTTCATCGTGCGGGTGATACTTGGGATTGAATTGGAAGTGTCCCTTTCCGGTGGCTGAGGGGTTGGCGGTCAGCGCCCCGGCCGGTGAGGGCAGGTGCCCGCCCGCGGTGGCGAATCCGGCGTCCGGGTCGTAGACGATCACCATTACCTCGGTGAGGCCGCTGCCCGTGTCGTCGTCGGTGACTCTTGTCTTGATCGTGTACATGCCCGGGTGAGCGAAGGTGTGGGTCGCCCGGCAGGCCAGGCCGTCGGCCGCAGGCGACGCCGTCGTGCCGTCGTCCCAGGCGATCGAGCAGGTGTGGGTGTCGTTGCTACCAGGGTCGGTGAACGTCGCGGTCAGCGGCACCGGGTCACCGACGCGGAACACCTGCCAGGGGCGGGGTGTCTCGATGCCGCCCTCAATGGACTTCGCCACAGCGGCCTCGTCGCGCCGGGTTCCGGCCGTTTCGGCGGATCGCTGACCGGGGCTGGAGCCGATTGTCGGTGCGACGTTCCGTACTCGGACAAGTGCCTCATCGTGGACCGCCGCGTTCACGCCGTCGTTCGCGGACAGTGTGATGGCAAACGTGCCGTCGTCGTTGCAGGTGACCGTGGTGTGCAACGTGTTCGGATTGGCGAAGGTGCAGGACCCGCCAGGGTCCACGCCGTCACCGGGCCGAGCGGTCCACTGCACCCGGGGGAATCCATCGTCGTCGTTGGCGAAGCCGGCAACGCTGATCGGCGAGCCTTCGTCACCCTCGAGGTCGGGCCCGGCGTTGACGACCGGCGGCTGATTCGGGTCTGGATCCTGCGGACCGCCGGTGTGGTTGGAGATGGTGCCGTTGTCGCCGCCGTTGGCGACGTTGGTGTTCAGCAGCAGGATGTAGCTTCCATACAGCCCGTACACCGTCTTCTCACATACGCAGCTCGGCCCGCCGACGGCGTCGCCCTCGTGGACCACGCTGCCGTTGGCGGCGTCCATCAACTTCCAGTGCACCGTGGAGCCCAGCTTGGCGCCGATGGACACTCGTACCCAGTGCTGGCTGCGGTGCGAGCGAAGGGGGTGGTCGGTGCGGCAGTCCATCTTCGGGGAGGAGATGTAGCAGTCTTCGCTTTTGAAATCCCAGCATGAGTTGTCGCCGTTGAGTTCCCGGGCGCCGCAGTTGATCTGCTCGGCGATCGCGTCCACCCGTTCGATGCCGTTGAACGGCCACTCAAAGGGGCCCGGAGTCGGAAATTCTTCGTTCCGGTCGGTGAGGACGGACGCAAGATAGTTGTAACCCTGGCTGCCGCCCTGGACCTGTCCTGCGGCGTTCACTCGCCAGTGGTCATCGTCATCGCCCAATTTCGAGAACCCGACCTTGAGCCGCTGCCGGGTGTTCGGTGGCGCGAACGAGGTGACACCGTACCGCGGCTCGGCACGCTCGAGCAGATCCATCGCGTACGTCCGGCGGTCGGCGCCGATCAACTCGTTGGGGGAGGTGAGCACCTTGAACAGTCTGATCTGGTCTCGGGCTGTGGTGTAGGTGTCGCCGAAGGCGCCACCGTCGTCGGGGTAGGTGCCGTCCATTCCGGCTGCTTCCAGAAAGTCCCGGTACAGAGTGCACGGCCGGACGTTGCCGGCCTCGTCCTTGCCGCAGCCGAGACTCTCCTTCCACAGGGTCAGCGCGGTGTCGTTGTCCGACTCGAGGATCATCTTCTCAACCAGCGGCCGCTCAGCGTCGCTGATCTCCTGGGGCCGGTAGAGCAGCGCGCCAAGGATCGAGGCCTTCACCAGGCTGGCGGTCTTGAAGCTGGTGTCTGTCGTGCTGTAGCACTCGGTGCGGGTGACATAGTCGTAGAAGGCGATGCCCGGCTCGTGCGAGCCGTCGTACCGCACGACCGTGCCGACATTGATGGCGATACGCATGAAGTCGGCCATGTCCGAGGCGAACTGCGGATGCGCCTCGGAAGTACAGGTCACCTCCGGCTTCTGGCCGTACGTCCCTGCATTCGCAACCTGCGGCGTCACTGTCACCCCGGTGACCGCCATGGCCAGCGTGACGAAGACGAGGAGGAACCTTCTCGCCTTTCTGGTCATCGGAGATTTTTTTCTGGGCACACCCACAAACCCCATGGCCGCACGCGGCACGACAGGCGTCCGGCTCCCTCGCAGAAACGTCAGGAGGGTGGAGAGGGTGATGGTCGGAATAAGGAAACGGCGTGCGTGCGCTCTGCGGAGCGCATGCGGGTGCTGAATCACGGTGGAGACTCCCCGTAAACATCAGAACGGTCGCATGATCATGCGATCCCCGCGAGCTTAAGATGACATTTACTTTTTGTCAGGACCTAAGTTTTTGGGACGTTAACCGGAAAATCGGTAGGATGCCTCAGCTGAGGCTTCTCCCTTTCTCCTATGCGGGGAACCCATGCTCTCGCGCTCTGTCGACCACATCGTCCACACGACCGAGGACGCCCGGAGCAGGTTCGGGTGTCATGGATTCCGCGCAGATGGTGCATTGGTGCCGGGATGGTCTCTGGGGCTTCGAAAGGGATCCGTGCGGAAGAGACCGGACATGGGAAAACTTGTGCGGGACAGGATTACGGACATCATTGGCGAGCATGGCGGAGACCCGGTGGTGATGACCGTTCTCGGCGATGCCGACTACCGCAGGGCGCTTCTGGAGAAGCTGTTCGAGGAGTCCACGGAGCTCAGTGAGGCTTCGGCGATCGAGGCGGCGGAGGAGATCAACCGCTGGGGTCTCCAGGAAACCGGGGCGATTCACCTTGCGCGGCAGGGAAGGATGAAGGCCGATTCGTCCAAACCGTGGCCTATGTCATCGCGCACAATACAGGCGGGAGGTGCGCATGACGAGCAACGATGAGACGACCGGTGGCGCTGCGTTGGACGGGCCCACCGCATGGCGGGCGCTGACGCCGCTGATGGACCTGGTGACCCCGATGGCGCTCCGGGTGGCCGTGACCCTGCGGCTGCCCGATCTGATGGACGAGAACGGCTCGGACCTCGACGATCTGGCCGCCCGAGCCGGCGCCGACCCGGACGCGTTGGGCCGGCTGCTGCGCCATCTGGTCAGCCGCGACGTGTTCGTCGAGCCCCGGCCCGGCACGTTCGCGGTGAACGGGACGGCCGCCCTGCTGCGCCGGGACCACCCGTCCGCGGTGTGGCGGTGGCTGGACCTGGACGGGTTCGGCGGCCGGATGGACCTGGCCTTCACCGGCCTGGCGGACACGGTACGGACCGGCCAACCGGCCTGGCCGGCGGTGTTCGGCGCACCGTTCTGGCGCTATCTCGACGCGAACCCCGAGCTGAGCGCGTCCTTCGACGCGACGATGGCGGCCAACGCCGCGTACCGCGAGCTGGCGGAGGGCTACGACTGGTCGGCGCTGACCCGGGTGGCCGACGTCGGCGGTGGCACCGGGGCGCTGCTGGCCGAGCTGCTGCTGTGCCACGACGGCCTGCGCGGTGTGCTGATCGACCTGCCGGACACCGCGTCACGCGCGCAGCGGTACCTGGCCGGGCGCGGGCTGGCGGACCGATGTGAGACGGTCGGGCGGAGCTTCTTCGACGAACTGCCCGGCGGCGCCGACGCGTACGTGCTCAACCGGGTGCTGCACGACTGGACCGACGCCGAGGCGATCGCCATCCTGCGCCGCTGCGCCGCCGCGGCGGGCCCGCGCGGCCGGGTGCTGATCCTTGAGTCGCTCGGTGCCTTGGAAGCCGATCCGGCCATGTTCGCGGAGATGAACCTGCGGATGCTGGTCCTGAGCGGCGGCCGGGAACGGACCATCGACGACTACCGGGCGCTGGCAGCGGCCGCCGGGTTGCGGGTCGCCGCCGTGCACGACATCCCGGCGCGGCACACCATCGTCGAGTGCGTCCCGGCCACCGTCGACACCTGAGATCACGCCACCGCCCCGGCCGTGCTACCGGCACCCGGGTCATGGACGCTTTTCACGACGGCGGTGTTGCGATGTTCGTGTATGGCCGAGACGACGAGGTGGGGGACCGACTCGGGTGTTCTCCACGGGCGGGCACTCAGCCGCTGGTGATGGGCAGTTCCACCCGCAGCAGGGTGCCTTGGCCGGCCGGACTCGTGATCTCGATCGATCCGTACAACGCCTCGACCCGGTCGATGAGCCCGGTGAGGCCGCTGCCCTGGCCGGCGTCGGCGGCGCCGACGCCGTCGTCGCGTACCGACAGATGCAGTCGGCCGTCCCTGACATTCGCCTCGACGTGGACGCCCGAGGCCTGCGCGTGCTTCGCCGCGTTCGCCAGGGACTCCGCCACGATGTAGTAGGTCGTGATCTCGATGGTCTCCGGAAGCCGGGTCGGGATGTGTACGTCGAGGTTCACCGGGACGGCGGAGCGGCGGGCCAGCCCGCTGATCGCCGGCCTGAGGCCACCCTGGGTCAGGATCGCCGGGTGGATGCCGTGTACGGTCTCCGCCAGGTCGTTCAGCGCGTCCGTGAGACCTGCGGCGATCTTGAACAGCTGGGCCTTGAGCTCGGGGGCGTCGTCGGGCACGTTGTGCTCGGCGGTACGGAGATCCAGGACGAGCGAGATGAGCCGTTGCTGGGTGCCGTCGTGCAGGTCCCGTTCGACCCGGTGCCGGGCCTGGTCGGTGGCGGCCACGATCCGAGCCCGGGAGGCGGTCAGGTCGGTGCGGGCCTGGGCGTTGGCGATGGTGATGGCCACGAGATCGGTGAAGTCGCAGATGTGCGTCTCGGCTCCGCGGGGCAGCAGCCGGTTATGGGTTGAGAAGGCCGTCATCACCCCCCAGCACTTTCCCTCGACGGCGATCGGGGTGCCGATCCCCGAGCGGATGCCGTGCTCCCGGAGGAAGACGCACAGCGGGCTCACGGCATCGATGAAGCAGTCCATCCGCACGGGGGCGTTCTCCTGCAGCGTCATGGACGGAACGTTGCTGCCCACGATCGTCCAGTTGGTGCCGGTCGGCAGCACCTTTTCGGGCCCGCCCCACGCGCCGATAACGGTTGCCGTCTGGTCAGGCTCGTAACGGAGCATTCGGGTGAGGTCCGCGCCGAGGACCTCACCCACCTCCTTGGGCACCGCGGCGAAGATCATGGACGGTGGTTCTCCGCGCGCGATGAGCGTCGCCAACCGGTGCAGGGAAGCCTGTTCCCGCACAAGCCTTCTGAGGCTGTCCCTGCTCTTCCACAGAGAGGCCGACATGGTGTTGAACACCCGGTCGAGCACGATGGTCTCCTGATGATCAGATGGCGGTTCAGGCCAACCGCGCGATACTTCGGTTCCCGTGTCTCAAGGCGGTCCCGCGGGCTGGACCACAGGGCGCGGACCGGCGGGCCGCGGGTGTGACGTCGCTCGACGACGGCCTTCCCCGCAGGGGTACGGCGAGCGTGACGTCGTGTCTCGCCTTCGAGGCTTCGAGGCCTTGGGGCCTTGAGGAAGGCAGGCGGTGGCTCGCAGCCGAGTTCGCTCGTCTGCGGACATGTCCCTGACGTACTGATCGTCGGCATCGAATTGGACCGGCCCTCATGGCCGAATGGCCGAGGCGCCGCGGGCGATCTCCGCCGCTCCACACTCCGTCCTGCCAGGATAGGTCGAGGTCAGACGCTGAGGCCATGGCGGGCAGGCGTGGATGTCAGATCCAGTCCCGCCTTTTTGGCCGTCTTCTCGTCGATGGCGAAAGCGTGGCGTTCCACTTGTCGGAGCCTTGCTTTTCGGAAAGGCGGACAACTGTGTGAATAGGTGACTACTCCAACCTGCTCGGATCCGATTCCCATGACCAGGTCGTACACGCCTACGGCCCGAACGGCGCACGGCTGTGCGCGGTGTAAGGAATGACCCCGGAGTTCGCGCGGGGATGCGTGCGGGGTGGGAGCCGGATGAGCTGATCGGCTCGTGGACGCTGATCGAGACGGTCCAGGCCTCGGGTGATCTTGGCACAGGCGAGGCCGTCGGTCAGCCTCAGCGCGATCTGTCGGCGGTCCCGCTGGGTGAGTCCGCCTCCCGGCACCGTGATCCTCTTCGTGGTCGGCGACGCCCGCACTGTAGCGTTCGCTCTCAATCCATTGCAACGCAGGCGGAGATGGGCGTTGCATTACTCTCAGGGCCATCGCAACGATTTCACCATTTTCACCTGCATAAACGCGGACTATCCGCAACGAGCACGTTGCCTTGAAATGGAATGCAACGTAGCGTTTCCACTGTCAGAAACAACAAGGCACAGGAGCACACCATGCAGAAGTTCGCCACCCCCACCCCGATCACCACCATCATCGACATCCCCGCCGGCCGCCTCCAGCTCATCGCCGCCGACCGCACCGACACCACCGTCGAGATCCTGCCCACCAACCCCGCCAAAACCCGCGACGTCCAGGCCGCCGCACAGACCACCGTCACCCACACCGACGGCATCCTGCGCATCCACACCCCCCCGCCCACCCACCAGCTGTTCGGCCCCTCCGGCTCCCTGCAAATCACCGTTCAACTGCCCACCGGCTCCCACCTGCAGGCCACGGCCGCCGCCGCCGAGCTGCGCGGCGTCGGCCGCCTGGGCGACCTCACCATCGACGGCGCCCACCACCAGATCAAAATCGACGAAGCCGCGAGCGTCCGGCTCACCGCGATCGACGGCGACGTCGAGATCGGCCGCCTGGGCGGCCCCGCCGAGATCAGCACCACCCGCGGTGACATCCGCATCACCGAGGCCGCACGCGGCACGGTGGTGCTCAGCACCCAGTCCGGTGACATCTCGATCGGTGCCGCGGCCGGGGTGTCGGCCGCTTTGGATGCCGGTACCGGCTACGGCCGCATCAGTAACGCCCTCACAAACAACGGCAGCGCCGATCTCGATATCCGTGCCACCACCTCCCAGGGCGACATCACCGCCCGCAGCCTCTGACCACCCGCGGGATCCTCCTGGGCACCCCGATCGGCAACGGCACCGCCATCACCGTCGCCTGGTGCGCCGGCATCGCCGCCCTCTCCTACCTCTGGGCCAAGAGCACCTTTCAACGATCCTTCTCGGTGGCAACGGCGGAGGCGGAGAGGAGCGTCGCAGCGGCGAGGCTGCCCCAGAGGGCGACCGGGCCGTGGGAGGCGAGAGCGGTGATGACCGCTGGGGAGGCGGCGAGGCCGAAGCCCGTGGAGAGCTGGAAGCGGGCGAGGGCGCGTCCCAGGAGATGGGCCGGGGCGAGAGCGGTGACGAGCGCGGTGGCGCTGCCGGCATAGATGATCTCGCCGATGGTGCAGACCACGGACACCGTGGCGACGGCCGGGGCACCCCAGCCGTGTCCCAGTGAGGTCGCCGCGAGGAAGCCGAGGTAGGACACGGTGAGCACCACGCCGGCGATTGCCAGCACAGACCGGCGGGGGAAGCGGGACATCAGGACGGTGACCGGAACCTGCAGGGTGACCACCAGCACGGTGTTGGCCACGAAGATGGCCGCCGACCACACCGGGGATGCGTGCATCTGCGTCACCAGGACCAGGGGGAGCGCGATTTCGAAGAGGTTGAGGCAGAAGACGTAGATCACGTTGGCGGCCAGCAGCGCGCGCATCCGGGGTGCGGGCTCGTCGTCCCTGTCCTTGGCCGCGGCAGCGGCAGCGGCCGGATGAGCGTGCACGTGGACCGACCACGCCAAGGCCGCCGCGGCGAGATAGGCGAGCCCGGTGACGGCTGCCAGCACCTGCAATGCGGTGGTGCCGCCCGCCAGGCATGCGGTGGCGAGGAGCGCGCCCGCGCCCAGGCCGGCGTTGCGCAGGGCGCGGCCTCCCGCGAGAGCGGCGTCGCGTTCGCGGCCGTGGGCGACCGTGGCCACGAGGGCTGCATGGGCGGCCGGCCATGCCTGGTTGCCGATGCCGAGGAAGAGTGCCGCCGTCGCGAACAGCCAGACGTGCCCCGTCGGGGCGGCCAGCAGCAGCGCCACGCCCAGCACCCGCACCAGCATCGACGCTGCCACGACCGTGCTGCGTGCGCCCCGGTCCAGCCATCGGCCGACCGCGGGCATGCACACCAGACCCACGACGGCGCCGACCGTCATGGCGATGCCGGTGGCCGACGCGGACAGCCTCAGCACCGTCATCCCGTAGAGCAGCAGAAAGGGCCGCAGCAGGCCGGTGCCGAGCGCGTCCACGGCCAGGGCGACGGCATAGCGGGGGCCTCCGGAGGCACGGACGAGGGCGCGCGGCTGGATCTTGGTGGTGGTTGTCATGGCGTCAACGGTGCGTTCGGCCGCCAGGCTGGGCACGTCGGTTGACGGATACCGTCAACCGACGCCGTCGTCGGCCGTACGGTCAGTGATGATGAGGGGGTGACATTGAGGATCGACATCGGCGGCCTGCCGTCCGGGCGACTGCGGTTCGCCGCCTCCCCGCTGGCCGAGCTGACCGCGATGCTGCATGTGCTGGCCGAACCCGGGCATCACCCTCAGCTCGCCGGCTGGGCCGGGGGCGTCTGGGCTGGGCTGCGGCCGGAGCTGGCCGAGCGGTTGCGGGAGGCGGAGTTCCTCTGGCGTTCCTCACGAGCCGACTTTCTGGTCCCCGCTCGTCCTCGGCCGACCCTCGCCGAGGAGCTGGACGACGTGGACCGGATCGACGACGAAACGTATGTGACTTCCGCACTCATCACCACGTGCGGCAGCAACCGGGTCCACTTCGCCGCGCCGTCGCCGCTCGCCGACGCGACGGCGCGCGAGCGGGCCCTGGACCTGGCCCAGGCCCGCGGCCCGATGCAAGAGGCCTTCGCGGAACGGCTGCTCGCGGACCCGGCCGTCGTGCGGGCGCGGGTGCGTCACACCCTCGAACAGTGCGCCGAGGCCTTCTTCGACGCCGCCTGGACGGGCGTCGCCGTGCAACTCGCCACCGACCTGCGCCTGAAGAACGACCTGCTGAAGCGCCAGGGCATCGGGGCGGCACTCGCGTCGGTCTCCGGCGCCGTCACCCTGGCGCCGGACGGCGACTGCATCATCGTGGACAAGCTGCAGGACAATGCGACCGCCGCCCACGGTACCGGGGTCACCTTCCTCCCCAGCGTCTTCGGCCGCCCGCACCTGGTGGTGGTCCACGCACCCGGCTGGCAGCCGGTGGTGCAGTACCCCGTGGCCGAGGCAAGTCCATCGGAGCCGGTATCGCTGGAAACGGTGACGCTACGGCTGGAGGCACTCGCGCATCCGGTACGGCTGCGGCTGCTGCGCACCCTGGTCCGCGGCCCGCACACCACCGGTGAGCTGGCCCACGCCTGGGAACTTTCACCCCCGGAGGTCTCCCGCCACCTCGCTGTCCTGCGCCGCGCGGGCCTGCTCACGGCCCGGCGGCACGGTCGTTACGTCCGTTACACCCTCCATCTGCCCGATCTGACGGCGCTGGGCACCGACCTGCTGGCGGCCGTACTGCGCTGAGTGGCTTCGGTCTGCCAGAGCGCGGGCGACCGCCGCCTGCTTCGCAGAAGAACAGGAGCGGCGTGTGCAGGATGAGGAGCTAGAGGTGCGCCCAGGCCGGATCGGCTTTCGGGGGATCAACCGATCAGGGGCGTCATGTCGTGACGTCGCCGGCGGCGGACTTCGGTGCGCCCGGCGCCTCCAGGTCGGCGAGGGTGTCGCGTAGCCAGCGCAGCTCGGTCCGAGTCGTCGCGGTGGCGATGGTGAAGAGGCCGCGGCGGAACGGATCGTCGAAGTCCGCGGCGCGCAACGGGCGGTCGCCGTCCCAGAAGAAGCTGGCCGGCTGGGCGAGGAACCCCAGCCGTCGACGCAGCACCGCTGCCTGTTCGGTGTGACTTTCGAGGTGACGCAGGAAGGCGAGCAGGGCGAACCACCGGTTCTCGTCGGTGATGAACAGCTCGTCGGGTTCCCGGAGCCGGCGCAGCAGTTCGGCCCGCCCGGCGGGGGTGAGGCTGAGCATGTGCCGGGGTGCGGCGATCTGACCGGGCTGCAGGTCGCGGGTCAGCAGTCCGGCCGTCTCCAGGCGCTTGATCATCGGATAGAGGGTGCCGTCCGCGATCGGCCGGACGTGCCCGGTGAGCGCCGCGAGCCGCTTTCGCAGGTCGTAGCCGTGCAGAGGCTCGTCGTAGAGAAAACCGAGGATCGCGAACTCAAGCATGGTTCCTCCTGGTGCGCCTGTCGCCGTAGAGCAATATACCTTGGCCTCGTGATACCTTGCCTCCGATGTATTCAGGGAGGGACGAAGACACATGCGTGACGCACAGGTGCTGGCGGACGGCTCCCGGATTCGCTGGGTGGAGATCACCGGCACCGGACCGGCCCGGGTCTGCGTCCATGGGGCTGGGGCGCAGGCGGCGGCATACTTCACCCAGGCGATGACCTTGCCGCTCCTGGCGGGCAGATGGACATTGATGATGGACCTGCTGGGCTTCGGACTCAGTGACCGTCCGGCGGAGTTCGGCTACCGACTTGATGATCACGCCGACGCGCTCGCCCGGGCGATGGACGGCGCCGGGGTCAGTGACGCCGAGGTCATCGGTCACAGCATGGGCGGTGCCGTCACGATCGCGCTGGCCCACCGACGACCGGATCTGGTGTCTCGGCTGATTCTGGCCGAAGCCACCCTCGACCCGGTGCCTCCACCCGCGCCCGGCAGCGTTGGTATCACCAGTTTCACCGAGGCCGAGTTCGCCGCCGACGGGATGGACCGGATCCTGGATCAGGTGGGGCCGTCGTGGGCCGCGACCATGCGCCTCGCCGATCCCACGGCGCTGCACCGCAGTGCTTTCGGGCTGCGCGCCGGTGCCGGCCCGACCACCAGGGAACTGCTGATGAACCTGCGGATTCCGCGGACGTTCCTGGTCGGGGCGCTGTCGCAGCCGCCGGCTGGACGATCGGAGTTGGAGGGCGCCGGAGTGCGGGTCGTGACCATCCCCGACGCCGGCCACAACATCATGCTGGACAATCCACAGGCATTCGCCGAACAGGTCGCCCAACACTGAACACCGCCCCGGATACGGGCCGAGCCGCCCGATCGGCAGGAACGCCGCCGCCGGGCCCGATCATCGGCCCGGCCGGGTCGAGCCCGCCGATCGCCACGAGGAGCGACGTCAGGACCGGGACGACGACCACCGGCAGAACGATCACCCGTTACATGCCGGAATCCTTCAGCCGAGGCCCGCGACGACTCCGAGCCGGTCGAAGGCCGCGGCCACGCCCGGCCACAGCGCATCCGGGTCGCCGGCCGCGATCTCGTGACCGGCCTGGTAGCAGGCCAGCGCGGCCGTTTCCGCCGAGGCTCCCCGCTGCCGCAGATCCTTGCCCATCAGCTCGACGATACGGCGCTGCTTGCGGGCCGCGCGACGGAAGGTTTCCAGCCGGTCGAGGAAGCCCGCGTCAAAGGATCTCCACCCGCCTGCCGCCTTGTTGTCGGTTTTCAGAAGTAGTCGATGAAGGGGGGTGGGAAGCACCCATGGCCGCCTCTAACCAGAATTGCCCGTTATCGACTAATTTGGGTGAAATGTCGATTTGTGGCGTGCACCTCGTCGGTAGTGTCCCTCTTGGCGATGCGGAGGAGGTCTTCCGCACCGTCGCCGCTCAGCTCGGGAGCCGTTTCCGGCGTGTCCCGGACGGCGAGACCGGGGTTCGGTCCAACTGGACGTTCTGGCAGAGGGCGGTGTTCGAAAAGACCCCCGGCCTGATCACGGACGCGGTGGAGAAGGACGGATACAGCCGGACTCCGAAGTTCCGGCTGCGTGACGGTGTCGACCCCGCCGCCCTGCGCTTCGGCGCTCTCGGTTACGCGGAGGCGGCGCGCGCGTCGTGGGAGGTCTTCCAGCGACTGCAGGCCGCCGGGGTGCTGCCTGACGTTCGCTTCCAGGTGAGTCTCCCGACGCCGATGGCTCCTATCCGGCTTCACTTCGACACGGGTGTCCAGGCCGCGGTCGAACCGGTCTACGAGGCGGCCATGCTCCGCGAACTGGAGCTGATAACCGACGCCGTTCCGCACGACCGGCTCTCCATCCAGTGGGACACCGCGGTCGAGTTCGGCATGCTCGAGGGCGTTTTCCCAAGCTGGATCCCCGATCTCGAACAGGGGGTCCTCGATCGGCTGATCCGCTTGGGCGATGCGGTTCCCGCCGACGTCGAGGTCGGCTACCACCTCTGTTACGGCGACAGCGGACATCGCCATTTTGTCGAACCGAAGGACACCGGACGTCTCGTGACCGTTGCGAACGCGCTGGCCGGCAGACTCACCCACCCGCTCGCGTGGATCCACCTGCCCGTCCCGATCGGCCGGACGGACCCCGCCTACTTCGCCCCGCTGCGTGACCTGCGACTGCCCGCCCGTACGGAGCTCTACTTGGGGCTCGTCCACGCGACGGATGGAGAGGACGGCGCACGGCGGCGCATCGACGCCGCGCTGACCGCCGTCGATGCGTTCGGCGTGGCGACGGAGTGCGGATTTGGCCGGCGCCTGCCGGAGTCCGTGCCAGGGCTGCTTGCCCTGCACGCGGCGGTGGCCGGACTCGCGACCTGACCACGTACGGCGCCGGCATCGACGCCTCGCTGCCCACCGCGATCCTGGAGGTCTTCCAGCGAGGCGTCGCCGCCGGCCACGTCGGCGACAGTTTCACCAGTCTGATCGAGAACTTCAAGAAGACCGCGGCATAACCGCCCTGCACCTGTGGTGCTCAGGTCTTGCGTCAAAAGGGGATCTTGGGTACTCCGTCTTCAGGGATGACTGGATGGCAGGCCAGTGCCCCGAGTGGACCTGACTCTAAGCGCCTCATCGCGGGAGAAGGAGGAGCTCTGGATTGGTCGAACCACGACTCCGGAAGGTTCGGGGCGTTTCACCGTCACTTCCGGGCGCATACGGTATTGCGTGTCCAGAGAGACCATCCGGCGGTCCTGGCGGGCCGAACCCGCCTGGTCCACCAGCCCGGCCGTGGCGAAGACATCGCGGTCCATCCAGAGCGCGACGTGCTGCTTGTCCTCGGCGGAGGAGCGCCGGTCGCCAGAGGCCTTGGTCACGGCGGGTAGCTGCCGGAAGTCACCGGCGATGACGACGCGCCGGGTGGCTAGCCCAGCGGCACACCACGCCGAGGGGGTGTTCACCATGCCGGCCTCGTCAATGACCACCACGTCGATCGAGTCGAGAAGCTTGCGAGACTGCACTGCCTTGGCGACCGTGGTGCCCATGACACGGCAGTTGCCCCGTACCGCTTCTTCGATCTTCTGCTGTTCTTGTTCCAATGAGGTGAGCTGCTGTTGAAGCCTTTCGACGGCTTCTCGAAGAGGCTTTGCCGAAGGGACTCTTCTCAGGCGATTACGCAGAACGGCCAGCTCTGGCTCACGCTTGGTGATCTCGGTTGTGCAGTGCTGCTGGGCGGCCAGTGCGGCGCGCAGTTGCTGGTCGAGCGCGGCGATGGTGTTCCGATGTTCCTCATAGGAGCGGTGGAGGTCGTCGAGCTTGGCCTGTTTCTTCTTGACGAAGAACCCGGAAGGAGCGCCGGTATCGAAGATCTGCCGCTCGACCATGGTGGTGGCGGATTGCTCGGCGTGGATCTGGCGGGGCAGGGCTGTGGAGTGCCGTCCGGCCTCGTCACGTCGCGCGTGCAGATCCTTCAGCTCGTTTGTGACCTGCTCGACCTCGGCGTGAAGCGCGAGGTCCCGGCGCGCCGCGTCCAGCAGTTCGCGTGTCTCGGTGATCCGTGCGGCCACAGCGGTGGCAAGCCGTTCGGCGATCCGTGCGGCCACAGCGGTGGCAAGCCGTTCGGCGATCCGTCTGGCACTGATCTGCTCGCCGAATCTGGCGGACAGAGAGGCGAGCTCGATGTCCCCGGCGCGCTGAACGAGCCCCATGTCGAAGCCCTCTTCGCCGGACAGCAGTTCGCAGATCCGCTTCAGCGCCTGATCTACGGCGACCTTGGTCGGAGCGACGAAGAGCACTCGCAGCCCTTGCCGGTAGCAGCCCTCGATGACGGAAGCGACGACATCGGTCTTGCCGGTTCCCGGTGGGCCCCAGATGAAAGTGAGCTCACTGCCGAGGGACTGCTCGATCGCCTGCCGCTGCCGGGGGTTGAGCTTGCGCTCGTGATATCCCCGGACGAAGCGTTCCGGGGTGACACAGCGATCGACACTCGGTTGCCCCTGACCCATCATCCAGCCCGCCGTTTTGAGATTGACCAGGCTGTCGCTCCCACCAGCCGACTCCAACCGCTCGGCAAGGGCGTCCATACCCGCCGACTCGTCCTTGCGCAGTTGGGCGTTTTCCGGCCTGCGGGTATCTGGCGGACGCCAGAATTGAGCTGATGACCGTACGTAACCATCGAGGACTGTGATCCCCGCCGAGCATCCCGAGGAGAGTCGGTGACGAGTGCCGACCCGATCTACCAGCTCAGGGTCCGGCTGATCGAGTTGAAGGATGTGGATGGGAGACGATGGGTGGCAGGCGGACTGTGTGATGCCGTCAATCTGAGAATCCAACGGATGGATAAGAGTCTTGACGAGATGAGTTCAATACTTGGAGTCCAGCCGGTCTTGCCGTCCGAGCGGGGACAAACGTTGATCACAGCGGCGGTGACCGGGCAGATGGATGTGATGATGGCGCGGGGGGTGTGATGGGACAGGCGTTGCCGTTCCTACGGCGAGCGAAGGTGACCGATTACAAGAGCATCGCCTCCTGTGAGGTCGTCTTCACCCCGTTGCTGGTCCTGCTGGGGCCCAACGGAACGGGGAAGAGCAACTTCGTCGACGCGCTGCGGTTCGTGGCGGATGCGCTGGAGTCGACCCCGGCCGATGCCGTGGCCAAGCGTGGTGGTCTGGACGAGGTGTTCCGGCGGGTGCCCGAGCCTGTGGACCGGTTCACCGTCTATCTGGAGTTGGTAATCGAGGCGGCGGGCCAACCGACACCGGTTGAGTATGGGTTCACCATCGGCCGGGACTCCACAGGACGCCGGCCGCTGGTGGTCTTGGAGGAGCACTGCGTCATTCATCGGGGCCAGGGCGAGTCTGGATCGGGGGAGATCCGATTCGATGTGATGGCTGGGCGGGTCATTGGCGGGGGAGGCATCGAGCAGGATCGGCTCTATCTGCCGCTGGCCGCCACCCAGGAGGACTTCAGCGATGTGTATTACGCCCTCCGGGATATGCTTTTTCACCATCTGGATGTCGATGAGATGCGGCAGTTCCATTCGGATCAGCGCACTGGGAGGATCGACTACTCCGGAGAGCGCATCGGATCCGTGCTCGGGGAACTCACATTCAGGTATCCCGTGTTCAAGGCTCGCATTGACGACTATCTCAAGGCAATTGTCCCGGACGCGCTGGGTATGGACGAGCGGCTCATCGATAAGTACTCAACCGTGGAGCTGCGCACCCGAGATGGGGAGCGGCCGTTCGGACCCGAGGCCATCTCGGTAGGGACGCTTCACGCGGCGGGCGTGCTCGCTGCGCTGTTCCAGCCCGCCGTACTGGACGGGCGGGCAACGCTGGTAGCGATCGAGGAGCCGGAGACCGCGCTCCATCCGGCCGCCGCCGGGGCGCTGTTTGATGCGCTGACCGAGGCGAGCGAGCGGGTCCAGGTGGTGATCACCACGCAGAGTGCCGACCTGCTCGACCGTGACGACTTCGATCCGGCCTCCGTCCGGGTGGTGACGATGAACGGCGGGGTCACGGTCATCGGCAAGGTCGACGAGGTCAGCCGCCGTCTCGTCGAGGATAAACGGACCACTCTCGGTGAGCTGATGCGCGGCGGCCAACTCCAGCCGGAGGCGGGCGAATGATCGACCCGATCACGATCGCCTCCATCGTGGAGGGTGACGGCGAGGTGTCCGCGCTTCCCGTGCTGCTCCGCAGGATCGCCGAAACCCTCTCGGTCTGGAATGTGCGGATTCCTCCGCCGCGCCGTATACCGCGAAGCAAGCTCATCGCCCCCGGTGGAGTCGAGGACGCTGTTCTCCAGGCTTCTTATCAGGTAACCGGCACGGGCGGAATCCTGCTGCTGATCGACTCCGATGACGACTGCCCGGCCTCCCTCGGCCCGGCGCTCCTCCAGCGGGCCCGTGAGGCGCGCGGTGACAGGGGGACCTCGGTGGTGCTCGCCCACCGGGAGTTCGAGGCGTGGTTCCTGGCCGCTGCGGCGTCGCTGTCCGGATGTCGAGGTCTTGCCGATCCGCTGGATCCGCCACCGGATCCGGAGGGGATCCGGGGTGCCAAGGAATGGCTCTCCGCCCGAAAAACGGATGGCACGCCGTACAAACCGACCGTGGATCAAGCGGGACTGGTCGGCGCCTTCGACATGGAGCAGGCCCGCAAGGCCGCACCGTCCTTCGACAAGTTCTGGCGTGATGTCGAACGACTTCTGCGAGGTGGCGCATGAACGGCGCGCACACCGAGAAGCCGTTCGAAGACGTGATCAAGAAAGCCTTCTTCCGCTCCGTCTGAAGGAAGAGCGTCTTCTCTCATCAAACCGGGTCACCGTCGAATGACGCGCCACCGTCAGAGCCCTGACCGCTCCGGCGTCGCCCGCGCCACAGGATTGTCCGAGATGATCGCCGATGGGCACTGATAATGGGGCGTGCCCTTCACGCTGAGCCATGTCGTTGCGATCCTGCCGATGCGGCGATGGCTGCATCCCTCGGCGCTGGCGGTCGGCGCGATGGTGCCGGATCTGCCGTACTACGTGCCGCTGCCTTTCTCCTCGAACGTCACCCACAGCTGGCTGGGCGGGTTGCCGGTGGATCTGCTCGCGGGGGTCGCGGTGCTCGTCGTGTTCCACCTGTTGCTGCGCGGGCCGTTGACGGCGCTGGCCCCGGAGGGGGTGCGTGCGCGGTTGCCCGATCGGGCGCCGTCCGGGCGCGGGGTCGCGGTGGTGGCCGCGTTGCTGATCGGTGCCGCCACGCACCTGGTGTGGGACGGGTTCACCCAGGTGGGTGGCTTCGCCGTGGTGCACTGGCCGGCGATGCGGGTCTCGGTCGTGGGGGCGCATCGGGTGTTCAACGTGGTGATGTACGTCAGCTCGTTAGGCGGGCTCGTGGTCCTGGCCTGCTGGTTCGCCCTGTGGTATCGGCGCGCCGCCGTACGGCCGGGACGCTGGCCCGGCGTGACAGGACTCCTTCGCGGGTGGGTCCTGGCCACCGGTGTGGGCGCCGCGGGTGTCGGTGCGGTCATATTGGGGAGCGGCGACCGTGCCGCGGTGAGTCTGTACGACCTGGTGCGCTGCGTGATTCTGGGCGGGATAGGCGGGTGCGGCGCCGTTCTGGTCTGCTACACGGTCGCGTGGCATGTGTGGCCGGCGATGCGCTCCCGACCGGACGCGCTCCAGCCGGTTCATGCCGAGACGAGTAAGCCGGGCGCGCTCCGATCGGTTCACGCCGAGACGAGTGAGCCGGGCGCGCTCCGGTCGGTTCACGTCGAGACGAGTGAGACCGGTGTCCGGGACAAGGACGGGGCCGGATCCTCGGACATCGGCCTTTGAAGGTCCGCAGCTCGATGACGGCCGCTTACACGCTCCGCCGCCGCTGACCGCTCACGTGCTCCGCCGCCGCGCCCTGTCCGCCGTTACCACGGGGCAGTGTCCGGGTGCCGGCGACGCTCTCCTCACGCCCGGCACGCGGAAGGGAAAGCCGGGCGACCTGTTCGCAGGCCGCCCGGCCGTTTCTCCGGCGAGGGCAGAGGCGCCTGCCCGGGAAGACGTCGTTACTGCTCCCAGGCGCAGATCGCATACGCCCTGACGGTCCAGTAGTCGTTCATCGGTTCCATTTCGGCCGCTCGGACCAGGACTTTGTCGCTGGTCGGGATGAAGTAGTCGAGGGTGACCTCGCCGTGGCCGTTGCCGATGGAGAAACCGGTCCCCAGGACCACCTGCCGGTCACCGGCACCACCGCAGGCGACCTCGACCGGCGGCTTGTTGGACTGGGTGCTCTGGCTGGTCTCGGAGTAGATCCACAGTCCCGGTGGCGGGTCTTCGGCACAGATCGCGAACACCCGGAGCGTCCAGTCGGTGTACGTCGCCGGATACCTGTTCACCGCGTGCGCGTAGACCATGTTCAACTGCGGGATGACGTAGTCGAGGCTTGCCGTGCCCCGCGCTCCTTCCAGTTGGTACCCGGTGCCGAGCAGGAACTCGCCGGTGTCGCAGGTGACGGACACGGGGATCATCCCGTTGAGCGGGGAGATCCGGGAGAGGATCCGGGTCGACTCGTGGGGGTCGCCGCAGACGGCCCGCACGCGGATCGACCAGTTGGCCGTGGTCCCCTCCTCGGTCTCGACCCCGTACGCGCTGACGGTGTACGTGGTCGGTATCACCTCGTCGATGACAACGGCGCCGATTACGCTGATGATCTCGGCTCCCGTACCGAGCACGCGCGTGCCCTCGGGGCAGGTGACCTCGGCGCCTTTGTCGTTGGAGTTGCTGTCGCTGGTGGCGTACCTGACCTGGTAGCCGGAGATGTCGGCCGATGACGCGCTGGCCGGCACCGTCAGGATGACGGTGGACAGCGCGATGACGAGTGACACGGCGGTGGCCCAGGTGCGCCTTGTGGTGCTGGGTAATACGGGCAATGCAGCCCTCCCTGAACGGTGGGCTCGTGGGTACCTCCCCGATCTTGGGGAGCACGCTCCCTGACTTCCCACACCATCACCCTCGGCCTCGCGTCACGCTGTGCCCTTTTACCCGCTGTGGCCTGGTACTTCTTCCTGGAGTGATCGGGGCAGGCGTGATAGCACCTATGTGGAGCCTCGGGGCCCTGCCGCCCGTGCGTTGACATATGGGTTTGATCGTCGGGTAGAGCTGGTCCATGGCTTCTTTGCGGTACGAAGGGTGGCTGCTGGCCGGACGGTACCGTCTTGTGGCTGGGCTGGGCAGCGGCAACATGGCGACGGTCTGGCGCGCCCATGACGAGTTCCTCGATCGTGAGGTCGCGGTCAAGGAGGTCGCGATCCCCGATCACCTGGTCGGGCAGGAGCGCGAGGTCCTGCTGGGACGCACCATGAGGGAGGCGCGCCTCGCCGCACGGCTGAGCCATCCCAACATCGCCGCGGTGTATGACGTGGTGCAGGCCGACGGTCGTCCGTGGATCGTGTTGCAGCTCATCAGGTCACGCAGCCTCGCCGAGGCGATCGCCGTGGAAGGACGTCTGCCCGTTCCCGCCGTCACACGCATCGGGTTGGAGGTGCTGTCGGCGCTGGAGGCCGCCCACGCGGCCGGCATCATGCACCGTGACGTCAAACCCGCCAACATCCTGCTCACCGACGACGGGCACGCGATTCTGACCGACTTCGGGCTGGCCACCAGCACCCTCGATGAGGACCCCTGTCTCACCAAGACGGGAATAGTCGTCGGAACGCCCGCCTACATGGCTCCCGAGCGTGCCAACGGCGCCGCTTCGAGTGCCGAAGGTGACCTGTGGTCCTTGGGGGCCACCCTGTACACGGCCGTGGAAGGCGGCGTCCCATTCGCTCGCGGCACCGTACTGGCCACCCTCGCCGCCGTGCTGACGGCCGCCCCCGAACCGTTCCGGCACGCCGGCCCCCTGGCGTCCGTCATCACCGGTCTGCTCGACAAGGATCCCGCTCGACGCACCGACGCCGTCCGCCTCCAGGAGCAACTGCGGAACGTGGCCGCCCTGTGGGACGAAGGCACGGACGGCGCCGCGGCGTCGCTCGCCACCGGGCTGATTACGGTGCCGACCGCTGCCCAGAGCACCGCCGAGCGCTTCGACGACGGCCCCCGGTCGCCCTCGATACGTCAGCGGATCACCAAGCACCGGCGCCTGTCAGCCGGCGCCGCGGCCCTGCTCGTCGGCATTTTTGTCGTCACCACCGTCACCGCCGAATGGCGGAGCGATGAGCCCGGCCGATCGGAGCGGGCCGTTCCTTCCGTTACCACTCCCATCACGATGCTTCGGGTCACCCCCACCCCCCACGTGAAGCCGGTGACCGAGGGCCATTCCACGTCCACCTCCACGTCTACGCCCACGCCCACGCCCGCTCCCGCTTCTCAACGCCGCAGGCAGTCCGGCCCCCTCCCCAACCCGCCCAACCCCGAACCCCACGAGATCGGCCCTCCCAGAGGTCCCACGAAAAACCCCAAGCCCGTCAAACCGAAGCCGATCAAGCACGGAAACGGACACGGTAACGGAAACGGAAACGGGAAGAGCCAGGGGAACGGCAACAAGAAATAGCCGTGCTCGGGTGTGACGGTGACGCCGGTACGGCAGGCAGCCGTCGGAGGTAAATCGGGTGACCGGGCGGGATGACAGGCCGTAGCGTACGGATTTCAGGCGGTTGAGGAGAGGGAGCGTCGTATGGGTCCGGCAGAGGTTCGTCGTCTGACACCCGAGGACTGGGAGATCTTCCGGGATGTCAGGCTCGTGGCGTTGGCTGACTCACCGGAGGCCTTCGCCTCGTCGCTCGACCGGGAGCAGGGCTACGACGAGGCACGGTGGCGCGACTGGATGCAGCCGGAGCGCGGGGTGAAGGCGATCGCCCTCGTCGAGGGCAGGGTCGTCGGAGTCGCCGGTGGCTGGGTGCCCGAAGGCCGGGGCGGGGCGGTCGAGGTCTACAGCATGTGGGTCGACCCGGTCGCGCGGGGCGCCGGAGTCGGAGCCCTGCTCGTCGAAGAGGTCGTGGGATGGGCCGCTGAGCAGGGGTATCACAAGATCGAGCTGTGGGTCGTGGACGGGAACGACGGTGCCGCGCGTCTGTACAAGCGTCTGGGCTTCGAGGCCGTGAACGAGTCTCAGCCGCATCCCAATGATCCCGGCCTCCGCGAGTGGCTGATGGTTCGCATGCTCGGAGCATTGATCTAGGTCTCCCGTGGCATGTGAGGATCGATCCGGGCGATGTGAATAGTGGCGTAATTCAAAGGGGCGATCTCGCGTCGCAACGCGGCTTCGGCGATTAACTGGAGCGATCGCCCCGCCGCCCGGTTCTGGCGATGACGTGGGCGAGCGGGTGAAACACGAGCGCCGCCGTCTTCGGAGCCGCGGCGACATGACAGGCTGGGGCCCATGGATGAGTCGATGCCTCAGCCGGGGGCTCCCGGGACGATGCGGGCCGAGGACGGGCATCGCCGCCAGGCCGGGATCTTGTTGACAGAGGTACGCCGCGGATGAGTGAGCCGGTGGTCTGCTCGGCGAAGGGCTGCCAGGCGACGGCGGTGTACGCCGTGGTCTGGAACAACCCCAAGATCCACACGCCCGAGCGGGAGAAGATCTGGACGGCCTGCGAGGAGCACCGCCGGTCGCTCTCCGACTTCCTGGACGTGCGCGGGTTCCTACGCCGGGTGGACAGGTTGTAGGCACCGGCTCCGGTACGGACAGAGCACGGAGAATTTCACAACGGCCGCTTCTGTCCTGTGCGCGGAATCTCGGGATCCTGCCGGTCCATGCACCGGTTATACGGCGATGTTGGCTGATCACCACGCCCGGCCTTCGGAGCACCGGCGGCTGAAACCGAATGACAATACCTGCCATACGATGCTGAGTCGGCACGTTGTGGCGCAGCGAAATGAAATCCCTCTGAGCTCGCGGAACGGTGCCTCGGAGAGGGAGCGGCGTCGCCATGGGATTGGCCGAGGGACGAACGGAAGAGCGCGCTGTCGGATGAGTGATCATGGACTCCGGTTCTCGATACTGGGACCGGTACGCGCTTGGCGGGACGGCGACGAGGTAGAGCTCGGCTCGCCCCAGCAACGGCTGGTTCTCGCCGTCCTCCTTCTGGCCGAGGGCAAGGCGGTCGGCCATGACCACCTGCTCGACGCCGTCTGGGCCGACGATCCTCCACGCAGCGCCCTGAGCACGTTGCGGACCTACGTCTCGCGCCTGCGCGCCGTCCTGGGCGCTAAAACGGTCATCTCCATCGGGAACGGGTACGCCCTCGTAGGCGGAGTCTGTGACCTGGTCACCATGGAGGAGCTGTCCCGCAAGGGAAGGTACCGCGAGGCGTTGGCACTCTGGCGGGGGGAGCCGCTCGCCGGACTGGAGGGGCACTACGTCTGGTCTCAGCGAGCGCACATCACGGAACGGCGACTCGCCGTGCTGGAGCGCAGGCTCACCCAGGACGTCGAGGAGGGCAGGCACACCGAGGCCATCGCCGAGTTGACCGCGCTCTGCGGGGAGCATCCGGCCAGGGAGCGGCTCTCCGGCCTGCTCATGCTGGCCCTGTATCGCTCGGGAAGGCAGGCCGAGGCGATAGGCGTGTTCATCGACACCCGGAAGCTGCTCGCCGAAGATCTCGGTATCGACCCCTCTCCCGAGCTGGCGGAGCTCTACCAGAGGATCATCACGGCCGACCCCGCCCTCGGCTCGAAGCAGGTCGTGAAACCGATCGCGAGGCAGGTGCCCCGGCAACTCCCCGCGGACGCGGCGGACTTCACCGGGAGAGAGGCCGAGATCGAGGCGATGGTGGGGGAACTCCGGTCGGGGAACGCCTCGGCGCTGGTGATCTCGGCGCTGTCGGGTGCGGGCGGCATGGGCAAGACCACCCTGGCCGTCCACATGGCGCACCGGCTCGCGCCGTACTATCCCGACGGCCAGCTCTTCGTGAACCTCCAGGGGACGAGCGCGCGGCCTCTACTGCCGGAGACCGTGCTCGGCTCCTTTCTGCGTTCCCTCGGGGTGGACGCCTCGGCCGATTCGGCGGAACTGAGCGAGCGATCGGCCCTGTACCGTTCCGCGCTGGCGGACCGGCGGGTGCTCGTGGTGCTGGACAACGCCGCGGACGCGGCACAGGTGCGGCCGCTGCTTCCGGGGTCCGCCGGGTGCGCGGTGCTGACGACGAGCCGCGCGCAGATGGCCGGATTGTCCGGCGTGCGGCAGGTGAACCTGGGCGTGATGGACCACGACGAGGCGATGGCGCTGATGGCCAAGGTGGCGGGGGAGCCACGAGTGGCCGTCGAGCGCGAGGCGGCGGGGGAACTGGTCAGCGCGTGCGGGAACCTGCCTCTGGCGATCAGGATCGTGGCCTCGCGGCTGGCGGCGCGGCCCGCCTGGAGCGTGGCCAGGATGCGCGATCGAATGATCGACGAGCGTCGGCGTCTGGCGGAGCTGCGCGTGGGAGACCTGGCGGTCGAGGCGACGTTCGCTCTCGGCTATGACCAGCTCGACGCGGCACACGCCTCGGCGTTCCGGCTGCTGGCGATCCCCGACACACCTGACTTCTCGCTGGCGGCGGCGTCCGCCGTGCTCGATCTGGACGAGTGGGAGGCGGAGGAGGCCTGCGAGGCACTGGTGGATGTGAGCATGCTCGAGTCGCCTTCTCCCGGCCGCTACCGCTACCACGACCTGCTCAAGATCTTCGCGCGGTCGCGGCTGGACGACGAGGAGGAACGGCGGGCCGTGGTGGGCCGGTTGCTCGACTTCTACCTCGCCGGGATAACGACGGTCTTCCAGCTGACCTTCCCGGGAGTCCCGGTGCCCGAGCCGGGCCGGACGATCCGGAGCGGGCCGTGCTTCGCGGACAAGGACGCCGCGGTCGGCTGGGCGGAGGAGGAGGAACGGGGGGTGCTCAGCTGCGTTCACCAGGTCGCCCAGACCCCGGGCAGCGCGCTCCTCGACGCGGTACGGCTGCTCGACATGGCATCCGACGTACTGGAGATCGACGCGGCTCCCGAGCGTTACAAGCGGACGGCGGGAGTGCTCATCGAGGCGGCGGAGGTTCGGAGGGAACGCGCTGCCGAGGCGCACGCGCGTTGCCTGCGCGGCGAGTTCTGGATAGGCCGCAGATTCGCCGAGGCGGCGATCGAGGACGGCGTCGTCGCACGTGACCTCAGCCTCGCCGAGGGCGACCTGGCGATGTACGCGAAGAGTCTCAACCTGCTGGCCATGGGCCACCATGGCCAGCGGTCGAGGACCGAGGCGATCGCGATGTACCGTGAGGCGATCGAGACCTGGCGCTCGCTCGGTGATCACTGGTTGGAGACCAAGGGTCTGGGCAACCTGTCGCTCGTGCTCGCGTCGGAAGGCAGGATCGACGAGGCGGTGGAGACCGCCGAACTGGCCAACCGCATCACGCATGAGCTGGGCGGCAGGATGGATCCCGACATCGTGTACCAGCTGGCCATCGTGCTGCGCGAGGCCGGGCGCCCGGAGGAGGCGCTCTCCCGACTCCTGGAGGCGCGAGAGGAGTATCGGCGGCTCAAGCAGCGCGTCCGAAAGGGGGCGACCCTGCAGCGGATGGCCGAGACCTACCTCGATCTGAAGCGGCCCGACCGCGCCGTCGACTGCGCCGAGGATTCGCTGGCCATCATGGCGAAGGCGGGCGAGGAATGGGTTCAGGGCAAGGCGCTCGTCTCACTCGGCCAGGCGCTCGCCCAGCTCGGCCAGCCGGGCCGGGCGGAGGCGTGCCTGACCGAGGCGCTTGAGATCTTCACCCGGCGGAACCTGCCGGAGGCCGACGACGTACGGAGCCTGCTGAACCAGGGTGGGGCGCCGCGCCGAGGTGCCGGGCCGGAGAACGTCGACCGGCTCGCTCTTCCGTGAAACCCATGGTCAGAGCCGTATGGCGGAAGATATGTTGATTCTCCATGCGTCACACCGACTCTCTGCGTAAGGTCATCGCTACAAATAGTGACCGAAGCGGGGGTTGTCGTTGTTGACTCGCGCGCAGATCCGGCTCGTGATGGCCGGGCTCATGCTCGCCATGCTGCTCGCCGCCCTGGACCAGATGATCGTGGCCACCGCGCTGCCCACGATCGCGCAGGAGCTCGGCGGGCTGGACCAGCTCTCCTGGGTGGTCACGTCCTACCTTCTCGCCTCGACGACCGGGACCCCGCTGTATGGCAAGCTCTCCGACCTGTACGGCCGCAAGCGGATCTTCCAGAGCGCGATCGTCATCTTCCTGATCGGCTCCGTCCTGTGCGGTCTCGCCCAGAACATGGTTCAGCTGATCATCTTCCGAGGCGTTCAGGGACTGGGCGGCGGCGGGCTCATGGCGCTCGCGATGGCGATCATCGCCGATGTCGTCCCGCCCCGCGACCGGGGTCGCTACCAGGGGCTCTTCGGCGGCGTGTTCGGCCTGGCCAGTGTCGCGGGGCCGCTGGTCGGCGGCTTCTTCACCGACCACGCCACCTGGCGCTGGATCTTCTGGATCAATCTCCCGCTCGGGGCGGTCGCCCTCGCCGTGGTCGCGGCCACGCTCCACCTGCCCGGCAGGAGGGTGCAGCACAGCATCGACTATCTCGGGGCCGTCCTCCTGACCGCCGCGGTGTGCTGCATCCTGATGGTCACGGTGTGGGGCGGCCGGACGTACGACTGGTCCTCCTGGCAGATCATCGGTCTCGCGGGTGTGGGCGTCTGCCTGACCGTGGCCTTCGCCGCCTGGCAGCGCAGGGCGTCCGAACCGATCCTGCCGCCCCGGGTGATCGCCCATCCCGTGGTCGCGGTCAGCGCGGGGTTGTCGCTGCTGTCGGGGGTCGCGCTCTTCGGCGCCATCGTCTACCTGCCCGCCTACTTCCAGATCGTCCGCGGCGACACGGCCACCGAATCCGGGCTCGCCCTCGTCCCCCTGACCGGCGGGGTGATCGCCGCCTCCATGGTGAGCGGATGGCTGATCTCCAGGACGGGCCGATACCGGGCGATATCCGTGCTGGGCGCGGCGATCCTGGCCGGCGGCCTCTACCTGCTCAGCCTCGTCGAGGTCGACACCTCCACGGCCGTGCTCCTGGCCTTCACCGTCGTGGTCGGCCTCGGGGTGGGCGGCTTCATGCAGGTGCCGCTGGTGGCGACCCAGAACGCGGTACGGCCCGGCGACATCGGCAGCGCGTCCAGCGCGATCGCCTTCTTCCGCACGCTCGGTGGCTCGCTGGGGACCGCGCTGTTCGGCACGATCCAGATCCGCGCCCTGGAGGAGGAGTTGAGCGACGCAGGTCTGCCGGCGCAGGCCGTACAGCTCGATCCCGTCCTTCTCGGACAGCTTCCCGCCGCGCAGTTGCGGCAGCTGCTGGAGGCGTTCACCGTGGCGGTTCAGGCCGTCTACCTGTGGGCGATACCGTTCGCGGTCGCCAGCCTGCTGCTCGCGCTGTTCCTGAAGGAGATACCGCTGCGCGGAGGCGGGCCCACGCGGCCGAGCGCGGTGACCCTCGCGGTGACCGGCGTCGCCCTCAGCTGGCTCGCCGACCGGCTCGAACAGGGCGGATCACCGCGGCTGGTCGAGGCCGCCGCCCGGCTTGCCCCCGCCGATCAGGCCGGTGACGACGTCACGCGCGCCCGCGCGGCCTCCCGTCAGGTTCTCAGACCGCTGGCCGGACAGGTCCTCCTCGCAGCATTGACGGAAAAGGAGAGGAAATGACGCGTTATCTGGCCGGTGTGATCACCGCGACCGCCGCTCTGGGCGTGGGGACGTGGCTGCTGCTCGCGCCGTACGCGCTGGACTACCCGTCCGGCGGCACCGCGTCGGACGTCGACCTGTGGACGGGGGCGGGAGTGTGCGCGCTCTCCCTGATCACCATCGTGGTGTGGGTGCGGGCCTGGCGGACCCGGCTCCGCGACGACGGGCTTCTCCCCGAGCGTCCCGTCCCGCAGCCGGGTGTGCCGGAGGAGCCGCCGGTCCCCGCCGCGACCGAGCCGACGATCGAGGACCTGCACAGCCTGCTCAAGCCCCTGGTAACCGCGCTGGCGGCCGATCAGCTGGAGTACGCGGCCCAGAAGGCCGGCCGACCTACGGAGGAGCGACGATGAGCAGACTGGGAATCATCGGTATCGGCCTGCTCTTCGCGACCGGGATCTGGCTGGTCGCCGCGCCGTTCGTGACCGGCCAGCAACCGGACGGCACGACCTGGACGGCGGCCACGCGTAACGACGTGATCGCCGGCGCCCTGCTCACGCTGCTCGGCTTCGCGGGCTTCTTCACCGCGCTCGCGGGCCACATCGCCGACCTGTACGCCAGGGGTGCCGGGCCGTCCGTTCCCCAGTGACCACGCGGTGGTCGATCGGGTTCGGACGAACGCGCGGTGAGCTTCGATCGAGCCGGGCGAGCGTGTGTACGCACAAGGGATCGACCACGCGGCGGTCGATCGGGTTCGGACGAGCGCGTGGCGCCCGGTGGGATGACCGCGGAGCGGTTGATCAAGCCGGGCGAACGGGTGTACGCAGAGCGGAGCGTCGAGGCACAGCAGAGTCGAAACGATGCTGTCAGGGTTTCTTTCAGCTTTCCCATAGGCTTGGCGGCAGTATTTCGGTCACATGGCCGCGACCTGGAACACGGGGGACACCTGAAGATGGCGGGACGCGGAGAAGGTCCGGACTTCGTCGAGGCGCTGGCTCGCGGGCTCGACGTGCTGGGGTGCTTCGACGCGGATCGGCCCCAGATGAGCCTCAGCGAGGTGGCCGCCGCGGTCAACCTGGCCAGGCCGACGGCCCGGCGGCTGCTGCTCACCCTGGAAGAGCTCGGCTACGTCCGCTCCCACGGCAGCCAGTTCACGCTCACCCCGCGCGTGCTGAGCCTGGGCGTCGCCTTCGTGAGCTCGCTCGGTCTTTGGAACATCGCGCGCCCGCACATGGAACAGCTGGTCAGGAGCACCGGCGAGTCCTCTTCCATGGCGCAGCTCGACGGGTCGGACATCGTCTACGTCGCCCGGGTCTCGGTGCCGAAGATCATCGCGCTCCGGGTGGAGATCGGCACCCGGTTCCCGGCGTTGCAGACCTCGCAGGGCAAGGTGCTCCTGGCCGCCCTGGACGCGGACGTCCTCAAGAGCGTGCTGGCCCAGCCCAGCCGGTCCCGTCTTCCCGAGTTCACGCCGCGCACCCGGGAGGACGTCGAGAAGGAGCTCCTCTCGATCCGCGCCCGGGGCTGGGCGCTGGCGGACGAGGAGCTCGCGCCGGGCGTACGCTCCGTCGCCGTTCCGGTCCGCGACGGGACCGGAGTCGTACGCGCGGCGATGAACGTCACCGTCCACGCCGCGGAGACCAGCCTCGACACCCTCGTCGACGAACACCTGCCCCGGCTCCTGCGTACGGCCGGGGACATCTCGGCCGAGTGGGCGCTCTGGCAGTCCAGGCCACACAGTGAGGTCACCGACTAGAAGGTCAGGACGATCCGGCCCGCCGCGGTGCCGTCGGCCTGGCGCAGCCACGCCGACTCGGCGTCGCCGAACGGAACGATCTCGTGGGTGACGGCCAGCCGTCCGAGCACGACCTGCTCGGCGATCAGGGTGATCGCCGCGGCGCGCTGTTCGGGGCTCAGCTCGTTGTTGGTGTAGCCGGGCAGTCGCAGCGATCTGCTGCGGAGCGTGGAGGAGTCGATGGGGCAGGTCTCGGCGGCGGAGCTGCCGAGGTTGACCAGCCTGCCGCCCGTCCGCAGGGTGCGGGCGGCCGCCGCGGCCGGTGGGCCGAAGAGCGGGTCGAGCACCAGGTCGGCCGGCCCGTCGGCGACGGCGGCGAAGCGCGCCGCCAGCTCGGTGACGTCATCGGTGGCGCGTCCCGGCCGACCACCGACGGCGGCCGGCCGGGACTCTGGATCTCCGCGGCGCGCATGGCTCAGGTGGCGATGTCGGGGTAGGGCATCGACACGTGTGCGAGCCGCCGGGCGTACTCGGTCTGGAAGCCCATCGGCTCGTGGTCGCGTTCGAACATGGCGATGAACAGTGTGAGCGTCAGGAACGGGTGCGCGCCCAGCTCGAACAGCGCCGGGTAGTCGTGGGCGGCCAGGGCCTCGCGTTCGGTGTCGTCGAACCGCAGCCAGGTGGAGGACTCGCCGTCGACACAGTTGAGGATGCGGTTGGCGTACTCGGTCTCCCACATCGCCACCGTGGCTCGCGGGTCCTCGCGGTAGCGCTCGACGAGCTCGGGGTCGCGGTCGACGGTGTACAGGAACTTGTTCAGCAGATACTTGCTCATGACCTGCCTCCGTTCGGATACCAGGTGAAGTAGGCCTCCATGGTGTGGAACAGGTCGTAGGTGTCGACGTAGTCGGCCTTCCGGCCTTCGCCAGCGACGCCCATCATCAGCATGAAGTCCATGAAGCCGTGGGTGGCGTTGCCGGGCAGGTGGAGGCTGTCGAGGGTGACCTCGGACAGGCAGCCCTCGATGTCTCCCGACGAGATCCACTCGACGGCCTTGCGGTCGAACTGCGGGTCAGGTCCGGTCGGCCCGAACTGGCGCGGTCCGCCGAGTTCGAGCGACAGGTGCCCGGTGCCGATGACCGCTACCCGTTTGTCCTCCGGCCAGGACTCGATGAGCTGGCGGATGGTGCGCCCGAGCTGCACGAACCGCTTCGGCTGCGGCAGGGGAGGGGCGAAGATGTTGGTGTAGATCGGCACGATCGGCAGGTCGTTCTGCGGGCGCAGGGTGATGATCGGGCAGGTGATGGAGTGGTCGATCCGCAGCTCGTTGGAGAAGGCGAGGTCGAATCCGGCGTCCAGGCCCTCCCGCAGCACGTAGGCCGAGAGGTCTTCCTGGCCCGTCAGGAGCATCTTCGGCAGGCCGAACTCGCGTTCCTCGTTGTAGAAGTTCGCGTCGTAGAAGGGGGCCTTGCCGACGAGGAACTGGGGCATGTTGTCCAGCCAGAACTGGTGGAAATGGTCCGAGCCCACCATGACCAGCACGTCAGGCCGCGCCTTCGTCAGGGTTTCCCTGAACGCCTCCACCTTGCGCACCCACTCGTCCGCGAACGGAGGACGGTCGTCCCCGACGGCGGTGCTGGCACGGTAGTAGAAGGGGTGGTGAGTGGACGCGATCACCGCGACCAGTTCAGCCATGCGAACCTCCATGGGCATCGGCGGGGGTGTAGGGCTCGGGGGCTACGGACCGGTTGTTCAGGTCCACCGACAGGAAGATGTCATTGGCCACCGGGCGGCGTAGCTCCTCGGCGAGTTGCCCGATCAGCCCGGCGGTGCGGGCGAGCAGGGCGAAGCCGCGCAGCAGCTCCAGCGGCAGGCCCAGGTCGGCCAGCGCGGCTCCGCAGACACCGGCCCCGTTGAGGGGCAACGTCCTGCCCAGCACCTGCGGGTGGACGCGGCCGATCGCGGCGAAGAGCGACAGGTGCGGCCCGAACAGGTCTTCCTCGGCGGCGATCCGCATCAACCGCGGGGTGCGGGGGTCGCCCTCCTTGTGCACGTGGTGGCCGAGGCCGGGGACGAACCTCTTCGCCTCCCGCTGAGCCCGTACGGTGTCCAGGGCCAGGGCGTCCCAGCCGGCGTCGTCGGCCGGCAGCGCGTCGCCGGCCGAGGTCAGCACGTCGTGCAGGAACCGGCCGCAGTCCTCGGTGACGCCCAGGAAGCGGGACCCGCCGCCGAGCAGCCCGGCCGCGAGCGCGCCCTGGATGGAGTCCGGCGCGGAGAGGTACGTCAGCCGGGTCACGATCGCGGTGGGGGTGAACCCGTGGTCGGCCAGCGCGGCGAGCACGGCCTCGAACACCCGGGTCTCTCCCGGCGTGGGCCGTCGCTGGGTCGCGAGCCAGAACGCCAGCTCCCCGAACCCGACCGTGCCCATCACGTCTTCCGCCAGGTCGTGGCCGAGCAGGGTGATCTTCTTCAGGGACGAGGCCCCGAGCGCGGTGGCATACTCCGGTCTCTCCGTCTGCTCAGCCACGGTCGTCCTCCTGCGGGCCGGTCAGCCACCTGCGCAACTCCGCGCCGTGCTCGTCAAGCTCGGGTGGTGGCAGAGTATAAGTGACCGGCGTCTCGGAGAACCTGATCGGATGCCGCGTCGTCGGGATCGCGCGGTCGCCCTCGCCGACCTCGACGACGGGGTCGAGCCCGAAGCGCTCGGCCATCGCGAACCCGCCGTCGATGGTGTTGATCGGCCCGCTCGGCACCCCGGCCTCGACCAGCAGCTCGAACCACTCGACCGCGCCGCGCTTGGCGAGCCGCTCGGTGAGAATGGGGCGCAGCTCCTCGCGGCGCTCGGTGCGGTCGGCGTTGCGGGCGAACCGCGGGTCGTCGGCGATCTCGGGGATGCCGAGGACCTCGCACAGCTTGCGGAACTGCCCGTCGTTGGCGGCGGCGACGATGAGGTCGTTGTCCGCGGTGGGCAGCGGCTCGTACGGGAACACGCTCGGGTGCGCGTTGCCCATGCGGTAGGGCACGACGTCGCCGGCGACGTAGGCGGAACTGTGGTTGACCAGCCCGGTCAGCGCCGAGGACAGCAGGTTGACCTCGATGTGCTGACCCTGACCGGTGCGGTCGCGGTGCCGCAGCGCGGCGAGCACGCCGATGACGGCGTGGTTGCCGGCCATCACGTCGAACACCGAGATCCCGGCCCGGTAGGGCGGGCCGTCCGGGTCTCCGGTGAGGCTCATCAGGCCGGAGATGGCCTGGACCATCAGGTCGTAGCCCGGCACGTGCCTGCCGGCGCCGGAACCGAACCCGCTGATGGAGGCGTATACGATGCCGGGGTTGGCGGCCTTCACGGCCTCGAAGCCGAGCCCGTACTTGTCCAGCCCGCCCGGTTTGAAGTTCTCGATCAGCACGTCGGCGCGGTGGGCCAGCTCCCGTGCGACCTGGGCGTCGGCCTCGTCGCGCAGGTCCAGCGCGATCGATCGTTTGCCCCGGTTGATCCCGAGGTAGTAGGTCGAGACCTCGTCACGCACCGGGGGCACCCAGGCTCGGGTGTCATCCCCCTTGGGGCCCTCGACCTTGATGACCTCGGCGCCCATGTCCGCCAGGAGCATCGTGGCGTACGGGCCCGCCAGGACCCGGGAGAAGTCGGCCACCAGCACGCCGGACAGTGGCCCGCCTCCGGTCGATCTCTCCGGTACGGCATCGTCTGCCATCCAGCTTCCCCCTGTGTCCGTCTAGTGGACATTCGTCCGCGAATTTGATTCTGGCAGGTTCCGAACAGGTGTCAAGCAGTTCACCGTACCCCTTGACATTGGCCTAGATGCTCATAAAGGTGGCAGCGAACAGGGGTGACCGTTTGGCGGACATGAGTCCGGTAGATCGGATTACGCTGCGAAACCGGTTGTACACATGGTGAGGAGTTCGTCGATGAGCGAGCGGACCGAGTTCGGGCCCGGGCGGCCCGTGGTGCTGCGGGGCGGCACGGTGCTGCCGATGGACGACAGACGTCAGGTGCTCACGCACACCGACGTCCTCATCGTCGACGACCGGATCGCCGCTGTGGGACCCGACCTGCCGGTGCCGGAGGGCACCGTCGTGATCGACGCGACCGACGGCATCGTCATGCCCGGGATGATCGACACCCACCGGCACATGTGGCAGACCGCCATGCGCGGTTACGGCGCGGACTGGACCCTGACCCAGTACTTCGTCTGGTACTACCTGGAGCACGGGAAGCTCTTCCGCCCTGAGGACGTGTACGCCGGCAACCTGCTGGCCGCGATCGAGGCTGTCGACAGTGGTGTCACCACCGTCGTCGACTGGTCCCACGGCCTGCAGACCGTCGACCACGCCGACGCCGCCGCCGACGCGCTGCAGTCGGTGCCCGGCCGGTTCGTGCTCGCCTACGGCAACATCCAGCAGCCGCCCGCCGAGTGGACCGGCGCCCCGGAGTTCCGCGACTTCATCAGCCGCCGGATCACCGGCGACGACATGTTCGGCTTCCAGATCGCGTTCGACGTCACCGGCGACCCGGCCTTCCCCGAGAAGGCCGCCTTCGAGGTCGCCCGCGAGCTCGGCGTCGCGGTCACCACCCACGCCGGGGTGTGGGGCGCCACCGGCGACGACGGCATCAAGCTCATGCACGACCACGGCTTCATGACCCCCGAGACGGTGTACGTGCACGCCGCCTCGCTCTCCGCGGACTCCTACCACCGCATCGCCGCCACCGGCGGCTCCATCTCGGTCTCCACCGAGAGCGAGCAGAGCGCCGGCCAGGGCTACCCGCCCACCTGGGCCATCCGCGCCCACGACATCCCGGTCTCGCTCTCGATGGACACCAGCGTCTGGTGGAGCGGTGACCTGTTCTCCGCCATGCGCACCACGCTCGGCGCCGACCGCTCCCGCGAGCACATGCAGGCGCAGGCCAAGGGCGACACCGTCACGCACGGCAGCCTGCGCGCCGACCAGGTCGTCGACTGGGCCACCCGCGGCGGGGCCCGCGCCCTCGGTCGCGACCATGAGCTCGGCAGCATCGAGGCCGGGAAGAAGGCCGACGTCGTCCTCATCAAGAACGAGCACTCGCCCGTCTCCTTCCCGCTGCTCAACCCCTTCGGACACGTCGCGTTCCAGGCCCAGCGCGGGGACGTGCACACCGTCATCGTCAACGGCCGCGTGGTGAAGCACGAGCACCGCCTGGTCGACGTCGATCTCGCCGCGGCCCGCCGCCGGATCGAGCAGACCGTCGATCACCTGCGGTCGACGATGGGGGAAGAGGCATGGCAAAAGGGGATGAACCCCGACATCCCCGAAACCACCATCCTCGACAATCCCTACACCTACACCGACTATCACAGCTCCTCGACGCACAGCCAATGAGCACGGCCGGTCGGAGCAGATGAGCGTGGTGGTCGCGGATCACGCCCCGGACGTCGTCGGGTAACCGCTCTCCGCGGCGAGACGGTTCATCTGTTCGGTGCCACATCTCCCACGGCGACGCCGCCGGACACCGGCCCGTCAGGGGCGGTCGAAACGGTGTCAGTCCAGGCCGGGTGCGTGGCGTGGGCGCAGGGCGTGGGCGCGCAGCGCGGCTCTGGCGGCGGCGGCGCCCTGCGAGGTGAGCGCGAAGGGGGCGTCGAACGAGCGCGCGGGGTGATGACAGTCGAGTGCCCACAGCCGGTGACGCATGACGGCCAGTTCCTCGCGGACCGACTGGGCGAGCCCGCCGGAGGTGTCCCACTCCTGACCGAGGACCTCGACCGTGTCCCGCTCGAGGTCTTCGGCGTTCATGGGGCCGTGCACGGTGAGCAGCATCAGCATGACCTCCCGGGCGGTGACGGTGAACGCGTGTCCCTGGCCGATCACGGCCGAGACCGCCGTGTTCCACAGCAGGGTCTCGTCGGCGAGCATGCGGCGGCCCAGCGGGGTGAGGACGAGCTGCTTGCCGGTACGGCGGACCGCCTTCATCTCCCTGGTGGCCAGCTCGCGAATGCTCTGCAGGGGAAAGACGTCGAACTCGCGGGTGAGGGTGCCCACCAGGAGTTCGCGCCAGCCGAACAGGTCGACGGCCTCGGTGACCAGTCGCGGGACGATGTAGTGCCGATCGGTGAGCGGCAGCCCGTCGGCGGCCTTGTCCAGCAGCCAGCGCAACAGCGTGAACGCGCCGGGCGGGGCGAGGACGGGCTGCCGCAGCTGGGAGACGACCGCACGGCACAGTTCGGCTCTGCGCCGGTTGCGCGGGCGAGTCCAGGTTTCCAGGCGTTCGGCGTGGACCCGCTCCAGCCAGGATCCTCCCGGCCGGGGCGCGGTCAGGTGGCGCTCCACCACCGCCGCCCGCGTCTTCTCCCAGCCGCGTGCCCCGACCCGAAGATCACCGGACGCGATGGCCAGCTCGATGGCGGCCGAGGCGGCGTGGTGGGCGGCGCTCTCCTCGGCGCCGCTGAAGTCGCCCCAGGCCAGCACCCCGGTGTCGGGCGGAATCAGGCCCGTCTCGTGCAGCGCGGTGCGATAGGCGTCCCGGCCCGCGTCCGTTCCCTCGGTGGCGTAGGCGGCCAGCAGGTCCCTGGTCGTGGCGGAGGTGCAGATCCCGGCGTAGCGATCCAGGCCGACCAGGGTGAAGAAGCGGCCCAGCGCGGTGGTCACCCGTTCGGGATCGTCGACGAGCCAGGTGCTCGGAAGCGTGTGCCAGAGGAACTCACACAGCCGTAGCGCGGTGATCGCCTCCAGGCCGTCCTCACCGGTCAGCGCGCTGAGCGCGGCTTTGACGAGGCCGACCGCCTCGTCTCCCCGCTCGTGGCGCAACCCGGCGAGAGCTTCCCGTTCCATCTTCATGCTCTTCAGTGTGCCCTCCTGGGCGATTTCTCACAGGCTGGGGGCCGATCCGTGCGGCGAGGTCGCCTGCGGCGAAGAAGACGCCCGGCCCGGCGGCGTTGGCCAAGTGGTGATCATGTGCCCTTTCCTCCGGAATCCCGTCGCGCCGAGTCGTTCTGGTCCGCGGGTCCCGCAGCGTTGAGGGCCTGCTCGAAGGCGGCGTACGCGTCCGGTGTGAACAGGACGAACCGTACGTCCATCACCCGCGTCGGAGTGGCGCGTACGGTGTCGACCGCGATGCGGGCGGCCTCGGCCATCGGCCAGCGGTAGACCCCGGTGGAGACCGCGGGGAAGGCGACGCTGGTCGCGCCGAGTTCGTCGGCGGCCCGGAGCGATTCCCGATAGCAGGAGGCCAGCAGTTCCGAGCGGTCTTCCGCGGCGGAGAAGACGGGGCCGACGGTGTGGATCACCCAGCGGGCCGGGAGTTCGCCCGCCGTGGTCGCCACGGCCCGGCCCGTCGGAAGCCCCTTGTCGTAGTGCGAGGCGCGGAGTTTCCGGCAGGCGTCGAGAATGGCGGGGCCGCCGCGCCGGTGGATCGCCCCGTCGACTCCGCCGCCGCCCAGGAGCGAGGAGTTGGCGGCGTTGACGACGGCGTCGACGTCCTGCCCGGTGATGTCTCCCTGTACCAACGTGATCCTCATAAAATGTGCCCTTTCACAATGTTTGTTCCTTTTGTGTTAAATCTGACCTTTGGTCATATGCGGCCTGACAGGTTGAGGCAAAGATTGCCGCTGGCCCCCGATGTTGTGGCGCCGCCTCGCTCCACGGACCCGCCCCCCTACATGATCTTCGTCACAGCAAAACATCAAACGCCCCATCAATGCGTATTCTGCGCATTGATCACTATCCACGTGTGGCAGACGGCCCTCGTGATCTGACAGGTCGCGAGGCCTTTCTTCGCCATGCCCTGCTTCTGCAGTGCCCCCTTTTCGACGGGCAACGCCGCTGCCCGAGATCCGGGTACGGAGCGCCGCCCGTCGCGTTGAAACGGAGATCCCCCATGCGGCAACGCCGTCGTACCGCTCACGGCGCGCTCGTCCTCGCGTTTGTGGCCGCCTTCGTGGGCAGCCCCAGCATCGCCGCCGCCGAACCGGCCCCGACTCCAGCCCCGGCCCCGGTTCCGCTGGGCGTGGCACAGGACGCCTCACCGGTCGCCTCACCGGACTCCGGCGAGGCGACCGCCAGGACGGTGACCCTGATCACCGGCGACAGGGTCACCTCCTTCGGAGGCCGGATCACGGTGAAACCCCGCCACGGCGTGCAGTTCCTGCGCTATGGCGATGGCAAGCACCAGTACGTCATGCCCAGCGACGCGATCGCCCTGCTCAGGGCCGACCGCCTCGACCGCCGGCTGTTCGACGTGGAGGAACTGCTCGCCGGTGACTACGACCGGCTGCCCGACCTGCCGCTGATCGTGTCGGACTCCTCGGCCACGCGCGGGCTGACGGCCGGCCGCCGGCTCGCGGCGGTCGACGGGTTCGCGGCCAAGACGCCGACCGCCGACCTCGCGAAGAACTGGCCGGCCCTGCGGACCTCCCTGACCACCGGGAAGGTCTGGCTGGACGGCCAGCGCGCCCTCTCGCTCGACGTCAGCGTGCCGCGGACGGGTGCCCCGGTCGCCTGGGCCGAGGGCCTGGACGGCACCGGGACGACGGTCGCGGTGCTCGACAGCGGCATCGACGACACCCACCCGGATCTCGTGGGAAAGGTCACGGGACGGAAGAACTTCGTCACGGGCTACGAGGGCGACCACGACCTGAACGGGCACGGCACCCACGTCGCCTCGACCGTCGCCGGCTCCGGAGCGGCGTCCGGCGGCAGGAACCGGGGCGTCGCACCGGGCGCGACGCTGCTCGACGGAAAGGTCTGCTTCAACTACTTCGGCCAGGGCGCCTGCCCCGAATCGTCGATCCTCGAAGGCATGCAGTGGGCCGCCGCGTCCGGCGCCAAAGTGATCAACATGAGCCTCGGCGCCCCGGACAGTCCGGGCGTCGACCCGCTGGAGCAGGCGGTCAACGATCTCACCGCCGAGTACGGCGCGCTGTTCGTGATCGCGGCGGGCAACGACGGCGTCCCGCAGTCGATCGGGTCCCCGGCGTCCGCGGACGCGGCCCTGGCGGTCGGCGCCGTCACCAAGACCGGTGTGGTGGACTACTACTCCAGTCGCGGCCCGCGCCTCGACGACTACGGCGTCAAGCCGGAGATCACCGCTCCGGGCACGGACATCGTCGCCGCCCGCAGCACGTACACCGAGGACGGCGGGCCCGGCGAACCGTACATCGCGCACTCCGGCACGTCGATGGCCACGCCGCACGTGGCCGGGGCCGCCGCGATCATCACCCAGGCGCACCCGCAGTGGACGGCCGAGCAGCGCAAGTCGGCGCTGGTGGGCTCCGCCAGGCCGAGTCCGGACTTCGACGTGTTCGCCCAGGGCGGCGGCGAGCTGGACATCGTGCGGGCGCTGAAGCAGCCCGTCAGCACCTCGCCCGCCTCGGTGAACCTTGGTTTCCAGGCGTTCCCGCAGGGTGACGAGGACGTCGCGCGCACCGTGACGTACCGCAACACGGCCGCCGCGCCGGTCACGCTGAACCTGGCCCTGAACGGCGACGCCCCGTCCGGTCTCTTCTCGCTCGGCGCCACCTCGGTGACCGTGCCGGCCGGTGGGGAGGCGTCGGTGGAGTTGAGCGCCGACCTCGATGCCGCGGGGAGCGCGTACGGCGTCTTCTCGGGCCGGTTGACGGCGACGGCCGAGGGCATCGCCGTGCAGACGCCGTTCAGCGTCTTCAGGGAGGAGCCGAGCGCGGACCTCAAGGTGAGCGCGCTCGACCGTGCCGGAGCACCGGCGGCGGGGTCGGTCACGATGATCGCCAACCACAGGACCGAGCAGACGTTCTACACGCTGGAGCCGGAGGCGACGTTCCGCGTGCCGATGGGCACCTACTTTGCGGCCACGCTGGCCATCGGCGACGACGGCACGTCGACGCTGATCTCCAACCCGAACCTGTCGGTCACCAAGGGAGTGAGCCTCGTCATGGACGGCCGGAAGGCGCGTCCCGTCGACGTCACCATGCCGGAGAGAAGCGCGGCACCGGTGGAGGTGTCGGTGTCCGCGGAACAGTCGGGCGAGATCCGCAGCATGATCGCGGGCATCTCCGGTGACGATCCCGGCGCGCTGTACACCGCGGACCTGGGGACAAAAAAGGCGTCCGGGTTGACGACCCTGGTGAGCGCGCTGTTCGCCAAGCCGGACGGCAAGGGCGGTTTCGGCGGCAGCCCGTACACCTACCAGGCCGGATGGCACCACACCGGATCGTTCACCACCGGCTTCACCGAGCACGTCAAGCAGAAGGAGCTGGCGACGGTCCGCGCCGAGTACGCGGCCAACACGGTCAACGCGGCGGGCAGCGTGGGATGGCGGAGCAACACCCCGATCGTCCCCGGCATCAAGTATCCGGTCGGCGTCGAGCTGCCGGGCGTCCCCCTGCCGGGGACGCGTACGGAGTACTACGTGGGCAACACCGCCTGGGAGTCGATCGTCCAGGAGGGGATCGAGGGGGCGGACTTCCCCACGCTCCTGGCTCAGCTGGGCAGGCCGGCGACAACCCGTGCCGCCGGCCGTAAGGACACCGAGCGCTGGAACGGAGCCGTGCTCGGCCTCCCGATGACCCCGGCGTACCCGGAGTATCCGATCGTCGAACGGCGGGTGGACGAGCTGCTGCTGCGGCTCGGCGGCTACGCGGACGCCGAGGGTCACCTCGGGTACGCGGAGGCCGACGGCGTGGGCGGGCGGATCGCCGTCTACCGTGACGGCAAACTGGTAGGGGAGCGCGAGGGCGCCTACGCCGGGTTCGATCTGGATCCCGGACGGGCCCGCTACCGGCTGGAGTACAGCGTCGCGGCGCCCTCCCTGCGGCTGTCCACGCGGCGCGACACCGTGTGGGAGTTCGACTCGGCGCACAACGCGTCGAGCGTGGCCCTGCCGCTCACCGCGATCGGCTTCGCCCCGGACCTCGACCTCACCAACACCGCGAAGGCCGGTCGGGTCATGACGATCCCGATCACCTTCACCCGGCAGGCCACCGCGGGCAAGGTGCGCAAGGTCGACGTCGACGTGTCGTTCGACGACGGCGCCACCTGGCAGAAGGCCCCGGTCGTCCAACTTCTCGGCACGTCGAGCGCCGTGGTCCGGAACCCGGGCAGGCCCGGCTACGTGTCGCTGCGCGGGCACGTGGTCGACTCGGCCGGGAACAAGGTCACCATGACCGTGATCCGGGCGTACGCGACCAAGTAACGGCACGCTGTCGGAGGCCGGGTTCGCGACGTCGAACCCGGCCTCCGACAGCGGCGCACACCGTCGAGACGCGGCGGGAGAATGCGCACTGTCGCCACGGCGTGACCTGCGATCGCCGCTTCCCCTCCCAGTCCTCCGGCGGACCCTGCCGGATCGTGCGGATGCGGTACCGGACGATCCTGCCCTGCTCTGCCCGGGCCGGCCCGCCGGTGCCGGGGCCTATCGGGCCGGCGCGGCTTCGGCGATGACGGTGGTGATCAGTTTCGCCACTTCCGCCGGGCTGGACAGGAACGGGGAGTGGCCGGTGAGCAGGCGGCGAACCGTCGTGGCGCGGGAGGCCATCTGCTCCTGGAAGGCGGGGGCGAGCACGTTGTCCTGCTCACAGACCACGTAGGTCGAGGGGATGGTCTTCCACGCCACCCTGGTCAGGACCTCGGTGCACGACCGCACGCTCTGCGGGAGCATACGGGCGACGGCACGGTCGGCTTCCTCCACCGGGACGTCCGCGTAGAAGAGGTGGCGAGAGTCGTCGGGAGGCAGAAGGACATCGCCGTCCCGCGTCGGAAACTCGGCGTCGCCGGGGGCCATGGAATTTCCCTCGTCGAGGAGCAGAGCCGCGAGGTAGATGATGTGGGAGACGTCGCCCGCCTCGCCGGCCACCTGAGTGACCGGAATCCCGCCGTACGAATGCGCGACGATCACCACGGGGCCGTCGATGCCGTCCAGGCGTTCCCGGATGACCCGGGCATCGTCGTACATGCCGAAGACCTGGGCGCCTTTCGCGGCCGCGCTCGGCAGGTCGACGGTGTGAACCGCCCATCCTTCGTCGGTGAGCTCCGGCAGGAGCCTCTCCCAGCACCAGGAGCCGTGCCATGCTCCGTGCACGAACAGCAGAGCCGGCCGGTCGTTCGTGACCGTGTCCATGCAGCATCCTTTCCAGGCGGAGGTCATCCTTGCTCGCCCCCGAGATTTGTCCTCCCGTATAGCTTTATGTACCGCCAAATGACAGTCCATGAGGGAAAGTCCGTTTTTCCTGCGCGACCGTCCAGGGTCACCGTGGACGTGTTGTCTCATGTGATGCCGCTGCTGTTTGCCCGCCGGGCAGGCCTGGGCGCGGACAGGGGAGGGGCTTCCCCTGCCGTGGCGCGGGTTGTCACTGCTGAACGTCGTGGGCGCCGCGTCGGCGTCTCCGCACGGGCGGGAACCGGAGAACACATGCGCGAGATGGCCGGGAGATCCTGAAGCCACGGCGCGCGCAGCGAGGTGGGAAATCAGCGGGTCAGCATGTGTGGGGACGGTGACTTGACCCGTGTTGGGCATGATCGCGATAGTCATTTCATGTCATATGAGAAGTTTGACGAACTGTCCTTCGGTGAAGGGCGCGAGCCCTGGTTGCAGGCCTGGGTCGCCGCACACCGGTGGGTGCTTTCGATCGCGGTGGCAACGGCCGTCGTTCTCGCCGGGCTCGGCACCGGTGGGTGGTATCTCCACCGGCAGTCGCTGCTGCCCTCCCCGCCGCCGGACGTGGCGCTCCCGCCCGCGGTCGGTTTTAGTGTCGAGTTCTGCCTGAAGAAGAATTCAAATTGTCCGGCGGGCACGATTGAGCAGGTGGCCGAACTCGTTCGCGGGATCCCCGAGGTGGCGTCGTCCAGCGTGGTGACGCATGAGGAGCGTCTGGCCCGGTTCAGTGGAATCTCGCTCGCAGGGGAGGAACTGCTGAAGAACGGGGATGAGATCTGGCCTACCGTGATCGAAGGCCAGCTCCGTCATACGGAGGACTTTGCGGTGGTCGAGCGGCAGCTCGCCGGAAAGCCGGGCATCGCGAGTGTTTACAATCTTGGCGGGAATTTCTGGAAGGGCAGAGCAGATCTCCAGGTGAGCATGTGCGGGCTCAGCCGTCTCTCCCCAGCGTGCCGAAACGGCGTCGGCAGCGAGGCGCAGCGTAACGCGGTCGTGGCGCGGTTGCGGGAGCAGAGCGGGGTGAAGAAGGTGTTCCTCCAGGACCGGGCATTCGGGCTGCGACTGAGCCGGCACTATGACCCTGAGTATTACCTGACGATTAACGATGTCCCCGAGAGGCTCTACGTGCGGTTGGATGATCCGGCCAAGGCCCGGTCGGCGGGCCGGGCGGTGCTCGCCATGCCCGGCGTCGAATCGGCGAACTTGGTCGGGTGACAGGCGAAGGCGCGAACTCTCGCCCATCCCCACTGCCTTGCGGCTCGCCGCGTAGCCTTACTGGCGCAGGCGCAGGCGCAGGCGCAGGCGCATGGCCTCATTGAGCCCGGGCACGCCTACCCTTGCCTGCGCTGGACGATAAATCACTGTCGGTGTGATCGCGCCCAACTAAACTGGCGCGACGGCCGGAGCACCGCGGTGCCGCCTGCGAACCGCTTCCGGCCGCAGGGCTCGCCACCGGCGAGCCCTGCCCGTCCCCGCATGTCATCTGCCCGCGACTGCCCACCTACCACTTCGCCCACGCTGTCGACGACCACCTCATGGGTGTCACCATCGTCATCTGTGGCGACGAGTGGATCTCCTCGGTTCCGCTGCACCTGTAACTGTTCGACACGCTGGGCTTTCCCCGCATCGACTACGCCCCACCCGCAGCCCTGACCTCACTGCCGTCGCCCACGCCCTGGGTGCCGAGGAGACCGTACGGCGCCTGCGACGGTGAGCCGGGGCGACGGACCTGCATGATTCCGGCATTCGGCGCTGACCCACCCGGATGACCCACCTGGGGGAGGCGGGGGCGAGCCCACGTGTCCTGGCGACCTCGCTCATCGGGACCGTACGGGTCAACGGTGTGTCAGCCGGCCGGCCCGTCGGACATCCCTCAGCCCCGTTCCACCGACAAGATCGTGTCCGTGGAACGGTGCCGGATCGGCCGGTCAGAGCCAGAAGGTGTCGTGGCGGAAGTAGAAGGCCGCCAGCTCCTCGTCGCTGGGGCGGCCGGAGACGGCGAACTCCGCCAAGCCCTCGAAATATCCTTCGCGAGGAGCGCCCGGGGCGAAGTGCAGCAGCATCGACGCGGGTTCGCCCGACTCGTTGCGGAAGGCATGGATGCCGCCTTCGGGGACGTGCACGAAGTCACCCGGTTTGGTGTCGATCCAGCGGTTGCCGTCGTAGATCCGTATGGTTCCAGTGAGGGTGAAAAACGACTCGGAGATCGACCGGTGGAAGTGCTGGTCGGGTCCGCTCGGCTCCGGCCCCATTTCCCAGCGGTAGAGGCCGAACCGGCCGTTGGTGGAGGCTCCCGTGGCCAGGTAGTGCACCGTGTTGCCGGACCGGTAGGTCAGCTCGGGCTCGTGGGCCGCAGGGCGGTAGGTCGCGTTGATCTCGCCCTTGTCACCGAAGTAGACCGGATCCGGATATGTCATGATCTGCCCTCTCGTGTGTCTCTGCTTGGGTTCCCATTCAACCTCTACCGGATCGCATGCCGGCCGTGGGGGAGGCCATGATCCCCTGGGCGCATGAGCCGGTGGGGGATCAGGCTCACGCGCTCGATGCCGGGCCGTCTGCCGGGCTCTCGGCCAGGGCTCCCTATCCTGGGATTGAGGGGGAGTCTGCCACGGCGCATCGCCGCACCTCACGGGGTGGGCATGCGGCTGCGACCGGGCCGTCGGCCCGGCAGGTGCCCGGTGCGACGCCGGGCGGCAGGGCGCCGTCGTTGAGCGAACCACGGCTGCCGCGTGTACGGGCACGCCGACCCTGTGGCCGTTCGCCGGCCGCGGCAACGTTCACATTCCTGTCGGGCAGGAGGCACGATCATGACCACACATCGCTCCCGCACTCGCAGCGCCGCCATTGCGGCAGCCGCCGCCGTCACCGCCGCGGCGGTCCTCGCAGCCTGCGGCGGCGAGACCGTTCTGAGCAGGGGATCGGGCGATATCGTCGCCGTCGCGGTGCGGGCCACGCCTCCGCCCTCCTCATCCGCGCACAACGCCGCCGATGTGTCCTTCGCCCAGCAGATGATTCCGCACCACCGGCAGGCGGTGGCGATGGCCGAGCTCGCCGCGGGCCGGGCGTTCTCACCGGAGGTCAAGGCCCTGGCGACCAGGATCAAGGCAGAGCAGGGCCCGGAGATCGGGACGATGTCCGGGTGGCTGAGGTCCTGGGGCGAGCGGGTGCCCGGAGACGTGCCAAAGATGGATCATCCCGGCCACGAGATGCCCGGGATGATGAGCGCCGAGGAGATGGACCGGCTGTCGAAGGCCTCCGGGAAAACCTTCGACACCATGTTTCTGCAGATGATGATCACCCACCATCGGGGCGCGGTCGCGATGGCCGGGACCGAGAGGTCCACCGGCTCCTACCCGCCCGCCAAGGACCTGGCCGAGGCCATCATCGCCTCGCAGAACAAGGAGATCGGCCAGATGGAGTCCCTGCTCGGTGCCGGATAGTCGTCGCTCCCGGCTGATGCCGCTGGCCGGATCCCTCCTCGGGAGCGAGGAGCGCGAGGAGGAGCGGTGACGTCCGCCGTACCCGATCGCGCCGGGCAAGAAAAGTCGGGTCCGGCGGGGTGGGCCCCGCCTAGCGTGGTGATCGAAGTGGATCCCCGTGGAACGGACCGCGGACTGAGGGGGCGGTGACGGAAGAGGCCGTCGACGGACTCCTGCGGCCGCACCTGTCCAGGTCGGCCGGGTGCGCCTGCCCAGACGCGAACGTGGTCAAGCGCTGGACTGTGGAATGTCTGGGCTGGTTCAATAAATCAAGATCGTGGCGGCGCTGATTCCAGGACTGGAGTCAGCGCCGTTCGTGGGCGCAGAACCCTTCGCATCGGGAAAGACCAGACAGCTCCGGAGAGGTGTGCGTCATGGTCCTGTGGGGCCGCGACAAGGAGCGCGAGGCGCTCGATGCCCTTGTTGAGTCAACGCGTCAAGGTCTGAGCGGCGTGGTGGTGTTCCAGGGTGATGCCGGCATCGGCAAGACGGCGCTTCTGGACTATGTCGCGGGCTCGGCGGCGGAGACGCGGGTTATCAGGGTGGCCGGGATCGAGGCGGAGTCGGACTTTCCGTTCGCGGCCCTGCACCGGCTGCTCATTCCGTTCCTGAAGGGCCCGACCCGGCTCTCCTCCTCTCAGCACGCGGCCCTGTCCGTGGCCTGCGGGCTGGCCGAGGGACCGCCCGCCGACCGTTTCCTGGTCGGGCTGGCGGCGTTGAGCCTGCTGGCGGAGGTGGCCGAGCGGGGTCCTGTGCTGTGCTGCGTGGATGACGCGCAGTGGCTGGATCGCGAGTCGGTCAACGTGCTGGCCTTCATCGGCCGGCGGATGCACGCCGAGGGGATCGGCCTGGTGTTCGCGGTGCGCGGAGGCTTCACCGGCCTGGAGGGTCTGCCGGTGGTACAGGTGACGGGTCTGGAGGAGCGGCCCGCCCTGGAGTTGCTGCGCTCGGTGGTGGACGGGCCGCTGGACACACGGATCGCCGCGCACATCGTGGCCGCGACCGCCGGCAACCCGCTCGCGCTGACCGATCTGGGGCAGGAGCTCTCCACCGACCAGCTCATGGGCGGCATCGCGCTGCCCGCGCCGTTGCCGATCGGCGGCCGTCTGGAGGGCCACTACCTGGCTCAGGTGCGGGAGTTGCCGCGGGCGACGCAGACCTGGCTGCTGCTGGCGGCGGCCGAACCGGTCGGTGACGTCGGCTACATCACCGAGGCGGCCGCGCTTCTGGGGGTCGGGCCGGATGCGACGGGGCCGGCGGAGGCGGCGCGGTTACTGGTGATGCGGGCGGACGCGGAGTTCCGTCATCCGCTGGTGCGCTCGGCGGTGTACGGCGGGGTCACCAGCGTGGAGCGGCGTCGTGCGCACGGCGCGCTGGCGGTGGTCACCTCGCGGCCCGATGACGCCGATCGGCGGGCCTGGCATCTGGCGGCCGCCTCGATCGGCCCGGATGAGTCCGTCGCCGTCGAGCTTGAGCGCTCGGCGGAGCGGGCGGCGGGCCGGGGTGGGTACGCGGCGCGTGCCACCTTCCTGGCACGCGCCGCGGAGCTGACGCCGGAGGGCTCCGGCCGGGCGGGACGGCTTCTGGCGGCGGCCGAGGCGGCCTTCATCGCCGGGGCGCCGCTGCAGGCCCAGACGCTGCTGGAGGCCATCGACATCGAGGTGATCGACGACATCGGCCGGGGCAGGGCACTGACGGTGCGATCTGGAGCCCTCATCGCGCTGGGCACCTCAGAGTCCTTCGCCCAGGCTCCCGCCCTCTGCCTGGCGGCCGCGGTGGCCTTCGGAGAGGAGTCGCCGGAGCTGGCCCGCGACGCGTTGCTGGACGCCGCGTCCTACACAGTTCTCGCCGGGAACCTCATTCGTGACACGACGCCCGCCGAGATCGCCCGGACCGCCGAGGCCGCCCTGACGCCCGCTCGCTCACCGGCCCCGCCGGACCTTGTGCTGCACGGTTTCGCCGCGCTCGTCTCCGGCGGCTACGAGCGGGCGGTCCCGCACCTGCGGCGGGCGATCGACGTGCTGCTGGACCCGGACACCTCCGACGAGGACGTCCTGCGGAGATACCAGCTATGCGTCACATTCTCCACGATCACCTGGGATGACGAGTCGCAGAGCGCCGTCATCCGGCGGGCCGCAGACGTCGCCCGCAGGACCGGTTCGCTGTGGCATCTGGACACCGCCCTGTACTGCGCGTCGATGCACGAGACCATCCTCGGCAACCTGGCCGCCGCCGACGCCTACCTGGTCGAGGGCCACCAGATCCGCTCGGCGATCGGTGCGACCTCGGACACGTGGGAGATCTACCGTCACCCCGAGCTGCTCGCCTGGCACGCCGGCGATGACAAGCTCGAAGAGACGCTGCGCCGCTCGATGGAGGCGGCGTCGGCGCTCGGCTCCGGCGCGGTGGAGTCGATCGCCCGCATCGGCCTCGTCATTCTCGCCATCGGCAGGGGCGGCTACGCCGACGCCTGTGCGATCGCCCACCACCTGGTGGACACCGACACACTGGGCGTGCACTCCCGGCTGCTGCCCGAACTCGTCGAGGCGGCCGTCCGCTCCGGCGACCGGGTGCTGGCGGCCGCCGCCCTGCGCACCCTGACGGCTCGGGCCACCGCGAGTGGCGCCCCCTGGGCGCTCGGCCTGCTGGCGCGTTCGGAGGCGATCCTCGCGCACGCCAACCACGCCGAACCCCTCTACCGCCGGGCGATCGACATCCTCACTCCGACCCGGGCCCGCTCCGACCTCGCCCGCGCCCACCTGCTCTACGGCGAATGGCTGCGCCGGCAGAAACGACGCCGCGACGCCCGCGAGCAGCTGCGCACCGCCGCGGCACTGTTCGAGGACATGGACGCCGCCGGATTCGCCGCGCGGGCGCGGCAGGAACTCCTGGCCACCGGCGAGAACGCCCGCAGCCGCTCGGCCGAGACGGCGACCGGCCTCACCCCGCAGGAGAGCACGATCGCCCGCCTGGCCAAGGGCGGCGCAACCAACGCCGAGATCGCCGCCTACCTGTTCATCAGTGCGAGCACCGTCGACTACCACCTGCGAAAGATCTTCCGCAAGCTCGACGTCACCTCCCGGCGGCAGCTCACCCAGGCGCTGCCCGACTGACCCCCGGGCTCACGACTACGCGCTCCACGGGGTTCGAACGATGCTTCCTTGATCGAGGATCAAGGCGTCGGACAATCCACCCACCAAAGGGAGTCGCGATGGGATTCGTCACCGCCGCTGACGGAGCGCAGATCTACTACAAGGACTGGGGTGAGGGCCGGCCGGTCGTGCTCAGCCACGGCTGGCCGTTGAACGCCGACAGCTGGGAGGCCCAGATGCTCTTCCTGGCCTCCCACGGCTACCGCGTCGTCGCCCACGACCGCCGCGGCCACGGACGCTCCACCCAGACCTGGCACGGCAACGAGATGGACACCTACGCCGACGACCTCGCCACGCTCATCGAGACGCTCGACCTGCGCGAGGCCACCCTCATCGGGTTCTCCACCGGCGGAGGCGAGGTCGCCCGCTACATCGGCAGGCACGGGACCGCGCGCATCGCCCAGATCGTGCTCGTCTCCGCCGTGCCGCCCTTCATGCTCCAGACCGACGACAACCCCGGCGGGGTGCCGATCGAGGTGTTCGACGCCATCCGCGCCGGCTCCCTCGCCGACCGCTCCCAGCTCTACCGCGACCTGGCCGACGGGCCGTTCTTCGGCGGCAACCGCCCCGGGGCCGACCCCTCGCAGGGAATGCGCGACGCGTTCTGGCTCCAGGGACTGCAGGCGGGCCACCGCAACGCCTACGAGTGCATCGCGGCGTTCTCCGCCACCGACTTCCGTACCGACCTCGACGCCTTCGACGTGCCGACGCTCGTCATCCACGGTGACGACGATCAGGTCGTGCCGTTCGAGGTCGGGGGCAAGGCCTCGGCCGCCCGGATCAAGAACGCGACCCTCAAGGTCTATCCCGGCGCGCCGCACGGCATCACCGACACCCACAAGGAACAGCTCGGCGCCGACCTCCTCGAATTCCTCAACTCCTGAGCCTCACTCCCCGTCCGCACTGCCCCTGCTCGCATGCCCGAAATCGAATGAAAGAGAAGCTCCCGCATGTTTTCTGAGCGACCGCGTCGCAGCCGCGTCATGACCGCACTGTTCGCGACGTTCGTCCTGCTCCTCGGCTTGACCGGCGTCACCGCGTCGGCGTCGGCCGCCACCCCCGCCACGAGCGCCACCGGCGCCAAGCCCACCGTGGTTTTGGTCCATGGGGCGTTCGCCGACGCCTCGGGCTTCAACGACACGATCGCCCTGCTGCAGAAGGCGGGCTTCCCCGTCATCGCCCCGGCGAACCTGCTGCGCGACGCCGCCGGTGACGCCGCCTACATCTCCAGCATCCTCGACACCATCCCCGGGCCTGTCATCCTCGCCGGGCACTCCTACGGCGGCATCGTGATCACCAACGCCGCACGCGGGCACGCCAATGTCAAGGCGCTGGTCTACCTGGGGGCCTTCGCACCCGACGAGGGCGAGAGCGCGCTCCAGCTGGCCGGGCAGTTCCCCGGCAGCGAGCTGGGCGCCGCCCTCATCGCCCGCCCCTACCCACTGCCCGACGGCACCCTCGGCCAGGACGGCTACATCGACGCGGCCAAGTTCCGTGCGGTCTTCGCGGCCGACCTGCCCGAATCCCAGACCCGGCTCATGGCGGCCACCCAGCGCCCCGGCAGCGTCGGCGGGCTCGCCGGCCCCAGCGGAGTCCCGGCCTGGAAGACCATCCCGTCGTGGTACCTGATTCCCACCCAGGACAAGGTCATCCCGCCGGCCGTCCAGCGCTTCATGGCCAAGCGCGCCGGTAGCAAGATCACCGAGATCCGCTCCTCGCACGTCGTCATGATCTCCCACCCCGCGGCCGCCACGGCTGTCATCGTCGCCGCCTACGTCGCCACCCGCTGAGCTTCCCGCCCACTGACCGGCCGCGGGCCCGCGTCACGCATGGCATCGGGCCCGCGGCCCACCCGGCACCGACTCTCCGGAAGGATCATCCATGAGCACCGCGTCCACTCCTCCCGACACCATCGTTCTGATCCATGGTTTTTGGGTGACACCCCGATCCTGGGAGCACTGGATCACCCACTACGAGAGCAAGGGATACCGGGTGCTGGCCCCCGCCTATCCCGGCTTCGAGGTCGAGGTCGAGGCGCTCAACGCCGACCCCACCCCGATCGAGAATCTCACCGTCCCCGCCATCATCGCCTCGCTGGAAAAGCTGATCGACGGCCTCGACGCCCAACCGATCATCATGGGCCACTCCGCGGGCGGCGTCTTCACCCAGATCCTGCTCGACCACGGCTACGGCGCCGCCGGAGTCGCGATCAACTCCGCGCCCACCGAAGGCGTCCAGATCATCCCGCTGTCGCAGATCAAAGCGACCTTCCCGGTCCTGAAGAATCCGGCCAACCGGCACAAGGCCGTCGGGTTCACGTTCGAGCAGTGGCAATACGCGTTCACCAACACCTTCTCCGAGGACCAGTCCCGCGCCCTGTACGAGCGCTACCACATCCCCGCCTCCGGCAACGTCTTCTGGGGCAGCGCGCTGGCCAACATCCACCCCGGCAAGGACGACACCTACGTCGACTACCACAACGACGACCGGGCACCCCTGCTGTTCGTCGCGGGTGAGAACGACCACCTGATGCCGCCCAAGATCCAGCGGTCCAACGCCAAGCACTACACGTCCGACACCGTCACCGAGGTCAAGGAGTACGCGGGCCGCTCCCACCTGCTTCCCGCGCAGGAGGGCTGGGAAGAGATCGCCGACTACGCCCTGGACTGGGCCCTCAGGCACGCCCGCTAAGCAGACCACCGGGCAGGGCGGCCCCGCGGGGCCGCCCTGCCCTCCGGAGGGAACAGCGCATGACCGACGTCCGCATCACCCACATCGGCGGCCCGACCGCCCTGATCGAGGTCGGGCCGTGGCGGCTGCTGACCGACCCGACCTTCGACCCGCCGGGCCACAAGTACTCCTTCGGCTGGGGCACGAGCTCGCACAAGGTGGCCGGGCCCGCGGTCCTCGCCGCCGACCTCCCACCGATCGACGCGGTCCTGCTCACCCACGACCACCACGGCGACAACCTCGACGTCGCCGGACGCGCCCTGCTGCCGTCGGCGGGCGTCGTGGTCACCACACCGTCCGGTGCCGGGCGCCTGGGCGGCGGCGCCCGAGGCCTGGCACCCTGGGAGACCACGCGGCTGGAGGCGGCCGGACGCCCGAGCATCGAGATCATCGCGACTCCGGGCCGCCACGGACCGCCGCTGTCCCACCCGATCATCGGTGACGTGACCGGCTTCGCCCTGAAATGGGACGGCCAGCAGCACGGCGTGCTGTGGATCTCGGGCGACACCGTCCTCTACCGGGGTGTGCGGCAGGTGCCCGACCGGCTTCGGGTCGGCACCGTACTGCTCCACCTGGGCGGCGTGCGCTTCCCGGTGACCGGCCCGGTGCGCTACACCATGACCGCACGCCAGGGCGTGGAGCTGTGCCGCCTACTGCGCCCGCACACCGCCATACCCGTCCACTACGAAGGATGGGCCCACTTCCGCCAGGGGCGAGAGACCATCGAGCACGATCTCGCGAGCGCGCCGGAGGACATCCGCGACCGCTTCCGATGGTTGCCTCTCGGCGTCGGAAGTGATGTCACCGTGTGATCCTGCGCTCCCACCGGCGGGCGGGCACGGACCTGCGGTGTTCCCGTGTTCCCATCGGCGGACGGGCATCGGCCCGCGATCAGATGGCGAGGACAGAGCGGGAAAAAGGGTCGCGGTCCGGGGAGATTCGTTCCTATGCTCGGGGACCATGACTCTGAAGTGGGTTCCGCTGACCGCAGGCGACATCGATGCGTGGGCGGAGCTGCTGGCCGCGATCGAGGATGTGGACCAGACGGGGGAGAACTACGACGTGGACGCCCTCGCCGAACTTCTCGCCAACCCCCTGCTCGATCGGGCCGAGGGCACGCTGGCCGCGTGGGACTCCGGCCGGCTCGTCGCGGTCGGCGTGACCATGGTCCGGCCCACCGCCGCCTCGGTCCACCAGATGTCCCTGTGGGGCGGGGTTCACCCCGAATACCGTCGCCGGGGTCTGGGCCGGCATCTGCTCGGCTGGGCGATCGGCGCCACCCCGGTGCTGCACGAGCGCCGCTTCCCCGGGCAGCCGCTCGAACTCCACCTCCACGCGGATTCCCGCAACGAGGGCGCGAGAGCGCTGGCCGCCTCGGTGGGCATGAGCCCGGTCCGGTGGTTCCACGAGATGACCCGTGATCTGAGCGCCGATCTGCCGGAGCACTCTCTGCCCGACGGGCTGAAGATCGTCACTTACCGCGATGACCTGGAGGATGCCGTTCGCGGGGTGCGCAACCTCTCCTTCGTCGACCACTGGGGCAGCGTCGAGCACACGGCGGAGTCCTGGAGGGCGGCCATCATCGGAGTGAAGGCCTTCCGGCCCGAGGGCTCCTTCGTCGCCCAGGACGAGTCGGGGGCGAGCGTGGGCATTCTGATCACCCATTACCACGGAGCGGACACGGAGGCTACCGGCATCCGCGAGGCGTGGATCCAGATCATCGGCACCTTGCGCGAGTGGCGTGGCAGGGGGGTGGCGAGCGCGCTGCTCGCCCACGCCCTGGCCGAGTTCCGCGCGCAGGGCTACCAGAGGGCCGGGCTGGGCGTGGACGCGGACAACTCGACCGGCGCCCTCGGCGTCTACACCCGCGCGGGCTTCGAGATCGGCCACCGCGCCGTCACCCACGCGCTCCCGCTGGTTCCCTGAGAGCGCGACCGCCCCGCAAGGCCGGTGCACGCCCTCCCTCCCGACCGCCGGCGTGATCAGCGCGTGGCCGCCCGCCACGAGCGAGGAGCTCGCCGCATCGTGGGACGACCACGAGGTCGCCGTCCGGGCAGCGGGCACAAACGGGCCGTCCGGGCGAGCGGGTACAAACGGGCCGTCCGAACGGGCGGGCGCAAACGGATCGCACATCCCGCGGGGCCGCGGGCCGGAAAATCCGCGGCATCGGGTCACGGACCGGCAAAGAGGCATCGCCAACCATGAAGGTTCCGGCTAGCATCGGCCACCTCTCGATCATGAGGAGATGGGCATGAGCTGGTTCTCGGATCGCCTCTTTATCGGACGTCTACGTACGGGTCCCACCGTTCTGCTGCCCGCCGAGGCGAGTCCCTCGGCCCTGCTGGAGATGCTCCAGCTTGCCGATCCCGGCGCGCACTTCGACGGCGACGACATCATGGTGTCGGGGGTCCGGGTGACGGCCGGCGTGGAGCTGGCGGAGCCGCAGCTCCACAAGCTGAGCATCCAGGACGAGAAGCAGCTCTGGGCCCATCGGATCGTCGCCGACGGCCCACTGCCCGTGAACGGTTTCGACCAGGGCCTCGCGGAGGGGATCGCCTACCGTCTCGGCGGCTGGTCGATGACGAGGGGGCTGATGAGCGATCCCGCGGAGGACGACTCCCGGGGCCCGATCGCCTATCTCGGGGAGATGCCGCCTTCGGAGGAGATGCTCCCGCTGCTGCGACGGCATCTGCGCCCCGCCGATTCCATCAAGCAGAGCTGGCAGCAGGCGGGTCCCGCCGAGCTCGACGACGGAATCGTCCATCTTCTCCAGGAAGACCTTCACATGTACGGCGGAGCCGACATCCTGGTCTCCGCCGTCCACGAGTACGAGATCCCTCCGGCCGTGCACGCCGTGATGCCGTACGCGAAGCAGCTGGTCAAGGTCGACGTGCGTCCCTTCGAGGACGCCGACGGCACGATCCTCCTGTCAGGGGACGAGGCCATGCTCGAGATCGGCGCGCTGGCTCTCGCGGTCGTGGACGCCTTCAGAGGTCAGGTGACCGACATGTGGGGCTTTCAGATCTCCGAGCCGGAGGATCTGCTTCCCTGTGGCTACCTCGACACCACGGAAGTCGCAGAAGACACGGAAGCCACGGAAGAAGCTGCCCTGGACTCCTGATCACTGCTCGGCGGCTGGGGACGCAGTCCGTTGAGGGCCATGCCGACGACGCGTTCGAGCTGCCCGGGCTCGGCGAAGTGGATCATGGTGATCCCGCCGACGAGGTGCATGACGTCGTCGAAGCTCGCGTCTGTTCGCGCGGTGCCCGCCCGCTGGGCTCGCCGCAGCAACGGCTCACCCGCGGCGTGGACCTCCGTACGGCAGGTGCGGAAGAGCTCGGAGTCACGGTTGAGCGCCTCGGCGAGGGCGCGTTTGGTGGCGGTGTAGCGGACGAAGCGGTGCAGCCAGCCGGCGAGGGCGTCCCAGGGGGGCTGGTCGGCGAGGTCGCCGGCGGTGCGGCAGAGGGCTTCGACCTCGTCGACGTAGACGCTTTCGAACAGGTCCTGTCGGGTGGGGAAGTGCCGGTACAGCGTGCCGATGCCGACGTGTGCGCGGCGGGCGATGTCCTCCAGCGAGGCTGACACGCCGTCTTCGGCGAAGGCCTCGCGTGCCGCGGAGATCAGCGTCTCGTAGTTGCGCCGGGCGTCGGCGCGCTTGGGGCGCCGCGAGAAGACCTCGGAAACCTGCTCCGCACTTCTCATGGAGAGGTGCCTCCCTTACTCGCTTGCAAACGGAGGCATTCCTCCGCTACTTTGTGGAGGTGCCCCTCCGCTATTATTCGGAGGAGAGCCTCCGAATACTTTACATCCATCACGAACGGGTGGGCGAAGCTCCTTTCGACATCCCGCGTTCCCCGTGAAGACCGGCCCCGGGAATCGGGTGCCCGGCAGATCGGATCAACCTCGTTTTCAGGCTCCCTGAACACGCATGCCTGGAAACGAGTCTCTTAACCGTAAAATGGAGATCTTTGTGGCTTCGACCACCAGACGTACCACCTATCAGTTGACCTTCGTGGTTCTCGCGGCCGGCGCCGGGTTCTTCTCGATGATGCAGTCGCTCATCAGCCCGGTACTCTCCACGATCCAGCAGGACCTGCACACCTCCCAGAGCACCGTGACCTGGGTGCTGATCGCCTACCTGCTCTCCGCGTCGATCTGCACTCCGATCCTGGGGCGGGTCGGTGACATGGTCGGCAAGGAACGGGTGCTCGTCATCGCCCTCGTGGGACTCGCCGTCGGCTGCCTGCTTGCCGCGATCGCACCCAACATCGGCGTGCTCATCGTCGCCCGCGTCATCCAGGGCGTCGGCGGGGCCGTTTTCCCCCTCTCGTTCGGGATCATTCGCGACGAGTTCCCCCGGATACGGGTGCCGTCGGCCATCGGGGCGATGTCGGCCCTCATCGCGGCGGGCGGAGGCCTGGGCATCGTGCTCGCCGGGCCGATCGTCAATGCCCTCGGCTATCGCTGGCTGTTCTGGATTCCCATGGTCGTCGTCGCGTTGACGGCCGTGGCGGCGTACCTGTTCGTCCCCGAGTCACCGGTCCGGACCCCGGGCCGGATCAGCTGGCTCGCCACCCTCCTGCTGTCGGGCTGGCTCGTCGCTCTGCTGCTGCCGCTCAGCGAGGCGCCGGTATGGGGCTGGAGCTCTCCCAAGGTCATCGGCCTGCTGGCGGTCGCGGTCGTCGTCTTCGCCGCCTGGGCCGTCGCCGAGGCCCGCTCGGCCAATCCGCTCATCGACATGCGCATGATGCGGCTGCCCGCGGTGTGGACCACCAACCTCGCCGCGCTGCTCTTCGGGGCCGCGATGTTCGCCGTGTACGGGTTCCTCCCGCAGTTCGTGCAGACCCCGACGATCTCGGGCTACGGATTCGGGGCGAGCATCACCGAAGCGGGCCTGCTGATGTTGCCGATGCTTGTGACCATGTTCGTCGCGGGCATTCTCAGCGGGCGCGTGGAGAGAGTGTTCAGCCTCAAGGCGCAGCTCGCCACCGGCTCCGCGTTCGGCGTTCTCGCCTGCGCCGCGCTCGCCGCGGCCCATGACGAGCGCTGGCAGATCGGCGTCGCCGCGGGCGTGTTCGGGCTCGGCATCGGCCTGGCGTTCTCGTCCATGACAAACCTGATCGTGAAGAGCGTGCCGGCACAGCAGACGGGTGCCGCGGCCGGGATGAACGCCAACATCCGTACCATCGGCGGCTCGATCGGGGCCGCGGTGATGAGCAGCATCGTCACCGGCGACCTGCAGTCGAACGGGCTGCCGCACGAAGCCGGATACACCCACGGTTTCGCGACGCTCGCGGTGCTCTCCCTCACCGCCGTCGCGGCGGCGCTCCTCGTGCCCACCGCCGGCCGTGCGGCCCGCGCCGACGACGCGGCGCCGGTCCTGCCGTCCCCCCGCGACGTCGTCGGCGCCGAGGCGAAGTGACCCGGCGGCGGAATACTCTCCGGGACCTTGAGGTTCGCAGGCATTGACAGGCATCGCAGACCCCCCGGCGGAGGCTTCGGAATGGCGCAGATCAGAGAGCTCTATCTCACGGCGGCCGCGTCGGTGGCGAAACTGATCGCCGCCCCGGAGGTGGCCACCGCCTGGCGTGAGCCGAGCGCGTTGCCGAAGCTCAGCGTTCAGGGGCTCGCCGGTCACCTGGCCGGGCAGATCTTCTTCATTCCCAAGGTGCTCGCCGAGCCGGTGCCCACGGAGGAGCTCATCTCGATCCACGAGTACTACGCACGGGCGAGCTGGATCGGATCGGATCTCGACGATCCGTTCAACGTGCTCATCCGGACCAGCGGGGAACAGGACGCGACGGACGGTCCCGCCGCGCTGGCGGGCCGGGTCGAGGCCACCGTCCAGGAGCTGCGCACCATGCTGCCGGGCGCCCCGTCGCGGCCGGTACGCCGTCCGACCTGGGGGGCGTGGTCGATCAGCCTGGACGACTTCGTGACGAGCCGGCTGCTGGAAATCGCCGTCCACAGCGATGACCTGGCCCACAGCGTGGGGATTCCAACGCCCGAACTGCCCGCCGAGGCCGTCGAGACCGTCGTCGATCTGCTGTCTCGGATCGCGCTGAGACGGCACGGCGCGACCAGCGTGCTGCGCGCGCTCAGCCGTGCCGAACGCGCGCCCGCCTCGATCTCCGCGCTCTGACGATCCGCGCCGGGGAACGCCTGTCCCGTCAGCGCCGATGACGGTCGCCGGGATGTTCTTCGAGCCGGGAGCCGGCCGGTGCATCCGCGCGTGGCCGCCGCCGGCGGACGCCTGACGGCTTCCCGCCGGTCGTGATCGTTTTCGTGGCGTTCCAGCGGTTCTTCCTCAAGGGCGTGGAGGAAGAACCGGTCAGGGGCTGGGCGAGGGGGCGTCGGCCTCGGGGGAGGTGTACCGTTCGCCGTGCCAGGGGAGCGTGACCGGCTCTTCTGGAATATCCCCGCCGAGCAGACGCCGCATCAGGTCCGCGAGGTTGAACGGGGTGACCCGCTCGCTGGTGGTGCGCAGCTCGGGCAGTGTCCACCAGCGGTGGGAGACCATCATGGCGCGCTCGAACTCCTCCTGCCCGGAGGTGTCGATCTCCGCCGAGTCGACGCGGAGGAAGAAGAACGAGTCGGTCGCCAGGTAGAGGGTTTTGTCGCCTCTCCAATGCCCGGTGGTGACGGCCACCACCGGCCCCAGGTCCTCGGGGGGAACGACCAGCCCGGTCTCCTCCCGTAGCTCCCGGGAGGCCGCGACGGGGAGAGACTCCCCGGCCGCGACGCCTCCCCCCGGGGTGAACCAGGCAAGCGTGGCGCGGCGCTCGCCCTCACCGCGGCCCTGAAACAGCAGCAGGCGGTCCAGTGAGTCGGTGAGGAGAATCCGGGCGGTCGGCCGGGGCACGGGGATCGTCACGCTCGCGATCGTAACCTCGTTCCCAGCCCGGTGACGGCCTGCCTGCGGCGCTCAGGGGCTCCACGGTGCCGCGTCCGCCGTCGACGCGGACCCTGTCGCCGTCGTGTGGGCGCATGGTCGGGTTGCCGGTCACGGCCGGTGATCAGGGGCGAAGCGGCCGACGACCTCCCTCGTCCTGCGGGAACGGGGCAGTAGGGACGGATCCAGATGCCCAACGTCACCGGCAGCGCCGCGCTGGGTTACTGGCCCGCGTTCTGGGCGCTCGGGGCCCCGTACCGGGGCAACTACTGGAACTGGCCCGGCACCGGCGAGTTCGACATCATGGAGAACGTCAACGGGATCAACTCCGTCTGGGGCGTGCTCCACTGCGGGGTGAGCCCCGGCGGTCCCTGCAACGAGACCACCGGAATCGGTACCAGCAGGACCTGTCCCGGTGCGTCCTGCCAGTCGGCGTTCCACACCTACCGCTTCGAATGGGACCGCAGCATCAGTCCGAACCAGCTCCGCTGGTATGTCGACGGGCAGCAGTTCCACAGCGTCAGCCAGGCCCAGTTCGACGCCGGGACCTGGAACGCCATGACCGGCCACCAGGGCTACTTCCTCCTGCTCAACGTGGCCATGGGCGGTGCGTTCCCCAACGCGCTGGCCGGGCAGACCCCGACCGCGGCCACGGTCTCCGGGCGTCCGATGCTCGTGGACTACGTGGCCGTCTGGCAGAGCGGCTCCGGGACCTTGCCCACCAGCACCCCGACACCCCCTCCGGGCGGCGGGGTGGACGCCCGCTCGACCATCCAGGCCGAGCGGTACCAGGCGCAGGCGGGCACGGCGGTGGAGACGACCACCGACACCGGCGGCGGGCAGAACGTCAGCCAGATCGGCAACGGTGACTGGCTCCGCTTCGACGGAGTGAACTTCGGCACCGCGGCGGCGACCCAGTTCAAGGCCCGGGTCGCCTCCGGAGCCGCCGGCGGGGTCAGCGGGCTGGTCCAGGTGCGCCTCGACAGTCCGACGGCCGCTCCGATCGGGGACTTCGCCCTCGGCAACACCGGCGGCTGGCAGAGCTGGCGTACGGTTCCCGCCAACATCGCGGGGGTGACCGGGACCCACACGGTCTACGTCACCTTCACCAGCGGGCAACCCGCCGACTTCGTCAACCTCAACTGGATCACCTTCGGCAACTGATCCTCCCGCGGCCCGCGCACCCCGGTACGGCTTGCGCCCCGGGGCGCGCGGGCCGTACCCCGGAGGTCCTGCCCGAGGGATCGGCCACCGCTCTGCGCTCCGGGTGCGCGGGCCGTACGCCGTGTCGGTCCGTCGGCGCACGGAGCCGGGGGAGCCTCAGCCGGTGATGCGCATGAGGGAGACGCGGTCGCCGCTGACGGTGAAGGTGAAGTCGGAGGGGCCGTTGAAGCCGCGCCCGCCGACGTCGGCCGAGACGGTGACCGTGGCCCCGGTCTGGCGTACCGCGGTGACGGCCAGGCTCACGTCGACCCCGATGAACTCCTCGTCGCTCCAGCTGCGAATCGCCTCCCGCCCGCGAAACTCCCGTCCCCAGTCGTCGACGGCGCCCTCGTCGGTGAAGGAGCCGAGGAAACCCTCGGTGTCTCCGGAGTTGGCGGCGTCGATGGCTCGCTGGACGGCGGGATGAGTGGTCACGGAGTCCTTCTTTCGATGGAGGTCGCGCTCGCTGGAGAGACGACGTGCGGTTTTCTGCGGAGGTCGCGCTCGGCGGACTCCACGGTACGGCCGACCTGGAGGCAGGTCAGGGGGAGGCGGTGACGGCGCGTCCGCCGCTGCCGCCGGCCGCCCTGGCGCGGTATCCACACCGGGTCGTTCCGTTTCCGGCGGTGCCCGGGGCGCCGGTTGTCAATGCCTTCATTATCAGCGTGACTGGGAAGGATCACGGTCGGCGGGTTCGGGGATAGTGACCGGCGAACCGCGGGTCCCGGCCTGATCGGGGCCGGAGCCTCCGGGTTCCGGGTCCTTCGCCGCGGCGGAGCCTTTCGACCGGGTCCCCGTGGTGGCGAACGGGGAGTACCGCGGCACCCAGCGCAGCAGCGCGGCCGCGGCCACCACCCCGGTCACGCCCATGGCGGAGATGCCGAGGGCCAGGCTGCCCAGCCCGGCGGCGGCGGAGACGATCAGCGGTCCACCGGCGCTTCCTGAGTCGGCACAGAGCCTCCACACCCCGAGGAACTTCGAGCGGATCGCCGGTGGCGCGACATCCGCGCCGAGAGTCATCAGGATCCCGCTGCCGATCCCGTTGCCGAATCCCATGAGCATCGCGACGACGGTGAACGACACCAGCCCGTGTGTGAGCGGCAACAGGGCCTGGGTCAGCCCGAGTACGAGCATCGACGGGACGGCGATCCACAGCCTGCCCGCGTAGTCCATGATCTTTCCGGAGGGATAGAAGGTCAGGGTGTCCACGAGTCCGACGATCCCGAAGACGATGCTCGTGGTGGAGGGGTTCAGGCCGAGATGCTCGGCCCACAGGGGCAGCACCGTCTGCCGGGTGGCGCGCACCGACCCCACGAGGAAAACGGCCAGGCCGAGGGTCAGGAACACCCGGCGGTGCCGCACCATCACCGACCGGACGGAGACGGGCGCGGGCCGGTGCTCCCGTGCCACGGCCGGTTCGGACACGTCGGGCACGAGCAGGACGATCAACCCGGCGATCACCGCGCAGACCAGGGCCAGCCAGTAGACGTAGTGCACCGGGCGGTCGTACACCACCACGGCGCCGAGAAACGGCCCGATGAACGCCCCCACCCGGGACATGCCGCCGAGCGTGGACAGCGCCCTGGCCCTCAGCCCCACGGGGATGACCTCGGTCAGGTAGGACTGCCGGGCCAGGTTGAACACGGCGTTCGTCGACCCGGTGGCGGTGACGGCCAGCGCCAGCTGCCAGAGTGTGGTGGCCATCACGCAGCCCAGAAGCGTCACCACGGCGATCCCGGCGGCGATGAGCATCGCCCTGCGATCTCCCACCCGGGCCGCGAGAGCTCCGGCCGGCACGTCTCCCAGGATCTGTCCCACGCCCAGCAGCGCCAGCAGCAGACCGGCCGTTCCTATGGAGGCGCCGAGGGTGAGCCCGCTCAGCGCGATCATGGGCATGATCGCGCCCATGCCGATCTCGAAGATCAGGGTGGGGAGGAAGACGGACGGCACCATGCCGGCGAGGGATACCGGTCGGGAACTCACCTGCTCTGGCCTCGCTTTCAGGGTCGCCGGTATCTGGCATTCCCGGCGATCCTATTCGTGGGGATTTCCACGCCATGCCCCGGGCGGGGTGAACGTCGCGACGCGGCGGACCGGGCGCGACCTGCCGTTTCGCACGGATGCCGCGGAGACCGGAATGAATCCGGGCCGGGACGAGCTGTTACGGGATGTTGAATATCCGTTTTGAGAAGGCTCGTGGGGCCAACGCTACGATCGTGCAGGAGTCGCGGGGGTGACTCTCCGGTTCTGCCGGGACGGCTTCCGCGGGGAGGCTCCAATGGACGAAGCCAGGCTTCAGAAGTTCGTGGATCAGGTCGTGCTCGACATGGGGGCAGCGTTCGGGGCGGCGACGGTCGTGCTCGGCGACCGGCTGGGCCTGTGGAAGGCGATGGCCGGGGCGGGCCCGATCGGAGCCGGTGAGCTGGCCCGGCGCACCGGCACCAACGAGCGGCTCATCGCCGAATGGCTCGCGGCCCAGGCCGCCGCCGGATACGTCTCCTACGACGACGGCGCCTACACGCTGACCGACGAGCAGGCCACCGTGTTCGCCGACGACTCCAGCCCGGTGTTCATGACCGGGATCGCCGAAATGATCTCTTCGGTGTATCGCGACGAGGCCAAGCTCGTGGAGGCGTACCGGGGTGACGGTGGTCTGGCCTGGGGAGATCACGACCGGGCGTTGTTCAACGGCACCGAGCGATTCTTCCGCCCGGGGTACACCGCCAACCTCTCGACCAGCTGGATTCCCGCGCTCGAAGGAATCCAGGATCGGCTGGACGACGGCGCCCAGGTGGTCGACGTCGGCTGCGGGCACGGCGCCTCGACCGTGGCGCTGGCGCGGGCGTACCCGAACTCGTACTTCACCGGTTTCGACGCCCACGGGGAGTCGATCATGCGGGCCCGCGAGCGGGCGGCAGAGGCCGGGCTGGCGGACCGGGTGAGTTTCGAGACGGCCTACGCCGACGACTACCCCGGGACCGGCTACGACCTGGCGTGCCTTTTTGACTGCCTGCACGACATGGGAGATCCCGCGGGCGCGCTACGGCATATCCGATCCACTCTCGCGCCCGACGGCACCGTGCTGCTGGTCGAGCCGTTCGCGTACGGCCGGCTGCCGGACGACCTCAATCCGGTGGGCCGGCTCTTCTTCAACGGCTCGGCCACGATCTGCGTGCCCGGCGCGCTCTCGCAGGACGGCCCGGAGGCACTGGGCGCCCAGGCCGGGCCGGAGCGGTTGTTCGAGGTGGCCGCGCGGGCGGGGTTCACCCGGATGCGCAAGGCGACCGCCACGCCGTTCAACCTGGTGCTGGAGCTGAAACCATGACGCCACGGCCGACGGCGCCCACGAACCGTCGAGCGTCGAGGTGACCCCGTCGCCACGCGCTTTCCGTTGTCTTCGCGGCGCTCCTCGCCGGCCCGGGGCATCGAGGAGAGCCGGGCCGGCTCCGTCAGTGTTTGGAGGCGTGCTTGGGGGAGCGCTTGGAAGGGGACTTGGAGGAGGCCTCGGGGGAGGTGCTGCTGAGGGGGACCTCCGGGGCACGGATCACGCCGAGCTGCACCGTCTGCCGCGGCAGCAACGCGTCGAGCAGCCAGCTCCCGGCGATGCGCGCCCGGCCACCGGGGATGGCCAGCAGGTGGTAACCCCTGGTCACCGCCTTGGCCACGACGCCGGACAGCGGCACGCCCAGCGGGTTCGCCGCGGCCTTGGCGTCGCCCAGGTCGACGACAAATCCCAGGTCGCTGTGCTTGTACGGCTTGCGCTCTCCGTGACCGTAGGAGGCGGCGACGTTGTACGCGGCGCGCCTGCCCTGGCGGGTGGCGTGCTGGGCGGTCATCGCGGTGTATTCGCCCGGCCTGGTCAGATCCGGCACCGCGGCCGCGTCTCCGCAGGCGAAGATCTCCGGGTGGCCGGGCACGTTGAGATATTTGTCCACCAGCAGCCGTCCCTTCTCGGTGGGCAGTCCCAGCGACTCCACGAGCGGGTCGGGCCGCACGCCCACGCACCAGACCAGCGTGCGGGTCGGCACGAACTCCCCGGTGGAGAGCTTGACCCCCTCGGAGGTCGCCTCGGACACGCTGGTGCCGGTGCGGATCTCCATGCCGCGCTCGGCCAGGGTGCGGTGTGCGATCCGCGACAGGCGCTCGTCCAGCTCCGGCAGGATGCGCGGAGCGAGGTCGACGAGGAGCCAGCGGATCGGCTGGTCGCGCAGGCCCGGCCGGCACTTGCTCGCGGCGAGGGTCAGGAGCTGGCCCTGCGCGGCGACCTCGGTCCCGGTGTATCCGGCGCCCACGACGACAAACGTGCAGCGCGCCTCCCGCTCCTTGGCGTTGTCGGCATCGGCGAGCTCGATCTGGCGGATGAGATGGTCGCGCAGGTAGAGCGCCTCGTTGATGCTGCGGAAGCCGTGCGCGTACTCGGCGACTCCCGGGACGGGCAGCAGCTTGTTGACGCTGCCGACCGCGACCACGAGGCGGTCGTAGCCGAGGTCGCGTGGGTTGCCCTCGGCGTCGGTGCACTTCACCCTCCGGCCCTGAACGTCCACGGAGTCCACCGTGGCGAGCAGGTGCCGCACCCCCGGACAGCAGCAGGCCAGCGGGATCGCGACCTTGCGCGGATCGAGGATCCCCGACGCCACCTCGGGCAGCAGCGGCAGATAGAGGAAGTAGTCGGTCGGGTTGATCAGGACGATCTCGACCGCGCCCCGGGCGATCCGGGAGAGGGTCCTGGCGGCGTTGAAACCCGCGAAGCCCCCTCCCACAATGACGACTCTCTGCCGGTTGGCCATGACCCCGAGTCCCTTCCCCGGTGCGGAACTTCCGTCCTTAGCCGCTTGCCCCTTTTGGCGGCACATCACGCATCCGGCCTGGAAACGACCCGCCATCGGGCGCGCCCCGCGGGTCGAGGCGAGGGCGACGAGAGGCCTTTCGCGCTGTATGGGAGGCCTTTCGCGCTGCATGGGAGCTTCCACGCCGAACGGGGCGATGAGCGCGGCAGCGTGCCTTCCAGCGGGTCGTAGGCGGCGTCCGGGGCGGATGGGCGGCTGGTGATGATGGGTCGATTCGGACTCAGGTGAGTAACGTCACATCATGGGATGAATGGGACTAAGTGGGACACATCTCTGGTTAACACTCACGTAACACAGAGCACGCCCATCGTCTGGAGTCACTGGACCGGCGTGCACAACCAGGGGGAAACACCATCATGAGCAAGATCACGCGTCGTCTGGCAACCGCTACCGCCACTCTCGCGGTGGCAGGCGGGATCATCTTCGCGGCCGGGGGCGCGGCGTCGGCGGCCACATACGAGAGTGACAGCCACACTGCCACCGTCGCCACCCGACAGGAGGTGGTAAAGGTCGCAAAAGTGGTAAGCCGGAGCTGGGATGGACACCGGTGGTGGAGCCGCTACAGCAGGAACGGCAGTTTTTACCTCTCCATTCAGGGGCACCGCTACCGGTATGACGGTCACCACTTCTACCAGTGGAGCCACGGTAAGTGGAGGCGCTTGACCTCTGCCTCCATCCGGCACCTTGGCTTCGACCACGAGCACTTCTCCGGACACCACGGCCACCATGGCGACCACGGGAACTCGGGCCACCACGGTGACTCCGGCCACGGGAACTCCGGTGACCACGGGCACGGGCGCTAAGCATGGGCGCCGAGTTCGAGGAGAGCGCGTCGGTAGGCGGGGCCACGGCTCAACAAGCTGAAGAACTTCCGGGCAGTGGCCCCACGCCCCGACAGGCGCGAACGGATTCCTCGGGTCGCCATCGACGTCATCCCGATCAGGATCCGGCTCCGAGTGTCCGTTCCGCGACGGATCCGCCAGGTCGTCATCGACGTCATCTCGATCAGGACCCGGCTCCGCGTCCCCAGTTCGCGATGTAGGAAACGATCTCCGAATCGATCCGTCCTCCGGATCTGACGGCCCGTCTCCGAACCTTGATCGGATAGCCGCTTCCTGGGGGGAATCGGTTTTCCCGGCGAGATTGGGACGGGCCATCGAATCGGGGGCTTCCGGGTTCGGCCACGGTCGGGAACGACATGGGTGGGCCGGACCCGGAAGCCGATCCCCAGCTTGTCGAAGACCGGACACGGGGGCACCCGCCACTCCGTAAGGTGGGTCGCCGTCCGGTCTGTCGCCGGATCCCAGGGCATGCCGGAGAGCGCGTGCCCCGCCGATGCGGCCGACGTGATCGCCGCCGGTCCTCCGGAAGACGCGTCACGTGTCCTGCGCCGGACCGGCAGGACATATCAGAGGGTGCGCCCCGCCGATGCGGCCGGAGCGATCGCCGCCGGTCCGTACCGAGTGGGCGTCACATCGATGGGCGGTGGGGCACCGCGGCCCCTTTTTCAGGGTGGGACAGAATTACGGGATGACGGGACCGCAATCCTCCAGCTCATCATTTTCCGAGCGGACCGCATGGGCACGAAATCTCCAAACGCCCCTGCGCGAGTTCCTCCGCACCGAGACCGGCAGCGCCGCGCTCCTGCTCGTCGCGACGGTCCTCGCGCTCCTGTGGGCGAACACGGACTCGTCATCGTATGAGGCATTCTGGGGGACGCGGCTCTCGATCCGCGTCGGTGACATGGGTGTGTCACAGGACCTTCGTCACTGGATGAACAACGGGCTGATGACGTTCTACTTCTTCGTCATCGGTCTGGAGGCGCGCCGCGAGTTCGACATGGGTGAGCTGCGCGAGCGGCGGCGGATGGCGCTGCCGCTCCTGGTGGGCATCGGCGGGATGATCGTTCCCGTCATGATCTATCTCGCGGTGAACGCCGGACTGCCCTCCTCGCACGGCTGGGGCGCGGCGATGTCGACGGACACGGCGTTCGCGCTCGGGATCCTCGCACTCGTCGGGACGCGCTTCCCCGAACGCCTGCGCGCCTTCATGCTCAACATCAGCGTCGTCGACGACATCGTCGCGCTCGGCGTCATCGTGATCGTCTACAGCGGCCACATCTCCATGCCCGCGTTCGTGGCCGCGTGCGGGATCTTCGGAGTGACTCTGCTCGTGCGCGCCAACGGGGTGCGCGCCGGACTGGTGTACGGACTGCTCGGCGCGGCCACGTGGGTGGCGCTCTTCAAATCCGGCGTCGATCCGCTGGTCGTCGGCCTGGCGATGGGGCTGCTGACCTTCGCGTATCCGGCGGCACGCAGCGACCTCGAGCGCGCGAGCGGCCTGTTCCGGCTGTTCCGAGAGCAGCCGACACCGGAGTTCGCGCGTTCGGCCCAGCAGGGGCTCGTGTCGGCGATCTCGCCGAACGAGAGGTTGCAGCAGCTCTACCACCCGTGGACCAGCTACGTGATCGTGCCGCTGTTCGCGCTCTCCAACATCGGAATCGCGATCGACGGCGCCCTCCTCTCCCGTGCCTTCACCTCGCCGATCACGCTCGGGATCCTGTTCGGCTACCTCCTGGGAAAACCGGTCGGGATCGTCGCCGTCTCGTGGCTCGTCACGCGGCTGAGCCGTGGCCGGCTCCGCCCGCCGGTGGGCTGGGCCGCCGTCCTGGGCGGCGGCACGATCGCCGGTATCGGCTTCACCGTCTCCCTGCTCGTCGCGAGCATCGCCTTCAGCGGTACCGAGCTGGAGGAGGCGAAGATCGGCGTGCTCAGCGCGGCGATCTGCGCGTCCGTCCTGACCTGGGTGGTAGCCCGGGCGACCGCGTTCCTGCCGCTGCGCGTCCGGATCCGCGCGCTGTTCGGCACGGCCGAGTCCCTCGTCGACCTGGCCGCGCCGGTCGACTCACGCCGCGACCACGTGCGCGGGCCCGCGGAGGCACTCGTGACGGTGGTCGAGTACGGGGACTTCGAGTGTCCCTACTGCGGCCTGGCGGAGCCCGTCGTCCGCGAGCTGCTCGCCGACTTCGGCGACGTCCGTTACGTCTGGCGGCACCTGCCGCTCAACGACGTCCATCCGAACGCACAACTGGCCGCGGAGGCCGTCGAGGCCGCGGCCGCGCAGGGAGCGTTCTGGGAGATGCACGACCGGCTGCTGGAGGACCAGGGTGAGCTGAGCGTGCGCGATCTGATCCGCCACGCGGAGGTTCTCGGTCTCGACGTCGAGCAGTTCCATCGGGACCTGCGGGAGCATCTCGGCGCCCCCCGGGTGGCCGAGGACGTGGACTCCGCCGATCTGAGCGGCGTGTCGGGCACACCGACGTTCTTCCTCAACGGGCGGCGGCACCAGGGCGCCTACGACATCGCCACGCTCTCCGCCGCGGTGCGGGCGGCCCGTGCGCGCGCGGCGATCAGATCGTAGGCCGATCGGCCGGCCGGGGGCGGGGACAGACGAGGGCAGATGGTGACACGGCCGGCCGCGACCGGACGCGGACGGGTCGTGAACGGCGGGCGGGTGCGGTCGGCCGGCGTGCGTCACGCCCTCTGATCAGGCCGATGGCCGAGGAGCGACACGTCCTCCGGTTAGGCCGATGACCGAGGGGTAATCAGCAGCACATGCTTGATCTCTTACCCGAGGAAACCCTCCGGGAGATCGTCAACCTGCTGGTCCGCCTCGTCGAGGCCGCCGGTGCGATTGTCATCTTCGGCGGCGCGGCAGTGGCCTTCGTGCGCTTTCTCCTGGTCGCCGTACGACGGCGTGACGACAACGGCTTCATCGCCGTGCGCCTGTTCCTGGGACGGTTTCTCGCACTGGGCCTGGAGTTCCAGCTGGCCAGCGATGTGCTGCGTACGGCCATCGCGCCGACCTTCACGCAGATAGGGCAACTGGCGGCGATCGCGGCCATCAGAACGGCGCTGAACTTCTTCCTGAGCAGGGAGATCGAGAGGGAGGGGCGTACGGTGAACGCCGCTTCCCGACCTCCCGCGTCCGGTGTCAAAAATGCCTGAGCAGCTCGTCCAGACGGGCGTCACCCTGATCGTCGCCGCGGGACTGGTCTGCGCGCTCGCCGTCCTGCTCGCCGGAGGCGGCCCCAGAACCGCGATGGCGGTGTTGCTGGACCTCCTTCTGGCGGCCGGACTTCTCCGCCTCTCCCTGGCGCAGACATGGACGGCGATCGCTGTGGCGGCCCTCACGGTGGTGATCCGCAAGGTCGCCATCGCCGGTTTCTCACTCCCCCTGGGGTGGGGCGGGCGGATGCGATGGAGCGGTGATCCCCGGGCGTCCGACGCGGCCGCGATGTCGAGGCAGCCCGAATAGCGGCCGCGACGTCGAGGCGGCTCAGGTGGGGGAACCGGCGGGGACAGCCGGTGGGCGGAGAACCGGCAGGGGGGTGCGGAGGCCAGGAAGGAGACCGGCGAGGGGATGGGAGCGGCTCAGGTCGACGCGCCGGCGCGGCGCTTCGTCCAGACGTCGAAGGCCACGGCGGCGAGCAGCACCAGGCCCTTGATGAGCAGCACCCGCTCGCTGGGCGCGCCGATGAGGGACATGCCGTTGTTGATCACAGCCATGATCAGACCACCGGTGATGGCACCGATCACCTTGCCGACACCGCCCTGAACGGCCGCGCCGCCGATGAACGCGGCGGCGATGGCATCCAGCTCGAAGCTGGTGCCCGCCGTGGGACCCGCCTGGTTCAACCGGCCGGCGAAGATCACTCCAGCGAGTGCGGCGAGCACACCCATGTTGACGAAGATCCAGAACGTGACGGACTTGACCTTGATTCCGGACAGGCTCGCGGCGTTCAGGTTGCCACCGATGGCATAGATGTGGCGGCCGAAGACGGCGCGGTTGGTCAGCAGGGTGTAGGCCAGGACGAGGACCGCGAGGAGGACCAGCACCCAGGGCAGGTTCTTGAACCTGGCCAGCTGGACGATGACCGCCATCACGACCGCGACAGCGGCGACGATCTTGAGGATGAACAGGGGCAGCGCGTCCACCTGCTGCCGGTAGCCGATGCGCCCCTGGCGGGTGCGCCACTGCGTACCGATGATCGAGGCCACCGCGGCCAGTCCGACGAGCAGCGTCAGCAGGTCGGCGCCCCCGAGCGGGCCAAGGCCGATGTTGCCGAGGTAGGAGGAGGTGAAGCCGTTGGCCAGCGTGCGGACCTCGTCGGGGAACGGGCCGATGCCCTGGTTGCCGAGCACGGTCAGCGTCAGGGCCCGGAAGATCAGCAGACCGCCCAGGGTCACGATGAACGCCGGTATGCCGAAGTAGGCGACCCAGTAGCCCTGCCACGCTCCGATCAGTGCGCCGGAGACGAGCGTGATGATGATCGCCAGCGGCCACGCCACGTGCATGTTGACCATCAGCACCGCCGCTATCGCGCCGGTGAGCGCCACCACCGATCCCACCGACAGGTCGATGTGACCGGCGATGATGATCAGGATCATGCCGATCGCGAGGATCAGGATGTAGGAGTTCTGCACGATGATGTTGGAGATGTTCTGCGGCTTGAGCAGCTCACCGTCGGTGACGACGGAGAACAGAACAATGATCAACGCGAAGGCGATGTAGATGCCGCTCTGCCGCAGGTTGATGGAGAAACGGCCTCCCGACGCCGCTGCGGGAACGGGGGGAAGGCTTCCGCTCGCGGGAGCGGGAGAGGTTTCACGAGGGGGGGCCTGACCGCTGCTGCTCATCTGTGCCATTACTCCTTTTCCTTGGTCATGAACTGCATGAGCCGCTCCGGGGTGGCGTCCGCCCTTGAGACCTCACCGGTGACGCGTCCGGCGGACAGCGCGTAGATGCGATCGCAGATACCGAGGAGCTCGGGAAGCTCCGAGGATATGACCAGGACGGCTTTGCCCTGGTCGGCGAGCTTGTTGATGATGGCGTAGATCTCGTACTTGGCGCCCACGTCGATGCCGCGCGTGGGCTCGTCGAGGATCAGCACGTCGGCGTCAGTGAAGATCCACTTCGACAGCACCACTTTCTGCTGGTTGCCGCCGCTGAGCTTCCCGGTGACCGACAGGACGCTGGGAGCCTTGATGTTCATCTCGGTGCGGTAGTCGCTGGCGACTCGGAATTCCTCGTTGTCGTCGACCCAGCCGCGTTTGGCCAGTTTCCCCAGCGCCGCGGCCGAGATGTTGCGCTTGATGTCCTCGATCAGGTTGAGCCCGTACCGCTTGCGGTCCTCGGTGGCGTAGGCCAGCCCATGCTGGATCGCCTCGCCGACCGTGCGGAGCTGGATCTCCTGCCCGTTCTTGTAGACGCGGCCGGAGATGTCGGTTCCGTAGCTGCGGCCGAACACGCTCATCGCCAGCTCGGTACGGCCGGCGCCCATGAGACCCGCCAGACCGACGATCTCGCCGCGGCGCAGCGTCAGGTTGGCGCCGGACACGACGACACGACCGCGCTGGGAGGGGCTGTGCACGGTCCAGTCCTCGATCCGCAGCACCTCCTCGCCGATCGTCGGCTCGTGTGGCGGATAACGGTTGTCGAGGTCACGGCCGACCATGCCCGAGATGATCCGGTCCTCGGTGACCGCGTCGTTCTTCATGTCCAGGGTCTCGATCGTCCGGCCGTCGCGCAGGATCGTCGTGGAGTCGGCGATGGCCCGGATCTCGTTCAGCTTGTGCGAGATGATCACTGAGGTGATGCCCTCGTCACGCAGCCCGCGCAGCAGGTTGAGCAGGTGCGCCGAGTCCTCGTCGTTGAGCGCCGCGGTCGGCTCGTCGAGGATGAGCAGCCGGACCCGCTTGGACAGCGCCTTGGCGATCTCCACCAGTTGCTGCTTGCCCACCCCGAGGTCCATCGCGCGCGTCACGGGGTTCTCGTGCAGCCCGACCCGTTCGAGCAGCTCCATGGCCTCGGCGTTGGTACGGTTCCAGTCGATCAGGCCGCGCTTGGCCCTCTCGTTGCCCAGGAAGATGTTCTCGGCGATCGACAGGTGCGGGCTGAGCGCCAGCTCCTGGTGGATGATCACGATGCCGAGCTTCTCGCTCTGCCTGATATCGGAGAACTGGCTCAGCTCGCCGTCGAAGTAGATCTCGCCCTCGTAGGAACCGTGCGGGTAGACGCCCGACAGGACCTTCATCAGGGTCGACTTACCGGCGCCGTTCTCTCCGCAGATCGCGTGTATCTCGCCTTTTCGCACCGTCAGGTTGACGTCCTGCAGTGCCTTGACGCCCGGGAACGTCTTGGTGATCCCGCGCATTTGAAGTATGTGGTCGGTCATACCGTCCGCCTCCGCAACGTTGCCCCCATCCGCCGGATGTCCGGTCGGCGGCGAGTGATGATCGCCGCCGACCGGACACCTTTTGCCGTGCCGCCGGTTCTCCTACTTGAGCTGGTCCTCGGTGTAGTAGCCCGAATCGACCAGAAGCTGCTTGTAGTTGTCCTTGTAGACGATCGCGGGGTCGAGCAGGTACGACGGGACGACCTTGCTGCCGTTGTCGTAGTCCGTGGTGTTGTTCACCTCGGCCTTGCCGCCCTTGAGCACGGCGTCGGCCATCTTGACCGTGACGTCGGCCAGCTGGCGGGTGTCCTTGTAGATCGTGGCGAACTGCTCACCGGCGATGATCGACTTAACCGAGGCGGCCTCGGCGTCCTGACCGGTGACGACCGGGTAGGGCTGGTCGGCGGTGCCGTACCCGTTGCTCTTCAGCGCGGACAGGATGCCGATGGACAGACCGTCGTACGGCGAGAGCACGCCCTGGACCTTGGCGTCGCCGCCGGAGTAGGTCTTGGTGAGCACGTCCTCCATGCGCTTCTGCGCGGTGGCGGGGTCCCAGCGCAGGATCGCGACGGTCTTGAAGTCGACCTGGCCGCTCTTGACGACGAGGGTGCCCTTGTCGATGTAGGGCTTCAGGGTCTCCATCGCGCCGTTGAAGAAGAAGGTGGCGTTGTTGTCGTCCGGCGAGCCGGCGAAGAGCTCGATGTTGAACGGGCCCTTGGCGTCGCCGTCGGAACCGTCCTCCTTCTTCAGCCCGAGGCCCACCAGCAGCGAGGTCGCCTGCTGCACGCCCACCTTGAAGTTGTCGAAGGTGGCGTAGTAGTCGACGTTGGGGCTGTTACGGATGAGCCGGTCGTAGGCGATGACCGGGATCTTCTTGTCGGCCGCTTCCTGCAGCTGAGTGGTGATCGCGGTGCCGTCGATCGAGGCGATGACAAGAAGCTTGGCGCCCCTGGTGATCTGGTTCTCGATCTGGTTGACCTGCGTGGGAATGTCGTTCTCCGCATACTGCAGGTCGACCTTGTAGCCCAGCTTCTCCAGGGCGCTCTTGACGTTGTCGCCGTCGTGGATCCAGCGCTCGGACGACTTGGTGGGCATGGTGACGCCGACCAGGGCCTCACCCGCCGCACCCGGCGCCGCCGAACTCGCCGCGTCCTGGTCGACGGTCTTGGTGCTCGAGCCACAGGCGGTCATCGCCATGGCGAGAGCCAGGCCTACCGACGCGGTGGCCAGCTTCGCTAGCTTCATGTTCTCTCCTTCATGTGACGGGGGTTCAGCTCGGCGGGGAAGTCCAGGCCCGGATGCTCGTCAGAGGGGGCCGTGCTGCCTCCTGAGATGCTGAAAGAGAGCCGGAGCGCCTGGCGTCCCGAGGGCAGCCGGTGCTCGGGCGGCACGCCGGAGCCACAAGGGGCGGAGCCGTTGCCCTGGCGCTTCTGGTCCAGGTGCCGCAAGGCGGAACGACTCGATCGAGCCGTGCCTCCGGCGGCATGAAGGTGGGCTCCTACGAGGCCCGCCCTAATGGTGTTAGCGCTCACATTGATCTTTATAAACCTTGCGATGACGTGAATGACTTTGTGACGTGCCATCAAATGCCCGCATTGCCTGACTGTCAACCCCTGGGAGATCAACGTTGGCGAGAAATGCTCCCCCAACGTCTGCCCGGAGGTCCGTTCCCACGTCCGAGCAGCGCGGATCGACATGGAACGGCGTGCTGACAGTGCCTGTGTGAACGTTAACACCTGCTCTGCAACATTCCGGAAACAATGTCATGATCGTAAGCCGGTCGTGACCGTCGGCGTCGGCTCCGTCGCGCATCCGCCCGGTTCACCGCACGGTCGGCGGGAACGGGCACCCGGGCGTCTCGCACCGGCGGAACGGGCCTTCCGGTTCCTCGGGAGGGGGGCGGCACCGGCTGCGACGGATCTCCCGAGACGCGTCCGGGCACCCGCGGCCCTCGTTTCGGGTCGCCGTGCCTCGTCCTCCGTGGAGGACGAGGCACGGCGGAGCCTCGGCATGGACGATCAAGGGCCACATCGCGGAGACCGCGTGGCCTCGGGTGACACCCTCCGGCGTACGTGACCCGCCGTTCCACTTCGCCCTTCCGGGGTATCGCTGATGGCATGACTCCAGAATCGAAGGATCCGCTGGCGGATCTCGACCCTTTCGACATCTTCGACGCAGAGGCCACCCGTCTGGACCGTCACTTCTCACGGCTCGACGATGAGGGCTGGAACCGCCCCTCCCGGTGCGAGGGCTGGTCGGTGCGGGACATCCTCGGACATCTCGCCGGGGAAGAGCTGTACAACCACGCCTGCCTCGCCGGCGACCTCGACGGTTTCTTCGCGATGCTCGCCCGCGAGGGCGCCGGAGGTGGCTTCAACGGCTTCAACCAGTGGTGCGTACGGCAGCGCCGCGACGTGCCCGTCGAGGAGGTGCTGGAGGAGTGGCGGCGGGCGAACGCGGAGACGCGCGAGCGCATGCGGTCCCTCGGCCGCGAGGCGGAGCTGCGGACTTCGGCGGGGCCGTACCCGGTGGGTCTGCAGGCCTTCCACTACGACTCCGAGTACGCCACCCATGCCGACGACGTGGGAGCACCCGTCTCGGATGACGAGGCCGGCGAGCGGACGTGGTGGCGGGCCAGGGTGGGCGAGTTCGTGCTCGGCGAGCAGGGGTCGGGCATCCAGGTCGGCCTGACCGCCGAGGGGGTCTCGGTGCGGGCGGACGGCATGAGCGAACGGCTGCCTGCGGACGTGTTCGTCGAGGCCACGGTCGGCCGGCTGCCGGATGATCATCCGCTCGACGGCGGGCTCAAGAACGCCCTGCGGTGCCTTGCCTGACTCGGGCGGTAGGGCCCGGGGACTTTACCTGACCCGGATGGCAGGGCCCGGGGTGTCATGCCCGGCTCACGCGACAGGGCCATTCCGCCCTGCACGCGACAGGACCATCCCGCCCTGTCTCGTCGGACGCTGAGGACAGGATCGCCCCGCGACGCCCTGCCCGGCCCGGACGAGGGGAGAGGCGGCATCCTCGGCTCGGCCGAGGCGGCGATCGGTCCATCGGGCCGGTACGGTGTGCCCTCCGCAGGAGTCAACCGGGCGTGAAGGAAGTGGAAAGTGGCAGACGGTGACAGCCGGAAGGGGCCCGGACGGTTCGGAGCGCCGTCCGATGCGCCCGTGATCCTGAGCGACGTTCCCGGTTCCTTTACCTGGAAGGTTCTCCACGACCGGCACCCCGCCCTGATCCAGAAGGTCCGCGACGCCACGCCGTACGATCCGGAACGGCTTCGGGCACTCGACCTTCTGCTCGGGGAGATCACCGAGGGTGTGATCAGGCCGCTGGAGGGTGCCATGCATGATCGGGACCTCTGGGAGAGCTGGGACCGGGGCCACATCGGAGAGCGGTGGGACGACGCGCCGTTCCTGTGGTCGGAGAGTTACTTCTACCGCAAGCTCCTCGCCGCGGTCGGATACTTCGATCCCGGCCCGTGGCAGGGCATAGACCCGTTCGAGCCGTTCAAGCAGGCCGAGCTGTTCGGTGAGGCCGTCGACGACGAGCTCCGCGCGCTCGACGGATTTCCCGCCCTGGACGTGGGGGAGCGGGACCAGGCGTTGATCCTGAGGGCACTGTGGGGAAACCGGGCGGACCTCGTGTTCCGGATCTCCGCCGGAGGCTCGGGGCTCGCAGCTCAGGTGCCGGGCCTGGTGGCCGACGACAGCGCGCTCATCTGGTCGATGATCGACGGCCTTTCGGCGACGGGCGGGTCCCTGGCGGGTGGTAATCCGGCGGTCGGCGGGGGCCTGGCGGACGGTGATCCGACGGTCGGCGGCGCTCTGGCGGGTGGCGATTCAACGGTTGATGGGAGCCTGGTGGGCGGTGATCCGGCGGTCGGCGGCGCTCTGACGGCCGATGGTCGCTCCTCGCGGATCTGTCTCGTCGCGGACAACGCGGGAAGCGAGCTGCTGCCGGACCTCGTCCTGATCGACCATCTCCTGCATGCCCGCGGCGTGGGGGAGGTCGTCCTCCATGTCAAGCCGTCCCCCTACTACGTGTCCGACGCGATGATGGCGGACGTGGTGGCCTGCCTGCGCCGCATGTCTGAAGCAGGAGGTCAGGCCGGCGAGATCGGAAGCCGGCTCCGGGAGGCGATGGGATCGGGACGGCTGCTCGTGCGGGCACATGTCTTCTCGTGCGCGCCCCTGCCGTACAGCGAGATGCCCGACGACCTCAGGAAGGACTTCGCGTCCGCCTCGCTGACGATCATGAAGGGCGACCTGAACTACCGTCGCCTGGTCGGTGACCGGGACTGGCCGCCGACCACGCCGTTCGCCGAGGTCACCGGGTATTTCCCCGGTCCGGTGGCGGCCCTGCGGACCCTGAAGTCCGAGGTGGTGGTCGGCCTCGGAGCTGAGACGGTCACGGCTCTGGAGGCGAGCGGACAGCCCTGGCGCGTCAGCGGCACACACGGTCTGATCCAGGCCAGATCGTAAGCCGCCGGTGGCGGGGTCAGGCCCTTTCGGCCTGGCCGTCCCCGGCGGCGTCTCCCGTCTCGCGACGATCAGCCGTTGCCCTGCGGCATGATCGGGCCTTCACCTGCCCGGATCAGGACGACGATCAACCGTTGCCCTGCGGCACGATCGGTCCCTCACTGGCCTGGACCAGGACAAAGCCCGCACCCTGGAACGCGAGCTGCGCGGCCTCGCCGCTCCCGCGGCCGATCAGCGCGCCCGCCTTCATGGTGCGGTTGACGCCCACGCGCAGCCCGGCGCTCCAGCACACCGCGGACTGGCTGTCGGCGAAGGTCGGCGCGCCGGAGGTGTCGAGCAGCACGGGGGAGCCGTGCGCGGTGACCGCCACCCAGCCGGTGCCCCGGATCGTGGTGTTGAACAGGCCACCGGCGGCGATGCCGGCGCCCTGGATGCGCTGGATGTCCCAGGTGAGCTGCGGGTCGAAGGCCAGCAGGTTCGTCCCGTTGACGGTGATCGCCTCGTCCTCCAGGTAGAACAGGTGCACGTCGTCGGCGTTGTCGGCCAGGAAGAGCATGCCCTGCCCGCGGACCCGCATCAGCGGCGCACCCTCGCCGGTGACCATTTTCTTCAGGAACCGCCCCATCCCCCCGGAGCCCTCGTAGTCGAAGTCCATCTGTCCCTGGAAGGCGACCATGGATCCCTGCCGCGCCAGCACCTCTCCGTTCAGCTGCACCCGCAGCATCTTGGCGTTCTGCAGGGCGAAGTGGCCGGGGAGCGGGCCTTGCTCCAGGTTTCCGAAGAACGAGCTACGCACGGGGAGGCCTTTCGGTATCGAGTCGGTGCCGAGGAAAGTCGCACGGTGAATGACGAACCGGACGTTGCCGTAGTTCCCCTCGACGTTCCCTTCGACCGCCGGAGACGGCGGTGGGAGATTCTCCCGGGGCGGTTGTTACGATCGGCTGATGTCCGACCTCGGGAAGGAAAGCGTGAGATCGCGCCCCTACGTGCTGTTGAGCTGCGCGATGTCCGTCGACGGATACATCGACGACAGCTCTCCGGAGCGGCTCCTGCTCTCCAATGACGAGGACTTCGACCGTGTCGACGCGGTGCGGGCCACCTGCGACGCGATCCTGGTGGGAGCCAACACCGTCCGCCGCGACGATCCCCGGCTGCTGGTCCGGTCGCCGGCCCGCAGGCAGGAGCGGGTCTCGCAAGGGCTGCCGCCGTCGCCTGCGAAGGTGACGCTGACCACGGCGGGCGACCTCGACCCGTCCAGCCGCTTCTTCGCCGACGACGGCGCGGTGAAGATCGTGTATGCCGCGTCGGCCGCCACCGGCAAGCTCGCCGTCCGCCTGGGCGAGACCGGGGCGACGGTGGTCGACGCGGGTGACTCCGTGGATCTCCGCCGTCTCCTGGAAGACCTGGCCGGGCGAGGGGTGCGCCGCCTGATGGTCGAGGGCGGGGCCTCGGTTCACACCCGGTTCCTCCAGGAGGACCTCGTGGACGAGCTTCACCTCGTCATGGCGCCGTTTTTTGTCGGGCACTCCACCGCCCCGCGTTTTGTCCACGACGGCGACTTCCCCCGCGATCATCGGCGCCGGATGGACCTGGCGGAGGTCCGGAAAATGGGCGACGTCACGCTCATGCGCTACCTGCTGACCTGACGTACCGTGCACGGGGGAGATGTTCGATGAACGATCATGACTGGCTACGGCTGGCCTGCGACCTGGCAGGGCTGTGCCCGCCCTCGGAGACGGCGTTCTCGGTGGGGGCCGTGGTGGTCGGCGCCGACGGCGAGGAGCTCTCCCGCGGATACTCGCGAGAGACCGACTCCCACGTCCACGCGGAGGAGTCGGCGCTCGGCAAGATCTCCCCTGACGATCCCCGGCTGGCCGGGGCCACGGTCTACAGCAGTCTCGAACCGTGCAGCAAGCGCAGCTCCCGCCCCCGCACCTGCACCCGGCTGATCCTGGACAGCGGTGCCCGCCGGGTGGTGATGGCCTGGCGGGAGCCCGCGCTCTTCGTCGACTGTCACGGAGCGGAGGAGCTCGCGGCGGCCGGGGTGACCGTGCTGGAGATCCCCGAGCTGGCGGAGCGCGCCCGCGAGCCCAACGCCCATCTCCTCTCCCGCTGACGTACGGGGGCACCCTCGGCCGCCTCCGGTGGCGCGCAGGTCTGTTCTCCCCGGCTGCCTTTCAGGGCGGCGGGGAACCGCCGCCCGGTATGCCCGCCGCTCCATCGCCGGGACGTTGTCGCTGTCGGTAGACGGGTGCGAATAAACCCGGAAACAATTACTTAAAGTGATAAAAATAGGCCGATAGGTCCCTTAACTGCGCTTATATCCGGTTTTTCTGTTTGAGGATCGCTGCTCTCGGTAGTCATCAGATATCGGACGAGAGGCCAGCCCCATGAGATCTGTCGAATTAGACGCGACCTTTTCTGATCCGCCACCGGCGTGCGCACATCGCCTCCACGGCGAACCGGCGTGCGCACATCGCCTCCGCGGCGAGCTGCGAGTGTGGCGATGACCGGCACCGTTCTCGTCGCCCGCATGGACAACGCGGGCGACGTCCTGATGGCCGGGCCCGCGATCCGCGCGGTCGCCGAGGGCGCGCGGGAGGTCGTGCTGCTGGTGGGACCCCACGGCCGGGCCGTGGGCGAGATGCTGCCCGGCGTGTCCAGGGTGGTGGAGTGGCGGACACCGTGGATCGATCCCGAGCCGTCGCCGATGACCGGCCCGCACGCCCTGCGGCTCTTGCGGATCATCAGGGACATCGCTCCCGAGCAGGCGCTGATTTTCACCTCGTTCCAGCAGTCGCCGCTGCCGCTCGCCCTGCTGTTCAAGCTGGCCGGAACGCCGAGGACCGCCGCGATCTGCTCCGACCACGCCGCCTCGCTGCTCGACGTACGGCACGTCGTCGACGAGAGCGTGGACGTGCCCGAGGCCGAGCGCATGCTCGCCCTGGTCAGGGCGGCGGGATTCGACCTGCCGCGGGGAGACGGCGGAGCGCTCGCCATACGGGGTCCGCTGCCCGAGGTCGGCTACCTCACCGGGCCGCCCGGCTACGTGGTCGTGCACCCCGGAGCCTCGGTCCAGGCCAGGACGTGGCCGGCCACGAGCTGGGCGCGGGCGGTCCAGGATCTCGTCCGCGCGGGCCGGCGGGTCGTGGTGACCGGCGGACGTGGAGAGCGGGCGCTCACCGCGAGGGTCGCCGGCGGCGCCGGGCAGCACGGCCTCTCGGCGGGACCCGCCTTCTCCGGCCAGTGGATGTCGGGCGGGCCCACCCTCGTCCGCGGCGCGGCAGCGGATGATCGCGCCCTCACGGACGGCTGGGTGGAGGGAGGCCCCGCCCTCACGGGCGGCCACTGGGAGAAGAACGGGTCTTCGGGGAGATCCATCACCGACCTCGGGGGAAGGACGACCTTCGCCGAGCTCGCCGCGGTGCTCGCCGGAGCGAGCGCGGTGGTCGTGGCGAACACCGGCCCGGCCCATCTCGCGGCGGCGGTCGGCACGCCGGTGGTCAGCCTCTTCGCTCCCGTGGTCCCGGCCGGTCGATGGGCGCCGTACGGCGTGCCGACCGTGATCCTCGGTGATCAGCAAGCTCCCTGCCGGGGCACCCAGGCCAGGGTGTGCCCGGTTTCCGGCCATCCGTGTCTTACGTCCGTGTCAAGCGATCAGGTGGTAGAGGCCGTTAATCGCCTGGTATGCGCGAAAGAGGATGTTAAATGAGGATTGCTCTGATATCAGAGCATGCGAGTCCCCTAGCGGCCATCGGCGGCGTCGACACCGGTGGGCAGAACGTTCATGTCGCGGGCCTGGCCGCCGCGCTGGCGGGGAGAGGGCACGAGGTCGTCGTCCACACCCGGCGTACGGCCGTGACCCAGCCGGACCGGGTCTTCCTCCGTCCGGGCCTGACCGTCGAGCACGTCCTGGCCGGGCCTCCGATCTTCCTTCCCAAGGATGAGCTGCTGCCGTACATGCCAATGTTCGCCGCGCATCTCGCGCGGCGATGGGCCGAGCGCCCGCCCGACGTGGCACACGCGCACTTCTGGATGAGCGGCCTGGCCGCTCTGATGGCCGCGCGGGATCTCGGGATCCCGGTCGTGCAGACCTTTCACGCCCTGGGCACCGTCAAGCGGCGCTGGCAGGGCGCGGCGGACACCAGCCCGGCGGGGCGGATCGCCGTCGAGGCCGACATCGGACGGCGGGCTCACGCGGTCATCGCCACCTGCCGCGACGAGGTGAGCGAGCTCCTGCGGATGGGTGTGCGCAGGGAGCGGATCGTGGTCATACCGTGCGGGGTCGATCTCGACCTCTTCTGTCCGGCCGGATCCGCCGCCCCCCGCGGATCACGGCAGCGCATCCTCAGCATCGACCGCATCGTGCCCCGCAAGGGACTGGACACCGTCGTGCAGGCCATGCGTGAGCTGCCGGAGGCCGAACTGCTCATCGCGGGAGGCACGCCCGAGGACGACGAGGCGGTGCGGCTGATGCGGATGGCCCACTGCTACGGCCTGTCGGACCGGGTCCGTCTGATCGGCAGCGTCGACCGGGCCGAGGTGCCGGTCCTGATGCGCTCGGCCGACGTCCTGGTGAGCGTGCCCTGGTATGAGCCGTTCGGCATGGTGCCGGTGGAGGCCATGGCCTGCGGGGTGCCCGTGGTCGCCTCAGCGGTCGGCGGCCATCTCGACACGGTCGCCGGGTGCGGGATGCTGGTGCCCCCCCGCCGCCCGCGCGCTCTCACCGGGGCACTGCGCGACGTGCTGGGCCGTCCCCGGCTTCGGACGTCGCTCACGACGGCGGGCGAGCGGCGCGCCCGGCTCCTGTACGGCTGGCCGCAGGTGGCGGGGCGCACCGAGTCCGTCTACCTCGACGTGATCACAGAACGTCGCGACGGCGTGCCGTTGCGGGAGGCCGGCCCGCGTCCTCGGACCACCGAGCCGGCAAGGACCGGCGGAGCCGGCCGGGAGGACGAGCCGGAAAGGCAGGCACACGGTTAGGCGGGCGTGGTGTTGAGGCGGGTACGGAGTTGACCCCGTACTACCTGCCCTGATTTCCGGCAGGTTCTGCCTGCGGCCGGGCGGAGAGGTACGCGAGGATCATCTCCGCTCCGGTGGGGAGTTCTGAACTCCCGGCCGGCTCGCCGCTCTGAGCGGACTCCAGGTCCTGATGGAGGATGCACATCACGCGGCTCCGGAGGAGAGCCGGGTCATCGTCCCGGCGGGGTCGATCACCATGTCGGGGACGTTCAGATCGTCGATCATGCGTCGGAGCGTGGGCTCGCTGAGCCGGATCCAGCGCTGGTCGGCGCCGAGCACCTTGGCCAGGCGTATCGGCGAGGAGAAGGCGGCTGCCGTTCTCTTGCCCGACGCGGTCCGGAACAGGCGCAACGACACGGCGAAGGCGCCTTCACGGACCGGGACGAATAACGGTACTTCCGACATAACTTCCTCCTATGGAGAATTCCTACAAGAGGGACGTTACGGCCTTGCGGGGAGTTGGCGGCATGATCCCTACGGAATCTCTACGGGAACGGCCGAAGGGCTGACGCCGTATTGACGTCGAGCGACTCCGAATCCGGGAAGAGCCGGCGCCGTGTCGACCCTGGCTCCTGTCGGTCGTGGTGCGAAACCACACGCGAACGGGCAGACTGGGGAAGTGAGCACTCGGTCTCGGTACGCCAGCCGCCGTGTTTACCTTGTCCCCGCTGACCTGAGCGAGTTGACGGGGCCCGTTGTCGGAGTCGTAGAACTGCCTACTCATCTCGACTGGTCCGAGCAGCATGTTTACGATCTGACCGACGACAGCCACCTAGGGCTTATGTACGAACGCGTGATCCGTGAAGCCGTTCACCATGACGATCTGCGTGCGTATTTGAACGGCGGGGTGCTGATTCGTATCTGGCCACGCCTGTACCTGCCGATTCAGGCCAGGCAGGCGTGGGAGGCGCGCTTCCCGGATCTGGTGCGAGTGGCATAGTGGCCATGGACCCGCTGCACGAACTCGCCACGCGGATCGGTCTGACGTCGACGGAACGCTTCGGCTTCGCGCTCGCCGGCGGCTACGCCGTGCAGGCCCATGGCTTTCTCACCCGCCGTTCGGAAGATGTGGACCTGTTCACATCAACCGGCGGAGAGTTCGACGCCGCGGTCATCGCCGCTGTGACGGCTTATCGCGCCGCGGGCCTGAAGGCTGAGATAACGCTTGCAAATCAGGGCTTCGCCCGCCTGCTCGTCACCGATGACGATGGTCGCTCGGTAAAGATCGAGTTGGGCGTGGACTGGCGCGCTCATCCACCGGTCAGGCTGGAGATCGGCCCCGTGCTCCATCCGGATGACGCGGTGGGAAACAAGGTGGCCGCCCTCTACGGCAGGGCCGAAGTCCGGGACTTCGTCGACGTGGACGCGGTTTTACGCAGCGGCCGCTACAGCACCGAGGACCTGATTCGTCTGGCCACGGATGCCGATCCGGGATTCGACACAGCGATGTTCGCGGTGGCGTTGTCCGCGTTGGACCGGATACCCGATCAAGCACTGGCTCATCACGGGCTCGGCGACGAGGAGATTCATCGACTCCGCAGGCGCTTCTATGAGTGGGAGAAATCTCTTCGGCCCGATGGGGGCGGATAGCGTCCGGCCAGCTCCACGTTTCGGACGAGGAGCTGGCTTCCGCAGCGGCGGCATGAGAATCCCTGCATCATCGGCCTCGCGACCCTTCGCGAGCTCGTTGTTCTCGGTACTTCAGATGAACGGTGGCTCAGGCCTGGCCGAGGGCGTCGGTGCGGACGAGCCGAAGGAAGGCCTTGAGCCCGCTGATGACCTCGTGGTTGTCGGTGAGACCGTCCACGGTGTCCTCGAAGCGCCGGGCGATCCCGGTGATCCGGCGGTCCAGATCTTCGTCGCCCACCCGCAGGTCGGTGTGGAGCGTCTCGACGTCGCGCTGGAGCCGCTCAGCGGACTCCGTCAGCGCGGTCACCTCCGTGGTCAGACGCTCCACCCGGGAGACGAGGGCCACGATGTCCTCGCGGGGGTAGCGGGCCTCGCTCATCAGCGTGGTGACCCGCTCGTGAAGGTGCGAGAAATAGGCGCCCGCCGGCCGGAAGAAGGTGCTGAGAAGGTAGAACCCGGCGAAGTAGTAGCCCACCTCGGCACCGGAGAAGAAGGTGATGACGGCGAGGAGTGCCGCCGAGACGAGGTGGCCGCCGACGGCGAAGTGGCGCATGCGCCTGGCGATCTCCAGGGCCTCGGCCTCATGGGCGTCGGGGACCTCGATGCCGCGTTCCCGCGACACATGGATCTCGTGGACGACCTGACGCGCTCCGAAATACAGGTTCCAGGGGAGGGTGAGGAGCAGGATCAGCCAGATGAGGCTGATCGCGCCGAGCCCGAGCGACAGGACCGTGGACAGCGGCACCTCGGCGTATACGAGCAGCCACGCGGCGATCACCGTGGCGACGAGCGCGACCAGAAAAACCCACCATTTCATGATCTGATCGTCCCGAAGATCCAGACGCCGGGGGAGGGCGCGCACACTCAGCTGTGACTGAGCACCCCTACTCAGATCATCAAACTGCTGGGACGCGCCTTTCCTCGGGTTGGGAACTCTCCACCGATTGCGACCGGTGGAGGTCGAGTGGCGGCTCTTATGCTCGGAAGTCGTCGGCGTGCTCGGCGGCCCACTGGGCGAACGTGCGCGCCGGGCGGCCGGTGACCTTCTCCACCACGTCGGTCACGGTGGAGCCGAGATTGTTGTCGCTGCCGTACACCCGGAGGAGAAACTCCACTCTCTCCCGGTAGCCGATCTCGGGGTTGTCGCCGAAGACCTTGAAGAGGAGCATCTCCGGCGGCCTGCCCTCCTCGACCCACTGCTTCCGGGTCTGGTCGGGGGTGAACTCCTCGAACCTCAGGTCACGTCCGGTGGCCTCGCCAAGGATGCGGATCTTGTCCCGGGGAGTCAGCACCTCGGGCCCGGTGATGGTGTAGGCCTTGCCCGCGTGCCCGTCCTCGGTCAGGGCCGTCGCCGCCACGGCGCCGATGTCGGACTCATGGACGGAGGCACCCTTCCGGTCGCCGTACGGCTCACGGATGACGCCCTCGGCACGCAACCGCTCACCCCAGTCGGCCAGGGTGTTGCCCATGAACTCGATCGGCTTGAGGTGGGTCCACTCCAGCGTGCTGGATCGGGCGGCGGGCTCCAGAGTGCCTTCCTCCCATCCGCCCAGGATGGTGACCTTGCGAACTCCTGCCCGCAGTGCCAGATCCACGATCTGCTGCCCGTTGCGCAGCGGCTTGTAGTCCTTGCTGAAGTTGATCAGGTGAGCGGCGGTGACGCCGTCGAAGACCGGGGTCAGGGTGAGCACCTCGGTGAGGTCGCCCGCGACGACCTCCACACCCTCCGGCAGGTCGGCAGTGGCGGGGTCGCGGGTCAGCGCCCGCACTCTGTGGCCCTCCCGCAGCAGGTGCCGGATGAGGTGACTGCCGACGGTTCCAGTGGCCCCGGTGACCAGAATGGTCATGGCGACACTCCTTTTCCTGATGTAGAGGTGTGCATGTCGAGCGGTTCCGGAAACGCGGCGGTGTGGCCGGCGGACCCGTTCCGCCTCGGTGGACCCGGTCACGACCCAAGAGGCCCCGGCGCCGACGAACGTGACATCGGAGACCACCGGTGAGGTCCAGATCACATTTGAAGGGGATGTCACACTCGAGCGCCGCCGCACCTCTCAAGGGGGGAAGCACACGACATAAGGACCATCCATGCCCGACAATCCGGATGACACCTCGACGCGGGTGTTCGCCGACCACCGCGAGCTGCTGTTCTCGATCGTCTACAACCTGCTCGGCAACGTGGCCGACACCGAGGACGTGTTGCAGGACACCTGGCTGTCGTGGGCGCCCAGAAACCGGGCGTCAGGCGCCGAGGAGATCACCAATCCGCGCGCCTACCTGGTGCGGATCGCGGTCAACCACGCGCTCGCCCGGCAGGGCGCCATCCGTCGCCGCCGCGAAACCTACGTGGGACCCTGGTTGCCCGAACCCCTGCTCACCGACACCGTCCCGGACTCCGCCGAACCGGCCCTGCGCGCGGAGTCGGTGTCGATGGCGCTGCTGGTGGTGCTGGAGACCCTCACCCCGCTGGAGCGGGCGGTGTTCGTCCTGCACGAGGTGTTCGGCTACCCCCACACCGAGATCGCCGGCATCCTCGACCGCGCCCCGGCCACCGTACGGCAGCTCGCCCACCGCGCCCGCGAGCACGTCCACGCCCGACGCCCCCGTTACCAGGCCAACCCGCGCGTCCAGCGGCAGGCGACCGAACGGTTCCTCGCCGCCGCGCTCGGCGGCGACCTGGACGCCCTGATGCAGATCCTGGCGCCGGACGTGACCATGTGGACCGACGGAGGGGGCAAGGCCAGGGGCTCCGTCCTGCGCCCGGTGCACGGTCGCGACAAGGTCGCCCGCATGATCGTCGGTGTCACCTCCCGCGCGCCCGAAGACCTGGACGTCCGCTACCGGACGGTCAACGGCGATCCGTCCGCGGTGCTGTTCGCCGACGACGCCCCATTCGCCGTCATGGTCATCGACCTCAGCCCGGACGGGGAGCAGGTGTCGGGGATTTACTCCGTCACCAACCCCGACAAACTCTCCCGCATCCAGGACGTGCCAGAGGGGACACAGAGATCAGGAAGTACGGACGAGTCCTGAAGCCGCCTACTCCGCCCAGCACCGGCCTGGCGAAACGGCGAAGAGATCGCAGATCGTGCCGTCGAAGGCGAACAGCACGGCACGGGTCCGTCCAGGACGAGGGCGACATGGGGGCGTACTCTCGTGCTCGTCAACCGGGATCCTCCTGATCATGGCATCGCGGCCGATCGTATGCGGTGCCGTACAGCCCGAGGCGCGTTGAGCGGGATGATGTGCGGCGACACCGCCTTACGTGATCACGCCGCCGGTCCGTGGCAGCCGCCCTTCGTGGGCCAGGACCACACGCACCTGGCCGTTGGCAGAGCGCATCGGTGATGACATGATCCGCGTCATGCTCGTGACCTGGTTACGTACTCCAGCGGGTAAGGCGAGTACTGCGGCACTGGAGCTTCCGGGGTCACCTGGCCCGCTGGGATGTCCAGACGACCTCGCCGTCCACCCGGGCGTCGGTCGGGACGAGGCCGGCGCGGCGAGCCACGGCTGAGGAGACGGCGTGGTCGGGGTGGACGGTGGCGACGATGGTGCTCACGCCGCGCTCCCTGAGCCAGGCGACCAGCGCGAGCGCCGCCTCGCCGGCGATGCCCCGGCCCTGCCAGGGGACTCCCACCACCCAGGCCACGGAGGCCTCGGCGGAGGTCACGGTGGCCTGGACATAACCGGTCAGGGGATCGGACCCGCTCGGGCCTTCCGATCCGTTTCCGGTCTCCGCCCCGCTCGCGGTCTCCGTCTTGTCGCCGGTCTCCGCCCCGCTCGCGGTCTCCGTCTTGTCGCCGGATTCCGGTCCGCTCGCGGTCTCCGTCTTGTCGCCGGATTCCGGTCCGCTCCCGGTCTCCATCCTGTTCCCAGGTGCCGATCCGCCCGTGGTTTCCGGCCCGTCCAGGTCCCGCGACGTGTCCGTGGGCTCCGACGTCTTCGGGCCTTGCGAGGCGTCCGAGTTTTCCGACCTGTTCAGGTCCTGTGACGGGTGCAGGCGGATCACCCAGTTGAGCCATACCTCGTCACGGCCCGGCGGCGGCCCGGCGATCATGCGGGTGTAGCGGGCGCGGAGCTCTGACGGGGTCGCGGGGGAGCCGCCGATGAAGGTGTGGAGGGCGGGGTCGCCGAGCGCCTCGGCCATTTCGGCCGCGTGTTCCACCGCCAGCGGTATGAGCGTGAGCCGGGGAGTCCTGATCGGTTCGGCATCCATAGTCAAACGAGTGTTCCACGGTTGGCAATCGTCTGGCGATCGGTTTGTGTTCGACTGGCACCGGGTTCGTCGAGGAGGATCAGTGGCCGTTGAAGAGAAGCCGTACTTCAGAATCGTCTGGCCCCTCCCGGCTCAGTCCGGGCAGGGCGGGTCAGACGTGGACGATCGAACGATCGACGGTGTCGAGAGTGGGCCGGACACGGGCAGCCGAACGGCCGAGGATGGGTCGGGTACGGATAACTGAACGATGAATGGTGTCCGGGGCAGGTCGGACACGGACGATTGAACGGGGGGCGGTGCCCGGGCAGGCCGGACACGGGGGGTGACGGTGCCCGGGCAGGCCGGACACGATCAGCCTGGTGACGGTGCCCGGGCAGGGCGGACACGGACAATCGAACGGCGACGGTGCCCGGGCAGGGCGGACACGGATGACCGCACGATCGACGGTGCCCGGGGCGAGCCGGACACGGACGATCGGACGGGCGAGGATGCCCGGGTGGGTCAGACGCGGATGACCGACTGGTCGACGCTGCCGGGGGCCAGGACGTGCTCGATGACCATGACGGCGGCGCCGATCACGCCCGCGCGGTCGCCCAGCTCGCTGGCGGTGATCGTCAGGTGCTGGGTGGCGAGGGGGAGGGAACGGCTGTAGATGACCTCGCGGAGACCGGCGAGCAGTTGCTCCCCGGCCTCGGCGATGTCGCCGCCGAGCACGATCACCGAGGGGTTGAAGAAGTTCACGATCGAGGCGAGGACGTCGCCGACCTCGCGGCCCGCCTGCCGGATGAGCTGGACCGCCTGGGTGTTGCCGCCGCGTACGAGGCGGACCACGTCGCGGCTGTCGGAGGCCTCCACGCCGGCGGCGCAGAGGCGGGCGGCCATGGCGGAACCGCTCGCCACGGCCTCCAGGCAGCCGATGTTGCCGCAGCGGCAGACGGTGTCGAGGGCCGAGGCCACCCGGATGTGGCCGATGTCGCCGGCCGCGCCCTGCGCGCCCCGGTGCAGGCGGCGGTCGCTGATGATGCCGCAGCCGATGCCTGTGCCGATCTTGACGAAGATCAGGTGGTCGGCCTCCGGGCGGGCGGCCCAGTGTTCGCCCAGGGCCATGATGTTCACGTCATTGTCGACGAGGACGGGTGCGCCAAGGCGCGAGCCGAGCCACTCGGGAACGGGGAAACCGTCCCAGCCAGGCATTATCGGCGGATTGACCGGCCGTCCCGAGCTGTGCTCGACCGGGCCAGGCAGGCCGACGCCGATGCCGCAGACCTCGTCCAGGTCGTGGCCGGTCTCGGCGAGCATCTCCTCGAAGGTGCGCTGGAGCCAGGCGAGTGTCTCCTCGGGTCCACGGTCTATCGATATCTCGGCCGCGCGTTCGGCGAGGACCTCGGTGCCCAGATCGGTGATCGCGACCCGGGCGTGGGTGGCGCCGAGATCGGCGGCGAGGACGACACGGGCGGCGCGGTTGAAGGTGAAGGCGATGGCGGGACGGCCGCCGGACGAGATGGCCTCCTCGGTGGGAATGATCCACTGCTGGCTCAGCAGCGCATCGAGGCGCTGGGCCAGGGTGGATCTTGCCAGCCCGGTCAGTTGCACCAATTCGGCCCTGGTACGGGCCTGACCATCACGCAGGATCTTAAGAAGCGCCCCCGCGCCGGCGATTGAACCGTTCGCTTCGTTCAGCATGCGCACAGTCAACACTCCTCGTTTCCACCACGTCAAAGCGACTTACGCCTCTCGATAGCTTCATTATGCCTAATGGTGACTTACTTTTGCTTGACCATCGCCATAAGATCCCTTTAGCATCCCGAAATATGGAGGAAATTGGACGGTTACCGGCGAATCAAGTACGACCGCGTGTTACCGGAACCGGATTTACGGGAAGGGTTCGCAGGCTCTCCACGGACTGCTCCGTCGACGAGTCAGCGCAGGTGGGGATAGGTATTCATGATCGATCGCTTGGCCGCCCGACGTCGGCCGGGTGCGTGGGCACCGTCGCGTTACCCGGGGAAATGGGCGCGTCGTGATTCTCAGGATGCGGGGCATCGCCAAGAGCTTTCTCGGGGTGCGCGTGCTGAGCGGGGTGAATCTGGAAGTCGCCGCCGGGGAGGTGCACGCCGTCGTGGGCGAGAACGGCGCCGGTAAATCCACGCTGATGAAGATCCTCGCCGGGGTCCACTCGCCCGATGAGGGCAGCGTCGAGATCGACGGCGTCTCCGTCTCCTTCGCCCACCCCGTCGAGGCCCAGCGCGCCGGGGTCGCGATCATCTATCAGGAGTTCAACCTGCTGCCCGAGCGCAGCGTCGCGGAGAACGTCTTCCTTGGACGGGAGCCCGTCAGGCGGGGGCTGGTCGACCGCACCGCGATGGAGACCGACACCACGCGGCTGCTGAAGGAACTCGGCGAGACCTCCTTCGTCTCCCACGACCTGGTCCGGCACCTGTCCATCGCCCAGCAGCAGGTCGTGGAGATCCTCAAGGCGCTCTCCCAGGACGCCCGGATCATCGTGATGGACGAGCCCACGGCGGCACTGGCCGAGCACGAGGTGGAGCTGCTCTACCGGCTGGTCGCCCGGTTGCGGGAGCGGGGGATCGCCGTCCTCTACATCTCCCACCGGCTGCGCGAGGTGTTCGACCTGGCCGAGCGGGTGACCGTACTGAAGGACGGCGCGCTGGTCAGGACCGCGGACACCGCTGATATCACCTCCGACGAGCTGGTCAGGCTGATGGTCGGCCGCGACCTCGGTACCTACTTCCCGCCTCGCGGTACCGAGACCGGTGAGGTACGGCTCAGCGTCCGGGGCGGCGGCAACGCCGTACTCGACGGGATCGACCTCCAGGTGAGCGAGGGGGAGATCCTCGGGGTGGCCGGGCTGCAGGGGTCGGGCCGCACCGAGCTGGCGAAGGCGATCTTCGGTGCGGAGCCGTTCACGCGCGGCACGATGAGCCCGCTGCGACCCAGGTCGGTACGGCAGGCCGTGGCCGCCGGGATCGGGCTGGTGAACGAGGACCGCAAGGCCGAGGGGCTCGCGCTGCGCCAGTCGGTGCGGGACAACGCCCTGCTGGTCTCCCGTTCGGTACGGCGAGGGGGCAGGACCGACATCCGGGAACTCCTGGAGTCGGTACGGCTCCAGCCACCACGACCCGAGCAGGAGGTCCGCTACCTGTCAGGCGGCAACCAGCAGAAGGTCGTGCTGGCCAAATGGATCACTGTGGCGCCCAAGGTTCTGATCTTCGACGAGCCCACGCGGGGGGTCGACGTCGGGGCCAAGGCCGCGATCCACGACCTCATGCGCGGGCTGGCCAAGGACGGCATGGCGATCATGATGATCTCCTCCGAACTCCCCGAACTGATCGGCATGAGCGATCGCATCATCGTGATGCGCGACGGACGCATCGCCGGAGTACTTCCCGCCGGCCCATCAGAGGAGACCGTCATGCACTTGGCCGCCGGCGAGGTGACGCCGTGACCGAACGTACCCTCACCTCTTTCTCCCTCCGAAGGAAGGTGACCGGCTCGACGCTGATCATCTACCTGGCACTGATCGGCGTCCTGCTCATCGGATGGGTGCTGGTGGCGGTCGACGGGGGGAACTTCCTGACGCTGGAGACCGTCGTCGGCATCCAGCAACGCTCGGCCGCGCTGGGGATCGTCGCGGTGGGACAGACGCTGGCGATCCTGGTCGGTTCGCTGGACCTGTCGGTGGCATACCTGATCAGTCTCACGTCGCTCGTCGCGGCGGAGATCATGGCCGGGCAGGACAGCGGGATCCTTCCGGCCGTCGCGGCGGTGATCGCGGTGAGCGCGCTGATCGGCCTGGTCAACGGGCTGGTCATCACCCGGCTTCACGTGCACGCCTTCATCGCGACGCTCGGCGTCGCACTGATCATCAAGGGAGTCGTGGACCACCTCTACGACGGGCCGTCCGGCAGCGTGCCCGAGTCCTTCCAGCGGCTCGGCTACGACCGGCTCGGGCCGGTTCCGGTCTCGGCGCTGCTCTGGGCGGCCGTCGCCGTCGCGGCGTGGTTCCTGCTCCGCCGTACGAGGCTCGGATACCGGATCTACGCGGTCGGCGGGGACGAGGAGGTGGCCCGGCTCTCCGGGGTACGGACCGGCAGGATCATCGTCGCCACTCACGTTCTCTGCTCGATCTGCGCCGGGATCGCCGGGCTGCTGCTGGCCGGCAGACTCGGCGCGGGGGCGCCCACGGTCGGCACCGACGGCGGCTACGACCTGGAGTCGATCGCCGCGGTGGTGCTCGGCGGCACGGCCCTGGCCGGCGGCAAGGGCGGGGTCCCCGGAACGGTCGGCGGGGTGCTGCTGCTGGCCGTGCTCGACAGCGTCTTCAACCAGCTTGAGGTCAACGCGTTCTTCAAGGACGTGGTGCGCGGCGTCGTCATCGTCGCCGCGGTGGCCGTTTACGCCCGCCGTACCGTCAGGAGGCGATCCCGATGAGAGCCCTCAGGTCCATGGGGCCCATCTTCCTCGTGCTGGCCGTGCTGCTGGTGCTGATCGCCGCGGCCAACCCGTTCTTCCTGGAGCCCGCCGGGTTCCTCGCGTTCGTCAAGCGGGCCGCGCCGCTGGTCATCCTGGCGGCGGGGCAGTACTTCGTGATCGTCTCCGGGGAGTTCGACCTGTCGGTCGGATCGCTGGTCACGGTGCAGGTCGTGGTGGCCGCCCGGCTGATCGACGGGGAGGAGTCGGCGACCTGGTGGGTGCTGGCCCTGCTGATCGTGATCGGGTTGCTGGTCGGGCTGGTCAACGGGGTGATCACCACCGGGCTCCGGGTGCCGTCCTTCATCACCACGCTCGGCATGATGCTCGTGCTGTCCGGCGCGGTCTTCCTGTGGACGGGCGGCGCCCCGCGCGGCGCGCTGTCGGAGACGTTCAGGATGTTCGGCCGGAAAGACCTCGGCGCGGTGCCCTGGTCGGTGCTCATCCTGCTGGTCATGGGCGGAGCGGCGATCATGCTCATGCGCTCCGACTTCGGCAAGCGGCTCATGGCCACCGGGGACAACGAGCGCGCGGCGGGATTGTCCGGCGTCCGGGTGAACCGGACCAGGATCCTCGCCTTTGTCATCTCCGGTCTGGCCGCGGCCGTCGCGGGCATCCTGCTCGGCGGTTTCGCGGGGGTCTCGGCCCAGGTCGGACAGGGTCTGGAGTTCCAGGCCATCACGGCGGTCGTGCTCGGCGGGGTGGCCCTGGGCGGCGGACGCGGCTCGGTGGTCGCGGCCATGGCCGGCGCGCTCACGCTCGAAGCGCTGTTCACCCTGCTCAACCTGTACGGAATCTCGGGGGCCCTGGAGTACGCGGTCCAGGGCGTGATCATCATCGCCGCGGTCGCGGCGGGGGCCGTACGGCTTCCGTTCAAACGTGTGGCGCGTGCTTGAACGCGCCACCGGCAAGGACGCTTTCCTCGACGGAACGCACCTCTCGAAAAAGATCGAACCCTCTCGGTAGAACGCTCCACACCCCAGCGCTCCTCACCAAGAGACACCCCCCAAGAAAAAAGGAGACCTCCATTGAACAGGTCTATCGCGGCCCTCGTCGCGGGAGCCTCCGCGCTGTTACTGGCCGCCGGATGTGCCAGCGACAAACCGACGGCGACCGCCACCGCCCCGGGCGCCTCGGCGTCGGCCCCGGCCGTCGCCGCGTCGTCGGGAACGGGAGAGCAGTCGAAGTTCTTCGTCCAGGCGGACTTCGACGCCGAACTCGCCATGCGCACCCAGGACGCGGAGGGGCCCGCGGACAAGCCGTGGGAGCAGGCCATCGCCCCGGAGATGATCGACACCGCCAAGTACAAGAAGGACGGGCCGTACCACCTCTGCTTCTCCAACGCCGCCGTCAACAACCCGTGGCGGCAGGTGGGCTGGAAGACCATGCAGGCCGAGGTGGCCCTGCACAAGGAGATCACCAAGTTCACCGCCCTCGACGCGGAGGGCAAGGACGACAAGCAGATCTCCGATATCGCCGAGCTGGTCGGCCAGGACTGTGACGCGCTGATCGTCTCGCCCAACACGACGGCGACGCTGACCCCCGCGGTGACCGCCGCCTGTCCCAAGATCCCGGTGATCGTCTTCGACCGCGGCGTGGAGACCGACTGCCCGGTGACGTTCATCAACCCGATCGGCGGCTACGCCTTCGGCGCCGACGGCGCCGAGTTCCTGGTCGAGAAGGTGCCCGCGGGCGGGAAGATCCTCGCGCTGCGGATCCTGCCGGGCGTCGACGTGCTGGAGACCCGCTGGTCGGCGGCCAAGGTGTCCTTCGACAAGAGCCAGCTCAACGTGGTCGGGGTCGAGTTCACCGACGGCGACGCCGCGAAGACGAAGAGCATCGTGAGTGACTACATCCAGCGCCACGGCAAGATCGACGGCGTCTGGATGGACGCGGGCGCGACCGCCGTGGCCGCGATCGAGGCCTTCGAGGACGCCGGCCAGCCGGTGCCGGCGATCGTCGGCGAGGACCAGCAGGACTTCCTGCAGAAGTGGAAGGACGGCGGGCTCACGGCCGTCGCGCCGACCTACCCCACCTACCAGTGGCGCACCCCGGTCATCGCCGCCCTGAAGATCCTCAAGGGTGAGGAAGTGCCCAAGAGGTGGAAGCTTCCCCAGCCCAAGATCACCTCCGAGAGTCTGGACACCTACCTCCAGCCCAACATGCCGCCGCTCCACTACGCGCTCTGCGGTTGCGAGGACCTGCCCGACTTCCCCGCCAAGTGGGGTGGCAAGTAAGGCTGATCCGCCAGCGGGGAAGGCGGTGCCCGGGACCGGGCACCGCCTTCCCCGACCGACCGCCGCGCCGTGATCCCACGTCCGGGGGATCACGGCGCGGCGGTCACCTGCCATGGGACGGCGCGTGTTCACGAGGAAAAGGGGTTGCCGGTGTTCTCCATCGGGGTCAACACGTGGGTGTGGGTCTCGCCGCTGACGGGAGAGGATCTCGTACGGCTGGCGCCGAAGGTGGCCGCCTGGGGGTTCGACGTGATCGAGCTGCCGGTGGAGCAGATCGGTGACTGGGACCCCAAATGGGCGGCCGGCCTGCTGGAGGAGCTCGGACTGAAGGCGTCGGTGGTGCTGGTCATGCCGCCCGGCAGGGAGCTCGTCGCGACCGACGCCGAGACGGTCAGATCGACCCAGGAGTACCTGTGTCGATGCGTGGACGCCGCCGTGGCGGTGGGGAGTCCCGCCATCGGGGGCCCGGCCTACGCGTCGGTCGGGCGGACCTGGCGGATGTCGGACGAGGAACGGCGGGCGTGCTACGCCGAACTGCGCAAGAACCTGACCCCGGTCGGGGAGTACGCGGCGGAGCGCGGGGTGACGGTCGCCGTCGAGCCCCTCAACCGATACGAGACCAGTCTGATCAACACGGTGGAGCAGGCCGTCGAGGCGGTCGGCGGGATCCCGGGGGTCGGCCTCGCGCTGGACGTCTACCACATGAACATCGAGGAGCGGGATCCGGCGGCGGCCGTACGGCGGGCCGGGGAGCTGGTCGCGCACGTGCAGGTCTGCGCCAACGACCGGGGCGCCCCGGGAGCCGACCACCTGGACTGGCCGGCCCTTGTCGAGGCGCTGCGCGCGGTGGACTACCGAGGCCCGCTCTGCATCGAGTCCTTCACCGCGCACAACCGTTCGATCGCCACCGCCGCCTCGGTCTGGCGCCCCCTCGCCGCCAGCCAGGACGCCCTGGCCACCGACGGCCTGGCCTTCCTCCGCGATCTCTGCGACCGGATCGGATGATGAGCCCGGGCCGTGGTGGAGCCGGACATGGCACTGCGGGGTGAGGCAAACACCCTATGGGAGTGATCAACGATAGGGTTCGCGACCAGGTCAGAGGCAGTGCACGCGGTCGGGCGAGTCCGGCTCGAAGCCGTTCGCCGTCGGGGTGTAGAGGGGCGGCCCAGGGATGGGCCACCCCTCTCCGCTCAGGCGCCTACGGTCCCGTCGACACCCTCGCGGAGGAAGTCCGCGTGCCCGTTGTGGCGGCCGTACTCCAGAAGCACGTGCACCATCACCATCCGCAGCGACACGTCCTCGCCCCACCTCGGCTGATGCCCGGACAGATCCAGGGACTCGGCCTCCCGCTCGACGCGGCGCGAGTTCTCGACCTCCGCCTCCCAGGCCGTGAACGCCTCGGCCCTGGTCGAATTCCTGGCATCGTACGCCGCCTGAAAGTCGATCTTGTCGGACCAGACCATCGGGGCGTCGTTGTCCTCGAACACCCGGCGGAACCAGGTCCGCTCCACCTCCGCCATGTGCCGCACCAGGCCGAGCAGCGAAAGCGTCGACGGCGGCATCGACTGCTGCCGGAGCTCCTCATCGGTGAGCCCCTCGCACTTCATGGCGAGGGTCGCGCGCTGGTAGTCGAGGAAGGCCCGCAGCATCTCACGTTCGCTGCCGAAGTTCGGGGGGCCTATGCGATTGTCGGTGGTCACGGGTCTCGCTCCTCGTCCATGCTTCGGTTCAAAAGGCAGAACCTACCCTTATCGGTCAACCCTCGTTGAGGGCCGTCTGCCCGAACCAAGGGAGCAGGACCGACCGGCGACGCCGGCCACCGGGAAGCCGCCGAGCCCAGGTCGCGGGGAAAGCACTGCCAGGCCCTCGGAACGAGGGCCGCCCTGACGCGGCCGCCCGGTGTCGCCCACCTCAGGCGAAGAGATCGACGGCGTTGCCGTCGGGGTCGTGGACGATGGCGTACCGCTGGCCCCAGACCGCGTCCCAGGGCTCCTTGTGGCCGTGGTAGCCGAGCCCGGTGAGCTTGCCGTACGCGGCGTCGACCTCGGCGGGGGAGTCCAGCTTGAAGGCCAGCGCGATGCGGTGGCCGCCGGTGGGCCGTTCCCAGGCCGGGTCGAACGACCGGACGGTGTCCTCGGTGTCCCAGGCGAGGCGCAGGCCGCCGGGCAGTTCCACCTCGGCGTGCGGCGACGCGTCCGCCTCGGGCGGCAGGTCTAGCCCGAGGTGACGGTAGAAGGCCAGGGAACGGGCCATGTCCTGGACGACGAGGCCGATGAGATCAATCTTGGCATGCATCTTGGGTCGCCCCTTCAACGTGGTGGGATGTTGTGGTTGATCCGGAAAAGGTTCTGCGGGTCGTAGCGCGACTTCAGCTCGGTGAGGCGGGTGAAATCCGCGGGCGTGTAGGCGGTCCGGACCCGCTCGACGCCGGCATCGTCGATGCCCAGGAAATTGACGAAGGAACCGCCGGTGCACCAGGGCCGCATTTTGTCGTTCAGCGTGCCGTGTGCGAGCCGATTCTCCTCGATCCGGTCCGGATCGAGGAGCGAACCGGAGTAGAGGGAGAAGGCCGCGTCGCGTCCGCCGACCGCGTTCGGCACGGCGGGCGGCCGTGCGTAGGCGCCGCCGAAGTGACGCAGCTCGACGACAAACGGGGCGTCGGCCTCCGGTCCCGCCAGCGACACCAGCGTGTCGACGGCGTGCGCGTCCAGGTGGCCGAGCAGGACGTTCGTGTCGTAGGCGGCGGCGGGCTCGGTCGGCTCGTGGTGGATGGATCCGACCTGGGCGTACGGCATCTCGCCGACGGTGTCGAGCAGCCGGGGGCCGAGGTCGCGCAGTTGCCGGGTAAGCCGTTCGCCCTCCTCCGCGGGGCCGCTGTGGGCGATCCGCACGTGGGTGACAAAACGGCCTCTCAATGGTCCGGGCACGGCGGGATCGTCCGGGTAGTGGATCAGCATGACCGAGGACGCCATTTCCTCGGGTACGGCCGCCGCCCACTCGGCGTAGGCGTGCAGGACATCCGAGGTCGCCTCGGCGGGGAAGTACAGCCCTCCTCCGTACAGGCGTGCGACCGGGAAAAGGTCGATCTCCATGGCGACGACCACCCCGAAGTTGCCCTTTCCGCCGCGCAGCGCCCAGAACAGGTCCGGTTCGAGATCGGCCGACACCTGCCGCAGCCGTCCGTCGGCGGTCACGACCTCGAATCCGCGCACGTGGTCGGCGGCGTAGCCGTAACGGCGGCCGAGCAGGCCCGCCCCACCGCCGAGCGTGTAGCCGACCGCGCCGACGTTGGGACTCGATCCGTTCAGGGGGGCCAGCCCGTACGGCGTGGTCGCCTCCAGCACCCGCTGCCATCGAACCCCGGCCTCGACCCGGGCGGTCGCGGCCGCCGCGTCGACCTGGACGCCGTTCATCCGCCGAGTGTTGACGAGCACGGCGCCGTCGGCCGTGACGGCGGGCCCGTGCCCGGTCGCCAGCACCGCCACGGGAAGGCCGCGGGAGGCGGCCGAGGTCACCGCGGCCCGTACATCCTCCGCACCGGTCGCCCCGACGATGAGGGCCGGGCGGTGTTCGACGGCGAGGTTGAACCCCGACCGTTCCCCGTCGTAACCGCCGTCGCCCGGCTGGAAAACCGGGCCCGTGAAATCGTTCATCCAGGTGAGGCTAGTGACGGCGGTCATCCCGGTCTTGTAAGAATCGGACAAGTCCACACTTCGGATCAGGCCGGCTCGCGGTGCGACGGTCCCGATTGGGAGCGCGCTGGGGTCTCGGTAGCAATGGAGAAATTTCCAACGGTGCCTTCCACGATGAACTCGGCTAGCGCGGCGAAGACATGGAAGATGAGCCGGGAGCGGTGGTGTCCGGTGCCTTGTGCAGGGGGCGGCGGCCGCCGCCGCGCTACTGGACCGGCTGCAGAACGACAAGTCACGATAACCGTCTTGAGGGTGACCTGCTTGGTGGGACTTCTCGTTCGTATGCTCGGCCGGGGTGGTCCTGTTGTCGCCGCGAGAATGCCCGCCGGGCACGATGGGCGCCATGACGATTGATAATGACCGACAAGCGGCGCTGCGCCCCTTCGCCACGTGATCCCCTCTTCCCCCGAGTGCGCGGAGTACCTGCAAGGGCGTCAGCAGCAGCGCCAGCCCCCAGGCCGCGCGTGCGATCTCGACCGCCCGCACCGGTGGCATCCTCCCGTCGGATCGTTCCTCGAACGACCTGTGCCGCGTCATCCCCGTCGCCCTGCGCCCGCGCGCCCACGCCAGAGCGCCCAGACCCGCCGTCAGGGCCGAGGCCGCCGCGAGCAGCCCGTGATGCTGGGAGGCCCAGAGCTGGGTGCTATGGGTTATGGCCTTGTGGTCGAAGCACTGATCCCGAGGACCTATCGGCGCCGGCTTGCCGGCCCGCCTCACTCATTTGCCCGCCGCCGGCCCCCGCAAGCGCCGGCGGCGGGTGATCACTAAGAAGGCGACGCGCCGCTGACCCCGCTGCCGGCCCTCGCGTGCGGATTGGTGAGCGACTCAGTTCCGATGCGTGGGCAGTTCTGGTCGTTCGTCGGTCCAGCCGATCGCCTGGTACGAGGTGGAGTCGCGGATCTCCGCCTGCCGCCCGTTCGCGAGCTTGGTGGTGTTCGTTCTCACCTCGGCAAGAAGCAGGCCGGTGCTGGGATCGACCACGAGCTGAACCTTGGTGAACAGGTCCGGCTCTATTTCCTCCTGATAGCTGAGTGTCTGTCCGTGCCGGCCCAGCGGGTCTGTCATCTCCCCCTCGGCCCGTATGCCGGGCAGAGACGCGAGGATCCGGTACGCGGATGCACGAACCTCGGGCGAGGCCGGCAGGCCGCTGATGATGCCCACACAGTCTCGCAAAAGGATGTACGCCCTCGCCTCCTCCACGTCTATCCCGGATCCGGCCAGATCCAGCCGGCCGATGCGCTCTTCCAGGTAGTTCCGGAGCTTGTCGGGCTCGCTCGGGATCGCGCGCACCTCCTTCCAGGTCATCAGGTCCCCCGCCATGTCACCGGCCGAGCCCTTCCACTTGCCGTGAAGCCGTTCGGCGGTTCGCTCACCTGCCGCCGCCTTCAGCGGCTTGGACGGGACGCCGAACAACTCCTCCGTCTTCATGTTCTTGGGGTATCGCCAGCTGGTGGGCGCCCCCGCGGCCCGCCAGGCCGCCTCGTCCTGCGGGGTCGCGGGCTTGTAGCCGAGATCCTGCCAGATGCGCCAGTACTGCAGGTCCGGCCGCTTCGCCCGCCACGTCTCACGGGACCGTCTGCCCTCGAGCACATAACTGCGGGTGGGGTCGGTCAACATCCACTGGTTGACGGTCGCGGTGCGCCAGTAGTCGCCGCTCGCGGGGGCCTTCTCCACGGCGACGGCAGCGGCGAGCAGGATCTGCCGGGCAGTCGGTTCGGCCGTCGCGGGCACCGACGTGCTGGGCTGAGGCACGACGGAGGTCGTGCTGTCAGACAGCATCGAGGGGGCGATGACCGCCACCGCGGCGGCGGCCGCGGCCAGGCCGAGCAGAGCGCGGCCGGGAGAGAGCACGAGCCGCCGGGAGGGCAGGAGCCGCCGCCGCGGAGCCGGAGCACGCTCCAGCACGACGATCTCCGCCAGCAGCGCGTCCGCCCCCGCGGTGGACGCCCGGCCGGCCAGGTCCTCATCCAGCACCCTCGCCCGGTCCTTGAAGATCTGGTCGTTGTTCACCGTGACTCCTTCTCGATGAGCGGCCGTGATGCGAAACGAGCGGCTGATGGGCGGGCCTTCTCCAGGGCCTTGGCGAAGCGCTTGCGGGCCCGGTGCAGGCGGATACGGGCGGCGTTGCGCGAGCAGTCCAGCACCGTGGCGATCTCGCCGGGGTCGAGTCCCTCCCAGAGGGTCAGGGCCAGCAGCTCACGATCGCCGTCGGCGAGCATGTCCATGGCTTCGTCCACGCCGTGCTGCTCACCGTGGTGGGAGGGGGCGGTGTAGAGGTGTTCGATCTCGTCGGTGAGTTCGGTGTGCCGGGTGAGCCTGCGCCGCTCGCTACGGCGGTGGTTGGCCAGGACCCGCCGGGCCACGCCGTACAGCCAGAGCTTGCCGACCTCGCCGTCGGGGAGCTCGGTTATCCGCCGCCAGGCGATCACATAGGTCTCGGCCACAACGTCGGCGGCGTCCTCGGGAGAGGAACACCGCCGCACGGCATATCCGAGGATCTGCTCATAGGTTCGCCGGTACACCGCCTCAAACCGGGACCGGTCGTCTTGTTCACTCACGCGTCATCCTCGTCAGACCTTCCGAACGCTGCGGGCTTTCACTCCCTACGTGTCCGCGGGCGACGGCAGAATTTCAGGCCAGGCATGAAATTCTGAGTCGATCGGAGCGAGCCCGCGACCGGTGGCGTGCAAAAACCCCGGTCGGCAGATCACGCTCGTCGCCACCGTCAACCAGATATGACAGAGGACTCGGCCCTCCGCTCGCCAGGTAAGGACAGCGCCTCGATCACGTGTAGGCCGACCTTCCGTGCTTGCAGGTCCGCGCCGAGCATCATGGTTGGTCGCGAACTGCGATTCGTAGCCGCGGGAGTCCCGACGCAGCGGTGTCGCCATGATCCCGGCACTGTTGACGAGGATGTGCAGCAACGCCTTCAAACGGATGACCGGCATCTCCCCAACCCGATACCGAGCGACCATCCGGCGATGACGCCTCAGACTCCATCTCTTGAGGCGAGAAGCACCCGTAGAAACACAGCAGTGGCGATCGGAGAAGTCGGATTCAGAGGGAGCGGATGAGCCGCTCGGTGCTCAGCTTGAAACCCTCCCTGCAGCACGTCACGCAGCCACTGGGCGTCGGACGAAGCCGCGACCTCGACACGGATTGTCCAGGTGCCGGTTTGTTCGAGGGTGGTGAAGAGGCGCTTCAGGAGGGTCACAGTCGAAGAGCCACTCGTAATGAGCTCTGCGGCGTGGCCGGCTCTGCTCACGCTCAATGATCGCCAGCCCCGCGGCACCGACGGACACATGGTGGTCAAAGAGGTGCTCCCACAGAACCTGAACTCTCGCAATGAGTTCGGACCCGCCCTGGACGATCTCATAGCTGCGCTTCATCGTCTCGGCTACTGTTCGCTGTCATCGGCGATGAAAGACGTTTCGGCGCGTCCATCGTCTGTGGAATCGGGTTCGGGGCGGGTCCGGTCTGTCGCGACCGCCGCGGATTCTTCTCGTGATGTTGCGAGGAGCCGTTTGCGTTCGGAAGTGTAGTGCCACCATGGTTTACCGGGCGCTCCGCCGGCCTGGTCGACGGCGGACATGAGCGTGTCGAGGAGGCAGGGGTCCTCGGCTCGGCCGGTGGCAACGCACATCGTCTCGAAGAGTTCGAGCGGGTCGCGTCCGCGGAGCTGCTCGACGCTGGTGATCCCGATGCCCTCAAGGCGGCGTCCGACAGCGGGGCCAACGTTCGCCAAGGTTTGGAGGTTATCGGTGTTCGGCATCGGGAGGTTCATACCCACCATTTCAGCGCACCCAGCGACCATGGGTTAGAACTTTTCGGCCATAACCAGAGGTGAAGCGTGCTCGAAGAGAGCAGCGGGAGTGAGGCCGCTGAACCGGCGTACGTCGCGGCCGAGGTGGGCTTGGTCGCTGTATCCGGTGGAGGCCGCGATCTGCGCGATACCAGCACGGTCGTCGGTGGTGGCGCCGCGGATGGCGTGGTGGAGTCTCGCGACTTGCTGGATCGTTTTCGGGGTCAGGCCGGTGTGCTGTTCTACGAGCCGGCGCGGATGCCGCGGCGAAAGGCCCATGATGTCGGAGAGCTCCCCGACAGTGGGCGCGAGCCTCGATGTCAGGGCAGCGACGGTATAGGTAACCCGGTTGTCGGCGGTGGCTTCTGGCCAGAGCAGTTCGGCCGGCTCGCGGTCGAACTGCTCTGCCCAGAGGGCGTCGACCAGGCGGTGCGCGGTCGGCGCCGGGAAGAGATCGTCGAGGGGTATCCGGCGGTCGGTGAGTTCGGCGGCGTGGACGCCGACGATCGTGCTGAGCCAGGCGGTGTCGATCCGCAGACCCTTCAGCGTCGTGCCGGCCTCCGGCATGGGAAGGTCCGCACCTGTTGCGGGGCCGATGATCCATGCCTGCCCGTGGGAGCTGACGATGATGTCCGACTGATTGTCCGGCAGTACCCGAGTGACCTCAGTGCCGACGCGCTGCTCCCGCAGATGTGTGATGGGAGCCACCGGTTTGGTTGCGGTGAGAGCATCGAGGCGCTACTCCGAGTGGGGGAGGCGCTGGTGTCGCGGTCGATGTCCAAGGTCGAGTTGTTCGCGGCGATTCGTCGGGAGTCTCGGGCGCCAGAAACGGTGCAGGAAACAACGGATATGCAGGTCGGAGGTCCGCTTTCCACGCCGTGATAGAAGGATCTGCCGAGGCCCTGACCTGCATATCCGTGGGAAATTTCCCCAGGACTACTGAGACCCCGCGCTGTCCCGGATGCATGCCCGCGTCCTGGCTCAGGACCCGGAATCGGCCGGGACCAGGACCCGGAACCGGCGGGCGACCCCTCAGACCGGACCGTCGCCCTCGGGAGGCGTTCCCGGCCGGCGGGGGCGTCTGAAGAAGGCGGCCACCGCGTAGGGGTCGACGGGGTCGGTGAGCAGGTCGAGCATCTCCTCCCGGCGTTCGGGGTCGACCTTGAACGGGTGACCGAACACGTGCGGGCCCGCCCCGTCGTCCAGCAGCCTGGTCAGCATCAGGTCGCCGGGCAGCGCCTGCTGGGAGAGCAGTTCGTCGGTCAGCGTCACCCGCTCCTCGCCCTCGCGTACGGTGATCTCCTCCCCGGCGACGTCGAGGACCTCCCACAGGCGCAGCGGCGTCCGCCGCCAGGACTCCAGCAGCGCCGTCTCGTCGTCGCGCAGCCACTCGCCCCGCGCGTCCAGGAACTCGCCGACCACGTCGTTCTCGAACAGCGCCAGGTCGGCCAGGGCGGGTTCGGCCACCCTGACGCTCAGCCCGATCAGGTCGTCGATCAGGCTTCTGCGGGCCGGTCGGTAGAGGTAGGTGAGCAACTGCCGGAACAGGTGCGCGGACCGCTCGGGCAGCGGGGCGTCGGGGTCGGTACGGCACGCGGCGTACTCGGCCGCGTCCCGCTGGGCCAGGGCAAGATCGGGAGCGGCGAAGAGCGCCTCGGAGATGAGCTCCGCCGCCTCGAACGAGCGGCCCTCGCCCTCGGCCGACCTGGCGATCAGCAGCAGCGCGGCCGGTTCGGTGCGGGGGAGCGCCTCGATCAGCGCCGGGCCGAGGGGCTCGCGCTCCACCTCGTCGGCGATTCTCGCGAGCACGACCTCGGAACGGGACAGATAGGTGATCGCCTTGGACAGGTCGTTGCCCTCGTCGTAGGTGCGCAGCGCACTGCGCACCAGGGTCAGCCTGATGATGTCGAGCGAGGTGAGGTCCGCGACCGACGCGGGGTCCCACGGCGCCCCCACGATGCCCACCCGGCCTCCGTGCAGCTCCAGGGAGGCGTTGCGGAGCAGCGGGGCCAGCGGTGGCAGCGGGTCGGCGAACGTCTCGGGGGCCTTCATCAGCAGCTCCAGGACCACCACGTCGATCGGCACGCCGGGGCTGGGCTCCAGCCCTTCGGCGAAGGCGCGCAGCCCGTCCAGCGCCTGCTCCCCGAACTCCTGGACGACCCGGATCGTCCGTTCGGCGGGGAAGTCGGCCAACTCGGTGATGGACAGCTCGAAGGCGCCGTCGCGCAGGCGCAGCGCGATCATGTCCTCCGGCTCCACCCCGGCCAGCCAGCCCTCGGGCCCGGTCAGGACCGGCGCGCCGGTGTCGATCGAGGTCCGGAGCAGGCCGCCCACGGCCAGCGGCACCCCCGCGCCGTCGGCCAGCCGTGCCCACAGCCGAAGGTCGTCGGCGGCCAGCAGCACCCCGTCCGTCAGCTCGGCCCGGGTGACGAGGTGCGTCAGCACCGCGCCCTCGCTCAACGTCAGAAGCTCGCTCATCCATCCATTGTTCTCGACCCGGGGGCATGACGGCGCCGCCGCCGCTCCCGTGAGAGTTCACGGAAGCGGCGGCGGCGCTTGGCTCACCGTCGGTCCTGGGCGCTTATGGCCTGGTCAGACCCGGGGGCGCTCATGGACCGATCGGCCCTGGAGGTTCCTACGGCCTGGTCAGGCCCAGGCGGAAGGCGCCGGAGCCGCTGTAGGCGTGGACCCGGACGCGGTAGGTGCCCGCGGTGCCGGTGTAGGTGAACGCCTCGTCGGGGCTGGCGGTGGCCCCGCTGGCCACGTTGGTCCAGGTGGAGCCGCTCAGCTTCTGCAGGTAGATGTCGAAGTCGGTGCCGGTCGGACCGTCGAGGCAGACGCGCTGCACGCCGGCGGCGGCGCTGTAGCCGGTGCTGCTCGTCGCGTAGGCGCTCTGGTTGGAGGTCAGGGTGCCGGTGTAGGTGTTCTGGTAGCCGGTGCACCCGCCGGTGGGCGGCGGGGTGGTTCCGCCGGTGGTCAGGGTGAGTCCGTAGGCCTGCAGGATCTCGTTGATCGGCTGGAAGTAGGTCGTGCCGCCGGAGGAGCAGTTGCCCGATCCGCCGGAGGTGACGCCCTGCGCCTGGCTGCCGGAGATGAGGGAGCCGCCGGAGTCGCCGGGCTCGGCGCACACGCTGGTGCGGATGAGGCCGGTGATGGTGCCCTCGGGGTAGGTGACGCTGGCGTTGCGGGCCTGGATGGTGCCGCAGTGCCAGCCGGTGGTCGAGCCCGCCCGGCAGACCGACGAACCCACGGCCGCGTCGGCGGATCCGCCGACCTGGACGATGCCGTTGGTGTAGCCGTTCACGACGCCGGTCGGGGTCCAGTTGGAGTTGACCGCGACCCACGAGTAGTCGTTGCCGGGGAAGGAGGAGGCCTGGAAGGTGCCCTGCGCGACCTGGTTGGAGCCCTTGGTGGTGGCTCCGGCGGTGCCGCAGTGACCGGCGCTGGCGAAGCCGCCCTGGGTGCCGCGGGTGACCGAGAAGCCGACCGAGCAGCGGGAGCCGCTGCCGATGTAGTAGGCGTCGCCGCCGCGGACGTCGTAGAGCGGCCGGGGCTGCTCGGTGGAGGCCTCCACGCGGATCAGGGACCTGTCGGCGCCGCTGGCGCTCACGAACGCCTCGGCGGCGGCGGGGTCGGCCGCCAGCACCACGACGCTGTTGCTCTGGAGGTCGACGTACCAGGAGGGCACCGACTTCGACGTGCCGGCGGCGGCGTCGAGCTGCGCGTTGGCGGCGTCGAGCGCGGCCAGCGAGTGCTTGACGAGCTTGGCCTCGGCACCGGCGCGGAGAATGGAGGTGACCTTCGTCGAGTCGCTGGTGGCGACCACGAAGGTGGAGGTGGGGCCGGTCACCCAGGCCCCGGCGAAGCCGGCGGCGAGCTGCTCGCGGAGGGCGGGTCCGACCTTGGCGGCGGCGGCCTCGTTGATCAGACGGGTCGCGGCCTGCTCGGCGGTGATTCCGAGGTCGCGCGTGAGTCCTTCGATCATGGCGGGTGCGGGCTGGGCGGCGGCCGCGGCCTGGGCCTGCGCCTGGGCGAACGCCGTCGGGGCGGCGGTTTCTCCGCCGGGTCCGGTCTGGGAGATGGCGGGGGTGGCCACCAGTGTGAGGGCGAGCGCGAAGCCCGCCGTCACGGCACTTCTGCGGAGCATGGGTTGATCTCCTCATGTGGGGGGTGGCGCAAACGTAACGGGGTTCACATGAGGCACGGCTCTATCAGATGTCACCTATCGCCACGTTATGGAGAGATCATCACGTCACGGAGAGGTACCGAAGCCCGGATTGTCGGCCAGCCAGCCGGCGTATCGCCTGCTCCGCCGTACCGCGTCGGTGTGGGCGGCCTTCGCGTGCTCGAAGATCGTCGATACGACTCCGGCGGTGGACGTCTCCGGATGCCAGCCGAGCAACTGCCGCCAGCGCAGCGGGGCACCGGTGAGCGGCACCAGCGCCAGGCCCTCAGCCGGCTGGAAGGTCGCCTGGCACAGGGCCACGGCGCGGCCGACCTTGGCCAGGTGCATGCACGTGGCCACATCGGTCTCGTAGATGGTCTTGGGCGTGAAACCCGAGCGGGCGCAGGCCGTGGCGAAGCAGTCGCCGAAGCAGCTGTCACCGGGGGTGACCGTCCACTGCTCGTCGGCCAGCTCGGCCAGCTCGACCTCCTTCCTGCCCGCCAGGGCGTGATCCTCGTTCAGCAGGACGAAGACCGGGTCCGTCCCCACGGTCAGCCACGCCACCGGTCCCTCCACCGGAGGCGAGCTCTCCCCGCAGGCGCCGATGATCGCGAAGTCGACCCGGCCGAGCATGACCATCGTGGTGAGCTCCTTGGCAGACCAGGAGGTGTGGGTGCTCACCGGTGTCGTCGGCCATGCCGTGGCGAGCCGGTCCACCAGTCCGCCCAGGATCGGGCCGTTGGTGGCGCCCAGCCGATATCTGGGGACGTCCACGCTCGCGTTGGCGAACCTGACGGCCTCCTCCTGAAGCTCCCGGGCGGCGGGCAGCAGCACCATCGCCCGGGACAGCACCAGCTCCCCGAGGGGCGTGGCTCGTGCGCCGTTGTGGTCGCGTTCGAAAAGAGCACCGCCGAGCACCCGCTCTATGCGTTTGAGTTGCGCCGTCAGCGCAGGCTGGGCCAGACCCAGGTTGGTGGCCGCCTTGGTGACGCTCCCGGCATCGGCGACCGCGCGGACGATCTTGAGGTGTCGGAGCTCGAGGTCCATACCGGGAACGTAAGGCCACATCGGTATGCCCGCAATGCAAATGTGTCACGAAATCTGACGGATTTTCGTCGAATCGTTCCAACAGGAAGCATCGCCGGGGCGACCGGGAGGTGAAGGTGGGCCGTGACGGGGTAGGCGAGTCCTATGACGATGGGAATTGATCCGAAGGACCTGTCCGAGGACGACCTCTTCCGTGAGCTGCGACAACTGCACGCGACCCGGACGGAGACGCTCATGCACGGTTCCGATGAGGCGCTCGCCAACCACACCACGCGGTCCGAGGAACTGGAGCAGGAATATCTGCGCCGACACCCCGCCCGGGATGTCGATCCCGAGCGGCTGCGGGCGGGCGCCCGGCTGCGCTGACCATCCGTGGCTCCACAACCCCACAACCTCACGATGGAATGTCGAGCCGTCCTCGGCCCTGCGGCCGGCGGCTTGGGGTATCGGGCTGTGCCCGATCCCGTGATCAGGCCTGAAATATTGAGTTCGCAAGGTGGCGGGTCTCCCGTCTGGTGATGCGTTTCGCCAGGTGGGGGACCTTTTTTTGGTGCCCTAGATGGCGCAATCCGAACGTTACCCTTATTTTCCTACCTGGTAGCTAGGGTTGCATGCATGGACAAGGTGACCGCCGTACCGGCGCTCGCGGACGGACGGCGCCCCAGGGCCGATCGGGCCCGGCAGGTGGCGGACCTCCTGCGCGGGGAGATCACGCACGGGCGGTTCGGCGGAGGGCGGCTACCGCTGGAGGCCGCGCTCGCCCGCGAGTTCGGCACCTCGCGCAACACCGTCCGCGACGCGCTTGACCTGCTGCGGGACGAAGGGCTGATCGAACGCTGTCCCGGCGTGGGCACCACGGTCTCGGGCGAGAGGTACCCGCACGGTCTGCACCGGCTGCTCGGGCTCGCCGAGGTCCTCCACGAGCACGGCGAGGTGACCAACGAGGTCCGCGCGATGTCCCTCATCGAACCGCCCCCGGCGGTCAGCGGGCGGCTGGGCCTGGCCGCGGGAGAGTCGGTCGTCTACGTCGAGCGCCTGCGCCGGCTCAACGGGCTGCCGCTCTCGCTCGACCTGACCTACCTCGTCCGCGACGTCGGTGAACCGCTGTTCGACGCCGACCTGGAGCACAACGACATCTTCGTGCTCCTGGAGCGGATCGCCGGGCAGCAACTCGGGCTGGCCGAGCTGAGCCTGGAGGCCGTCAACGCCGACGCGCACACCGCGGCCGTGCTCGGCGCCCCGCGCGGCGCGGCGCTGCTGATGATCGAACGGCTCGCCCACCTGGCCGACGGGCGACCGGTGGATCTGGAGTTCATCCGCTTCCGCGGTGACCGCCTGACCATGCGCGGCCACCTGCGGCGCTCCCTGAACGACTCAATGGAGAAGACATGGCCATGATCACTCAGCGCGTCGAGGTCCCGGTGACCATCGACGAGGCGCTCTGCATCGACGGCTGCACGCTCTGCGTCGACGTCTGCCCGCTCGACTCCCTCGCGATCAGCGACGAGACGGGCAAGGCGTACATGCACGTCGACGAGTGCTGGTACTGCGGGCCGTGCGCCGACCGATGCCCCGTGGACGCCGTCACCATCAACATCCCCTACCTGCTGCGCTGAAAGCCCGCCGCGCTGAAAGGCCGCGCACGTGGGAGGCGACCACGGTCGCCACCCTGCCCGCCGAACCGCGCGATCCCCATGCCGGCCGCGCGGACTCCCGCGAACGGATCCCGAAGGAGCTGCAGTGGAGATCCCCTCGATCGACGACCGCCTCGACCTCGAATGCGAGGTGCTCGTCGTGGGCGGCGGCACCGCCGGAACCATGGCCGCGATCACCGCGGCCGAGCACGGCGCGCGGGTGCTGCTGCTGGAGAAGGCCCACGTACGGCACAGCGGGGCACTGGCCATGGGCATGGACGGCGTCAACAACGCGGTCATCCCCGGCAAGGCCACCCCCGAGGACTACGTCGCCGAGATAACCCGGGCCAACGACGGGATCGTCAACCAGAAGACGATCTACCAGACGGCCACGCGGGGCCACGCCATGGTGAAGCGGCTCGAAGGCTACGGGGTGAAGTTCGAGAAGGACGAGTACGGCGAGTACGCGGTGCGGCGCGTGCACCGCTCGGGCAGCTACGTGCTCCCCATGCCCGAGGGCAAGGACGTCAAGAAGGTGCTCTACCGGGTGCTGCGACGTCGCGACATCCGTTCGCTGGTCCGTATCGAGAACCGCTTCATGCCCGTGCGGATCCTCACCCAGGGGGGCAGGGCGGTGGGGGCCGCCGGGTTCGACACCCGCTCTGGCCGGTTCGTCACGGTCAGGGCGGGCGCGGTCATCCTGGCCACCGGAGCCTGCGGGCGCCTCGGCCTGCCCGCCAGCGGCTACCTCTACGGCACCTACGAGAACCCGACCAACGCCGGTGACGGCTACGCGATGGCCTACCACGCGGGTGCCGAGCTCAGTGGCATCGAGTGCTTCCAGATCAACCCGCTGATCAAGGACTACAACGGTCCCGCCTGCGCCTACGTGGCCAACCCGTTCGGCGGCTACCAGGTCAACAGCAGGGGCGAGCGCTTCGTCGACTCCGACTACTGGTCGGGCCAGATGATGTCCGAGGTGTCGAGGGAGATCGCCTCGGCCCGCGGCCCGATCTACCTCAAGCTCTCGCACCTGCCCGACGAGACCGTCAGCGCCGTCGAGGGCATCCTGCACTCCACCGAGCGCCCCACCCGAGGCACCTTCCACGCCGGGCGCGGCCACGACTACCGCACCCACGACGTGGAGATGCACATCTCCGAGATCGGCCTGTGCGGCGGGCACTCCGCGTCGGGCGTGTGGGTGGACGAGAACGGCGCGACCACCGTCCCCGGCCTCTACGCGGCGGGCGACCTGGCGTGCGTGCCGCACAACTACATGATCGGCGCGTTCGTCTTCGGAGACCTGGCGGGCACCCACGCCGCCGCCCGCCACGCCGTGCCGCAGACGCTCCCCGAGGACCAGATCGCCGCCGCCCACGAGCTGGTCTACCGCCCGCTCCGCAACCCCGACGGCCCTCCGCAACCGCAGGTCGAGTACAAACTGCGCCGCTTCGTCAACGACTACGTCGCCCCGCCCAAGACCGGCGCCAAGCTGGAGATCGCGCTGGAGTCCTTCGAGCGGATGCGCGGCGAGATCGCGGAGATGGGCGCGCGGACCCCGCACGAGCTCATGCGCTGCGCCGAGGTCGACTTCATCCGCGACTGCGCGGAGATGGCCGCCCGCTCCTCCCTCACCCGGACCGAGAGCCGCTGGGGTCTCTACCACGAGAGGGCCGATCTTCCCGAACGGGACGACGCCGACTGGCTGTTCCACCTCAACCTGCGCAAGCGCGCCGACGGCGCCATGGAGTTCCTCAAACGGCCGGTCGAGCCCTACCTCGTGCCCGTGGCCGAGTTCCAGCCCACGGGCACCGAGCCGGTGCTCCTCGGGGCCCGGACCACCGCCGCGGTACGGCGGGCGAGCGTGGGCGGGGCGGAGCGGGGCTCGGTGGGCCGTTCCCCGCGCATCCTGGAGCTGCAGCGGCTCGCCGAGGACCAGCCCGGCGTCGCCCAGCTCGCCCCCTACCTCTCCGACGAGGACCCGAAGATCCGGCGGGCCGCGATCGCCACGCTGACCGAGACCGTGCCCGAGGGGACCGGTGCCGCGCTGATCGCCGCCCTCGCCGACGGCCACGGCACCGTACGGCGGGCCGCGGCGACCGGGCTCCGCGAACTACTGGAGGTGCTGCCCGCCACGCCGGAGCTGGGCGGCGGCCTGACAGAGCGGGTCACGAGCCCCGACCCGGTGGTACGCGCCACCGCGGTGGACGCCCTGCGCGCCCTGCGCCTGGGGGGAAGCGAGATCTTCGCCGGGGCCGTCTCCGACACCGACCGCAGAGTCCGGATCGAGGCCATCCGCGGCCTCGTCTCGCTGAACGAGACCGCCCTGGTGGCCGCGGCCGCAGACGATCCCGCACGTGAGGTCCGTGTCTGGGTCGCCCGCGGCCTCGGCCTCGTCGGCAGGCCCTCCGCCGCCCTGGCCCGGCTCGCGGAGGATCCGGACCCGCTCGTCAGGGCCGCCGCCCTGGAATCTTCCGGAGCGGTCGCGGACCCTCTGGAGGCGCAGGCCGTACGGGCGCTGAAGGACCCCGCCTGGGAGGTCCGCGTCGGCGCGGCCAGATGCCTGGCCGCAGCCACGCCCGAGGTCGCCGTCGGACCGCTCCTGACCGTCCTGTCCGACGACAACCTCGACGTCCGCAAGGCCGCGGTGCTCGCCCTGGCCCCCTGGACGTCCCGGCCCGACGTGACCCGCGCCCTGCGCGCGGCCGGTGACGACCCCGACGCCGACGTCCGCGCCTACGCCCGCAGATCACTGGCCGGCAGCGCGCGCTGAGGCCCTTCATCCCCGCAGGTCACCGGCTGGCAGCCGGCCTGTCCTGAGTCATGATCCGCTTCCGGGTGCCGTGATCATGGCCGTCTGGAGCGCCAGGGAGGGGGCGCCGGGGCGGTTGTCGATCTCGATGTGCGGCACGGCGGGCGGTTCGTCCACCTTGATCGCCCGCAGGTAGTCCTCGAATCGGGCCAGTTTCCCCGCGTCCCTGGCGAGTCCCCTGGCCTCCAGCCGGGAGCGCAGGGTCGGGCCGTCCGAGCGGATCCAGATCAGGTGGACCGGCGGCCCGCCCAGTTCCTCGACCCAGCGTTCCCACCGCTCCGCGTCGTGCACCTGGCCGGTGAACGGCCCCTCGATCATCACCGGGCAGCCGTGGGAGCGGATCTGCCGGGCCGTCGCCGTCATCCCCTCGTACTCATGCCGCTTGACGTGCTCGTCATACCAGGGTCCCTCGCGCTCTCCGGGCTCACGACCGTGGGCCCGGAGGGTGGCCGCCACGAACCCGGCGTAGAGGGTGTCCTTGTCGAGCAGCGCGGGCACCGGATCGAGCAGCGCGAGCAGTGCCGCCGCCACGGTCGACTTCCCCGCGCCCGGCGGCCCGCTCACCACCCACAGCGGGGCCGGCCGGCCGGTGGCCTCGCCTCCGTCCGGCCCCGCCAGACCCGCCACGCCTGGGCCGTCGTCCCGGCTCACGGGAGGTCGGCCCAGGCCGCGTCCTCGTGGCCGTCTCCGCTCACGGGACGTCAGTCCCGCCAGGCCTTCGCCACGATCTCCACGACGGCCGGAGCCTGGGCGAGACCGGCCTCGAAGGCCGGGCGCCACAGTGCGCCGTCCATGACGTTGGAGCCGAACACGGTCATGGACGCCTCGTCGGGGCCCACGTGGGCGACGGTGGCGTCGCCGAGCTCGGCGACCTCGGCCTCGAAGCGCTGCCGCGGCGCCATGCTCGCCAGCGGCTCCAGGATCACCACGGTGGAGCTGCCCGCCGCCAGGTCGATGTTGGTCGCCGAACGGACCCCGCCGTCCATGTAACGGCGCCCGTTGATCTCCACCGGCGGGTACACGCAGGGGACCGCGCAGCTGGAGGCGACGGCCAACACCAGCGATGCCCCGGAGTCACGGTCCCAGACCACGAACTCGCCGGTCCCGGCGTCGACCGCGGTGATCATCAGGCGGCGCTCCGGCCACTCCTTCACGGGCAGCCGGTTGCCGACGGTCTCGATCCTGGCTCCGGTGTCCTCCACGGCCAGAGCCATCGCGCCCACCCGGCGCCTGGCCTCCTGGGGTTCGAGGGAGGGGTCGTAGAGCAGGGCGAAGGCGGCCATCACCGGCTCCATGTCGACCGGGGGAGCCTTCGCGGCCGCGGTCTCCGCCTGGGTGCCGACCGAACTCTCCAGATCGGCGCCGGTGGTCACCAGCGCCCCGACCACCGACCCCGCCGAGGTGCCGATCACCAGATCGGCCTCTCCCAGATCCACGCCCGCGCGGCGCAGGCCGGTGATGATCCCGGCCTCCCAGGCGATTCCCGCTATACCCCCGCCACCAAGCACCAGTGTCCTCGTCATGTGCCTATTCATACCTGATCATTCCTTGGGGCTGAATAGCAGGTGCTCTCGACTGCCTGCCGTTGACTGACGGAACAGGGAACGGCCACCGGCGGGCCGGCGGTCACCCACCATCGGGTGACGACCCGGCAGCCGACCCGGCTGCCGGATCGGTCATGCGCGGTGTTCAGACGTCGCGGCCCTCCATGCCCGCCTGGGCGGGGTCGACGCCCCATGAGATGATCCGCCTGGGGTGGATACGGATGATCTCGCGGCTCATGTACGGCGAGGGCGGGTCGTGGTCCTCGACGGCCTCGGCCGTGCCGCGGATCTCCACGCCCCTGACCCGCCAGGGGTCGACCGAGGCGAGGTCGTCCACCACGAAGGCCACCTGGCCGTTCGCCCGCACGTTGCGGAACTTCTTGGTCGTCCCCATCGCGCGCCCGTAGATGTCGATGGTGCCGGTCTCGGGATTGTGGCGGAAACCGGTCGGACTATTCTGGAGCACCCCGTCGGCGCCGGCCGTGGCCAGGCGGCCCAGGTGCTGCGTGGCGAGGTAGTCGAGTTCTGCCTGCGTGAACGTCATGATTCAAGCATTCAACCTCAACCTTGCTTGAGGTCAAGTTAAAGTAAGGCATGCCCAACAATCCGGAGATCACTGTCGGCCAGCTCTCCGAGCGCAGCGGGGTCGCCGTCTCCGCCCTGCGCTTCTACGAGTCCAAGGGCCTGATTCGCAGCCGTCGTACGGCGGGCAACCAGCGTCGTTTCTCCCGCGACACGCTCCGCAGGATCGCCTTCATCAGGGTCTCCCAGCGCGTGGGGATCCCGCTGAAGGTGATCCAGGACGCGCTCTCCGCGCTTCCCGGCGAGCGCACGCCCACCCGCGAGGACTGGGCGAGGCTCTCGGCGAGGTGGCAGGGCGAGCTGGACGACCGCATCAAGCAGCTCGAACGGCTCCGTCACGGCCTGACCGAGTGCATCGCCTGCGGCTGCCTCTCCCTGGACCGCTGCGCGCTGTCCAACCCCGACGACGTGGCCGCCGCCCGGGGACCCGGCTCGCGCCTGATGGTCGCCCCGCGCGACGGCTGCGCCCCCTCGTGCTAGCGGGCGCCGTTCGGGATCGCCGTGCGGGAGACGGGCCCTGTCGGCGGCCGGGGAGAGCCCGGAGCTCACCGGCGCATTCGCGATCTTGATTCGCTCCGCGCGAGCCGGTTTCGACGGTCGGGCGGACCCTGGATGAGGACGGCCGTTACTCCGTGTTCCAGGCGAAACTTATGGAAGTTTCGCGGGTTTTGCCGCGTGCCTGTTAGTTGTGTCTCCAAACTATTGACGGCCCAGGGTTCGGCGTGTGACTCTCTGGGCGTTCATGCACGCGCATCATGGGCGGCTGACGGTCAGGGTCCCGCCACCTGATCGTGCATGGCGGTTTGTCCGTTGCTTTGCGAAGGGAAGCCGTACATGCGAAGAAGGCTGTTCAGCATGCTCACCGCCGTGGCGGTGGCGTGCGCGACGGTCGGCGCGGCCGTCGCGGGCGGGACCGCGTCAGCGTCCTCGTCCGTGGCCGCCGCCGAGCCGTACCAGTGGAAGAACGTCAGGATCGACGGCGGCGGGTTCGTGCCGGGGATCATCTTCAACCAGACCGAGAAGAACCTGATCTACGCCCGCACCGACATCGGCGGCGCCTACCGCTGGGAGCAGTCGAGTAAGAGCTGGACCCCGCTGCTCGACTGGGTGGGCTTGGACAAGTGGGGTTACAACGGCGTGGTCAGCCTTGCCACCGACCCGGTGGAGACCGGCAGGGTCTACGTCGCCGCCGGGATGTACACCAACAGCTGGGACCCCAACAACGGCGCGATCCTGCGTTCGGCGGACAAGGGGGCGACCTGGCAGGCCACGGCGCTGCCGTTCAAGCTCGGCGGCAACATGCCGGGCCGGGGGATGGGCGAGCGGCTGGCCGTCGACCCCAACAGGAACAGCATCGTGTATCTGGGCGCGCCCGACGGCAACGGCCTGTGGCGCAGCACCGACAAGGGCGTGACCTGGGCGAAGGTGGCGTCCTTCCCCAACCCGGGCAACTACGCCCAGGACCCCGCCGACCCCAACGGATACCTCAGCCACCGCCCCGGCGTGGTCTGGGTGACCTTCGACAAGTCCTCGGCGACCGCGGGCAACACGACGCAGAAGATCTACGTCGGCGTCGCGGACAAGGAGAACACCGTCTACAGCTCCACCAACGGCGGGACCACCTGGACCAGGGTCGCCGGGCAGCCGATCGGCTACATCGCGCACAAGGGTGTGCTGGACAACACCGGCCAGACGCTCTACATCGCCACCAGCGACACCGGCGGGCCGTACGACGGGGCCAAGGGCGACGTGTGGAAGCTCAACACGGCCACCGGCGTGTGGACCCAGATCAGCCCGATCCCCTCAAGCTCGGCCGACGACTACTTCGGCTACAGCGGCCTCACGGTCGACCGGCAGCGCCCCGGCACGCTGATGGTCGCCACCCAGATCTCCTGGTGGCCGGATGTGATCTTCTTCCGCTCCACCGACGGCGGTGCGACCTGGACCAGGGTCTGGGACTTCACGTCGTATCCGAACCGTAGCTTCCGCTACACGATGGACGTCTCCTCCTCGCCGTGGCTGACCCTCGGGGCGAACCCGCAACCACCCGAGGTGGCGCCCAAGCTCGGCTGGATGACCGAGTCGATGGAGATCGACCCGTTCGACTCCAACCGCATGATGTACGGCACGGGCGCCACGCTCTACGGCACCGAGGACCTGCTGAAATGGGACACCGCCGGTGCCCAGTTCACGATCAGGCCGATGGTGAAGGGGCTTGAGGAGACCGCGGTCCTCGACCTGATCAGCCCGCCCTCCGGGGCCCCGCTGGTCAGCGGGCTGGGCGACATCGGCGGCTTCCGCCACACCAACCTCGACGCCGTCCCGCCGATGATGTTCACCTCCCCGTACTTCACCTCGACGACCAGCCTCGACTACGCCGAGACCAACCCGGCCGTCATGGTCCGGTCCGGCAACTTCGCCGACGCCGACCGGCCGAACGACAGCCACGTCGCCTTCTCCACCGACGGCGGCGCCAACTGGTTCCAGGGCGGCGAGCCCGGCGGGATCAACGAGGGCGGCACGGTCGCGGCGGCGGCGGACGGATCCAGGTTCGTCTGGGCGCCCAAGGGCGTGGGCGTGCACTACTCGGTCGGCTTCGGCAACACCTGGACCGCCTCCACCGGCCTCCCGGCCGGGGCCGTGGTGGAGTCCGACCGGGTCAATGCCGGGAAGTTCTACGGCTTCAACGCCGGGACGTTCTACGCCAGCACCAACGGCGGCGTCTCGTTCACGGCCACCGCCGCGACCGGGCTGCCGGCCGTGGGCAACGTCAAGTTCAAGGCCGTGCCCGGCCGCGAGGGCGACATCTGGCTGGCGGGCGGTGAGACGGGCGCGTCGGGCATCTGGCACTCCACTAACGGCGGAGCGTCGTTCACCAAGCTGTCCGGCGTCACGAGCGCGGTCAACATCGGGTTCGGCAAGGCGGCGCCCGGCAGGAGCTACCAGGCCCTGTACGCGCTCGCCACGGTCGGCGGGGTGAGCGGCGTGTTCCGCTCCGACGACACGGGCGCCACCTGGCTCAGGATCAACGACGACCAGCACCAGTACGGCAACGCGGGCGAGGCCATCACCGGCGACCCCCGGGTCTACGGCCGGGTCTACCTCGGCACCAACGGCCGGGGCATCCTCTACGCCGACAACGGCGGGGTCGTCCCGCCGGCGGACACCGTTCCGCCGTCGAGGCCGGGAACCCCGGTCGCCTCGGCGATCACTTCCTCGGGTGCCACGTTGACGTGGACGGCTTCGACGGATGCCGTTGGGGTGAGTGGTTATGACGTGTATCGGGAGGCGGGGGCGACGGATGTGAAGGTCGGTTCGCCGACCGCGGCATCGTTCGGGGTGACGGGGTTGTCTCCGGATACCTCGTATTCGTTCTATGTGATCGCCCGTGACGGTGCGGGCAACAGTTCCACCGCCTCCAGCCCGGTCACCTTCAGGACCATTCCGGGCTCGACGAGCGGTGGATGCACCGCGGCCTACAGGGTGACCAACTCCTGGCCGGGCGGCTTCCAGGGCGAGGTGACGGTGAAGAACGCCGGCACCGCGGCGATCAGCGCCTGGACCGTCAAGTGGTCGTTCCCGAACGGCCAGACGATCACTCAGCTCTGGAGCGGCGTCCACACCCAGACCGGTGCCGACGTCACCGTGAAGAACACGAACTGGAACGGCAACCTGGCGGGCGGCGCCTCCACGACGTTCGGCTTCGGCGCCGGCTGGACCGGGACGAACGGGGTGCCCTCCACGGTCACCTGCACCGTCGGTTGAGCCCGGGTGGTGGCGTGCGCTCGTAGGGACACACCACCACGGGTCGAACCGGAGTGATGGCGTGCTTCCCATCCGGGGAGCACGCCATCACCGCTGTGGTCCAGGTAGAGGGATGCGTCCACCTTGGGAGCACGCCACCCGGGTGGGCCTCAGGCTGACGCATCCAGGCGTCATATCATGATCAGGAATCGCGTTTCCGCAGTTCAGCAGCCAAAAGTTGACCGCTCGTCCTGAGAGCGGCCGCACGCGCGTGATGCATACCCCGGGGTGGGCAGAGGAAGGTCGTTCGGGCCTATTCTGGAACCAAACCAACTGTCCGGGGGAGTTGCGTGACGATCTCAGGTGGAGCGGGAAACCCTCAGGACGGGCACCAGAGGCCGTCCGCGACCGGTGACGCTCTGAAGGACGATGAGGCGAGCGCGGAGCGGTTGGAAAACCCTCGGAACGGGCTCCATCGGCCGTCCGTGACCGGTGACGCCGACGACTTGAAGGACGAGGCGGCGGAGCGGTCCGCCATAGGCCGCAGGCTCGACGGGATCAGGTCCACCCCCGCGGGACGGCTCACCCTGAAGATCGCCGTTGGCACCGTCGGCGCCGTGCTGGTCGTCGCGGGCCTCATCATGGTGCCCTTCCCCGGTCCCGGCTGGCTGGTCGTCTTCGCCGGTCTGGCGGTCCTGGCCACGGAGTTCCACTGGGCCAACCGGCTCCTGGATTTCGGCAAGCGAACCCTGGCGGGCTGGACGGCCTGGCTCGGCCGCCGAGGTTGGACCGTCAAGATCCTGATCGTCCTCGTCGCCGCGGTGGCCGCCGCCGCCATCGTGTACTACGGCGTGAAGCTCACCTTCCACATCGATCTGATCGCCGAGGCCCGGAAGCTCCTCACCCGCTGACGCCTCTGACTACGGGCGTTCCCTGCCCGCGATCAGGTCGGCGACTCCGTCCAGGATCCGGGCCAGGCCGAAGGTGAGGGCGTGGGTGGGGCTGGAGGCCGCCTGATACTCCTCGCCCGCGGATTGACCCACGCGTGAGGCCACGGGGAACCGGGACGCGTCCACGACCTTGTCGAGCAGCGGGGCATTGGAGACCCACCATTCGGCATCCGTCATTCCGGTGTCCTGCTGGGTCTGCGCCATGTTGGCCTGGAGCCTGGCGGTGCCTTCGACGTGGGTCAGGATCAGGGCCAGGACGGAGTCCATCTCGACGTCGGACAGGCCGATGCCGTCCAGCGGACGCAGCTCGGCCTCGTATTTGAGCGTGGCGTTCGGGCCCAGCACGGGGCGGCCGCCGACGATGTGCAGCATCCAGGGATGCCGCCGGTAGAGGTCCCAGTTGCGGGCGGCGATGAACTCCAGGGCGCCCCGCCAGCCGCCGGGCTGTCCGGACGGGGCGTCCACGTCGGCGTAGAGCTCCCCGAAGGCAGTGTCGATCATGAGGTCGGTCAGCTCGGTCTTGCCCGGGACATGGGTGTAGAGGGACATGGTCCCGACCTCCAGCCGATCGGCGACCTGGCGCATGGAGACCGCTTCGAGCCCGTTGGCGTCGGCGAGCTCGATGGCCGCGAGGACGATCGACCGGACCGTCAGCCCGGATCGCCCCGGCTTGCTGTGCGAGCCCCACAGCAGCGCCAGGCTCCGGGCCGGATCAGCGTCAGCGGCTTTCTTTCCACCCACGGGAACAATCTCCAAATCGTCGTCGTTGGGTCCACCGTAACCGAGCCGTACGATGTACGGTACGGTCTACGCTTCAAGGATGGATCGATGTCGGCAGATCTTCCGGCCTGGCCGGACGGGAAAAGGGTGGATGTGAAGGCAGTCGAGTTCGCGATCGCCGCGCAGGGCGTGCGCAAAAACTATGCGGGGGCCGCGGAAGGAGCCGGTCTCAACGGATTCGATCTACAGGTGCCGGTCGGTACGGTCTGCGGCCTGCTCGGGCCCAACGGCGCAGGTAAGACCACGGCCATCCGGATCCTGACCACGCTCCTGCGCCCGGACTCGGGCCGGGCGAGCGTCGCGGGTTTTGATGTCCGGGCACAGCCGCGGCAGGTGCGCGAGCGCATCGGGCTGGTCGGTCAGTACGCGGCGGTCGACGAGATTCTCACCGGGCGGCAGAACCTGGTGATGTTCGCCAGACTGAGTCATTTCTCCTCGGCGGGGGCGAAAAGGCGTGCCGATGAGTTGCTGGAGCGCTTCTCCCTGGCGGACACGGGCAAGAAGCCGGTCGGTAAGTACTCCGGTGGCATGCGCAGGCGGCTCGACCTCGCGGCGAGCCTGATCGTCGCACCGCCGGTGCTCTTCGTGGACGAGCCGACGACCGGGCTGGACCCGGCCGGACGCCGGGAGGTCTGGGCGGCGATCCGAGATCTGGTCGGTTCCGGCACAACCGTGCTCCTCACCACCCAGTATCTGGAGGAGGCGGACCGGCTGGCCGATCGGATCTCGATGCTCAGGGCGGGCCGGGTGGTCACCGAGGGCACCCCCGAGGAGCTGAAATCCGCCATCGGCGGTGACTGGCTCGACATCGTGCTCGCCGATGCGGAGGATGTGGCCGCGACGGAGGTCATCGCCGGAAGGATCGCATCCGGCGAGGTGCGTGTCGACGGCGAAGCCCGTCGCGTCAGCGTCCCGGTCGCCGAGCGCACCAGGGCACTGGTCACGATGGCCACCGCGCTCGGGGACGCCGGGGTCGAGCCCGTCGACATCACCTTGCGCCGCCCCACGCTCGACGAGGTGTTCCTCCATCTGATGGGGGAGCAGACGCCGACGGGGGAGGAGACGGTGATCGATCACCAGACGTTGACGGGGGAGCGGGCGGTGATCGATGACCGGGCGGCGACGGATGATCGGGCGGGCGAACCGCCCGGCGGCGGTGACCCGGCCGCGAACCGGCCCGCGTCCGCAGGTCCCGCCACCGGTACGGAGGCGACGGTATGAGCACGACGACCCCGATGACCCCGATGAGCGCGGCGCACCACACCTTGCCCACCGGATCCCCGCTGTCCCGGTTCGGCTGGACGCTGGCGGACGCCTGGACCATCACCCTCCGGGACCTGAACCACTGGGTCCTCCGGCCCGGCACGGTCATCGTCGGATGGGTCTTCCCCGTCATGATCGTGCTGATGTTCGGTGGCCTTTTCGGTGGCGCCATCGGTGTCCCCGGTGGGGGTGGCTACTTCGAGTTCCTGATGCCGGGCATGTTCGCCATGACCATGCTCTTCGGCCTGGAGACCACGATGATGGCGGTCACCACCGACGCGGCCAGGGGAGTGACCGATCGATTCCGTTCGATGCCCATGAGTGCCTCCGCGGTGGTTCTGGGCCGGTGTGTCGCGGACATGCTCAACTCGGTCGTCGGGTTGGTCATCATGATCGGCACCGGGCTGCTGCTGGGCTGGCGCTGGGAGGGCGGATCCGCCGCCGCGCCGGCCGCCGTCGGGCTGCTCCTGTTGTTGCGCTTCGCTCTGCTCTGGGTCGGCATCTTCGTCGGGCTCATCGCCGGCGGACCCGAGGTCGTGACATCCGTGCAGATCCTGGTCTGGCCTGTCGGCTTCCTGTCCAGCGTGTTCGTCGACCCGGCCACCATGCCCGGCTGGCTTGGCGCGATCGCCCAGTGGAACCCGCTCTCGACGACGGCCACGGCCGCCCGTCAGCTCTTCGGAAATCCCGGATGGGGAGGTGAGTCCTGGATCGCGCAGAACGCGACGCTCATGGCGGTGGTCTGGCCTCTCCTGCTGATCGCGATCTTCCTGCCGCTGTCGGCGCGCGGTTTCCGCAGACTCGGCGGCTGACGGACCGGGCCCTCCGGTGCACCGGGCGGAAGCCCCTCCTTGGGTGTCGACATCGACCCCGGCGGGGCCGGTCTCGCCTCGCGCGCCCTCATCGCGGCCCGTGAGGGGCGGCTCTGTTACCTGGGGTTACCTGGGCTTCACAGCATTTTCGCCGCGGGAAGATGCTCCGTCTTTTACATGGTGGTGACGCGATCCGTCGCGACCTGTAACTGATGGTAGTGACCCTGGGAGCATGAGTGAGACGGAACGGGAACGATCCGCCTCGGGGTGGACGCTCAACAGAGAGTTGCTCAACGTCGGCGCGATCATTGTCGCCGCAGGTATAGCCCATCTTGTCATGGGCCTGATCGGGCACGAGAAATACGGGCCGGTGATGCTTCTGCTGCTCGGCGGGGTGCTCGTCGGGGCGGCCCTCGGTCACCGCTTCTACGAGCATCGGCGGCACCATCCCCGGATGGCCGTCGAATGCGGCAGGTGCGGAGAGTCACTGGGCGGAGGACCCTGATCCGGTACGGCGGGCAAGGGCGACGGACGGTAACCGGGAACGGCGACCAGTAATGGCGACCAGGAATACGACGGCGGCCGGGAACACGGTGATCAGGAGCACGACGTCGACCGGGAACGGTGACCGCGAACGCGGTGGCCAACGGTAACCGGGGGCGAGTGGGATCGGCCCTCGCCGAGGTCCAGGACGTCCGGCCGGCATATGAGCCGCCGGCGTGGGTGTGACGGGAAAGCCGTCCTGGGCCCCGGCGTCGCCGCCGTGCCGGGTTCGCGATTACCCGATCTTCAGCCCCAGAGCCGCCATTCCCTGCTCGTGGTGGGGGACCAGGCCCATCTTTCTGTAGAAGGCGTGTGATTTCTCTCCGTCCGGCGACGACTCGTGCTCGGTGGACAGGAAGAAGAACTTGCAGTGTGAATAGCGATCCGTCAGGTGGTCGAGCAGTGCCCGGCCGATTCCCCGGCCCTGGAATTCGCTGTGCACCAGCAGATCCTGGAGATAGCAGATGGTTTCGTCATCGGAAATCGTCCGGGCCAGTCCGACAAGCCTGCCGGAGTCGTCGCGGGCGGTGATGACCAGATGCGAATTACTCAGGCTACGCTGGAGTTTCGCCATGTCACGGGTATAGCCGCCCCAGCCGACGGAGTCGTAGAGCTCGAAGAGCTCATCGGTGGCAAATGACTTTTCCCTGGAAATTATCATCTCAATGTTTCCTTGTGGAGTTCCACCGCAAGTGGCGTGGTCGTATCGTGTGAGGCTTTCCGAGTGGCTGCCGCATCCGCGTTATATCCGGCAGTGTGTGCGTGATTTCGGGTCGGCCGGAAATGGGCGGACGGTTTCGAATGGGAGGTAGGAGAGTCGCGACCGGGTCGGCAGGCCGAGGCGAGTTTACACTTTTCCAACCAATTCGATCTAGATCATGATCTTAATGGGTTTGCAGCCTAGTATTCCGTCGTGTCTGTGTCTCCTGGGTTTTATCGACTGCTGTGTTGTTCGGTTGTCGCGGCCTCCGTGGCCGCGATGGCGCCGCCGGCCGCGCAGGCCGCGGCCCCTGCGGCGCCCGCGGCCATCGTGCTGCCCGGAACCCGCGTGACCGCGCGAGAGAATCCGGCGGACCCGTTCGCGGTGACCTCCTACACGTTCGGCACGTCGACCTACGTGCGCGGGAGCGCGGGGTTCTCCAAGCAGGCCTCCTACAAGGAGATCACGGTGGCTCCCAAGGGCGGTAGGGCCCTCGCGGTCCCCACCTCCTACCGCGACGGCTATGACTCGGTGATCCTTGTCGATCTGGCGACGGCCAAGGGCACCAGGATCCGGACCGTCAGGAAACCGGTGGTCGCGCAGTACGTTCACTGGACGCGCGACGCGAAGAAGGCCGTTCTGACCGTCGAGAGGCAGAGCGGCACGAGCTGGGAGACCGTCGGGTTCGTGGTCGTCGACGTGGCCGCCAAGACCGCCCGGACGGTGATCGTGGCGGGAGTGGCCAAGGCCGCGAAGTTCCGCTGGAGCCCCGACAACACCGACGTGATCGCCGAATACCAGGGTGGCACCCGCTTCTACCGTCAGACCGGCGAGGTTCGGCGCACACTGGCCAAGACGGGCCGGCCCGCGGGAGGCGAGGACGTCTTCTCGCCCTCCGGCCGCGGATTGATGACGTGGTGCCCCGCCACCTACACCGAGCACGTGTGCGTCTGGGACCGGGTCTCCGGCAAGCTCACCGCCAAGGTGCCCGGCGTCCGGCCGAAGACCATCTGGGGCTGGTGGGACGAGAAGCACATCATCGCGGTCGTCCCCAACGGGAGCGCGTACAGGGCCGTCCTGGTCGATCTCAAGGGCAAGGTCGTGCGGGCGCTGGCCGACATCTCCGCCGCCGACTGGAACAACAAGCTCTATCTCAGCTACACCCGCAGATAGCCCGCCGCGGACATGTGGTCCGCGGGTCTCCGGCGGCTGCGGGCGTCGCCGGCGCCCGAGCCGTCACAGATACAGGCCGGTGCCGTTGTCGGTCTGCGGGGTGGCGATGGCGTGCAGGTCGCGCTCGCGCATGACCAGGTAGGGCTGGCCGTGGATCTCGACCTCGTACTGCTCCTCGGGATTGAACAGGACCTTGTCGCCGACCTTGACCGCGCGGACGTTCTGGCCCGCGCCGCAGACCTCGCCCCAGACGAGTCTGTTGGCCATCTTCACCGTCGCCGGGATGACGATGCCCGCGGTGCTGCGCCGCTCCTCCGACTCCTGCTCGGCTTTCACCATGACACGGTCGTGGAGCATCTGGATCTCGAACTTCGGGTCACCCACGGAATGAGTTTATGGGAACCGGGGAGCCGTACCGGCTGATCCTCGCAGGGAGCAGGGGGTTCTCTGCCGGGAGAAGCCCCGTTCGCCGGTGATTTTGATGATCAACATCTGATGTGAGGTGCCGGGTAGGATCGGCCGCTATGACGTCTGCTGAGCTTGTTAACGACTTTCTCGACTGGTACCTGAGGGCGAACCCCGTCCACGCGGCCCTCGCCGGCGCGGAGGGCTACGACAGGACCCTCGGCGACTTCACCGAGGCGGGCATCCTCGCGAGGGAGCAGGAGTCGCGGCGCTGGCTGGAGCGGCTTCAGGCCGCGGGAGGCGACGGGCAGGGAAACCCCGAGCCCTTCGAGGATGAGATCGATCGCGAGCTTGTCATGTCCACGCTGCGCGGAGGGCTCGCCTACGAGGCCTGGCCCGCCTGGCGGCGTGACCCGTCCGTCTACGTGGGGCCCATCTTCAACTCGATGTTCGGCGCGTTCGTCTACCGGTTGTCCTCCGAGGCCGAATTGGTCGACGCGGCCGTCGCGCGGCTGGCCGAGGTACCGGACGTCCTCGCGGCCTGCCGTACGAACCTTGACCCCGCACTGGCCGCCCCGCTGCTGATCGAGCGCGGCCTGGGCCAGGCCCGGACGGCCCGGAACTTTCTCACCGAGACGATTCCCGGCCAGGTCGCCGACGAGGCCCTGCGCGCCCGGCTGGCGGCGGCGGCCGAACCCGCGGCGGCGGCCTTCGACGAGCTGGTGGAGTTCTTCGAGGGCTTCGAGGCGACCGGCACCTGGCGGATGGGGGAGGAGCTCTACTCCACCCTGCTGCGCGAGCGGGAGATGCTCGGCTACGGCGCCGACGAGCTCCTCAAGCGCGGTCAGGCCGCCTACGACGAGCTGGACGCGCAGATGCGTGAGATCGCCGTGCGGCTGACCGGCGACTCCGACGACTGGCACGCGGCCATCACCGAGCTCCAGGACGACCACCCGGCGACCCTGGAGGGCATGCGGGCCGAGTACGAGGCCGAGACCGCGCGGGCCAGGGAGTTCGTGCGCGAGCGCGGCCTGGTGACGTTCGCCGAGGGCGAGGAGTGCCGGGTGGTGCCCTCGCCGGAGTTCCAGCGGCCCATTCTCGCCGTCGCCTCCTACATGATGCCGCCGCCCCTGTCGACCTCCAGGATCGGGCACTTCTTCGTGCCGTTCACCCCTGACTCCTTCACCGAGGAGCAGGTCCGTCAGCGGCTGCGCACCAACGCCAGGGCGCAGATGCCCTCCATCGCCGTCCACGAGGCCTACCCCGGTCACCACTGGCATCTGTCCTGGATGGCGGGCAACCCGCGCCGGGCCCGCCAGTTGTTCCGCACGCCGTACTTCTCCGAGGGCTGGGCCCTCTACGTCGAGAAGGTCATGCGGGAGCAGGGCTACTTCACCACCCCCGCCCAGGAGCTGGCCCACCTGGAGTTCCGCCTCTTCAGGGCGGCCCGCATCATCGTGGACGTCTCGCTGCACTGCGGTGAGATGACCATCGAGGAGGCCGAGCACTTCATGACCACCAAGTCCTCGCTCACCCCCGGCACCGCCAAGGGCGAGGTCAACCGCTACTGCGCGTGGCCCACCCAGGCCCCCTCCTACCTGACCGGTGCGCTGGAGATCGACCGCATCCGCGACGACTATCTGGCCGCGAGCCGGGGCGACCTGCGTACGTTCCACGACAACCTGGCCGGTTCCGGTGGCCTTCCCCTGGGCCTCGCCCGCCGGGTGGCTCTGGAAGGGTAGCGGCATGTCCCAGAACGAGGTGATCGAAGCGAGGGTGCTGGACGCCCTCGACGAGGCGGAGACGGTACGGCTGCTGGCCGACCTGGTGCGGGTGCCGAGCGTGACCGGCACCGACGCCGAGTCGGATCTGCAGCACCGCTGCGCCCGCCTGCTCGTCGAGGCGGGCCTGGACGTGGACGTCTGGAAGCTCGACCTCGACGAGCTCAGGGCGGCTCCCGGATTTCCCGGCACCGAGGCCCCGCGCACCGAGGGTTACGGCGTGGTCGGTGTCACGGAGGGCGAGGGGGAGCCGGCGCTCGTTCTGCAGGGGCACGCGGACGTGGTGCCGATCGGTGACCCGGCCAGGTGGGAGGGCGACCCCTTCGCCGCCCGGATCAGCGGGAACATCATGCACGGCAGGGGCGCCTGCGACATGAAGGCGGGCCTCGCGGCGAACCTCGCCGTCGTCGCCGCCCTCTCCAGGTCGGGAGTACGGCTGGCGCGACCGCTGGCCCTGCACTGCGTGGTGGGGGAGGAGGACGGCGGCCTGGGCGCGTTCGCGACCCTGGCCCGCGGCCACCGGGGCGAGGCCGCGGTGATCGCCGAGCCGACCAGCGGGGCGATCATCGCCGCGACGGCGGGCGCGCTGACGTTCCGGATCGAGGTCGCCGGGCGGGCGGCCCACGGCGCCACCCGCTACGAGGGGATCAACGCCCTGGAGGTCTTCTGGCCGGTCTTCGAGGTGATCAGGCGGCTGGAGGCCGACCGCAACCGCGATCCGGACCCGGTCTTCGACGGCAACCCGATGCCCTACCCGATCGAGATCGGCACGGTCCGCGCGGGCGACTGGGCCAGCAGCGTGCCGGACCTTCTCGTCGCGGAGGGGCGGCTCGGCGTGCGCCTGGACGAGGATCCGGCGCAGGCCCGCCTGGCGCTGGAAACAGTGATCGCCGAGCTCGATCATCCGTGGCTGCGCGAGCACCCTCCGGTCGTCACCTGGCCCGGCGGTCAGTTCGCGAGCGGGCGGCTGCCCGCGGGGCATGCGCTGCTGGGCCAGGTCGCCACGGCGGTGGCGGAGGTCACCGGCTCCCACCCGGCCGAGGCCGCCGCGCCGTACGGGAGTGACCTGCGCCTCTACGCCGCCGGTGGCATCCCGGCCCTGCACTACGGTCCGGGCGACGTGCGCTTCGCCCATGCTCCGCGCGAGCAGGTCGACCTGCGCGAGCTCCGGGACGTGACCCGGGTGCTCGCCCTGCTCGCCCTGCGCCGCTGCGGGGTGAGGGGCTGAACGCCTAGAGCGAGAACCCGGCCATCCGCCCGGCTTCCCCGGCAGGTGGGAAGTCCCGGCCGGAATACGGCCCCATGATTCGTCATGGGGCCGTATTCGCGTTCACGGCGGGGTGAAGTCGCTGATCCGGCGTGCGCGAAATATCAATGTCGACGGGCGCTTGAATGAACGGGGTGTTCGGTGCGCGTCTGGCGATGTCGACGGACCGGCTAATGCTCCGGGCCGTTCCCGGCCCATCCCGAATGCCTGGATCCCGTGCAAGGCGAAGTGTCTGAAGCGGCCCCCAACACGGGAGATCATGGCGCGCTTATAGATGCTTTTCGCTACCTGTCGTAGCTGTTTCGACGCGGAAGGTGATAGTGCGGGCCGGGTGAGTACGGTATTTCGCCAGATATGGATTTCATTTCGCGGAGTTGAACGGAAAAATGTCCCAGACGCAACCACCGGGATTTCGGGTGGGTCTGGACCGGAGTATTCACCGGAGGTATGTTCGTGTCATCGGGGCACGGGGTGACGGGGTACGGGGTCTCATGCATAACTGCCCAGACGTGTATGGAGCTGAGCCCGCGTTGTTTCGTGGAAGGTGTCCGTGCGGCCTGAGTGAGGGGAGGTTTCTCATGCACAACTGCCCGGACGTTATATGGGGCTGAGCTTTTGGTGTTTCGCGGAAGGTATTCGTGCGGCCGGGTGAGAGGAGGTTTCTCATGCGTAATCGCCTGGACGTTACATGGGGCTGAGCCTTCGGCATTTCACGGAGGCGGGCTCATATCACGGGGTTGATTGAGGGGGTGTTCCGTGCGCGAGTATCCGGATTTCAACTGGGGCTGATCCATTCGTGATCACGGTCTTCCTGTCGCCGATACAGACTGCCGCATACGGACGCCGATGAAAGTCGGCAGGGGACGGCAATCATTCAACGGATCGGTGGTGTCCATCTGGTATGCGCCACCGACCGGCTTCAAGGGAGACGGATGACCGGCGGCGCTCGCTCCGTGCCGCCGCGGGGTGAGGGGCTGAGCCGGAGAGAGGCCGCATCGCGGCCACCGTGCTAGGCGTAGGTGCTGCGGACCTCGACGATGTCGGCCAGCGGGAACTCCAGATAGTCTCCCGCCTCCTCGCACCACGCGTCGAGCACGCCGCCGCGCAGCTCGCCGTGGCTGATGGTCGCGGTCAGGCCGTCGGTCAGCGTGATCGCCGCCCGTACGCCGCGGTCGACCACAAAGCCGAGCAGGGACTGCTGGGCGGTCGGCAGCCGGAAGGCCAGGCGACCGATGACCGCCCAGGTCCTGCCGTTCTGCTGAGCGGCGTTGTCCTTGGAGGCGAGCAGGCGGCCGGCGTGCTCGCGCGGGTCCGGCGGCGGCTCGACCAGCAGGTGCGACGACTGCTCCAGCTCGGCCACCCGGCCTCCCGGCAGCAGGATCAGCCGCCCGTTCTGCGGCTCCTCGATCCGGGCGCGGCGGATGGTGATCTCCCCGGTGTCCTCGATCGGCACCGGGGCGTAGCCGTTCTCCCTGAGCGCGGCGAGGGTCTTGTCGGCGGGCATCGTGCTGGCCAGCACGGTCGGCGCCAGCAGCCGCAGGCCCAGCCTGGACAGCCGCCGGTGCCCGGCGATCTCGGCCAGCAGCACCGGGTCGGAGGCCTGCACGATGCAGGCGACCGTCGTCACGCTGACCTCGCCGTGCCGCCTGGCCACGTCGTGCACCAGATAGTCGAGGGGCTGCGGCACCGCGCCCACCTCGGCGAGGTCCGCCAGCAGGCCGTCGGCGGTGTGTCCCGCGTCCATGGCGCGGCGCACGCTCGCCGGGGTGAACCGCCACACCGAGGCCGCGCCGCGGGACTCGCGCTCGGCGGCCCGGTCCAGCAGCTCGGCGAGCTCGCTGGAGGGCGGACCGGTCACCACGGCGGTGAGGTCGGCGCCGAACAGCGCGCTCCGCCGTACGCTGGCCAGCGCCCGGGTCGAGCACTCCACCAGCAGGGGGTCGTTCTCCACGATCGGCGTGGAGTCGTCGGTCTCGTCGCCGGCGGCGGTGTCCAGACCGGCCAGCGCGCGGCCGAGGTCGGTGATCGTGTCGAGGGCGACCAGCCCGAGCATCCGGGCCTCATCGAGCACGGCGGGGGCGCACTCGGCCAGCAGCGACTGGTCGAGCAGGGGGGCGTGCCAGTGCGTGGCGCCGACCAGCCCCGCCCGGTCGGTGCACGCGGTGTTGGCGGGCAGGCGGGCCAGTACGGCGAGCACCGCACGCCTCGCCCGCGCGACCGCCGCCCCCGCCGGGTCGTCGCCCAGGACGGTGCCGTACTTGCCGTCGGTCCTGCGGAGCGACGAGCGCTCCATGCGCCACCACGCCGACAACAGCACCCGGAGCCTGGCGGCCGCGTCGTCCAGCCGCCAGCGGTCGAACTTCTCGGTGGGAACCAGGCCGCCGGCCGCGTCGTCCCAGGCCAGCAGCCGGGCCACCGCGCAGATCTCCAGCAGCAGCCGGGTCTCGTCCTCGTCGCAGCCGGTGTCCTTGGCCACCCGCCGGACCTCGCGCACGCCCACCCCTCCCGCCTTGAGCAGCGGCAGCGGGATCTTGGCGGTGTTCTCCAGCATCGCGGCGCAGCGCTCGACCACGTGCGGGGCGGCCAGCGTCATCAGGTGGTCCACGGCCTCGGGGTCCACCGGGACCGTGCCGAGGTCGGGCGGGCCGGGGGTGAAGGGCGGGTGGTAGTCGGGGCCGCGCAGCGCGAGCGACACCTCCCGGGGCATCTCGGCCACGTTCCAGCTCGGACGGAAGATCAGTCCGTGGTCGACGGCCCACTTCTCGGGGGCGCCCGGCACGACGAACCTGCCGCCGTCCACGGTGCGGACCGGGCCGTCCCAGGCGAACTCCTCCAGGAGTCGCCTCGTGCCCTCAGGGGCCCGCTCGACCAGGGCGCCCACCCGTTCGGGATCGGAGAGGACCTCGGAGACCTTGGTGATCGTGCGGCGTTTTGGGCCCTGTTGCAGGCCGAGCGTCCTGGCGAGACCCCGCAGGGCGTCGGCGCTGACGGTCCAGGAGTTCAGATAGTGGGTGAGCGGCTCACCGAGCCCGCAGGGGGCCGTCCACCAGCGGGCGACCCCGCCGGCCACGCGGATCCGTCCTTCGTCGTCCGGCCAGGCCAGGGCATGGTCGAACAGCAGGTCGAACCAGGGCGTCACCTCGGCCTCCGGCACGCCCATGAACCGGGCCACTTCCTCCGGGCGGACCTGATCGCCGAGGGCCAGTGACGCCTGCGCCACCTCCAGGGACGGCAGTGGAAGCCCGCGCATGACCTCCATCACCGCGAAACCGTTGCCCAGCCGCTGCGCCAGGGTGTCCAGGCGGCGTGGCCACGGCGGGGCGAGGGCGTCCAGCCGGTTGGCCAGAACTCGGGCGAGCCGTTCTTCGTCGAGGGTTTTCAACCATCCGAGCAGGTGATCGTCCATCTCGTAGCTCTTTCAGGAATCTCGCGCGGGGACTCTCCGTGAGCCATAAACATCCACGGTAATGCAGAGGGCATCTCCGACGGCATGCACCGCGCAGAATGCAATGCGTTACCACATCGCCGTCCCGCTTCTGATCGGTCCCGGGACCGCCGGGGAGGGGAGGGCGGGTCCCGGGACCGATCGGCGCCAGATGGAGGGGAAGAGGCGGCGCCGTTCGGGAAAGGTTCGGTTGCGGAAGTTCGGGGGGCCGTGATCCTTGAGGGGCCCGGAGGGGTCCTACTCCTCGGGGAGGTCCGGGCGCAGGACCGCCCAAACGATCTTGCCGTACGGCGCCAGCGGTGCCCAGCCCCAGCGCAGGCTCAGCGACTCGACGATGTGCAGTCCGAGCCCGCCGATGTCGAGGGGCGCCGGGTCGCGGAGCGCGGGGAAGCCGGCCCCGGGGTCGTTGAGCGTGCAGGCGACCAGACTGTTCCTGCGGATCAGGGAGAGCCTGATCGGCTCTCTGGCGCGCGACTCGGCCAGTCGCAGACCGTGCCTGAAGGCGTTGGTGGCCAGTTCCGAGACGACCAGCTCCATGTTGTCGCTCAGCTCGCCGAGCTTCCAGCCGGTGAGCGTGCCCGTCGCGAAGCTGCGGGCGGAGTGGACGGACTCGGCCTGGGGTGGAAGCACGAACGTGGCGCTGGCCATGGTCGAGGAGCCGGAGACGAGGTCGCGCGCCGCGTCAGGCCACCAGCCGACTGGGGGCCACCAGTCGAGCGCTGTCCATGACGTTGACGATCGGGGGGGCGCGGTTTGGGCGGACTGCACAGCCGCAATCATGGTGCAAACTCCCGTGCAGGTGCAAGGGCGAATGCACGTGCATAAGGTCTGTGCAACCGCTACGGTTACCCATGAGTTCGACATTTCGTAAGGAAAGGGGATCTTGTTCGCGACCCGGTAACTCTTGGGGCGCAAAGTGACAGACTGTCGATCAGGAAAGCGAGCGAGGAGCACCACGTGTCCATGGATCCGCCCGGTACCGGTTCCACCGTTCGGCGCATCATGCTCGGCGCAAGCCTGCGCCGTCTGCGTGAGGAAAAAGATCTCACCCGTGAGGTGGCGGGATTCCACATCCGCGCCTCCGAGTCCAAGATCAGCCGGATGGAGCTCGGCCGTGTCGGTTTCAAGACCCGAGACGTGGAAGACCTGCTCACCCTGTACGGCGTGCTCGACGACGCGGAACGGCGCGGCCTGCTGGAGATGGTCCGCGAGGCGAACACCCCTGGTTGGTGGCACAAGTACGGCGACCTGTTGCCGAGCTGGTTCACCACCTACGTGGGGCTGGAGGAGGCGACGAGCGTGATCCGCACCTACGAGGTGCAGTTCGTTCCCGGCCTGCTGCAGACGTCCGCCTACGCACACACCGTGATCCGGTTGGGCCACCCGGACGTGCCCGAGGCGGAGATCGAGCGTCGTGTGCATATGCGCATGCAGCGGCAGGATCGCCTGACGAAGAAGGACGGCCCGCGACTGTGGGCGGTCATCGACGAGGCGGCCCTGAAGCGTCCCATCGGAGGCAGGGAGATCATGCGTGAGCAGCTTCAGCACCTGCTGGAAGTGGCCACGCTGCCCAACATCACCCTTCAGGTGATGCCCTTTCGATCAGGCATGCACGCGGCCGAGGGTGGTGCGTTCAGCATCTTGCGATTTCTCGAGTCCGACCTATCGGACATCGTCTATGTCGAGCAGCTCTGGGGTGCCCTCTACCTGGACAAGCGTGAGGACATCGATCCATACCTCACGGCCATGGAGCAGTTGTGCGTGGAAAGCACCACGCCTGGGGGCACCGCCGAGATCCTCGGCGACCTTCTCAGAGAGATGTAAATGGAGCAGACCTATAACGGCATGCCTGCCACTGACCTTGCCGGGGCCAGCTGGCGCAAGAGCCGGTACAGCAACTCTCAGGGCAACTGTGTCGAGCTCGCCGAACTGGCGGACGGCAGTATCGCGGTCCGTAACTCCCGTTTTCCCGAGGGTCCAGCCTTGATCTACACACGTGACGAGATCCGTGCCCTCGTACTCGGGGTGAAGGACGGGGAGTTCGACGGGCTGACGGTGTAACACCGTTTTTACATCCGGCGCATCGGGTTAACCGTGGCGCGCCGGTGACGTAACCGGGGAAGTGGGGCGGTGGGGAAGTGTTTGAGCCCACAGCGATTGGGGGCTCAAACCGTGCTCGATCAGATGACCTTGTATCCAGTGGCCGACGACGTGCTTTTCGCGCCGGGAGGCCGCGTCGTGATCCGCACCTACGGAGTGGCCTCGGCAGCCACGGGGGACGGTGCGATCGCTCCGGTGTCCTACCGGACATGGGTGACCGGAGTGCGTGACCAGCCTCGCTACTGGCGCTGGGGTCACTTCGAGGACGCTCGCCACGGCCACCGCAAGGTCATCGAATGGCTCACAGGCCGCGGGCCGCAGCCCGCCGCCGCGGCCGCCTGAGCAAGATCCCCGTGCTGTACGGCGTGCGCCTCCCCGACCGGGGAGGACGGCCGGGCGTTCGCCCGGATCGAGGAGGCGGTTTCCGTACGGCGGGGAACCTGCCCGATCGAAGCGGCCGGGCGGTTCGTCCCCGTGGTCAGACGGGGGCGTTCCAGGTGAGGACGACCGGCTCGGCGTGTTCGAAGCCCAGTCGTGAGTAGGTGCCGGTGTCCAGGCGGAAGAGCCGGCCGTCGGTGGGGGACAGGTCGAGCCATCGGGCGCACAGCACCCGCAGAAAGTGCCCGTGGGCGACCAGGACGACGTCGCCCTCGGCGGCCCTGGCTCGGGTGATCACCCGATCGGCGCGGGCGCCGACCTGCTCCGCGCTCTCGCCGGGGTGCTCGTCGTCACCGGGGACGACCCCGTCGCGCCAGAGGTACCAGCCGGGACGGGTCTGGCGGATCGTGTCGGTGGTGACGCCCTCGTAACCGCCGTAGTCCCACTCCCACAGGTCGGGCTCCGTCTCGTACGCCTTCAGCCCCGCGAGCTCGGCCGTCCTCCGGGCCCGCAGCGCGGGGCTGACCAGGACCAGGTCGAACGTCTGGCCCTCGACCAGGGGGGCGAGTGCTCGCGCCTGGTCCTCGCCCTTGTCGGTGAGCGGCAGGTCGGTGCGGCCGGTGTGACGGCCGTCCCTGCTCCACTCGGTCTCGCCATGCCGCAGCAGAATCATCTGGTTCATGATGAAGCCCATCATGCCGGTACGGCGGGCACCGGTCCGACGGCGCCCCGCGAGCCCTCCCACGGGCCGGCGGGGCCGGTGGTGCGGCGTCACAGCGGACGGGCCGGTGGTGCGGCGTCACGTCAGACCGACCGGTGGTGCGGCGTCACGTCAGACCGACCGGTGGTGCGGCGTCATGGCAGACCGACCCGAGCACACGGCCGGAACAGGGGGGCGTGAGAAACTGGATTACGTGACGATATCTGTGGGTCTGGTGGGCGCGGGGCCGTGGGCCGAAATGGTGCACGCGCCGAGGTTGGCGGCCGGGCCGGACACGCGCCTGGCCGGAGTGTGGGCACGGCGACCCGAGGCGGCGAGAAGATTCGGGGCCCCGGTCTTCGAGCGGATCGAGGAGCTGTTCGACAACTGCGAGGCGGTCGCGTTCTCGGTGCCGCCCGCCGTACAGGCCGAGCTCGGCGTGCTCGCCGCCAAGGCGGGCAAGGCACTGCTGCTGGAGAAACCGCTCGCGGCCGACCTGGACGGCGCCCGGCGGCTGGCCGGAGCCATCGCCGAGGCGGGCGTGGCCTCCCAGATGGTCCTCACCTGGCGTTACTCCGCGGCGACCCGGGCGTTCCTGGCAAGGGTCTCGGCCATCGAGCCCTTCGGCGGGCACGCGGCCAACATCACCGGAGCCATGCTCGGAGGAGACTTCGCCACCCCGTGGCGGCTGGAGCGCGGTGCGATCCTCGACGTCGGCCCCCACATGATCGACCTGCTGGAGGCCTCGCTCGGCAGGGTCGTCGGGGTCCGTGCCCACGGCAACCCGCGGGGCTGGGTCGGCCTGCTGCTGGAGCACGAGACCGGCTCGGTCAGCGAGGCCTCGCTGTGCCTGAGCGTTCCCGGCGAGACACCGCCCTCCAACGTGGGAATCTACGGCCGCCTCGGCCGGGAGTCCATCAACGACACCCAGCTCGGCGACGACGTCTTCTCCCTCATGCTCGCCGAGTTCGCGATGACCGTACGGCGCGGCGGCGGGCACCCCCTCGACGCCGCGCACGGCCTGCACCTCCAGGAGATCATCGCCGCCGCGGAGGAGCAGCTCACGTAGGCGGCTCAGGCAGACGACGGCGCCCGGCCCGCGCGACAACCGGCCTCCCGGACGGCCGGGCGATGGTTTCCACGGGTGGCCCCGCCGGGACGCCGGTTTCCGGACGGAGGGGTCGGACGGGTGGCCTCCATGGGCGTCCCCGTCGGTTCTCCGGGCGGAGAGGTCGGACGGGTGGTTTTCATGGGTGTCTCCGCCGAGTCGTCGGTTCTCAGAGCGGAGAGGCTGATGGGAAGTCCTTGAGGCGGAGTGTCCGGGCGACATTGATAGCGTCTATCTGACGCGCAGCGCTTAGCGAAGTCCGGTGTGAGTCCGGCGCTGTCCCGCAACTGTCATGATCCTCCCCCGGATCGAGCCAGGTCGCCTCCGCTGCGCCGACGCCGTCAACCCTCGTGGAAAAGGGTGATCCGTCCCTTCTTCGGGTCTCTTTCTTCCGGCAACAGAAAGGACCTCATGTGAGGCCCGTACGTACCGCCCTCGCGGCCGCACTGCTCGGCGTGCTGGCCCTGGCCGGATGCGGTCAGAGCTCCACCACCGCCTCCCCGAGCGCGGACCCCACATCCGCGGCCCCCACGACCGCGGCACCCGCCGCGGCGGAGGGGTTCCCGGTCACGGTCGAGGCGGGCAACGGCTCCGTCGTCCTCGCCCGGAAGCCCGGGCGGATCGTGTCCCTGTCGCCCACCGCCACCGAGAGCCTGTTCGCCATCGGAGCCGGACCCCAGGTCGTCGCGGTGGACGACCAGTCGGACTATCCCGCCGAGGCGCCGAAGAGTGACATGTCCGGCTTCAAGCCGAACGTGGAGGCGATCATCGCCAGGAAGCCCGATCTCATCGTGCTCGCCAACGACCTCGACAACGTCGTGGCCGAGCTGAGCAAGATCGGCATTCCGGTGCTGCTGGAGCCCGCGGCCACCAAGCTCGACGAGGCCTACGACCAGATCGCCGACCTCGGCGCGGCCACCGGCAACAAGGCCAAGGCCGACGAGGTCGCGGCCGGCATGAAAAAGCAGATGGAGGAGCTCGCGGCCACCGCGCCGAAGGACACCAAGCTCACCTACTATCACGAGCTGGACGTCACGCCCTACGCGGCCACCTCCGGCACCTTCATCGGTCAGATCTACGGATTGTTCGGCCTGACCAACATCGCCGACAAGGCCCCCGACGCGGCCGGAGGCTATCCCAAGCTGTCGGCCGAGTTCGTCGCCCAGGCCGACCCGGACCTGATCTTCCTGGCCGACACCAGGTGCTGCGCCCAGTCCAGGGACACCATCGCCAAGCGCCCCGGCTGGTCCAAGCTCTCCGCCGTCAAGAACGACCGGGTCATCGCCCTTGACGACGCCGTCGCCTCCCGCTGGGGCCCGCGTGTCGTGGACCTCGCCAAGCAGGTCGGCGACGCCGTACGGAAGGCCACGACCAACTAGGTGACCGATCTTTCTCGTCCCTCAGACTCCTCCGGCGGTTCCCGGGGACGGCGGGCGACCCGGCTGAGCCCGGCGGTGACGGCGGCGGCCGTGGGCATCCTTCTGGCGAGCATGCTCGCGGGACTGCTGGTCGGCGCGGCCGGCATCGGGCCGGCCCGGGTGGCGCTGCAACTGCTCGACTGGCTGCCCTTCGTCTCGGTCGACTCGGGACTGGCGCCCGTCGAGCAGGGGCTGCTGTTCGAGCTGAGGCTGCCCCGGGTCCTGCTCGCCGCGATCGTCGGCGGGCTGCTGGCCACCGCGGGCGCCGGGTACCAGGGTGTCTTCCGCAACCCTCTGGCCGATCCCTATCTCCTGGGGGCCGCCGCGGGCGCCGGTCTCACGACCACGGTGGCGATCGTGTTCATGAAGGGCGACGACCAGGGGCTCCTGATCCCGGCCGCGGCCTTCGCCGGGGCCGTCGGCGGCGTCCTGCTCGCCTACGCGCTGGGCAACGTGGCGGGCCGGGGTGGTGGCACCGCCACGCTGGTCCTCGCGGGTGTGGCGGTCTCGTCCTTCCTCACCGCCATCCAGACGTTCCTGCAGCAGCTCAAGGTGGAGGAGCTCCAGCGCGTCTACTCCTGGATCCTCGGCGACGTCGGCGGGGGCTGGGCACAGGTCACGCTGGTCGCCCCGTACGCCGTCGTCTCAGTGGTGATCATGCTGCTCCACGGCAGGCTGCTCGACGTGCTCTCGGTCGGCGACGACGAGGCGGCCAGTCTCGGCCTCAACGCCACGCGCGTCCGGCTCGTCGTACTGCTCGCCGCCTCCCTGGCCACCGCGGCGGCCGTCGCGGTCAGCGGGCTGATCGGCTTCGTCGGCATCGTGGTCCCGCACGTGGTCCGCCGTCTCGCGGGAGGGTCCTACCGGATCGTGCTTCCGCTCTCGCTGATGGGCGGCGCGGCCTTCCTGGTCCTCGCCGACCTGATCGCCAGGACCGTGCTCTCCCCGGCCGAGCTGCCCATCGGCGTGGTCACCGCCTTTGTCGGCGCGCCGTTCTTCGTGGCCGTGCTGCGCGTGACCAGACGGGTGGAGACATGAACCGGACCGCTCGCGATCAGGCGGGTGAAGGCGTGGCCGTGCCGTTCGCGATCAGGCGGGTGGAGGAGTGGACGGGGTGGGGCGTGACAGGACAGGCGGGGACGTGAGCGGACGCGCGGGCGGGCATGCCGGCGGGCACGGTGAGCTCGCGAACGCGGGCTCCGAGCCGGGAGGCGAGGAGATCGTGAGCCGGGTCAGAGTACGGAACCTCGCGGTCGTGCTGGAACGGCGGAGCGTGCTGTCCGGCATCGACCTCGACGTCCGCGACGGCGACTGGCTGGCCGTCATCGGGGCCAACGGCGCGGGCAAGTCCACGCTGCTCAAGGCCATGGCCGGGGTGCTGCCCTGCTCGGGCGAGGTGCTCATCGACGACGCGCCGGTCCGGCGGCTCAAGCCCAGGGACCGGGCCCGGCTGCTCGCCTACGCCCCGCAGTCTCCCGCGTTGCCGGTCGACATGACCGTGTTCGACTACGCCCTGCTGGGCCGCACGCCGTACATCCCCTATCTGGGCCGTGAGAGCCGTCACGACCGTGAGGTGACGGCCTCGGTGCTGGACCGGCTCGACCTGTCACCCTTCACCGCCCGCACGCTCGGCCACCTGTCGGGCGGCGAGCGGCAGCGCGTCGTGCTCGCCAGGGCGCTGGTCCAGCAGGCCCCCGTGCTCCTGCTCGACGAGCCCACGACCGCCCTGGATCTGGGGCACCAGCAGCAGGTGCTGGAGCTCGTGGACCGGCTCCGGCTGGCCGACGGCCTGACCGTCGTCACGACCCTGCACGACCTGAGTCTGGCCGGTCAGTACGCCGACTCGATGACGCTGCTCTCGGGCGGCCGGGTCGCGGCCTCCGGCGCCCCGGCCAAGGTGCTGACCGGGGAGCTGATCGGCGAGCACTTCGACGCGCGCGTCCGCGTCGCGACCGGCCCCGCAGGCCGTCCCGAGGTCCACCTGGAGCGCCCTTGAAACTCACCTACCGCGACGAGGACGGGGCCAGGCTGGGATCGCTGCTGTGGGAGTTCGGTCCCGGCCGGCGGGCCATCTCCTCGGCGATGCTCGGCGGCGGCATCGGCCCGGCGGAGTGGGCGCTGAACGCCCAGGTGGTCGCGGGCTACTCCCGGATGGACCCGGTGGACCACCTGCTCGAGATGGCCCCCGCCGGGCCCGGCGTCGGCATGCTCACCGCGGCCTCGGTCGACCGGTTCGTCCGGGCGGCCGACGGGGGAGCGGAGGCGGCGGCGACCGTCGGCCTGCGCGTCCCCACCTGGGCCGCGGCCCCCGACGGCGTCCCCGACCCCGAGCTCGCACCCCTGTACGTCCCGGGCACGATCAACATCATCGTCACCGTGCCGGTCGCCATGACCGACGCGGCCCTGGTCAACGCGGTCATGACGGTGACCGAGGCCAAGTCCCAGGCGCTGGCGGAGGCCGGTTTCGCCTGCACGGGCACGGCCTCCGACGCCGTCTGCGTCGCCGTACGGGATCACGGACCCGAGGAGCTCTTCGGCGGCCCCCGTTCCACCTGGGGCGCCCGCATCGCCCGCGCGGTTCACACCGCCGTACTGCAGGGCGCCCAAGCCTGGGCGAATCGTGATCAACCAATTACATAAAGTAAGAGAATCGTGGGAAGTAGCATGTGAGCGAGGGTAGGACTCCCGATACTGAGCAGGTGACCGCAATGGCAACGACGGAGCCGACGACCAAGCGGACGGTCCTTCAAGGAGAGCCGCCGTTCACCGTCGACGACCTGCTCACGTTTCCCGACGACGGGAACCGCTACGAGCTCTTCAATGGGAGCCTGCTGGTGAGTCCCTCGCCCATCCCCCTGCATCAGCGTGCGATCGCTCGTCTTCTCAGAATTCTTGAGGACGCCGCTCCGCCGGAGTTGGAGCCGCTGCCGGAGGTCAATCTCCGGGTGGGCCCCCGTGACTTCTTCATCCCCGACCTCGTGGTGGTGTCGGCGGAGACCCTCGACAGGACGGAGCTGATGTTCGCGCCGGACGACATCCTGCTGGCCGTCGAGGTGGTCAGCCCGAGCACCCAGATGAGAGACCGTCACATCAAAAAGGTCGCCTACGCCGCCGCGGGCATCCCCGCCTACTGGCGGATCGAGCTCTCCGAGGGGCCGTCCCTCCACGTCCACGAGCTCGCCGGTGAGGAGTACAAACCCGCCGAGAAGCATGAGGCGGGAGAGATCGCGACCCTGCTCGTGCCCTTCGAGGCGAGCTTCGATCCCGCGGTGCTCATTCGGCCCCGCGCCTAGCGCCGTGATGCGGGTGCGTCCGCCGAGTCGCACTTTTGGAGGTCGGCTCCGGCGGGGCGACGACGGAAAACCCGGTCGGGCTTCACGGTCGCCGTCCCAGCCGTGAGCGGCAGGTCGTTCTCCTGGCAGGTCGCTGCCCGACCGTACATCTATCCGCCCGCCCGCCCGTTCACGTGATGGTTATACCGCACGGGTAGAACTGGGTGATTTTTCGCTTTTGTGCCTACTTGTGCTAGTTTATTGCGACGCAAGGCCGTTGTCCCGCCGGAGCTGTCCGGAGAGGGGTGCGATGGCTGAGGATGGCTTTGTGGTGGTGTTGCCGAGAGGGCGCGCATTCTCGCCGGATCGGGCACGCGAAGCATAGACTTTGCACATCTGCTCACGGCGGGGTGCGGATAAAGCGAAAGACCGTGAATGTCAAGGGGAAAAGCCGGGTGAAGGTTCCCAAGCTGTTGCCTTTCGCAGGTAGGAGTGGGAAGAAACCCAATTCTTCAGGCTGAGACGGTTCACTTATTCGCTGCTCTTTGCGACCCTTGTCCTATCCCCTGTAGGGAGTGGCGATGCGGCGGTTCGGTTCGTTCCTGGCGTTGGTCGGAGGCCTGTCCCTGGCGGTCACCGCGGTGACCCCCGCGCTCGCTCACGAGCACCCCAGTGGAATCACCGATCTGGTGACCCCCGCGGTGGTCCGGATCGAGGCCACGGCGAAGATCAAGGTCACCCTGCTCGACCACATCGGCGAACTGCTCCATGTGGAGCGTTCCTACGATGTGCCGATCGGCACCGGCACCGGCACGGTCGTCAATCCCGAGGGCGCCATGGTCACCCTCACCGGGGTGGTCAAGAACGACCTCGACCTCGAGGTGTACGCCGCCAACAAGATCTTCGCCGCGCACCACAAGGTCAAGATTCCCGCGGACTTCGAGCGGCACACCCTCAAGGACGAGCAGCTCAACCACCACCTGCAGGAGTGCTACCCGCCCAAGCAGCCCACCGCCACCTGCATCTTCGACGTCACCACCGACCTCAGGGTCTTCCCCAACATCGCCCCTGCCGACAAGGAGGGGTTCAAGGCCGAGATCGTCCGTACGGGCGACAAGCCCGACAGCCCCGCCGTGCTGAGGCCCGTCGGGCGCGCCGACGGTGGTGCGGGCCTGCCCACGGCGCCGCTCGCCGCCGTGGTGCCCACCAAGGACGCCTCGCCGGTGGCGGTCGCCGGGTTCACCGGGCGACCCGCCGCGAACCTTCCGGAGACCGTGGACATCGGTCACCTGCGGGCGGGGGGCGCCGGTGAGAGCGGCCGGCAGTTCAGGGATCCGGAGAGCAAGGTCAACGAGCCGGAGAAACTGGGAGCCCTCGTCGACAGGGGACTGCTCGGCGGGCCGGTGATCGAGGACAAGAAGGGCGAGGTCGTCGGGCTGCTGGTCGGCGGAGGCAAGGACGCCAGGATGATCGGCATCCGGGAGGTCACCAAGGCGCTGGCCGAGGCGGACGTCGCCCCCAGACGCGGCCCGATCGACGCCGCCTTCGAGCAGGCGCTGACCCGTTTCCACACCCATTACTACGGTGCCGCGGTCCCCGCCTTCCAGCGGGTCCTGGACCTCTATCCGGGCCACACCGTGGCCGCCGCGCACCTGAAGACGTCCCAGCAGAAGCGTGGCACCGCCGAGGACGCGGGGACCAAGGGAGCCGCCGCCGTCGCCGACACGGGAGAGACGCCGCTCTGGCCGCTTCTTGTCGTCGGAGCCCTGCTCGTGGGGGTCGTGGTGGTGTGCGCGCTGCTGCTCTGGCGCCGCAGGTCGTCCGCACCGGACTCCCCGGCGAGCCCGTCCGCGCCGACCCGGCCTCCCCTGACCGATCCGCCCGCGCAGACTCGGCCCCCCTTGATGAATCCGCCCGCGAATACGCGGCCTCCCCTGACCAATCCGCCGGGACCGGCGTTCGACGAGAAGGCCGACGCCACGATCGTGGTCGGCCGTTCCTTCCCCGCGCTGCCCAGGATCCCCACCTCGCCGGGCCAGCCCGTGCTGGTCGCGAAGGGGCCCGATACCAAGAGGGACCCCGGTACCAAACCGGCTGACACGCCCACGCAGCAGAAATACTGCACCGGTTGCGGGATGGGCCTCGGCCCCGCCCACAGCTTCTGCGGATACTGCGGCCAGTCTGTCAAGACGTGATGTCCGTGAATGACAGAGCGCTGATCGGGCGGGAGGTGGCCGGTTACTACATCGAGGACCTCATCGGCAAGGGCGGCATGGCCGTGGTCTACCTCGCGGTGGACCCCCGGCTCAACCGCCGCGTCGCACTGAAGATCCTCAACCCGCTTCTCGGGGAGGACGACCGGTTCCGCCAGCGCTTCGTCCTGGAGTCGCGGACGGTCGCGAGCATGGACCACCCCAACATCATCCCGATCTACGAGGCCGACAGCGCCGATGACGGCACCCTGTACATCGCGATGCGCTACGTGGACGGCCCCGACCTGCGCAAGATCTTCTACGACCGCGGGCCGATGACGGTGAGCCAGGTCAACCGGATCTTCGCCCAGGTGGCCGCCGCGCTGGACACCGCTCACGCGCACGACCTGATCCACCGTGACGTCAAGCCCGCCAACATCCTGATCGCCGCTCACACCGAAGGCGACCACGCCTATCTCACCGACTTCGGCATCACCAAGCACCGCACCTCGCTCTCCGGGCTGACCCAGACCGACCAGTTCATCGGCACGCCCCGCTACATGGCGCCCGAGCAGATCAACAAGGAGCACATCGACGGCCGCTGCGACCAGTACGCCCTGGCCTGCGTGGTCTATGAGGCGCTGGCAGGGCAGCTGCCGTTCCAGCGTGACAACGAGATCGCACTGCTCTGGGCGCATCTGGCGGAGGCGCCCACGCCGCTCACCACGCTCCGGCCCGACCTCCCGCTGGAGGTCGACGGCGTCATGATGCGGGCGCTGGCCAAATCGCCCGAGCAGCGCTACGACACCTGCGCGCAGTTCATCGCCGAGCTGCGTGACGCGATCAGCGGAACGAGTCAGCCCTACGAGTTCGCCAGGGTGGCGCCGACCGAGGAGACGAGAAGGAGACAGCCCAAGCCCGGTGGCGGCAAGGGCATTCTCATCGGTGCCGCGGTGGCGATCGTGACGATCATCGCGCTGGTCGCGGTGCTCGCGACGGTCCTGCGGGGCGGTGACGACTGGACGGCTCAGAAGGGTTCGGCCGCCGTGCCGATCGCGTTCGAACATCCCGCCGACTGGTCGCTGCAGCAGCAGGCGGACGTGTTCGTGGTGGCCTCGCCGCACGCGGACGAGTTCCGGACGCTCTTCGCCACGCCGGTCACCGCCGACTGGGCGACCGCGAACGAGACCATCAAGAACACGCCGGAGGAGGCCACCGGCTTCTACGCGCAGACACTGGACACGCTTGATCCCCGTGGCGGGGCACAGCAGCTGCAGGAGACCCTGCAGTCCTCGCTGCCGGGCAAGGTCAGCGTCTTCTCCGAAGTGGTCCAGGTGAGCGTGGGCGGGCAGCCCGCCGTACGGCTGGAGGGGTCGATCGCCGACCCGCAGCGTGGTGGCCAGCTCGACTTCACGGGGTGGGCCGTGGAGCGGGCGGACGAACCCGCCCTGGTGATCTACTTCTGCGCACCCAGCCGGTGTGACAACGCACTGGCCAACCGGTTCATCCGGAGCGTGTCCTTCCCGGAATAGCGATCATCCAGGCGTGTTCTTTCGGGAGTGGCGCTTGGCCTGTGTCGAAGTGGCTATCCCTTGGGCCTGTGCTTTTAAGAGCGATTATCGGAGTGGGCGGGTCTAAAAAGCATCTATGGGATGAAATATCCTCTTTTGGGGGAAATGACTTAGGTCCCACTTGTGGGTGGCTTGCCTGGATGACTTGTCCTGTATGCATGGAGGACATGAGGCTTTAGTCTCCGAACATGGCGGTTCCGTCTCCCTTCTTTCGACACCTCCGTACGGTGTCGAAATCCGATGCGCTCATCGGTTGCGTGATTGTCGCTCTCGGCATGCTCGAGGCGTTTACCGTCGCGACCGAGTACGGCGCCGCCGAGACACCCGAACCGTGGTGGATCGGTCAGGCGATTGTCACCGGCGTGCTCGTGTGGTTCCGCCGCAGGGCGCCGGTCGCGGTCTTCATCCTCATGATCCTCGCCCAGTACGTCTGGTACCGGCAGGGGTACGAGTTCTGCCAGACCTGGCAGCTCGCCTCCCTGCTGATCGCCTTTCACACGATCGGCGCCGAGCTCCCCCTCAAGCCCGGCCTGGCCTGGGCCGTCGCCGGAGTCCTGGCCTTCGACTCGGGCGCCGTCGACCATCGCGGGCTCCCGTTCGGTGAGGCCACCTTCCTGACCGTCGTTTTCGCCGCCGCCTACCTCACCGGCCTCGCCCTGCACGCCCACGCCACACGCACGCTCCGCCTGTCCGCCCACGCCGAACGGTTGGAACGTGACAGGGAACGCCGAGCCGCCGAGGCCGTCGCCGAAGAGCGGATCCGCATCGCCCGCGAGCTGCACGACGTCGTCGCCCACAGCGTCAGCATGATGGTCATGCAGGCCGGGGTGCTCCGCCGTACGGGGAGCGGGGACGCCGAGGCGCTCCTCGGCATCGAGCGGATGGGCCGCGAGGCCGTGGAAGAACTGCGGGTCATGCTCGGCGCGCTGCGCATGCCCCTGGACGAGACCATTCCGCAGCCGGGTCTGGACCTGCTGCCCGGCATGGTGAACGCGCTCGTCTCCTCGGGGCTGCGGATCACCCTCGACGTGAGAGGCGAGGCGGTACGGCTCGCCCCCGGGCTGGACCTGTCGGCCTACCGCATCACGCAGGAGGCGCTCACCAACGCGGTCAAGCACGCGGGGGAGTCCGCGATCCGGGTCACCGTCTCCTACCGGCCCGGCTCCGTGGAGGTGGAGGTCCTCGACGAGGGCGGTGGCGGCCCGCCGGGGCTGTCGACGGGCAACGGTCTCGCCGGCATGCGCGAGCGGGCCGCGCTGTTCGGCGGCGTGTTCGAGGCCGGCCCACGTCCCGGGGGCGGGTTCCGGGTCCACGCCTCTCTGCCGATCTCCCTGGAGACGTTCGCGAATGAGTGGATCAGATGATCCGGCGACACCGCCGATGACGGGGCACCCCCGTGAACGAACCACCGAACCACCGGTCAGGGAGAAGGAATGAGCATTCGCATCGTCATCGCCGACGACCAGGCGATGGTCCGTGCCGGGCTCAGGCTCATCGTGGAGAGCGAGCCCGGCATGGAGGTGGTGGGAGAGGCGCCCGACGGGGTCGAGGCCGTCGCGGTGGCTCGACGTACCCGGCCGGACCTCGTGCTGATGGACATCTCGATGCCGCGCATGGACGGCCTCACCGCCGCGAAGCAGCTGCTGGACTGGCCGGACCCGCCGAAGGTCGTCATGCTGACGACCTTCGACACCGACGAGAACCTCTACGCCGCGCTCCGCACGGGGAGCAGCGGTTTCCTGCTCAAGGTCTCGCCGCCCGAACAGCTCCTGGACGCCATCCGTGTCGTCGCCGGTGGTGACGCCCTGCTCGACCCCGCCGTCACCACCCGGGTCATCGCCTCCTTCGCCGGCCGCCACGACCCCGTGCCCCCGCCGCAGCTGGCCGACCTCACCCCGCGCGAGCTGGAGGTGCTGCACTCCCTGGCCCGCGGCCTGACCAACGCCGAGATCGCGGCCAAGCTCTTCGTCGGTGAGGCCACGGTGAAGACCCACGTGGCGAGGGTGCTGATGAAACTCCATCTGCGGGATCGGGCTCAGGCGGTGGTGTTCGCGTATGAGTCGGGCGTGGTCCGTCCCGGGACGGCCGTCGGGTAGTGGGAGATCCACTCCTCGCGGCTCATCCGGAGCATCCTGATCCCGAGCGAGCCCAGCGCGACGGCCGCCGCACTCCACGCCGCGACGGTCACCGGGCCGTACGGAATCAGCAGCGAGGCGCCGTAGCCGATGCCGGCGAGGAGGGGCACCCACCAGTGCGCGAACCCGGCCCGCCACACGCCGACCAGCAGGACGGGCAGGCCGAAGAGGCCGAGGAACAGCCACGGCAGCTGGAAACCGAAGACCACGCCGGGCAGGTTCAGCATCTCGTCGAGGATCTGCTGGGTCCTCTCCGGTGTGTTGTGCTGCCCGAGCCACCACTCCACCGGGTCGATCATGAGCAGGCCCGACAAGTTGACGTAGCCGAGGACGGTCAGCGTGCCGACGACGTGGCCGAAGACCACGGCACGGCGGCGCATCACGTGCAGCAGGCCGAGAGTCGCCAGGGCCATCAGCAGGTAGGACCAGTGATACATCGCCGACTGGAGTTGTGCGAGCGCGGGGTTGGCGCCGTAGCCGACGGCCTCGCGCTCGTCGCCCCAGGTGCCCGGGTCGACGACGGCGGCGACCGCCTGGAGCAGAGGCGCGGCGATCAGCAGCGTGCCGGAGGCGACGCGTCTGAAGTCGGCTGAGTCCTTGAACATGTGATTTTCCTTGCCTGCGCGGGACTTGTCGCACAGAACGGTAGGTCGCCGCTTCCCTCCCGGTCGTCCGTCTCCGGGCGGATCCGCCGTCCCCCGCGCGGAGGTCGAGGCGTGGCGCGGACGTGCCTCCGGAGATCCGATGGGACGACCCTCGGAGGTCCGGGCCGGGTGGCGCGGCTGACTCTCAGGAGGTTCGGTGGGACGGTCCTTCGGAGGTCCGGACGGGGTGGCGCGGGCCGGCCTTCCGGAGGTTCGGTGGGACGGCCCTCAGGGGGTACGGGCCGGGCGGAGGCCGTTCATGACGATGGCGACCAGGTCGTCCACGAAGCCGGGCGGGACCTGGACCGAGGTCGCGGTGGGATCGAAGAGCATGGGGGGCAGGACCAGCTCGTGACAGGCACCGATGATCATCGTGGCGGCGGCCTCGACGCTGACGCCCCGGGCGATGCGGCCGAGATCCTGCTCGGCGCGCAGGTAGCCGGCCAGGTGCGCCCGCAGTCCCAGCCCGTCTCCGACGGGGCTGGGCATGCCGGCGAACAGGGCGAGGACCTCGGGCCGGCCGAGCAGGCCCGCGAAGGCGGGCAGGATGGCGGTGTGCAGGGCCACGCCGTGGGTGAGGTAGACGTGCAGGTTGGCCTCGACGGTGCCGCTGCCGGCCTTGCCGGGCAGCTCGACCAGCTCGCGTTCCACGGTCTGGACGTGGGCGTGCAGGGCGAGCGCGAGGAGCTCCTCCTTGCCCGCGAAGTGGTTGTAGAGCACGCCGTCGGCGACCTGGGCCTCCCGGGCGATGTCGCGCACGGTGAGGCCGACGGTGCCGCGCAGGGCTATGAGGCGTTCGGCGGCGGAGATCAGGTGCTCGCGCAGGCTCTGACCGCCGCCGCCGTCACGCAGGACGGCTGCTTTTCTCGGTGACATCACCTGCATCGTATGAGTGCCACGACCCGCGCGTCGCCCGGCAGACGGTCAGAGGGCGCCGCGCAGCCGTACGGCGTCGGGCTCCTTTGTGTATGGTCCGCGTCGTCGCCTGGCGGTTGGTCAGGGGCGGGTGGCGGTGACGAGCCAGGCGGCGCCGCGCAGCCGTACGGTGTCGGGCTCTTCATAGGGCCGCATCGCCGCCGTGAGCGCGTCACGGGCCCGGGCGGCGGTGGTCTGGTCGACCTGGCCGAGCATGTGGCGGACGGGGCCCCAGGCGTGGAGGAACCTGGCCGCGTCCGCGGCGTCCCTACCCCACACCTGGGGCGCATCGATGGGCACCGAGGTCACCTTCTCGTAGCCGGCGCCGGTGAGCACCTCGCGGATGCGGGCCGGGTCGGCCAGCGACTCCGGCCCGGAGGGGGCCGGCCCGTCGGAGGCGGGCCACGACGAGCCCGGGGGCAGGTGTTCGGCCATCGCCGCGAAGACGGCGCCCAGGTCGTTGTCGCTCATGTCCCGCAGGGCCAGGAAGGCGAGGCGGCCTCCCGGCCGCAGCGCGCGGCCGATGTTGGCGAACGCGGCGACCGGGTCGGTGAAGAACATGATCCCGAAGCGGCTGACCGCCACGTCGAAGCCCGCGGTGGGGAAGGGGTGGATCTGGGCGTCTCCCTGCTCGAAGGTCACGTTGGCGACCCCCTCGTCGGCGGCGGTGGCGCGGGCCCGCTGGAGCATCGGCGCCGACAGGTCGACCCCGGCGGCGTGCCCGAGCCGCGCCCGCCGGGCGGCCAGCCGGGTCACCTGCCCGTTTCCGCACCCGATGTCGAGCACCCGGTCCCGCTCGCCGATGGCGGCCGCCGCGAGCAGGTGGTCGTTGAACCCGCTGTTCACGGCGTCGTAGCGGTCCTGGTGATCGGCCCAGTGGTTGCCCTCGTAGCCGTTCCACGCCTCGGCCTGCTCGGTGTTGACGATGGAATGCATCCTTTTTCCTCCTGTGGGCGCGATCGAATGGCTTCGCCGGCCTCGGGGTCTCGGTTCGGTGGGACGCTTATTATGAACAGACGTTCATGAACGTATGTTCATATTGATGTACGGGGCCGGGGGTGTCAACGGAACACAAAAATCAGGAGGCCCTGGGCGGACGGTTCATCCGGTCCGGACGGCCTGTGCCGCGACAGGTGAGGGCCGCACGCCGGTTTGCCCGCATTTGCATCCGTTGAACGACCGTTATCGCAGGTCGGCGAGATATCGCTATTGAGAGGCCGAGGCGGTCCAACTGTCACAAACTGGATATATGAGCAAATCGATGACAGAAAGCAACGGTACGAACGCTGCCGCTCACGGGCTCCTCGAAGACAAGGTGGCACTGGTCAGCGGGGCGGGGCGGGGCATCGGCGCCGCCGCCGCACGGCTCTTCGCCCGGGAGGGCGCGTCGGTCGTGCTGACCTCACGCACCGAGTCCGAGCTGAGCGACGTGGTCGACGAGATCCGGGCGGGCGGCGGCACCGCCGACTACGTGGTGGCCGACATGGCCGACGCGGAGAGCATCCAGAACGCGGTCGACACGGTGGTGGAGCGCCACGGGCGCCTCGACGTCGCCTTCAACAACGCCGGAGTGTCCATTTCTCACGTACCCCTGGCCGAGGTGCCCGACAAAGACTTCGACCGGGTCACCTCGATCGACTACAAGGGCGTCTGGCTGGCCATGGTGGCGGAGATCAAGGCGATGCGCGCGACGGCCGGGGGCGGGGCGATCGTCAACAACAGCAGTACCGCCGGCCTCAGGGCCAGCGCGAAGCTGGGACCGTACTCCGCCTCCAAGCGGGCGGTGAACAGCCTCACCGAGACCGCCGCCGTCGAGTACGGGCCCGAGGGCATCCGGGTCAACGCCATCGCTCCGGGCACCACCAGGACCGCGATGTTCCAGCGGCTGGTCGCGGAGGAACCGGCCATCGCCGAGGAGTTCAGCGCCGGCACTCCACTGCGCCGCGTCGCCGCCCCGGAGGAGGTCGCCGAAGCGGCCGCCTGGCTGCTGAGCGACCGCGCCTCGTACGTCACCGGCGCGGTCGTGCCCGTCGACGGCGGCCTCACGATATGAGTCCCGCCAGCCGGGACCGGGGTTCGCGTCCGGCCGTCAGATGGGCAGTGCGGGGATCGAGGTTCGCGTCCGGCCGTCAGGTGGGCAGTCGCAGGCCGGTGCCGGCCGAGAAGAGCTGTTCCTTGCCCGGCACGATCCGCAGGAAGACGCGGGCGCCCTTGGAGGGCGGCGCGGTGGGGTCGACCCGGGCGATGACGGTCTCCTCGCGGAGGGCCGGATCGGTCGCGTCGGCGTACTGGCCGTAGAGGAAGGCGTCCGAGCCGAGCTCCTCGACGACGGTGACGGTGACCGGGAAGGTCGTGTGGTCCTTGTCGGCGTCGCCGACCACCTCGACGGCCTCGGGCCGGAAGCCCAGGATGACGCGGTCGGTTCCCTCGTCCCTGAGCGCCTTGAGCGTCTCGCGGGTCAGCCGCGTCCGCGTCCCGCCGGAGAGGACCGCCTCCTCGCCCTCGACGCGATATTCGGCCAGGTTCATCGACGGGGAGCCGATGAAGCCGGCGACGAAGACGTTGGCCGGCTGCTGGTAGAGGCGCAGCGGCGTGTCGACCTGCTGCAGGAGCCCGTCCTTGAGGACCGCGACCCGGTCGCCCATCGTCATGGCCTCGACCTGGTCGTGGGTCACGTAGACGGTTGTCGTCCCGAGCCTGCGCTGCAGGGCGGCGACCTGGGTTCGGGTCTGCACGCGCAGCTTGGCGTCCAGGTTGGACAGCGGCTCGTCCATCAGGAACACCTTCGGCTCGCGCACGATCGCCCTGCCCATGGCCACGCGTTGCCGTTGGCCGCCGGAGAGCGCCTTGGGCTTGCGGTCGAGGAACTCCTCCAGATCCAGCAGGCGGGCCGCCTCGAGGACCCGGCGGTTGCGCTCGTCCTTGGGAACCTTGATCACCCGCAGGGCGAAGCCCATGTTGTCGGCCACCGACATGTGCGGGTAGAGCGCGTAGTTCTGGAACACCATCGCGATGTCCCGGTCGCGCGGCGGCAGGTGGGTGACATCACGCTCGCCGATGGCGATGCGACCGCCGTCGACCCTCTCAAGCCCGGCGAGCATGCGCAGGGAGGTGGACTTCCCGCAGCCGGACGGACCGACGAGGACCAGGAACTCGCCGTCGGCGATGTCGAGGTCGAGGGCGTCCACCGCGGGCTGCGTGGACCCGGGGTAAACGCGGGTCGCCTCGTCGTAAAGGACTCTGGCCATGTCATCACTCCTGCGGTTGTACGACGGCCTTGACCAATCCGGGGTCGCGGGTCCCCGCCGTGAGCGCCTGCTCGACCTCGGCCAGGCCGTAGTGGCCGGTGACCAGGGCGTCCAGCCGGACGCGTCCCGAGACGACCAGTTCGATGGCCGTCGGCCAGGTGTTCGCGTAGCGGAACGTGCCCGTCACCTCAAGCTCACGCGTCTGCACGTGCGCCAGCGGCAGCGGGATCTCGTCCCCGCCCATGCCGACGAGGACGACCCGGCCGGCCCGCTCCACCGAGCGGACGGCCTCCCCGATGGCGGCGGGATGACCCGAGCATTCGAGCAGTACGTCGGGGTCGAACGCGGCATCGGCCAGGCGGTCCTCCCGTACGTCGAGGGTCGCGCTCGCCCCCAGGTCACGCGCCAGCCCGAGCCGGACGGGGTTGACATCGGTGATCATGACGTCGGTGGCGCCGAAGGCCAGGGCGGCCTGCAGGCAGAGCAGCCCGACCGGGCCCGCGCCGGTGACGAGCACGCGGGTGCCCGGCCCGACCCGTGCCTTCCCGCAGGACCACACGCCCACCGACAGCGGCTCGATCAGGGCGGCGGCGTCATCGGACAGGGCGTCCGGGACGGGGTGGGCGAACTCCTCGTGCACGACGACGTACTCGCAGAAGGCGCCGTCGATCGGAGGGGTGCCGAAAAATCGCATCCGCGGGCAGAGGTTGTAGCGGCCGGCTCGGCACTGCGGGCAGGTGAAGTCGGGCACCCCCGGCTCCAGCGAGACGCGCTGCCCCAGGCGGTGACGGCCGGCCCCGGACCCGGCGGCGACCACCGTCCCGGAGGGCTCGTGGCCGAGCACCAGCGGTGACTCCACCACGAAGTCGCCGATCCGCCCGTGCTCGTAGTAGTGCACGTCGGAACCGCACGTCCCGACCGAGGCGACCCGTACGAGCACCTCCCGCGGGCCGGGCTCGGGCCGGGGCCGCTCCTCCAGCGTGATCTTTCCCACGCCGTGCAGCACCGCCGCGCGCATGGTGTGCTCGCGCGTGGCCTTCGGTTCCCCTCCGCGCCGGTGGTGGGACCGAGGATGAACGTTGTGCGAGGTCATGGCCCACGCTCCTACTCTCCGGTGACGGCGCCGAGGGTGAGCCCGGTGACCAGCCAGCGGCGCACGGCGAGCCCGGCGAGCATCATCGGCACGACCACGATCGTGCCGATGGCGGTGAGCTGGCCCCAGTCGATGCCCGTCTGGGTGACCAGCTGGGAGGCGGCGATGGGCAGCGTCTGGGAGTTGGGCCCGGAGAAGACCACGGCGAACGCGTAGTCGTTCCAGGCGAAGACCAGGCAGAGCACGAAGGTGGTGACCAGCCCCGACTTGGTCAGCGGGAGGATGACCGTGCGGAAGGCCTGCCAGCGGGTGCAGCCGGCGACGAGCGCCGACTCCTCCAGGGAGGCCGGAACCTCGGCGAAGAACGCGCTCATCAGCCAGATGGCGAACGGCAGGTTGAAGGTCAGGTAGGCCAGCACCAGGCCGGGAATCGAGTCGATCAGGCCAAGCCCGCGGAAGATCAGGAACAGCGGGACCACGACCGCGGCGATGGGCGCCATGCGGGTCGAGATGATCCAGAAGGCCAGGTGTTTCTTCCCGCGCATCTGGGTCCGCGCCAGGCCGTAGCCGGCGAGCGCGCCCAGGCAGACCGCGAGCAGCGCGGAGATCCCGGCGGCGAGCACGCTGTGCCAGATGTAAGGGCCGAGGTTGTTCGAGCCGGTGAACAGGTTGCGGTAGTTGTCCAGGGTCGGCGCGAACAGGACCTGCGGCGTGGCCGAGGTCACGTCCGTGCGGTTCTTGAACGACGACAGAAGCATCCAGAGCAGCGGGACCAGCGTCCAGAGCAGGGCCACCGCGAGAAGAATCCCCACCACCCACCGCGAGCGCCGGCTGCTCTCCTCCAGCGGGGACTGCGGCATCCCCGGCGGGGCGGCGAGGATCCCGTGCCCGTTCCCCCGTACGGCCTGATCGGGGCCTGCCTGCCGGGGTACGGACGACCGCGGCGTCATCGAGGTGCTCATCGGGTCGGCCCCCCTTCCCGTGCGGCCCGCCGGGGTACGGATGATCGCGGCGTCATGAGGGTGCTCATCGGGTCAGCCCCCTGGTGTCCAGCAACCGGACGAAGGTGCGGGCGATGAAGATCGAGAAGGCCAGCATCGCCAGGCCGATGGCGGCGGCGTAACCGAGGTCGAAGAAGCGGAACGCGGTCTCGTACAGCCGAATGGGGACGATCTTGGTCGCGTCCGCGGGTCCGCCGTTGGTGGTGACCCAGATGATGTCGAAGTAGCGGATGGCGTCCATCGAGCGGATGAGCAGGGCGACCAGCAGCACGTTGGCGATCGCGGGGAAGATGATGTACCGCAGCGTCATCCAGGCCGGGGCGCCGTCGACGGCGGCGGCCTCCCGCACCGACTGCGGCACGCTGGACAGGCCGGCCAGGGTGATCAGGGCGATCAACGGGGTCCACTCCCACACGTCCATCAGCACGACGGCGGCGAAGGCGCTGACAGGGCTGCCGAGGATGTCTCCGGTGTAACCGAGGGAGCGCAGCACCCACGCGTAGAGCCCGAAGGTGGAGTCGGTGAGGTAGCGGCCCAGCAGGCCGACGATCACGGGTGCGGCGAACATCGGCAGCAGCAGCAGGCTGAGCAGGATGTTACGGCCGCGCAGCACCCGGTACAGGCACAGCGCGATGCCCACCCCCAGCGCCATCTCCAGCCCGACGGTGAGCACGAAATAGATGATCGTGCGGAGCCACGACATCCACATGTCGGCGTCGGTGAAGAAGCGCACCCAGTTGGTGATGCCTATCACCTCGAGCCGGACCCCGCCCAGCAGCAGGACACGGGAGAAGCTCATCGCGATCAGGGCGAGGAAGGGCACGATCGACAGCGCGGCCAGCAGGATCAGGCCGGGCGTCATCATCCTGCCCTCGAAGCCGACGCGCGGCTCCTTGGGAGCGGAACTCTGCGGCCGGGCGGCCTGGCGGAGCACCGGTGAGGAGTCTGCGGCATGCGCCATCAGGCCACCCACCCCCGTTCCACGATCTGGTCCACCCGCTCCTTGATCGAACGCATCGCCTCCTCGGGCGGCACCGACCCGGTGAGCATCCGGGACAGCTGCGTGAAGATCGCGGTGTTGCACTCGTTCCACATCGGGATCTTGGGCCGGAGGCCGATCTTGTCGGGCTGCCAGGCCTGCCGCACCGCGGCGGCCGTGAGCATGTTGGGCATCGACGAGGGCCGCTTCTCGGCCGCGCGCACCTCCGGCAGCTCGTAGACGGAGGTACGCGTGGGAGTGCCCCCACCGGCCTTGCTCTTGAGGTTGGCGAGCTGCGTCTGGGGCGAGGTGGCCCACACGATGAACAGCCAGGCCGCCCCGCGCTCGTTGGGCATCGTGTTCCCGCTGATCGCCACCCCCGTGCCCCCGTACATGTTGGCCGTGCCGCCCGGGCCCTTGGGCAGTGGCGAGTAGTCGACCTTGCCGGGCAGCACCTCCTCGTTGCTGGCCGCGTACTCGTGCCAGTTGGGGCACATCGCCAGCCGACCCGCGCGGAACGCGGCGCCCAGGCCGTCCCAGTCCCACGTCTTCGAGGCGGGGTCGGCGATGCCGAGCAGCCGGTTGTAGAACTCCGCGCCGGTGATCGCGGCGGCGGAGTCGATCCGGCACGGGCCGGGGCTCCGCGACCCCATGCGCCCGACTTCCTTGCCGTTGTCGAAGTAGTCGCCCCCGTAGGACCAGAGCACGTTGCTGAAGTCGTTCATCAGGGAGTCGTGCTGGCGGCCCTGATGGCCGGTGCCGTACGCGACGTCCGACTTCGCGTTCTTGTTGAACCACTGGGCGATCCTGAAATACTCCTCCCACGTCCGGTCACCGCTCGGACGGGGGTCGAAGCCGAGGTCGTTTGTCATGCGGTCGCGGTATTTGTCGAACAGGTCGCGCCGGTACTGCCAGATCATCGTCGGGGCGTCGTACGGCAGGGCGTAGACGGGCGCGGGCTCGACGAACTTGCCGGCGGCGTCCAGCTGGGTGGGGATGAAGTCGGTGAGGCCGAGGGGCAGGTCCGGCAGGTTCGGATCGGCCTGCAACGAGCGCAGGTCCACCAGCCCCCGCTGGTACGGCGCGAGAACCTGGTAGGGGTCGGCGTAGACCACCTGGTACTGGGCCCGGCCCGAGGCCAGGTCGAGGGCGACCCGCTGGACCAGCGCGGTCAGCTCCAGCGTCACGATGTTGACGTTGATCCCCGTCAGATCGGTGAACGGGCGGAGGTTCGCGGCGATGGCCGCGGTGGGAGCGGTGTTCTCCGAGATGAAGTTCAGGGTGGCACCTTTGAACTGCCGCCACTGGTCGCCCCCGGCGACGCGTGCCACATCGTCGCGGGAACCGCAGGAGCTCAGGCTCCCGGCCAGCGTCAGGGAGGCTCCGGTGGCCAGCGCGCCACGGAGAACGTCACGCCTGCTCGGCTGAGATGGATGGTCGCTCACTGCACCTCCTGACACCGCAGGTCAGGGCAACGACGATAGATTTATTCCATTTATCCGGTTATATCGCAAAAATATTGATTTAAACATATATATGATGTTTTGTCCTAAAGATGTGAGGCCTTGGCTTCCATTGAGAAGTGGCGGCAGGGTTTGTTGAACCGAGGAGTGGCGGCGGATTCGTTGAACGCGCCCGATCGGACCGAGGCCGCCCTTTGCCTTACTTGCACCGTTATGGGTCGGTCGGGAAGCCGCAGCACCTTCCATGGTGCACATACAACGTCCTCGGGGTCGGTGGCTGACTTCTTGATGGATAACCTCGAAAGAGTGCCGTCGAGGCTCAGACCCGACGGGACGTCACCTATCGAGGCTCAGACCCGATGGGACGCCACCTGAGGCGCCGCGACACTGTCATCCCGACCACATCGGGGGCCTCCGCGGACCAACGCCTCGTCCCCCACCAGCGAAGGGCCACTGTCATGTCCAATTCTTGGGAGATCAAAAACCGGCTGTGCGACGCGGTCAACGCCCACGATCTGCACCGAGTGCTCGAGTGCTACAGTCCGGACGCCGTCCTCGTCGGGCCGGCGGGCGTGGCAGAAGGGTACGAGCAGATCGCCTGGTACTACGAGCATCTCTTCAAGGGCTTCCCGGACTTTCACCAGACGGCCTGGTTCGAGGTCGCCTGCGACGAGCCCGCGGTCACGGAATGGACGATTACCGGCACCCACATGGGGCCCCTCCTTCTGCCCGACGGGCGCGAGCTGGAAGGAACCGGCCGTCGCATCACCGTCCGCGCCTCATGCGCGGCCCACATCGCCGACGGCCTGATCGTCACGCACCGGGAATACTTCGATCAGCTGGAGCTGTACAGCCAGCTCGGCTTCGGCCTGACCAGGATTGACGGCTCCACCGTGTAGGTCAGGGTAGGTCGGGCGCTCGTCGCCAGGCCGAGGACCGCGCTCAGCTCGCGCTGGGGACGGTGACGTTCCTCTCCTTGAAGTTGTAGCCGTTCTTCGAGGCGTTCTCCCGCAGGGACTCGAAGGATCTCATGCTGGCGTCGAGGTCGGCCTGGGTGGCGGTGCCGTTCTTCAGCTTGCCGAGCAGGTTGTCGAAGCTGTCGCTGACCGCCTTGGTCCCCTTGCACAGCGTCGGGTTGGCCATGGCGAAGCGCCTGGCGACCCTCAGTTCGTGAAGGGTGAAGGCACCGGCCGCGGCCGCCTTCAGGAAGTTCCGCTTCCGTCTCGGCGCCCCGCGTTCGAAGCCGCCGCTCCGCAGCGGCCTGTAGATGTAGCGATAGAAGGCACCCAGGGCGAGTCCCGCGTGCAGCGCGAAACGCGTCTTGGCGAACGGCCTGGCGTTGGCCGTGGCCGGGCACTCCCCGTCGTACTCCCGGTCGGCTTCCACCGCCGGCGCACCCGCGGCGGGCGGGACGCCGGGGTCCGGCAGGTCGGGCGCGGGCGCGGAGTTCCTGGTCGCCGCGATCTCGGGATTCGCGGTGGTCGTCTGGTCGCCGGCACAGCCACCGAGCAGCGTCACGGCCAGCAACGCCGCCGCCGGGACGGCAACGGACCGGGCACCCCGTACAGGCATTTTTCCCCCTGAAGAACTTCAGGCGCTCCGATTCGCACCTTCCCTCACCGCCGTACCCTTCGTAGTCGATTAGACACATTCTGTAGCGGAGGTCGCGGGGATGCCTGGTCGGTCGTGTCTTCGCGTGTGATGTCGAGGGCGTTGGTTCCGCGCTCGGCACCCGTCTCACGCTTCCATGATGCTCCGGTGTCCAGGGGCGGTGCTCCGTACCGGGCCACCGCCCCGCCGGCGCATGGATTTCTTCTCCCGCTGCCACGTCGCAGTCGCGTGATCATCGAAATCGACGGAGTTCACGAGGAATCTCGACAGGACACCGTAGTCTGTCTTAACGATCATTTGCTTTCGACCTGTGCAGGAGCACCCGTTGCCTGACATTCCTCCCACTGCAGGCGAAATGTGGACTGAGCTGGATACTTCCGTGGCTCATTCCGCGCGACTGTGGAACTACCTGCTCGGCGGGAAGGACAACTTCGCCGCCGATCGCGAGGCCGCGGAACAGGTGCTCGCCTTCATGCCGGAGCTGGTGCAGTCGGCTCGGTTCAACCGGGAGTTCCTGGGTCGCGCGGTGCGGCATCTCGCCGGTGAGGCCGGTGTCCGGCAGTTTCTCGACATCGGCACCGGACTACCCACCGCCGACAACACTCACGAGGTCGCGCAGGCGACCGCTCCCGACTCCCGGGTCGTCTACGTGGACAATGATCCGATGGTCCTCGCGCATGCCCGGGCACTGCTGACGAGCAGCCCCGAGGGCGCCACCGACTACCTTGACGCGGACGTCCGCGACCCGGACCGGATCCTGGCGGAGGCCCGCAGAACGCTGGACTTCGGTCAGCCGATCGCGGTCATGCTGCTTGGCATCGTCAACTTCGTCATCGACGACGATGAGGCGTACGAGATCGTCCGGACGTTGATGGACGCGGTGCCTGCCGGCAGCTACCTGGTGATGTCCCACCCGACCCGTGAGGTCAACGCCGAGGCCGTCGACCGGGCCCTTGAGATGTGGAACGACGGCGGCTCCGCCCAGATGGCCGTCCGTACGCCGCAGCAGATCGCCCGTTTCTTCGACGGCCTCGACCTGCTCGACCCTGGCCTGGTCACCTGCTCGCGGTGGCGCCCGGACGGTAACGACACCACGCCGACGTCCGAGTTCGGTGCGGTCGGTCGTAAGAGCGGCTGACCCGGCCGCCGGTCGGGCCGGAGAATCGCGCGTCGCCGAACGGCGCCTCGCCACCGACGGCCGGCGGAAACCCAGAACGACCGCGGCAGACGCGAGACGGACCAGAGCCGCGATCGTTCTCGCGCACATCGCGCATGCCGTAACCCGCTGAGATCGCCTCATTGAAATGAACTTCGATATGCGACATTCGGACAGCCGGCTGTCCGGTTCGCGGTTCTCCCTTTAATCAGGATACGGAGATGCGACGGGGAATGGCCGGTGAGTGCCTTTCATCGATTACCGCCGGCCTTCAGTAACCCCCTATGCCCCACGCCAAGGAGCTCGATCCCACCAAGTCGCCAATTGCCTTCTTCGGCTATGAATTGCGCCGATATCGCCAGGAGGCCGGTCTGACCCAGGGAAAGCTGGCCAAACGGACAGGATTCGCGCTGGGCACGATCTCCATGGCGGAGACCGGCCGGAGACGCCCCACGGATGACTTCGTCAGGAGGTGCGACAAGGCCCTCGGCGTCGAAGGGGCGCTCATCCGGATCAAGGAGATGATGGACAATGTCGCCGCGCAGCTACCGGCCTGGTTCCGGCCCTGGGCCGAGATAGAGCAGGCCGCCGAAAGCCTGCGCACCTGGCAGCCGCTCCTCGTGCCGGGTCTGTTACAGACGGCCGACTATGCCCGGTCGATCTTCAATGGCGGACCTCGGGCCTCGGTGGAAAGCGTGGAGAGACACGTGGCCGCCCGGTTGGATCGTCAACTCATCCTGGAGCGGGAGGACCCGCCCATGCTCTGGGTCGTCCTCGACGAGGGGATTCTGAATCGCCTCATCGGTACCAAAACAATCATGGCGGGCCAGCTCGACCACCTCCTTGAGATGGCAGAGCGGCCGTATGTCACCATCCAGATCCTCCCCTTCGGCGCATGCAGCACCACCGGTCTTCTGGGCGGATTTGTCATTGCACAGACCAAGGGCGCCGCCAATACTGCGTATATGGAGTCAGCCGGTCATGGCCAAGTCACCGATAGACCTGGCGAGATAGCGGACATCACCATCAGATACGAGGTGATCAGAGCTGAGGCACTTCCGCAGCGGGCGTCGTTGGAGCCGATCACAGAGATGAGAGAACGATGGATCGGGAACTGAACGAAGCCATATGGGTGAAGTCGCCGTTCTCGGGTGACAACGGCGGCGACTGCGTGGAGGTTGCCCGGTTGTCGGGTGGGCGGGTCGGGGTCCGTGACAGTAAGGATCAGGCGGGTCCGGCATTGATCTTCACGCCGGGGGAGTGGGAAGCGTTCACCCGCTGGGTCCGCACCGACAACGCGGTCTAGCTTCACGATCAAGGCAGGATGCCACCGCGGTGGTCGTCTCACCCGGCAGCATCGGCAGCAGATGCGTCAGGGACTCCAGCCACTCCCGCGACGCCGTATACGGCCGTGCGCGGCCCACCTCTCCAGATCGTTTGCGACGGCGTCGAGGTCGGCCGCGACCGACTGCTCGCCGGGGTGCCCGGCCGATGGGCCGGCGCCGATTGGCCGGGCACCCCCGGCGTTCAGAGGCAGGTGGTCAGAAGAACGGAGATGACGGTGCAGGTGGCTGAGGCGTTGTTGTTGGCCGGGTTGGGGTCGGCGGGCGCGGAGGTGGTGCGCGTGCCGGTGATCGTGACCTGGCCGAGGGAGAGCAGGCGCAGGGGCAGACGGAAGGTCTTACTCGCGCTGGCGCCGCTGGTGATGGCTCCGTAGGCGCAGGTGACCGAGCCGGCGGCGCTGGTGCATCCGGCTGCCAGATTGGTGGCGGTCTTGCCCGGCGGCAGGGTCGCGGTGAGGGTGGCGGAGGTGACCGCGTTCGGGCCGGTGTTGCGGGCGGTCAGGGTGTAGCCGATGTAGGGCGTCAGGATGCCCAGGTGCGGCTGGGCGCCGAGGTCGACGTCGATGTCGGCGGCGGGCGGCGTGTTGACGGTGGTGTTTTCGGCGTCGCTGTTGTTGGCCGGGGTGGGGTCGGGTTTGATGCCGGTGACCGTGGAGGTTGCGGTCAGGGCACCGGTGGCGGTGGGCTTGACCGTGATGGTCACCGTGGCCGAGGCGCTGTCGGCCAGCGCGCCGAGCGGGCAGGTGATGGTCGGCGCGGCGACGGCGCACGAGCCTTGGGAAGCGGCGGCGGAAATGATGGTGCGGGCCGTACCGGACAAGGTGGTGGACAGGCTCACCCCGGTAGCGGCGTCGGGCCCGTTGTTGGTGATGGTCGCGGTGTAGGTGAAGGTACCGCCCTGGCTGACGGGGTCGGCCGAGTCGGCGACGGTGACGCCGAGGTCGGTGGATGGAGCGGCGCCGGGTGTGGCGAAGGCCACCGCGTAGGGGAAGTCGCCGACGGCGATGGTGGCGGTGACGGTGTTGGTGGCGGCGTCGATCACCGAGACGTTGTCGTCGCCGCCGTTGGCGGCGTAGACATGGGCGCCGTCCGTGGCCACAGCCAGCCCGTACGGGCTGTCGCCGACGCTGAAGGCGGTGGTGACGGTGTTGGTGGCGGTGTCGATCACCGAGATGGTGCCGGAGGCGACGTTGCCGACGTAGGCACGGCTGCCGTCCGGGGTCAGCGTGACCGTGAAGGGGGCGTATTCGACGGCGACGGTGGCGACCACGGTGTTGGTGGCGGTGTCGATCACCGACACGGAGGCCGAGTTCTGGTTGACGCTGTAGACGCGGCTGCCGTCCGGGGACACCGCGACCCCGTTCGGAGCTTCGCCGACCGGGACGGTGGCGGTGACGATGTTGGTGGCGGTGTCGATCACCGACACCGAGTCGGAATCGTGGTTGGAGACATAGACGCGGCTGCCGTCCGGGGACACCGCGACCCCAAACGGGACTGTGCCGACGCCGATGGTGGCGGTGACCGTGTTGGTGGCGGTGTCGATCACCGAGACGGTGTTGCCGCCGCCGTTGGCGATGTAGGCGCGGCTGCCGTCCGGGGACACTGCCACGCCCGCCGGGCTTGCGCCGACGGTGATGGTGGCGCCGACGGTGTTGGTGGCGGTGTCGATCACCGAGACGGTACCGCCGCCGTTGTTGGTGATATAGACGCGGCTGCCGTTCGGGGATGCCGCCGCGCCCGCCGGGCTGCTGCCGACGGTGACGGTGGCGGTGACGGCGTTGGTGGTGGTATCGACGACCGATACGGTTCCTGCGGCAAGATTGGCGACGTAGGCGAAGGTCTGAGCGGCCGCGTGCGCGGGCATGGCGGTGAGGCCGGTCATGGCTAGGGCGGTCAGCAGCGCGCACAGGGCTGCCATCGGGCGTCGTCGTAAGGGCGTGACGACGTGCGTGGTCGAAAGCATGAAGTTCCTCAGGGTGAGTCGAAGGATGATGCCGCGCGCGATGACGCCTTCACACGTCTGGGTGCCCCGTCCACCCTCGCCCGCGCTGGAACCGGCCCAAATCAGGCGGCGGGACCGGCCCGCCGTACGCGTCGTGGCCGTTGACGCGTAACCAAACGCTGAACGTCGCGGCATCGGGGAGGGCCTCGCGCTCGTCGTAACCTCATCTGCTCTCCCGTCGGTTGTGGCAGGTCCACACACCCGACGCGCGACAGAGCACATGACAGAGAGTGATACGCGTAGAACCTTCGGTTATTTACCTACATTGCCGCTCTCGGCTCGGCAACCGCGTTGGCCTATATTGGACAGTTTCCGCGACCAGCTGGACACGTACGGTTACTACCGAAATGTCGCTGGTTCAGCGCATACAAGCCACTTATTGCGCGAGGCAGAGGGTCGGCCATCCTCCGTTGCGATCAGGATGTGGTGCGGGTGGCTGCCGCGAGGGTGTGAATCTCCTCGATGATCGCGGGCCAGAGTTCGCGGGGGAGGTGGTGACACATTCCCGGATAGAGCACCAGGCGCGCGCCGGGGATGGCGTCGGCGGTGGCCTTCGCCGCGCTCGGCCGTACCATCGGGTCGGCCTCGCCGTGCAGGACGAGCGTGGGAATCCGCAGTCCGGCGAGCCGGGAGGTGAGATCGCCCGTCGCGCCGAACGCCGCCGAGTGGCGCATCATGCCGTCCTCGCCGGGGTCGCGATCGTAGGACAGTTCGGCGAGTTCCCGCACCTCCGCCTCGTCGAGGGGATAGGCGGGGGAGCCGATGAGACTCATGGCGTCGACGAGCCGGTCCCCGGCGCCTTCCCTGCCCGGAGCGCGGCGTCGCAGGGCCGCTCGCGCGGACTTCGGTTCACCCCGTGACCTCATCCGCTCCGGGATGATCGAGATGCTGCCGCTGGACGACGAGCGGCGCACCGAGGCGCGCATCGCGATGGCCTTTCTCGGCCGGTCCGTGGTGGCGCCCTCCCTGGCCACGCTCCTGAGAGAGGCCTACCCCCACATCATCGCCTTCTGGGCGCTGCAACTCCGTACCGCCCAGGAGGCCGGCCAGGTGCCGGGCGACCTCGACCCCGAGCGTGAGGCGATGATCCTGTACGCCCTGACGCAGGGGCTGGTCAGCCCGACCCTGATCGACTGCTGTCCGGCGGAGCTCGTCGAGGCCACCGTCGACTATCACCTCGACAGGCTTTTCCGCCGAGGCCGGTGACGGAAGAGCGTCCAGCCGTACGGCCTGCTCACCGGTGCCGGTGCGGACCTGAACATACGGAGCTTCTTCGGAGCGCTGTCAGCAGATCTTGGTGCCGTACACGTGGTCGACCGTCATCGTCATGAGCACCCTGCGGTCGGCCACCATCACCGACCGATATTCGTCCCAGTCCGGGTGCTCCCCGGCGGCGAGGCGGTAGTAGTCCACCAGCGCCTCGACCTCGGGACCGTGAGGGTCGGTTCCCGGCCCGGTGAGTGTCGCCGTTCCCTCGGCGGTGGCCCACGCCAAGCCGTCGGGGCTGGTGACCTCCAGCGTGGCGCGTGGGTCTCGACGCAGATTCGCCGTCTTGGCTCGTCCCTCGGTCATCGAAACGTGGATGACACCGGCGTCCTGGTCATAGAAGGGCATGACGGGAGAGAGCTGGGGGCGGCCGTCCGATTTGATCGTTGCGAGGACGCCGAGTCGACTTTCCGCGAGCAGCGTGCGTGGGTTGAACGATGTGGCGGTCATGCTCAGGTCCAAGTCACGACCGGATGCCGGCTATTCCCGGCGATGCCTGGCCTGAACGGGCGGAGATGTGACCTGCGTCAAGCGTGAGTCCCCAAGGTTCAGAGGGTTTTTGTCGTCGCCAACCGTGAATCGGGACGACGCGAGGGGCGGAGGCGGTGCCACCTATACGCGAGCGTGAACATAGAGTTACAGTACAACTACCTAGAGTAGTGGAATGGAGACGCGATAATGGCCGCCGTCAACCGCAAGCATGACCTCTGGTTCGACACGGGGGACACCGACCGTGATGGCGGAATCGCACGTGCGGACCCGCCCGCTCCGTGCCGGCAGGCCGTCGGGCAGCTCGGATGCGCGTCGGATCCGGCCAAGATCCGTCACCTGGTCGACGTCTACAACACCCTCTGGGAGTCGCTGGTCCGGCAGGCGGACGTCAACCGTGACGGCAGCGTCTCACGGGCGGAGTTCTGGGCGGCGATGGAGCGGTGATGCGCCGGCCTCGCCCACTTCGTGCGGCCGGTCGCCGAGGTGGAGCCCACCCTGATCGGCGTGGACGACGGCGGCGTTCCGCCGACCGAGGAGTGCGCATCGATGGACGCGGCATCCTGTAGATCATTTTCAATGATCATGGGTGTGTCTCAGGCCCCTCACCCCTTCGCGGTGTCCCGGGTTCCGGTCCGGCCGCGTCGCGTGCGGCCTGCCGGGAGCGGGTGGCCAGCCAGAGGTCGAATCGGTCGCCCGCGTCGTCGAGGTGGCGCCCGGTGATCCGCATCGCCTTGTCGATCCGGTTGCGTACGGTGTGGCGGTGCACCCTGAGCAGGCGGCTGGTCTCGTCCCAGGAACCGCCGGTGTCCAGCCAGGCCGTCAGGGTCGCCACCAGGTTTCCGCTGGGATCGGCGTGATCGAGCGCTCCGAGCATGGCGTCGGCGTAGCCTTGCAGCGCTCGGCGGTCGCCCAGTTCCAGCAGCAGCCGGCTGGAGCGGCTCTCCCGCGCCTCCACGGGCTGCCCGGTCAGCCTGCTCATCTCCAGGAGGTTCCCGGCCTGCCGGATCGACGAGGCGGCCGACTCCGGCGCGACGGGGGGCCCGATGCCCGCGGGGCAGCCCGGAGCGAACCGGCTGAGGACCTCCCGCACGTCGAGATCACCGCCGACGACGACCTCGATCACCCCGTCCGTGATCCTGGCCAGCCCGCCCGGTACGGCGAGCGCCAGGTCCGCCGCCACTTCCGCGGCCTCGCTCGCGGGTCTGACCGCCAGGCCGCGTACGGCGTCGGTGACCAGCCCGGCCTCGGCCAGCACGTCCCGGGCCCGCCCGGCAGAGGCCGCGTCCAGCAGCCGCCCCAGCAGGGCGGATCGGTGCCCGCGCTCGGGCTCTTCGGCCAGGTGACGTCGTTCGAGTTCGAGGGAGAGCAGCGAGACCAGGCCCGAGGCCAGCAGCCGCGTCGTCGGCTCCATCGAACCGGTCAGCATGAGCAGCCCGCGCAGCCGCCGGGCACCGAGCGGCTGCACCTCCACGTGGGCGGTGCCCACGATGCTGCTCCCGCTGCCGTGCATGCCGCGGGCGGCGACCCGCTGGATCAGGTCCGCGCCGGAGTCGAGCAGCAGGTCCGCGGTGTCCTGCCCGGATGCGGCGATCAGCCGCCCGAGGGGGTCGGTCACCGCGACGCCGATCCCGGTGGCCTCCGTCCACGCCTTCAGGATCGGGGCAAGCCCGCGGCCCGAGGCGGCGGCGGCCGTCAACCGCCGCTGGGTCTCGAACGCGCGCTCCAGCCTCCGGTGCTGCTCGGCCGCCCGCGCGGCGAAGACGGCCTTGGTGACCGCGATGAAGGGGATCTCGTCGGGCACGGTCAGCAGCGGCAGCCCGGCCTCCTCGGCGGCGGCGATCAGCGGTGCCGGCGCGTGCTGGTAGGGCAGGCCGTGCCCGAGCCCGAGCGCCAGCCCGCAGGCTCCGCCCCCGGCGACGTCGCGCACGTAGGCTCGGCACGAGGCGGGGTCCATCGGCAGCAGCAACCCGATGGTCATGAGCAACTCGCCGCCCTGCAGCCACTCTCCCGGCCGGACCAACTCGGACGTGTGGGCGGCCTCGACCAGGCGATCCAGATGATGTGACCCGACGACTACCGACAAGTGAAGCTCCGGCATGGCGACCAGGTCGGCGATGCAAAACGCCATGGACACAGTGTCCAACAGTTTCCGGAAGATTCGCCATTCGTTCCATCCTCGTTTTTATTCCGGCGACATACGGTTCCTGGCAACAGCCCGCCGCGACGCCCCCGAGGAAGACCCATGAGCGACAGACCAAGGCCCTTATCGGGCATGCCGGCCATCGAAGTGCGCTCCATCGACTACGTCCCGGCGAGGGAGAGACACGGCAAGGTCTGGCACCAGGGACCGTTCTGGTTCACCGGCAACTTCGTGCTGACCACGATGGTGACGGGCTTCCTCGGCCCCGCCTTCGGGCTCAGCCTCGGCTGGTCGGTGCTGGCCGTCGTTCTGGGCGCGTGTTTCGGCACCTTCTTCATGGCCTTCCACGCCAACCAGGGCCCGCGGATGGGCCTGCCGCAGATGATCCAGTCGCGGGCCCAGTTCGGTCTCCGCGGGGCGATCGTCCCGTTCGCCGCCGTGGTCTTCGTCTACGTCGGGTTCAACGTCTTCAATGTCGTACTGGCCACGCAGGGAATGCAGACCATCCTGCCCGGCGGCGCCGGCCTGTGGTATCCGCTGCTCATCGGTCTCGCGATCGTGCTCGCCGTGGTCGGCCACGACCTGCTGCACAAGGTGCAGCGCTGGCTCACCTACCTGCTCATCGCGGTGTTCGCCATCATCACGATCGGGGCGTTGACCCAACCGGACGGGCCCTCGGCGGCCCCGGTCTCCGGTTTCTCCTGGACGTCGTTCCTCCTGGTGTTCTCCGCGGCGGCGGGCTACCAGATCAGCTACGCGGTCTACGTGTCCGACTACTCCCGCTACCTGCCGAAGGACGTGTCCTCCAAGAAGGTGATCTGGTGGACCTATGCGGGTGCCGCGGGCTCGGCCGTCTGGCTGATGTCGCTGGGCGCCCTGCTGGCCTCGATGACGCCTACGCCGGACGCGATCGCCGGTATCCAGCAGATCGGGAACGACATCGCGCCCGGGTTCGGCACCTTCGCCGTGGTCGTCTCCGCCCTGGCACTGATCACCGTCATGGCCGTCAACGCGTACGGCGGCATGCTCACCTCCGCGAGCATGGTGGACGCCTTCCGCACGGTGCGGCCGACCATCGGGATCCGGGTGATCGGCGTCGTGGCGATCCAGGTCGTGGTTCTCGTGGTGGCGTTGCTGCTGCCCGCCGACTATCTGGCCAGCCTGAACGTCTTCCTGCTGCTGATGCTGTACTTCCTGATCCCGTGGACCGCGGTCAACCTCGTGGACTTCTACTTCGTACGGCGGGGGCACTACGCCATCACGGCGATCTTCGATCCGCGCGGCATCTACGGGCTCTGGTCCTGGCGCGGCCTGACCGCCTACCTCGTGGGCATGGCCGCGATGGTCCCCTTCTTCTCCACCTCCTTCTTCACCGGTCCGGTGGCGGCCGCGCTGGACGGAGCCGACATCTCCTTCGCGGTGGGCCTGCTGGTGTCCGGCCTGCTGTACTTCGCGCTCACCCGCGGGATCGACCTGGAGGCCGAGAAGGTGGCCGTCGCCGCCAGCGACCGCGAGCTGGAACGCCGTGAGCCGCAGGCCGGCCACGACCCGTCCACGTCCCCGGTGACGGCAATATGAGCACTATGAGCCAGATGCCCCTGACCTCCGTCGCCTGCTGCCAGATCACCCTCGCCGTGGGAGACCCGGACGGCAACCGCGCCGCCGCCCAGCAGGCCGTCGAACGCGCGGCGGCTGCCGGAGCCCGGGTCGTGGTCCTCCCCGAACTGGTCAACAGCGGATACGTGTTCCGCGATCGGGAGGAGGCGGCCGGGCTCGCCGAGCCGCTGGACGGTCCCACCGTGGCCGGCTGGATCGCCTCCGCCCGACGGCACGGTCTGATCCTGGTGGGAGGACTGTGCGAGCGTGACGAGAACGGGCTCGTGCGCAACTCCGCCGTGCTCGTCGACGCGAGCGGCGTGCGAGCCGTATACCGCAAGACACATCTGTGGGACATGGAGAGGACCGTCTTCACCCCGGGGGACGAGCTTCCGCCGGTCGTCGACACGGAGGTCGGCCGGATCGGACTCCTGGTCTGCTACGACCTGGAGTTCCCGGAGTGGGTCCGCACCGTGGGGCTCCGCGGCGCCGACCTGCTCTGCGTTCCCACGAACTGGCCGCTCTCCCCGCGGCCGACGGGGGAGCGCCCCGCCGAAGTGGTGCGGGTGCAGGCGAACGCCTCGGTGAACCGCATGTTCGTCGCCGCCTGCGATCGGGCCGGACCCGAGCGCGGCGTGGCCTGGGTCGGCGGCTCGGTCATCACCGACGCCGACGGGTTCCTCCTCGCCGGCCCCCTCCCCGACTACGACGAGGGCCTGGTGATCGCCGAGTGCCGGCTCGGTGACGCCCGGAACAAACGCATCAGCGAGCACAACGACGTGCACGCCGACCGTCGGCCAGAGCTGTACCGGTCGATTCTGGAGCCCGCGCAGAGTGCGGACCGATTCCTCATGGAGAGAAAGCACCATGCCTGAAGCACCCCGCGATTCCAGCGGTCCGGGAGATCCCGTCGGCCCGGTCGACGCGATGAGCGTGCCGCGGTTCGCGGGTCCCTCGACCTTCGCCAGGCTGCCCCGCGTGGACGAGGTCGGTCATGTCGACGTCGCCGTGGTGGGGGTGCCCTTCGACGGCGGGGTCAGCTACCGGCCCGGGGCACGGTTCGGCCCCGCCCACGTCCGCGCGTCCTCCAAGCTGCTCCGTCCCTACAACCCGGCCCTGGGGGTCTCGCCGTTCGCCGTACAGCAGGTGGCCGACGCCGGTGACATCGCGGCCAACCCCTTCGACATCGGCGAGGCGGTGCGCACCATCGAACGGGCGGCCCGCGATCTGGGCGCCGACGGCACGCGGCTGCTCACCATCGGCGGTGACCACACCATCGCGCTCCCGCTGCTGCGGGCGGTCGCGGCGGTGCACGGTCCCGTGGCGGTCGTCCACTTCGACGCGCACCTGGACACCTGGGACACCTACTTCGGTGAGCCGTACACTCACGGCACGCCGTTCCGCCGGGCCGCCGAGGAGGGGTTGCTCGACCCCGAACGGTGCCTGCACGTGGGAATCCGCGGGCCGCTCTACACGCCGGACGACCTCAGGGAGGACGACGTCCTCGGCTTCCAGGTGGTGCACTCCGACGACTACCAGGACGCGACCGTCGCCTCCGTGGTGCAGCGGATGCGCCGCCGGCTCGGCAGCGGCCCCGTCTACGTGTCCGTCGACATCGACGTGCTCGACCCGGCGCACGCCCCCGGCACCGGGACGCCGGAGGCCGGAGGGCTGACCAGCCGCGAACTGCTGAACACCCTGCGCGGCCTGGTCGGACTCGACGTCGTCGGAGCGGACATCGTCGAGGTCGCCCCCGCGTACGACCACGCCGAGATCACGGGTATCGCCGCGGCGCACGTCGGCTACGAACTGCTCTCCGTCCTCGCCCGCAACCGCCAGGACGCGCCCCTCGTGCCGGATGGGACCGCGCGGTCGCGGGAGTAGGAGTGCCACGGCGACTCCGGGAGGATCGGCGGCCCACCCCGGACCGGGCGGCCGCGGGAGTGGGAACACGACGACGGCCCCGGGAGGACCGGCGGCTCACCCGCCGACCGCCTCGGCCACGACGGGTCCGGACGCCTCCGCCGTCTCGCCGTGAGCACGATCGCCACCGGCCCGAGCGGGTCCGGACGCCTCCGATGCCTCTCCGGCAGGGTCCGGTTGGGAACGTTCCCAACCCGGAGGACGATCGACCGGGGTGATGCCGCACAGTGCGGCGACCGCGTCGAGCGGCACGTCCTCGGCGACGGCGCGCACCAGCAGGGTCTCCATCCCCCGCAGCAGCGTGTGGACCGTGGTCCGGGGCAGGTAGGCGGTGTCGGCCAGCAGGTGGAGTTCGCAGGTTTCCCTGGCCGGGCCGATGATGAACTGGACCGTGGTGGCGTCCACGTGATCCCAGGAGCCGGCCGGGGCGAACGTGGTCCGTCCGGTGAGGGCGGCGATCGCGGCGGGGTCTCCCGGCTGATCCAGCGCGGGCAGGTCGGGCCAGTCGCCGCCGCCCCGCGTGTCGTTGAAATAGGCCGACAGGTCGATGGGCCCACCCCGTCTGCGGCCCACCTCCTCGCGCATCGCCATCAGCCCCAGCGGTTCGTAGTGCGCGTGGCGGTAGGCGGTCAGGGCCTGCCGGTGCCCGATGCGGGTGGCTTCCGCCAGGGTCCCGCCCGGCAGTTCCAGCATGAAGATCCCGTCCTGCGCGGCGGGGCCCACCAGGGCGCCGATCCGGGGATCGTGCCGGTTGGCCCCGATCAGTTGCATGGCTATCCGCCGGTGCCCGGTCAGGGTCGACAGGAGTACGGCGCTCGCCGTGGTCAGCACGCTGGCCGTGCTGACCGACCAGCGCGCCGCCAGCGTGTCGGCGGCGGCGCCGAGTGCGACCGACCTCATGAGGATCCGGATGAACCTCGGCTCTCCGGCCGGGTGGCGGGGGTAGTCGAACATGAACGCGGGCGCCTTCTCCAGCACCGCCTGCCAGTATCGGACCGCTCTCTCCCCGCGTACGGCGCCCGGCCCCTCGCGCTCGAAGGCGGCCTGGTCCATCGGCTGCCAGGTGGGTTCGGGCGGCTCGTTCCCGGACAGCAGGTCGCGCCAGTCGGCCGCCAGCAGGCCCAGCGCTCCTCCGTCAGCTGCCAGGTGGGACAGGCCGAAGGCCACGGCGCGAGGCCGTCCGCCGATCGTCACGACGGCGCATCGCACCGGCAGCTCGGCCTCGTAGTCGAACGCCGCAGCGGCCAGGCCGGCGGCCAGTTCCCTGGCGGCGGTCAGAGGTCTGGCGTGCCCGCCGTCGACGACCCGGACCGTCAGCCGTCCCTCGCGCGTCACGTGCTGGACCATGCCGCCGGGGGACCGCCGGAAGTTCGTCCGGAGGGTCTCGTGCCGTTCGAGGAGGCGGCGCAGGGCCCCCAGGACGGTGTCGAGGTCGCGCCTGCCGTAGACGGGCAGCGTCCAGGGCATGTTGAAGTAGGAGTCGCCGTCGGCCCGCCACGTGGTCAGCCGCCAGATCGACGACTGTCCCCAGGTGAGCGGGGCCACGCCGCCCCGGGCGCCGGTGAACTCCACGACGGCCGTGCCGTCGTCCACCGTCGCTCCCGGTTCGGGCGGCGACGGCACCCGTGACGCCGGGGCCGGAGCGTCGGTCTCGGCACGGAACCGCTCGGGATCGGTTCGCAGAAAGGTCGCACCGTCAGAATTCACGCCACCAGGCTGATCTTCCCGAACCACGGTGTCAATGGGTGTCTCAGCGACCCGGGCCGGTCGTTCCGTCCACACGGGATCCGGGCGCCCGCTTGGGCCGGAGGATGCCTAGCCGTCCGCGGGCGCCCCGCCGATCGCCGGCCCCGAGACGTCCTCACCTCGGAGCGGGTCGCTCGGCGGCGGTTTCGAGGGCCCGGACCTAGATCGACCGTAAGAGATGTGTCAACGCTTGTACCTATTGTGTATATTTTCCGTAATTAGATCTCATGTGAGGGAGGATTTATCGTGCGAGCTTTCCCGCAGGTGTTGTTCGACGAGGCACACAGCGAGTCATGGACCATCCGGCGGGACGTGGCCGAGACGATGAATCCGGGGCACCCCGACGACAGCAGCTACGCCCGCGCCGCGGGACTGCTGCGCGGTCTCGGGCACTCCGTCGCCGCGCACACCGAGGGCCCGATCACCCCGGCCCTGTTGAACGCGCGGGACGTCTTCGTGATCGCTCATCCGTCCGCCGAGCGCTGGGAGCGCACCACCGGCCTGGGCAGCCCCGTCCTGCCCGTCGAGGAGCTCGACGCGATCGAGGAGTACGTCGTGGACGGCGGCGGGCTGATCGTGCTGGCCGAGTACGAGCAGGAGAAGTACGGCAGCAACGTCACCGAACTGCTCGCCCGTTTCGGCGTCGGCGTCGAGCACACCCTCGTCCGGGACCCCAGGAGCGCTCACAACGGCGTGGCCTCCTGGGTTCTCGGCACCCCGGCGGACACGACCGGAGACGCGTCCGGGCAGGACCTCCTCGCGGGGGCCCGCCGCGCCTGCTTCTACCGGTCCGGCGTGCTCACCGCCCCCGGGCACGCGACCGTGCTGTTTCGGACATCGCCCACCGCCGACCCCGCCGGCAGGCCCCTGGCCGTGGCCGTACGGCACGGCAGGGGCCGCGTCGTGGTGATCGCCGACTCCGACCTGTTCGGCGACGACTCGATCGGCGACTACGATCACGCCGCCCTCTGGGGCAACCTCGTCACCTGGGTCGCGCGCGTGCCCGTCCCGGCGGACACCAGGGAGTCGGAGGCGCGAGCCGCCTTCCGGGGGCTCAAGGACGCCGTGGAGGCGATCAAGCCTCTGCAGGCGAAGGACGGCTCCATCGAGGGAGATCGCGGCCGGGCGGCGGAGCTGGTCTCCGAGATCGTCGACCACGTCGTACGGCTCGCGCCCCGCTTCCCCCACGACGAGGCCTACCTGACCGCCGTCGTCGCCGACTTCCGCAAGTGGGTCGAGCAGGGCCTCGGCGTGCCCGACTTCCTGGACTCGCTCGACGCCTTCCACCCCGACACCCAGCGGGTGGACGGCCTGGAGCACCTGGTCGTCTTCCCGATGTACACGCAGAACGGCACCACCTTCCGCCACATCGAGGCCGTCTGGATCCGGACGATCTGGCCGGAGTGGCTGGCCGAGCTGGAGCGCACCCGCTACGACAACCCGATGTTCGTGCCGATCGCCTTCGAGGACTTCACCTCCGGCTACGACACCAACTCCGCGGTGCTCTTCCCCGAGACCATCGCCGTCCGCGAGGCCCCGGCCCGTTTCACCTGGGGCGGCATCTTCGCGGACCGGGAGGCCGCCCGGTTCCGCGCGGTGAGCAGGGCCGCCGCCGCCACGCTCAAGCTCGCGCTGCCGCCGGACGCGACCCGGCTGATCGAGTCGCAGGATCTGGCCCAGGACACCTTCGTGCTCTGGGACCTGATCCACGACCGTACGCACAGCCACGGCGACCTGCCGTTCGACCCATTCATGATCAAGCAGCGCATGCCGTACTGGCTGTACGCCCTGGAGGAGCTCCGCTGTGACCTGACCGCGTACGGCGAGGCCGTCAAGCTGGAGGGGGAGGGCGTGCCGCACGCCCGCTACGTCCAGCTCGCGATCCTGTTCGACAGGCTGTTCCGCTTCCCGATCACCGGTGCCCGGGTCCGCAACTACGACGGGCTCGGCGGGCAGCTGCTCTTCTCCTACCTGCACCGCAACGGTGTCGTCAGGTGGACCGACAACCGGCTGAGCGTCGACTGGGACCGGCTCGCCGACGGTGTCGCCGACCTGCGCGGCGAGGTGGAGAAGCTCTATCGCGACGGCATCGACCGCTCCAAGCTCGCCCACTGGCTGGCCGCGCACCAGCTCGTCGCGGCCTACGTGGAGCCGCACCCCGCCTCCGTCTGGGCTCGCGGCGTGGACGCGCTGCCCGTCGAGGACCCCCGGGCGACCGGAGGGAGTCCTCCCGCGAGCAACAGCACCAAGGCCGTGGTGGACGCGGTGCTGCCCGACGAGTTCCCCCTGAGCATGTTCTACGAGGCCCTGCGCCGTAAGCTCGGCGATGTCGTCGACTCCACGAAGGGCATCCGAGCATGATCATCGTTGTTACCGGCGCGTCCGGTCCCGCGGGCCAGGCCGCCGTCCGCCGATTCACGGGCCAGGGGCACACGGTCATCGGGGTGGACCGGTCCGGCGACCACGGGATGACGGTGGAGCAGCCGGACCAGGTCGCGGGGCGCGGGGAACGAGCCGGCGATCGCCCGGTCAAGCATGATCACCGGCAGGTCGACCTGCTCGACTTCGACGCCGTGAAGGACCTCGCGGAGTCCATCGGGGCCGAGCACGGCCGGGTGGACGGGGTCGTGCACCTGGTCGGAGGCTGGCGCGGGTCCAAGACCTTCGCCGAGACCAGGCTGGAAGATTGGGACCTCCTTCACGATCTGCTGATCCGTACTCTCCAGCACGTCACGCTGGCCTTCGAGCCACTGCTCAAAGCCAGCGAGCGCGGCCGGTTCGCCATCGTCTCCGCGAAGGCGGCCGAGCGCCCCACCCAGGGCGGCGCGGTGTACGGCACGGCCAAGGCGGCCTCCGAGGCCTGGACCCTGGCCTTCGCCGACGCGCTGGAGGGCACCGCCTCCACCGCGAATATCCTGGTCGTCAAGGCGCTCGTGCACGACGGCATGCGTGCGGCGAGTCCGGAGAAGAGATTTCCCGGCTTCACCGACGTCGACGACCTCGCCACGGCGATCGACGGCCTCTGGGACACCGACGCCAACGGCACCAGATTGGATCTCACTCACGAGTGAGCGCCAGACCGGGTTTCGCCCACGGGTGAGTACCGGATGGGATCTCGCCCGCGAGTGAGCGCCAGATCGGACCTCGCCCACGGGTGAGTACCGGATGGGATCTCGCCCGCGAGTGAGCGTCAGGTCGGGCCTCACGTACGAGTGAGCACTGGATCGGGCCTCGCCGCGGGGGAGCGTCAGGTCGGACCTCATCCGTGAACGGCGCCGGATCGGACCTCACCCGCGGATGAGGAGACAGGCACAACCAGCGGCCGGCCGTCCACGCACCGCCGGACCGCTTCGCTGAGGGGAAGAAGTGACGGACGCGATTCGCAGGCACGACCCGCTGGTGAAGGGCTTCGCCAGCGACAACTACGCCGGGGTGCACCCGGAGATCCTCCAGGCCCTGGCACTTGCCAATGAGGGGCATCAGACCGCCTACGGCGACGACGTCTACACCGAGGCGCTGCAGGAGATCTTCCGCGGGCACTTCGGACCGGAGGCCGTGGCCTGGCCGATGTTCAACGGCACCGGTGCCAACGTGGTCGCGCTCCGCGCGATGACCGCCCACTGGGAGGCGGTGGTCTGCGCGGATTCGGCGCACATCCACACCGACGAGGGCGGGGCGCCGGAGCGGTCCGCGGGACTCAAGCTGCTGCCCGTGGCCACCCCGGACGGCAAGCTCACCCCCGACCTGATCGACAGGCAGGCGTGGGGGTTCGGCGACGAGCACAGGGCTCAGCCCAAGGTCGTCTCGATCACCCAGACCACCGAGCTGGGCACGCTCTACACTCCCGCCGAGATCAAGGCGGTCTGTGACCACGCCCACGAACTCGGCATGGTCGTTCATCTCGACGGCTCGCGCGCCACCAACGCCGCCGCCGCGCTGGACGTGCCGCTACGCGCGTTCACGACCGACGTGGGTGTGGACGTGCTGTCCTTCGGCGGGACCAAGGCCGGGCTGATGTTCGGCGAGGCCGTCGTGGTGCTCAACCCCGACGCCGTCCGCGGCCTGCGCTACCTGCGCAAGAGCTCCATGCAGCTCGCCTCCAAGATGAGGTTCGTCTCGGTGCAGTTCGAGGCGCTGCTCGCGGGCGACCTGTGGCTGCGCAACGCCCGCAACGCCAACGCCATGGCCCAGCGGCTCGCCGTCGCGGTCAGGGGCATCGACGGCGTGGAGGTCCCGCGCCCCGTGCAGGCCAACGCGGTCTTCGCGATCCTGCCCCGTGACGTGACCGAGCGCCTCCAGAAGCGCTTCCGCTTCTACACCTGGAACGAGGCCACCGGCGAGGTTCGCTGGATGACCGCGTTCGACACCACCGAGGCAGACGTGGACGCCTTCGCCGCCGCCCTGGCGGAGGAGATGGACTCGTCGGCGTGAGGCAGGCGTGAGGCAGGCGTGAGGCACTGCCCGGAGCCTGTGACGGTCCCGCCCATCGGCGGAACCGTCACCGTGATCTGAGGTCCGGGCGCGTCAGGCCTTGTGGCCGGTTTCGTGCTCGTAGGCGGTGAGCTGCTGTTCGAGGGCCTTCATCAACTCGAACACCTGGCTCGGAGGGATGCGGATCCGGCTGACGATCCGGGTGGGCACGCTGACGAAGTGCTGGCCGGAAGAGGGGTCGTTGGCCAGCTGGGGTGGTCTGGTGATCACCGCGAAGTCCAGCACGAAGCCATCCTGGGTGTGCCACACGGAGGCGAAATTGGCGTATTGCCCCGATTCGACCTCGGCGGAGATGCTCACCTCCAGGCGGTTCTCCGGCTCGTCGTTCACCATTTTTTCCTCCGGCCAGGTTGGCTCCATGCTGCCCTGGCCGGAAACCGGCCGCACAGGGACGCGCCGACACTATTAAAGGATGGAAGGCAGCCGCTGGGCGCCGCGTTGCCTCAACATGTCGGTCATCAAACTGATCTCACTGGTCTGCCCGTCGACGATGTGCTGAGCCATCGTGGTCACCTCGTCCCGGTCGGACAGTTTCAGCAAGCCTTGGGCCATCTGCACGCCGCCTTCGTGATGGCGGATCATGAGCTGGAGGAAGAGGATCTCTTTCTCCTTACCTTTGGCGTCAGTGAGCCTTTTGATGTCGTCCTTGCTGGCTATACCGGGCATCGTGGTAGGCGCCGCAGCCGTTACACCGTGACTGTGACCGGTCATCCAGGCCATCTCCGGCCGCTCGCCCGTCTGGTTCAGGCCCCACTGCTGTAACCAGCCGGTGAAGATCCCGCGCTGGGCCGTCTGCGTGATGATGATGTCGTAGGCGAGCCGCCGCAGCGACTCGTCCGTGCTGCCGTCTCTGGCGATGAAGGCCATCTCGACGGCCTGGGCGTGGTGCGTGGCCATGTCGCGGGCGAACCCCGCCTCGGGCGAGGCGTCGGTGGGGGTCGTGGTCCTCCCGACGAGGAACAGGAGGATGGCCCCCACGGCCAGAAAGCCGAACAGCACGCCGAGCGTCACGCCACGCCTGGATTTTGGAACCTCTTCAACAGGGATTTCCATAGCTCATCCAGAGTACCCACTGTCGTGAATCGTCGCCGTACCGCGCTTTGCCGATCGCTTATTCTCTGCATACGCCGGTAGGGCATAGGGTGACCGGAGTTGTTTGCCGGCTGGAGGCCCGATGACCAAGGAAAAGGCGCAGTCGAGGCGAGACCATCTCGTCAGGATGCGTGCAGAGCAGAAGCGCAAGGAACGCCGGACCGCGTTCCTGATGTGGGGCGCTGGAGGCGCCGTCATCCTTGTGCTCGTTGGGTTTGTTGCTTTTTACCTGGTCAAGGAACGGGCGACGACGTCACTGGACGCCGTCACGAGTGCCAAATACCCGGGAAGCCTCCACGTACAGACCAAGGTGAAGTACAAGGAGAACCCGCCGGTCGGTGGCGAGCACAACCCGGCGTGGCAGAACTGCGGCATTTACGATCAGCCGCTCAACAACGAGAACGCCGTCCACTCGATGGAGCACGGCGCCGTGTGGATCACCTACCAGCCTGATCTGCCCAAGGCTCAGGTGGACAAGCTGAAGGAGCTGGCCTCCAAGGACTACATGCTCCTGAGCCCCTACCCGGGACTCCCCGCCAAGGTCGTGGCGAGCTCCTGGAACAAGCAGCTCAAGCTGGACAGCGCGGAAGACCCGCGTCTGCCCAAGTTCATCAGCACGTACAAGAACAACAGCGCGGAGACCCCCGAGCTCGGAGCGGCCTGTGACGGCGGCGTGAGCACCGTCGCCGCCGACGCCCCGATTCCGGAGACCACGCCGACGGCGGCGCCGAGCTCGACCGCGGGCACCGACGCGCCCGTGACCTCCGCGCCCAGCAGCTCGCCGACCGGCTGACCTCCGGTACGGCTCCGCCCTGCGGAGCCGTACCGGCAGGACGGAAGACGGCGGAAGAACGGCGCGAAAGCTGTATTCCCCGACGGAAGAACCGGTCGACCCGATCCGTCGGGCGCTCCGGCGGATCGGCCCTTTCCGGTCGGCCCGCTGAGCGCCCAACGGATCGATACGTGCGCCGGGCGGAACCGGAGTTCCCGATCCGGGCTCCGTTTCGCGGAGCGCTATCGGGCCAGCACCCGCTCCAGGGGGACCGCTTTCATCCTCTGAGCCTCGGCGACGGCCGGGTTGGTCAGGTGTCCCTCGTGGGTGTTCAGCCCGAGGGCCAGCGCGGGGTCGTTCCTCAGGGCTTCGAGCCAGCCCAGGTCGGCGATCGCCAGGGCATAGGGCACGGTCACATTGGTCAGCGCGTACGTCGAGGTGTGCGGGACCGCGCCCGGCATGTTGGCCACGCAGTAGAACACCGAGTTGTGCACCTGGTAGATCGGGTTGTCATGGGTGGTGGGCCGGGAGCCCTCGAAGCAGCCGCCCTGGTCGATGGCGATGTCCACCAGGACCGAGCCGGGCTTCATCCGCGAGACCAGCTCGTTGCCGACCAGCTTGGGAGCCTTCGCGCCGGGCACCAGGACCGCGCCGATGACCAGGTCCGCGGCCAGGACCGCGCGCTCGAGCTCGTAGGTGTTCGAGGCGACCGTCATGCAGCGGCCCTGGTAGATCAGATCCGCCTGGCGGAGCCTGTCGATGTTCTTGTCCAGCAGCACCACCTCTGCCTGCATGCCCATCGCGATGGTCGCGGCGTTCATGCCGGAGACCCCGGCGCCGATCACGACCACGTTGGCCGCGTGCACGCCCGGCACCCCGCCCATCAGCACGCCTCGCCCGCCGCCCTGACGCATCAGGTGGTACGCCCCCACCTGCGGGGCGAGCCGCCCCGCCACCTCCGACATCGGGGCCAGCAGCGGCAGGGAGCCGTCCGGCGTCTCCACGGTCTCGTAGGCGATGCCGGTGACACCGGATTCGAGCATGGCCCGGGTGCACGCCTCCGACGCGGCCAGGTGCAGATAGGTGAAGAGCACCTGCCCCTTGCGCATCCGGTGGTACTCCTCGGCGACCGGTTCCTTCACCTTCAGGACGAGGTCCCCCTCGGCCCACACGTCGTCCGCCGAGTTCAGGATGGTCGCGCCCACGCTGAGGAAGTCGGAGTCGAGGATCGAGGATCCGACTCCGGCGTCTTTCTCGACGAAGACCCGGTGGCCGTGCCGGATGAACTCATGGGCTCCGGCGGGAGTCAGGGCCACACGGTATTCGCGGTTCTTGACCTCACGGGGAACTGAGATCTTCACGGCTCCTCCAGGTGCGCATCTGGCGTCACTTTCACTCTGCGTTCCCCGGAGAGCAGCCACTATGTGCAGCATGGAAGGAATTGGTCAATGTTGGTGACAGGATGTCAATCACGGCCGGTCTCCGTGTTTTCGACGCCGGTCTTGACCGTCTGGTTACCCGCCTTCCTGCGCTGATCGGTAGGCTCGCCGCGAGCAAATGCGAGGAATACGGGGATGTGACATGGAGATGCACGAGGGTCCGGGTGGGCCGCCCGTGCCGCAGGGACCTCCGGCCGGGTCTCGTGAGCCTTCTCTGTGGACGCGGGGAGCCTTCCCCGAGCCATATGGCTTTCCCTCCGGTACGCAGGAACCTTCGGCAGGATCTCCCAGCGACCCTTCGGGCTCGCGGGAATCCTGGTTCGAGTCGCCCCATACCCCTTCTCCGGATCCGCAGGGATCTCCGGCGGGGCCCTACGACCATCCTTCGGACCCGCGGGAACCTTCGCCCGGTCCTTACGACCATCCTTCGGACCCGCGGGAGCCTTCGCCCGGTCCTTACGACCATCCTTCGGACCCGCGGGAGCCTTCGCCCGGTCCCTATGACGATCCTTCGGATCCTCAAGCACCTCCGGCCGGTCCCTATGACTACCCTTCGGGCCCGCAGGAATCTCCGGCCGGGCCCCGTGGTCCGGAGCCGTCCGGCCCCTACGGATCCGTGCCCTCCGAGCCTTTCTCCAGCCCGCAGGAACCGTTCGACGGTCCGCAGGGACCGCCCGAGCCTCCGCCCGGCTCGCAAGGGCCGGCGGGAAGCCCACCCGGTTCGCCGATTCCGCCGGTGCCGCCGGTGCCGCCGGTGCCGCCTGTGCCGCCGCGCGGCAGGCACAGGTCGCGCGGCCCCGAGGCGAGTCCGCCCGGCGGTGTGCCGGGTGACCCCAGGGCGAGCCGGGTCACCACCGGGATCCTGATCGCCGCCCTGGTCGTCGTCGTACTGATCACCGGGGTGCTCAGCACCATCGCGGTGCTCATGACGAGGAACCCGGACATGCCTCTCGGCGGCACGCCGCCCAGGCGTCTGTCGATCCCCATCCACTTCGCCCCGGTGACCGGGACACAGGCCGGATCCTGCACGACCCCCGAGGGCGTTCCCGACGACCAGGGGCAGACCTGCTACACGATCGCCGCCGGGGTGAACGTGGACGCCGTACGGAAGATCGAGGCCGTCCAGGAGAAGAGCGGCGCCTACTCGGTCAGGATCGCGTTCGCTCCCGCGTTTCGCGAGCAGATCAACGACCTGACCCAGGAGGCTGTCAACCAGCCGATCGCGATCGTCGTGGGGGAGAAGGTGGTGGCGGCCCCCCGGGTCGCCCAGGTGATCACCGATGACAGCCTGAGCATCGCGGGCTCCTTCACCAAGGAGCAGGCGGACGCCATGGTCGTGCGACTCCTCGGTGGCGGAACCGGCGGAACCGGCGGAACCGGCGGAACCGGGGCGCCGACGGGCCAGCCTCAGCCGACCTCGCCGACCGTCACGTCCGGTCCCTCGAACCAGCCGGTGTCCCCGCCGGGCGCGACCCCGCCCGCCGGAACCACCTCGCAGCCGACGGCTTCGTCCCCGACGATCGCACCGGCCGCCGGGCCGGCCACGACGCGCTCGCCGGTCACCACACCGGTCACCCGGCCGGTCACCACGTCCACGGCGGGGGCCGCCCGCTCCGGGGAGGGAGGCCTCGATCACAGGTACCCGGACTGCAAGGCCGCGTTCAAGGACGGTTACGGGCCCTACTTCAAGGAGACCCACGAGGAGTACAAGTGGTACGTCGACAAGGACAAGAACGGCGTCGCCTGCGACTCCGGTGACATGACCTAGAACATCAGCTCCTCGATGCCGTCGATGGCGAAGTACGCCGCGAAGATCAGCGCGATCACCCAGAGCAGCCACGGGATCTCCCGGATCCTGCCGAGTGTCGCCTGGATGACCGTGTAGGAGATCACGCCCGCGCCCACGCCGTTGGTGATGCTGTAGGTGAACGGCATCAGCACGATCATCAGGAACGCCGGGATCGCCAGGGTCAGATTCTCCCAGGGCACGTTCCTGGCCTGGGTCATCATCAGGGCGCCCACCAGCACCAGCGCGGGAGACGCGGCCGCCGACGGGACGACCGTGGCGAGCGGGGTGAAGAACAGGGTGACGGTGAACAGGGCGCCGGTGACGAGGGCGGCCAGCCCGGTCCTGGCCCCCTCGCCGACCCCGGCCGCCGACTCGACGAAGACGGTGTTCGCCGAGGCGCTGGCGAACCCGCCGATCGCCACGGCCACGCCGTCCGCGGTCAGGATGGCTCCCAGCCGGGGCACCCGGCCCTGGGAGTCCACCAGGCTCGCCTCGTCGCTCACCCCGATGATCGTGCCCATCGCGTCGAAGAACCCCGACAGCACCAGGGTGAACAGGATGATCCCCGCGGTCAGCACCCCGGCGCGGGCGAATCCGCCGAACAGGTCCACCTGGCCGACCAGCCCGAAGTCCGGCACCGCTATCACCCCCTCCGGCACCCGGGGGACCACGATTCCCCAGGACTCCGGGAGGACCGTCGCGACCGAATTGACCACGATGGCCAGCACGGTGGTGACCACGATGCCGATCAGGATGGCCCCCCGGATCCTGCGCACGAAGAGGACGATTATCAGCAGGAGGCCGATGCAGAACACCGCCACCGGCCAGCCCGTCAGGTGACCGGTCCTGCCGAGCTGTACCGGCGTTCCCGTCCCCCTCCCGACGAACCCGGCGTCCACCAGCCCGATCAGCGTGATGAACATGCCGATCCCCACGCTGATCGCGTGTTTCAGAGCGAGCGGGATGCTGTTCATGATGAGGCGGCGCAGCCCGGAGGCCGCCAGCACGATGATCAGCAGTCCTTCCAGCACGACCAGTCCCATGGCCTGCGGCCAGGTCATCAGCGGTGCGGCCTGGTAGGCGACCACCGCGTTCAGGCCCAGTCCCGCCGCGACGCCGAACGGGGCGTTGCCCACCAGCCCGATCAGGATCGTGCTGACCGCCGCCGCGAGGATGGTCGACGTGGTGAGCTGCGGAATCGACAGTTTCGCTCCGGTGACGTCGGTGGCGCCGCCGAGGATGATCGGGTTCAGCAGGATGATGTAGGCCATGGCCATGAACGTCGTGAGGCCGCCCCTGATCTCCTGGCCGACCGTCGACCCCCGCTCCGACAGCTCGAAGAACCGATCCATGACTTCCCCCTCGCGGACAGGGGGCGACCGATTCCTACCCGTTCAGTGCGATGTCATGGGGGCGGATGGGCACGCGGGGCAGCGGCAGGCCGGTGGCGGCCCGTACGGCGGCGGCCACCGCCGGGGTGGAGGAGAGGGTGGGGGGCTCGCCCGCGCCACGCAGGCCGTAGGGGGAGTGCGGGTCGGGGTTCTCCAGGATCGACACCTTCATGGGAGGCATGTCGAGGATGGTGGGGATCAGATAGTCGGTGAAGGACGGGTTCAGCACCCTTCCGTCGCGAACCTGGATCTCCTCCATCAGCGCCAGTCCCAGCCCCTGCGCGGAGCCGCCGTGGATCTGGCCCTCCAGGGCGAGCAGGTTCATGATCTTGCCCACGTCCTGGACGGCCGTCAGCTCCACCACCTTGACCAGGCCGAGCTCCACGTCCACGTCCACGACCGCGCGGTGCACGCACAGTGCGAGCTGGGTGTGGGAGTCGCCCTGCCCGGTGACCGGATCCATCGGGAAGGTGCGCCGGTGACGGTACTCCCGGGTCTCCTCGACCGCGCCGGTCCGCTCCAGCACCTCGACCAGCGACGATCCGTCGGCCCTCAGATCCTCCAGACGTTTCCTCACGGCCTCGCAGGCGGTCTTGACCGCGCCGCCGGTGACATACGACTGGCGGGAGGCCGACGAGGACCCGGCCGAGCCCACCGTCGTGTCCGCCTTCGCGACCGTCACCCTGTCGATGCCGAGCTCCGTCCTGGCGATCTGCGCCTGGACCATCAGCAGGCCCTGACCCACTTCGGCCGCCGCCGTGTGCACCAGGACGTGCGGCTCGCCGCCGAGCAGTTCCACCCTGACCCGGGCGGTGGAGTAGTCGTCGAAGCCCTCGGAGAAGCAGATGTTCTTGATGCCGACGCCGTATCCGACGCCCCGCCGTACGCCCTCGCCGTGGGTGGTCTGGGAGACGCCGCCCGGCATGTCCAGCAGGCCGGGGTCGTCGGCGACGGCGGGCAGCGGCATCGCGGCGAGCTCGCGGAGCATGTCGGCCAGCGGTGCGGGGGTGTCGATCACCTGCCCGGTGGCCAGCGTCGAGCCCTGGGAGACGGCGTTGCGGACGCGGATCTCGACCGGGGAGATCCCGCAGGCCTCGGCCAGCCTGTCCATCTGCGACTCGTAGGCGTAGCAGGCCTGCACCGCGCCGAAGCCGCGCATGGCGCCGCAGGGCGGGTTGTTGCTGTAGACGCCGTAGGCGTCGATCCAGACGTTGTCCACCTCGTACGGTCCCACCCCCAGGGATGCGGCGTTGCCGACCACGGCGGGGGAGGAGGAGCAGTAGGCGCCGCCGTCGAGCAGGATCTCCGCCCTGACGTAGAGCAGCCTGCCCTCGCGGGTCGCGCCGTGTTCGTAGCGCATCCAGGCCGGGTGCCGGTGGACATGACCGAAGAACGACTCCTCGCGGTTGTAGACGATCTTCACGGGGCGACCCGTGCGCAGCGCCAGCATGCACGCGTGGACCTGCATGGACAGGTCCTCGCGAGCGCCGAACGCGCCGCCCACCCCGGCCAGCGACAGCCGTACCTTCTCCTCGGGAAGCCCGAGGCACGGCGCGATCTGGTCGCGGTCCACGTGCAGCCACTGGGTGGCGACGAACAGGTCCACCCCGCCGTCCTCGGCCGGCACGGCCAGACCGGACTCGGGGCCGAGGAAGGCCTGGTCCTGCATGCCGACCTCGTACTCCCCGGTGACGACCACGGGGGCCTCGAAGTCGGAGCCGACCCGCACCGGCTGGTGGCGCAGCACGTTGCCGTGGTCGTGGACCCTCGGGTAGGAGGGGTCGAAGGCGGCCCGGCGGGGGTCCGTGACAGCCTCGCGGAGCTCGTACTCCACGACGATCGCCTCGGCCGCGCGCCTGGCGCGCTCGGGGTGGTCGGCGGCCACCAGCGCGACCGGTTCGCCCTGGTAGCGGACCTGGTCGACGGCCAGCACCGGCTGATCCTTGTGCTCCAGGCCGTAGAACTTCTCGCCGGGCACGTCCTCGTGGGTGAGCACCGCGAACACGCCGGGCATGGTCAGCGCGGGGCCGACGTCGATGGAACGGATCCACGCCGAGGGATGCGGGCTGCGGAGGGTCACGCCCCAGATCATGTCCGCGAGATACAGGTCGGAGGAGTAGGCGAACTCACCCGTCACCTTCAGGGTTCCGTCGGGGCGCAGAACGCTCTCGCCGACGCCCTGACCCCGTCGGGTCTCGACGCCCTGGCTCTGTCGGGTCTCGATGTCGCTCACCACAGCAGTACATCAGCAGGGCCGGACGCCGGACAGGGCAGACACGACGAAACACGGGCCGGAGCCATTGGCGACTCTTGTGGCCGCACCTGTTGCGGCCGCCCCGGTCATCGGGGACCCGGCGGTCCGGAACCGTTCACGACGACCGGTCGGGTGGAACCGTTCACGACGACCGGCCGGGTAGAACCGTCCACGACGGCCGGGGACCCGTTCACGACGGCCGGCCGGGTGGAACCGTTCGCGGGCTCTCAGGGCGTCATGACCCCGTCAGAGCCGTGATCGGCCTCCCGTGAGCGGCCAGAACCGCCTCCTCCTCCGCCAGCCCGTTCTTCAGCTCCTCGGTGCCCGTCGCCCGGGCGGTCGCGACGGAACGGGCCAGGTAGACCGCGGCCTGGTCGAACTCGCCCAGGAGGCGCGAGGATCGGGCGAGGCCGAGGAGCATGTACGGCTCGGCGATGCTCAGCTTCGCGACATGCGCGCAGGTCAGAGCGGTCTCGTAGCAGATTCTGGCCGAGGCGGGATCTCCCAGGTCAAGATGGATGTCGCCGAGCTTCTCATGCACGGCCGTCTCCTGGTAGAGATTGCCGTCCTCGCGGGTCTGGGTCAGCGCATCGCCCAGCACCTTCAGCGCCTGATCGAACTGACGAAGTTTGTGGCGTGCCGCACCGATCGTGGTGGCCGCGTAGTGCTCACCCGGCCTGTATCCGATCGTCTTCGCGACTCTTCGCTGCGCCTCGGCGTAGCCGATCGCCTCCTCGTAGCGCCCCAGGAGGAGATGGATCTCCCCGAGGCTGCCCAGGGCGATCTGCTCGCCGTGAGGGTCGGACAGTTCGCGGAAAAGAGCCAGTTCCTCCTGGACATGGGCCAGGGCCTCCTCGCGGTGACCGGTCATGCTGAGGGCCATGCTCATGTAGCCGTGTGCGTACGCCTGGATGTTGCGGTCACCCAGCCGCTGCCCGACGCCGAGGACCTGCCGGTTGATCGCGAGAAGGCGCGAGGGGAGACCGGAGCGCTGGAGGTGCCAGAAGAGGGAGAGGGCGAGGGCGGCTCCGAGGCGGGCGGTCCGTTCCTCGGGGGCGGCCATCGCCTGGGAGGCGGCAGACAGGAGATTGGCGAGCTCCTGCTCCAGCCACTCGCAAGCCTCGTCCTCAGAGGTGAGCGGGGCGGGATCCGCGCTGAGGTCGACCTCTGTCGGCGCCGGGCGCCGGTAGCCGGAGAGCTTCACGGCCAGGCGCGTGGTCGCGACGTACGAGCTCAGCGCCCGGTCCAGCGTGGCACTGCGGGCCGCCCGCGTCTGCTGCCGTACGGCCTGCTCGCCAGCGAACAGCCGTACCAGGTCGTGCAGCCGATATCTTCCGGTCTCGTCCACCTCCGCGAGATGCCCGTCGACCAGCCGCTCCATGGCGCGTTCGGCCATGTCGACGGGAACGTCCAGGAGGGCGCCGATGATGTGGGAGGTCACGTCGGGCACCTGAAGCACACCGAGCGCGCACAGCGCGTGGGCGGCGGTCCGGTCGAGGGGATGGGCGCCGCCGAGGAACAGGTCGTAACTGACCGCCAGGCTGGAGCTGACCGCGAGATCTCCCGCTTCCAGCTCGTGCAGACGCCGCCGTTCGTCCTCCAGACGTTCCACCAGATCGGCCACCTCCCACTGTGGCCGGTTCGCCAGCCTGGCCCCCGCGATGCCCACGGCCAGCGGCAGGTTTCCGCAGAGGCCGACCAGGCGCGTCGTCGCCCGGACGTCCCTGGCGACCCGCTCGGCGCCCGCCAGCCGCGCGAGCATGGTGGCCGCCTCCGTCTGGCTCATCCGGCTGATCCGCACATGAACGCAGTTGTCGACCAGGGCGAAGGTCTGCCGGCTGGTCAGCAGGATCGTGCTGCCCTTCGGCACCGACAGCAGAGGACGGACCTGGGCCAGATCGACGACGTCGTCGAGTACGACGAGGACGTCCCTGCCGTCGAGCAGGCTGCGCCACAGGGCCGCGGCCTCGTCGACGTCGGAGGGAACGGTGTGCGGGGCGACTCCCAGCGCCCGCAGGAACCTGCCGAGCACCTCCAGGGGTTCGAGCCGCCGGATGCCCGGCGTCGCCCCGTGCAGGTTGGCGTAGAGCTGCCCGCCGGGAAAGCGGTCGCGGACCAGGTGCGCGGTCCGTACGGCCAGGGTCGACTTACCCGAACCCGGCGGCCCGGTGATGGCGACGACATGGTGGGGCAGCCTGCCGTTCGGCGGGGAGAGCAGCGATCTCAGCTGCACCAGCTCCTCTCCGCGCCCCACAAAATCGGCGGGGTCGCGCGGCAGCTGGCGGGGTACCGGATCGTACGGAGCCGCTTCGACGAGATGGATCGATTTTGCCGGAAGTCTCAGATCGAAGACGCTGCCGGAGGCGAGTATCCGCTGGTGGAGATCCTGAATCGGCTGGCAGGGCTCCAGACCGGTCTCCTCCGCGACGACCTTTCTGAATCGCTGGTAGGCGCGCAGGGCCGCGGCTCTGTCTCCCGCCCCGTACAGGCTGAGCATGAGCTGTGCCCACAGCCGCTCGTGTGTTGGATTGGCGAGGGCCGCCGCGCGCAGGCCGGACGCGGCCTCGGCGTATCTGCCCAGACTGAGCCGTATCTCCGAGAGCTCCTCCAGCGAGGCGAGGTGCTCTGCGGAGAGGTGAGCCGCCGCGTCGTCCAGGGACTGGCTTCCCCGGGAATTGAGCAGGGCCTCGCCGCGCCACAGACCGAGGGCCTGCTCGAAGTAGTGGTAAGCGGTGTCCAGGTCGCGGACGCGGGACGCCTGTCTCCCCTGCCGGACGCGGGTCTGGAAGGTGAGCAGGTCGAGATCTTCCGGCTCGATGGCGATGAGGTATCCGTCCGCCTGGGTCTCTATCGGCGTCGAACGCAGATCATCGGGAGAGAGCAGCTTGCGGAGCGTGTGAACGTACGTGTTGATGTTCCGCTCCGCGGAGGGCGGAGGGGTGCCATCCCACAGAGACTCCATCAGATGCTCAATGGATGTGGGCGTATTGGCCCGCAGGAGGAGCGTCGCCAGAAGCTGGCGATGTTTGAGACGCTGGATGTGAATGGTCTCGTGCTTGGCATTGCGAACCGTCAGGCTACCGAGTATCAGAAATGTCATGGGCTAGTCCCAATGCTCTCGGCTTCGGTCCGTCCCAGTGCTGACAAACGAGATTTTTGAGGATAATAGTAGCCGATCATTGCCTCAAGCCATTTTTTTCGGGGGGTTGTTTTCTTGTAATGTATTGGGAGTGTATTAACTGCCCTTCGCGCAATCCAGGCGCACCCGCTCCCGGCGGCCGAGGCGTGAGATCGGGGCCCCGCCGGATCGGTCAGGTGGCCTGACGACATCGCGGCGGGCACTGGACCGGCTGCTGTTCCTGGGGTTGGGGGCTTTCCGTCTTTGGCCCCACCGGCTTCCGGGAGGTCCTCCAGCCCCTGCTCAGGTGCCGGGGAGCGGTGGGCCGGGCCATCGAGGCGAAGTGTGGAGGCCCGCTCGCCCTCGGATCCGAATGAACCATTCGCTCCGTGGCTGAATCGTCCGTGGCGTGTCCGGCGCACATTACCCGGTGTCCGGCGCGAAATCCCTGGATCGGGGCTTGGAGATGGGCCTTGGTCACGATTTCGCCGCCGGGTCATCGCGTATATCTGGTAAACGCGATAAGCGGGCGCCGTCTTGCCCTTGCGATTAGCATTAAAATGTGGTTTTCTCGCATTGCGTTCGGTTTCGGGCCGGCCGACGAATGTGCTCCAGGGGCGGCCTGCATTCCCGGCGTGGATCGGACACACTTGCCGGAGAAGCGCCGGCGCGTCTCTCGGTTGTGAGAGATCGGGAAACGCGCCGAACACTCCAATTTCAAGATCGATTAGTTCTGCTGACGAGTGTGGCCGGGGAGAGCTGGGGCGATCTCCGGCCATGATCCGCCCTACGTGCCGCAAGAGGGTGGGACCCACGCGGCACCCGCTAGATGGAAGAACTCGTCACCGGGTGGAGATTCCCTGCCTGTCGCACCGGTCGATCTACTGGCCCGTCCTCATGGGCAGGGAAGTAGGCGAGCTGAGCTCTTGCCTATTCGGCGTAGGTCCAGGCCGACCTGAACTCCGTATTGACGGGGGTCTGACCCAGGTTGGACTCCAGTTCGGGGTAGGTCCAGCCCAGGCTGGACCCGTCCCCTTGCGAAGAATACTGAGGGGCGGCCGCTGGGGGGGCAGACGAATCAGCGCTGGCGGTCGTAACATTGCCGGTAACGGCTAAAACGGCCGCAAACAGCGTGGCGAGGGCAGGCAAGGCAAGACGTCGGCGCACGGGGAAGACTCCTGTCGTAGGTTCTGCTGCTCAACGATATCTTTCAAGGGGTAACGTGACTGGTCAAGACTTGGTCGGGCAGCGCATCAAGACCGTCCGTCGTCAACGGGGTTTCTCCCAGGCGCAGCTCGCTCATCCAGAACTTTCAGACAGTTACGTGTCCCTGATCGAAAGTGGCAAGCGTACTCCGACGCCCGCGGTCCTGGAGCTTCTGGCCAACAAACTGGACTGTTCGCTCACCTACCTCATCAACGGTGTGACGGCCGAGCAGATGAAGGAGATCGAGCTCGTCCTGAGCTACGCGCAGCTGGCCATGAACAACGGCGAGGTGGCCGAGGCGCGCATGCGCTACGCGGAGCTCCTCGCCGACAGCGGCCTCGCGGGGCTGCCCCAGCTCAAGCTGGACGCCGAGTACGGCCTGGCCCTGGCGACCGAGGCCTGCGGAGACCTGGACGAGGCGATCGCCCTGCTCAACGGTCTGCGTCAGAACGAGTCGGCGCCGATGACCCCGGATCGCCAGATCACCGTCGCCGTCATGCTCTCGCGGTGCTACCGCGAGCAGGGAGACCTCGCCGAGGCCGTGCGGGTCGCCGAGCGGATCCTGGGCAGCACGGTGCGGCCGGCCTGGACCGACGATTTGATAAGGCTGGCTTCCCAGCTTGTCGCCGCCTACATCGATCGGGGAGATCTGCTCCGGGCCCGTCAGTTCTCCGCGGAGGTGCTCGCCGCCGCCGAGCTCCTCAACACACCGCTGTCGATCGTTCTGGCGCGCTGGAACGCCGCGATCGTCGCCGTCGAAAGCGGGCAGGACGAAGCGGCGATCGCCCAGGTCGAGCGGGCCTTCGCCATCCAGTCCGAGTACGGCGATCCCCGTCGGCTGGCACGGCTCCGCAGCGCCTACGCGGAGGTCCTTCTGGCCGTGCGGCCCATGCAGGCCGGCACCTGGCGTGACGTGCTGCTCAAGGTGGAAGCGGAGCTGGCGGAAACCTCCGCCAACCCGTTGGACAAGATGCGCTGCGCGATGAACCTCGCCCGCGTGGAGCTGCTGCTCGACAAACCCGAACGGGCCGGAGAGCACATGAAGGGGGTCTGTGCCATGCTCGACGGAATGCCGCAGGCCATGCAGGCGGAGGCCCGGATCCTGTACGGCCAGGCTCTCGCGGAGCTGGGCAGGCAGGAGCAGGCCCTGGACGAGCTGCTCACGGGGGCGAGGTGCCTGGAGCAGTCGCCGGCCACCCGCTACACCGCCCACGCGTGGCTGACCGCCGCGCAGGTTCTGGAGCGCGTCGACGAGCCGACCCGCAGCGTCGACGCCTACAAACGGGCGCTGGCCTGCGTCGGGCTGTAGATCGGGGGCGGGGAGGTCGAGACCGCGTGGAGGCGTCGGTAGCCTTATGGGTGCTATGAAGACTTCCCCTGTCGCGGTCGCCCTCGCGCTTCTCGCCACTTTCGTCCTCGGTACGGCCTTCGCCTCGCCCGCTCTCGCCCACGACGCGCTCAAGAGCAGCGATCCCGCGAAGGGCGCCAAGGTCGAGAGCCTGACGGAGGTGAGGCTGACGTTCAGCGCCACGACGCGCTTCCCGAACGTCATCGTGCGCACCGCGGACGGTGGTGTCCACCAGGACGGCAAGCCCGTCGTCGACGGTCCCGTGGTCATCCAGAAGGTCAAGGACGACCTCCCGCCGGGCGAATACGTCATCGCCTATCGGGTGGTCTCCTCCGACGGTCACCCGATAGAGGGGGAGATTCCCTTTACCCTGGTCGGTTCCCCGAAACCCCCCTCCGCGTCCGCTTCCACGTCAGAGGAGGCGTCTGCGCCCGCCTCGGAGAGTCCCACCGCGGCGCCCGTGGACGCCACGACCACCGGCACACCCGGCTCGGCTCTCGCGGCGGACAGCGCGGACGAGCCCGCCTCCTCGGGCGGTGTGCCCGGCTGGATGTGGCTCGTCGTCGGAGGTCTGGCCGGTATCGGCATCGGCCTGTTCTTCAGCCTGCGGAACAAGAAGCAGTCGTGAACAGGCCGGGGCAGGCCGCAGCGGCCGAGCGCGCGGGAATTGGCCGGATCGTGAAGCTCGCGCTGGCGGCCGCCGCGGCCGCCGTCGTCGCGCTGGTGATCGCCATGATCGCCAGTGGCGCGGCGACTCCGCGCATCATCCCCGGACTGCCCGACCAGGGCGCGTTCACCCGCTGGGGGATGCCGCTGGCCAAGATGACGATGGACACCGCGGGTATGCTCACCATCGGCGCGTTGCTGGCCGCCGCGGTCTTCCTTCCCAGCGACAAGGGTCTGCTGGGCAAGCCCGCACTCGCCTATGTCAAGGCCGCCTCCTGGATCGCGCTCGTCTGGGCCTGCGCGGCGGCCGCCACGATGGTGTTCAGCCTGTCCGAGGCGCTGGGCCTGCCCGTCACCGACGTGCTCGGCGGCAACGAGCTCACCAGCTTCGCCAGCCAGGTGTCCCAGGGCATCGCGCTCACCCTGGTCGTGCTGTTCGCGGTGGCGATCGCGCTGTTCGCCCGCGGGGCGATCACCGTGGGCACGGCCGGCGGGCTGCTGGTGCTCGCGCTGGTCACCCTGCTTCCTCCCGCGCTGACCGGGCACTCCGCCTCCTCGCCCAACCACGACCTGGCCACCACCGGCGTCGCCGTGCACCTGCTGGTCCTCGCGCTCTGGGTGGGCGGGCTCGCCGTGCTCTGCACGCACGCGCTGCGCCGGCAGCCACAACTGGAGATCGCCGCCACCCGGTTCTCCGCGATGGCGCTGTGGTGCTTCATCGGCGTGGGCCTGTCGGGCGTGTTCAGCGTCATCGCCAGGCTCACCTCGATCTCCGAGCTCTACACCTCCGCCTACGGCCTGCTGCTGCTGGCCAAGACTGCCGCGTTCGTGGTGCTCGGTCTCATCGGCTGGTGGCATCGGAAGCGGACCCTGCCCCTGCTCGCCGCGGGCAGCCCGAGCACGTTCGTCCGGTTCGCCTCCGGCGAGGTCCTCGTCATGTTCGTGGCCGTCGGGCTGGCCGTCGCGCTCTCCCGCACCGCCCCGCCGCCGCCGATCCTGCCGGTCGACCAGGCCTTCGACGTGCTCGGCTACGTCATGCCGCCGGAGATCTCGCTGGCCAACCTGGCCTCGCTGTGGTGGTTCGACCTGTTCTCCGGGACCTTGATCGCGCTGCTCGGCGGCCTCTACCTCGCCGGGATCATACGGCTCGCACGACGCGGCGACTCCTGGCCAGGAGGCCGCACCGCCGCGTGGTTCGTCGGCGTGGTGATCCTGATCATCGCCACCCAGAGCGGCGTCTCCCGCTACGCCAAGGTGCTGTTCAGCGCGCACATGGCCGAGCACATGACGCTGTCCATGCTGGTGCCGATCTTCCTGGTGCTCGGAGCCCCCGTCACCCTGGCGCTACGCGCGCTCAAGCCCGCCGCCCGCAGAGGCGACCGCGGCCCGCGCGAGTGGCTGACCGCGATCCTGCACAGCAGGTTCCTCCGCTTCGTCGGTCACCCGGCGGTCGCCACCGCGATCTTCATCGTCTCCACCTACGCGCTGTACTTCACCCCGCTGTTCCCCGCCGCGATGGAGGAGCATCTCGGCCACATCGTCATGACGATGCACTTCCTGCTCAGTGGTTCCCTGTTCTTCTGGGTGATCATCGGCGTGGATCCGGCCCCCTACAAGCTGCCGCACGTGGCCCGGTTGATCCTGCTGTTCGTCACGATGCCGTTCCACGCGTTCTTCGGCCTCGCGTTGATGAGCATGAGCACCGTGCTGGCCAGCGAGTGGTACGACCAGCTCGGCCGGACCTGGGGTGCCTCCGGAGTCCACGATCAGCAGACCGGAGGCGCCATCGCCTGGGGCTTTGGGGAGGTTCCGACACTGATCGTGCTCCTCGCCCTGGCCTTCCAGTGGTGGCGGGACGACGAACGGATGGCCCGCCACGCCGACCGCCGGGCCGACGCCGCCGCGGCCCGCACGGGCGGCACCGGTGATGCGAAACTCGATGCCTACAACGACTATCTGGCCAAACTCAGTAAACGAGACAGCGAGAACTAGCCGGACGGTTACGGCCGCCTGTCTTCGGCTCCTGCCGCGGGCGCGTCCTGGTGGCCTAACACAGGCGTCTCCAGTAACCTGACAAAAGAGGACATGGGCTCACCATGGCGGGCGCAGCGCTCCGTTGTCGCATGCCACGCCCCATCACATGTCCGGTCGGGGGACCGGTGGCTTTCATGTGGATCAGGAAGGTTGAGCGGTGTCCGAGGAACTGCGCCTGCACGAGGGACGTAGCCTTGCCCAGGCGCTGGAAGAGCACCTCGCCGAGTGGGCCGAACGCACCGGGATCGCCGTCGAGATATGGGCGCTGCCCGCGCACGACGTTTCTCCCGGCACGGCCAGAGCCGTGCTCGCCACGCTGGGCGAGGCGCTTGCCAACGTCGAGTCGCACAGCGGCGCCCGCGTCGTCTCGGTCGCCGTCACCCTGGGCCCCAGCGGCCTGCGCATGACGGTGAGCGACGACGGTGTCGGCTTCATCGGCCCGCTCACGGGCCGGGGCGTCACCGCCATGCGGACTCACTTCGCCGAGGTCGGAGGCACGCTCAGCATCAACGGCGTCCTCGGGGAGGGCACCACCGTCACCGGGGCGGTGCCCCATCGAGGTTAGGCGTCGCCGGACGCCGGGGCGGGCGCGCTCTTCGAACTCGGGCTCCGGCCCGGGAATACGGTTCAGGGCAGGGTCAGGACCTCGTGGCCGGTCTCGGTGACCAGGATGGTGTGCTCGAACTGGGCGGTCCGCCTGCGGTCCTTGGTCACGGCGGTCCAGCCGTCCGGCCAGATGTCGTAGTCGATGGTGCCGAGCGTCAGCATGGGCTCGATGGTGAACGTCATGCCAGGTTCGAGCGTGACCGCCAGCGACGGATCGTCATAGTGCGGGACGATCAGACCGGAGTGGAACGTGGTGCCGATGCCGTGGCCGGTGAAGTCGCGGACCACGCCGTAGCCGAACCGCTTGGCGTAGGCCTCGATGATGCGGCCGGCCACGTTGAGCTGGCGGCCGGGGGCCACGGCCTTGATGGCTCGGTTGGTGGCCTCGCGGGTGCGCTCGACCAGCAGGCGGGACTCCTCGTCCACCTCGCCGACCAGGAAGGTGGCGTCGGTGTCACCGTGCACGCCGCCGATGAAGGCGGTGATGTCGATGTTGATGATGTCGCCCTCGTGCAGCACGGTGTCGTCCGGGATGCCGTGGCAGATCACCTCGTTGATCGAGGTGCACAGCGACTTGGGATATCCCCGGTAGCCGAGCGTGCTGGGGTAGGCGCCGTGGTCGCAGAGGAACTCGTGGCCGATCCGGTCGAGCTCGTCGGTGGTGATGCCGGGCTCCACCCGCTTGCCGACCTCTTCGAGCGCCTGAGCCGCCAGCTTGCCCGCGATCCGCATGCGTTCGATGATCTCGGGGGTTTTGACGTCGGGCTCTCCGGTCTTCGGAGATTTCTTCCCGACATACTCCGGCCGCTCGATGTGGGCGGGAACCTTGCGCAGGGGCGAGATTCGCCCGGGCTGGAGCAGTGTCGTCATGGTCCCCCAGTCTAGTTGCGCTTCTCACTGGGCAGGATTGCCCCATGAGTGATCGATGGTGGTTCTGCCTGACGCACATGGCGGTCGAGCCCGACGAGGGCTGCCCTAACAAAGACCGGATGGGACCCTATGAGAGCCGCGAGGCCGCGGCCAACGCGCTGAAGACCGCGGCCGACCGTAACAAGCAGTGGAAGGAAGGGGACAAGGCCTGGGACGGCGACGACTAGACCATTCAGACGGAACCGGCCGGGGGCCGCGCCTGGCCGTCAACGACGGCGTAGGCGCGGACCGGGAAGGTCCCCAGGCCCGCCACCATCGGCGGGGCCGCGTGGAAACGGAAACCGGCGTCGGGCAACGCGGCCAGGCCGGTCATGTGCTCCACGATCGGGATGCCCGCGCCGAGCAGGAGCGTGTGCGCGGGCCGTTCGCCGCGAGGCGGGGTGTCGTCGATGTTCAGGGTGTCGATCCCGACGAGCGCGGCTCCCCGCTCCACGAGCCATCCGGCCGCCTCCGGTTCGAGATAGGGGTGGCCGTGGAAGTAGTCGTCGGTGCCGAAGTGCCGGTCCCAGCCGGTGTGGATGAGCACGGCCTTCCCGCGCACGTCGGCTCCCGCGAACCGGTCCAGGCCCACCGAGCGCAGTCCCTCGGCCCGTACGACCAGGCCGGGAAGATCGGCGATCGCCTCCAGCGGCACCCCGGACAGGTCGGGCCCCTCCGGATAGCGGTGATAGGGAGTGTCCAGATAGGTGCCGGTGTTGGCGACCAGCTCGATGCTGCCGATGTGAAACTCGGTGCCGGGCGCGTAGATCTCGCGCGAGGCCTCCCGGCTCAGATGCACACCGAGCCGCGGGCCGGGCACCCCCGGGTAGGTGCGCATGCCTTCGATGATGCGATGGCTCAACTCGACCAACCGGGTCACGGGACGCTCACCGTCTTCTCTCTGGATCGGGCCGCCGCCATCCTGACGACGGACACGACGCCGATCACGCCCCAGACGACGTTGAGGATCGTCGAGGGCCAGGCGGAGTGGTAGGCCGAGTTGATCATCAGGGCGATCGACCCGGCGAGATTGATCGCCTGGTACGGCGTGCCGTCCCCGGCCATGCGGGAGGTGGAGACCATGGCGTAGCCGTACAGCATGATCCCGGCTCCGACCCAGCCGAGGAGGTTGACGAAGAGGGACACCGGCGTCATGTGCCGGTGGAGAAGGGGCTCATGTCCTCATGATTTCCACTCTTGTCGCTGAAGGGCAAATAAAGTTTCCTTACTATCCGCGTAAGCTGAGCTGTATGGACATCGATCCCCGACGGCTGCGGGTGCTCCACGAGGTCGCTCGCCGCGGTGGCGTCATGCGGGCGGCCGAGGCGCTCCATCTGACGGCCTCGGCGGTCTCCCAGCAGCTCATGATGCTGGAGCGGGAGGTCGGGCTCGCGCTCATCGACCGGTCGCAGCGCAGGGTCTCCCTCACCCCCGCGGGCAGGGTCCTCGCCGGATACGCCGAGCGGATCGAGGAGGAGCTGGCCGAGGCTCGGCGGGAGCTGATCCGCTTCACCGAACGGCTGGCCGGTCCGGTGGCGATCGCGGCGTTCCCCACGGTCATCCGGCACCTGCTGGTGCCCGCGCTGGGCATCCTGGCCGACCGCCATCCCCAGATCGAACCGCGCATCCACGAGCTGTACGGACCGTCCGCGCTCCAGGAGCTCCGGCTCGGCGGGATCGATCTCGCGGTCACCGAGCAGGACGCCGACAAGATCGTCGCGGTTCAGCCGTCGATCGTCTCCCACCCCCTCCACGTGGACGAATACCGCATCGTGGCGCCGCCGGGCTGGACGGAGATCCCCCGCGGGGTCGCGGACCTGGGCGGCGTGCCCTGGGTGGCCGGGCCGCCCGACCAGGCCTGCGGGCACGCCCTGGAGCGGCTCGCCGCCCTGCACGGTTTCATCCCGCGACGGGTCCACGTGATCGAGGAGTTTCCGCCCACGCTCGCCCTGGTCGCGGCGGGGCACGGCGTGGCGATCGTGCCGTCGATGGCCCTGCTGGAGGTCCCGGCGGGGGAGGTCGTGGTCACCGACATCCCCAATGTGGGCGCCCGCCGACTGGACGCCGTGACCCGCCTCAGCCGCACTCGCTCGGGGGAGCCCGACCCGGTGCAGGCCGTGGTCGTCGCGGCGCTCAGGGAGGCGGCGGACGGCCTGGTGACCCGGCTCGGCGAGCGCCGCGAGACGCGCCGGCCCTAGTCGCCGATCTGCGGGCCGTTGACCCGGTCCAGCAGCCTCGCCAGCCGGTCGCGCAGGCCGGAACGCCGGTGGGTTCCCTCGCCCGCCGCCGCGCTCACCAGATGCTGGGCCCCGTCGAAGGAGAACGGCGCGTGACTGGGGATCGTCAGCGCGTCGTGGGCCAGCCCCTCCAGCCTCCGGTCGCCGCCGTCCAGGGCCAGGATCGTCGCTCCGGTGCGCCGGGCGTCGCTCACCCTTTCGAGCAGCGCCTCCGGGGCCTGCTCCTCGGTCACCACGAACAGGGTCTCGCCCCGCCTGGCGTGCTCGATCCGCTCCATCCCCACCCGCAGGTGCGCGGGCGCGCCGGGGGCGGGCGCCCAGCGCACCAGCGTCGGGGCGAGCTGCGGCAGGCCGGAGAGCCGGGCCTCGTCGCTGAGATGCGCGGTCAGGTGCCAGGGCTCCTCTTCGGGAGTGCCGACCACCAGCAGGCCTCCGGGGGAACGCGTCGAACGGAGGGCGAGACCGAACTCGCGGGTGCGCTCGACCCAGTCGGTCGAGGCCAGGATCTCACGCAGAAGTGACACAGCCCCAGCGTCCATGCTTTCCATCGTGCACCAGTCACCCCCGGATGGTCCCGATAATGCGCTCCTGGGATGATCTGGACAGGCGATATCTTCAATGAAGATCCCTAGAACAGCCGAGGAGCGACAAGTGAGCACTGATATTCCGGACGTGAGCGGAATCTCGATCGGGATCCTGGGCGGTACCGGCGATCAGGGCAAGGGTCTGGCCCGGCGGTTCGCCCTCGCGGGACACACCGTGCTGATCGGCTCGCGGAGTGCGGAGCGGGCGCAGGAGGCGGCGGCGAGCATCGGCGGGCCGGTGCGCGGCGCGGACAACTCGACCGTGGCCGCCGAGGCCGACGTGGTGATCGTGGCGATCCCGTGGGAGGGACACAGATCCACCCTGGAGTCCCTGCGGACCGAACTGACCGGAAAGATCGTCGTCGACTGCGTGAACCCGCTCGGCTTCGACAAGCAGGGCGCCTTCGCGCTCCAGGTCGAGGAGGGCAGCGCCGCCCAGCAGGCCGCCGAGGTCCTGCCCGGCAGCCGCGTGGTCGCCGCCTTCCACCATGTCTCGGCCGTGCTGCTGCTGGACCCGGAGGTCGCCGAGATCGACCTGGACGTGCTCGTCCTGGGCGACGACCGCGAGGCCACCGACACGGTTCAGGCGCTGGCCGGCCGGATCCCTGGCGTGCGCGGCGTGTACGGCGGGCGCCTTCGCAACGCCCACCAGATCGAGGGGCTGACCGCCAACCTCATCTCCATCAACCGCCGCTACAAGGCCCACGCCGGGCTGCGCGTCACCGACGTGTGACGGCTCCGGGCGGATGAGTCCGGGGGTGACTCCGGACTCGGGCCCGGCTGTCTCGGAGCAGGTGCTGTTCCCGGTGGCGGGGGTCCGGCCGCCGTCGCGCGAGACCACGGGGCGGCGTCTTCGAACGCCGACCGGTTTGTCTCGGGAAGCGGGAGCCGAACCCGGTCAGCGGTGTGCGCGGGGCGACTAGATCCAGCCGGCGTCCTGGGCGATCCGGATGGCGTCGATCGTGTTGCGGGCACCCGTCCTGGTGATGGCGCCGGTCAGGTAGTTGCGCACGGTTCCGGGGGAAAGGTGTAGCCGTCTGGCGATCTCCTCCGCCGGGGCGCCGCGTGCGGCCTCCTTGAGCACGGTGGCCTCGCGGAGCGTCAGCGGGCTCGCACCGTACTCGACGGCCGCGGCGACCAGCTCGGGATCCAGCACTCGCAGGCCCTGGGCGGTGCGCCGGATCGCGTCGGCGAGGCGGTCGCCGGGAGCGTCTTTGACCAGGAACGCCTCGATACCGGAGTTCAGGGCACGGCGCACCTGGCCGGGCTGACCCATCGCGGTGAGCACCAGCACCCGGCAGCCGGGCAGTTTCTCGCGCAGCTCCACCGAGGCGGTGATGCCGTCGACTCCGGGCAGGTCGATGTCCAGCACCGCCACGTCCGGCCGGCTGCGCAGGGCCGCGGGGACGATCTCGTCGCCGCGGGTGACCTCGGCGACCACGTCGATGTCGGGCTCCAGCCTCAGCAGCGCGCTGAGCGCCGCCCGGATCATGTGCATGTCCTCGGCGAGCAGCACGCTGATCATGCGGGCACCTCCATCGTGAACCGGAACCCGTCGTTCTCGATCCGCTCCGCGCTCACCGAGCCGCCCAGTCCGGCGGCTCGCTCCTTCAGGCCGGTCAGCCCGCCGCCGTCCGCGCGACGTTCCCGGGCGCCGTCGTTGACCAGCTCCAGCCGTACGGCGCCGGCCTGTACGGAGGTGCTGATCGAGCAGTTCTTCGCGCGGCTGTGCCGTACGACGTTGGTGGTCCCCTCGCGCACCGCCCAGGCCAGTGCCTCGTCGACCTGCCGGGGCACCTCCAGCGGGGCGAGGCTGGTCCGGCAGCTCACCCCGGAGGCCTCCAGCAGGGCCATCGCCCGGTGCACCTCCTCGGTCAGCGACACCTCCCGGTAGCCCCGCGCCACCTGCCGCACGTCCTGGGCGGCGTCCCTGGCCACGTGGATCAGCTCGGCGAGCTCCCCGTCCGCCGCCCCGGGGTCGCGCCCGATCAGTTTGCGCGCGAGGTCGCCCTTGAGGGCGATGGCGGCCAGGCTGCTGCCCAGCCCGTCGTGCAGGTCCCGGGAGATCCGCAGCCGCTCCCGCAGCACCGCGGCCTCGGCCAGCTCCGTCCTGGCCTGTGCCAGTTCGTCGCTGACGACCACCAGCCGCACCACCCCGTAGATCGTGAATCCGGTGACGAAAAGGTTGCAGAGGCCGTAGACGCCGTTCAGAATCATGAATTCCGATTCCGCGACGGCGCTCGCGGCGGCGAAATGGACCACCGTCATCGGGACCAGGCAGCCGAGGGCGAGCGGCAGGCGCAGGCGCAGGAGCACCGGGCCGAGCAGGATGGACGGCATGCCCCACCAATATCCTCCGAGCGAGTCGGGGAGGAGCACGATCGGGGCGTAGGCGGCGATCGCCTGGATCAGCAGTCCGACGGTCGGGCCGCCGGGCTCGGCGCCGCGCAGGGCGGCCCGGATGTGCAGGAAGTGGGGGACGAAGAAGCCGGGGAGCGCGATCGAGACCACGGCGATCCCGGTGAACCCGCCGTACTGGACGATCAGGATGACCGCGGAGATCATGAAGCCTACGGAGATCAGCACGATCACGCCGATGGCCAGGCGCCGGGGGGTTATCCGCATATGTGTGAACCTATGACTTCCTCGTCTTCCCAGGGAGCCGGCGCGAGGGGGCGAGGCCACGAGCGTTCCGTCTTCCAGGGGCCTGCGCGATGTGGGTGAACCCACGACCTTCTTGCCTTCCAGGGGACCGGGTGGACCTATGACCTTCTCGTCTCCCAGCGGAACCAGCGTCTGACCGCGAGAAGCCCGATGGCCGCCCAGACCACCAGCTTCAGTGCCGGTACGGCAGCCGCCCCCAGATCACCGAGGAACGTGCCGTCCGCCGCGTAGGCGACCTGTGCCGCCTCCACGACCGCGGCGGTCGGCAGCAGATCGAGCACCGTGCCGGCCCAGCCGGGAAGCATCTCCAGCATCGGGCCGAAGCCGCCCGCGCCGATACCGGCCAGGAAGAAGAACGGCATGGTCATGACGGTGGCGACCTCGGTGCGTGGGATGACCGCGGTGAACGCCGCTCCCAGGAGGCACAGGACGGCGGAGCCCGCGACCACGAACACCAGGTACAGCAGGGGGTCGCGCGGCATCGTCAGGCCGGTCAGCGCGTACAGGGCCACCGACACGACGCCGGTCAGCAGCGTCGCCTGGATGACCAGATTGCCCACCTCGCCGCCGAGGATGTCGCGGTCGCTCAGCCCGGTGGTCCGCATCCGTTTGAGGAGAAGCTGGTCGCGGCGGGCGGTGAGCGTCGTCGCGATCTGGCTGAACGTCGCGACGGTGAGGAACGTCACGAGCACCCCCAGATGGATGTCCAGCAGGAACTTCGGGCCCTCCGGGCCGACCCTGTCCATCATGAGCGGGAGCCCGATGCCGAGGAGGACAAAGAGCCCCACGGACGTGGTCAGGGCCGTCTTGTCGCGCCAGAAGAGACGGCTGTCGAAGCGGGCCACCACCGCCAGATCGCGTGCGGACATGATCACACCGTCGCTTTCTTCTCGTGCTTCTCTCCGGAGGCGAGGTCGAGGAACAGGTCTTCGAGCGTCGCCGTACGGACCTCAAGGCCGCGCAGGCGCAGGCCGCGCTCGCTCGCCCAGTTCAGCAGGGTTCGCGCGGTGAGGTCGGGGTCGGCGAGGCGGTACACCGCGAGGCGGCCCTCCATCGTGGTGACGGGCACCGGCAGCTCCTCGGGGGGGACCGAGGAGGGCAGTTCGAAGGCGACCCTGCCGGTCTCGGCGGCCAGGGTCTCGGCCATGCCGCCGCCGGCGACGATCAGCCCCTGGTCCATGATCGCCATGGAGGAGGCCAGGCGCTGGGCCTCCTCCAGATAGTGCGTGGTGAGCAGGATCGTGGTGCCCTGTCCGGCCAGTCTCTGGATGACCTCCCAGGTGTTCCTGCGCGCCTCGGGATCCATTCCCGCCGTGGGCTCGTCGAGGAACAGCGCGTCGGGGCGGCTCAGGACGGCCAGGGCCAGATCCAGGCGGCGCTTCTCGCCTCCGGAGAGCTGGCGCACCTTCGTCGTCGCCTTGGCGGCCAGCCCGGTGAGTTCCAGGGTCTCGTCACGCGGCCGGGGGGCGGCGACGAAGTCGCGCCAGGCGTCCACGGTCTGCGCCACCGTCAGGTCGGGGAAGAACCCCGCCTCCTGGAGCATGATCCCGATGCGGGCGCGGACCCTGCTCCGATCCCTGGCCGGATCGAGCCCGAGCACTCGGACGGTGCCCTCGTCCGGCGCCTGGAAGCCCGCCAGCACCTCCATCGTCGTGGTCTTCCCGGCCCCGTTGCGCCCGAGGAGGGCGAAGATCTCGCCCGGGGCGACGTCGAAGGAGATGCCCTTGACGGCCGCGAAGTCTCCGTAGCTCTTCGTGAGCCCGTCCACCTGAATCGCTGTCATGTCTCAGATCCTGGAGGCCTGGCCCGGCGGGCAGTAGTGAGAAATTCATGACTTCGTCCGAGCGGTGTCGCGATCCGGTGGAGGGCTGCCGGGGAGTCGCCGGGATGCGGTGGCCGTATCCGGGTCTCCGGCATCGCCGGTGATGTGCGGACGGCGGAAAGCCGGAGGCGAACCGGTGGTGCGCGGACGGCGGACCGCCGGGGGTGTGGATCCGGTGTCGCCGTCCTGCGGGCGGATGATTTTGCCCCCGCGGGAAAGGGTCGTACGTCACTCTCGACCGTTTGGATCTGACAAACACCTGGTTAACCGGACATTCTTGACGCATGACTGAACTTCGCCCTGAGACGCGCACCGTCCATCTTCCTCACCCGCAGCTGAACGGCAGTCGTCCCATCTCGGTGCCGATCTACCAGACCTCCGGTTTTGTCTTCGACGACCCTGCCGTCTTCGCCGACGGGATGGGGCGTCCCGACGGTGCCTTCGTGTACGGGCGGATGTCGAATCCGACCGTCAGGTCACTTGAGGAGGCCGTCGCCGGGCTGGAGGGCGGCGTCGGCGCCGTGGCCACCGGCTCGGGCATGGGGGCCATCAACTCCGTACTGCTCGGCCTGCTCAAGCCCGGTGACCACCTGATCGCGCAGAAGCCCCTCTACGGCGGCACCGCCGGGATGATCAACGATCTGATCGAGCGCTTCCAGATCGCCGTCTCCTACGTTTCCGAGGCCGACCCGGAGGCCCTGCGCGCGGCCGTGCGGCCCGAGACCAAGCTGGTCTACCTGGAGACCATCGCCAACCCGGTGACCCAGGTCGCCGATCTGCCCGGCATGTGCGCGGTGGCTCGCGAGGCCGGTCTGATCTCGGTGGTGGACAACACCTTCGCCTCGCCGATCCTGTGCAGGCCGCTGGAGCACGGGGCCGACATCGTGGTCCACTCCACGACCAAATATCTGAGCGGGCACACCGACGTGCTCGGCGGGATCGCGGTCTTCGCCTCGGACGAGCTCTACCGCAAGGTGTGGTCCTTCGCGACAGAGCTGGGCGCCACCGCCGACCCGTTCGCCGCGTGGCTCACCCTGCGAGGCATCCAGACCCTGCCGCTGCGGATGGAGCGCCACTGCTTCAACACCCGCGAGCTGGCCACCCGTCTCAACGACCATCCCGCGGTCTCCGCCGTGCACTGGCCCGGCCTGCCCTCGCACCCCTCCTACGAGCTGGCGGCGAAGCTGCTGCCGGACTTCGGCGGGGTCTTCTCCTTCGACCTGGCGGGCGGGCGCGCGGCGGGGGAGAGGTTCATGGGTGCGGTACGGCTGGCGCTGCTGGCCCCGTCCCTCGGGGGAGTCGAGACGCTCATCCTTCACCCCGCCAGCACCTCCCACCGCATGCTGACGGCCGAGGAGCTGGTCAGGAACGGGATCGGGGAGGGCACGATCCGGGTGGCGGTGGGCATCGAGCACGTCGAGGACCTGTGGGCGGACTTCGAGCAGGCGCTCTCCTGATCCTCCGTGCTCTCCGGCCTTGGCCACCTCCACTCGCGGGGCCCGACCCGATGACCGCCGGCGGCTCCTGCCCCGGGCCTCTCCACTCGCGGGGCCCGACCCGGTGACCGCCGTCGCCTCCGGCGGCTCCCGGCCTTGACCACCCCCGTTCGCGGCCTCTGATCGACAGCCGCCGGAGCCTCCGGTGACCGCCGTAGCCTCCGGCGGTTCATGATTTCGACAGCCGTCGCCTCCGGTGATTCCCTGCCCGGGCGAAAAGGCGTAGACATGGTTCGCAGGGTTTGCTTTCCGGAGGGTGGAGCCAGTGCCGCTGAAGAGCTACGGGGTCCTTGCGGGCCGCGCCGTCGACAGTCGTCGCGAGGGGTCCATGGACTCCCCGCACTACCAGATCCACCTCGTCGACCAGGCCGGGACCTCATACCGGGTCGCGGTCAACGTCGAGTCCCAGCAGGCTCCTTCCGAGCTGCTCTATCTCGCCGACGAGGACTTCCGGCACCCGGCGGTGCAGGCGCTTCCCCAGGCCGCCGGAGGCTGGACGGCCCTGCCGTCCCGTCCCGGTGGCGCGGCCCTCGACTACATCCGGGGCAACCTGTTCGACCCCGCGGGGATGCGCATCATCCCGCCCGACCTTCCCGGCGTGGACAACGACCTGGCCGACAAGCTCGACCACTACATCCAGCGGGCGATCGCCGACCCCGCCGCGATCGTCTACGCCTTCGGCGAGCGCTGGGGCCCCGAGTCCGGCACTCCCGACAAGGTCTTCGGATTCCGGCCGGGCAACGGCGTGCACGACATCCATATGAACCAGGGCAACTCCCGGCAGTTCCGCGGTGACGACGGCGTGTGGCAGGACGGCGGGGTGATCCTGCACTTCCCCGCGGAGTCGCGCTGGGTCGCGATCTTCCTGGCCTTCCAGTCCCAGTCCTGGCACACCGATGACATCACCGGGCACACCCTGCCGGAGACTCCCGTACGGCCGGGCAAGGGCGAGGAGCCCGTCCGGATCCTCGCCGCCCTCGTCAACCCCGCCGGGTCCGGGTCCGAGACGGTCACTCTGCTGAACGCCTCTCCCGGCCCGGTCGACCTCGCGGGCTGGTCTCTGGTAGACAGACAGAAGAACCCTTTTCCCCTGCCGGCAGGCCCGCTGGCTTCCGGCGACACCCTCGCGCTCGCCATCGGTTCCCCGTTCGAGCTGGGTGACGGAGGAGGCGCGATCACGCTGCTGGACGCCGCCGGGCTCAAGGTCCACGGAGTCTCCTACACCGCGGCCCAGGCCAGGCGGGAGGGCTGGACGATCACCTTCTGAGAAGGATGTTGCGAGTGAGCGTGTCAATCGGGGATGTCGAGCGAGCCGCCGAGCGGATTGCCGGATACATCCGCCGTACGCCCGTGCTGGAGGTGGCACCGGGGTTGTTCCTGAAGATGGAGGGGATGCAGCACTCGGGGTCGTTCAAGGCCAGGGGCGGTTTCAACCGGGCCCTGATGGCGGGGGAGTTGCCCGAGGCCGGGTTGATCGCGGCGAGCGGTGGCAACCACGGTCTGGCGGTGGCGCACGTGGCACGGACCCTGGGCGTCAGGGCGGAGATCTTCGTGCCGACGGTGTCCAGCCCGGTGAAGGTCGCGGGGCTGCGTGCGCTGGGCGCGGAGGTGACCCAGGTCGGGGCCGTCTATGCCGAGGCGTACGAGGCGTCGGCCAAGCGGGCGGGCGAGACCGGCGCCCTGGACATCCACGCCTACGACCAGGCCGAGGTGGTCGCCGGACAGGGCACGGTCGGGCTGGAGACGCTGGAGCAGACCGGAGGGGTGGACACGGTTCTCGTCGCGGTCGGCGGCGGCGGGCTGATCGCCGGGATCGTCGCCGCCCTTGACGGCAGGGCCCGCGTGGTCGCCGTCGAGCCCGAGCTCATTCCGACCCTGAACCGGGCGCTTGAGGCCGGAAGGCCGGTCAAGGTCGGGGTCAGCGGGGTCGGAGCCGACGCCCTGGGCGCCAGCCAGATCGGTGCGATCTCCTACGACCTCACCAGCGCCGCGGGAGTGCGGAGCGTCCTGGTCTCCGACGAGGCCATCGTCGACGCGCGGCTGGAGCTGTGGCGGTCCTACCGCATCGTCGCCGAGCACGCGGGTGCGGCGGCCCTCGCGGCCCTTCGCTCGGGCGCCTACGTCCCGGCCCCCGGAGAGCGGGTGGCCGTGATCGTGTGCGGCGCCAACACCGACCCGGGGGACCTGGTCTGACCCCACGCCGGAGCCGCTCGCCCCGTACGGGGCGAGGGCCGGCCGCCCGGGTGCCGTCAGGATGTCTTCCTGGGGCGCCGGGGCGGCCGGACACGCGTATATCAGCGGTAGCCGCGCTCGGCGGCCGTCAGTGGTAGCTGTGCTCGGCGGTGGGGAAGGCCCCGGTGGCCACCTCGTCGGCGAAGCTCCGGACGGCCCTGTCCATCTCCTGGGCCAGGTCGAAGTACTTCTTGACGAACTTGGCGGGGCGGGCGGTCAGGCCCATGAGGTCCTGCCACACGAGAACCTGGGCGTCGGTGGCGGGACCGGCGCCGATGCCGATCGTGGGGATCGACAGTGACGCGGTGACCCGCTCGGCGAGCTCGCTGGGGACGCACTCCAGGACCACCGAGAAGGCTCCGGCGTACTCGAGGTCCTTGGCGTCGGACATCAGCTCGTCGCCTGACTGGCCGCGGCCCTGGACCCGGTAGCCGCCGAGGGCGTTGACCGACTGGGGGGTCAGGCCGAGGTGGGCCATCACCGGAATCCCGGCCGAGACCAGGGCCTCGACCTGAGGGAGCACCCTGCGTCCGCCTTCGAGCTTGACCGCGTGGGCGCCGGCCTCCTTCATGAAGCGGGCGGCTGTCTCCAGCGCCTGCTGGGGCGAGGACTGATAGGAGCCGAACGGCAGGTCGGCGACGACCATCGCGCGAGACGAGCCCCGCACCACGGCCGCCGTCAGCGGCATGAGGTCGTTCACCGACACGGGCAGCGTCGAGTCGTATCCGTACACGACCATGGCGGCCGAGTCGCCGACGAGTAGCACCGGAATGCCCGCCTCGTCGAAGACCTTGGCGGTCATCGCGTCATAGGCGGTGACCATCGGCCACCTCTCGCCTCGCTCCTTCGCCGCGGCGATGTCTCGTACGGTGATCCTTCGTCCAGCCTGGCCGCCATAGAGAGAGGTCGGACGGCTGGTGACGGAAGAGGACATGGGAACCCTCCAGAGAGTCTCGAGGCGCCCCAGTGGCGTCCCCGGACATTTCCGATGATTGCATGCGTTCGGTTGGTTCAACAGTCCCGGCCTGCCCGGTAATCCAGTGGCGGTGCTGTCGGGGGTATACGACACAATGCATGCGGAGGTAAGCAATCAAATGGCTATAGAACCTTACCGTCGGCTGCTGGCCATCCCCGGTGTGTGGTCGTTGCTGCTGGTGGGCCTTCTCGCCCGGATCCCCTCGACCGCCGTCGGCATCACGCTGACGCTGCACGTCGTCACCGGGCTCAAGCTCGGTTACGGCGCGGCCGGTCTGGTGACCCTGACCAGCACGGTGGGGATGGCCATCGGCTCGCCTCTGTCCGGGCGGTTCGTCGACAGGCTCGGTCTGCGCCCGGTGCTGGCGGTGACCACCCTCGCCCAGCTCGTCTTCTGGAGCACCGCGTGGGCGATGTCGTTCCCCGTGCTGCTCGCCTCCTCCGTGCTGGCGGGCCTGCTGAGCCTCCCGGTGTTCAGTGTAATCAGGCAGTGCCTCGCGGCCCTGGTCCCGGTCGACCAGCGCAGGATGGGCTTCTCCCTCGACTCGATGATCGTTGAGCTCTCCTACATGGCCGGGCCCGCCCTGGCGGTCGCCGGGGTGACCATGCTCGGCAGCATCTGGACCATGTGCGTCCTCGCGGCCGGTCTGGTCTTCTCCGGGACGGCGCTGATCGTGCTGAACCCGCCCACCCGTTCGGTGGAGGAGCTCCAGACGCCTGGCGCGAAGGTCTCCCGACGCCAGTGGCTCACCCCCGGCCTCCTCACGCTGCTCGGGGCCGTGTCCGCGGCGACCTTCGTGCTGGCCGCCACCGAGCTGTCGCTGGTGGCGACGATGACGGCGTCGGGCGACACCGCGTGGGTCGGGCTGGCGATCGGCGTGTGGTGCGTATACTCGCTGGTCGGTGGCTTCGTGTACGGCATGCTGCCCCGGGGATTGTCGCCGCTGGTCCTGGTCGGCGCCATGGGCGCGCTCACGATCCCCGTGGGGCTGGTGAGCGGTGACTGGCACTGGCTGGTCCTGGCCCTTCTTCCGGCCGGAGTGCTGTGCGCCCCGGCGCTGTCCGCCACGGTCGACACCGTGAGCCGCTGGGTTCCCGCCGGCGCCCGGGGCGAGGCGATGGGCCTGCACGGCACGGCGCTTTTGATTGGCGGGGCCTCCTCGGCGCCGATCGCGGGGGCGATCATCGACGGTGCCGGTCCCAACTGGGCCTTCACCGTCGCGGGGGCGTTCGGCGTGGTGATGGTGCTGATCGCCCTGCCGTTCTGGCGGCGGAGCGGATCGCCGGTCGAGGCGCCCGTCCCGGCCACGGCCTGACCTCTCGGCCGTCCGCGTGAGTCACTCGCGTTAACATGACGTAAATACGAAACGATACGGTTGCGTATCGAATAGATCATCGCTACGCTTGCGTTTCGAAACGCATTCGTATCGAAAAACGGGGCTCGCATGGAACAGCAGCTTGGTCATCCCAAGCGGTGGCGGATCCTGGGAGTGCTGGTATTCAGCCTCCTGGCCGTCGTGCTCGACAACACAATCCTGAACGTCGCTCTGAAGACCATCGCCGACCCCGAAGTCGGCCTGGGTGCCACCCAGAGCCAGCTGGAATGGGCGATCAACGCATACACGCTCGTGTTCGCGGGGCTGCTGTTCACCTTCGGGGTGATCGGCGACCGGACCGGGCGCAGGCGCATGCTCATGGTGGGCATGGTTCTTTTCGGTCTGGCCTCACTGGGCAGTGCCTACGCCCAGGATCCCGGACAACTGATCATCGCCCGCGCGTTCATGGGAATCGGCGGGGCCGCGATCATGCCGGCCACGCTGGCGATCATCTCGAACGTCTTCCCCCCGGAGGAGCGCGGCAAGGCGATCGGCGTCTGGGCCGGTGGCGTGGGCCTGGCCGTGGCGATCGGACCGATCACCGGGGGCCTGCTCATCGAGCACTTCTGGTGGGGCTCGGTCTTCCTGATCAACCTGCCGATCGTGCTGATCAGCATGGTGCTCATCTCGCTGATCGTGCCCGAGTCGCGTGACCCCAAGCCTTCCAAGCTCGACCCTGTCGGCGTGGTCATGTCCATCATCGGTCTCGTCGCCATCACCTACGGCATCATCCGGGGTGGCGAGCTGGCCACGATCGCCAGCGCCCAGGTGCTCGTCCCGACGATCCTGGGTGTGGCCGTGCTGGCCGCCTTCGTCTGGTACGAGCGCCGGATCGACCACCCGGCCTTCGACGTCACCTACTTCCGTGACCCTCGCTTCGCCACCGCGATCGGCATGGTCGGCATCATGTTCTTCGCGATGATGGGCGCGATGTTCTTCCTGGTGTTCTACCTGCAGATCGTGCTGGGCTTCAGCCCGCTGCAGGCGGGCGCCCTGATGATCCCCTTCGCCGCCGCCCAGCTCATCTTCGCCCCGCTCAGCCAGCAGGTGGCCAGGCGTTTTGGCGGCAAGCTGGCAGGCACCGTCAGCATGGTCATCGTGGCCTGCGCACTGGCCTCCTACGCGCTGATGGACGCGAACACCTCCATTCTCCTGATCGAGATCGTGTTCTTCCTCCAGGGCGCGGCGATGGCCAACATCATGCCGCCGGCGACCACCGCGATCATGGAGGCGCTCCCCAGGGAGAAGGCCGGGGTCGGCTCTGCCATGAGCAACACCGTCCGCCAGGTGGCGGGCGCCCTCGGGGTGGCGCTGCTGGGCTCGGTGCTCTCGGCCACCTACCGCGACGAGATCGCCCCCGCGCTGACCGGCCTGCCCGAGGCGGTCAGGCACGTCGCCGGCGAGTCCATCACCGGCACGCTCACCGCGGCCCAGGGCCTCGGCGCGCACGGCGCCGCACTGATCGAGCCCGCGAAGCTGGCGTTCGTCGACGGCATGCACGTCACGGCTCTGATCGCGGCCGCGATCGCCCTTGTCGGAGCCCTGGTGGTGGTCAAGTGGCTGCCCGGTAAAAATGCCAAGATTTCCGTTCCGGAGAGCCGGGATCACGACAAGGAACCGGCAGTAGTGTAGACACGCGATGACGACCACCGACGAGACGCAGACGGCCCGCCCCGCGGGCCGTCCCCGCAGCGCCAGGGCAGAGAAGGCGATCATTGACGCGACCCTCGACCTGATAGGCGAGAGCAGCGGCCTCGGCGAGTTGTCGATCGAGGCGATCGCCGCTCGCGCGGGGGTCGGCAAGACCACGATCTACCGGCGCTGGTCCAACAAGGAGGACCTGCTCGTCGACGCGCTGGCGACCCTCAAGTCACCGCTGCCCTCACTCCGGGGCGGTTCGGTCCGCGAGGATCTCGTCGCGTACGTGGAAGTCTTCCAGCGCGACGCGTGCGACGCGAGCAAGCGCTGCGTGATGAACATCGCGATGAACGAGGCCGAGCGGCACCCGCGCCTGGTGGAGCGGATTCGCCAGGTGACCATCGAGCCCCGCAGGGCGGCGATCGCCGCCCTGCTGAGGCGCGGTATGGCCACCGGCGAGCTCCGGGCCGACATCGATCCGCTCATCGCGATGGCCACGCTGATCGGCACCGCGATGTGGTACGTCCGAAGCGAAGGGGCCGCCGAGGTCTCGAGGGAACTCGCCGAACGGGTCGTCGACCAGCTTCTGGCCGGCATCGCCCCGGCTGGAGCCGTAAACGCCGGGGCCGTGAAGCCGGAGCGGTGAAGCCGGAGCCGTGGCCGGAACCACAGAACTGAGCCGCAGAGCTGAGCCGCAGAGCTGAGCCGTAGAGCTGAGCCGTAGAGCGACAGGGCCCCCATCCACCTGGACGGGGACCCTGCCGAGGTCAGCTACCGAGGTGGTCGAACTCGCCGAGCTTGACGCCGGCGATGAAAACATCCCATTCGATCCGGGTGAAGAAGAGCTTCGGCCCCTGGGGATTTTTGGAGTCACGGAGCACGTGCAGGGCGCCGAGGCCGGCCTTGTGCCCGGTGCCGGGGGCGTCCATTACGGCGACCTCGACGCAGTCACCGCCACCGGAGCCGCTGAGGGAGGATTTACGCCAGGTTGCGCCGGTCAGGTCTGCTGCCATTCGGTTATCACCTTCGCTACGAGGTCGGCACCGGCCCGCGCGGGCAGGGCCTCCGAGCGGGTAGCTTCGTATCGCTTGCAGATCGCCGCGACGTTGTGTGGATGATTCGTGACATGCCCTGCGACGGCGGATTCCAGAAATACACTATCCAGGCTGCTTTCGGTCTCCGCAATGGGGAACTCTCTTTTCCGCGCCTGCAATCGAACCTCCGATTGGCATGCCCTTTTCGGTAATATTTGGATGGAAATCTTCCTGCGTTCGGTCGTGGCCAACGGGGCGGCGAGTCGGTCATCATGAGGTTGGACTCTCCAGGGCTACGGGAGGCCTGGGAGGCGTCGGATCTTATCGATGCCATTTTTGGCGATCGGATACTCGCTTTCAATATGTTCCGGAAGGATCGCGGACAGTCTCCTCGCGGTAATTCGGACATCCGCTGCGGGTTTCCGGTCCCCTTGGCGTACATGTCGAGAACATGCCGCCTGGACAGATGCCGTAATTTCCCACGGCCACGAAGTCATCGGCGCAGTACTCCTCGAAAAACTTCTCGTCATAGGCCGCGTCGGCGTTCGGCATCCGCTGTTCGATTTCTACCAGCGTCTTTTGATGTCGCTCACTCTGCCGACTCCTCCGCGTAATGTGCGGCCTACGCTGCCGGCCGTACCTGACATCTCCCGACCGGTACGCCTACCGCAGGAGCCCGGAGACTTTCGGGCCGACGGTCCGGGCTCGTCGAACGGTTCCGGGTGGCCGCGGAGAACCTGAGGCGATCGCGCGCTGCGACGTCGAGTCCCTGCCCCCTTGTACGGCCGGCGGGTGGTCGGTCTCGCCCGCCGTATTCCGTCGGTGGTCTTCCCGTACGGCGAGACGACATTCAAAAACGGCCGGTTCGGGGCGGCCGGAAAGAGTCCGTCAGGTGGTGGTCTCGCGCCAGCGGTTGGTGATGGGGAGGCGGCGGTCGCGGCCGAAGTTCTTGGGGGTGATCTTGGGGCCCGGGGGATACTGCCGGCGCTTGTACTCGGCGAGGTCCACCAGGCGGATGATCCGGGCGACCAGGGCCGGGTCGTGACCGGCGGCGATCAGTTCGGCGGAGCCCATGTCTTTTTCGACGTAGTCGTACAGCAGGAGATCCAGCACCTCGTACTCCGGCAGGGAGTCGGTGTCCCGCTGGCCGGGGCGGAGCTCCGCGCTCGGCTCCTTCTCGATGGACTCCTCCGGGATCGGGGGCGCCGCGAAGCCGTACAGGAACTCGCCGGAAGTCCCCGCCTGGGCGTTGCGCCAGCGGGACAGGTCCCAGACCAGGGTCTTGAGCACGTCCTTGATGGGGGCGAAGCCGCCCGCGGAGTCGCCGTAGAGGGTGGAGTATCCGGTGGCCAGCTCGCTCTTGTTGCCGGTGGTCAGGACCAGGTGGCCGTGCTGGTTGGACAGGCCCATCAGGATCATGCCGCGCACCCGGGCCTGCAGGTTCTCCGACGCTATGCCGGACAGCTCGATCTCCTTCTCGAAGCCGGTCACGATGTCGGCGATCGGCGCGATCCGGGCGTTGATCCCCTGCCGGTTCACCAGCTCCTGGGCGTCGCCCAGGGAGTGCTCGGAGGAGTAGCGCGAGGGCATCATCACCACGTGCACCCTGTCCGGGCCGATCGCGTCGGAGGCGATCGTGGCGGTCAGGGCCGAGTCGATGCCGCCGGAGAGGCCCAGGATGACCGACTTGAAGCCGTTCTTGGCCACGTAGTCGCGGACCGCGAGGACCAGCGCGGAGTAGATCTCGGCGACGTCGTCGAGGTGCTCGGAGATCGAGGGGGTCTCCGGTTCGTACGGTTCGACGGGGGACGCCGACAGCTCCAGCCGCTCCACCGTGATCACGGTCCCGTCCCCGGCGTCCACCTGGAACGTCCCGAGACCCCCGAACCTGGCCTCGGGCAGCTCCAGATCCGTGATCAGCAGTTCCTCGGTGAATCTCGCGGCCCGCGCGATCAGCTCACCGGAGGCGGAGACGACGACCGAGTCGCCGTCGAAGACCAGCTCGTCCTGCCCGCCCACCTGGTTGACGTAGGCGAGGGCGCAGCCGGCCTCGCGGGCGCGCCGGGCGACCAGCGCGAGCCGTACGTCGTCCTTCTCCTTCTCGTACGGCGAGGCGTTCGGCACCACCAGCAGCCCGGCTCCCGCCTCGGCCACCACCGAGACCGGTCCGCCCTCCTGCCACAGGTCCTCACAGACCGCGATCGCCACGTCGACCCCGTGCAACCGGAAGACGGGCATCCGGTCACCGCGGACGAAGTAGCGATACTCGTCGAAGACGCCGTAGTTCGGCAGGTGGTGCTTGGCGGTCTTGGTGACCACGCGACCCTTGTGGAGCAGCGCCGCCGCGTCCAGCGGAGCGCCCTTGGGCTGCCCGACGCGCGAGGCGAGGTTCGCCCGGTCGACGTAGCCGACGACCACGGGGATCTCGCCGAGGCCCTCGTCCGCCAGCCGTCGTGCGACTCCTTCGACGGCGGCGATCGACGCCTCCACGAACGAGTTGCGCAGCACCAGGTCCTCGACCGGATAACCGGTCAGGAACATCTCGGTGAAGACGACCAGGTGCGCGCCGCGGTCGGCGGCGCGCCGGGTCCATTCGACGAGTTTGTCGGCGTTGGCCGCCAGGTCGCCGACCACGGGATTGCTCTGGGCCAGGGCGATACGGAGTTGAGCCACGTGTTCCACCTTATTCCCGGCGGTGGAGGGACCTGTATCCCCGGCGGTCGAGGGAACGATCCACAGGTGATTCGGGCTCCTGTAAGCGGTTCTCGGGCCTGGCGAGCCCGCCTCCTGGCCGAAATCCCCGGGCGGATCCCGAGCCGCTTCACCGCCGCCGGCCCACCGGAGTCATGCCGGAACCACGATGAAAAACAGGTTCCCTCAGCCCGAAGAAGGCACGGTTGGCCCCCTCTAGCCGAGGACGTTGAGCAGGCCGAGGTTCTTGGCCTTGGCGGGCTCGGTCACCCGCTGGAGCTCCTTGCCGGAGGCGTTCAGGATCACCAGCGTGTTGGCGGCCGTGCCCTTGACGCGAACCGCGAGACGGCCGTCGTTCAAGTAGCGGGCGCCCAGCAGCCTGCCCTTGACGGGGATGGGGATCTTCTTGCCGGTCGAGGTTTCGTAGATCGACGGGTTGGTGAACAGGGGCCAGGAGCCGTCACCGCCCTCGGCGTTCGCGCCGATGGCGTTCACCACGACCCGGCTGCCGTTGGGGGACAGGCTCTCCACGTGGTTGGCGAGCTTGACGCCGCGGGCCTTGGCGGAGGTGCGGAGCCTGGTGTCCAGGAGGTAGACGCCGCGGGTGTCGCCGGCGTAACCGGCGAGGGTCCTGCCGTTGGCCGACCAGGTCAGGTGGCAGATACCGATGGTCTTGCCGGAGTCGACCGCGTTCTTGCCGTCGGCGCCGACCACGATCACGGTCGTGGCCGTGGCGGTGCCCTTCTTCGGATAGGCGATCCGCTTGCCGTCGGCCGTCCAGGCCGGGGTCGCGCAGGGCCCGATGTAGAGGGCGTCCTTGGCGATCACTCTGTCCCCACCGGCGGACTTGACGTGCAGACGGTTCCTGTCGTCGATCCAGGCGATCCGCTTGCCGTCGGGTGACGCGGAGAACTGCCCGGTGAGGGCTCCGCCGCCGACGGCCAGGCCGGTCCAGTCGCGCCGGTGGGTCAGCACCTCGATCTTGGACCCCTTGTAGCCGAGGTAGACGGCGCCCGCGACCGGGGCCGTCTGCGCCGAGGCCGGCTGAGCCATCCGTGGCGGGGTCGGCGGAGCGGTCTGGGACGAGGCCACGGCGGGAGCGGCGACTGCGGCGGTGGACATGGCGAGTGTGGCGCAGGCGGCCACGGTCCAGTGCTTCACAACGAGCTCCTCAGATCAATTCACCGGCGGATCGAATCCATCAACGGATAGTTAGAAGCCGGAGAGATCAAAAAGGTTCACATCCAACCGGCTGAAATCGGCGGGACGACCTCCTCCACCGTGCCGCTCCACCACCGGACCGGCCTCGATCACCGCGCCGACCTCCTCCACCGTGCCGTTTCACCACCGGGCCGACCTCCGATGCCGCACTGGTTCGTCCCGGTTTTTCCGTGTGGTGTTCGAGGTGACCTCGGCGAGCCCGGACGCGACCCGGTCGGCAGGAGTTTCAGAGCGGAGCCGGCTCCATACGGCGCCGCAGCGCCGGACCGATCGCGAGCACACTCCCGGCGGCCATCAGGTTGAGGGTGCCGACGGCCAGCCAGAGCACGGTGGGGCTCACCTCGAGCAGTCGCGTGCCGAGCAGCGGGGCGAGCATGGTCCCGCACGACCAGGCCAGGCCGTACAGGCCGGAATAGCGCCCACGCAGGTGGGCGGGGGCGAGGGCGGCCACGATGGCGCCCGCGATGCCCGCGGTGACGATCTCGCCCAGGGTCCACACGACCACGGTGGTCGCGTATCCGATGATGTCGGAGACGAACGCGGTCAGCGCGAAGCCCGCGCCGATGATCGTCAGGCCGACGGCGAGGACCGTGCTGTGGTCGCGCCTGCCGAACCAGTCGCCGGTCAGCGGTTGGAGGAGCACGATCAGGATGCCGTTGACCGCCATGATCATGCCGTAGTCGCCGGTGGAGAACTTCTCGTGGGTCATCGCCAGCGGCAGGGTGGTGAACGCCTGGGCGTAGACCACGGTGGAGAGCACGGTGATCAGGGTGAAAGTGACCATCAGCCGGTCCCTGAGCACGTCGGCGAAGCCGCCGCGAACCCGCTTGCCGGACTCGTTCGGGCTCCCCTTGCCATGCCGCTCGTCCCGTGCGGGCAGTGTCTCGGGCACCGCCCGCCACACCAGGAGGCCGAAGGTCACCGCGGTGGCGGCGTTGATCCCGAACATCCAGCCGTACCCGGCCTGCGCGAGCCAGCCGCCCGTGACCATCGCCACCGCGAAGCCCAGGTTCAACGCCCAGAAGAGAAGCCCGTAGGCGCGCGGCCGGTCGTGGGGCGGGATCAGGTCGGCCACCAGCGCGTTGGACGCGGGCCGGTAGGCGTCGATGGTCATGCCGAGCACGAACATGCTGATGACGATCGCCGGAAGCGAGGTGCTGTAGCCCAGCGCCACCATGGCGACCGCCGTCGCGATCATGCCGCCCGTCAGGGTGACTCGCCTGCCGAACCGGTCGGCCAGCCACCCCGCCAGGATCTGGGAGAGCAGCGAGCCCACGCCGAACACCGCCATCACCACGCCCGCCGCGCTGTAGGACATACCGCGCGCCTGGGTCAGGTAGACGCCGATGAACGGCTCGACCATCATGCCCACCCGGTTGACCAGCGTGCCGGCCCACAGGGCCCAGAAAGCCCTGGGCAGGCCGCCGATCTTCGATTGCAGGAAGGTGGGCTTCGGGAGGGTCGCGGTGCTCATGGGACCAGGTTGGACAGGCGTCCGGGCATGCGCCAATCTTTTAGCCGTGCCTAAAAAGTCCTGTTATGTCGAGTGGATCTTCGCCATGGACGACGTGACCAGGATCCGCTTCGCCTTCTCGCCGATCTGGGAGCTGGTGGCGAGTCTGCGCACCCTGCGCGATCCGGGCAGGCACTCCCTTCACCTGCCCTGGGTGCGCGCCGTACGGCCCCGCCTGACCGGGATCGACCTGTCGGAGTTGTTCGCGCTGGTCCCGCTCCAGGGATACCTGGTGGACTTCGTCACTCCGACGCCCGAGACGCCGATGCCCGACTTCGCCGCCGACCTAGAGCGGGTACGGCGGACGCACCCCGAGCGCGCGGCCGAGGAGGCGACCTGGGTGAGCGGGTCCGATCCCCGGGTCATCGAGCGCTTCCTGGCGGACCCCGAGGCGGGCGTGGCCCGGGTCGCCGACACGCTGGAGCGTTACTGGGAGCTCGGGTTCGCCGAGTTCTGGCCTCGGATCTACGGCCTGCTGGAGGGCGACGTGCTGCGGCGCTCCCGGCAGCTCGCCGTGGGCGGGGCCCGGGAGCTCTTCGGCGACCTGCATCCCAACGTGCGCTGGCGCGGAGACAGGCTCACCGTCACCCGTAACTGGGAGTATTCCGCGCCGTTGGGCGGCGACGGCCTGGTGCTCGTGCCGACCGCCTTCTACTGGCCGGACGTGGCCGTGATGGTCGAGCCGTACCAGCCGATGCTCGTCTATCCGGCGACGGGCGTCGGCACACTGTGGACCTCGGGCCCGCCGCCCGCCCCCGGCGCCCTCGCCGCGCTGCTCGGCCGGACCAGGGCGCAGATCCTGACCGCCCTGGCCGACCCCACGACCACCTCGGCGCTCGCCCGGCAGATGTCCCTCACCCCGGGCGCGATCAGCCAGCACCTGAGTGTCCTGGCGGACGGCGGTCTGGTCACCCGACGCCGCCTCGGCCGCGAGGTCGTCTACCGGCGCACCCCGGTGGGCGACTCCCTGGTGTGCGTCTCCTGATCTCCCCGGCGGTCGCATGATCGTTCGTCCGCTCCACGCCGCGCGTCCCGCTCTCACGGGCGGGCCGGGCCGGAGTCCCGCCGTTCCGAACTCCTGGAACGTCCCGCCCTCATGGGCGGGCCGGGGTCCCGCTGCCGCGGACCCCTGGAGCGTCCCGCCCTCACGGGCGGACCTTTCCCCGCATGCCTTCACGAGGACATGCGGGGATCGTACGGTTACGGCACGTCGTACCGGCTGGACTCCAGGAGCCATTCCAGCTGGGCCCTGGGCGCGGCGAGAAACGCGCACGCCACCCTGCTGAGGTCTCTGGCCTGGCCCGCCGGGATTCCGAGTTGGTCGAACAGCCCCGGCAGCCGTCTGGCGGCGGTCCGCAGATCCTTGGAACGGGCGGCGATCCGGTCGTTCACCCACGTGACGGCATCGCCGTCCGAGAACCCGAAGGCGACGGCGGCGACCGTCACGTAGTTGTGCACGTCGCCGTTCGCGCGTTCCTTGTGATGGGAGGCGACGTCGTTGCACCAGGCGGTGACGTCGTTGCAGGCGTCCATGAGGGTCTGCCAGGTCGGGGTCTCGCGCAGTTCGACCGGAACCTCCACCCCCAGACACGGTTCGACCAGGTCGAACAGGTAGGGGCCCGCCGTTCCCCGGCGGAGCGCCGGATACCCGGCCACCGAGGGCACCCGTCCCGAGCACCGGTTCTCGGCCTCCGTACGGCAGGCCGCCCCCTGGGCAGCCAGCCCCATGAGGAACCGCCGGCGCCAGCGCTGACCCATCCGCGCGGAGGTGACCTTCCAGAGGTCCTCGAAGGCTCTCTCGACGGGGGAGGAGGCGGGGACGGAGCCGCGGGCGATGAGATCAAGCCGTTCGAAGGCGACCTCCACGATCTCGACCGCGCGTCCCGCGGGCTTCTCGTCCCACTCGTCGTCGAAGTGGAACAGCCAGGTCAGCCACTTGGCGAACAGGAACGCCGCGTCCGTGCCCGACTCGGCGAAGGCACGGCCGGCCATCCGTTCGAACCCGGCCTGAGCGGGCGTTTCCAGCCCCATCTCGCGGGCCCAGCCGGCGAGTTCGGCTCCGATACGGTCGATCGAGGGGTGCATCTGGCAGCGTGCGGCCATCGCCGGGACCAGGTCGGTGAGGGGGAGCAGCAGGGCCGCGGCAACTCCCGGAGCCCGCTCCGGCGGTGAGGGAACCCCCGTTTCACCGGGGGTGTGGGGCCGGGTCGAGGGTTGAGCGAAGGACTGGGTGAGGGTCGGGGCCACTAGATCGGCCCGAAAAGCCAGTTGCCGGCGGCGTCGGGATCGGTGCTCGTGTAGTACTGCCGAGCCGCCTCGGCCAGCTCGGTGACCGAGATGTTGCCGTCCTGGTCGAGGTCCAGCCGGCCGAAGGCCGCCTCCACGTCCTCGTACGGGGTGCCGAACGCGGCCATCATGACCTGGAACTCGTCCGGCCCGACGGAGCCGTCTCCGTCGGTGTCGCACAGCTCGGCGAACGCCTCGGTCGCGGGTCCGAAGACCGTGTCGAACCGGTCACCCTCGATGAAGGCCGAGGTCATGCCCGCCCGGAACTCCTCGGGGGAGATCGCGCGGTCACCGGTGGCGTCGATCTCCGTGGACAGAGTCTGCCAGACCGACCCGAAGCCCTGGACGAGTTTGCTGCCGGCGGCCGAGGTCGGGGCCTCGCCGAAGCCGACGAGGATCCGGGCACCGAGGCCGAGAAGGTCACCGCGCTCGATCGAGCCTTTGCCGTTGACGTCCATGTGCCCGAAGGCGCGGTCCAATTTATGCTTGAGGAGCTCGAGGCTCATTTTGACTCCCACATTACGCGAAGAACTCAGATCGTTACCCTAAGTGACGATAGCGAGACGATTCCAGGAACCACTCCAGGTAAGCCCTGGGTATGGTCAAGAAAGCGCATGCCACCCGGGTCGCCTCGCGGGAGGCGGCGAATCCGAGATCGTGCCGTTCCAGAAGCAGGGGAATCGCGCGGGCGGCCGTCCAGAGCTCCTCCATCCGGGTCACGACGCGGTCGATCACCCATTCCACAGCCGTGTCGTCCGGGCGGTCCAGCCAGGTGGAGGCGACGGCCACGTAGCCGCGCCCGGTGGTCAGATCGTCGCACCAGGCAGCCACGTCACCGCTCGCCTCGACGACCGCCCGCCAGCGCGGGCTCTCCTGGACCGGGGCGGGCACCTCCACCCCGGCGCAGGGCTCCACCAGGTCGAACAGATACGGGCCGAAGGCGTTCCTGCCCAGCGCCGGGTAGTCCTCGATCGACGGACAGTCCTGGAACGGCGGGCGTTCCCCGGTCGACGGCCGATCTCGGATCGGAGTTCGCTCCCCGGCCGACGGCCGGTCCTGGATCGGCGTACCGATGGCGAGCAGCGCCTCGTGCTGGGCGGTCAGCCCGGCCAGGAACCGTTCGCGCCATTCCTGGCTCATCCCGGGCGCGCAGGCCCGCCACAGATTCGCGAAGGAACGTTCCAGCGGCAGCGCTCCCGGCTCGCCGCCCTCGGCCACCGCGAGCACTCCGGCGAATGCCGCCGGATCCTCGCGGAAGCGGGACAACCACGTCAGCCAGCGGGCGAACAGCGAGGCCGTGCCCGTGTCGTAGCCGGCGAACGCCCGCCCGGCCAGCCGGTGGGCGCCGGGATCGGCGTCCAGGCCGACCTCGCGCGACCAGTCGATGACCGCGGCCTCGATCTGGTACACCGACGGGTGCATGGGACACGGCATCGCCATCGCCGCGAGCCGTTCGGCCAGCTGGGCCGCCGGCGTGGCGGCGCACGGCGGTCTGCGGAGTTCGGTGCCCATCGTCGTCTTCCCCCCGGATAGCACTTCAGCGGCTCCGGTCGCACACTGTAAGAGGAGACGGCGCAGGTTGTGGGGAGGCGCGACGTGGCCGATGCCGCATCTCACCGTTCTCCCTCGTAACGTGTGCGAAACACGGAGCAGGCAAACTGGTAGACCACCAGGCGTGTCGCACCACGTCGGCAATGAAGGAGAAGCCTTGGACCGCCAGCAGGAGTTCGTTCTCCGCACTCTCGAGGAGCGCGACATCCGGTTCATCCGGCTGTGGTTCACCGACGTGCTCGGGTTCCTCAAGTCGGTGGCCATCGCCCCGGCAGAGCTTGAAGGTGCTTTCGCGGAGGGCATCGGGTTTGACGGCTCGGCGATCCAGGGCTTCGCCCGGGTCTACGAGTCGGACATGTTGGCCAAACCGGACCCATCGACGTTCCAGATCCTGCCGTGGCGCAGCGAGACGCCGGGCGCGGCCAGGATGTTCTGCGACATCCTCATGCCGGACGGCTCACCCTCGCACGCCGATCCGCGCTGGGTGCTCAAACGCACCCTGGCCAAGGCCTCCGACATGGGCTTCAGCTTCTACACCCATCCCGAGGTGGAGTTCTTCCTGCTGAAGGACCGGCCGGAGCGGGGCGATCGTCCCGAGCCGATCGACGACGGCGGATACTTCGACCACACCCCGCACAGCGCCGGTCACGACTTCCGGCGCAACGCGATCATGATGCTGGAGTCGATGGGCATCTCCGTCGAGTTCAGCCATCACGAGGGCGGCCCCGGTCAGCAGGAGATCGACCTGCGCTACGCCGACGCCCTCACCACCGCCGACAACATCATGACCTTCCGTCTGGTCATGAAGGAGGTCGCGCTGGAGCAGGGCATCTGGGCGAGCTTCATGCCCAAGCCCTTCACCGAGTATCCGGGCTCCGGCATGCACACCCACATGTCGCTGTTCGAGGGTGACCGCAACGCCTTCTACGAGCCGGGCGCCGACTACCAGCTCTCCAAGATCGGCCGCTCGTTCATCGGCGGCCTGCTCACGCACGCCGCCGAGATCACTGCGGTCTGTAACCAGTGGGTGAACTCCTACAAGCGGCTGTGGGGCGGCGCGGAGGCGATCGCCGGAGCCGGCGGCGAGGCCCCGAGCTACATCTCCTGGGGCCACAACAACCGCTCGGCCCTGGTCCGGGTGCCGATGTACAAGCCGCACAAGAGCGGCTCCACCCGCGTCGAGTTCCGCTCCCTGGACTCCGCGTGCAACCCCTACCTGGCCTTCGCCGTGATCCTCGCGGCCGGGCTGAAGGGCATCGAGGAGGGCTACGAGATGCCCCCCGGCGCCGAGGACGACGTCTGGGCGCTGACCTCGGCCGAGCGCCGCGCGCTGGGGATCCAGCCGCTGCCCCAGTCGCTGGACGAGGCCATCGCGGTCATGGAGCGCAGCGAGCTCGTCGCCGAGACCCTCGGCGAGCACGTCTTCGACTACTTCCTGCGCAACAAGCGCAACGAGTGGAACGACTACCGCCGCCAGGTCACCGAGTTCGAGCTCGGCCGTTACCTGCCGATCCTGTAAGCCCGGGTCGACGGGAGATTTCCTCAGAACGAAGGCGTGGGGCCGGCGGTGGTGAACCGCCGGCCCCACGCCGTTTCGTCGTGTCCCGGAGCCCTTGCCGACCAGCGGCGGAGCGTGTCACAACGGTTGCTCCGCGGTGGACCGCCGAACGTCATGCGGGCGTTACCCGTGGCTAACGGCGGCGTCATCGACCCCGAGTTGGCTGTACGTGCAACGACCCCGGTAAAATCGGCCTGTCCGTTTAGAGGTATTTCTGAGTATTAATCGCCATAAAAGGCGACAGGAGGTGCGGTATGACGACGGCTGCCGAGCTGCAGACCGTGGTGACCGTTCCGGCGCGTTTCCGGGGGCCCGAGGGCGTCGCGAACGGCGGATGGATCGCGGGTACGGTCTCCGAGGCGCTGCACGGCGCCCAGCACGACTCGGCCGTTGAGGTCACGTTGCACGCGCCCACGCCGCTGGACACACAGTTGCATCTGCGTCATCTCGCCAACACCGCAACCCTCACCCACGGTGAGAACCTGCTGGTCGAGGCCATCACGGTGGCCGAGGAGCTGGACGCCCCGGAGTTTGTGCCCTTCAACGAGGCGGCCCTCGCAGAGGGTGGATTTGTCGGATTTGTCGCCCACCCTTTCCCCGGCTGCTTCGTCTGCGGTGTGCGCGACCCCGGTGACGGCATGCGCATCTTTCCCGGCCGGGTGTCCGGCACCGATCTGGTCGCGGCCGGTTGGCGGGTGCCGATGACCGTCGCCGAGGAGGACGGCGTCGTCTCCGACGCGATCATCTGGGCCGCGCTCGACTGCGCCACCGGCTGGGCGCATTTCCAGCCCGGAGAGTCGGCCCTGCTGGGCCGCCTGACCGCGCGGATCCACCGCCGCGTCTATCCCGGCGGCACCTACTCCGTGGTCGCCCGCGCCACCGGTCGCGAGGGCCGCAAGCTCTTCGGCGAGAGTGCCGTCTACGAGGTCGACGGCACCCTGGTCGCCTCGGCCAGAGCCGTCTGGATCATTCCGGCATAGGACCCGCGCCGGGCCGGCTCTACCGGCTGAGATGCCGGGCGACCAGCGAGGCGCAGCGGTCCTGGAACAGGATCGTGTAGTGGTTGCAGTCCTCGACCAGCTCCTCCTCCAGGGCGGGCAGCCGCCCCTTCCAGGTGGCGGTGAGCTCGTCGGGGATCATGCCGACCGGCTGGTCGAGCAGGCCGCGAGGGGCCCGCAGCAGTGACAGCGGCGACTTCACCGCGTGGAGCGCGGCGCCGATCTCCTCGCCTTCGTTGAGCAGCCACCGGCCGTCCTGGCGGACCGGTTCCTGCCGCACCCGTGAGCGCACCGCGCCCTCGGGGCCGATCGCGTCGTAGCGGACGTACTCCTCCACGTCGTCGGTCCAGTTGCCGGCGAAGGCCGGGTGGGCCCTGAAGAAGTCCACGTAGGCGTCGGTGCTCGGAAAGGTCCGGTCGAGCCGGGCGAGAGCCGGGCCGACCGTGGCGTCCAGGGTCGCGTCGGCGTCCAGGCCGGGAAGCAGGGGCAGCGGGAGCCCTCCGTCGAGGAGTACGACCCTGGCGTAGTCGTGGCCCGCCGCGGCGAGGAGCGCGATGTAGGCGCCCATCGAGTGGCCGGTCAGCACGATGTCGGACTCCGCGCCCACGGACCGGGCGACCAGGTTCACGTCCTCGGCCTGCCGCGGCAGGCCGTACGGGCCGGGAAGCCCGGCGCTGTGGCCGCGGCCCCGGAGGTCCATGGCGACCAGCGACCATTCGGCGGGCAGCCGCCGGGCGACGGCGTTCCAGGCCATGAGCGAGGCGGTGATGCCGTGCACCGCCACGATCAGACGCGGTCCGGTGCCGAACCGGGCGACACGCAGCGCGCCGCCGGGAACCTCGACGTCGCTCAAGACAGGATTCACGGGACTCTCTCAAAAATCGCGGATGAAACGATGCTCAGGTTCGTACGGCTTCATGCGACTTCGTATGACGGGGCCGCGCCGTACCGGCCGGCCACCCGCATGCCCGTCCGGAGATCGCGGCAGGCATGAGGAGCGGGTCGTCCACGTCGATGGTGGCGGGTGTCTCCGTCCGGGGTCAACGTCCAACGATCAGAGTCGGAGAGAATTGTGACGGTTTCCACGGCGGTGGAGCACGTCCCCTGGTAGGCAGCATCGCCTCATACCAGCCCATAATTGCTCCATGAGGATTACCGTCATCGAGCATGAGGCCGACGCGGGCCTGGGGTTCTTCGCCGGATGGCTGACCGACGCCGGGGCGGAGTTCGAGGTCGTCCGGCCCTACCTGGGAGAGGCCGTGCCCGAGCGGGCCGCAGGCGGGCTGATCGTGCTCGGCGGCGAGGCGGCGGCCTGGGAGGACGAGCAGTACCCCTGGCTGCCCGCCACCCGGGACCTGATCCGGCGTTCGGTGGAGGGCGGCGTGCCGACCCTGGGGATCTGCCTGGGCGCCCAGCTCATGACGCTCGCCTGCGGAGGCGCCGTCGAGCGCGGTGAGCACGGGCTGGAGGTGGGCGCGTGTGAGGTCGTCCCGCTCCCGGCCGCCGGTGCCGACCCGCTGTTCGGCGGGCTGGGCCCCGCACTCGCCGTCCAGTATCACCGCGACGCGACGACGGCGCTGCCCCCGGGCGCGGTGCCGCTGGCCACCGGGGACCCCTACCCCAACCAGGCCTACCGGCTGGGGGACAGGGCCTGGGCGGTGCAGTTCCATCCCGAGGCCACCCCGGAGATCTTCACCGGCTGGACGGCGGGATCGGCAGATCACCTGACCGAGCGCGGCTACTCGGTCGAGGAGCTCAACACACAGGTGAAGGAGGCGAGGGAAGGTCTCGCCGGCACCTGGAAGTCACTCGCCGAGCGTTTTGTCACCGTCGTCCAAACCGCGTGACTGCGCGATTACGTTCCGAATCCGCTAACGACGGCGCACACTTTCAGGATTAGCGTGTGCGGCGACGCTCCGGATACCTGGGGGCGCGAGCCCGACCTGAGAGGGTGAGCGGAGAGGCCACATCGCCTCCATCGCCCGCCGAGGACCGAGGCGAGCGCGATGCGCAGGGGAGCGTGCACCTTTGATCGCTCGGGGTAGGGATTGAGGAAGGTCACCCGTGGTTGTGATCGAGGACGAGGGAGGGGCGGTGGACACCGTGCCCCGGATGCAGACGACCGCCGGGCGACTGGCCCGGCTCGGTTTCGCCGATGGGGCCAGAGCCGAGCGGCTGCTCGACGAACTGGGCCCCGAGGCGGTAGGCGACATCGATCTGCTGGCCTCCCTGGTCGGCACGGCGGACCCCGATCTGGCGCTCACCTCGCTCAACCGGCTGGCCGAGCGGGATCCGAGCGTGCTTGGATCGTTCCGGTCCGACCCCGGCCTGCGGACCCGGCTGCTCGGCGTCTTCGGCGTCAGCGCGGCTCTCGGCGAACACGTGGTCAGGCATCCCGAGCACTGGCGGCTTCTCGGCGGGGCGCAGGCCGTACAGCGGCCGACCGAGGCGGAGCTCCGTGCTGAGCTGCTGCTCGCGGTCGGCGCCGAACCGGAGAACCCCGAACCCCGCGCGGGCGACGCCACCACCGACACCCTGGTCGCGCTGCGTGTCGCCTACCGGGGCCGCCTGCTCCACCTGGCCGCCCGCGACGTCACCGGCGAGCTCTCGCTGTCCGAGGTCACCGCCGAGCTGTCCGACCTGGCCGGGGCCGCGCTGGAGGCGGGCCTCGCCATCGCGCGGTCCGAGCACCCGGAGTCCGACTCGGTGCGGCTGGCCGTCATCGGCATGGGCAAGTGCGGCGCGCGCGAGCTCAACTACATCAGCGACGTCGACGTCATCTTCGTGGCCGAGCCTCGCGAGGGCGCCGACGGGACCGTCGACGAGAACAGGGCCATCCAGCTCGCCACCCGGCTGGCCCAGGGCATGATGCGCGCCTGCTCGACCAGCACCCCGGAGGGGTCGCTGTGGGAGGTGGACGCGGCACTGCGCCCCGAGGGCAAGGCAGGCCCCCTGGTCCGCACCCTCGCCAGCCACCAGGCCTACTACCGGCGCTGGGCCAAGACCTGGGAGTTCCAGGCGCTGCTGAAGGCCCGGCCGATCGCGGGCGACGCCGAGCTCGGCGGGCAGTACGTCTCCCTGATGAACGACATGGTCTGGCAGGCCGCCACCCGGGAGAAGTTCGTCGAGGACGTGCAGGCCATGCGCCGCCGGGTGGAGGCCCACGTCCGTACGAGCGAGGCCGAGCGCCAGCTCAAGCTGGGGCCCGGAGGGTTGCGCGACATCGAGTTCGCGGTCCAGCTGCTCCAGCTCGTCCATGGCCGCATGGACCCGCTGCTGCGCCGCCGCGCCACGCTTCCCGCGCTCGCCGCCCTGTCCCGGGGCGGTTACGTCGGCAGGGACGACGCCAAGGCGCTCGCCGAGGCGTACACCTTCCTGCGCCAGATCGAGCACCTGATCCAGCTGCACCGGCTCCGCCGTACCCACGTGGTGCCCGAAGGCGTCGCCGACCTGCGGCGGCTGGGCCGGGGACTGGCGATGACCATCGACCCGGTGGGGGAGTTCACCACCCAGTGGAAACGGCACGCCATGGAGGCCAGGCGCCTGCACGAGAAACTGTTCTACCGCCCGCTGCTGCAGGCCGTGGCCCGGCTGCCCGAGTCGGAGGACCGGCTCTCCACCGTCGCCGCGAAGGCCCGCCTGGAGGCGCTCGGCTACACCGACCCGACGGGCGCGCTGCGCCACATCAGCGCGCTGAGCACGGGCGTCTCGCGTCGCGCGGCGATCCAGCGGACCCTCCTGCCGGTCATGCTCGGCTGGTTCGCCGACGCCCCCGACCCCGACGCCGGTCTGCTCGGCTTCCGCCAGATCTCCGACAAGCTCGGCGCCACCCCGTGGTACCTGCGTCTCCTCCGTGACGAGACCGCCGTCGCCTCGCAGCTGGCCCGGCTGCTCGGCACCAGTCGCTACGCGACGGGGTTGCTGATGGACGCCCCCGAGGCGGTGACGATGCTCGGCTCGGAGGCGGAGCTGGATCCCCGGCCGGTCGCGGCGCTGCTGTCGGAGGCGCGGGCCATGGTGAGCCGCTACCCGGGCGAGGCCGAGAAGGGGGTGGGCGCGGCGCGCGGGCTGCGCCGCAGGGAGCTGTTCCGTACGGCGATCGCCGACCTCTCCGGGCACATCGGCATCGAGGAGGTCGGCCAGGCGCTGTCGGCGCTCAACGACGTGACGATCCAGGCCGCGCTGGACGCCGCCGTCGGCAAGGTCGAGATGGAGAGGCGCACTCCGCTGGGCACCCGGTTCGCGGTGATCGCGATGGGCCGCCTGGGCGGGATCGAAAGCTCCTACGGCAGCGACGCCGACGTGATGTTCGTGCACTCGCCGCTGGAGGGGATGCCGGAGCGGGAGGCCACCGACGCGGCCTACGCCGTGGCCAACGAGCTGCGCCGCCTGCTGGCCCTGCCCTCCTCCGACCCGCCGCTGATCATCGACCCGGATCTCCGTCCTGAGGGCCGTCAGGGCGCGCTGGTCCGTACGCTGGCCTCCTACGCCGCCTACTACGAGCGCTGGTCGTCGCCGTGGGAGTCCCAGGCGCTGCTGCGTGCCCGGTTCTCCGCGGGGGACGCGGAGCTGGGCGTCTCACTCCTGCACCTGGCCGATCCGCTGCGCTACCCGGAGAGGGGCATCTCCGACGCGGCCGTGCTGCAGATCCGCAAGCTGAAGGCGCGGATGGAGGCCGAACGGCTGCCCCGCGGCGCCGACCCCGCCCTGCACACCAAGCTCGGTCCCGGCGGGCTGTCCGACGTCGAGTGGGTGGCCCAGCTCATCCAGCTCCGTCACGCGGGACGTCTGCCGTCGCTGCGGACCACCCGCACCCTGGAGACGCTGCGTGCGGCGGTCGGGGAGGAATTGCTGTCCGAAGCCGACGAGGACGTGCTCAGCCGGGCCTGGATCTTCGCCTCGCGCATCCGCGACGCCATCGTCCTGGTCCGGGGCCGCGCCGCCGACTCCATCCCGGTGGACGTCCGCGAACGCGCGCTCATCTCCCGCGTCCTGGGCTATCCGCCGGACGGCAGCGAGGACTTCGTGGACGACTACCGCCGCGCCACCCGCCGTGCCCGCCGGGTCGTGGAGCGCGTCTTCTACGAAGGCTGACCCGTTCCCCGAAGGCAGGTCCGGGCTCCAGAGGCGATCTCGGACCCGCCTCTGCAAAAGCCGTTCTGTGCTTCGGGGACGGCTTCAGACCCGCTGCTGTGAAAGTCGTTCTGCGCTTCGGAACGGTCTCGGATCCGCCTCCGCGAAGGCCCGTCCGGGTTTCGGGGCGATCTCGGACCCGCCTCTGCGAAAAGCCGTTCCGGACTTTGGGAGGCGGGTCCGTTCGGGCGATCGCGGATCCGTTCGCCGGATCGTGGGGGCGGGGCCGCAGGCCGGTTACGAAACCGACCTGTTTTACGTGATCGCGTTGCGCCGCCTGGGACAGGCGTGTATCAACGGTCCGGGTGATCCGATTGATATCTATTTACGTTGATTTGGCCATAGGCCTGATTCTGGCCTTCCTGCTCCTGTCCCTGCTGGTGAGCGGGGTCAACGAGGCCTTCGTCCGGCTGCTCGGGATCCGCAGCAAGTTTCTCTGGGCCTACCTCAGGGACACACTGGACGGAGGTCCCGAAGAGGGAAGGTCGTGGATCCCGTCGAAGATCGCTGACATCTTCGCGAAGCTGCCCTTCTCCAAGGACGACCCGCGTCCGGTGCACAGCCCCGACCCGGCGCCCTCGGTGGTCGAGCCGATGCGGGTCGACCCCGTGGCGGTCCCGGCCGCCGAAGAGCTCGCCACGGACGGCTCCACCGCGGACACCGCCGAAGGGCTCGCCGACGAGGGGGGCACCGAGGGGCTCGCCGCGGGGGAAGCCGCCGGAGAGCCCGTCGCCGAGTCCGCCGCCGGGAAGCCCGCTGAGGGGATCGCGCCGATCGACATGACCGCGCGGCTGTACGAACGTCTCCAGGAGATCGACCATCCCAAGGGCGCTCGCACCAGCATCGCCAACATCCCGCCCGAGCGGTTCTCCGGCGCGGTGATGGAACTGGCCTCCGCGGAGGAGAACGGGATCGAGGGTCTGCTCGCCAAGCTGGAGGCCATCAACAGCCCCCTGGCGGGCCACCTCAGAGGCGTGTGGGAGGGCGCTCAGCGGGACATGGGGAAGTTCCGCAAGGGCGTCGAGAACTGGTTCGACGGGGAGATGCAGCGGCTGTCCATGCTCTACGGCCGCTACGTCAAGCTGGTGGTGTTCGCGCTGGGAGTGGTGCTGACGCTGCTGTTCAGCATGGACGCGCTGGAGTACGGCAAGACCCTGCTGCGCGACAACGCCTACCGCACCGGGGTGACCGCCATCGCGGGGGGCGGCGGGGACGGATACGCCGCACTGAGGGACAAATGCGCGGGCTCCGAGGCCGGTGTCGCCGAGCCGTACGGGTGCGTCACCGAGTCCCTCAGCTCCCCGGCGCTGGTCAAGATCTTCGACCACGCCCTCGTGAGCGTCACGATGCCGCCCGAGGACTCCGACGAGCCTTCCTTCCACTGGAACGGCGGAGCCTGGTGGGACCGGCTGATCACTCCCGGGCACTGGCCCGGCTACCTGCTCACCATGGTCGCGCTGTTGTTCGGCGCCTCGTTCTGGTGGGACGTCCTGCGCCGGCTGACCGGCGTCCGAGGCCGGAGCTCCTAGCCGTCGCTTCCGCGGCCGAACGCGCCGGGTCGGCGGGAACCGCCGGTGAGTACGGGGTTCTCGCGAGCGCCGGGCGACTCGTGGCCCGCGCCGGTGGAGGCCCGGTTCGCCCGCGCGGAGCACACGCTCCCGTTCGGGAGCGCGGCTCCCGGGTTCAGCGGAGTTCGGCCAGGAGCAGGTCGACCTGGGGGAGGGGGTCCGGACCGAACGGGCGGACCACCACCGTGTCGGCTCCGGCCTCCCACAGCGACCTGACCTGGTCGGCGGCGATCTCGGGAGAACCCGCCGCCATCACGACCTCGCCCGGATCGATCTGCAGGAACTCCGCCGCGCCCGCCGCCAGACGTGCGACCGCCGCGGAGTCCTCACCGATGTACAGGTGGGTGAACACCACCAGCTCGTGATCGCCGCCACCGATCAGTTTCCGCGCCTCCTCGATCTGCGCGCCGCCGACCCCCTCGGGCAGGATCGTGCCCTGCGCCGCCCGCCCCGACAGCTCCAGCGAGCGGGGCCGTACCACCCCGGCGAGGACCGGCGGCGGAGTGGCGGGCGGATGCACCAGGCTTACTCCGTCGAGGTGGACGGCCCGGCCCTGGACGGTGACCGTCTCGCCGCGCAGCAGCGCGCGCACCGCCACGACGGTCTCCTCCAGCAACGCCAGCGGCGAGGGCGCGAGCACGCCCACCTGACGCATCCAGTCCTGGACGCCGTGGCCGATCCCGGCGGCGAGCCGGTGCGGGTACAGCCTGGCGAGGTTGCCGAACTCCATGGCGAGCAGGGCCGGATTACGCAGCGGCGCCGGAGCGATCCCGATGCCCACGCGGAGCCGTTCGGTGACGGCGAGCGCGGTGGCCGCCGACGAGATCGACCCGGTCCAGCCCAGATCCTCCACCACCCAGACGTCGTCCACCTCGGCCCCGTCCAGATGGCGGCAGAAGGGGACGAGTGACTCGGGAGGAAGGTCGCGGTCGAACATCACGCCGAGGCGCATATATCTCCTAGGGGAAACGGGAGTGAGACCGGCTATGGCAAACGGTAGTAACCGGCGAAACCTTTGACCGCCGTGATGGGGTCGACCCGGATCTCGGTACCGGTCCTGAGCGCATTGATCATCTTGCCATCGCCGATGTAGACGCCCACGTGGTGGGTCCTCACTTTACGCGCGCCCACCTTGCCGTAGAACTTGCGCGTGCCGACCTTGCCGTAGAACACGAGGTCTCCCGGCTGTGCCCTGGCGGCGGAGATCCTGGTGAGCCGCCGGATGTGATCGTTGGTGTTGCCCGGTCCCAGCACGTCCCGCCCGTAGGCGAGCTGGTAGACCCATCTGGCCAGCCCGGAGCAGTCGAGGCCGAGGGTCCTGGTGGCCGGACACGGCCGGACCGAACCCTGGTATCCCTCGCAGGTGCCGAAGGAGGGGCCGGGGGTCTTGTCGTGGCCGCCACCCCAGGAGTAGGGGATCTCGCCGCCCCGCCAGCCCGGCTGGTACTGCCCGGCCTCGATGGAGTACGCGATGGCGGTGAGCCGGTTCAGGGTGACGGGCAGGATCGGAGCGGAGGCCGAGCCGCTGAGGAGCAGGAACGTTCCCAGCAGCACGGCCGTCGCCGCCCGCCGCCGGCGTCTGGGCAGGTCGTCGCGTCCGGGCAGCCATCCGGGCAGCCATCCGGGCAGCCATCCGGGCAGCCATTCGGGCAGCCGGAGGCGTCCGAGGGGGTCGTGACGTCGCTCCCCGGTCTGGGGAGGCTTGGGATGTGCCCCTTCGTACCGGAGAACCTCTGTCACGTCACCTCACCGATTTGTCGCCATAAGTTATGGCCAGTCTGCCTAACAAGTCGGTGACGCGCGCCGGGCGAACCCCGCCTGATCCGGCCGGGCCCAGTCGTCGATCTTGACCAGATCGGGGTTCCGGATTCGTGGGCGGGCCCCGCCGCCGGAGCCGGACGGGGATCCTGTCCGCGTCCGGCTCCGGCGGCTCAGACCCCGCCCCGCGGGTCTGTCATGCCGGCATGGAGGTGGCGAAGCCGGCGATCGCCCGGGCGAAGTTCTCGGGCTCCTCGATGTGGCCGAAGTGACCGCTGTTCTCCAGGATGAGCAGCTCGGAGCCGGGAATCAGTTTGTTGAGCTCGCGTGACCAGCGCACCCCGCAGATGACGTCGTAACGGCCGACGATCACCAGCGCCGGAATCGTGAGCGAGCCCAGCAGTTCCCGGTCGTCGATGAGGTCGGGAGCGAGGTTCTCGTCGAGGCCCGAGATGTGTGATCCCCCCACCGAGGCCCGCATGGGCGCGAACTCCTCCACGCGCCCCCAGTAATCGGCGAAGTAGGCCGGGAGCAGCCCACGGACCGCGACGGTGAACTCCTCGTCGTTGGAGATGGCGGGGATCGACTGGAAGGCGTCGAGGACCTCCTGGAGCTCGGGGTTGCCCGCGTTCCTCCGGGTGAAATCCTCCAGGTTGCGCATGGCCTCGGCGAAGTGCTCGGCCCCGGTGAGCGGCGCGCTGTCGTACAGGATGACGCCGGCGAGACGGTCGGCGTGGCGCAGGGCGTAGTGCTGCGTCACGAAGCCGCCGTGCGAGTGGCCCAGGAGATACACCTTCGGCAGCGCAAGGTGATCGATCAAGCGGTCGAGAACCTGTGCGTAGCGGTCTCGCGTGTAGCCGTTGGGATGCGTCTCCAGGCGGCCGGATTCGCCCGTGCCGATCGGCTCCACGTACACCATGGTCAGGTGCTGTTCCACCGCCGGCATCCTGAGGTACTCCCAGGAAACTCCGGGACCGCCGGAGTGCGCCAGGCACACCGGTCCGGTGCCGTGGACGTGGTAGCGCTGGGTGATGCCGTCCACGTCGATGACATGGGTGCCGGGCGACAGTGGGTTCGTGGCAGAGATGCTCATGAGGTCTCCGGTCGTGGTGGTGGTGTGAACACCGACAAGATGCGGAGACCGCGGGTAAGTTCGATTCCATCTCTGTGATGGCGGTCACAGAACGGGCTGTGGGCGGCGAGCGCCTCACGCGTCGGAGGGCAGCCCGTTCGCGTCGAGCAGGACGACGGCGGTGCGTATGCCCACCCCGTCCAGGTTGCCGGGGTACATCATCACCCGGGCACTCAGCCCGTCGAACAGCATGGTCAGCTGGATCGCCAGCGTGGCGGGGTCGGCGGCGCCGCCGAGCTTCGCCTGTTCGGCGAAGTAGTCGGTGAGCTGCTGCTTGCCCTGCCGGGCGATCTCGCTCGCCGGGTGGGCGGGGTCCTTCAGCTCGATCGAGGCGTTGACGAACGGGCAGCCGAAGTACTGTGCCGCCGCGACCAGCTTCTCCATCTGCTCGAAGACGTGCAGGATCCGCCGGCGTGGGGCCCCGTCGGTGGACCGGTCGAGGAACAGGGCGAAGTTCGCCGGGCCGGACCGGGCCAGCACCTCGGCCAGCAGCTCGTCCTTGGTCTCGAACAGCTGGTACATCGACCGCTTCGACACACCGGCTGTCTGGCAGAGCTTCTGCACGCCGGTGGTGGCGAAGCCCTCCAGATAGAACAGCTCGGTCGCGGCCTGGATCAACCGCTCGCGGGGGGAGGTCTTCGCGGTCGACGTCATATCCGCAGCCTACCCCCTGGTTGGCATCTGGAAACCGATCGGTTTATAGTGGCTGAAACCGATCGGTTTCCAGCGGTCTCCGCCGCGCGAATCGTCCTTCTCCGTGCAAGGGAATTCACATGAAGATCCAAGGCTCCGTGGTGTTCGTCACCGGAGGCGGTCGCGGTCTCGGCAAGGCGCTCGTCGACGAGGTGCTCGCACGTGGTGCGGCCAAGGTCTACGCCACCGCCCGCGACCCGAAGACGATCACCAACCCGGACGTCGTCCCGTTGCAACTGGAGGTCACCGATCCGGCCTCGGTGGCCGCCGCCGTCGCGCAGGCCCCTGACGTCAACCTCCTGATCAACAACGCCGGCGTCACCCTGGCGGCGGACTACCTCAACGGGGATCTGGAGGAGGTCCGCCGGGAGTTCGAGATCAACTTCTACGGGCCGCTGCACGTGACCCGGGCCCTCGCGCCCCGGCTCATCGCCAACGGCGGCCACCTGCTCAACATCCACTCGGCGCTGTCCTGGTATGCGATGCTCGGCGCGTACGCGGCGTCCAAGGCGGCGTTGTGGTCGATGAGCAACGCGCTGCGGCAGGACCTGCACCCGCACGGGGTGGGCGTCACCGGCCTGCACGTCGGCTGGGTCGACACCGACCTCGCGACGCAGTGGGCGGGGGACGCGCCCAGGTCCGCCCCGGGCGACGTGGCCCGGCAGGCGATCGACGGTGTCGAGGCGGGTCTGCACGAGGTGCTCGCCGACGAGTGGACCCGCCAGGTGAAGGGCGCTCTGGCGGCGGACATCACCGCGCTCTACCCGCACGTGGCCGTCAACGCCTGATCCGGATCGGGAGGGCCGCGATCGCCGGCCCTCCCGACCTCCGGCGGGGCAACCGTGCCACCCGGGGGCGCACCGGCATCGAGGGCCCCCGCGAAGTGCCTCATGCCGCCGGGGGAGGAGCGCATGCGAAAGGCCGTCGAACCGGCCCTCGGAAGGAGGGACGGGTCAACGGCCTTTCGCAAGATGCCCGAGTGCCCTGTGCGTGATCTGGCGGATCAACCCGCCAGTGTGTTTCCGCAGATCAGAGGCTTGGCGGCTCAGACGTCGTAGTACAGCTCGAACTCGTGCGGGTGCGGGCGCAGGCGGATCGGGTCGATCTCGTTCTCACGCTTGTAGGTGATCCAGGTCTCGATCAGGTCCGGCGTGAACACGCCGCCTTCCAGCAGGTATTCGTGATCGGCCTCAAGGGCGGCGAGCACCTCCGGGAGCGAGCCCGGGACCTGCGGGATGTTGCGGGCCTCCTCGGGAGGAAGCTCGTAGAGGTCCTTGTCGACCGGCTCGACCGGCTCGATCTTGTTGCGGATGCCGTCGATGCCGGCCATGAGCTGGGCGGCGAAGGCGAAGTACGGGTTGCACGACGGGTCCGGAACGCGGAACTCGATGCGCTTGGCCTTCGGGTTGGAGCCCGTGATCGGGATGCGGATGCACGCCGAGCGGTTGCGCTGGGAGTAAACCAGGTTGACCGGGGCCTCGTAGCCGGGGACCAGACGGTGATAGGAGTTCACCGTCGGGTTGGTGAACGCCAGCAGCGACGGAGCGTGCTTGAGCAGGCCGCCGATGTAGTAGCGGGCGGTGTCGGACAGACCCGCGTAGCCGACCTCGTCGTAGAAGAGCGGCGCGCCGTCCTTCCAGAGCGACTGGTGGCAGTGCATGCCGGAACCGTTGTCACCGAAGATCGGCTTGGGCATGAAGGTGACCGTGTGGCCGTACTTCTGCGCCGTGCTCTTGACGATGTACTTGTACAGCATCAGGGTGTCGGCTGCCTTGAGCAGCGTGTTGAACCGGAAGTCGATCTCGGCCTGACCGGCCGTGCCCACCTCGTGGTGCTGCATCTCGACGTCGATGCCCGCCTCGATGAGCTTGCGGACCATCTCCGAACGCAGGTCGGTGAAGTGGTCCATCGGCGGAACCGGGAAGTAGCCGCCCTTGAAGCGCGGCTTGTAACCGAGGTTGCCGCCCTCCTGGGCCTTGCCGCTGTTCCAGGCGCCTTCGATCGAGTCGATGTGGTAGTAGCTCGAGTGCGCGTTGGTCTCGAACCGCACGTCGTCGAAGATGTAGAACTCGGCCTCGGGGCCGAAGTAGATCGTGTCGGCGATGCCGGTGCCCTTGAGGAACTCCTCGGCCTTGCGGGCGACGTTGCGCGGGTCGCGGCTGTAGGCCTCACCCGTCAGCGGGTCGTGCACGAAGAAGTTGATGTTAAGCGTCTTGTGCTGCCGGAAGGGGTCGAGCACGGCCGTGGACGGGTCGGGCAGCAGGAGCATGTCCGACTCGTGGATGGCCTGGAAACCACGGATCGACGACCCGTCGAACATGAGACCTTCAGTGAAGACGCCGGCACCGAAGTTCTCCGTGGGGAACGTGAAGTGGTGCGTCGTTCCCGGCAGGTCCGTGAACCTGACGTCAACGAACTGCACTCCTTCGTCCTCGATGAACTTAAGGACGTCTTCGGCGGAGTTGAACACGCGAACCTCCCAAGGGGCACGGGCTAGACACCGAATATAGGTCTCTGCCGTTACCGCCCCGTGTCTCGTTTGTTTCACCTGTGTTAAGGGAAAGCAGCCTCCACGTTAGTCCCGGGGTAAGACTGGACTCGTCATAAAAGCGCTTCCTTTGCCCGAGTTTCACGTGCCGATAGTAAGACTGCAGTCCTCGCTTTCCACGTCGCCGTCGAGCTCGTAGGGGTCTACCGGGGCAGTGGTGACCTTGGCGGCCTCCTCGTCGGGGGCGGAGTCACTGTAGAACGGGTGAACGAATCCGTCGTAGACGTCACAGCGAGAACCCGCGACACCGTCGGCATTCCAGGTGACGGGCCATATCACCAGCTTGCCGTTCTCTCGGTAAACCTGAACCTCGCCGAGGTTGTGCGCGATGATCCGTTCGGTGGGCTCCGGCCGTCCGGGGCGGTGGATGGCGTAGACGAACAGGTAGTTCACCGTGATGCGGGCTCCGGACCGGCCTTTCTGCTGGAAGGTGGAGTATTTCGTCTTTCCCTTGACCTTGATCACGTCGGTGGCCAGTTCGGCGGTCTTCGGTGCCAGGCTGGTGACCCAGTCTCTGCTGTTGAAGACTCCCTTCTTCGGCTTCCCTCGGTCCAGGTTCTTCAGGAACCACTCGCGCTGCTCCGGGTGCAGGAGCTTCGCCAGCGCCGTCGGCCTGCCGCCCATGAGCGTCCTGCGGTCAAGATGGGAGGCCTTCAGCATGTCGCGGGTGCGCTGCAGGGCGGTGGCGACGTCCTTCCGGCTCAGCCCACCCGTCGCCCTGGCCGCAGGCATCACCAGCCCCTTGGCGCCGTCGGCGTAGTTCTTGGCCGGAGAGCCCTCGAAGGGGGAGACCTTCAGCGGTCTCACATCGACCGGTGTGGTCTCTTCGGGAACCTGGCCGAGGCGCAGGGCGCCCAGGTCCATATCGGAGAACCGCTCGGAGACGACACCGGGGATCATGCTCACGACCTCGGGCCGGTAGGCGACGAACAGCCCGGCGCCCGCCACGACGGCGACCACGGCGAACGCCGCGATCCGCCGGTTGCGGCGGCGCCTGACGCGTGGCAGGCGCGCCCACTCCTGGGCGGCGGCCTTGTTCATCTTCCGCTGTTCGTTCTGGTCGATCTGCGCGGTGAGTTCGTTGAAGCGCTTATCGACGTCTTCTATGTCAGACACTGGGGGGTTCTCCGGTGGAAACAGATGTTGAGAAGTTGAATGACCATGATGTATGGCTTTTTGCCGGTCTGGTATTGGTTTGGGCGGATGCGGAGGCGAGCCTCGGGGCGGATACCGTTGGGGTTATGAGCAGCAGGCAGCAGCCCCGTTGGACCCAGACCTGGCTCGGTGGCGTCAGGTCGGCCGGAGTCGACCTGGGCTATCCGGGAGAGCGGCTCGGTCTGCCCAGGGAGGGCAGCGGTGCGGTCGCCGGATTCGGCCGCAGGATCGGCGCCATCGTGATCGACTGGCTGATCTGCACTTGGGCCATCACCCAGGGACTCCTGCGGATCGATCCCGTCCAGCAGGGCTGGGTCCCGATCCTGATCTTCGCGGCGGAATACGTCCTGCTGGTCGGGACGATGGGCATGACCTTCGGCATGCGCCTGCTCGGCGTCCGGGTCGCCGCCCTCGACGGCGGGCGCCCCGGGTTCGTCTCCGTGCTGGTGCGCACCCTGCTGCTGTGCCTGGCCGTGCCGGCTCTCATCTGGGACCGCGACCAGCGAGGCCTGCACGACCGCGCGGCGAACACCGTGGTCGTGCGGATGTGAACGGCCCATGCCCCGGTTGCGGACCTGTCCGTCTCCGATGAGTGGCCCGGGCCGAGGCTCCGGGTGTGTGCTCGTGAACGACCCGCGCCGAGAGCTCGGGCGTGTGCCCGAGAACGGCTCCGGACTCCGGACCGGATGCCGCCGCAGACCGTAAACGATCTCCTCGCCGGGGGCGAGAGGGAAGAACCCTTCGCCCCCGGTGAGGAGGAAATCCGCTACCGGCCCGCCGCGTAGCCCTGAGCGCCTCGCGGGTTGGCCGCGGCCCGCAGGAAACCGGAGGATCCGGTATCCCTGGACACCGCGCTGAGGCGGCCGAGCGACCAGGACTCCTGGACCTCGACCTCGTGCCCGCGCCGCCTCAGCTCCTCGACGATGGCGGGATCCACCCGATCCTCGATCATCATCACGCCGGGCCGGGACTCGCGGGGGAAGAACGAGCTCGGGAAGTGCTCGGAGTGGAACATCGGCGCGTCCACGGCCTCCTGGAGGTTCAGACCGCCGTGCACGACGGACAGGAAGAAGTTCAGGCTCCACTGGTCCTGCTGATCGCCCCCCGGCGTGCCGAAGGCCAGCCACGGCCTGCCGTCGCGGAGCGCGAAGGACGGCGACAGGGTCGTGCGGGGGCGAGCACCCGGACGCAGGGAGTTCGGCAGTCCTTCCTCCAGCCAGAACATCTGGGCCCTGGTGCCGAGGCAGAACCCGAGATCGGGGATCGTCGGTGAGCTCTGCAGCCAGCCTCCGCTGGGGGTCGCCGAGACCATGTTGCCGTGCCGGTCCACGACGTCCAGGTGGCAGGTGTCGCCGCGGACCCGCCCGTCGGAACGGACGGTCGGCTCGCCCGCGCCGGCGAACGACCCACCGGCGTGCGCCGCGTCGCCCGGAGTTCGCGTGGGAAGTCGCGGGGCCCGCCCGTCCGGGCTGCCGGGCCGCAGGGCGCCGTCGGCCCGGGGTCCGACCAGGGCCCGCCTCTCGGCGTTGTAGGCCTCCCCGAGCAGCGTCGCGAGCGGGACCTCGGTGTGATCGGGATCGCCGTACCAGGCCTCGCGGTCGGCGAACGCGAGTTTCGCGCACTCCACGACCGTGTGGAGGTAGTCGGCGCTGAGGTGCCCCATGCCGGACAGGTCGAACCCGGACAGCAGCGCGAGCTGCTGCAGGAAGGCGGGACCCTGCCCCCACGGCCCGGTCTTGCACACGGTGTACCCGTGGTAGTCGAAGGTCAGGGGGTCCTCGACGGTGGCTTCCCAGCCCGCGAGGTCCTCGGCGGTGAGCAGGCCGCCGTGGACCTTTCCCGAGGTGTCCTTCCAGGCCGTCTCGGCGCAGAACTTCGCGATCGCCTCGGCGACGAAACCGCGGTACCAGCTGTCGCGGGCGGCGGCGATCTGCCCCTCACGGGTGGTGGAGGCCGCCTGGGCCTCGGTGACCAGCCGCCGGTAGGTGGCGGCCAGCACGGGGTTGGCCAGCCGGGATCCGGCCTCGGGAACGCGGCCGTCCGGCAGCCAGGTCGCGGCGGAGGTGGGCCAGTCCTCGGTGAACATCTGCTCCACGGCCCCGATCGTGCCGGCGACGCGCTCCAGGACGGGGACGCCGTTCTCGGCGTAGGAGATCGCCGGCTCCAGCACATCGGCCAGCGTCCAGGTGCCCCAGCGTTCGAGCATGAGCATCCAGCCCCCGAACGCGCCGGGCACCGTGGCGGCAAGCAGTCCGGTGCCCGGGACGAGGTCCAGTCCGAGGCCGGTGAAACGGTCGACGGTGGCGGCGGCGGGGGCCACTCCCTGGCCGGAGACCACCGAGACCTTCTGCTCCGCCTCGTTCCACAGCAGGATCGGCACCTCGCCGCCGGGTCCGTTGAGATGCGGTTCGGCAATCTGCAGGACAAAACCGGCGGCCACCGCGGCGTCGAAGGCGTTACCGCCGCGCTCCAGCACGCTCATCCCGGTGGCCGACGCGAGCCAGTGGGTGCTGGCCACCATTCCGAAGTCACCTGTCAGCTCGGGCCTGGTCGTGAACACGTGGATCCTCTCACTTCAATGGGCTCCGACCGTTTTGCCGGGGTCCCACGGTTTTATTCTCCTGCGGTCGCGGTCGCGGTGGCGTCGGGCACATGGTCGGTCGTGACGAGGTGGCAGGCCACCGGATGGTCGCCGAGGCGAAGGTCCCGCAGTTCGGGCACCTCCGTACGGCAGCGGTCGACCGCGACCGGGCAGCGCGTGTGGAAACGGCAGCCGGGCGGTGGGTCGAGCGGGCTCGGCACCTCGCCCGAGAGCACGACGCGACGCCGCCGTCTCTGCTTGACCGGGTCGGGGACCGGCGCGGCCGACAGCAGGGCCTGGGTGTACGGGTGCCGCGGCGCGGCGAAGATCTCCGCGGTCGGTCCCGTCTCCACGATCCGCCCGAGATACATGACGGCGATCCGATCGGCCAGGAACTCCACGACCGAGAGGTCATGGGTGATGAACAGGCAGGAGAACCCCATGTCGCGCTGGAGGTCGGTGATCAGGTTGAGCACCGAGGCCTGTACGGAGACGTCCAGCGCCGACACCGGCTCGTCGGCCACCACCAGCTTGGGCTCCAGGATCAGGGCCCGGGCGAGGCTCACCCGCTGGCGCTGCCCCCCGGACAGCTCGTGAGGGAAGCGGCTCAGCGTCTCGGCGCCCAGCCCCACCCGCTCCAGCATCGCCGTGACCTGCCTCGCCGCCTCGCCACCCCGGGCGATCCTGTGCCGCCGCAACGGTTCGGCGACGATCTGCCCGATCGTGAAACGTGGGTTGAGCGAGGAGTACGGGTCCTGGAACACGATGTGGACGTCACGCCGGAGCGGGCGCAGCGCTCTGCGGGACAGGTGCGTGATGTCGCGGCCCACGAGGCTGACGGTCCCCGAGGTGGGCTCGGTCAGGCGCAGGATGCACTTCCCGACGGTGGACTTCCCGCTGCCCGACTCACCGACCAGCCCGAGGACCTCTCCGGGACCGATGGAGAGCGACACGCCGTCCACGGCGTGGACCACGTTCCCCCGTCCGGCGCCGTAGTGCTTGACCAGCTCGCCGACCCGCAGGATCGGCTCTGCCACGGGTGACGTCACGGGTGACCTCCGGGGTGGAAACAGGCGGCCAGATGCGCGTCCCCGTGCCGCTCCAGCGGGGGGCGGGAGGCCGTGCAGTCGGCCTGGGCCGACGGGCATCGCGGATGGAACGCGCACTCCTGCGGATCAGAGAGCGGCGAGGGCACCATGCCGGGGATCTCGGTGAGCCGCCTGCGCCCGTCCGGCCCGACGACCGCGGCCGCGGGAAGGGCGCGCATCAGCCCCAGCGAGTAGGGGTGGCGAGGCCGGGCGAACAGTTCCTCGACCGGCGCCTGCTCGACGGCCCGGCCCGCGTACATGACCACGGCCCGGTCGGCGATGTCGGCGACCACGCCCAGATCGTGGGTGATCAGAATGATCGCGGTGCCGAGCCGGTCGCGCAGGTCGCGGAAGACGTCGAGCACGCCCGCCTGGATCGTCACGTCCAGCGCCGTGGTCGGTTCGTCGGCGATCAGCAGCTGGGGGGAGCAGGCCACCGCGATGGCGATCATCACCCGCTGGCACATCCCGCCCGACAGCTGGTGCGGATACTCCCCGACCCGCCGGTGGGGGGCGGGGATTCCCACCAGCTCCAGCAGTTCGACGGCGCGGGCGCGGGCGGCCCGCGCGGACAGGCGTTCGTGCCGGCGCAGTACCTCGGTGATCTGGTAGCCGACCGTGAACGACGGGTTCAGGGAGGTCATCGGCTCCTGGAAGACGACCGCGACCTCCTTGCCCCGTATTCGCCGCATCTCCGCCTCGGGAAGGACCGTGAGCTCCCGCCCGTCGAGCTTGATCGACCCTGACAGGCGGGTCGTGGCGGAGGGCAGCAGCCGGGGCACCGCCATCGCGGTGACCGACTTGCCGCAGCCGGACTCGCCGCACAGCGCGAGGATCTCGCCCCGCTCCACGCCGAACGACACGCCCTTGACGGCGTGCACCGTACCGTCTTCGGTGTCGAAGCCGACCGTGAGGTCGGTGATCTCGAGGAGGCTCATCGGCCACTCCCGGGATTGACGGGGTTCATCGGCCGCTCCTTGGGGTCGGCGGCGTTCACGGGCCGCTCCTGGGGTCGAGGACGTCGCGCAGACCGTCTCCGAGCAGGTTGAAGCCGAGCGTGGCCAGCGCGATCAGCAGACCGGGCCAGATCGCCAGCCACGGAGCCTGGTCGAGGTACTGCTGCGCGTCGCTGAGCATCACGCCCCATGACGGCGTCGGCGGTTGCACGCCCAGCCCGAGGAACGACAGCGTGGCCTCACCGATGATCGCGGTGGGGATCGCCACGGTGGCCTGGACGATGAGGGGGCCGGCAGAGTTGGGCAGGATGTAGCGGAACAGGATGTGACCGTCGGTCGCGCCGTCGGCGATCGCCGCCGACACGTAGTCCATCTCCCGGATCGCCAGCACCTCGCCGCGTGTGATCCGGATGACCGCGGGGAGCTGGGCGAACGAGAGCGCCAGGACGACACCGCGCAGCGACGGGCCCAGGATGGCGGCCAGCCCCACGGCGAACACCAGGAACGGGAAGGCCAGCGTCACGTCGACCAGCCGCATCACGATCGAGTCCAGCCACCGCCGGTAGAAGCCGGCCGCCAGCCCGATCGGGATGCCGACGGCCATCGCCAGCAGCGTGGACAGCACCCCCGCCTGCAGCGAGGTCCGGGCTCCCGACGCGACCCGGGCGAACGCGTCGCGACCGAGATCGTCGGTGCCCAGCGGATGGTCGATCGAAGGCGGCATCAGGGTCGCCAGGTAGTCCTGAGCCGAGGGGTCTCCGCTCACCAGGGGGCCGAAGACGGCCAGCACCAGGAACGCCACGACAAGCGTCAGGCCGATCATGGGCATCGGGCGGCGCCGGAACCGGCGCCAGAGCCGGCGGCGGCGATCCGCCCGGCCCGAGTTCCACCGCACGATCGGCTCGGGGGGATGCGTTTTCTCAGCCACGTGAACCTCCCGACAGCCGGACGCGCGGGTTGAGCAACGCGTAGGCGATGTCAACGAGGAGGTTGACCAGCACGTAGCCGGTGACCGTGACCAGGACGACGGCCTGGATCACCGGATAGTTGCGGGTGAGGACCGCGTCGATGGTCAGCTTCCCGAATCCGGGAAGCACGAATATCTGCTCGACGACCACCGCGCCGCTGATCAGCGCCCCGAGTTGCAGGCCGAGTACGGTGATCACGGTGGTCAGGCTGTTGCGCAGGGCGTGCGCGCCGACGACCTTGGTCTCCGACAGGCCCTTGGACCGGGCGGTCCGGACGTAGTCGGCCGACAGCGCCCCGAGCATCGCCGACCGGGTCTGCCGCATCAGCACGGCGGCGAACCCGGTGCCGAGCACCAGGGCCGGTAGCACCATGCGCTGCAGGTTGCCCGCCGGATCCTGCGTGAAGGGGATGAACCCGGACGCCGGCAGCCAGTGCAGGGTGACCGAGAACAGCAGGATGCCGAGCAGTCCGAGCCAGAAGTGCGGGACGGACAGGCCGATCAGGCCGAACCCGGTGGCGACGTAGTCGGCGAGCCGGCCGCGCCGTACGGCGGCGACGATGCCGGACAGCACGCCGATCATGATCGCCACCAGCAGGGCCAGGGCGGACAGTTCGAGCGTCACGGGCAGGCGCTCGACGAGGATCTGCCCCACCGGCAGCTGGTCCTGGGTGGAGCGGCCGAGGTTGCCGCTCAGAACCTGGCCGACGTAGTCGACGTACTGCGTGGGCAGGGGCTTGTCGAGGCCGTAGGCGTGGCGGATGGCCGCGACCGCCTGGGGCGTCGCGTCCTCACCGGCCATCACCAGTGCGGGGTCGCCGGGCAGCGCCCTGATCCCCAGAAAGATCAGGACGCTGGCCAGGAACAACACGATCAGTGCCGCTCCGCCTCGGCGGAGGACGAACCAGAGCATCTGGCCGGTCCTACTGGGCGAGCCCGGCGGTGGTGAACCGCGGGAGCCCGTCCTCGTAGTACTTCACGCCGGCGACGTTCTTGTTCATGCCCAGGTAGTACTTGTTGTGGTACAGGTAGATGACGCTGCGGATCTCGGCCGCCCGCTGGACCGCCTTCGCGTACAGGTCACGACGCTCGTTGACGTCGCCCGTCGCCGCGGCCTCCTTGATGGGGTCGTCGATTCCCGGGTCGGACATGCCGCCGAAGTTGTTCGTGCCCCCGCTGGTGATCAGGTTGGTGACGTTGCCGTCGGGGTCGACCCGGCCGGACCATCCGTTGAGGAAGGCGTCGAACTTGCCCTCCCTGCCCTGCTCCAGGGTGGTGACGAACTCGGCCGTCTGCACGGTGACGGCGAACCCGGCGTCCTTGACCATCTGCTGGATCACCTGGGCCAGCCGCTGGTTGGTCGCGTCGTTCGGCGAGAGCAGGGTCACCGGGATCGGGGTCTTCACTCCGCTCTCCGTGACCAGCTGCTTGGCCTTGGCCGGGTCGTGCGGAGGGCACTTGAGGTCGGGCGAGCGGTAGGGGCTCTTCAGCGGGAGGGGGAAGCAGTCCGGCTCGTACAGGCCGTTGTAGACCGTCTTGTTGATCACGTCCCGGTCGAGGGACAGCTCGAAGGCCTCGCGGAGCCGGGGATCGCCTGCCAGCGCCGTGTCGACCTTGCCCGGCTTCTCCGTGGCCCCCTTGGCGTTGCCCACGTTGATGGTGAAGCCGTAGAAGCCCAGGCCGCCGCCGGAGACCACCCCCAGGTTGGGGTCGGCCTGAACGCCGGCCACCGTGGTGGTGGCCAGCTGGTCGGCCACCTGGACGTCACCGGACTTGAGGTTGGCGGCCCGTACGTTCGGATCAACGATGATCTTGTAGGTGAGCTTGTCGAGCTTGACCTTCGCGGCGTCGTAGTAGTCCGGCGCGCGCTCCAGGCGGATCTCGCTGCCGGAGGTGCGGCCGGCGAACTTGAACGGTCCGACGCAGACGGGACCGGCCCCGAAGTTGTCGCCCTCGCTGTCCAGGGCCTTCGGCGACATGATCATGCCCGCGCGGTCGGCGAGCTGCGCGGTCAGCGGGGTGAAGGGACGCGACAGGGCGAGACTCACCGTCTCCGGGTCCACGACGGTCACCTCCTCCACCGCGGCCAGGTCGGCCTGGCGGGACGACTTCTCCCACGTGCGGTGGCGGTCCAGCGACTTCTTGACCGCGGCGGCGTCCAACGTCGTGCCGTCGTTGAACTTGAGACCGGTCCGCAGCTTGATCGTGACGGTCTTGCCGTCCTCCGAAACCTCCGGAAGTTCGGCCGCCAGCTGGGGAACAAGGGCGGAGGTGGCGTCTATGTCATAGAGCTTCTCGCACATGTTCACAAATACCTCGCGGCCCACGAGGGTCGTCGACAAGCTCGGATCCAGGGCGTCCGGGTCCGCGTTGAGCGCGACGGTGAGGGTTCCACCCCCCTTGACCTGACGGTCGTCGGCCCCGGCACCGGTGACGGAGGGGGCCGGTGCGCTGCCGCCTCCGCCTCCACCGCAGGCAGTGAGGACTAAGGGTGACACGGCGAGGGCCACGACCAGCCTGCGGAAGCTCAAGGGGGATCGCATGGGGGGCTCCTTCTTTCCCGAGACAACTCAGGGGCAAGTCAGGAGACTGTATACGATGTACGGTTTCGGAAGTGTTTCTCCTTTACAACAGGAGAGGGGCCTTCCTGTCACATGACAGGTGCAACATCGGCCCCACCTGCACCTTGTGCCCCCTCGGACCGCCGCGTATTCGGCTCGGTCGAAAGTGGTGAATCGGTTAACAGGGTCGTAAAAAAACCGGACCCCGCGTGGGGCTCGGCCGGGAGACGTCCTGCGGCTACCTCACGCAGGTGAAGATCGCGGTGCCGGGGAGGTGGCGGCCGCGCAGCGGGCTCCAGCCGCCCCACTCACGGTCGTGGCCCTCGGGCCACTCCGGCTCGGTCAGCGCCGTCAGGGTCATCCCCGACGCGGTGATGTGCCCGATCCAGTCCGCCATCGTCCGGTGGTGCTCCACGTAGGTCGGCTGCCCGTCGTCGCCCATCTCCACGTACGGCGAGCGATCGAAGTAGGAGCGGTCGGCGGTCAGCCCGCCGGGGCCAGGATCGTCGGGGAAGGCCCAGCGGACCGGATGGCTCACCGAGAAGACCAGGCGGCCACCCGGGCGCAGCACCCGGCGGGTCTCGGCGAGAACGGACCTCGCGTCGGCCACGAACGGCAGCGCGCCGAACGCCGAACAGGCCAGGTCGAACGACTCGTCGGCGAACGGCAGGGCCTCCGCGTCGGCCTGGACCACCGGGAGCGCGGAGTCGGTGTCGATGTCGATCCGGCGGGAGTGCTGGAGCTGGCGGAAGGACAGGTCGAAGGCCGCCACCCGGGCCCCCCGGCCGGCCAGCCATCGACCGCACTGTCCCGCGCCGCAGCCGATCTCCAGGATGTCCCTGCCCACGACGTCGCCCAGCAGGTGGGCATCGGCCTCGTCGAGGCCCTCGGGGCACCAGACGAAGCCGGAGTCACGCAGGAACTCTCCGTGCTCCGCCTGGTATTCGTCCGCGGCGCCGTCCCACCAGCCGCGGTTGGCCCGCGAGGTGACCACGGCGTCCACTCGATGACGACCGATCCCTGCGAGGCTCATCAACGCATCTTCGGCCGAGGCATCCTGGCGCCGCGCGGCAGCGGCCCCTTGGGCATCGGCAGAGTCTGCGGAAGAGCCTTGAGCCGGCTGTTGATCTCGTAGACGGCGGGCTTCTTGAGGTTGCGGGGCAGCTTCATCAGGTGCCGCTGCAGCTTGGCCAGCGGGATCTGCCCGTCGCCGTCACCGCACTGGATGTCGTAAACGGGGACGTCGAGGGCGACGCGCTGGACACGCTTCTTCTCGGAGACCAGCATCTTCTGCACTCGGCTGCCCGGCCCCTCGGAGACGAGGATGATGCCGGGGAAGCCGACCACGCGGTGCACGATGTCCTGGTCGCGGGTGACCGCGACGGCCGGGGTGACCTCCCACTGGCCGCGCATGCCCTGCAGGATCGCGGCTGCGGCGCCCACCTGGCCGTGCAGCATGGAGTACTGGGCTCTCTGGGCGAGCTGGCCGAACACCACCAGTCCGACGGTGAGGGCCAGCATGACCCCCAGGAAGAGCAAGTACCAGATCAAGCCCGTGACCAGGCCGATGACGACGCACAGCACGAGTGTGCCGAGCGCCGACGCGTAGACAATCGGCATCCCCTTGGGGTTGGCTTCCTTGATGATCTTCGCGATCATGCCGAGCTGCTTGATGCGCCCCGGGCGCTCTGATTCTGCGGGCTTTTTGGCCATACTCCGAGAATACAAATCCAGGGGTCAAGATGTGAAAACGTGACCTGCCGCTTTCGGGTGTAAAGGGGCGAAGAGGCCACGAAGGCGAAGGGCCCCGCACGGAGGTGCGAGGCCCTGGGACCACGGGTGCCCGGAGGTCCGGAAGCCCGGATCAGGCGTGCTGACGAGCCCCGATGGCCTGCTTGTAGAGGCGGCCGGCCCGGTAGGAGGAACGGACCAGCGGGCCGGACAGGACTCCGGCGAAACCGATGGCCTCGGCCTCCTTCTGCAGCTCCACGAACTCCTCGGGCTTCACCCAGCGCTCCACGGGGTGGTGGCGCGGGGTGGGACGCAGGTACTGGGTCACGGTCAGCAGGTCGCATCCGGCCTCGTGGAGGTCGCGCATGGCCTGGACGATCTCCTCGCGCTCCTCGCCCATGCCGAGGATCAGGTTCGACTTGGTCACCATGCCGGCCTGGCGGGCCTTGGTGATCACGCCCAGGGATCGCTCGTAGCGGAACGCCGGCCGGATGCGCTTGAAGATCCGCGGCACGGTCTCGATGTTGTGCGCGAAGACCTCGGGCTTGGCGGAGAAGACCTCCTCGAGCTGGTCCTGGTCGCCGTTGAAGTCGGGGACCAGCAGCTCGACGCCGCAGCCGGGAAGCAGCGCGTGGATCTGCCGCGCGGTCTCGGCGTACAGCCAGGCACCGCCGTCGGGCAGGTCGTCACGGGCGACCCCGGTCACGGTCGCGTAGTTGAGGCCCATCTGCCGCACCGAGTCGGCCACGCGGCGCGGTTCGTCGGTGTCGTACTCCTTGGGCTTGCCCGTGTCGATCTGGCAGAAGTCGCACCGCCGGGTGCACTGGTCGCCGCCGATGAGGAAGGTGGCCTCGCGGTCCTCCCAGCACTCGGAGATATTGGGACATCCGGCTTCCTGGCAGACGGTGTGCAGGCCTTCGCGTTTGACCAGCGCCCTCAGCTCGGTGTGGTTGGGACCGGTTCGGTACTTGGTCTTGATCCACTCGGGCTTCTTCTCGATGGGGGTCTCCGCGTTGCGGACCTCCAGCCGGAGGAGCTTCCGGCCTTCAGGGGCAACGGTCATGAGATCTCCTTCGCCGGTCGGGGGACCGGGGCGCTGAATACATCGGTTCGCTTGTCACGCTGGCTCACCGTCTCAGCTTATGTCCCGGAAGAACCTGGGGCGGACCCGGGGCTCAGCGCCGGAAAAGGTCCTCCTCGGGAAGCTCGAAGGCCTGCGCTCCGAGCGCCTCCGCCAGGTGCTTCTCCGCGTACGGCATGACCTCGTCGACCACGATCCGGCGGCCGGTCTCGGCCGACAGCGAGGAGACCCCGGCGTCGCTGATCCCGCACGGGACGATCCGGTTGTACCAGCTCGGGTCGTTGGAGCAGTTGAGCGCGAACCCGTGCATCGTGACGCCCCCCGCGACCCGGATGCCGATCGCGCCGACCTTCCTGTCCGGGAGGCCGTGCGAGGGGTCGCCGGCTACCCAGACGCCGCCGCGGCCCTCCACCCGGCCCGCCTGCACCCCGAAGTCGGCGCAGACGTGGACGAGCGTCTCCTCCAGGATCCGGATGTAGGAGGTCACGTCGAGCCGCTCCCCGAGCCTGATGATCGGATAGCCGACCAGCTGGCCGGGACCGTGCCAGGTGATCCGGCCACCCCGGTCGACGTCGATGACCGGGGTGCCGTCGGAGGGTCGCTCGTGCGGGGCCGTGCGTTTTCCCGCCGTGTAGACCGGTGCGTGCTCGAGCATCAGACAGGTGTCGGGAATCTCATCGGCCGCCCGGCGGGCGTGGATCCGCCGCTGAAGATCCCATGCCTGCTCGTAGGGGAAGTCAACGCCAAGACGGACGATCGCCAGCTCACTCACGCATCAAGAGTAGTTGACCCATCGGGGCTCAAGACGTGAGAAGTCGAGGCTCGATGCGGAACTCCTTGGCCCCACCAGCCCCATCGTGCTCCACTTTGTACGCGTAGGCGCCTTGGTGCACGGTAACGGCCTGGATGAATTCCGTGCCGACGTAGTGCAGCGCGACGCCCTCGTCGGCGGCGTAGCCGTCGGGCAGCTCACCGGAGGAGACCGACTGGTGCAGCAGCTCGCGGCGCTGCGGGTCGGAGTTGTAATGAACGCCACACGAGTGAGGCAGGAACCCGAGGCCGTCGGACCACGTCCGCAGGGTCGGGCCGAAGGAGTCGGTGTTGCCGCCCACGTGCCAGCAGAGAGCTCCCGCGCTCTGCCCGGACAGCACCACACCCGCCTCCCAGGCCTCCCTGAAGGCCTCGTCCAGGCCGTGCAGCCGCCACAGCGCCGCCAGGTTGGCCACGCTGCCCCCGCTGACGTAGATGACGTCCTGGCTCAGGATCCACTCGCGAGGATCGGCGACGTTGGGCATCGGGAAAACGGTCAGATGGCTGACCTCGACGTCCCATTCGCCGAACGCGCCGTACATCTTCAGAAGCCATTCCGCGTCGTCTCCGGTGGCGGTGGCGAGCAGGCCCAGCCTGGGCCGGTCCTGACCGGTCAGATCAAGGGCGTATCTGAGCAACGGGCTCGCCTCGAGGACCCCGTGGCGTGCGGAGGGGCGGAAGGAGCCGCCCCCGATGGCAAGAATGTGAGACTGCCCGGACCTGCCCATACGTATCTCTCCAGTGGCTCCAACGGCGACAAGGGACCCTAGAGTACGGTGGCCAGTGCCTCGTTGAGACGCGTATGCCGGAACGCATGGCCGCTGTCGAGCAGGCGCCGCGGAAGCACCCGCTGCCCGATCAGCACACCCTCCTCCGCGAACCCGCCCAGGGCGGTGCGGAGCACGATCCCGGGCACCGCCAGCGGCATCGTGGGCCGGTGGACGGCCTCCCCGAGGGCTCTGGTGAACTCCGTGTTGGTGACCGGTTCGGGGGCGGTCAGGTTCACCGGACCCGATATTTCCGGATTTTTCATGAGACTCCGGACAGCGAGTACCCAGTCCTCGGCGGAGATCCACGACCAGTACTGCCGCCCGGATCCCAGCGGGGCGCCCAGCCCCAGCTTGAAGATCGGCAGGATCCTGGACAGGATGCCGCCGTCACCGCTCAGCACCAGGCCGGTGCGGAGCAGCACCACCCGGATGCCCGCCTCCTCGGCGGGTGCCGTCGCCGCCTCCCACGGCACCACCACCTCCTCCGCGAGGAACCCGGTGCCCGGCGGGGCCGTCTCGTCCACCGCGCGGTCGCCGGTGTCCCCGTAGAAGCCGATCGCGGAGCCGGACAGCAGCACCGGGGGCTTGGCGGACAGGCCGGCCAGCGCCTCCGCCAGCGTTCCCGTCCCCTTGACCCGGCTGCGAACCACCTCGCGCTTGTAGTCGTCGGTCCAGCGCCGGTCGCCGAGGCCCGCCCCGGCCAGGTGGACCACCGCCTCCGCGCCTTCCAGGGCCGCCGGGTCGACGATGCCCTTCTCCGGGTTCCAGAAGGACTCGTCCGCGTCCCGTGGGACACGCCGGACCAGACAGACCACCCGGGCGCCGTCGGCGCGCAGAGCCTTGACCAGAGCCGATCCCAGCAGTCCCGAGGACCCCGTCACGATGATCGTCATGTCGCTCAATCTAATCGACCTCCCCCCACATATTCGGAAGGCGGGCGCTCACCGGACGCACCGGATTCACGGCGCGCCGGAATCCGCCGTGGAATCTCGCGGGCCCTCACGAAAACGCTGAGGAGGACGGAACCCTCGGGAGCCCGGGACGTCTTCCGGACGGACGCCCGTTCCGGGCCGAAAATCGGGGAGGTCGCCCGCCGACGCCGGTCTGAAGGTGATCTTCGAGATCGTTGAGGAGACTTCAGGAGGCCTCGGGGGAGGCTCGCGGGAGAACGGAACGGGCCGGCCCGCGAAAACGCGGACCGGCCCGGCGGAGAGAAGAGGGCTGAACGGACTAGCCGTTGAGACCCAGCTGGTTCTCGAAGTTGCCCTCCTCGAGACGACGCTTGATCGTCGTCAGGAAGCGGGCGGCGTCGGCACCGTCGACCAGACGGTGGTCGTAGCTGAGCGCGAGGTAGACCATCGAGCGGATCGCGATGACCTCGCCCTCGGCGGTGTTGATGACCACCGGGCGCTTGACGACGACGCCGGTGCCCAGCATGCCGACCTGCGGCCTGTTGAGGATCGGCGTGTCGAACAGCGCGCCCCGGCTGCCGGTGTTGGTCAGCGTGAACGTGCCGCCGGTGATCTCGTCCGGGCTCACCTTGTTGGTGCGGGTGCGCTCGGCCAGGTCGGCGGTCTTGCGGGCGAGCCCGGCGATGTTGAGGTCACCGGCGTCCTTGATCACCGCGACGAGCAGGCCGCGCTCGGTGTCGACGGCCATGCCCAGGTGCTCGGCGTCGAAGTACGTGACCTCGTTGGTCTCGTCGTTGATCGTGGCGTTCAGCTTCGGGTGCTGCTTGAGCGCCTCGACGGTCGCGAGCGAGAAGAACGGCAGGAACGAGAGCTTGACGCCCTCACGCCGCTGGAACTCCGCCTTCGCCCGGTCGCGCAGCTGAGCGATCCTGGTGACGTCGACCTCGACCACGGTGGTCAGCTGTGCCGCGGTCTGCAGCGATTCGACCATGCGCTTGGCGATGGTCTGACGCAGGCGGGACATCTTCTCGGTACGGCCGCGCAGCGTGGTGTCCACCACGACCGGCTCGGGAGCCTGCGCGGCGGCCTGGGCCGGAGCCTGGGCGGCCGCCTGCGGGGCGGGGGCGGGAGCCTGTGCGGCGGCCCGCTCACGCTGGTTGCGGGCCGCCTCCAGGACGTCCTGCTTGCGGATCCGGCCGCCGACGCCGGTGCCGTTCAGCGAGTCCAGGTCGACGTCGTGCTCGCCGGCGAGCTTGCGCACCAGCGGGGTGACGTACGGGCTGTCGCCGGAGGCCGGCGCGGCCGGCGTCGTCGAGATCGGGGACGGCGGAGGCTGGGTGGCCTGCGGAGCCGGGGCGGGGGCGGCCTGCGGGGCGGGGGCCGGAGCAGGAGTGGGCTCGGGGGCCGGGGGAGCGGCCTGGGGAGCGGGCTGGGGGATCGAGGAGATCGGCTGCTGCGCCTGCTGGGGGGCGGGCGCGGGCTCCGGCTCGGGTTCGGGCTCGGGGGCCTTCTCCTGGGCGGGGGCGGCGGCCGCGGAGCCGTTCTCGTCGATGATGGCGAGCTCGGCGCCGACCTCGACGGTCTCGTCCTCGGCTACGATGATCTTGGTGAGGATGCCCGCCGCCGGCGACGGGATCTCGGTGTCGACCTTGTCGGTGGAGACTTCGAGGAGCGGCTCGTCCGCCTCGACGCGCTCACCCTCCTTCTTCAGCCAACGGGTGACCGTGCCCTCCGTGACGCTCTCACCGAGCTGGGGCATCTGTACGGACTTCGGCATTGGTGTCTTCTCTCGCGTTCCAGGTGAGGGCGTAGTTAGTTGTGAACGTGCAGGGGCTTGCCGGCCATGGCCAGCATCGCCTCGCCGATGGCCTCCGACTGGGTCGGGTGCGCGTGGATCAGCTGTGCGACCTCGGCGGGGAGAGCCTCCCAGTTGTAGATCAGCTGCCCTTCGGTCACGAGCTCGCCGATACGACGGCCGACCATGTGCACGCCGAGCACCGGGCCGTCCTTCGCAGTGATGATCTTGACCGCGCCCTGCGTCTGCAGGATCTGGCTCTTGGGGTTGCCCGCGAGGTCGTAGGTGAACTCGACGATCTCGTGGCCGCGCTCCTTGGCCTGGACGGCGGTGATGCCCACCGAGGCGACCTCGGGGTCGGAGTAGGTGATCCGCGGCACGCCGTCGTAGTCGATCGGGACCGGGTTGAGCCCGGCGATGTGCTCGGCCACCAGGATGCCCTCGGCGAAGCCCGCGTGAGCGAGCTGCAGGGTCGGGATCAGGTCGCCGACCGCGTAGACGCCCGGCACGCTGGTCTGGCAGAACTCGTTCACGGTGACGGTGCCGCGCTCGATCGCGACACCCGCCTCCTCGAGACCCATGCCGGTGGAGACGGCGCCGCGGCCGACCGCGACGAGCAGCAGCTCGGCGTCGAGGGTCTTGCCGTTGGCGAGCGTGACGACCACGCCGTTGTCGGTGATCTTGACGCCCTCGAAGAACACGCCCAGTTCCTGCTTGATGCCGCGGCGGCGGAAGGCGCGCTCCAGAAGCTTGGAGCTCGACTCCTCCTCCAGCGGGAGCAGGTGCGGCAGGCCCTCGACGATCGTCACCTCGGCGCCGAACGAACGCCAGACGCTGGCGAACTCGACGCCGATGACGCCGCCGCCCAGGACGACCACGGAGGCGGGCACGCGGTCCAGCTTGAGCGCGTGCTCACTGGTGATGATCCGCTCGCCGTCGATCTCCAGACCGGGCAGGGACTTGGGCGCGGAGCCCGTCGCCAGCACGATGTTGCGGCCCTCGTAGACGGTGTCGCCCACGGCGACCCCGTTCGAGACGAGACGGCCCTCGCCCTCGATGATCGTGACGTTCTTGCTCTTGAGCAGACCCTGCACGCCCTTCCAGGCGCGAGTCACGATCTTGTCCTTGAACGCGTGGACCGCGGGCACGTCGATGCCCTCGAAACGGGCTCGGACGCCGTAGGTGGCGCTTTCCCGCGTCTCGTCGGCCACTTCCGCGGAGTGCAGAAGAGCCTTGGTGGGGATGCATCCCCGGTGCAAGCACGTGCCGCCGATCTTGTCCTTCTCGATCAGCGCGACCGTCTTGCCCAGCTCGGCCGCCCGCAGAGCGCAGGCATACCCACCGCTACCGCCACCCAGGACGACGATGTCGTAGGGGCCGCTGCCATCAGCCACAGGAAAAGCTCCTTGTCGGATCGGAATACCGTGTTCACGGTCGCGCCCGTCCCGGGCACTCGCCGGCTCCGCGGATCCCGACTCGGATCCGCACCGCCGCTCTTGTGCCCGGCTCGACGCTGTGCCGGTGCCCCGCCTCTGGCTTGACCCCGACAACCGCATCTTTTCATTTGTCTACGTCGCTTGTGACCCGCTTACGCGGGCCATGACTAGCCCGCGTAACGCTCGGCGAGACCGACGAGGGTCCGGGTGATCGCCCCGGTGCCGCCCTTCGGCGTGTAACCGTGGGCCTCACCCTTGTTGAAGGCGGGACCGGCCATGTCGATGTGTGCCCAACGGACGCCGTCCGGCACGAATTCCCGCAGGAAGATGCCCGCCGTCAGCATCCCGCCGAAGCGCTCGGGGTGCAGGTTGGCGATGTCGGCGACCGGGGAGTCGAGGCCCTTGCGGAGCTCGTCGGGCAGAGGCATGGCCCACACGGCCTCACCCTGCTCGCCCGCGATCTCGACGATCTCCGCACGGAGATCGTCGTCGTTGGCCATGACGCCCGCCGTCCGCCAGCCCAGCGCGACGATCTGGGCTCCGGTGAGCGTGGCGACGTCCACGATCAGGTCGGGGTTGTCCTGACCGGCGCGGGCGATGCCGTCGATCAGGACGAGGCGGCCCTCCGCGTCGGTGTCGAGCACCTCGACGGTCTTGCCCGAGAAGCTGGTGAACACGTCGGAGGGACGCTGGGCCGAGCCGCTCGGCATGTTCTCCGCCAGGCAGAGGTAGCCGATCACGTTGACCTTGAGGCCCAGCCTGGCGATCGCGAGGAGCGCGCCGAAGATCGAGGCCGCACCTCCCATGTCCGCCTTCATCCAGTCCATCGCGGCCGACGGCTTGAGCGACAGGCCGCCCGAGTCGAAGGTGATGCCCTTGCCGACGAGTGCGATCGTCTTGGCGGCCTCGGGGTGGCCGTAGGCGAGGCGGACCAGGCGCGGCGGGCGGATCGAGCCCTGGCCGACGGCGACGATGCCGCCGTATCCGGCCTCCTCAAGCTCCTTCTCGTCGAGGACCTCCACCGACAGGCCGGCCTTTGAGCCGGTCTCCTCGGCGATCTCGGCGAAGCGGGCCGGCCACAGGTCCGACGGCGGGGTGTTGACCAGGTCGCGGACCAGCGAGACCGAGTCGGCCAGGGCGGAGGCGCGCTCGATCGCGGGCCCGGCGCCCTCGGCGTCGCTCAGCACGGTCAGCTCGGTCACCGGGGCGCTTCGCTCGCCGGTGGTCCGGTATTTGACGAAGGAATAGGCGCCCAGCAGGCCGCCGATGGCGACGGCCCCCGCCTGCTCCGCATCCGCGGCGGGCAGGGCGAGCGCGACGCGGCCGGTGCCGGCCAGGGCGCGGATCGCGGTGCCGGCGGCGCGGCGGAGGACCTCGGCGTCGTAGTCGCCCTCGGGTGCGTCGCCGAGACCGACGACGACCAGCAGGGGAGCGGTCAACGCGCCGAAGGTCGGCACCTTGGCGACCTCGCCCGGCTTGCCCTTCATGCCCACGCTGTCGAGCGTCGCGGCCAGTCTGCCGCCCAGCGCCTCGTCGAGGCCGTCGGTCCCGGGGGCGGGGCGCAGACCGTCCGGGCCGGTATGGATGCCGACGACCAGGGCGTCGGTATCGAACGAGACAGCGTTGTCAGTTGGGTTCAGCCGCACAGTGGTCACGTAGGCCGATGCTAGTCGCGCTTGGCGAATGCGCGTTAACGAGGGTTCGTCCTACGAATCGCCGCATCTGATGGTGCCACAGTGGGTAGCACCATTCAGGGAAATGATGCTAATGTCGTTAGCACTATGTTGCTTACCCTGGATCTGAACGATCTCCGGCCCCTGCACGAGCAGGTCGCCGAGGCGATCCGACGAGCCGTCGCCGAGGGGTCATACGCACTCGGAGACCGGCTCCCGCCCGCCCGCGATCTGGCCGAGGCACTGGGCATCAACGCCAACACCGTCCTGCGTGCCCTGCGCGACCTGCGCGACGAGGGCGTGCTGGAGTTCCGCCGCGGCCGCGGGGTGAGCGTGCTCAGCCGCCCCGACCCGCGCAGCGTGATCGAGGAGAAACTGCGGGCCCTGCTCTCCGAGGCGGGCCAGTACGGCTACCGCCACGACGACGTCATCGAGCTCATCAGGGAAATTTCATGACCGGGCCCCGCTCCCGGTCCTCTAGAGGGGAAACCGTCATGGGCCTGCGAGGCCGGTTCCTTTCCGTGGCAGTCGGCTGGTTCGCGCTGCTGACCGTCGTTCTGGTCGCCGTTCCCCTGGCGCTGCGGAATCGGCTGCCCGAGCCGATGGCCTCCCACTGGGGTCCGTCGGGTGCTCCCGACGGATCGATGCCCTTCGCCGTCCTGCTCGCCCTGCAGGTGGGCATATGGGTGCTGATCGGCGGCGGGGCCTGCGCGGGCGCCCTCCGCGACTCCTGGGTGCTCCGGCGTCGCGCGAGCCGGATGGGCCTCGGCGCCCTGCTGTGCGGCGGTGGCCTGTTCCTCGTGGGACTGCAACTGGTCACGCTCTCCGCGAACCTCGACGTTCCCACCTGGTCGGGAGCCGCCTCCCTGTCATGGGGCGCCCTGTTGGTGGTCGCCGTGATGCTGCTGGGCGGCTGGCTGGGAGCGCTCGCGGCTCGGCCCGGCCCCGACGAGTCCCCGCGATCGAGCGGCACCGCGACGGAGACGATTCCGCTCCGTCCCGGCCAGCGCACGGTCTGGGTCTCCTCTGTCCGCAACGGCTGGGTCTCCGGGATCGGCGGATCCCTTCTCGCCGCGGGGGCGGGCTTCGCGGCGGTCGCCCTGCTCAACGGGAACGACGCGCTGTGGCCTCACTCAGTGATCATGATCGTGACCGGCCTCCTGGCCCTGACCTTCAGCTCGGCGCGCGTGCAGATCACCGAAGACTGCCTGCGGATCTCCTACGGACCGCTGCGCCGGCCCCGCAAGCACATCCCGATCGAGCGGGTGCAGCGAGCCTGGTCGGAGGAGCGATCCCCCTGGGAGGTGGGCGGCTGGGGCATCCGGGGCATGCCCGGCGCCGCGACGGTCATGCTCCGAAGCGGGGAGTGCCTGGTCGTGGGCTACGTCTCCGGTGGCCGGTTCACCATTTCGATCGACGACGCCGAACACGGCGCCGCCCTCCTGAACACCCTCGTCGCCAGAGCGCCCACCAGCACCGGTTCGAGCTGACCTCCCGTGCCGATCGACCCGTTCCGGTAGCCGTCCGTCCAGACCGCCCCCGCTCCGGGGCTGCCCCTGCCTCGGCAGGCCCCCGCGGGGCGGCCCCAGGACTCCAGGCCCCCGGACTCCAGGCCCCCAGACTCCCAAAAGCCCCCTGAAGCCCCCCAAACCCCCTGAAAGCCTCCCGAAGGCTCCTGTGAAGGTGAAACGTCATGCCTCGTCGTTCGGCTGACCTCTGGCTGTTCCTGCTCCTCGCATTCGGCCTGTCCTGGTTGTTCGCCCTTCCCCTCTGGCTGACGGGCGCATCCCTCGGTTCTCTGATGGTCACGGTGGTCGGCTTCGCGATGATGCTCACCCCGACGCTCGGTGTCCTCGCCGTCCGGTTGTACGGCCGGCGGAAAGGACAGCCCGGGACCACCTGGCGCGAGTGGGCCGTGCGGACCGGTCTGTCCCTGGGTGAGCGCCGAGGGCGCACGTTCGCGCTCATCGCGCTGGCCTGGTTCGGCACCCCGCTGCTGGTCGTCGTGGCGATCGCGCTCAGCGCCGCCCTCGGGCTGCTCTCCGTGGACCTGGGCGGACTCAGCCTGTTCCGCCAGAGTCTGGCCACCGCTACCCCGGGGCAGGCGCTTCCGCTGGAGCCCGAGGTGCTGTTCGCCGTGCAGATCGTATCGATGGTCCTGATCGCCCCACTGATCAACTCGATTCCGGCCTTCGGGGAGGAGTGGGGCTGGCGAGGTTGGCTCCTGCCTCGGCTGATGCCGCTCGGCACCTGGAAGGCGCTGCTGGTGTCCGGAGTGATCTGGGGGGCCTGGCACGCCCCGCTCACCCTGCGTGGCTACAACTATCCCGAGCTGGGAGCGTGGGCCGCGCCCATGTTCGTCATCTTCTGTGTGGTCTTCGGGGTCGTGCTCGGCTGGCTCCGCCTCTACTCCGGCAGCGTCTGGCCGGCGGTGATCGGCCACGGTTCCCTGAACGCGTCGGGCGGTCTCGTCCTGCTCATCGGCGACGCGGCGGATCCGCCCAACCTCGTCGCCGGGATCACCGGGCTGGTCGGCTCCGCGCTCCTGGCTGTCATCTCGGCCGTGCTGCTCAAGAGCCGGCCGATCCGGCACATCGACTCTGTCGCGGTCTGAGCCCGTCTTCCTGAGCGTCGGTCGGTCCGGCCGCCTGCTCACTCCCTGCCGCCATTGCGGTCCGAGGCCCGGTCAGCTCCTTCCCGCCCATATGCGGTCGGGGCGATCATGGGGCGATCCGAGGGAGCGGGTGAGTGCGGGGCGATCCGAGGGAGCGGGTGAGTGCGGGGCGATCCGAGGGAGCGGGTGAGTGCGGGGCGGCCCGAGGGAGCGGGTGAGTGCGGGGCGGCCCGAGGGAGCGGGTGAGTGCGGGGCGGCCCGAGGGAGCGGGTGAGTGCGGGGCGGCCCGAGGGAGTTGGTGAGTGCGGGGCGGCCCGAGGGAGTTGGTGAGTGGGGGCGACCCAAGCGGGGTGGTGAGTGTGGCGAGTGGCCGGGGGTGGTCTCAGCGAGATCCGGGGTGGTCAGGCGATGATGACGCAGGCCACCAGGGCTGCGGCTGTGGCGGTCTCGACGAGAGCACCGAGCACGTCTCCCGTGATCCCGCCGAGCCGCCGTACGGCCCTTCTCCGCAGGACCCAGGCCGCAAGCAGTCCCACGAGGACGGCCACGGGGAAGCCCCAGAACACCGGTAGTCCACTCCCGGCTGCCGGATCTCCCAGAAGAAGGCCGGGACCGTCAGACGCGCCCGCCATGCCGGTCCCCTCGAAGAGGCCGTACCCGCTGGGAGGCGAGAGGAAGACCTCAAACCGTGAATCCGGCAGCCGCGACGCGAGGACGTCGCTGAAGTGAAAGAAGGCCACGGCCGCCGTTCCGGCGAGCACGAGGACGGTCATGACCAGCGCGACGCCTCGCCGCACGGTGCCCGCGACCATCGAGCCGAGTCCGCCCGGGCGGGCCGAGGGGATGCCCACGAGGCAGGCCCAGGTGAGGGCGAGCCTTCCCGTCACGCAGGCCGCGACCAGCGCGATCGGGCCCACCCCCGCGGTGGTGGCCTGCGTCAACGTCCCGACCTGGATCAGCAGGGTGAAGACCAGCGTCACGACGCCGAACGGGCCGATGTCGGACCGTTTCATGATGTCCAGTGCCTGCTCGGCGGGCTTGCCGCTGCCCAGCCCGTCCGCGAGATCGGCCAGCCCGTCCAGGTGGAGTCCCCGGGTGAGCAGTGCCAGGGTCCCCACCGCCAGCACCGACGCCGGAAGCGGGGTGATCCCCAGCTCCAGTGCCAGCGTGAGCACCACCCCGGCGACGGCACCGAGCAGCACCCCCACGATCGGTGCGACCGTCATCGCGATCCCACCGGCCCGGCGATCGACCACCCCCGGACGGACCGGGAAAACACTCAACGTGCCGACCGCGAGACGGATCCCGTCGGCGAACGTGGACGAACTCTCGGAAGGCGGCGTTTCAGACACGATCGGTGATCGTAGCCCGGAGGCCGCCTCTCACGGCATGCCTCACGGCGAGCGTGGGTGTCCCCGCCTCCGTTTCCTTCTTATCCTGCGTGGACGTTGTCGTAGGACGGGCAGTTCCGAGGTGGACGGGCCTGAGGTTGTCGTGGGGTGAGCCGTTCCAGAGCGGGCCGATCGGAGGTTGTCGTGGGGTGGGTGGTTCTGGATTGGGCGGGCCGGATGTTCTTGCGGGATGGGCGATCCCGGGGCCGGTCAGATGGGGAGGGAGAGAAGGCGGCCGGAGACGACCAGGGCGACGTCCTCGGATTCGAGGGCGAGACGCTGGTTCAGGCGTCCGAGGACATCGCGGAACATCCGGCCGCTGGAGGTGGCGGGCACCACACCGAGGCCGACCTCGTCGGAGACCGCCACGACGCGGGCACGGGTCTGCCGCCAGGCTGCGACCAATTCGTCGCATCGGGCCGTGACCGCGTCCCTGGCATCCCCGCTGTTCCCGCCGCCCTTGTCGGTCCCGCTGTTCTCGTCGTTTCCGTCGTTCCCGCTGTTCTTGTCGTACGTGCTGTTCGTGCTGCCTTCGTCCGTCCAGGCGTCGCACTCGTCGAAGACCGCGGCGACCCATGTGCCGAGCCCGTCGATCAGCATCGGGGTTGTGACGGTCCGCAACAGGCCGACAAGATCGGTGGTCTCGACCGTGTCCCAGTGAGCGGGCCTGCGGTCCCGGTGCGCGTCGATCCTGCGCCGCCACTCGGGATCGTCGCCGCCGGAGGGACCGGTGGCGACATAGAGGACCTCGGGCTCGGCAGCCAGCCGGAGCTCGGCCTCCGCGGACTTTCCTGACCGTGACCCACCCAGCAACAGGGTCCTGCGAGGGAGCGGGGGCAGGGGAGGCACGGGCTCCCGGGTGTCGATGACCGTTCCGTCCGGTACGGCACGCACCCCCCACAGCGCGGCTCGCCGGGTCAGCTCGGTCTCCGTCGGCACCCGGTGATCGATGTCCACGGCCACGACATGGGTCCGCTCGCCGACCAGGCCTCTGCGGCGCAGGTCTCCCAGACGCTCCGGCCGGTCCAGCACGTCCACCAGAACCAGGTCCAGCGCCTTCTGACCATGCACTTCCTGAGTCGGTGCCCCTTGGCCCGGCGTCTTCTGCCGGTTGTCCGTCAGCGCGGGGCTTCGCGGCTCGGTCCGCTCGCCGTACCGGCCTGGGGGAGAGGCGGGGAGCGGGGCCGCGTAGAGGATCCGGTCACCGTCGGGTGTGGTGACGGTGAGGCCGTCGGCGCCGGTTGCGGTCCGGTAGCCGGAGGGGAGCGGGCCGGCGAGGGGAAGTCGTACGGAGTCGGCCAGGACGATCGCGGTGGGGCGGCGATGGCCGTGGACCAGGCGGGCGCAGGAGGCGCACCCGCAGCCCGGAAACGGCCAGCCGCCCGCTCCCGCCGTACCGGAGATCAGGACCTTCACCGAGCCCTCCCGAGGATGCCCCGGCCTTCGGATCGGGGTTGTTGATGGCCTCAGCGTACGGGCGCCCGATCTGGCCGATGTGGGCGGCATGATTTTTGGCTCCACGCTCGGGGCGCCTTTGAGAGGTAGGGTTCGTTGAGCCGTCGAGGGGGCACCAGCAAGACCCGTAAAAGGAGCGTATTGCATGACTTGGCACTGGCGTTATGAAAACGCAAATGGTGGCGAGGTAACTGAGGGAGTTTTGCCGTCCGACATGTTCCCAAGTCAGGCCGATGCCGAGTCCTGGCTTGGCGAGAGCTGGCGTGAGCTGCTGGAATCCGGTGTTGAGAAGGTCACCTTGCTTGAAGGTGACCGGGTCGAATACGAGAAGATGTCACTGCGCTCCGAATGAACGAGAAAACCCCTTGAGTTTCCCCGTCAACGGGAAAACTCAAGGGGTTTTATTTATTGCGATGATTACGGGCGCTTCTCGGGGCTGACGGTCTTGGCGGGGTCCCGCTCGACGATCGAGCCAAGAACATCGTCGATCTTCTTCAGCACGTCGGTGTCCAGCTTCACGCCCGACGCCTTGACGTTGTCATGGACCTGCTCCGGCCTGGTCGCCCCGACGATGGCGGAGGCCACGTTCGGGTTCTGCAACACCCAGGCCACGGCGAGCTGGGCCATGCTCAGGCCGAGGTCGGCGGCGATCGGCTTCAACTCCTGGACGCGGGCGAGCACGTCGTCGTTCAACAGCCTGGCGATCATGTTGCTACCGGACGGGTCGGTGGCCCGGGAGCCGGAGGGCGGCGGCTGGCCCGGCAGATACTTACCGGTGAGCACACCCTGGGCGATCGGGGAGAAGACGATCTGGCTGACCCCCTCCTTCTCGCTCAGCGGCACGATCTCGGACTCAATGACCCGCCACAACATCGAGTACTGCGGCTGGTTGGAGACCAGACGGTCGAAGCCCATCTCATCGGCGATCTTCAGAGCCCGGGAGATCTGGTCGGCATTCCACTCGCTGACGCCGACATAGAGGACCTTGCCCTGCCGTACGAGGTCGTCGAAGGTCTTGAGGGTCTCCTCCATCGGCGTCTCGTTGTCGAAGCGGTGAGCCTGGTACAGGTCGACGTAGTCGGTCTGCAGACGCCGCAGCGAGCCGTGGATGGACTCGGTGATGTGCTTGCGGGAAAGCCCGCGGTCGTTGCGGCCCGTGCCGGTGGGCCAGTAGACCTTGGTGAGAATCTCCAGGGACTCACGGCGGACGCCCTTCAGCGCCCGGCCGAGCACTTCCTCCGCCCTGGTGCCCGCGTAGACATCGGCGGTGTCGAAGGTGGTGATTCCCTCGTCGAGGGCGGCCTGCACGCACTGCTTGGCGGCGTCCTCCTCGACCTGGGAACCGTGGGTGATCCAGTTGCCGTAGCTGATCTCGCTGACGATGAGACCGCTTCGGCCAAGGTGACGGAATTCCATGTGTTTGACCCTAGTGGGCATCATGAAACAAGCTCATTTCGGGATACTCTGCCCCGGTGCTGAAGTTGATCACCTCCCGCTGGGTACGGTTCGCGCTCGTGGTCGCCGCGGTGGCGGCGATCGTCGCGACGGTCCTGCGCCTGCGCCCAGCGCGGCAAGGCCCGGCGATTCCTGGAGGCGCGGCTGAGGGTCCTGGGGACAACGCGTCCCGGGGTCCCGGGATTGCGGCCGGGGACAGGGTGAGCGAGGCGGGGGAGACCGGGAGCGCGTCCGATTCGCCGTGGCCTCCGGTCCCGATCCTGGGCCTCCCCACCGGCGACTACCTTGCGCGTTATGCCGCCGGGCGGTCCACTCCGAAGGGGTTCTCCAGGGACCCCCTGCCGCGATTTTCCCTGAGCGAGATCACCCGGAACCGTCCGCTCCTATGGGGCGTTGTCGGGCTCGCGCTGTGCCTCCTGGTCTTCGGCACGCAGGTCCTCGAGAACACGGCCTTCTCGAAGGAGGTGGAGACCGTCGAGGAGTCGGCGGCCTTCGTGGGAACCTCCGACTGGAGGCCGGACGAGCCTGACAACGACTTGTGTCCCGAAATGCCGGACAACTTGGCAGGAGAAAGGCCAGATGACCTGGCGGCCGAGGGGACGTATGGCCTGATACGCACGTTCGGCCAATGTCTGATCGATGTGGGGTCAGTCGCGGAAGGGTCGGACGCCCCGGTTTCCACATACGTCGACCCGGGCGGCCTGGACAGCGTGGGGACGCTGGAGGAGGTCCCCTCCGACGAAATGCCGGTCGGCGAGGAGCCGGTCCCGGTCCGCGAGCCGGTCGCGGACGCGGACTGCCGGCCGGAGGTCCGGGCGCCGAGGGTGCGAGCCGTCAGTCCGGGGGTGACCCGGGCGGTCAACCGGCAGTGGCGGCGGATCGAGACGTGGCTGAAGACCAACGCCCCCAAGACCCGTCTCACGCTCGGCAGGCCCGGCAAGGCCCGGACGATCGCGGTCGCGGAGGCGCAGATGGGCCTGCGGTTCCCCGACGACCTTCGGGCCTCCCTGCTCCGTCATGACGGAGCCGTCTCCGTGGAGGACACCTGGGCTTTCGGCTTTCTCGACAGCGAGAACCAGGGGGTTCGCGGTATCCGCGACACCTGGCGAGGGCTGTGTGAGGCTGATGGGGAGGAGAGGAGCGACGATCCGCGATCGGACTCGTGGGACGGGCGGATGATCCCGATCGGTGCCGACGGGAGCGGCAACCATCTGGTGATCGACTCGGTGGTGGGCGACGTCGGGGACACCGACAACGAGGGCACGATGAGCTTCACACCGGGGGAGATCCGGATCGGCTCGTACTACGAGCTGCTGAAGGCGACCGCGAACGCCCTGGAGACCGGCGGGTTCATCGGTTACTGGAAGCCGGAGGTGGTCGACGGCGAGCTGGAGTGGAACATCCCCGACTAGCCATGATCAACGGCAGCTCCGACATCCGGTCGAATGGGATAAAAGCATCAAATGCTGCATAAAAGTCTTATTGCGACAAGTTCTGTATACAGCTAATTGTTAGAAAACTCCCAGCTAGCTATCAGAAATCGCACCCGAAATCCCCCGCGAACGGGTCCCGCACAGCAAAAACCCCGCCTCTCCACGGGAGAGACGGGGTCGGGAAGACCTACTTGCCCGCGCTCTACTTCTTCGGCGGGACGGGCTTGCCGCCGGGCAGGAAGGCGGGGGGCGGGAAGCGCAGCTTGCGGATCTGCAGCGCGCGCATGGCGGCGTAGAAACCGACGCCCTTGAGGCTCTCGTCGGGGAACTTCTCGGCGACGAGTTTCTTGACCTTCCAGGACACCCAGACCGAGGTGAACAGCACGCCGACCATCATCACGGGCCAGCCGATCGTGATGACCGCGACGTAGACGGGCTGGCGGATTTCCGGCGGGAAGGGAACCCAGGTGAGAAGGAGGATGACCAGCGAGAACGGCAGGAAGTACTGGCTGATGACACGGCGAGAGTCGACCCAGTCGCGGGCGAACTTGCGGCCGGGCCCCCGGTCGCGTGCGGGGAAGTACTTCTCGTCGCCGCGCATCATGCCCTCGCGCGCCTTGACGCGGTCGGTGGCCTGGCGCGTGCGGAGCTGTTTGTAGGCCTCTTTGCGATTCTGGGGGGCGTTCACCGGCTGGCGGCGACGGCCTTCGGCGTCCCGGCGCTTGGGTGTGGGACGCCCCTTGCCCGCAGGCTTAGGATCGTTATCGGAGGCGGGGGAGTCGTCCGCGGTGGTCTGGGTACGTCGGAACACATCGTCAGCCTACCGGGACTGCAACTTAGTGACGCCCCCGCGCGTTATGCGTAGGGTGAACCCTATGGTGGTTCCGGCGTTTTTACGGGGGGCTGGAATCGCTGGGGTGACCCGAAGCGCACTTGAAGAAGGGGACGGCCGACGCGCATGAGCGTGATGAAGAGACTTTCGTTGATCTTCAGGTCCAAGGCGAACAACGCGTTGGACAAGATGGAGGATCCGCGCGAAACCCTGGATTACTCCTATCAGCGCCAGTTGGAGTTGTTGCAGAAGGTGCGCCGGGGCGTGGCCGACGTCGCCACCTCGCGGAAGCGGGTGGAGTTGCAGATCAATCAGATCGAGGCCCAGTCGCGCAAGCTTGAGGAGCAGGGCCGCAAGGCGCTCGGCGTTGGTCGTGAGGACCTCGCTCGCGAGGCGCTGACCCGCAGGGGAGGCTTGCAGACCCAGATCGCCGACCTCCGTGTGCAGCACGACAACCTGCAGGCCGAGGAGGAGAAGCTCACCACCGCCTCGCAGCGACTGCAGGCCAAGGTCGACTCCTTCCGCACGAGGAAAGAGACGATCAAGGCGACCTACACCGCGGCCGAGGCGCAGACGCGGATCAACGAGGCCTTCTCCGGCATCTCCGAGGAGATGGGCGACGTCGGTCTGGCGATCCAGCGAGCCGAGGACAAGACGGCCTCCATGCAGGCCCGCGCCGGCGCCATCGACGAACTGCTGGCCAGCGGTGCGCTCGACGACTACAGCGGACAGCGCGGCGACGACATCCAGGCCGAGCTCGACCGCATGGGCGGCGGTCACGACGTGGAGCTGGAGATCGCGCGGATGAAGGCCGAGCTCGGCCAGGGCTCCGCGCCCAAGAGTGCGATCGAGCCGGGTTCGCCCCAGCAGCAGCCGAATCAGCAGCCGCAGTCGAACCAGACGCAGCAGCTGCGCCAGCCGGGGGAGGGGCTGTGATCGTTCGCATCATGGGAGAAGGACAGATCGAGATCGGGCCTGACGATCTCGAGGTCCTCAACGCTCTGGACAGTGGCCTGGAGGCCGCGATCGAGGCCGGGGACGAGGAGACGTTCCGGGTCCAGCTGCACGCCCTGCTGGACAAGGTCCGCCACGTCGGCAAGGCACTTCCGGACGACAGTCTGGAGTCCTCGGAGCTGATTTTGCCTCCGTCTGACGCTTCCATGGACGAAGTGCGGGAGATGCTCGGCAACGAAGGGCTGATTCCCGGCTAGCTTGGACATATGGCACAAACCCGGTTTGCCCCGGACCGGGGCCTGACCAGTCGCATGGTTCTGACCATGTTCCTGCTCGGACTGCTCTATGTCGTCTTCGTGGGCGTGCTGATCGCGCTGGGGATGCGGTCGATCACGGTGCTGCTCATAGCGGGCGGCATCCTGCTGGTCCAGTACTTCATGTCCGATCGCATCGCGCTGTTCGCGATGCGCGGACGTGTGGTCTCACCGCAGGAGGCCCCTGAGCTGCACGGCATGATCGATCGGCTCTGCGCCATCGCCGACATGCCGAAGCCGCGGGTGGCGATCGCCGACTCGGATGTTCCGAACGCTTTCGCCACCGGCCGCAACCAGAAGAACTCGGTGGTCTGCGTGACCACCGGGCTGCTGCGCCGCCTTGACGGGCCCGAGCTCGAAGGCGTGCTCGCCCATGAGATGTCCCATGTGGCCCACCGGGACGTCGCGGTGATGACGATCGCGTCCTTCCTCGGTATGGTCGCCGGGCTCATGACCAGGATCGCGCTCTACAGCGGCCTGGGCGGGCGCAGCCGCGACGACAGGAGCGGCGGCCTCCCGATCGGTCTGATCATCCTGCTGGTCTCGGTTCTGGTGTACGCGGTCAGTTTCCTGCTCACCCGGGCTCTGTCGCGCTACCGCGAGCTTGCCGCCGACCGCGCCGGAGCGCTGCTCACCCAGCGGCCCTCGGCCCTGGCCAGCGCGCTGGTCAAGATCAGCGGCGAGATGGCCCGCATCCCGACGAGGGACCTGCGCGAGGCCGAGCCGTTCAACGCCTTCTTCTTCGTCCCGGCCCTATCCGGAAAAGCCAGCCTGGCCGCGATTCTGGCGACCCATCCGCCGCTGGAGCGGCGCCTGGATCAGCTGGCCAAGATCTCCGCTCAACTCGGACGGGGAGTGTGATCCATGAGCTGGTGGGACGTGCTGCTGGGCCGTACCGAACCGGCGAAGGCCGACCTGGACGCGCTGTTCGCACTGCCGTCGGCGTCGGTGACCCTGCAGGCCGCGACCGGTTTCGCACCCACCGGGTCGGGAGCGGTCTGCTTCCGTTCGGCCGAGGGCGGAGCCTTCGCCACGCTGCAGCGTGACATCGCCGAGTTGCTGGACTCCGGGGGCGGGCCGCCGGTGGAGATCTCCCAGGACTCCTACGGATACACGTGGCTGCTGGTGCGCCGCGCGCCCGACCAGTTCGGCGACCTGGTCACCGACCTGCACGCCGTCAACTCCTCCCTGGAGGCGGCGGACTTCGGCCCCTCCCTGCTCTGCTCGCTGGTCTCCTTCACCGACCCGAACGGTCGCAAGCTCGCCCTGGTCTACCTCTACAAGCAGGGCACCTTCTATCCGTTCGCGCCTCTGCCCGGCCAGCGCAGGGAGAACACGCTGGAGCTCGAGATACGGGGCGCGCTCGCCGGGGAGCTTCCGATCGAGCCCGACCTCGGCCGCTGGTTCCCGCTCTGGGGTGCTCCGGGTCTGTAGAGGTTCCGGCGCGTACCGCGGACCGGGTTCCCACGCTGCTCACCGGCCGGTGAGTCCGGCGGACGCCGCTTTCCCCCGATCCGGCCACCCGGCTGGCACATGGGCTTTTGATGCATAGATCGTGATTTTCTGCCTTCACAATGAGGTGCTAAAAGCCCTCAAGGGAAGGTGTGGCCATGCCGGACCTCGTGCCCTTGCGGACCGGGGATCCCCAGCGGATACGGGAGTATCGGCTCACCGGGCGGCTCGGCGAGGGCGGCCAGGGAACGGTCTATCTGGGTGTGTCGCCCACGGGCGCCCGCGTCGCGGTCAAACTGCTCCGCCCCGGCCGTACCCAGGACGGGGAGGCGACGGAGCGTTTCGTCCGCGAGGTCGGCATGGCCCAGCGGGTCGCACCCTTCTGCACCGCCGCGGTGATCGGCACCGGGGTCGACCGGGGACGGCCGTACATCGTCAGCGAATACATCGACGGCCCGACGCTGGAAGCCGTCGTGACCTCCGAGGGGCCGCGCGAGGGATCGGCCCTGCACCGCCTGGCGGTCGGCACCGTCACCGCACTGGTCGCGATCCACCAGGCGGGGGTCGTGCACCGAGACTTCAAGCCCTCTAACGTGCTGCTCGGCCCCGACGGCCCCCGGGTGATCGACTTCGGCATCGCCAAGGCGCTCGACCGGACCTCCACGCTGACCGTGACGACGATCGGCACCCCGTCCTACATGACCCCCGAGCAGCTGGCGGGGGAGGACGCGGGGCCGTCGGCCGACATGTTCGCCTGGGGCGCGACGATGATCTTCGCGGCCACCGGCCGGCCGCCGTTCGGCGTCGACAGCCCGCCCGCGATCTTCAACCGGATCATCAACCTGGACCCCGACCTGCGGGCGATCGCCGATCCGGCCCTGCGAGACCTGATCGGGCAGTGCCTGGACAAGGACGCGGGCGGGCGCCCCACGGCGGGGGAGGCGCTGCTGCGACTGCTCGGCCACCCGGGCGGGGCGCCCGGGGCGGCGACGCCCGCCGCACCCCGCGGCATCCTCGCCGAGGGCTCGGCCGCCGCCTCGCCACACCCGCTGTACCCCGCGCGGGGAGAAGGGCCCGCCAAGGGCCGGAGCGGACTCCGGATCGCGGTCGGTGCAGGGCTCGCGGTCGCACTCGTGGCGGCCGGGGGGATCACCCTGGCGCTGAGGGGCACGCCGCCCAAGATAGTCGGGCCCATCTGGACCGGCGACACGCGGGACGTGACCACCTCACCGTCTCCCGATCCGGTCCCGGCCGTCTCCGGCCCGCCCCGTGCGAGCAGGGCGATCAAGCTACCCGGCAGCTCGATCACGGTCTACGAGAGCGACGACGATCCGATCCGGCTGAGCTCCTACAGCCTGGAATGGGACAAGCGCCTCTACGTGCGCGAGCCCGGAAGCAGCCGGTTCACCAAGAACGACGACTATTTCCAGTACACGGTCAACGCCTCGGGCAGCCACGCGCTGGCCACCGGACGGAGCTACGACAAGCGCGGCTACGCCATCGTCTCGGTCGTCGACCGGCGGTCCGGTACGGCGAGCCGGATCAGGATCGCCAGGGATCCGGTCTACCCGACCCTGCCGCAGTGGTCCCCGAACGGCGAACAGGGCCTGGTGACCCTCTACGAGGTCGTCGGGAAGGACCGGAAGGAGAGCAGGGAGTACGGTTACGCGATCATCGATATCGCCACGAAACAGGCCAGGGTCGTCCGCGTGAAGGAGAAGGACGCGGGCACGTGGAGCTACTTCTGGCGGGGGGACGGCCGCGCGGTCGGCACCTGGGCGCTCACCGGCGAGACCCAGCGCATCCGTTTCTATGACCTACGGGGCACGGTGCTGCAGACTTTGCTCGACGTCGGCACGCCGATCACCGTGGAGGGCGACGACGTCTCTCCGTCGGGCTCGCTGCTCGTGACGTACTGCAAGGGGACCGAAAAGGAGATCTGTATCTGGTCCACAGCCGCCGACGGGGAGGCCAAGGCTCGGATCCCGTTCGAGACCGAGCGGCTCATCGGCTGGTACGACGACCGGCACCTCGCCGGCTGGCGGAAAAGGGGCACCGGTTACGAGGCCGTGGTGATCGACTTCCAGGGAAAGGCCGGGCGGGTGCTGGCCACCAGCGCCGAGCCGGCGGAGTACGACAGGCAGTTCATGCGCTACACACGAGGGAGCTGAGATGAGGGACTGGAGCCACGCCGAGCACGTCCAGGCGGCCGGGGTGGAGATCGTCCGGATGGCGGGCGTCCTGCGGGACGGTGACATGTCCGCTCCGGTACGGACCTGTCCTGGCTGGAATCTGGCCGAGCTCACCGCCCACCTCGGTGGTCTGCACCGATGGGTGGCCGCCATGGTGCGCGACCTGTCCGAGCGGCGCTACGACCGCGACGGGATGGACATGGGCCTCCCCGCCGATCCGGGTGGCTACTCCGCCTGGCTGGAAGAGGGGGCGAAGGTGCTGTCCGAGGCGCTGCTGTCGCAGGATCCGCAGGCGCCGATGTGGTCGTGGGGCGCGGACAAGCAGGTGCGGTTCTGGTCGCGGCGCCAGCTTCACGAGACCGTGGTGCACCGGGTCGACGCCGAGCTCGCGCTGGGCGTTCCGGTCCTGATCGACGAGGACGTGGCGGCCGACGGGGTCGAGGAGTTTCTCGACGTCCTGCCGTACGTACGGTGGAATCCCGGGGTGGCCGAGCTCAGGGGGGCGGGCGAGACGATCTCCCTGCAGGCCGACACCGGCGCCGGCTGGGTGATCACCGTCGATCCCGATCGTTTTCACTACCGGAGATCCCTCCAGCCGGGAACGGTGACCGTCCGCACCGCCACCTCGGCCGACCTGATGCAGGTGGTGTGGGGGCGGCGCAGCGCCGACGACTACGCCGTCGAGGGGGACACCGGGCTGTTCGGCTGGTGGAGGGAACACAGCGGGATCTGACACTCCGGCCAGGGCCCGGATCGGACACCCGAGCAGGGCCCCGATGTCCAGCCGGGGCCCGGGCCGGATGTTCAGGTCGGGGCCCCGGCTCGGTACCCGGGGCGGGGCCCCGGTCCGGTGTTCGAGGGGCCCGGGGGATATTTCACGGCAGGTCCCGGCCCGATGTTCAAAACATGACAGGGCACGTCGGCGACTCCCCGACACGGCCGCCGCTCCGTGATGCGATGAACTCATGATCAAGATATCTCACGCGGTGGCCGTGACCTTGCTCGCCTCCATGGGGTCCCTGGGACTGTTCGGCGGGACCGCGTTCGCCGATCCCGAGACGACGAGGGCGGTCCCCGAAGAGCCGGCGTCCTGTTGTGCGAAGCCGCAGATCACGATCCGGGGAGAGGGAATTTTTGCCGCCACTCCCGATGTCATGCGGCTGAACGCCGGGGTTGAGGTTCGTCGTCCCACGGCGGGGGCGGCCTTCACCGAGGCCCGCAAGGTGGCCGCCACGCTGACCCAGGTGCTGATCGCGGCCGGGATCGCGGCCAAGGACCTGCGGACCAACCAGCTGTCCCTCGGCCCCGAGTACGAGACCTATCCCAAGGTCTCCGGTTACCGCGCGGCGCAGGGCGTCGAGGCCGTGGTGCGTGACATCGAGTCCGCGGACCGGGTGGTCGACGCGGTGGCCGCGGTGGGCGAGGACGTCCGGCTGAACGGCCTCTCCTTCGAGGTGTCCGACACCCGGGCGGCGCTCGAGGCGGCGCGCGACGCCGCCTTCAAGGACGCCAGGGCCCGAGCCAGGCAGTACGCCAAGCTGGCCGGCCGCGCGCTGGGCCGCGCCTTGACGATCAATGAGGAGAATGTCGTCCGGAACCCGCCGGCCATGGCCGGCGCCATGTTCGCGGAGAAGAGCTCGATCAGTCCCGGCCAGCAGAACATCTCGGTCGACGTGCTGGTGAGCTACGAGCTCAAGTAATCCTTGGCAGGGCCCGCCCCGCGTGCCTGCCGGTTCCGGGTATGTGGCCGGTCCCGCGACATGCGGCCCCGCACAGGTGACGGGCCTCCGCGTACGAGGTTCCGTGTACGTGACGGGCCCCGTGTACGAGGTTCCGTGTACGTGACGGGCCCCGTGTACGAGGTCCTGTGCATGTGACGGGCCCCGGCGGGGCACGGCCCGCCGGGGCCCGTCACGCGGTGCCGGAAACACCTGATATCCCGGTTGTCCCGGGTATCAGGGAAGGGCGAGCATCCGGTCCAGGGCGACCTTGGCCCAGTGGGTGGTGTCCTCGTCCACGGTGATCTGGTTGACGACCTGGCCGGCCGCGAGGGACTCCAGCGCCCACACCAGGTGCGGCAGGTCGATCCGGTTCATCGTCGAGCAGTAGCAGACGGTCCGGTCGAGGAACGTCACGTTCTTGTCGGGGAACATCGTTCCCAGCCGCTTGACCAGGTTCAGCTCGGTGCCCACCGCCCAGGAGGACCCGGCCGGAGCCTCTTCGAGCTTCTTGATGATGTATTCGGTCGAGCCGACGTAGTCGGCCTTGGTGACGACCTCGTGCGTGCACTCGGGGTGGACCAGCACGTTGACGCCGGGAATGCGCTCGCGGACGCCGTCCACGCACTCGGCGGTGAAGCGGCCGTGCACCGAGCAGTGCCCCTTCCAGAGGATCATCTTGGCGTTCTCGAGCTGCTCGGCGGTCAGCCCGCCGTTCGGCCGGTGCGGGTTGTAGACGACGCAGTCGTCCAGCGAGAGGCCCATCTCCAGCACCGCGGTGTTCCGGCCCAGGTGCTGGTCGGGCAGGAACAGCACCTTCTCCCCTCGGGAGAAGGCCCACTCCAGGGCGCGCCTGGCGTTGGAGGAGGTGCACACGGCGCCGCCGTTGCGCCCGCAGAACGCCTTGATGTCGGCGCTGGAGTTCATGTAGGTGACCGGAACCGTGATCTCGGCGATCCCCGCGTCCTCCAGCGCCTCCCAGCACTCCTCGACCTGGTTGAACGTGGCCATGTCGGCCATCGAACACCCGGCTGCGAGGTCGGGCAGGACGACCTTCTGGGAGTCGCCCGTGAGGATGTCGGCCGACTCGGCCATGAAGTGCACGCCGCAGAAGACGATGTACTCGGCGTCCGGCCGGGCCGCGGCCTCCCTGGCGAGTTTGAAGGAGTCGCCGGTCACGTCGGCGAACTGGATGACCTCGTCGCGCTGGTAGTGGTGCCCCAGCACGAAGACCCGCTCGCCCAGTGCTGCCTTGGCCCGCCGCGCGCGCTCCACGAGCGCCGGGTCGGAGGCGGACGGCAACTCGCCCGGGCAGTCGACACCGCGTTCGCTGTGCGGGTCGATCTCCCTGCCGAGGACGAAGAGCGGAAGTCCGGTATCGGTGGTCGTCACGACCACACCCCCTTATCGTCGAACTGACGACTAATGATGACACACGCCCCCGGGCGCTTTATTCCCGGGGGGAGCCTGGGGGGAAGGGTGTGAGAGAGGTCTCTGGAATGTGTAGCAGGCAGCCGGTGTTGGTAGCTTCTAAGTAGGACGTCATTAACAGACAACCGCTCCAGCCGGGCGGTTGACGCAGACGCGGGAGTCAACACATGTCGGTTGAGAGCAGCGAGACCAGCACCGAGACCGGCGCGGCGCAGGGTCTGATCCTTAGTTCCGCAGCCGCAGCCAAGGTCAAGAGCCTGCTGGAGCAGCAGGGCGAGGAAGGCCTTCAGCTGCGCGTGGCCGTGCAGCCCGGTGGCTGTTCCGGCCTGCGTTACCAGCTCTTCTTTGACGACCGTTCGATGGACGGCGACGTCGTCTCGGACTTCGGCGGCGTGAGCGTCGTCACCGACCGGATGAGCGCCCCGTACCTCGCGGGCGCCACGGTCGACTTCGTCGACACGATCGAGAAGCAGGGCTTCACCATTGACAACCCGAACGCCGGTGGTTCTTGCGCCTGCGGCGACTCGTTCAACTAGGCGACAACACGAAGGCCCCGCGGGGTGACATCAGTCACCTCGCGGGGCCTTCGTGTGCCTGTCCGGTCCCGTATTCTTGCGTGGTTTCACACCTACCGTTCCCTGAGATGCAGACAACGAGGAGAAGAACCCCGTGCGCATCGCCGTCACCGGCTCCATCGCGACCGATCATCTGATGACTTTTCCCGGGCGCTTCGGCGACCAGCTCATCGCCGAGCAGCTCGACCGGATATCCCTTTCTTTCCTTGTGGACGAACTGCAGATCCGCCGTGGCGGCTGCGCGGCCAACATCGCCTTCGGCATGGGCTGCCTGGGACTCACGCCCATCCTGATCGGAGCGGTCGGCACGGACTTCGCCGACTACCGGTCCTGGCTCGAACGACACGGTGTCGACTGCGACTCGGTATACGTCTCCGAGCTCCATCACACCGCTCGGTTCCTGTGCACCACCGACGAGGATCACAACCAGATCGCGTCGTTCTACACCGGTGCGATGGCCGAGGCCCGGCAGATCGAGCTCGGCCCGATCGCCCAGCGGCTCGGCGGTCTCGACCTGGTGCTCATCAGCCCCAACGACCCCGACGCGATGCTCCGGCACACCGAAGAGGCCCGCCAGCGCGGCATCCCCTTCGCCGCCGACCCCTCGCAGCAGCTCGCGCGGATGCCCGGAGAGCACATCCGCCTGCTGGTCGACGGTGCCGCCTACCTCTTCAGCAACGACTACGAAAAGGGTCTGATCGAGCAGAAGACCGGCTGGTCCGACGAGGAGATCCTCGACAGGGTCGGCGTCCGCGTCACCACGCTCGGTCCCAAGGGCGTCGTGATCGACCGCAAGGGCGAGCCGTCCCTGCACGTCCCCCCGGCCCCCGAGCTCGGCAAGGCCGACCCCACGGGCGTGGGCGACGCCTTCCGCGCCGGCTTCCTGGCGGCCCTGGGCTGGGGCCTGCCCCTGGAGCGCTGCGGCCAGGCCGGCAACCTCACGGCCACCCACGTGCTGGAGTGCGTCGGCGGCCAGGAGTACGAGCTCGGCCAGAAGGTCTTCCTGGACCGCTTCGCCGACGCCTACGGCGCCGCCGCCGCCGACGAGGTGGCCCAGTTCGTGAAGTGCCACCACGCCTGAGCCTTCTTCTCGGCACGTACGGCCAAGCCGGGTGGAGGCCCACCGCCGCCACCCGGCTCGCCGTACGACACGCTCCTCGCCCGGACCCGGCCGCTCGCCGCGACGCCGTACGCCGGAAGGATCAGTAGTTACGCCGCACGTGGATCGCCCAGCCGCGCTGGGGGAGCTCGTAGCTGCCCACGTGGTGGTGCGACTTCAACCGGCACCAGGCCGGGATGTCGCTGAAGGCGGCGGGGTCGTCGGCGAGGACCGCGACGATCCCGTTGCGCGGGACGTCGTTGATCTGCGCGGCGAGCATGATGATGGGGATCGGGCACTTCTTGCCCAGCGCGTCGATGGTCAGCGCCGGGGGCTGTGCGGATCCCTCCGGGGTGGCCTGGCCGGACGTCATGAAGTCTTCACTCCCCGAATATTGATCATTGTTTTACTCCCGCGTCCTCGCGAATCCTTCTCACCATCTCAGGCAGGACGGAGAGGAAGCGGTCGACATCCGTCGCGGAGGTGCCCCGGGGCAGCGACACCCGCACGTTCCCGTGCGTGAGCACGCCCATGGCCTCCAAAACATGTGACGGACGAAGCGTACTCGCCGTGCACGAACTGCCGGACGATACGGCGAATCCAGCTTTGTCGAGCTCGGTCAGCAACGCCTCGCCCTCTACGTAAAGACACGAAAAGGTGACGATATGTGGCGCGCGCGCGACGGGATCGCCGATGACCTCGACATCGGGGACCAGCCGGGGCACCTCGGTTCTGATCCGGTTCACGAGCGCCGAGAGCCTGGCCGACTCCGTGCCCGACTCGGCCACCGTGGCACGGAGCGCGGCGGCCGCCGCGACGATCGCCGGCACGTTCTCGAAACCGGGTACGCGGCGGTGTTCGCGGTCGTCCTCGGGGAGCGGGGTGCGCCACCGGGTGCCCTTGCGGATCACCAGCACGCCGACCCCGGCCGGGCCGCCCCACTTGTGCGCGCTCGCGGTCAGCACCGACCAGCCGCCCGGCGACGGCATCCGGCCCGCGGTCTGCGCGGCGTCCACCAGCAGGGGCACCCCCGCCTCGGCGCACACCGCCGCGGCCTCGGCGATCGGCTGAACCGTCCCGACCTCGTGGTTGGCGCTCTGGAGGCAGGCCAGGGCCGTACCCTCCGCGAGGACCGCCTTCCGGAAGGCGGTCAGGTCCACCGCGCCGGTGAGGCCGACGCCGACCGTCTCGACCGAGCCGCCGTCGCGTTCGTGGATCCCGGCGGCGTGCAGCACGCTGGAGTGCTCCACCGCCGAGGTCACCAGGCGGCGGCCGGCCCTGCGCCGCCCGTGCAGGGTGCCGAGCACGCCGAGATGGATCGCCTGCGTGCCGGACGAGGTGAACGCGACCTCGTCGGGGCGGGCTCCGAGCGCTTCCGCGACCTCTGTCCTGGCCTGTTCGAGTAACATTCTTGCCCGGCGGGCGGGGCCGTACAGCCTTGCGGGGTCGGCCCAGCCGACGTCGAGCGCCGCGATCAGAGCCTCGCGCGCCTGAGGGTGCAGCGGCTCCGTGGAGGCCGCGTCGAAGTACGCCACCTCCCAATCGTCGCACCACGCGTGGTGCAAGCGGGGGCTGCGCGGGGGGGCGGGCCCAGTCCGCGCTAATGTGTCCCCCAGCGTAAAGCTGTGAACTACAAGCCGTGAATACGAATAAACGACCGCCCAGGAGTGACTCCTGGGCTTCCTCTGTGGGGTAGGCGATCCGTGAGTCCGACCCGCCGTTCTGCACGGCGTCCGTTGGCCCGCCGCCGGGTGCCACGCGCTGCCGCTCTGGCGCTGCTGATGGTGTCCGCGACGGCGTGCAGTGCCGATGAGTGGTCCCGTGGCGGTATGCCCGTCGGTATCACCAAGCAGGCTGAGACCGTCCAGAGTTTGTGGAACGGATCCTGGATCGCCGCTCTCGCCACCGGTGTGGTCGTGTGGGGCCTGATCCTCTGGTCCGTTGCCTTCCACCGCAAGAAGAAGCACTCGAAGGAGGAGTTGCCGCCTCAGGTGCGGTACAACCTGCCGATCGAGATTCTCTATACGGTGGTGCCGATCATCATGGTCGGTGTTTTCTTCTTCTTCACCGCGCGAGACCAGGACTACGTCAACGTGGTGTCCGGCACTCCCGACGTGAAGGTCAAGGTTGAGGGCTTCCAGTGGAGCTGGCGCTTCACGAGCGAGTACGCCGGTAAGACGGCCCAGGTCGTCGGCACGCCCGTCGCCGACTATCTCCAGGGGCCGCAGCTGGTGCTCCCGATGGGCAAGAAGGTCGAGTTCGACCTCAACTCGCCCGACGTCATCCACTCCTTCTGGGTGCCGGCCTTCCTCTTCAAGCGTGACGTGATCCCGGGCGTGACCAACAAGTTCGAGATCGAGACGCTGAACAAGCCCGGAGTCTTCGCCGGCCGCTGCGCCGAGCTCTGCGGTGTGGACCACAGCCGGATGCTCTTCTCGGTGAAGCTTGTCTCACCGGCCGAGTACGACCAGTACATCGCTAGCCAGGCGGGTGCCCAATGACCGCACTTAACGAACCTGTCGCCCTCGCGCCGGTGACGACCCGCAAGGGCTCCGTCATCGCGAAGTGGGCGTCGTCCACCGATCACAAGATCATCGGACATCTCTACCTGATCACCTCGTTCATCTTCTTCCTGATCGGCGGCGTCATGGCGCTGATCATGCGAGCGGAGCTGGCGCAGCCGGGCCTGCAGATCACGAGCAACGAGCAGTTCAACCAGCTGTTCACCATGCACGGCACGATCATGCTGCTCATGTTCGCGACGCCGCTGTTCGCGGGTTTCGCCAACGAGCTCATGCCGCTGCAGATCGGCGCGCCGGACGTGGCCTTCCCGCGTCTGAACATGGTCAGCTACTGGCTCTTCACCTTCGGCAGCCTCATCGCCCTGTCGGGTTTCCTTACCCCGGGCGGCGCGGCCAGCTTCGGCTGGACGGCGTACACCCCGCTGTCGAACGCGATCACCTCGCCCGGTATCGGCGGTGACCTGTGGTTCGTCGGCCTGACCATCAGCGGTCTGGGCACGATCCTCGGCGCGGTCAACTTCATCACCACGATCATCTGCATGCGCGCCCCCGGCATGACCATGTTCCGGCTGCCGCTCTTCACCTGGAACGTCCTGCTCACCGCGATCCTGGTGCTGATGGCCTTCCCGGTGCTGGCCGCCGCGCTGCTCGCGCTGGAGGCCGACCGCAAGCTCGGCACACACATATTCGACTCGAACACCGGCGGTGCGCTGCTCTGGCAGCACCTGTTCTGGTTCTTCGGTCATCCCGAGGTCTACATCATCGCGCTGCCGTTCTTCGGGATCATCACCGAGGTGCTGCCGGTCTTCAGCCGCAAGCCGCTGTTCGGTTACATCGGCCTGGTCGGCGCGACCATCACGATCGCGGGTCTGTCGATCACGGTGTGGGCGCACCACATGTTCGCCACCGGTCAGGTGCTGCTGCCGTTCTTCTCCTTCATGACGTTCCTGATCGCGGTTCCGACCGGCGTGAAGTTCTTCAACTGGGTCGGAACCATGTGGCGGGGACACCTGTCCTTCGAGACGCCGATGCTGTTCGCCATCGGATTCCTGATCACCTTCCTGTTCGGTGGTCTGACCGGCGTCATCCTGGCCTCGCCGCCGCTGGACTTCCAGGTGTCCGACTCCTACTTCGTGGTGGCGCACTTCCACTACGTGGTCTTCGGCACCGTGGTGTTCGCGATGTTCTCCGGCTTCTACTTCTGGTGGCCCAAGTTCACCGGCAAGATGCTGAACGACCGCCTGGGCAAGGTGCACTTCTGGACGCTGTTCGTCGGTTTCCACACCACCTTCCTGGTCCAGCACTGGCTGGGTGCGGAGGGCTTCCCGCGGCGGTACGCGAACTACAGCCCGCTCGACGGCTTCACCAACCTCAACATGATCTCCTCGGTCGGTGCGTTCCTGCTGGGCGCCTCCACGTTGCCGTTCCTGTACAACGTCTGGCACACCTACAAGAACGCTCCGAAGGTCACCGTGGACGACCCGTGGGGCTTCGGCAACTCGCTGGAGTGGGCGACCTCCTGCCCGCCGCCGAGGCACAACTTCACCTCGCTTCCGCAGATCCGGTCCGAGCGCCCGGCGTTCGACCTCAAGTACCCCCACGTTTCGGCCAAACGTGAGCTGGAGGAGACCCGATGAAGGTCCAGGGCTGGTTGTTCATCCTCTGCGGGGTCTTCTTCGCCGCCGTGGACGTCGTCTACTGGTACTGGTCCAAGGAGCCGGTCGGCACGACGGCGATGGCCATCTCGGTGGGCTTCGCGTTCATGATCGGTTACTACCTGATGTACACCGCTCGCCGCATCGGCGAGCAGCCGGAGGACAACAAGCAGGGCGAGATCAGCGACGGCGCGGGGGAGCTCGGCTTCTTCAGCCCGCACAGCTGGTGGCCGCTCTTCGTCTGCCTGGCTGTCGCGCTCAGCGCGGTCGGCATCGTCATCGGCTGGTGGATGTTCCTGATCGGCGTTTTCGCGATCATCATGAGCATGATCGGATTCGTCTTCGAGTACTACAGGGGTCACTTCTCGCACTGATCCCCACGAGCTTCACCGAAGAGCGGACCATGGAAAACTTCCATGGTCCGTTTTTTGGCGTTTATTAGCACCTCTGGTCGGATGTCTTATGTGGTCAATCGCTTACTCCGGGTAATAACAGGATGAGCAGATCAGTCCTGGACAGGGGAGTTCAAGTGGGGCACGCGATCCGTGGTTCGATCCAGGGGGCGGGATTGCTGGTCCTGGTGCTGGCGACCTCATGTTCGTCGACCACCGCCGTCAAGAACGACGACGCCGGGGGCGTTCCGCAACATGCCAACGCCGCCGTGGCCGTGACCCCCCTCGACAGGACGCGCGACGTGCCGACGGACACGACCATCATGGTCGCCGCGGACGGCGGGACCCTGAAAGAGGTCACCGTGAAGGCCGTCAAGGGCGCACAGGGCTCTCTGCAGGGCGTTCTGAGCGCTGACCACACCCAGTGGCGCAGCCGCGGCACAGCGGCACCAGGAGCCTCCTACGAGGTCACCGTGACGGCGTTGAACGCGGCGGGCGCGGTCACCCGGAAGACCAGCTCCTTCTCCACCGTGAAGGAAAAGGGGACCTTCGCCATCGAGAGCCTCATGCCGAGCAAGGACACGACCGGCCTGACCGTCGGTGTCGGCATGCCGGTGATGATCACCTTCGACAAGGACATCACCGATCGCGTCTCCGTCGAGCGGAATCTGTTCATCCACACGTCCAAGCCGGTCCTCGGGGCGTGGCACTGGTTCGACAACAAGACCGTGCACTTCCGCCCGAAGCACTTCTGGCCGGCCCGCACCAAGGTCCGGGTCGAGGCCCGTCTCGCGGGAGTGCGCGGCGGCGCGGGCCTGTACGGCAAGCGGAACCAGGAGATCGACTTCAAGGTCGGCCGCTCCCAGATCACCCGGGGCAGCACCAACTCCCACCAGCTCACCGTGAAGCGCGACGGCAAGACGGTCCGCCGGATGCCCATGAGCGCGGGCCAGGGCGGCGTCTGGAAGTACCACACGACCAGCGGCATACACCTGGCCATGTCCCGCGAGCCGGTCACCGTCATGACCTCCCCCGGCATCGGGCCCGGCTCGGCCGGCTACTACCAGATGACCGTCTACAACACCGTCCGCATCTCCAACAGCGGTGAGTACATCCACAGCGCCCCGTGGTCGGTCGGTTCCCAGGGCTACTCCAACGTGAGCCACGGCTGCGTCAACGTCAGCCCCGACAACGCCAAGTGGTTCATCGACAACACCCTGATCGGGGACCCGATCATCATCACCGGCTCGCCCCGCCCGCTGGAGCCCACGAACGGCTGGGGCCACTGGCAGGAGAACTGGAAAGAGTGGCTCAAGTGGAGCAGCGTCAAGCACTTCACCACCGAGGACGTCTGAGCGTCCAGGCGTGACCGTGGCGTTCCCCGAGCGGCCTGCCTGATCCGTGGCGCCCTGAGCGGCCTTCTGACCCCTGGCGTTCCTTGAGTGGTCTTTGCCCTGACCCCGTGAGCGCCCTGAGCGGCCCGGTCACGACCGTGGCCGCTCTCCGAGGCGTACAGACGTAACCGTGACCTCCCTGAGCGGGTCCGCCTGACCCGCGGTGCCCTGAGCGGCCCGGTTGCGTCCGTGGCGGCTCCCTGAAGCACGCTGACGTGACCACTGACGTCTGTTGAGGAAAGAAGCCCAGCCGCGGCCGTGGCGGCTCCCTGAAGCCCCCTGAAGCGCACAGAGATGACCGTGACGTCCTCGGGCGGCCGTGCAGCCGGACCCGTGCCGTCGGCCGATGGCCCGGCTGTGGGGCCGGTGATGATCGGTCAGCGGGCCGGAGAGGACGTGTCGTCCTCGCCCGGGCCGACGGCCGCGTGCTTCTCCTGGTCCTCGCCGTGGCCGTCGGTGAGGGCGATCTTCTCGCCGCCGTAGGCCCTGCTCATCTTGGCGCGGAGCCTGCCGAGCGGATGGCGCATCTTCTCGGAAGGGATGCCGTCACCGTCGGGGGTGTCGCCGTCGGCCCCGGCGATGATCGGGACCGGCTTCTTGTCCCGGACGCGGGCCTCGATGCCCGGATCCGGCGGGGCGTGCACCTCGATGTACTCGCCGTCGGGCAGGCGCTTGATCACGCCTGTCTCCACGCCGTGGTCGATGGTGGCCGCGTCGATGCGCTGCAGGCCCAGGCAGATCCGGTAGGTGATGACGTACGCCAGAATCGGGCCCACGATGATCAGGACGCGACCGACGTAGGTCGTCACGTTCAGCGAGACCTGGAAGAACGCGGCGATCTCGTCGTTGGCGCCCATCAGCCAGAGCAGGCCGTAGAAGGTGATCGCCGTCATGCCGATCGAGGTGCGGTGCGGGTTGTTGCGGGGACGGTCCACGACGTGGTGCTCGCGGTTGTCCCCGGTGACCCACCGCTCCACGAAGGGATACAGGGCCATGCCCGTCAGGATGATGCCCAGCGGGACCAGCGCCGGGATCAGCACGTTCAGCGGTAACGTGCCGCCCGCCGTCCCGAAGAGGTTGATCTCCCAGGCGGGCATCAGGCGGAGTGAGCCCTCAAGGAAGCCCATGTAGAAGTCGGGCTGGGAGCCCGCCGAGATGTCCGACGGCGTGTAGGGGCCGAACAGCCAGATCGGGTTGATCTGGGCGGCGGTGCCCAGCAGCGCGATCACGCCGAAGGTGAACATGAAGTAGGCGCCCGACTTGGCCATGAAGGACGGGTAGAACGGGCCTCCCACCACGTTCTCGTTCGTGCGGCCCTTGCCCGGCATCTGGGTGTGCTTCTGCACCCACATCAGGATCAGGTGAGCGGTGATGAGCGCCAGCAGGAGGCCGGGGATGAGCAGGATGTGGATCGAGTAGAACCGCGAGATCACGTCCGCACCGGGATACTCGCCGCCGAAGAGGAAGAAGGAGAGCCACGTGCCGACCACGGGCAGCGAGAGAATCACGCCCTGGGTGATCCGCAGGCCGGCGCCGGAGAGCAGGTCGTCGGGCAGGGAGTAGCCGGTCAACCCCTCGAACAGGGCCAGCGTGAACAGGACGACGCCGATCAGCCAGTTGAGCTCGCGCGGCTTGCGGTAGGCGCCGGTGAAGAACACCCGCAGGGCGTGCACCATCAGGCCGGCGATGAAGAGCAGGGCGGCCCAGTGGTGCATCTGCCGCATCAGCAGGCCGCCGCGGACGTCGAAGCTGATGTGCAGCGACGAGGCGTACGCCTCGGACATCGTGATGCCCTGTAGCGGCTGGTAGGAGCCGTTGTAGACGACGTCGCCCATGCTGGGCCTGAAGAAGAACGTCAGGAACGTGCCGGTCAGCAGCAGGATGACGAACGAGTAGAGCGCGACCTCCCCGAGCAGGAACGACCAGTGGTCGGGGAAGATCTTCCGCAGGTTGCGTTTGAGGAAGTTTCCCGCGCCGATGCGTTCGTCGATGAAATTGCTCACGCCCGCGATGGGCTTCGGGACAGGTCCGACGCTCATGCGTGGCCTCCGTTCTCACGGACCTCGGCCTCGGTGTCGCCACGATCCCAGCGGCTGGGACCAACTACGGCGGAGCCTGTCGCGGCGACGGGATATGTCTGTCGTGGCTACGCGGTATATCTCAATTATCCACAACGGTCTCTGACCTGGGTAAATGGGGTCCACCGGACGGGAGACGATCTCGGCGGCGCCGCGGTTCCGGAAAACGTCGAGGCCCGGACACCGTGTGGTGTCCGGGCCTCGGCTGTGGCGTCAGCGGTGATCGGTCAGTGGGTCAGGGAAGGCTTGTCGTCTTCGCCCGAGCCCACGGCCGCGTGCTCCTCGTGGCCGTGAGCGTGGCCGTCGGTGAGGGCGATCTTCTCGCCGCCGTAGGCCTTGCTCATCTTGGCGCGGAGCTTGCCGAGCGGGCTGCGCATCCCCTTCGAGGGGATGCCGTCGCCGTCGGGGTCGTCGCTGTCGGCCCCGGCGATGATCGGGACCGGCTTCTTGTCCCGCATGAGGGCCTCGATGGCCGGGTGCGGTGGGACGTGCACCTCGATGTACTCGCCACTGGGCAGGCGCTTGATCACGCCGGATTCCACGCCGTGGCCGATGATGTCCGCGTCCTTGCGCTGCAGGCCCAGGCAGGTCCGGTAGGTGATGACGTACGCCAGGAACGGGCCCACGAAGATCAGGACCCGGCCGACGTAGGTCGTCCAGTTCAGCGAGACCGAGAAGAACGCGGCGATCTCGTCGTTGGCACCCAGCAGCCAGAGCAGGCCGTAGAAGGTGATCGCGGACATGCCGATCGAGGTGCGGTGCGGGTTGTTGCGGGGACGGTCCACGACGTGGTGCTCGCGGCGGTCCCCGGTGACCCACTGTTCGAGGAACGGATACAGGGCCAGGCCCGTCATGATGATGCCCATCGGGACCAGCGCCGGTATCAGCACGTTCATCGGTAACGTGCCGCCCGACCCCCCGAAGAGGTTGATCTCCCAGGCGGGCATCAGGCGGAGCGCGCCCTCAAGGAAGCCCATGTAGAAGTCGGGCTGCGACCCGGCGGAGATGTTCGCCGGGTTGTAGGGGCCGAAGAGCCAGATCGGGTTGATCTGGGCGAAGGTGCCCAGCAGCGCGATCACGCCGAAGGTGAACATGAAGTAGGCGCCGGCCTTGGCCATGAAGGCCGGGTAGAACGGCGCGCCGACCACGTTCTCGTTCGTGCGGCCCTTGCCCGGCATCTGCGTGTGCTTCTGCACCCACATCAGGATCATGTGAGCGGTGATGAGCGCCAGCAGGATGCCCGGGATGAGCAGGATGTGCAGCGAGTAGAACCGCGAGATCACATCTTCGCCGGGATACTCCCCGCCGAAGAGGAAGAACGTGATCCACGTGCCGACCAGCGGCAAGGAGATCGCCACGCCCTCGGTGATCCTCAGACCGGCGCCGGAGAGCAGGTCGTCGGGCAGGGAGTAGCCGGTCAGACCTTCGAGCAGGGCCAGCGTGAGCAGCAGGACGCCGATCAGCCAGTTGAGCTCGCGCGGCTTGCGGTACGCACCGGTGAAGAACACTCGGAGCGCGTGCACCATCATGCCGGCGGTGAACAGCAGGGCCGCCCAGTGGTGCATCTGCCGCATCAGCAGGCCGCCACGGATGTCGAAGCTGATGTGCAGCGACGAGGCGTACGCCTCGGACATCGTGACGCCCTTGAGGGCGTCGTAGGAGCCCTCGTAGACGGTGTGACCCATGCTGGGCTTGAAGAAGAACGTCAGGAACGTACCGGTCAGCAGCAGGATGATGAACGAGTAGAGAGCGATCTCACCCAGCAGGAACGACCAGTGGTCGGGGAAGACCTTCCGCAGGTTGCGCTTGAGGAAGGTTCCCGCGCCGATGCGTTCGTCGATGAAGTTGCTCGGGCCCGCGATGGGCTTCGGGACGGGTCCGGTGCTCACGCGTGGCCTCCCTTTTCACGGACCTCGGCCTCGGCGTCGCCGCGCTCCCAGAAGCTGGGACCGACGGGGACGGCGAAGTCTGCCGTGGCGACGAGGTATCCCTCGCTGTCGACGGCGATGGGTAGCTGGGGCAGGGGCCGGGCCGCGGGTCCGAAGATGACCTTGGCGCCGTCGGCGGCGTCGAAGGTCGACTGGTGGCACGGGCACAGGATGTGGTGCGTGGTCTGCTCGTAGAGGGCCGCGGGGCAGCCGACGTGCGTGCAGATCTTCGAGTACGCGACGATCGAGTTGGGCGCCCAGTTCTTGTTCGTCCCCGACTTGATCTCTTCCGGACGGAACTTGATCAGGATCAGGGTGGCCTTGGCCAGGGCGTTCAGGTCGTGCTCGAAGCCCTCGGGCACCACCGACAGGATGCCGCCGGGGGAGTTGAAGTCCGCCGCGCGGATGGGCGCGCCGGTTCCCTCGACGACGAGCTTGCGGGGCTTGCCGTCCTTGGTCTTCTCTCCCCAGACGGTGTGCCGGAGCTTGCTGGGGAAGTTGGTGTGGGGCGGGCCGAGGTCCCGGAGAAGGACCAGCGGTGCCACGCCCAGCGGGGCGGCGGCGATCAGCAGCGTACGGCGGAGCAGCGGCCGCTTGGTGATGCCGCTCTCCTTGGCGCCCTGCAGGAAGGTCTCGCCGACGTACTCGCGGGCCTCGGGGTCGGAGACCATCGGGTGGCGCTCCTGGACCAGGCTGTACTTCGGCATGATCAGGCGCACCCAGACCACGATGCCCGCGGCCAGCGCCAGCAGCGTCAGGGTGAGCGTGCCGCCCAGGGCCAGGTTGGAGACCTGCGTCTTCTCGACGTCACCGACCTGGAACACCACGTAGGAGACGATGAAGCCGAGGCCCGACAGGAAGGCGATGACAAAGAGGAGGGCGGCGAACTTCTCGCCCTTCTTCGCCGTCCTCTCGTCCTGGAGGACCACGCCGGGAACGTCGACCTCCTCGGTCGCCGGCTCCTCGGCTCCGAGCAGGGAGTTGCCTGCGGCGGGGGAGGGGGTGCCGATCACGCGCCTTGGCACGCGCTCTTCGGGCTGCTCGATGTCGTGATTGTTGTCAGTCATTGGGCCTGTCGCTTCTTCGCGGTGATCCAGATGGCGGCCAGAATGAGCAGGCTGATGCCCACGATCCAGGCCACCAGACCCTCGGTGACCGGGCCGACGCGGCCGAGACCCGCACCGCCCGGATTGGGCTCGTCACGCACGCCCACGATGTAGGCGATCATGTCCCGCTTCTGCTGGGGGGTGATGATGCTGTCGTTGAACACCGGCATCGCCTGCGGGCCGGTGATCATGGCCTCGTAGATCTGCCTCTCGGTGGCCTCGTGCAGCGGCGGAGCGTGCTTGCCCTGAGTCAGGGCGCCGCCCGCGCCGACGAAGTTGTGGCACTGGATGCAGTTCGCACGGAACAGCTCCCCGCCCTTCGCCTTGTCGCCCAGGGCGGCGTCGACCTGCTCGTTCCCGGGGACGGCGGGGCCGCCGCCGAGGGACTGCACGTAGGCCGCGAGCTGCCTGATGGTCGTCTCGTTGACCCAGGGCGCCGGCTGCTTGCGAGGTGCCTGGGGGCCGGGGTTGGCCATGGGCATGCGGCCGCTGCTGACCTGGAAGTCCACGGCGGCCGCGCCGACGCCGACGAGGGTCGGGCCCTGCTTGGTGCCCTCGGCGTTGAGTCCGTGGCAGCTGGAGCAGCTCAGCTCGAAGAGCTTCTTTCCCTCGGCGACGTCGTCGGCCTTGCCGGAGGCGATGGCCGCATCGGCCCGCTCGTTCGATTTGGCGGTCACCAGGGTGTAGAACCCCCCGATCAGCACCAGGGCCAAGAGCAGGACGGCGTATCTCGCGAGGGGATGCCGCCGCCTAGCGGTGATCCTATTCACAGAGATCCCCGATTCCTTATTGAATGCCGTAGATGGTCACGAAAAGGCCGATCCAGACCACGTCGACGAAGTGCCAGTAGTAGGACACGACGATGGCGCTGGTCGCCTGCTCACGGGTAAAGCGCTTCGCGGCGTACGTGCGTCCCAGCATGAAGAGGAACGCGATCAGTCCACCGGTCACGTGGAGGCCGTGGAAGCCCGTGGCCAGATAGAACACCGAGTCGTACGCGGAGTGCGACAGGGTGTGCCCTTCATGGACCAGCTGGCTGTACTCGTACAGCTGGCCGCCGACGAACGTGGCCCCCATCAGGAAGCTGAGGATGTACCAGAAGCGCAGCTTGGCGACCTGGCCCTTCTCAGCCGCCCACACGCCCATCTGGCAGGTCACACTCGACAGGACCAGGATGATCGTGTTGACCAATGAGAACGGGACGTTCAGCTCGGCCTCCGGCCAGGGCAGACCCTGGCCGAGGCTCACTGACCGGATGGTGAAGTACATCGCGAACAGCGCCGCGAAGAACATGAGCTCGGAGGACAGCCAGACGATCGTCCCCACGCTGACCAGATCGGGTCTGCGGGACGAATGTGCTGCCGTCGTCGTTGAAATTGCGGATGCTGTCGCCACGGGCAGCATTATTGCGGTTCCCCTGCTCGGGTCGCCGCACGACCCCCCGATAGGGGGGGCAAACGTAACCCCAATGCGGACGTATGGGGCAATTCGCTCACCGATGACTCCGGCCTGGGTCTCCAGGCGAGCTGACCGGTAGCATCCCAGGTGACCATACATCGACGAGGGATATCGACGAGGGATAGTGAGTGCGACCGTGAGCACCGACGACAAGATGAGGGTCCTCGTCTACAGCGACGACGCGAGCACCCGCGAGAAGGTGCGGCAGGCGATCGGCCGTCGCCCCGCCGCAGACGTGCCTCTTGTGGAGATCGTGGAGTGCGCCACCCATGCCAAGGTCATCCAGCACTTCGACTCGGGTGAGATCGACGTCGCCGTGCTCGACGCCGAGGCCCAGCCGGCCGGTGGCATGGGCGTGGCCCGTCAGGCCAAGGACGAGGTTCACGACTGCCCGCCGATCTGCCTGCTGATCGCCCGCCGTGACGACCGATGGCTGGCCGAGTGGTCGCGCGCCGAGGCCGTCGTGCCGCAGCCGATCGACCCCGTGGCCCTTGCCGAAGCCGTCGCCGACCTGATGCGCCACCGCCTCTCCACTCATCTGACCGCCCGGTAGAACCCCCTGGAGACACCCCATGGACGCGCGCACCACCTGGCCCGCGCTGTTGTCGGCCCTGCTCGCCGGTGAGAACCTGACGGCCGACGAAGCCGCCTGGGCGATGAACGAGATCATGTCCGGCTCCGCCACGTCCGCGCAGATCGCGGGCTTCGCGGTGGCGCTGCGCGCGAAGGGGGAGACGGTCGCGGAGGTGACGGGTCTGGCGCGCACGATGCTGGAGCGGGCCACCCCGCTGACGGTGGAGGGACCCATCGTCGACGTCGTCGGCACCGGCGGCGACCGGGCCCACACCGTCAACGTCTCGACCATGGCGGCGATCGTGGCCGCCGCCGCGGGCGCCCGGGTGGTCAAGCACGGCAACCGCGCCGCGTCGTCCTCCTGCGGCGCGGCCGACGTGCTGGAGCACCTGGGGATCATGCTCGACCTGTCCCCGGCCGACACCGCGAAGGTCGCCGTCGAGGTGGGGATCGCCTTCTGCTTCGCGCCGGTCTACCACCCGGCGCTGCGCTTCGCGGGGCCGCCGCGCAAGGAGCTCGGCATCCCGACGGTCTTCAACTTCCTGGGCCCGCTGACCAACCCGGCCAGGCCCACCGCCCAGGCGATCGGCATCTTCGACCCGGGCATGCTTCCCGTGGTCGCGGGCGTCTTCGCCGAGCGGGGGGTGTCCGCCCTGGTGTTCCGGGGCGACGACGGGCTGGACGAGCTCACCACCGCGACGACCTCCACGGTCTGGGTGGTGCGCGAGGGGACCGCCACGCGGACGGTCTTCGACCCGGCCGCGCTGGACATTCCCCGGTCGGCGGCGGACGCGTTGCGAGGCGGGGACGTGGTGTTCAACGCGCGGGCCGTGCACGACCTGCTCGACGGCAAGACCGGCGCGGTCCGTGACGCGGTGCTGCTCAACGCGGCGGCCGCGCTGGTCGCCCTGGACGGCGCGGGCGACGACCTCGACGCCGCGATGGCCGCCGGATACGCACGCGCCGCGCAGGCCGTCGACTCCGGCGCCGCCGCGGCCATCCTCGAACGCTGGATCTCGTTCAGCCGGTCGCTGAAGCCGTCCTGATCCACTGTCCCGCTCGCGCGAAAAGCCGTCCCGGCCCGGGATTCCGGGTCCGGGACGGTCGCCTGCGAACGTCAGTCGGACTCGCCGAGACCGATCGAGAAGGCGGCGTCCAGGTCGTGCCTGGAGTAGGTGCGGAAGGCGATGTGGGTCTCGGTGTGCAGCACCCCGGCGACCTTGTTCAGGCGCCCGGGGATGACCTCGGCGATCTCCTCGTAGGCGGAGACGCGGACCATGGCCATCAGGTCGTACTCCCCGGTGATGGAGTAGACCTCGCTCACCCCGTCGATCTCGGCGATCGTCTGGGCGACCTCGGGGATCCGGTCCACCTCGGCGTTGATGTGAACGATCGCGGTGACCACGAGTTTCCTCCTCGTTGAGTGCGGGGGCTTGCCACCTTCGAAGTTATCAGCGCAGCGGACGGCCCTCGCGCGGCCGCCGGGGCTCGACGGCCTGGTAGGCGCGGTCGATGCGGGCCTGGAGCCGGCCCGCGCCGAGGGTGGGCAGGCTCCAGGTGCCCTCGACCTGCACCAATCGCACACCCGGGGTCTCCAGCCAGCGCAGGACGCACTCGGTCTCCTCCATGCTGGCCGCGGGGACGGGCCCCGGCCCCGGCACGACGGTCTCGGCGGTGGCCACCAGGGCGTCCACGAACAGGGTGGGATGGGCGCCCTTCGGCATCACCCCGGCCGAGGCCAGCCGGCCGTACCGGATGACGTGGATGTCCCAGCCGCCGCCCCCCGCCGGGCTGGCCGCGACCATCTGGGGGATCACGGTCAGCGCCCGCAGTCTCTGCATGCGCGCCGAGGCGCGGATGTAGGAGGCGAGCCGGTCGCGGTCGGCGGCGGCCTCCTCGTAGCGCTGGTCGAGGGCGAGACGGTCCATCCGGGCCTCGATCGCGGAGAAGACCGCGGAGGCGTCCAGCTCCATCGCCTGGCGGGCGCTCGCGACGTGCAGGCCGTACTCCTCGGGGCTCTGGCGGCCCTCGCACGGCGCCCCGCACCTGCCGAGCTCGGCGAGGGCGCAGGCGGAGTGCCTGGTCCGCAGGGTCATCTTCTCGGTGCACTGCCGCAGGGGAACCGTCTCGTACAGCGCGGTGCGGGCGTCCTCGGCGGCACGGGTGCTGGTGAACGGGCCCAGATAGCCGGCCTTGTCGTCTTTGATCTCGCGGACGATCGACAGGCGGGGAAACGGCTCGTCGGTGAGTTTGAGCCAGAACATCTTCTCCGGAAAGCGCGACCTGCGGTTGTATCGCGGCTTGGCCGAGCCGATCAGCCTGAGCTCCCTGACCTCGGCCTCCAGCGGGGTCGCGCAGACGATGGTCCGGATCCGCTCGGCGATGCCGATCATCTCCCGGACGCGGGGCCGCGTCTCGCCGGCGGTGAAATAGCTGCGGACCCGGTTGCGGAGGTTCGTGCTCTTGCCGACGTAGAGGAGGTCGCCGCCGGAGTCCTCGAACATGTAGACGCCGGGGCTGCTGGGCACGGCGTCGGCCAGGTGCCGCTTGCGGCGCTGCTCCGTGGTGGGCGCGCGGACGAAACCCTTCAGCTCCTCCAGGGTGTGCACCCCGAACGAGCCCGCCCGCTCCAGCAGGGCGTGGAGCACGTCCATGGTGGCGCGGGCGTCGGCGAGCGCGCGGTGGCAGGGCTCCGTCCTGCTGAAGATCTTGGCCAGCGTGGACAGCTTGCAGTTGGGAGCCTCGTCGCGGGTCAGCAGCCTGCGGGCCAGGAGGACGGTGTCGACCACCGGGTGGCGGGGCGGAGGGTAGCCGTGAGCGGCGCAGGCCGCCTTGACGAAGCCCAGATCGAATCCGGCGTTGTGCGCCACGAGGGTGGCGCCGCGGGCGAACTCCAGGAACGAGGGCAGCACCGACTCGATCCTCGGCGCCGCCACGACCATGCTGTCGGTGATGCCGGTCAGCACCGAGATGAACGGCGGGATCGGCGAGCCGGGGTCGACCAGGGTCGCGAACTCGCCGAGCACCTCACCGCCCCGGACCTTGACCGCCCCGATCTCCGTGATCGCGTGCTCGCCCGCCGAGACGCCGGTCGTCTCCAGGTCGAACACGACGAACGTGATCTGGCTGAGCGGCATGCCCAGCTCGTCCAGCGTTCCCTGTACGGAGTTCTTCACAGTTCATGACCTCCACGGTTCACGACCATAGAAGCCCCGACCGACATTTGCCGCTCCGGGGTCCCCATCGGGGTGCACCGGTTACGGCCGCCAGTAGCTCCCGTCCAGCATCCGCTCGAGGGCGGCCCGGTGCAGGACCAGGTCGTCGGGGTCCTCGGGCATGGGCTGCTCGCCGAAGTGGACCCGGCGCTGCCAGACGCGGGCCATGATGACGCCGTGCCTGAGCGCGGCGTACATCTCGTAGAACTCCATGTCGCGCGGCTCGTAGCCGGTGATCTCCCGGTACGTCCGGCAGACGTCCTCGCGCCGCATGAAGTCCGGCAGGCCGGGCAGCTCGAAGACCTCGGCGACCTCCTGGAAGAACTGGTGCAGGAAGATCATCCAGGCGAGGTCCAGCTCGCGGGGGGCGACGGTGGCCATCTCCCAGTCCAGCACCCCCACCGGCGTGAAGTCCCTGTAGATCACGTTTCCGATGCGCGCGTCCCCCCAGCTCAGCACGTCGGGCCCCAAGGCGGCCGGCCAGTGGTCCTCCAGCCAGTCGAACGCCCGTTCCAGCAGTGGGATCCGCATCGAGCCGTGCGCCCAGTCGTAGTAGGTCCGCTGGTTGTCGACGTGCCTGCGCAACGCGGATCCGCCGGGCCCGGCGATCTCCAGCGGCCTCAGTTCCTCGGCGGTGAAGACGGTGTCGTGCAGCCTGGCCAGGATCTCGACGCTTCGACGCTGCAGCCGTCCCCGGTTGGCGGGGGAGGCGTCCAGCAGCCAGCCCTGGAAGGTGTAGGGCGTCACGTCCGGCGGCACGTCGCCGAAGAGCCGCTCCATCACGAAGAACGGGGCGCCCATCGGCTCCGGGTCCGGTTCGAACCACAGGGGCCGCGGCGCGAGCACCCCCGCGCGCTCCCTGACCATCCGCATGACGTCGAACTGCCTGCCGAGGTCGTAGTCCGGGAAGACCGGCATCGCCTCGCTCGCCGGAGCCATCCGGGCGACGTACCGGAGCTCCTGCGCGTCCTCGGCGGTGCCCCGGAGGGCGTCGAAGATCAGCGTCTCGCTGGACAGGCCGTTGCCGTCGGGGTGGGAGAGCCGTGACACCGTGACGGGACAGCCCAGGCGGCCGGTCAGCCAGGACTCCAGCCGCTCGCGCAGCTCATCGAGGTCACGGGTGGAGGTGCGCATCTGTTCGGCCTGCGGGCGCTCTTCGGTCGCGTCTTCCATCGCGCTCTCCCCGGGTGGCGTGCGTCACAAGTCAGTGATCACAGTCGTATACCTGGTAGCAAGCGCTTGTCCATAAAGAATTCACCATCAAGACGGATCTTTCCGGACTTCCGGTCAGGTCGGGGTCAGGGTGCGGTAGCCGTACCCTTGACGAGAAGACCAATCCGAGTAGGGGCCGTGATGAGTTCAGCCGGAGAGGGCCTGTCTCGTCCGCTACCTGAGCAGGTTCGCTTACACGTCGTGGAGCTGGCATCCCAGATCCTCGGGTCGATGCCCGCTGCCACGATTCCCCTTCCTCTCAGGGGAATCGCCAAGTTCGACCCCAGAAAGCGGGCCAAGCTGGGCAGCGCGCCGATCGCCGCCCAGCTGGAGACAGACAAGAAGTTCCGCGAGCTGGTCGCCGAGACGCTGAGCGCGGGCTGGCCCGAGCTGATCACGAGCCTCGCCGAGGGCGTCGTACCCCCGGCGGCCGAGCCCGTCCTGGTCGCCGCCGCCGCGTATCTGACCCGGCCACCGGGCTGGGCGGAGATGGTGGAGGCCGCTCGCGCGGATCTGGAGCAGTCGGCGGCCGCGGCCGAGGGGTCGGCGCAGGAGCAGACGCTCCAGCGGCTGCGCGAGCAGCTCGCCGCTCAGAAGACCGCGACCAAGGAGGAGGCCGACCGGCTGCGCGAGCAGCTCAAGGTCGCCCGGTCGGAGATCTCCGACCTGCGCCGCAAGCTGCACGACGCCCGCGAGCGGGCGAAGACGGCCGAGAAGCGGGCCGCCGAGGTGCAGGAGACCGCCCAGGAGGCCATGGCCCTCGCGGTCTCGGCGGGAAGCGCGGGGGAGAGCGAGCTGCGACGCCTCCGCGAGCGCCTGGCCGATGCCGAGCGGCAGCTGGAGTCCACCCGCCGGGCGGCCCGCGAGGGCCGCAGCGTGGAGGACACCAAGGTCCGCATGCTGCTCGACGCGCTCCAGGACGCCGCGGCCGGGCTGCGCAGGGAGCTGGCCCTGCCCTCCAGCATCCACAGGCCCGCCGACTCGGTGGCCTCGGTCGCGCCCGGCAGGCAGGGGGTCCAGGGGGTGCCCGCGCGGGCGCTCGCCGACGACGACCCCGCCCTGCTCGACCAGCTGCTCGCGCTGCCGCAGATCCACCTGATCGTGGACGGCTACAACGTGACCAAGACCGGCTACGGCACGTTCACCCTCGCCGACCAGCGCAACCGCCTGCTCACCGGCCTCGGCGCGCTGTACGCGCAGACCCGCACCGAGCTGACCTGCGTCTTCGACGGCGCGGAGTTGAACGGCCCGGTTCCGATGTCGGCTCCCCGGGGCGTCCGGGTGCTGTTCAGCGCCCCCGGTCAGATCGCCGACGACCTGATCCGCCAGCTGGTCCGCGCCGAGCCCGCGGGACGCGCGGTCGCCGTCGTCTCCTCCGACCGTGAGGTGGCCGATTCGGTCCGCCGTATGGGGGCCCGGCCGGTGCCTTCCGTATTACTTTTACGTCGTCTCGGGCGGGCCTGAACTTTTTGACCTTATGGTGCATCGGATCACACCTGGAGGTTGATTCGATGAAGAAGATCATAGCGCTGGTCTGCGTCGCGCTCGTTGCCGGTACGGCCGCCGCCACGGCGCCCGCCATCCCCAAGGGCTTCCTGCTCTACGAGAAGGCCGCGGCCAAGAAGGACAACGACCCCGAGACCAACTGGAAGGTCGGCAACTCACCAAAAACCCGGCTGGCGATGAACCCGTGCGACAAGGCCGCCCTCGGCGGGACCGGCCGTGCGGCCGCGCGGACGGTGACGTTCACCGGCGTGCCGGACTTCATGAAGGTCGAGCAGGTGATCCTGTACGGCTCGCAGGCGGCAGCCAGGAAGGCCGTCACCCAGGTCCGCGCGGCCCTGGCGGCGTGCAGGTCCAGGACGGACTCGGGCGCCGGCTACCGCTACGCCTCCACGCCCGTGACCGGTCTCGGGGACGAGGCGCTGAAGGTCTCAGGGCAGGTCTACTACGGCGGGAAGGCCGGCGTCGGCGGTGACCGGAGCGTGTTGGTGAGGAAGGCCAACGCCGTGTTCGTCTACCTCTGGGCCGGGGAGTACTCCGCGCCGGCCAGGCGAGACTGGGCCGGCCAGCTGCGCGACGCCAGGACGATGACCGCGAAGATCTGTGGTGTCGCTACCTGTGAGTAGTGAACAAAACGGCTGAAAAGGTGAGTTGTACCTTACTTACTCTGTACTATTCCGACGCAGGGCTTTGCAGTCGGGAGGCGTCGTCGTGGCCGTGGCGGGTATGCCGGTTAGATTGATTCGGATGCCGTTGGCCGCGGGGCTTGCCCTCGCGCTGCTGACGTTGCCCATGGGCGGTGCGTCCGCCGAGCCAAAGCCGACGGTCGCCCAGGCCAAGGCGAAGCTGGAGAAACTCAACGACCAGGCTGACGCGGTCGTCGAGAAGTACAACCAGGCCGCTGAGAAGTGGAAGAAGGCCAAGAAGAAGTACGAGACGCTGAACGGCGAGCTCACCCGACAGGGTGAGAAGGTCGCCGGACTGCGCAAGGAGCTCGTCACGATGGCCGTCAGCACCTATCAGGTCGGCATGGTGAGCGGCTGGGAAGGCCTGGTCAACCAGGCCGACCCGGATGACCTGCTGAACGGCATGGCCGCCGTCGACCAGCTCTCGGCCTCTCGCGCCGAGTCCCTGAACGCCTTCGACGAGGCGACCAAGTCGCTGCGGGACAGTCGTGACGGCGCCAAGAAGGCATTGGCGGAGGCCGACGAGACGCGTGACGAGCTGTCGGGCGAGAAGGCCAAGGCCGACAAGATGGTCAAGGCCCAGACGAAGATCCTGCGTGAGCTCAACGCCTTCCAGGTGGGCAACCCCAACGGCTCCGGAGTCCAGTACACCGGCTCGGCCTCCGGCAACGCGCGAGCCGCCCTGGCCTTCGCCTTCGCCCAGATCGGCAAGCCGTACCGGTACGGAGGCACCGGCCCGAGCGGCTGGGACTGCTCCGGTCTCATCCAGGCCTCCTGGAACAGCGGCGGGGTCAACCTTCCCCGTACGACCTGGGAGCAGTGGAGCTGGGGCGCGAGCCGCAAGGTCTCCCTGAACGACCTCCAGCCCGGTGACCTCCTCTTCAGCGAGGGCCTCGGTCACGTCGGCATGTACGCGGGCAACGGCCAGATGGTCCACGCTCCCCAGACCGGAGACGTCGTCAAGGTCGTCCCCCTGTCCTCCTACGGCCGCAACTTCGTCGGAGCCGTCCGCCCCTGATACGTGCCCTTGCGGGTTCTCGATGAAATGTCCCCCTGGGCCTGCCCCGGGGGACATTTCTGTGAGAGCCGGACGTGGTGGCCTGCTCGCCTCTTAACGATTTTGAAGGCCGCGGTCGTCGGAGGAACCACGGCGATCGTGGCCGAAAGCCGAAGCCGGCCGGCGTGTGGGTCGTGCTCAGCGCAGGGTTCGGCCGAGGAAGCCGCGGATGTAGCCGGCGATGGTGTCCAGGTGGCTCTCCAGGGCGAAGTGGCCGGTGTCGAGGAGGTGGATCTCGGCGCGCGGCAGATCGCGCCGGAAGGCGCGGGCGCCGTCGGGTCCGAAGATCGCGTCGCCTGCTCCCCAGACGGCGAGCAGAGGGACCTGCCTGGTGCGGAAGTACTCCTGAAGGGCGGGGTAGAGGTCGACGTTGGTCGGATAGTCCCGGAAGAGCCGCAGTTGGATCTCGTCGTTGCCGGGCCGGTCCAGCAGCGACTGGTCGTGGGTCCAGGTGTCCGGGCTGACAAGGCCGGGATCGGGGACCCCGTTGAGGTACTGCCAGCGGGTGCTGTCCAGAGACAGCGCGCCGCGCACGGGGGGCTCGGTGTCCGGCCCCGGGGCGGCGGCATAGGCGAAGAGTCCCCTCCAGAAGGAGTCGACGAACCCGTCGGTGTAGGCGTTGCCGTTCTGGGTGATGATCGCGGTGATCTGCTCGGGATCGCGGGTCGCCAGGCGCCAGCCGATGGGCGCCCCGTAGTCCTGTACGTAGATCGCGAACTTCTCGACGCCCAGCTGCCCGAGGAGCCCGGCGGTGATGTCGGTGAGGGCGTCGAAGGTGTAGGGGAATTCCTCGACGGAGGGCATGGAGGACTGGCCGAAGCCGATGTGGTCGGGCGCGATCACGTGGTAGCGGTCCGCCAGGAGCGGGATCAGGTGACGGAACATGTGCGAGCTGGTCGGGAAGCCGTGCAGCAGCACGACAGTGGGGGCCTCGGCCGGGCCGGCCTCGCGGTAGAAGACCTGCCGGCCCGCGACGGTGGCGGTGAGGTGCCTGATCTCAACCATTTCTAACCTCTTTAGTCGTCTTGTGTGGTTAGGAAAAGTGAAGCATCCACCGATGTAACCTGTCAAACAGATCTATGTGGTTAGTCGAGCCCGGGCATCCGATGGGCCACGCACGGAGGCGATCGGCGTGGGCGTCGCACCGGCCCGTCGCCTGCGGACTCCGCGCAGAGTGATCGGGGGCCACGACGATGCACTAACCTGTCAGGGAGAGATTTCAGGTTAGATAGGAGGGGGTGCCGATGACCCCGGACGGCATCGTTCTCGCCCTGTTGAACAGCCGGCCCGTGATCGATGGGACCCCTCAGGACGCGCTCGCCGATGACGCCGAGGGACGGCGATGGCTGCGCACGCACGGCGGACGCGGATCGGAAGGCGAGCTGCGCTTCACGCGACGCGCCCGGGATCTCCTGGACCGCGTCGTGCGTGGCACCGCGCCGGCGCCCACCCTCGCCGAGGTGGTCGCCCGCGCGCACCAGGTGCCGCATCTCGACGTCGACGGGCTCCGATGGGAACTCGTCGTGGACGAGGACGAGCGCTTCGCGGTGGAGGTGATCCTCGCCTGGGACGAGTTGCGCCGCAGCGCCCCCGGACGCCTTCGTGCCTGCGCCAACCCCGAATGCGCGCTGTTCCTGCTGGACCGCAGCCACGCCAACCGGGCCAGATGGTGCTCGATGGCGATCTGCGGTAACCGTATGAAGGCGCGCCGCCATCACGAGCGGACGCGCACCGCGGGCGGGTAGACGGCGCTGGCCCGCTGGCCAGCTGGCCCGCTTCACCGCCAGACGAGGGCGAAGGGCCCGGATCGGCCGGGCACCGGATGGACCAGTGGGAAACGAAGGTGATCCGGCTACGTGGACCTGTCGTTCGCTGCCTGGCCGTTGTCGGAGGGTCCGGCCAAGGGCAGGCGGAGGATGAAGCGTCCGCCTCCGGAGGGGGAGGCTCCGGCCTCGACCGTCCCGTCGTGGGCCTGGGCGATGCCGCGGGCGATGGCCAGGCCGAGGCCCGTCCCTCCCTGGTCGCGGCTACGAGCCGCGTCCAGCCGGGTGAACCGCTCGAAGATCCGTTGCCGGTCGGCTTCGGCGACGCCCTCCCCGTCGTCGTCGACGATGAGTTCGGCGCTGTCGCCGTTCTGCCGCACCTCGATGACCACCGTGCGCCTGGCGTGCCGCTCGGCGTTGTCCAGCAGGTTGGTGATGGCGCGGCCGATCTGGCTGCGGATGGCGTGGACGGGCACGTCCGGAGTGAGCCTGAGCCGTACCCTGTCAGGATCGGCTCGCTGCGAGACCTCCGTCCCCACAATGGTCGCCAGATCGATCCTCTCCCGCAGCTCGGGTGCGCTGGACTCGAGCCGGGTCAGCAGAAGCAGGTCGGCGATGATCGTCTGCAGCCGATCGACGTCGTACAGCGAGTGCGCGAGCAGGTCGTTCAGGTCGGTCTCCTCGGGATGCAGCTGAGCCTCCTCCAACTGTGCGCGAAGGCCGGCGACGGGGGTGCGCAGCTCGTGGGAGGCGTCGGCGGCGAACTGCCGCTGCTGGATCAGCGCCCGATTCATCCGGTCCCTGGCGTTCTCCAGCCGTTCCAGAGTGCCGTTGACGGTCCGGGCCAGCCTGGCGATCTCGTCGTCACCCATCGGTTGCGGGACGCGGCTGCCCAGGTCGTCGCCGTTGATCGCGGCCAGTTCGGCGCGGATCGCCTCGACGGGCCGTAGCGTCCGGCCGGTGACCTTCCAGGTTGTCGAGGCGGCCAGGAGGACCAATATGGTGCCCTGGGCGGCGAAGAGGGAATCGATGACTCTCGTGGAGCTGTCCGCGGGAGCGGGCCGACCGGCGTAGACGACGGGCGAGTCCGGCGCCGAGGTGACCCGGAGCGCGGAGAGGTGGACGCACCCCAGTTGCCGTTGCGCGCAGGTCCCCACATCCTGCTCCGGGTCCTGCGGCGTCGGCCACGCCGTACTCAGGGGCGGCAGGCCCTGGGCGTCGGCCGAGGAGGCGACCACGCGGTGGTTGCTCGCCACGACCTGCACCAGGTCGATTCCCGGGACGCCGGACTTGATGGGATCGGTCAACCGCCCGAGATGGTCGGCGGCGGCGGCGGAGGTGGCCTCCTGCCGTGCTTGCAGCCACACGCTGTCATTGATCGCCCGATGTGCGACCAGGCCGGCCACCAACCCCGAAGGAACGAGGAGAAGCACCGCCAGGAGGCTGACGAGGACGGTGACCCGTCCGCGAATCGATCGCGGACGGAACAGGACACCCCGTGAAAGCGGAGGCGTGGTAGGCATAGGTTTCCCCCTCATGCCCGTCGACTACTCAATCGGTCGTCAACAAGGCGATCACGGCGGCCACACCTGGTGTTTTGATGTCGCTCATCCGATTAGGCCGAGATATCGCCTGCAACCGCGACGGCCGGACCGTGTTTCCGTGTTGCTGTGTTGCTGCGGTTCGTTGCTGTGGTGCTGTGATTTCCGCGGTCCCTCGCGTTCGCAAGGCCGCTGGACGCCGTACTACTCGCCTGGCCGTCCTCGCGTTGACACCCGGAGCCGCTCCGCGCTCCGTGGCGGATCTTCGACGCCGTGGGCGTGGATCGGCGCGGGGGATGATGTGCGCGGTGCGTTTCCTGACGCGCCCCAACCCTTTAGGTGTATCACCTGATCTGCGGTTTTATAGATCATCGCCGATGTCTTGAATGACTTTCACCCCTTTCGTATAACTGTATTGTACATACCGTATACAGTATTGCCCTTCCAGGGGGTCGCGAAGTCCTGGCTGTACGCGTGGGTCGCCGGCGGTGGCGGCGCGCCGGAGTGCCGACCTTGAACCGGAGAGGGCCGGAGAGAGAGCGACGGCCCGTGTAGGCGGAATGCAAGGGGTTCGGGGTCAGATGTCCATGGTGCGGCGGGCGATGTCTGCCGGGCGCACGGCTGCCACTCGACCGGGAGGCCTCCCTTGATTACCACTGCCGTTCTCGTTTTTCTCGCCCTGTTCCTCTTCCTGCTTCTTGTCCTGCTCGTCGTCTCGACATACAACGGCCTGGTCAGCAGGTGTGGCGCGGTGGACAGCGCCTGGGCGCAGGCGGACGCGCAGCTCAGGCGCCGTCACGACCTCGCCTCCATCCTGGTGGAGACCATGGAGGGCCACGCCGTCCACGAGCGGCAGGCTCTGGAGGCGGTGGCCGCCGCGCGTTCCCGGGCCGTCGGCGCGCGGACTCCCGCCGATCAGGTGACCGCCGAGAACCTGCTGTCCGGGGCGCTGCGGAGCCTGCTCGCGGTGGCCGAGGCCTATCCGGACCTGAAGGCCGGCCGGAACTTCGCCAAGCTGCGGGAGGAGCTGGCCGCCACCGAGAGCCGGATCGCCCACTTCCGGCAGTGCTACAACGACGCCGCTCTCATCTACAACAACGCGATCCAGATGGCCCCGGCCAACATTGTGGCGAGTGTGAACGGCTTCTCGCAGCGCGAATACTTCCGCGCGCCGGATGAGGAGCGCAGCCCGGTGAGGGCGCGATTCTAGAGCGGTTTCTCCTGTCGTGAAAGGGATGGGCGCCCAGGTGAACGCGCTGCGGCCAAGGACATCGGCTTGCCTATGCGTGTCAACCTGGCATAACGCTCTCACCTGGGGGAATGAGCTGCGAATGTCGTCCGAAACTCGTCCAGCCAACGGGGACACCCGCACCTTCCTTGGCGCGATCATTCGTAATCCCTTTGAGCTGGGCGCGATCGCGCCCAGCTCAAAGGCCGTGGCCCGCCTGGCCGCGTCGGTCGTCCCGGTCACTCATGGAGCCGTGGTCGTCGAGCTCGGCGCGGGCGGTGGTGTGATCAGTGACGCGATTCGCGAGCGCCTTCCACCGGGCGGGCGGCAGCTCGCCGTCGAACTCAACGACGACATGGTCCGCCATCTGCGGCGCAGCCGCCCCTGGTTGGAAGTGATCGCCGATGACGCGGGTGACCTGGAGAAGTTGCTGGGACGGGCCGGGGTGACCCGGGTCGACGCGGTCATCTCCTCGCTCCCCTGGACCCTGTTCGACGAGCAGCGACAGAAACATATTCTGGACGGGGTGTCGGCCGCCCTCGCTCTGGGCGGGAGGTTCAGCACCGTCATCACCCTCTCCGCGATGCCCTCCCGGCGGTTCAGGCGGTTCCGCGGGCTCCTGAACCACACCTTCGCCACCGTCGGCACCATGGGCCCTGTCTGGCTCAACGTCCCGCCCGCGCTGGTCTTCACGGCCTCGAGGTCCCATTCCGACCCCGGGGAGTGAGGGCCTAAAGGTGAGGGCCGCGACATCCTCGGCTCAGGCCGGGCACGTCTGTCATCGCTGCTGGGCCAGCACGTCCCGGAGGACGTCGGCGACCGAGGTCTGGGCGAGCTGTTGCCGCACGGCTTCTTCGAGTCCGCCGTACACGCGCCGCAGCGCGGGCTGGATTCCGTAGCCCACCGGGCAGCCCTCGTTCGGCGGAGTGTGGTGCATGCCGAACAGGGGGCCCTGTTCGACGGCCTGGTGAACGTCGAACAGGCTGATCGACTCGGGATCGCGAACCAGGCTCCATCCGGCTCCCGCGCCGCGCCGCGCCTCCACGAAGCCGGCTTTGCGGAGGTCTCCGAGGCAGCGCCTGATGACCACCGGATTGGTGTTCACGCTGCCGGCGATCTGCTCCGAGGTCACGACCTCGCGGCCGCCACGCCGGTCGAGCTCCATCCACGCCAGTATGTGCGCGGCGATCGTCAACCTGCTGTTCGCGCTCATCATCGCCTCATCTCCGCCGGATGTAACAGTACATGTTATAACGATCGCTGCCAAGCGCCCGCTTGGCCTTGTGCGCGGGGCCGGCGGCCAGAAACGCACCGAGTAGAGGAGTCGTTTCCGCCTGCCGTTATCGGCCGGTTTCCGCATGTTCGTCCCGAATCTGGGCCATCGCTTGCGGGGCTCTCCGGTGATCCGCCGTCCACGGTCGGAGCGGTGAGGATCGCGGCGAGAACGACGGTGAATGGTCCTGCACGGAAGTGAATGACCATGGGCGGCAATAAAGATCACACGCGGTGACGGAGATCATATTGAAGATCAAGTCGGATGTGATGTATCTGACAGAAATGGAGCATTTGCCATGGTGATTCATGGAATGTGACCAGAGTCATATCTCATTAGCATAAATAGCCCTTATGCAGGGAGTCTGGAAGGGCGAAGAGCTCTCTTCGATCTTCGAACATGACGATTGCTTTGCCGAACGTTGAAGACCGGGGTAGTTTCTGGCGTCGCGACGTTCAAGCCATGCCGTCGCGGTGAATGTCGGCCCCAGGGCCGGTGTTCCTCATAGAAATCCAACCGGCCACCGCTTCTCCCCATCGGGGTTCGACCCCACTGCGGTGGCCTGCCGAATTCATGCAGCCAGGAGGCATGGAACCGGGGACCCAAAGGGCCCTTAAAAGCGTGGCCAGGGGTGAATCGGCGCATTTCGCCGTAGGGCATCTTCCCAGCCCGAATCCGTCAGCTAACCCGGTAGGCATCAGTGGAAGTCCCAAGGAGAAATCCTGTCTACCACCCTGCATAACCCCCGTTTGTCGCGCCTTTTCCGCCTTTCCATCGGCGGATTCGCCCTCACGATGACCGCCTCAACCGGAGCGGTCGCGTTGGGGCCCACGGCGGCACAGGCGACGGCGAACAGCGCGACCGCCCTTCAGGTCAGGAGCACGGCTCAGACCAAGAGCACGGCGAAGACCTCGACCCAGGTCAGAAGCACGGCGAAGGCCAGGTTGAGCAAGGTCGCACAGCAGAAGGTGAAGGCCAAGAAGGCCGTCTCCACGGCCAGGAGGCAGATCGGCGCTCCGTACCGGTGGGGTGCCACCGGCCCAGGCGCGTTCGACTGCTCAGGGCTCGTCCAGTACTCATGGCGGAAAGCAGGCGTCAAGCTCCCCCGCATCACGTACAGCCAGTACAGGGCTGTCAGGAAGAAGGTCTCGTGGCGCAACCTGCACCCCGGTGACCTGATGTTCTTCAGCGGGAAGGGCCACGTCGGCATGTACGTCGGCAAGGGCAGGATGGTCCACTCGCCGAGCAGCGGCAAGACGGTCCGGATCGTGAAGCTGGAGGGGTACTACAAGTCCTCCTTCACCGGAGCGGTCCGTCCCGGCGGCTGACCCAAGGGAGACGGCCCCGTCCATCCGCGCGGATGGACGGGGCCGCTCCATGTCCGTCGAGTAGCATCAATCGATATGTCCGTCCCGAAGGGGCGCCGCGCCGTGCTCACCGGGATGTTGGCGCTGATCAGTGCCGCTCCGCTCGCCGGAGGCGGGCCGTTTCCGCAGGACACGCGCGGCCTCTGGCCCGGCGCGGCGACCGTCGTGCGAGGTGAGCGTTCCCTCGTGATCGGCCACGGCGTCCCGTACGGAAGTCTCCGTGATCTGGCCTCCAGGGCCGACCGCGCCCGCCGCAGCGTCGAGGAGATCTGGGGTCCGGTCCGGGCGGTGATCCTGTTCCCCGCCACGGACGCCGAGGCCGCGGCGCTCGCCGGAGCCGGCGGCACCGGCGGCCTGGCCGCGCTGGCGACCTCGGATCGAGTGATCGTCCTGCCGTCGGGCTACGCGAGGCTCAGCGAGGTCGGCCGTGACGTGGTGATCACGCACGAGCTCACCCACGTGGCCACCGGCGCGACCCGGGGCGGCCGGGTGCCGATGTGGATGTCGGAGGGCTTCGCCGACTACGTGGGTTACCGCGACGCGGGGATCGCGGTCCGCACGGTCGCCGCCGAGCTGGCGCCGGAGGTGCGCGACGGCATCCTGCCCTCCCGTCTCCCCGGGCCCGGTGACTTCGCCCCCGGAGCGCCGCGGCTGGCGCAGGCCTACGAGGAGGCGTGGCTCGCCTGCCGTCTCATCGCCGAGCGCTATGGCGAGAAGGCGCTGGTGAGGCTCTACGGTAGCGATGTCGGGAGCACCCTGGGCCTGTCCGAGACGTCGCTCGTCGGGGCCTGGCGCGACTATCTCCGGAGGGAACTCGGATGACGCTGAGTAAGACGGACACGCCCGCGGGACTCCGGACGGCGGGGTGGGCGCTGGCCGCCCTCGGGGCGGTCACGCTGGCGATCGTGGCGTTCACCACGCCCTGGCGAGAGCTGGCCGCGGGGGCGCCGGACGTCGTCCCCGACCCGGCCCGCGACTTCCTCCCGGAGCAGATCGCCCGCGCGAAGACCTTCGACGCGCTGGTCAGCGTGCCCTCCTACCTGTCGCTCGGCCTGACACTGGTCGTCGCGGGAGTGCTGGTGAGCACCCCGCTGGGCGCACGGCTGCTCGGACGCCTGAGAGGACCGTGGTGGCTGCGGGTGCTGCTCGGCGTCCTGGGGCTGTCGGTGGCGGTGGCGATCCTGCGCTGGCCGCTGGGGATGTGGTCGGAGACCCACCTGCGCGCCTTCGGGCTGTCCACCCAGACCTGGGCGACCTGGACGGCCGACCGGATCAAGAACCTCGGAGTCAGCACCGGGCTGACCGCGATCATGGTGCTCGCGGTGGTCACGCTGGCACGGCGCTTCCGGCGCTGGTGGATCCCCGCGGCGATCGGCGCGTTCGTGCTGACCCTGCTCGCCTCGTTCGCCTACCCGGTGGTGATCGAGCCGATCTTCAACGACTTCCGGCCGATGGCCGCCGGGCAGCTCCGCGACGACCTGCTCGCCATGGCCTCCAGGGACGGCGTGCCGGTCGAGGACGTGCTCGTCGCCGACGCCTCCCGGCGGACCACGGCGCTCAACGCCTACGTCTCCGGATTCGGCGCGACGCGCAGGATCGTGGTCTACGACACGCTGCTCCGGGCGCCCGCCGACCAGGTCGAGCTGGTGGTCGCGCACGAGCTGGGCCACGCCAAGGCGGGCGACGTGCTGTCCGGCACGCTCATCGGCGGCCTGGCCGCCGCGTGCGGGGCGTGCCTGCTCTACCTGGTGACCTCGGCGGGAGCCGTACGGCGGCGCACCGGGATCACCTCGCTCGCCGACCCGAGGGCGGTGGGACTGATCATGGGGCTGCTGAGCCTGGCCACGGTCCTGTCCGGCCCCGCCCAGAACCTGATCAGCAGGCACATCGAGGCCCGCGCCGACCTCCACGCGCTGAACCTGACCAAGGATCCGGCGACGTTCGTGTCCATGCAGAAACGGCTGGCCGTCGCCAACATCTCGGATCTGTCGCCCGACGCCTTCGAATACCTCCTCTACGCCTCCCACCCCACGACCCCGCAGCGCATCGCCATGGCGCGCTCCTGGGCCCTGCTGCACGGCCTCCCCGCGCCGTGAGCCGCACCCTCATCGTCACCAACGACTTCCCGCCCCGGGCAGGCGGGATCCAGTCGTTCGTGTACGGCCTCGCCGCCTGCCGCCCGCCGGACTCGGTGGTCGTCTACGCCCCCGAATGGCCCGGCTGCGAGAGCTTCGACGGCCGGCAGCCCTACCCGGTCGTACGTCACCCCACCTCGCTGATGCTGCCCACGTCCGCGGTCGCCCGCCGGGCCGCCGCCCTGATCGCCGAGTTCAAGTGCGACACGGTGGTGTTCGGGGCGGCGGCGCCACTCGGCCTGCTCGCGCCCAGGATGCGCGCGGCCGGGGCCCGCCGCGTCGTCATGGTCACCCACGGCCACGAGGCGGCCTGGGCGGGGGTCCCGATCGCCCGCCCGCTGCTCGCGAGGATCGGCGGCCACGCCGACGTGGTGACCTACCTGGGGGAGTACACCCGGCGAAGGCTGGCGAAGGTGATCCCGCCCCACAAGCTGGTACGGCTCGCGCCCGGCGTCGACACCGCCGTGTTCCGGCCGGACGCCGGCGGCGAGGGGGTGCGCGCGGCGCTCGGCCTGGGGGACCGGCCGGTCGTGGTCTGCCTGTCCCGGCTGGTGCCGCGCAAGGGCCAGGACACCCTCCTGCGCGCCTGGCCCCACGTGCTGCGCGCCGTGCCCGACGGGGTGCTGCTCCTCGTCGGCGGCGGGCCGTACAGGAAGACCCTGGAACGGTTGGCCCGGACGCTGGGCGACTCGGTCAGGTTCACCGGACCGGTGCCGGGGGCGTCGCTGTCCGGCCACCTCGCCGCGGCCGACGTGTTCGCCATGCCGTGCCGTACCCGCCTGGGCGGCATCGACGTGGAGGGGCTCGGCATCGTCTACCTGGAGGCCTCCGCCAGCGGGCTGCCCGTGGTGGCGGGCTCGTCGGGCGGAGCCCCGGACGCGGTGCTGCACGGGGAGACGGGGCTGGTGGTCGACGGCACCTCCGCGCGCGAGGTCGCGGCGGCGCTGGTCGGCCTGCTGAAGGACCCCGCAGGGGCGCGCGCGATGGGGGAGCGCGGACGGGAGTGGGTCACGCGCGAGTGGGGCTGGGACCTCGTCGCCTCCCGGTTCGCCCAGTTGCTCGAAGGTGCGCCGACCTTCTAGGCCATGCCCCGCGCCGTGTTCTAAGGTGATCCGGGCTGCAAACGGGAGGTCTTATGTACTTCGGCGGTGACTACAACCCCGAGCAGTGGCCGGAGCAGGTGTGGCACGACGACGTGGTGCGCATGCGTGAGGCCGGAGTCAACCTGGTGACAGTCGGCGTCTTCTCCTGGGCGCTGCTGGAGCCGCGGGAGGGTTCCCACGAGTTCGGGTGGCTGGACCGGGTGCTCGACCTGCTGGACGCGAACGGGATCGGCGTCGACCTGGCGACGGCCACCGCGAGCCCCCCGCCGTGGTTCTCCGCCGCCCACCCCGACTCGCTCCCGGTGGACGCGGGCGGGCACGTCCTGTGGCCGGGAAGCCGCCAGGCCTACTGCCCCTCCTCGCCGAGCTACCGGGCCGCCGCCGTACGGCTGGCACGGGCCCTGGCCGAGCGGTACCGCGACCACCCCGCGCTGCGCATGTGGCACGTCGGCAACGAGTACGGCTGCCACGTGGCGCGCTGCTACTGCGACGTCTCCGCCGCGGCGTTCCGCGACTGGCTCCGCGACCGCTACGACCTGCCCCGGCTGAACGAGGCCTGGGGCACGCGGTTCTGGTCGCAGGAGTACACCTCGTTCGAGGAGGTCCTGCCGCCGCGCAGGACCCCGGCCGTCCCCAACCCCGCCCAGGCACTGGACTTCTTCCGGTTCAGCTCCGCCGAGCTGCTCGCCTGCTACCTGGCCGAGCTGGAGGTTCTGCGGGAGGTGAGCCCCGGCGTCCCGGTGACCACCAACTTCATGGCCGGGCTGCACTGGGACATCGACTACTGGGAGTGGGCGCCGCACGTGGACGTGGTCTCCACCGACCACTACCTCCGCGCCCACGACCCCGAGGCCCACATCGACCTGGCCTTCGCCGCCGACATCACCCGGGGTCTCGCGGGCGGAGCGCCGTGGCTGCTGATGGAGCACTCCACCAGCGCGGTCAACTGGCAGCCGCGCAACATTCCCAAGACCCCCGGCCAGATGCGCCGCAACTCCCTGGCCCACGTGGCCAGGGGATCCGACGGCGCGCTGTTCTTCCAGTGGCGGGCCTCCCGCGCCGGAGCGGAGAAGTATCACTCCGCGCTGCTCCCGCACGCGGGCGTGGACTCGCGCGTCTGGAGGGAGGTCTGCGAGCTCGGCGCCGACCTGCGCAGGCTGGAGGAGGTCGAGGGCTCCAGGGTCAGCGCCGACGTGGCGATCGTGTTCGACTGGCAGAGCGTCTGGGCGCAGGAACAGCCCAGCCACCCGAGCGTCGACATGACCGTGCGCGATGAGCTCGCCACCTGGCACCGGGCCCTGTGGAAGCTCGGCGTCACCGTGGACTTCCTCCCGGCCCACGGCGACTTCAGCTCCTACCCGCTGCTCCTGCTGCCCTCCCTGTACGTGCTCGGCGAGACCGACCGGGCGGCCCTGGACTTCTACGTCGAAGGCGGCGGCACGCTGGTCGTCGGCGCCTACTCCGGCGTCGTCGACGAGAACGACGCCGTCTGGACCGGCGGCTACCCCGGCGCCCTGCGCGACCTTCTCGGCGTGCGCATGGAGGAGTTCGTGCCCCTGGGCGAGGGCCGTACGGTGACGCTGTCCGACGGCTCCACCGGCGGGGTCTGGCGTGAGCTCGGCCGGACCACCACCGCCGAGGTGATCGCCTCATACACCGATGACGGATTCCGCCTCGGCGGTTCCGGGACCGGGAGTTTCTCCGTCGGCGGCTCCGGGGGTGGCTTCCCCAACGGCGACGCCTCCTCGGGCGGCGGGTACGACCCCTGGGCCCGCCACCTGGCGGGGGCGCCCGCCATCACCCGCAACGAGCACGGTTCCGGCGCGGCCTGGTACGTCTCCACCCGGCTGGACGAGGTCTCCCTGCGGCGCCTGCTCGCCCGGATCGCCGCCGAGACGGGCATCGCCGCCCCGGCTCCCGGCCTGGAGCTCGTACGGCGGAGCCACCCCGACGGCTCCACCTACCTGTTCGCGATCAATCACGACGACGAGAAGGACGTCGAGCTGGCCGAGTCCGGCACCGACCTGCTCACCACGAAGGACTTCCCCGGTACGGTGCCGGCGGGCGGCGTCGCCGTGATCAGGCAACGCCCGGAGGCCGGGTAGGGGCCGGGCGTGTCCTCCCCGGCGGGCAGCCGGTCACCGGTGGAGCCGGCGACCGGAGGCCGGGTGGGATCGGGCGTTTTTCCGGGCGGGCAGCCGGCGACCGGAGGCCGGGTGGGGATCGTGTGTTTTTCCGGGCGGGCAGCCAGTCATCTGGCGGCGCCCCCCGCCGAGGTTGCCACCTCACCCGGTGGCGTCCCGGGCGAGGCCGGCGGTTATTTCGTGGAGCCCAGGGTGAGACCCGCGATGAAGTGTTTGTGAAGAAGCTGGAAGACGATGAGCGTGGGGAGCGCGACGAGCACCGATCCGGCGGCGAGCAGGTTGTAGTCGGTGAAGAACTGGCCGCGGAGGTTGTTCAGCGCGCTGGTCACGGGAAGTTTGTCGCCGGAGGACATCAGCACCAGCGCCCAGAGGAAGTCGTTGTACATCCAGGTGAACTGGAGCGTGCCCAGCGCGGCCAGGGCCGGACGGCACAGGGGCAGGGTGAGCTGCCAGTAGCGCCGCCACACGCCGGCCCCGTCCACCAGGGCGGCCTCGGTGATCGACTCGGGGATCGTGCGCATGAAGTTGGTGAGCACGAACACGCAGAAGCCGAACTGGAACGCCACGTGGACGAGGGTCAGCCCGAGGTAGGAGTCGTAGAGGGACAGGGAGTCCGACAGCCACCAGGGCAGCGGGATCATCGTGTAGACCGTGTAGAGCGGAGTGATCAGCACCTGGGGCGGGAGCAGGTTGCCCGCGGTGAAGACGATCAGCAGGGTGCGGCGGCCGGGGATGCGCGTCCGGGCGATGGCGAACGCGGTGAACGAGGCGAGCAGCAGGGTGAGAAGCACGCCCGGGACCACGATGATGAGCGTGTTGAGGTAGTACTTGGGCAGTTCGGCCTGGGTCCAGGCCTCGCCGTAGTAGTCGAGCGTGAGCGTCTCCGGCAGGGAGAAGTAGCCGAGCCTGGCCGTCTCCTGGTACGGCCGGAGCGAGGCGTAGAGGGCGAGCGCCAGCGGAACGAACCAGCCCAGCGCCACCAGTCCCAGGAAGGCGTGGAGCAGGATCCGCAACGGCCTGACCCGGCGGGGCGGGGCGGGAGCGTCTATGGCCGGTGTCACCGCTCCTCCCTGAAGAGCTGCGTCAGATAGACGATGATGAATCCCATCGAGATCACCAGCAGGACGACCGCGATCGCCGAGCCGAAGCCGATCCGGCTGGCCTCGCCGACGATGTTCTCGGTGACGAGCACCGACAGCAGCTCCAGGCCGTTCCTGCCCTTGTTGATGGCGTAGACGATGTCGAACGCGCGCAACGCCTCGATGACCGTGATGACGAGGACGATGACGTTGATCGGGCGGAGCGTGGGGAAGACCACCCGGAAGAACGCCTGCGTCTCGCTGGCGCCGTCGATCGCGGCGGCCTCCTTCAGGGCGGGGTCCACCGCCTTGAGGCCCGCGAGATAGATGATCATCACGTAACCGACGTGCCGCCAGGCCGCCGCGACCATGACGACCCAGATGTTGACCGAGGGATCGCCCAGCCAGTCGGTCTCCCTCCCGGTCACCGCGTTGAGCACGCCGTAGTCCTGGGAGTAGACGAGCTGTGCGATGAAGCCGACCACCGCCAGGGAGAGCACCACCGGCAGGTAGAGCGCGCCCTGGTAGAGGCGGGAGAACCGGATGCGCCGGTCGAGCAGCACCGCGCAGAACAGTCCGAACGGGGTCGCGACCAGGCCGAGGAAGGCCAGCCAGAGCACGTTGTTGCGGACCGCGGTCCAGAACGGCGGATAGGAGGTGGCGAGGTCGTGGTAGTTCTCGACGCCGACCCAGCGGATCTCGGAGATGCCGTTCCAGTCGGTGCCGGACAGCACGATCGAGGCCAGCGTGGGCCCCCAGATGAAGGCCACGTTGACGCCGATCGCGACGCCCAGCCCGATGCTCAGGACGACCACGTCGCGCGAGGAGTGACGACGGGCTCGCAGGCGCGTCACCGGAAGATGTTGGTTTTCTGTGCCTCGATGTCCTTCAGCAGGGCGTCGATGTCGTCGGGCTTGCCGATGAACCGCTGGAGGGCGGGGATCATGACGGTCGAGGCGAAGTCGGGGCGGGTGTCGCGGTCGAGGAACTGGGAGATGTGCGCGGCCTGGGAGACGAGCTCGGCGCCGCGTTTCTGCAGCGCGCTGTAGCCGCTCGTGTCGGCCTTGGAACTGGCGGCGAGCGTGCCGGGGTCGAGCTTGGTCGCCACGTTCTGCGACGCGGCGGAGGCGAGGTGCTTGAGCAGCTGTTTGGCACCCTCCACGTTCCTGGCCTTCGCTGAGATCATGTAGCCGTCGATCGGCGCCTCCACCGAGTCCTGACCGAACTGCGGGTTGATCTCGGGGAAGGCGAAGAAGTCGAGGTCGTCGAGGTCGCTCTCGGGGAACTGCTGGGCGACGAACATGCCCAGGAGATACATGCCCGTCTTCTTCTGCTGGAGCGACTGGGCGGCCTCCTGCCAGGTGCGCCCGTTGGCGCCCGGCTGGTGGTGCTCCAGGAGCCCGCGCCAGGTGTCGAAGACCTGCTTGACCCTGGGGTCGGTCCACGACTCCTTGCCCGCCATGAGCGAGATGTGGAAGTCGTAGCCGTTGACCCGCATGTTGACGATGTCGAAGGTGCCCATCGCCGGCCAGCCGTCCTTGTCGGCGAAGGCGATCGGGACCAGCCCGTCGGACTTCATCTTCGTGGCCAGCGCGGTGAACTCGTCGAGGGTCTTGGGAACCGCGTAGCCCTTCTCCTCCCACACGCTCTTGCGGTAGAAGACGGCCCAGGGGTAGTAGGTGAACGGCACGAAGTACTGCTTGCCGTCCGAGCCCGTGGCCGCCTGCTTGAAGGCGGGGGTGTAGTCGGCGCCGATCCCCTGCCAGACGTCGGAGATGTCCGTCGCGAGCCCCTGCTCCGCGAAGAACCGCATCCGGTAACCGGCGAACCAGGTGAACACGTCGTCCGGCCTGCCCTGGAGATAGCGGTTGATGTTCTCCTGGAACGTGTTGTGGTCAACCGTGTTGATCTTCACGTCCGCCTGGGTGAACGCCTGCACGACCGTCTGCAGCGCCTTCTTGGGAACCTCGTCGGAGGCGTTCGAGCCCACGGAGACCGTGCCCCGCGCCGCGGCTCCGCCGGTGCCGGGAGTGCCCTGGTCAGCGGGGTTGGAGCAGCCGGCCAGGATGGCCGGGACGCCGAACGCGGCGGCTCCGAGCAGCGAGTTCTGAAGCATGGTCCGGCGGGACATCGGCAGTGGGTGGGTCATGGCTTCTCCTGACCGAAGTGCTCATGTTCCCCCGAAATCCCTCACGTTTCATCACATAGAAGATCGAACGCCAGGACTTGTCAATGAACTTTTCGCATCATTGTTGATTTATGGTGCTTTGGCTCACGGCGGCTCACGGCGGCCCAAGGCGCCTCGGGCGGCCCGGGGAAAACGGCTCGTACGGCGTCGTCCGGGGCGGCCCGGGTGGGAACGCAGAAAGGCCGCGGCGACCCGTCCGGGTCCCCGCGGCCGATCGGAGCGGCGTCAGCCGTACAGGGCGTCGATGTCCTTGGCGAAGTCGCGCATCACGATGTTGCGCTTGACCTTGAGGGTCGGGGTCACGTGCCCGCTCTCCTCGGTGATGTCGACGTCGAGCACCGTGAACTTCTTGATCTGCTCGGCCTTGGAGACGAACTTGTTGGCGGTGTCCACCGCCTTCTGCACCTCGGCGAGGACGGCCGGGTCGGTGCTGAGCTCGGCGAGGGTGGCCCCCGCCTTGCCGTTGGCCGCCTTCCACTGCTCCAGTGCCTCGGGGTCCAGCGTGACGAGCGCCGCGACGAACGGTCTGTCGTCGCCGACCACCAGCGCCTGGCTGACCAGCGGGTGAGCGCGGATGTGGTCCTCCATCGGGGCCGGGGCGACGTTCTTGCCCGCGGCGGTGACGATGATCTCCTTCTTGCGGCCGGTGATGCGCAGGTAGCCGTCTTTGTCGAGCTCGCCGACGTCGCCGGTGTGGAACCAGCCGTCCGTGTCGATCGCCTCGGCGGTGGCCTCGGCGTTGTTCCAGTAGCCGTCGAAGAGGTGACGGCCCTTGACCAGCACCTCGCCGTCCTCGCCGATGCCGATCGTGACACCGGGGAACGGCTTGCCGACGGTGCCGATTTTGTTGGCCCCCGGCAGGTTGACCGTGGACGGCGCGGAGGTCTCGGTCAGGCCCCAGCCCTCGAAGACCTCGATGCCGACGCCGCGGAAGAAGTGGCCGAGCCGCTCGCCCAGGGCGGAGCCGCCGGACACCGCGACCGACAGTCGGCCGCCGGTGGCGGCGCGGAGCTTGCCGTACACCAGCTTGTCGAACGCGGCGTGCTTGAGCTTGAGGCCGAGCCCGGGGCCGCCCGCCGACCGCGCCCGGCTCCAGGCGACGGCGGTGTCGGCGGCGGCGTGGAAGATCTTGCCCTTGCCGTCGGCGGTGGCCTTCTGCTCGGCGCCGTTGTAGACCTTCTCGAACACCCGGGGCACGCCCAGCAGGAACGTGGGCCTGAAGCCCTGCAGGTCGGGGCCGACGTTCTTCATGTTCGGCGTGTGCGCGAGGATCGTGCCGGTCTCGACCAGCACGACCTCGATGATGCGGGCGAAGGAGTGCGCGAGCGGCAGGAACAGCAGCGCGGCCCGGCCCTCCTCGGTGAAGAGCGACTCCAGGGGACCCTGCGCCACGTTTCTGGCGGTGAACAGCAGGTTGTCGTGGGTCAGGCGGCAGCCCTTGGGCCTGCCGGTGGTGCCCGAGGTGTAGACGATGGTCGCCAGGTCCGTGCCGCCGCGAGCGGTCCTGCGCTCGGCCAGCGTCTCGTCGGACACTCCGGAACCGCTCGCGGTCAGCTCGTCCAGGGCGCCGCCCTCGATGCGCCAGACGTTCTTGAGCTCCGGCAGTTCGGACACGCTCTCGCGCACGGTCTCCTCGTGCGACTCCAGCTCCACGAACACGGCCTTCGCGCCGCTGTCGGAGATGATCCACTTGACCTGGTCCGCGGAGGAGGTCTCGTAGATCGGCACGCCGACGGCGCCGGCGGACCAGATCGCATAGTCGATCACGGTCCACTCGTAGCGGGTGCGCGACATCAGGGCCACCCGGTCGCCCGGTTCGAGACCGGCCGCGATCAGCCCCTTGGCCACCCCGGCGACCTGGTCGCGGAACTCCTTCGCGGTGACGGCGGTCCAGTCGTCGCCGGTCTTGCGACGCAGGGCGACGACGCCCGGCTCCTCGTCGGCGCGTTGGAACACCGTGTCGGTCATGGTGGCGGAGAGAGGGACATCCACCAGCACGGGGACGCTGTACTCGCGCACGGATCACTCCTGAAGACGCACGGATCGATGGGCTGCCTGGAAGCTATCGCGATAAGTTACGTGCAGGTAGATCCGTCACCCAGGTGTTACGAGGACAATTCCACCGTACCAAGCCGCCAGGTGAGGCCGCAGGACGACGCACTCACCGCTCCCGTCGCATTTGGGCTGCCTGCTCGTGCCCCGACCGGTAGATAGTTAGGATATCCGGCATGCGGGTTCATGTCGTCAGTGATGTGCACGGAAGGGCCGACGCTCTGGCTCGTGCGGGCGACGGTGCCGACGCACTCGTCTGCCTGGGCGACCTGATCCTGTTCGTCGACTACGACGACTACTCCCAGGGCATCTTTCCCGAGCTGTTCGGGGTGGAGAGGACGGCGGAGTTCATCGCGCTGCGCACGGCCAAGCGGTTCGACGAGGCGCGGACGATGTCCGCCGCCCTCTGGGCGTCGCTGGACGGCGATCCGCGCGAGCACATCGAACGCTCCGTCCGGCGGCAGTACGGCGAGATCTTCGCCGCGATGCCCACCCCCGCCTACATCACCCACGGCAACGTGGACCTTCCCCGCTACTGGCCCGAGTACGTCAGGCAGGGTCACCACGTGCTCGACGGGGAGACGGTGGAGATCGGCGGGCTCCGGTTCGGCTTCGTCGGGGGCGGTCTGCGCACGCAGTACCGGACGCCGAACGAGATCGACGACGAGGAGTTCGCCCGCAAGGTCGAGGCCGTGGGCAAGGTGGACGTGCTCTGCTGCCACATCCCGCCGGCCGTCCCCGAGCTGCTCTACGACGTGGTCGCCCGGCGTTTCGAGCGGGGGAGCGAGGCCACGCTGGAGGCGATCAGGCGGACTCAGCCGCGCTACGCCCTGTTCGGGCACGTGCACCAGCCGCTCGCCAGCCGTACCCGCATCGGCAAGACCGAATGTCTCAACGTGGGGCATTTCCGCAACAGGGGAGTCCCCTTCGTGCTCGAGTGGTGAGCCGGAGACGAGACCGGTGCGTCAGAGGTTCGCGAGGAAACGACGAACCAGTACGGTAAGCCCATGGCTGATCGCACCACCTCAAGCATCACGATCGGCGCGGGCCGATCGACCATCATGACGGTGATCGCCGACTTCGGCTCCTACCCGGAGTGGGCGGGTCAGGTGAAGTCCGCGCGACTCCTCTCCACGGGGGAGGACGGCCGCCCCGAGACGGTCAGGTTCGTCCTGGACGCGGGCGTGATCAGCGACGAATACACCCTCGGCTACACCTGGCACGACGAGGACTCCGTCGACTGGAGCATCGTCGAGGCGGGAAAGATGGTTTCGAAGCTCACCGGAAGTTATCGCCTGGCCGACGTGGGCAGCGGTACCGAGGTGACGTACGAGCTCGCCGTCGATCTCAAGGTCCCGATGATCGGCATGATCAAGCGGAAGGCGGAGAAGGTCATCGTCGACACCGCCCTGAAGGGACTGAAGAAGCGCGTCGAAACCTCATGAGAGAGCAGGGCGGGCGAGCCCGAACCCTCACAGCCTCCCCGGCACACGGTCCGGCGGCGAGGGCGTGCCCCCAGCCGCCTCCCCGGGGGGTCGCGTGAGCAGGGTTCTGCTGTTCACGGGCAAGGGCGGCGTGGGCAAGACGACCGCCGCGGCGGCCACGGCCACCCTCGCGGCCAGGTCAGGGTTCAAGACGCTGGTGGTCTCCACCGACACCGCGCACTCACTGGCCGACGCGCTCGGCGTGAGCGTCGCCGACGAGCCCACCGAGGTCGCGCCCGGTCTCTACCTCTACCAGGTGGACACTCAGAAGGCGCTGGAGCGCCAGTGGGGCGAGCTGCGCGACTACGCCAGGGACGTCTTCGCGGAGCTGGGCCTGGACGAGATCACGGCCGAGGAGATCACGGTGCTGCCCGGCGCCGAGGAGATCATCGCCCTGCTGGAGCTCCGGGAGCAGGCCCTCACCGGGCGCTGGGAAGTGATCGTCATCGACTGCGCTCCCACGGCTGAGACGCTCCGCCTCCTCGCGCTGCCCGAGGCCCTCGACTGGCACATGAACCGGCTGCTGCCGGTCGGCAGGCGGCTCCTCCGTGCCCTCTCGCCGCTGGTCCGCCGGTTGGCGCAGGTCAGCATGCCGGGAGATCACGTGGTCGGCGCGGGGGAGCGGCTCCATCGGAGCCTGCTGGAGGTGCGCGAGCTTCTCACCGGGCCCGGCACGAGCGTCCGGCTGGTGCTCACCCCCGAGGCCGTCGTGCTGGCCGAGGCCCGCCGTACGCTCACCTCTCTCAGCCTGTACGGCTACCGCGTCGACGCGGTGATCGCCAACCGGGTCTTCCCCGCCGAGGGCGCCGACCCGTGGCGGCAGAGATGGGTGGAGGCCCAGTCCAGGCACCTGGCCGAGGTGGAGCAGTCCTTCGCCCCGCTGCCCATCCACATCGTGCCCTACCTGGACGCCGAGCCCGTCGGTCCCGACGCCCTCGCCCGGGTCGCCGAGGTCATGTACGGAGACGCCGACCCCTTCGCCCCGCCCACCGTGGACCCGCCGCTGCGGATCACCGCCGAGGGCGAGCTGATCCTGTCCCTGCCGCTCGCGGGGAAGGGAGAGGTGGATCTTTCACGCAAGGGCGACGAGCTGATCATCAACGTGGGCTCCTACCGCCGGGTCCTCGCCCTGCCGGCCGCCCTGGCCCGCAGGTCCGTAAGGGAAGCCGCGCTCCGAGACGGGTTTCTCCGGGTACGGTTCGAGTCGGGAGGGCCTGATGACAGAGAACACGAATGACGCCCAGAAGGACCAGAAAGCCACGCACGCCGAGCCGGCGCAGAAGGCGGAGAGCACCGAGACCGCGGGCGGGACCCAGCGGTCCGAGCCGGCTGAGCGGGCGGAATCGACCGACCGCGCCGAGCGCGCCGAGCCGACCGAACGCGCCGAGCGCGCTGAGCCGACCGAGCGGCCGGGGCGAGACGAGCGGACTGAGCGGGCCGAGCGGTCCGGACGAGACGAACGCGCCGAGCGGTCCGAGCGGACAGAGCGGCCCGGACGCGATGAGCGGTCCGAGTGGGCCGGGCGTGACGAGCGGGCCGGACGGACCCGGAGTGAGCGGACCGGCAGCGACCGGGATCCGCTGAGCGCCGCGACCGAAGAGGCGTTCAAGCTTTTCGAGACGCTCCAGCAGAAAGCCGCCAGGGAACTGCGCAAGAATCTGATCAAGGGCACCATGAGCGGATTCGGCAGCGCGTTCTCCGGCGGTGGACGGGGCAAAAGCCAGGACGTGTGGGAGGAAGCGATCTCCGAACACGACGAATACATCTGCCGGGCCTGTCCTGTCTGCCGCGCGATGGCCGCGCAGCGCGAGTCGGGCGGCGCGGTCACCGATCACCTCATGCAGGCCGGTACCGAGCTGTTCGCCGCGTTCAAGTCGGCCGTCGACGGGCTGAACAAGCCCTCGTCCGCACAGCGGGCGCGGGAGCGCGGACAGGAAGAAACTCCCGTGGAGCACATCGACCTGGGGTGAGCCCAGGGGGAGAGGGTGGATGCACAATGGCGCTGACCATCGGCGTTGACATCGGCGGTACCAAGGTCGCGGCGGGAGTTGTGGACGAGGACGGCAACATCGTCGAGCATCTTCTGCGGCCCACTCCGGCGGAGAACCCGGAGCAGGTCGCCCACACGATCGGCGACGTGGTCCTGGAGCTCGGGAAGGGCAGGGAGATCGAGGCCGTGGGCCTCGGCGCCGCCGGGTTCGTCGACGAGACCCGCGCCATCGTGCGCTTCGCCCCCAACCTCGCCTGGCGCGAGGAACCGCTGCAGAAGAAGGTGTCCGACCTCGTCGGCCTGCCCGTCGTGGTGGAGAACGACGCCAACGCGATGGCGTGGGGCGAGGCCAGGTTCGGCGCGGGGCGGGGCGAGACCCACGTGGTGTGCGTGACCGTCGGCACGGGCATCGGCGGCGGCATCGTGCTCGACGGCTCCCTCTACCGAGGGCGCTGGGGCATGGGCGCCGAGCTCGGCCACATGCAGGTGGTCCCCGAGGGGCGTCTGTGCGGGTGCGGCAACCTGGGCTGCTGGGAGCAGTACGCCAGCGGCAGCGCCCTGGTGATCGACGCCAGGGAGAGCGCGGAAGCCAACCCCGAACAGGCCGCCCAGCTGCTGAAGATCGCCGGTGGTACGCCCGACCTCATCGAGGGTCCCGAGGTCACGGAAGCCGCCAGGCAGGGAGACCCGGCGGCACTGGCCGCGTTCGCCTCCATCGCCCAGTGGCTCGGCCGGGGCCTGGCAGACCTCGCCGCGATCCTCGATCCGGGCTGCTTCATCCTCGGCGGCGGCGTCTCCCGTGCCGCGGACCTCTGGCTCGATCAGACCCGTGAGTCCTTCGCCGCTCATCTGACCGGCCGGGGGCATCGTCCCCTGGCCGAGATCCGCCTCGCCGAGCTTGGCGCGTCGGCGGGTCTGGTCGGTGCCGCGGACCTCGCCCGGAGACGCTGATCCCGGATCTCACCCCGAAGGCGCTGATCAAAGACTTTTTTGCTCCCGGCACCCCGAAGTTTGCCGCGTCCGACCTGCTCATATGCGATTTATGCGTAGATGGTGGCATGTCGCACACTGTGCGGTTACGATCGCGCCACGCTTCGTCAAATGAGGTGTCCATGGTGCTCAGAGTCGCCAGTTACAACGTGCGTTCGATGCGAGACGACGTCGCCGCGCTGGGGCGGGTGATCACCGGGCTCCGTGCCGACGTGCTCTGCGTGCAGGAGGCGCCCCGGTTCCTGTGCTGGCGCCGTAAGCGCGGGCGGCTGGCGGCGTCCGGAGGGCTGACCGTCGCGGCGGGCCGTCGCGCCGGCGGGGTCGCCGTGCTGGTCGGCCCGGGGGTGAGGCTCCTGAGCGGTGAGGGCCACCTGCTGAAGTGCTTCTTCGGCCTGGAGCGGCGCGCGATCGCGATCGCCGTGGTGGAGACGGACGGGCAGCGGGTGGCCGTCGGCTCCATCCACCTGGATCTTGACGAGACCGCCCGGCTGCACCACGCGCGCGAGGCGGTGGCGCTGCTGCAGGCCGCCGCCGATCGGTTCGACGCGCTGCCCGTGCTCGCCGGGGACATCAACGAGCAGTCCGACCAGCCGACCTGGCAGCACCTCGCCGAGCGGTTGACCGACTGCTACCCGGTCTCGCCGCGGGGCGACGGCTTCACCTTCCCGGCCAGGGGCCCGCACAAGCGCATCGATGCGATCTTCGCGGTGGCGGGCTTCTCGGTGGTCTCCTGCGGCGGGATCGACGCCGACCCCGCCGACCTGGTGGCGGCCACCGATCACCTGCCGGTGGTCGCCGAGCTGAGTCACCCGCATCCCGGGATCGGCGACCGCCTGGAACAGGTCCACCAGGAGACCGTCGAGCGAGCCGCCAGGACCGGCCGGCTCGGTCGGGCCGGCCGGTCCTGGAGGCCCGGGAAGATCGTGGATTTTACGGCAGTCGGCAGGTCACCGCGTCGGATCACCCCGGCCGGTTGAGGTCAACCGAGGGGAGCGGTACATGGGGGCGAGAGCGCCCCGTACCATTTGTGGCATGACCCGTCGCCTTCCGCGGCGTGCGCTGGCGCTCTGCGCGGGAGGCCTGCTCCTGTTGTCCTCGCACACGGCCACCGCTCACGCCGATCCTGTCAGTCCGTCCACGCTGGAAGCATGGCAGGCTCCGGTCAGCGCGGGGCTGAGCAGGGACGGATCGCTGTCCGACGTGGCGGGGATCTCGGCCGGCAGCGTCTGGGCGGTGGGCCAGCAGAGCGTCTGGGACATCTGGCAGAGCCGTGGCGCGATCACCCACTGGGACGGCACGAGCTGGACCGAGGTCGGCATCCGCAACGATCCCACCGGTGCGGGGCTCCTGCGTTCGATCGCGGCGGCCTCGCCGACCGAGCTGTGGGCCGTCGGCGAAGGTCATGACGGTCTGCCGTACCTCGCGAGAGGGGACGGCACGTCCTTCGACAGGATCACCATCGACAGGCTGCACGTGGGCGACTGGCTGGGCGGGGTGGCGGCCACCACGGGCCGGATGGCCGCCGTCGGCAGTCGCGACAAGCAACCACTGATCATGACCGGGACCGGCGGGAAGTGGAAGTTCACCCAGCTTCCTGAGCGGGGCACGCTGTACGGCGTGGCACTGTCGGGCAAGAGCGACGGATGGGCGGTGGGTGACTCCGCCGGTAAACCGTTGATCATGAGGCAGTCCGGTTCGCGCTGGAAGACCTTCCATATCCCGGACATCCCCGGCGGCTACCTGCGTGACGTCTACTTCGACAGCCCGAAGCGGGCGCTGGCGGTCGGCGGCGTCTCGCAGGGAGCAGACAGGATCATCCCGCTGATCCTGTCCTGGAACGGCAAGAAATGGTCCCGGGTGGCTCCCGGTGGCGGGGACGTGCGCCTGTACGGCGTGACCGGCGACCGTAAGGGCCACTTCTGGATCTCGGGAGTGGACCTGGAGCAGCCGGAGGAGGCGTTTGTGCTCAGCTACGACGGCCACAGGGTCGAGACGTTGCGCGGTCCCGAAGCGCCCGCCTCCCGCACCATCAGGCTCCAGTCCCTGGCCTACCTGCCCGGCACCGGCACCGTGTGGACCGTGGGCCACGTGGTGGACGCGGCCGGCCGATACACCGACGTGATCGAGCGGTTCGGCACGCCGGAGCGGGCCAAGCCCTAGCCGCGCCTCGGTCGCGGGAGGCCCGCGACCGTCGGACGCCCGCCGGGCGTGGCCGTCAGGCGGCCACGCCCGTCAGATGACCGCGCCGTCGTCCCAGCCGGAGTCACTGGGCGGACCGTCGCCCATCCTCACCACCAGCGCCACAAAACCGCCGATGAACGCGGCGACGGCGGTGAACAGCATCCAGCCCTGCAGGTGCCAGTTCAACGCGGCGCTGAGCAACAGGTAGGCGGGACCACCGAACAGGGCCAGCCACGCGATTTTGGTGGTGGCGTCCGTTTTGGGCAGCGGGGGTGGCTGCGGGGGGACGTAGTGGCCCTCGTCGTCGGCCTGTTCCGAATCCGGGTCCAGGTCGGTTTTGGGGTCGGCGAGGTCGTCCTCCATCAGGAGGTGCTCTTCATCGTCCGGCTGTTTGATCACTCGTCGTGGAGGTTCGGAGGGCAGGTTCTCGCTGTCCGGCCACGGCTGATCAGCCGAGTCGCGCTCGGCCGTGTCGTTGAAGGACGCGACGATCTGACGCCAGACCTCGTCCTCATCGCTTTGAGGTGTCACTTAGCTGGGCTCGTTATCCATCGGCCGGTCACTTTCTCCCGGAGACCGCGCTTCCCCCGCTCGCGCTCAGTCTCTCTGCAAGGGTACCGAGGCGTTCGTCCGGATGAACTCCAGGCTCCCCGCGAAGATCCACTCCGCGTCGTTGTCAAGCGTCGCGACGTGGTAGCTGTCGGTGAGCTCCACCACATTCAGATTCCCCCCGGTCAGCTTCTCACGCAGAATACGCAAACTGGTCGATTTCACCACATGATCCTGTGGACTATGGAAAACCAAAACGGGTTGGGTTATCTTCCCGAGTTCCGACTGGGTCAGCGACCAGAGTCGCGGGAGGGAGGCCGCGGCCTTGAGCGGGGTGCGCGTGTAGGCGAGTTCGGTCACCCCCTCCTTCTTGACGTCCCCGCCGACGCCCGGCACCGACGGGACCACCAGCCCGAGCAGCGGCGCCAGCCTGAGCAGCGGCACGTCGTTGACCACGGACGGGTTGACGAGCACCAGCCCCTTGATCCCGTCGCCGTTGACCTCGGTCAGCCGCAGGGCCATGCAGCCCCCCAGCGACAGCCCCATGATGAAGACCTCGGAACAGCGGCCGCGCAGATCCGCCAGGGTCTTGTCCAGCTCGGCGTACCAGTCTTCCCAGCGGGTGCGATTCATCTCCTGCCAGGTGGTTCCATGGCCGGGCAGCCGGGGTAGTGCCACCGTCATGCCCGCCTCCGCCAGGTATTCACCCCAGGGACGCAGCGACTGCGGAGACCCGGTGAACCCATGACAGAGCAGAACGCCGATTTGGCCTCCCGCATGGTGGTACGGCTCCGCACCGGGCATGACTGGCATCGCGGCTCCTTTGGTTCGCCCGATCGTCGCACGAGTGGGCGGTATTTTGCGAGAGGTGTATTTGAGTGGTTTGAGGGTGTAGGTGGTCGGGGTCCGAAGTGGGAGGATAATTCCAGGTCCTCGCCTGTCAATCGAAGGAGCATCGAGTGTTCTACTGGGTGGTGAAGGCCATCCTCGGGCCCTTCCTCCATCTCATTTTCCGCCCGTGGGCGGAGGGGGTGGAGAACGTCCCGAAGGACGGGCCGGTAATCCTGGCCGGTAACCACCTGTCGTTCGCCGACCATTTCTTCGGAGCGCTCTTCCTGCGGCGCAAGGTGATCTCCCTCGGCAAGTCCGACTATTTCACGGGCCGGGGCATCAAGGGCCTGCTCAGCAAGGCGTTCTTCAGCGGAGTCGGCACCGTTCCCATCGACCGGTCCGGAGGGAAGGCCAGCGAGGCGGCACTCCGTACGGGCAAGCGCATCCTGAACGAGAACCAGGTGCTCGCCATCTATCCCGAGGGCACCCGCTCTCCCGACGGCCGCCTCTACAAGGGCAAGACCGGCGTGGCCCGGCTGGCGCTGGAGTCCCGCGTGCGGGTGATTCCGTGGGCGATGGTCAACACCTTCGAGATGATGCCCCCCGGCCACGCCCTCCCCAAGCTGGGCATCCGTCCCGGGGTGAAGTTCGGCAAGCCGCTGGACTTCTCCCGCTACTACGGGATGGAGGAGGACCGGCTCGTCCTGCGCGCCGTCACCGACGAGATCATGTATGCGCTGATGGAGCTCTCCGGCCAGGAGTACGTCGACAAATACGCCGCGAGCGCCAAGGTCGAGGCGGCCCGCGCCGCCAAGGAAGCCGTCAAGCGCCCTCTCCCCTAGCGCCTTCGATCTCCCGTGGTCGTCTGAGGGTTTCCGGCATTTCGGGCCGGTGCGTCCGTGCCTGTACGGAGTACATGCTGTCGCACCGGCCTGCGGAGACGCGGCAGGCCGGTGGCGGAGACGCCCGCCGGATGGCCCCCGTGGGGCGCCGTTTCCTGACGGATGTATCCGGCACCGAGGGGCTCATCTGTCAGGAGCCGGCGCCGGGGGGCTTCTGCCGGGAACCGGCGCCGAAGGGCTCATCCGAAGAGCGCCTGGGCGAGCGCGAGGCCGACGAACACCGCCCCCAGACCGGCGACGATCGAGGCGATGACGTTGGCGGCGGCGAAGAACCTCGCGCCGGTCTCGGCCAGCCGCAGCGTCTCGTACGAGAACGTCGAGTAGGTGGTCAGCGCCCCGCAGAAGCCGGTGCCCAGGAGTAGCTGCACGCCGCTGCCCGCCGCCCCGGACAGCGCCGCCCCGGTCAGGACGCCCAGGATCAGCGAGCCCACCACGTTGACGGCGAAGGTGCCCCAGGGGAAGACCGTGTCGTGACGGGCCTGCACGGCCCGGTCGGTCAGATAGCGCAACGGCGCGCCGACGGCGCCGCCGATCAGCACCAGCAGCCAGTTCACCGGGCCTGCCCGCCGCGGTGGTGAACGACCTCGACCTCGTCCAGGATGGCCAGACCTTCGATGAGGAGGTCGTCCAGCCGGGGCAGGAAGGCGCGGATCTTCTCCTCGGTATCGATGATCATGATGGCTACCGGCAGGTCGTCGGTCATCGACAGCAGCCGGGTGGTGTGCACGACCTGGGTGGCGCCGAAGCCCTCCATGCCGCGGAAGACCGACGCCCCGGCCAGCCCGGCGGCGTGGGCGCGGTGCACGATCTCGGTGTACATGGGGCGGTGATGCCAGGTGTCGGTGTCGTCGACGAAGACTGTCAGCCGCAGGGCCCGTCCGGACAGGATCATCGTGTTCTCCTTGCCGTCTTCCGTGCCAGGAGCCGGCGGGTGATCCACGCGCCGGCCGTCACCGCGGCCAGGGCAGCCAGGACCGTTGCCGCCAGATAGCCGAGCGCCGTGCCGGCCCGGCCACCGGAGACCAGGCGCTCGATGTCCACGCAGTAGGTGGAGAAGGTGGTGTACCCGCCCAGCACCCCGGTGGCGAAGAACGGCCGGACCCAGGCCGGCGCCGTCCACGCCTCGGTCAGAGCCACCAGGAGGATCCCGATCAGCAGGCACCCGGAGACGTTGATGCCCAGCGTGGCCCACGGGAAGGCGACGGGAGCGGTCGGCCACAGCAGGCCGGCGCCGTAGCGGGCACCTGTGCCGATCATGCCGCCGGCGGCGACCACCGCCAGCACGCCGTAGTGCGAGCGGCGCAACTCGTGGCGCCGGCGCGCATCGGTGAGATCGACGTCGGGGTCGATGGGTTCGTCGGCCACTGTCTTGAGTCAAGCTCCTGTCCCGCCCGCTGGGACGCCTGCTCGCGGTCCTCACGGTCGATGGGGTTCGTCAGCCGCTGTCTCGAGCCTAGTGCGATCCGAACACGTGCCTCCTGGCCGCCCCCGCGTGTGTTGTTCGCCGGATTCGCCGGAGCGGACCCCGGCCGGGCCCGCTGGACTCGGGCCCGGAGGAGGTCAGCGGGTCGACTCGCGGACGATCAGCTCGGGCTGGAACATGATCTGCTGGTGGGCGTGGGAGTCCGGGTTGTCGCACTCGTCGAGCAGCAACTCGGTGGCGACCCGGCCGAGCCGGTGGGTCGGCTGCCGGATCGAGCTGAGCGAGACCGCCGAGGCGGAGGCGAAGTCGATGTCGTCGTAGCCGATGAGGGAGAGGTCCTGGGGGACCCGGACGCCCGCCTGGAGCAGCCCGCGCAGCATGCCGAGGGCCAGGAGGTCGTTGGCGCAGAACACGGCGTCCGGCAGCCGCCCCTCGGCGATCAGCTTCTCGGCCGCCTGCTGCCCGGACCGGGCGTTCATCGCGCTCATCGGGAGCTCCTCCAGCGCCTCCCGGGGGTCGTGGCCCGCCGCGGTCAGCGCCCGTTCGGCGCCGATCAGGCGGTCGGCGCACTGGCGGATCGTGAGGGGGCCGGTGACGTAGGTGATCCGGTCGGCTCCGGCGGCCAGCAGATGGGAGACCGCCAGGGAACCGCCGGTGACGTCGTTGACCGCCACCGAGCACTGGTCGGCCCGCGTCGCCGGATGGTCCACCAGGACCACGTTGATGCCGCGGTCCTTGAGCTGGTCGACCTTGGCGAGGTCCGCCCCCGCCGGGGTGATGAGCACCCCGCGGACCCGCTGTTCGGCGAAGACCAGGAGGTTGCGCTCCTCCTTGAGCCGGTCGCCCGAGGAGTTGCCCAGGATCACCGCGTATCCGCGCTCGCTGGCCGCCTCCTCTACACCCGCCGCCACGTCGGTGAAGAACGGGTTGCCGATGTCGATGACCGACAGGCCGACCGTGCGGCTGTGCCCGGCCCGCAGGCTGGAGGCCGAGCCGTGCCGGACGAACCCCAGGTCGCGGACGGCCTCCTCGACGCGGATGCGGGTTGATTCGGCGACCTTCTCCGGGCGGTTGAGCACGTTGGACACCGTGCCGGGGGAGACTCCGGCCCGCGCCGCTACTTCCTTGATGCTCACCGAACTCATGAGCACAGATTAAAACGTAACAACCGCTTGGACGCCAGTAAGGTGCCGAAACTTCCGGCTCGCCGGGTCCAGCCTCCGCATTCAGGCCTAAAACGTTTTGATCACGGAGGCATTCGAGGGCGTGCGACGATCACGGTCACCGGTGGTCATTCGGCGAGCGGCCTCCTGATGGGCGAAGGCGCCCGGCCGTGATCCGTGGACCATCGGGTAACCCGTGTCGCCGTCGCGGCGGGCCTGCCAGCGTCATTCGCGTCAATGGGAGGGTTTCCGGCGGTCTCCGGCGGAACCGTTCGGCGAATGAGGCCTTGGACGGCCGGTGGAGGAACGTTTTAATCCCCGGTAAAGCCGATATGGCGGGCGGGCCGCTCACCCTTCATTCGAAGCGCTTCGACGCGGAAAGAAGAAATGTCGCCGCGGCCGGCCGGCGTCCCGGCACGGGAGGGCTCTCCACGTTCCGTACGGTGGGCGCCGCGGCCTCCGCCGACCGGTACGGCACCGCGCTGCCGGCCGGGGCGACGGCGGTCGCGGTGATCGTCTCTCAGACGTTCCCCATCGTCGCCCCGTCGGCGCTCGGGCAGCTGGTTCTCGCCGCCGTCGCCGTCGCCGCCCGGGTCGTTACGGGTAAAAACGTATCAATCTCGTAACCCCGTTCGGAGGCGTTGACAGTGCCATGCCTCCCGCGTAGCTTCATAATCGGCTCTTAAAACGTTTTATATGTAGTTCGTGTGCGGCCTGGATTAGGGATTTTTATGATCAAGGACTTGCTGCGGCGGCAGCACATCGAGACCCCGTCATGGGCGTTCGGCAACTCCGGCACCCGATTCAAGGTCTTCACCCAGCCCGGAGTGCCCCGCGACCCCTTTGAGAAGCTGGCCGACGCCGCGCAGGTACACCGCTTCACCGGGGTGGCCCCCACCGTGGCGCTGCACATCCCGTGGGATCGGGTGGCCGACTACCCCGCGCTGGCGGCGCGGGCGGCGGAGCTGGGGGTGGGAATCGGGGCGATCAACTCCAACGTGTTCCAAGACGACGCCTACATGCTGGGCAGCGTGACCAACCCGGATCCGCGGGTGCGGGCCCGGGCGATCGATCATCTGCTGGAGTGCGTGGACATCATGGACGCCACCGGCTCATCAACGTTGAAGCTGTGGTTTTCCGATGGCACCAACTATCCGGGGCAAGACGACATCCGCTCCCGGCAGGATCGGCTGGCGACGGCGCTGGAGCGGGTGTATGCCCGGCTGGGGGAGCATCAGCGGTTTTTGCTGGAGTACAAGTTGTTTGAGCCGGCGTTTTATGTCAGTGATGTGCCGGACTGGGGGACGGCGTATGCGCATTGCCTGCGGTTGGGGGAGCGGGCGCAGGTGGTGGTGGATACCGGGCATCATGCGCCGGGGGTGAATATCGA